>NZ_JBVJMQ010000001.1:0-559063 GCF_055584105.1 Kribbella sp. NPDC104218
CCCACCCCACCCCCCCCCCCTCCCCCCCCCCCCCCACCCCCCCCCCCCCACCACCCCCCCCCCCCCCCTCCCCCCCCCCCCCCCCCCCCCCTGGCGCCGGGCCGGCCGGCCCGGCGGACCAGTGCAGCTGAGTCCGGCCGTCGGCGGCATGAGCGGCCAGCAGCGTGTCGAGCCCGTCCCAGGTGGAGGTGCTCGGCCAGGGACCACGCCAGCGCAGCGCGACCGAGCCGTCGGCCCACTCCACTCCCTCGGCCAGCGTGCCGGTGCCCCGCGGACCGGCCGCGTCGGCATGCCGCACCAGCCGGAAGAGCCGGGCCTGTCGCCGCATCGTGTTCATGTGGTGAAGGTTCGCCCACCTGCGCCCTGCCCCACCAGGTGTGAGCAGTGGGCTCCCCGAACAGCCCACACCGCCACCGAGCTGCCCACCCCAGAAGTCCACACCGGCTGACGGGCAGTGCCGCCAGTTTTGTCGGAGGGACCTTGTACTTTCCTTGGCACGCACCGCAACCACCAGGCGTACCAGCGAGCGAGCCGGAGGGCTCGCAGCACCGACGGGGGTGATCCTGTGGCCGAGACCGCAATCGAGACCCGGACCGAAACCGAAACCACGACCCGGACCGATCGGCCCGCCGACCGAGCCGCGGCGTTCGGCGCCCAGCTGCGCCGGAGCCGGCAGGCGGCCGGGCTGAGCCTGCGCCAGCTCGCCGGCCGCGTCGGGTACGACCACAGCTACCTGTCCCAGGTGGAACGCGGCCAACGCCCGGGATCGGCCGACCTGGCCCGCCGCTGCGATCGCGAGCTCGGCGCCGCCGGCCGGCTGACCGCGGCCTACGCGAGCAGCCCCGCCCGGTCCCGCGCGAAGCCTGCGCCCACCCCGCCGGCCCCGCGCCCGGGCGGCGACCCCGACCCGATGCAGTCCGCATGGGAGCGGGTCGCCGGCTCCTTCGCCGACCTCGACGAGCCGGTCCCCGATCGGCATGCGGTCCCGCCGGCGCGTCTGCTGCCCGAGCTGCTCGGCGAGCTGCGCCGGGTGGACACCTCGGTGAGCGGCTCCGAGCCGCAGGCGGCCGAGCTGTGCGCGCTGATCGCCGAGGCGCTGACCGACCTCGGCCGCGCGGCCGAGACGCGGCGATGGTGGCGGGCCGCGCGCGGTCTGGCCGCGGCGTCCGGTGTGCGCCGACTGGAGAGCCTGATGCCGATCCGCGAGGCGGTCAGCGGTCTGACCGGGCAGCGACCGGCGGCAGCCCTGCTGGAGCTGACGGAGGAGGTGCTGAAGCCGGCCGAGCCGGCGCGATCCGAGCTCCTCCTGCGCGCCCACGCCGTCCGGGCTGAGCTGTTCGTCGCCCTGGGCCGGTCGGGCGATGCCCACCTCAGCCTGCAGGCGGCGCTGCGCTCGAGCAATGAGTTGCCCTCAGCAACAACTAGTGACCTCGCCCCGTACGAGGTGCATGCGGTGGAGGGCCGGGCCTGCGTGTCGCTCGGCTACTGGGATGCGGGCTGTCTGTTCCTGCAGCGCGCGCTGATGCTCTGCCCGCCCGACCGGCTCGCGGCGCGGGCCGGTCTGCAGATGTCCATCGCCGAGTGTCTTGCGATCAGCGGCGACGGCGTACCGGCGCTCGCCCAGGCGATGCGGTCGCTCGTCGAGCTGCCCGACGAGTGGCATACCGCCTCGCTGTACGCCGCGGCCGAGCGCGTTCTCGGCACGACCCGAGCGCAGCAGCCAGAGCTGACTGCGGTCTGGAGTCTCCGGGCGTTGCTGGACCGGCGCGCGTACCAGGGCCGAAGTGTGGGCGTCAGCTCGTCGCCCGGCGACGGTTGGGGGTAGCGTGCCGGAGGTGACAGCAGAGACGACAGCGAGTGACGTGTGGAGCTTCGCGGTAGCGCGGCGGAGTGACCCGGCGAGCGCCGAGGAGCGGGCCGCCATCCTGGCCGACCCGGCCTTCGGGCAGGCGTTCACCGATCACATGGTGGTGGCCAACTGGTCGGTCGAGCAGGGCTGGTTCGATCAGCAGGTGACCGCGTTCGCGCCGCTGCGGGTGAGCCCGGCCGCCGCCGTCCTGCACTACGCGCAGGAGATCTTCGAAGGGCTGAAGGCCTATCGGCATGCTGACGGTTCGGTGTGGGCTTTCCGTCCGGAGCGGAACGCCGCCCGCTTCGCCGCGAGTGCGCAGCGGCTCGCCCTGCCGCAGGTGCCCGAAGAGGCGTTCATCGCCGCGCTGCGTGCGCTGGTCACCGTGGACGAGCCTTGGGTGCCGTCCGCGGCCGACGGCGAGACCAGCCTGTATCTGCGGCCCTACATGATCGCCACCGAAGCCGCGCTGAGCGTCCGCCCGTCGCAGGAGGTGCTCTTCGGCGTGATCGCCTCACCCGCCGGCCCGTACTTCGACACCGGTCCGCGCCCGGTGTCGATCTGGCTGACCACGTCGACCATCCGCGCCACCCCGGGCGGTACGGGCGCGGCCAAGTGCGGTGGCAACTACGCGGCCAGCCTGGCCGGGCTGGCCGAGGCCGTGGCCAACGGCTGTGAGCAGGTGGCGTTCGTCGAGGCCGTCGAGCACAAGTGGCTCGAAGAGATCGGCAGCATGAACATGTTCTTCGTGTACGCCGACGGCCGCATCGTCACTCCGGAGCTGTCCGGCTCGATCCTGGCCGGCGTCACCCGCGCCTCGGTCCTGGAGCTGGCCGCGGAGCTCGGCCACCCGGTCGAGGAGCGGCAGATCTCCGCCGACGAGTGGAAGGACGGCGTCCGCAGCGGGGAGATCACCGAAGTCTTCGCCTCCGGAACGGCCGCGGTCATCACCCCGATCGGCCGCCTGGCCTGGCCGGAGGGAGACCTCACCATCGGCGACCACTCCGTCGACCACGGCGTCGGTCCGGTCACCCAGCAGATCCGCTCCTCGTTGCTGGACCTGCAGTACGGCCGGGTGCCCGACACTCGCGGCTGGCTCACCCGGCTGGCGTAGTACCTGACTTTTGTCGCCGGGGCCGGTTAGGTTGCAGCTATGGCCGACTCCAAGGCGAAGTCCCCAGCGGTTGAGCTGGATGTGGAGGGACGGACGGTCCGGGTCTCGAACCCGGACCGGGTGTACTTCCCCGCGCGCGGCGAGACCAAGCTCGACCTGGTGCGGTACTACCTCTCCGTGAGCGAGGGCATCGTGCGCGCGCTGCGCGAGCGGCCGTGCATGATGCACCGCTTCCCCGAGGGCGTCACCGGGGAGAAGGTGCACCAGAAGCGGCTGCCGCACGGCGCGCCGTCCTGGATGGAGACCGTGCGGGTGAAGTTCCCGCGCTACAACCGGACGGCGGACGAGCTGTGCGTCACCGAGATCGCCCAGGTCGTCTGGGCCGTGCAGATGTCGACGGTCGAGTTCCACCCGTGGAACTCGCGGCGGGCCGACACCGAGCAGCCCGACGAGTGGCGGATCGACCTCGACCCGATGCCGGAGTGCCCGTTCGACCGGGTCCGCCGGGTGGCGCACGTCGTCCACGAAGTCCTCGACGACCTGGGGATGACCGGCTACCCGAAGACGTCGGGCGGCTCCGGTATCCACATCTACGTCCGCGTCGAGCCGGCGTACGGGTTCGCCGACGTCCGCCGGGCCGCGCTCGCCTTCGCGCGTGAGGTCGAGCGGCGCGCACCCGAGGACGTGACGACGACCTGGTGGCGCAAGGACCGCGACCCGAAGAAGCTCTTCGTCGACTACAACCAGAACGCCCGCGACCACACGATCGCCAGCGCCTACTCGGTCCGCGGCAACCCCGAGGCCACCGTCTCGACGCCGATCCGCTGGGACGAGATCGACGACGTCGACCCGAAGGCGTTCACGATCGCCACCGTTCCGCAGCGTTTCGCCGACCTCGGCGACCTGCACGCCGCGATCGACGACAAGTCTCATGACCTCACTCCGCTGCTGGAGTGGGCCGCCCGCGACGAGCGCGACGGCGCCGAGGAACCCCCGGAGGACTGACGCGTGCGCACGCTCGATTCAGCGGCGGCTTTCGAGCTCGCCGCCGGTCTCGCGACCGATCCGGCCCGCCGGATCCTCGGCATCACCGGCGCTCCGGCGGCGGGGAAGTCGACGTTCGCGGAGCAGCTCGTGGCGGAGCTGACGGCGGCTGGGCACCAGGTCGCGCTGGTGCCGATGGACGGCTACCACCTGGCGCAGTCCGTCCTCGAGGAGATCGGCCTGGCCGACGTGAAAGGCGCCCCGCACACCTTTGACGGGTACGGCTTCGTCGCCTTGCTCAAGAGGCTGAAGGAAGCGCCGAGCGAGCAGATCTGGGCGCCGCGTTTCGACCGCGGCATCGAGGACTCGATCGCCGCGAGTATCGGAGTAGCGCCGGAGGTCGGCCTGGTCGTGACCGAGGGCAATTACCTGTTGCTCGATGAGTTGCCCTGGGCAACTGTTCGGACGCTGCTCGACCAGTGCTGGTACGTCGACGTCCCGGAAGATCTGCGGCACGCGCGGCTCGAGGCTCGGCACCGGCAGTTCGGCCGGTCCGCCGCGGAGGCGCATGAGCGGACGTTCGGCAGCGACGAGCGCAACGCCCAGCTGATCGCGGCCACCGCGCCGGCGGCTGACGCGATCGTTCACTTGGCCTGAGTGATCCGCTCGATGAACGCTGCGACGCCGTCCAGGTAGAGCTGCAGCCCGAAGTCGAAGTCCTCCTCGCTGTCGTTCTCGAAATCGTTCACCTCGTCGAAGACACCGGCGTCCAGCACCTTGGCCAGGGCAGGTAGCTGCCGCGGGTCGACGACGCGACTCAGTGTCGCGCCGTACAGCCGGAAGGCGTCCGGATTGTCGGCGAACCCGGCCGACAGGTCGAGCGCCATCCGGATCTCGCCCTGGACGTAGGTGATCAGGCCCATCACGATGCCGACCTTGGCCTCCTCCGGCAGGCCGGTGCCGTCGAGCGCGCGGAGGGCGGAGTCGAACCAGGCGAGGTTGTTCGGCCCGGCCGGCGGGCCGGAGATCGGCAGCTTCGCGTACCAGCGGTGCCGGCGGATCGCGGTCAGCACGCCGTCGGCCCAGAACGTCAGGCCGGTCCGCCAGTCGATGTCCGCGGGGAGCGGCTCCGGCTGCTCCAGGGCGGCGTCCGACATCAGCACGAGCAGCTCGTCCTTGCTCTTCACGTGCCGGTAGAGGGCCATCGTCGAGTTGCCGAGCCGCTCGGCGATCCGGGCCATCGAGACCGCGGCGAGGTCGTTCTCCTCGTCGGCGAGCTCGATCGCGGTCCGGACGATGTCGTCCAGCGTCAGCGTCGGCTTCGGCCCACGCCGCGGGGTGTCCCGCAGGCGCCACATCAGGGCCACTTCGGCCGGCAGCTCGTTCATCACCTCAGTTTAGGGCTTGCGCATCGATACTGCGTACCTGCTACGCTAATTAGCGTATTCAATACGCAGTAAGGAGAGAATCATGATCGTCGAGGCGACCGGACTCCGGAAGTCGTACGGCGCGACCGAGGTGCTGGCCGGGGTCGACCTGGCGCTGCCTGAGGGCTCGGTGCTGGCCCTGCTCGGCCCGAACGGCGCCGGCAAGACCACCACCGTGCGCATCCTCAGCACACTGATTCGGCCGGACGCCGGTACGGCGACCGTCGCCGGGTACGACGTCGTCCGGCAGGCGGCCCAGGTGCGCGGAGTGATCAGCCTGACCGGGCAGTACGCCGCGGTCGACGAGAACCAGACCGGCCGGGAGAACCTGGCCATGGTGGGCCGGCTGATGCACCTCGGGCGACGTGGGGCGGATCGGCGTACCGGGGAGTTGCTGGAGCAGTTCGGGCTGACTGACGCGATGCACCGCCGAGTGAAGACGTACTCCGGCGGAATGCGCCGACGGCTCGACCTGGCGATGAGTCTGGTCGCACGGCCGCAGGTGATCTTTCTGGACGAGCCGACGACCGGTCTGGACCCAGCGAGCCGCTCGACGATGTGGGAGGCGATTGGGGAGCTGGTCCGGGACGGTACGACGATTCTGCTCACTACGCAGTACCTGGAAGAGGCAGATCGGCTGGCCGATCGGATCGTGCTGCTCGACCAGGGTCGGATCGTGGCTGACGGCACTGCGGACGCACTGAAGGCGCAGGTCGGCGGCGAGCGGGTTGAGCTGCAGTTCGCCTCTGAGCCGGAGGTGCGCAAAGCGACCGACGTACTGGGCGCTGTCGCGGTCGTTGGTCCGCTGCGACTCAGCGTGCCATCAGACGGTACGGCGACGCACCTGCATCACCTGTTGGATCTGCTGCGCGACAACGCCGCCGTCCCCGAGCGGGTGTCCGCACACCGTCCAACCCTGGACGACGTCTTTCTCGCACTGACGGCTTAGGAGGCTGCTCATGTCACACCACGGTGTTGCCGCCGCGCTGTCGGACACAGCGACCATGATCGACCGCAGCGTCCGCCTGGCCCGGCGGAACGTGGACACGGTGTTCGTCTCGATTCTGCTCCCGGTGCTGATGATGGCGCTGTTCGTGTACGTGTTCGGCGGTGCGATCAACACGGGGACGGAGTACATCAACTACGTCGTACCGGGCATTCTGCTGCTCACTACCGGGTACGGCGCCTCAACGACGGCGATGGCCGTTGCCGACGATATGAACAGCGGAATGATCGACCGGCTCCGGTCGCTGCCGATTCGCAGCTTCGCCGTACTGACCGGCCACGTCGCGGCCAGCGTCGCGCGGAACGCAGTGTCGACGACTCTGGTCATCCTGGCCTCTTTCGCGATGGGCTTCCGCCCGAACGCCGCCGCCGGCGACTGGCTCGCCGCCATCGGTCTCCTGCTCCTGTACGTCGTTGCGCTGTCATGGCTCGCCGCCGCACTCGGAGTCATCTCGCGGTCGGTCGAATCGGCCAGCACGCTCAGCTTCTTCATGCTGTTCCTGCCGTATCTGAGCAGTGCGTTCGTGCAACCCGACACGATGCCGTCGTGGCTGCAGCCGATTAGTGCGCATCAGCCAATCACTTATGTCGTAGAAGCGGTGCGCGGGTTTCTGACCGGTGTGCCGGTTGGAAACAGCGCGGCCTTTGCCCTCGCGTGGTGCGTTGGTCTGCTCGTCTTCTCGGTCGCGCTGGCGAGTTCGTTGTATCGGCAGCGGACTCGCCGTTGATCGCACGAAACGCACCGCTCAGCGGACAGATCGGCATCTGAGACACGTCTGGTTCGGACATGACCCCGTGCTCGCGCTACTGTCTAAGTCCCCCCCCAACGTGTGGAGGTCCCACTCCCCCCGGGACTCACACGGACAAGCGCCCCGGTCATCGACCGGGGCGCTTCGTTTTGCCGACCAGATGTCGATTTCGGCGGGTCTGATCCGACGTAGAGGTAAGAGCTACTGAGGGAGAGGGTCAGGATGAACGCCACCACCACGATGATCGTCACGATGCTCGCCGAGGGAAACCCGGTCTGGTACGTGGCAGCCATGGTCAACATGCGCAGCCACGACGTCTATCTGATCGGCGTCGCCGCGGGCTATCCGGACCGGGCGAAGCTGCGATGCGCGCTGCTGGCTGCTCGCCAGGCCGCCTAGGGTCGGGGTGTGCAGCCAGTCAGCGTTGTCGATTACCACACCGCCGGTGAGCCGTTTCGGATCGTCACGGAGGGCAGTCCGGAGATTCCGGGCGCCACTGTGGCCGCGCGGCGAGTCGTCGCGCAGTCCAGCCCAGCGATCGACGCCGTACGCCGGTTGCTGGTGAACGAGCCGCGTGGGCATGCGGACATGTACGGGTGCTTCGTCGTACCGCCGGACGACGCCGGTGCGCATTTCGGGGTGCTGTTCTGGCACAAGGACGGGTACTCGACGGCGTGCGGGCACGGGACGATCGCACTGGGCGTGTGGGCAGTGGAGAGCGGGCTGGTGCCTGCTGCGCCGGACGGCGTGACCGAGGTGGTCATCGACGTACCGTCCGGGCGAGTGACAGCCCTAGTGACCTGTGCCGGCGGCAGCGTCGTCGACGTCGCCTTTCGGAACGTCCCGTCGTACGTGCTGGCGCGTTCGCTGCCAGTGGCCGGTGCGGTCGCCGACATCAGCTACGGCGGCGCCTTCTACGCTTCGCTCCCGGCTGCCTCCGTCGGCCTGTCCGTCACCCCGGAGCACTACGCAGCCCTGATCGCCATCGGCCGCGAGATCAAGTGGGCGCTGAACGATGTCGCCGTCCACCCGACGGACCCGCGCCTGAACGGCCTCTACGGCACCATCCTGTACGACGACCTCGGTTCGACCGCCGACGGACCGCACCAGCGCAACCTGACGATCTTCGCCGACGGCCAGGCCGACCGCTCCCCCTGCGGCTCCGGCACATCTGCCCGGCTCGCACTGCTGCACGCAGACGGCCTACTGACCGCTGGACAGACGCTGCGCCACGACTCCATCGTCGGCACCACGTTCGGTGGCCGGGTGGTGCTGGACACCCTAGAAGGGGTGGTCACCGAGATCTCCGCGATGGCCTACCGCACCGGCACCGCCACGTTCTCCCTCGACCCGCGCGACCCACTCGGCACCGGGTTCACGCTGCGCTAACGTCGCCTCATGATCTTCATTACTGCGAAGTTCCGGGTGAAGCCCGAGTACGCCGAGACCTGGCCAGAGATCACCGCCGAGTTCACAGCGGCAACTCGCGCCGAGGCAGGGTGCCTCTGGTACGACTGGTCGCGGTCGCTCGACGACCCGAACGAGTACGTCCTCGTCGAGGCGTTCGCGGACGACGACGCGGCTGTCGCCCATGTGACCTCCGAGCACTTCAAGACAGCCCAGTCGCACCTGCCGCCGCACCTGGTCGAGACGCCTCGCATCGTCAACTTCAAGGTGCCGCAGGACGACTGGTCCGAACTGGGCGAGCTCGCGGTCAAGTAGTCCCCGTGCGGTTGGCAGTCGCTTCGCTAAACACGCGGGGGACTCCGCTGTTCGGGTCGCAGCTACGGGAGCGGTACGCCGCGGTTGGTGCGGCGTACGAGGCGTCTGCGGTTGAGGTGGTCAACTTCCAGGAGGTGTTGACCTACTTCCACCTCCGGCAGTTGGTACGGGCGATGCCGTCGTACCGCTTTGCCAGCTTCCGGAGGTCGCTGGCGGGCCCGGCCGGTGGGCTGCTGACGCTGTCCCGTCTGCCGGTCGTTCGAACGCGCTACTACCGCCTGTCCCATCTGAAAGGCGTGCTGGCGACAGGCCTCTCCGGAGTCACAGTGGCCAACACACATCTCCTGGCGAACCGGGACGGCGACTGGTCGGAGACCAACCGCTACTACACCGTCCATCAGACCCAGCTGGCCGCACTCGGCCGAGTAGTACCGACTCTCGAAGCACCCGTGGTCCTGTCCGGCGATTTCAACCTCGCACGGGACAGCCCGCTCTACAGCGACCTCATCCGCGCAGTCGGGCTTGTCGATGCCTTCGGGGACGACTGCCCGCCGACGTTCCACGCGGCCTACCTCCCACCAGACCGGACGCCGCACTGCATCGACTACGTGCTCGTGTCGAACTCACTGACCGTGGACGCCGCTCAACTCAACCCCAACCTCCCCTCGGACCACCTCGGGCTCGAGGTTCACATCCACTAGCTCAGCGTTTCGAGCAACGTGGTGACGTACGCATCCATCCGTTGCTGCACGACTGCCGTCGTCAGCTCCGGCCGACCGGCCTCGCGCCACGGCTTCGGAACCATCTCCAGCTCTTCCGACAGCGCCAACGCATCCCGCAACCGCCAGTAGAGCTGCTCGTTTGCAGTAGTGGCGAGTTGGCCGCCCGCCTCCTGATAGGCGTCAGCAAAGTGCAGCCCCCACTCCGGACCATGCAGCAATGCCAGATTGGTGGAGCAGTGCGCGACGTCAAGGTCAGCCGGCCCCCAGCAGACACTGGCCCAGTCCACCACCCCAGTCAGCCGGCCATCCTCGAAGAGCACGTTGCCAGGCTGAAAGTCCCGGTGCAGCAACCGCCCTTCGTACGCCGGCATCGGCGTCCGGATCACCTCGATCGCCGCCGCCCAGGCCGCGTTATCGGCGTCGGGTGGTACGACGGCAGTGTCGGCCGTCGACAGCGCCACGAAGTCCCGGATCGGTTCGCTGGGACGCACGCTGTTGATCTGCACCAACTGCCGAGCCAGCAACGGGATCCGCGCTTCCAGCCCTTCGTCGTGCAAAGCCGTCCGCCCAGGCAGATGCGTCATCAGCAACGACGGATACTCGCAGTGCGCACCCGCGGCATCGACGGCGACCAACTCCGGCGCCGGTACGTCGGTCGACGTGAGCAGCGTCATGGCACCGGCCTCAGCGGTCAGCCACTCGTCAGCGTGTGCCGCTCCGACCACGGTCCGCAGTACGAGCGCACGACTGCCCTCGGGCGTACGGATGATCAGTCTGCGCATCTCTGCGGTCAGGCCACCGTGCAGCACCTCGACGCCGGCGATCCACTCGCCGGCGGCCAAATACCGCTGCACCCAATCCATCGTCCGCGGTCGCACGGTGTCATTGGTCACCCCGCCACTCCACCATTCGCACCACACCCGCGGCGACTGGTTTTACGCTCCCCCGACAACGACGAAAGCCCGGACCAAATGGTCCGGGCTTTCGGTAGTAGCGGGGGCAGGATTTGAACCTGCGACCTCTGGGTTATGAGCCCAGCGAGCTACCGAGCTGCTCCACCCCGCGCCGCTGTCTTACGTTCGTCAGTCTAGGGGATGGCCGGTGCGCAACCAAATCGGCATCGGCTCCCCCGATCCCCGCGCAAAGCTGGCATTTAAGGTAAGGGTTACCTAATATGACCCGAGGTAGTTCGGGCGGCCGCCGGCAGCCGCCGGCTCCCGCTCCCCTGATGCAGAAAAGAAAGAGCAACCCCATGATCACGACACCCCTGAGGCGGCGCGGCGCGGCCCTGACCGCCACGGTCCTGAGCCTCGCGCTCGTCCTCACGGCCTGCGGCGGCGACGACAAGGCCGGCGACGCAGCTGGCGACAAGGCCGCCGAGACCCGGTCCATCACGGCCGGCAACGGCGCCGTCACCATCCCAGCTGCCCCGCAGCGAGTGGTCACGATCGGCAACACGGATCTGCCGTTCATCGACATGGGCGGCACGCCGGTGGGCGTCACCGGAGTCCCCGACTCCGACCTCGCCCTGTTGCCGCCGGAGCAGCGCGCGACGTGGGAGAAGGCCACGAACCTCGGTGACGAGGTGGACCTCGAGAAGGTCGCGGCGCTCAAGCCGGACCTGATCCTGGTCCAGATCCCCGACGCCGAGTTCAAGAAGATGGAGAAGCAGCTCACGACGATCGCCCCGACGGTGTTCTGGGGGCTCGACACCGAGTGGAAGGCGCTGGCCGACAGCCTCGCCGAGGCCGGTAACGTCAAGGACGCGCTCAGCAAGCAGAAGACGGACTTCGAGGCGCACGTCACCAAGATGAAGCAGACGTACGCCGACGTCATCAAGACCACCAAGTTCGTCAACCTCGACCGCTACTCGAACTCCGACCCCGGGACGTACGTCATCGGCGACATCGGCTGTGTCGAGATCGCCCAGGACGACGTCGGCCTGAACTTCCCCAAGGCGGCCGCCGGCAAGGACCCGCTGGCCTACGAGTCGCTGCCGTTCGAGCAGCTCTCGAAGCTGTCGCAGTACGACGTGATCACCTACCCGGCCGACGACAAGGGCCAGGCAACCCAGGTCTTCGCGCCGGTGGTCGAGACCAACACCTGGAAGGCGCTGCCGACCGTGACGTCGGGTCGCGCGCTCGGCGTCTTCTGCCCCGGTAACAACTCGTACGGCGCCGTCCTGCGGTACCTCGACTCGCTCGACAAGGCGCTGGCGACCCTGCCCGCCAAGAAGTGACCGCTCTCACCCTGAGCCGACCCAGCGATCCGGGCACCGTCACGGTGTCCGGATCGCGGCGTCGGGTGATCGGTCTGGTCGTCGCGCTGATCGTGCTCCTCGCCCTGCTGGTGGCGAGCATCATGATCGGCTCGACGGCCATCTCGCCCGCGGTGGTGTGGAAGGCCCTGTTCCATCCGTCGAGTGACATCGACCAGTTCGCGATCCGCGACTTCCGGCTGCCGCGCACCCTGGTCGGGCTGGTCGTCGGGACGGCGCTCGGCGTCGCGGGGGCCCTGATCCAGGCGCTGACCCGCAATCCGCTGGCCGACCCGGGCGTCCTCGGCCTGAACGCGGGCGCGTCCTTCGCGGTGACGGTCGCCATCGCGTTGCTCGGCGTCCGCGACATCCAGAGCTACATGTGGTTCGCCTTCGGCGGCACGCTGGTCGTGACGCTGATGGTGCTCGCGCTCGGGTCGACCCGGCGCGGCCAATCGCCGGTGATGATGGTGCTCGCCGGCCTCTGCGTCGGCGCGGTCCTCGGCGGCGCCGGGACGGCCCTCGAGCTGACCAACCCGGACGCCTTCGACGCGATGCGCTCCTGGAACGCCGGTTCCGTCGTCAGCCGTCCGCTCGAGCTGGTGTGGCCGATCCTGCCGTTCTTCGCGGTCGCGCTCGTCCTGGCCTTCCTGGTGTCCGGCCCGCTCAACGCGATGGCGCTCGGCGACGAGCTGGCCGTCGCCCAGGGCGTCCGCCTGGTCCGCACCCGGATCCTCGCGATCATCGCGCTGACCCTGCTCTCCGGCGGCGCCACCGCGATCGCCGGTCCGATCAGCTTCCTCGGGCTGATGGTCCCGCACGTCGCGCGCTGGATCGTCGGCCCGAACCAGCGCTGGATCTTCGCCTACAGCGTGCTGCTGGCCCCAAGTCTGCTGCTGATCTCCGACATTCTCGGGCGGGTCGTGATGCGGCCCGGCGAGATCCCCGTCGGCATCGTCACCGCCTTCGTCGGCGCCCCTGTGCTGATCGCGCTGGTGCGGCAGAAGAAGGCGAGTGGGCTGTGAGTACGCGGGTGGACTTCGGACGACGGGAGCTGGTGCTGCGGCGCCGCGGCGTCGCGGTCCGGCTCGACTGGCGCTCGGTCGTCGTCTGCTCGGCGCTCGTGCTGGCGATCGCCGGTGTCGCGGTGCTCGCGCTGATGACCGGCTCGTACCAACTCACCCCAGGAGAGGTGCTCTCCGCGCTGACCGGCGGGACGACGGGGCTCGTCCGCGACATCGTGGTCGAGTGGCGGCTGCCGCGGGTGGCCGCGGCGCTGGTGTTCGGCGCCGCGTTGGGGGTGAGCGGCGCGGTCTTCCAGTCGACGCTGCGCAACCCGCTCGCCGACCCCGGCGTCATCGGCTTCTCCCAAGGCTCCTACACCGGCGCGCTGATCGTCATCCTCGTTGTCAACGGCACCTACTGGCAGCTGGTCGGCGGAGCGCTGATCGGCGGGATCGCCACCGCCTTCGCCGTGTACCTGCTCGCCTACCGGCGAGGTGTCCAGGGGTTCCGCCTGATCGTCGTCGGTATCGCGATCTCGGCGATGCTCGGCTCGACCAACACCTGGCTGATCCTCAAAGCCGATCTGGACCAGGCGATGGCCGCCGCGACCTGGGGCGCCGGCTCGCTCAACGGCGTCTCCTGGAGCCAGGTCGCCTTCGGCGGCGCCTGCATCGCCGTCCTCCTGCTGCTGGCGGCAATGTTGAGCCGGCCCATGCGGCAGCTGGAGCTGGGCGATGACGCGGCCGCTGCCCAGGGCGTGCGAGTCGCACCGGCCCGCCTCGGGCTGATCGTGCTCGGAGTGGCGCTGATGGCGACCGTCACCGCCGCGTCGGGCCCGATCGCGTTCATCTCCCTGGTCGCTCCGCAGATCGGACGCCGACTCACGCGCAGCGCGGGGATCACCCTGGCGCCCGCCGCCCTGATCGGCGCGCTGCTCTGCCTGACGGCCGACTACATCGCCCAGCACATCGCTCCAACCCCGTTGCCGGTCGGCATCATCACCGTCATCCTCGGCGGTGGGTACCTCGGCTGGCTGCTGATCACCGAAGCCAGGAGACGCCTGTGAGCACCGACACCACCAGAAGCACCGGTCTGGCGGCAGCCGAGGGCGCACCCGCCTCCAGCGGTTCCCGGCTCCACGTGGAGTCGGCGACGATCGGCTACGACAAACGCGTCATCTCCCGCGAGCTGTCGGTGGCGATCCCCGACGAGTCGTTCACGGTGATCGTGGGGCCGAACGCGTGCGGTAAGTCCACACTGCTCCGCGGGCTGTCCCGGCTGCTGAAACCGTCGGCCGGGCAGGTCGTTCTCGACGGCGCCGACATCAACTCCTTCAAGACCAAGGAGGTGGCGCGGCGGGTCGGGCTGCTGCCGCAGACCTCCATCGCTCCCGACGGCATCACCGTGGCCGACCTGGTGGCCCGGGGCCGGTACCCGCATCAGGGGTTCGCCCGGCAGTGGACCGAGGCCGACGAGCAGGCCGTGCTGCGGGCGATGCACCAGACCTCGGTCACCGAACTGTCCAGCCGCCTGGTGGACGAGTTGTCAGGTGGTCAGCGCCAGCGGGTGTGGGTCGCGATGGCGCTCGCGCAGCACACCGACATCATGCTGCTCGACGAGCCGACCACCTTCCTCGACATCACCCATCAGATCGAGCTGATGGAGCTGTTCACCGACCTGCACGACGTCGGACACACTCTGGTCGCCGTCCTGCACGACCTGAATCACGCCGCCCGCTACGCCACGCACCTGATCGCCATGAAGGACGGCCGAGTCGTCGCCGAAGGCCCGCCGGTCGAGATCGTCACCGCCGACCTCGTCCACGAGGTGTTCGGACTGCGCTGCCTCGTCGTCCCGGATCCGGTCGCCGGTACGCCGTCCGTCGTCCCGCTGGGCCGCGAACGCCCGTCGAAAATCCGGAAAGGTGAGGGTGCTCCCGTTGACGGCTCTTGATCGGCTGGACCTGACCGCGAGCCAGCGAGGCAACTGGGTCGCGCGGAGCCTGGCTCCCGAGTCCTCGGTGTTCTGCGCGGGCCGGCTGATCTGGCTGGACGGCCCCATCGACCCGGTCGTGCTCGCGTCCTCGATCAGTACCGTCTTCGCCGAGACCGACACGCTCCAGGCCCGTTTCGGCAGCGACGAGGACGGCGTCCCGTTCCAGTACGTCGACGCCGCCACGACGCTCTCGACCGAGATCATCGACGCCGGTCACGACGACGAGCAGATCCGGGTCCTGGCCCGCGAACAACTCGACCGGACGGCGGCCGCCGGGGAGCCGGCGACCAGCTCGACGCTGATCCGCCGCGCGGACGGGAGCTGGGCGTGGGTCCTGGTCACCAGCATCCTGCTCGTCGACGGCTACAGCATCTTCCTCTTCATCCGCCGCGTCGCTGACGTCTACTCCGCGATCCAAGCCGGTGAGCCGATCCCGGACCGCTGGTTCGGCGACTTGACAACCGTCCTGGACGCCGAGCGGCACGACGCCACCGCCGCGGCGGCAGACGTCGCGTACTGGAGCGGCGTCCTCGAAATCGAGAGCGCCGGTGGCGAGAGCGCGTCGGACGTCGCCGGGCTGTTCGCCTCCTCCAGCCGGCCGGTCGCCGTCCCGATCCCGGACGACCTCTATCCGCGGGTGCAGCAGTTCGCCCGCGCCGCGCGGGTGTCCTGGACCGACGCTCTGATCGCTTTGTGGGGCGTCTACACCGCGCTGGCCGACGGTCGTGACTTCGTCGCCGTCCGGGTGCCGCTGATGCTGCGCGACGATCGCGAGGCGCTGAAGACGCCGAGCGCGATCTCCAGAGCGATCCCGATCGTCACCGAGCTCAGCCCGCACACCACCTTCGAGAACATTCTCGCGATCGTCGCCGGCCAGTTGAAGACGTCCCGGCAGCACACGACCGCCGAAGACCATCAGATCGCCCGCGCCTGGCCGGGCGGCCAGGCGTCCTATCTCGCGTTGCCGACGATCAACATCAAGCTCTTCGAGTCGACGCCGCAGCTGGGCGACACCGGCGTGACCACCGAGCGGGTCAGCAGCGGCCCGGTCGGATCACTCGACCTCGTCATCCACCGCAGCCGGGACGCCGGAGTCCGGCTGGAGCTGTCCGCCGGATCCGCCGTCGGCGATCCGCTCGTGCACGCCGACCAGCTCGGCCGCTTCCTCGACGCTGTCCTCGACGGCGCCCCCACCCAGACCCTGCACCATTGGCGGACCGGCTTCACGCCCGCCGCCGACGGCCCGGATCCGTCCTGGGCGCAGGGCGAAGCGCTCGACGTCCCCAGCGCGACTGTCGACGAGCTGGTGCGCCGACAGGTAGCCGCGACCCTAGACCGGGTCGCACTCACCACTGCTGACGACAGCGTCCGGCTGACCTACGGCGAGTTCGACACGCGAGTGAATGCGCTGGCCCAGCTCCTGGTCGATCAGGGCGTCCGGGTCGGGGATCGGGTCGCCGTCGCGATGACGCGTTCGGTCGACCTGGTGGTCGCGCTGGCCGGTGTACTGCGCGCCGGAGCGGCGTACGTGCCAATCGATCCGGAGTACCCCGCGGAACGCATCGACCACATCGTCCACGACGCCGCACCCGCTGTGGTGATCACCGACCAGTACCTCGCCGAGGCGCAGCAGCGCCTGGCCAAGGGCGCAAGCACCGCTCCCGATCTGGACCGGCCGCTGACCGACCTCGACGCCGCCGTCGTCATCTTCACCTCCGGCACGACGGGCACCCCGAAGGGCGTCGTCCTCTCCCACCGCGCGCTCGCGAACCGCCTGGCGTGGGGTCAACGCATGCTGGACTACGGACCGGACGACGTCGCGCTGTCGAAGAGCGGCGTCGGATTCGTCGACGCCGTCACCGAGCTGTTCGGGCCCTTGATCGCCGGCACCCCGACCGTCGTCGTCCCGACCGAAACCGCCCAAGACCCGGCCGCGCTGCTCGACACGATCGCCCGGCACCGCGTCACCCACCTGCTGACCGTGCCCAGCCTCGCCGACGTCCTCGTCCGCCACGACGACGTGCAGACAGCGTTGGCCACGGTCCGGCACTGGATCTCCTCCGGCGAACCACTCACCCAAGTCAGCGCGGACGCGATGCGAACCGCTGCACCACAAGCCGAACACCACAACTTCTACGGCTCCACCGAAGTGACCGGCGATGCCACCGCCGGCCCCCTCGAAATCGGCGCCCCGGTCGCGAACACCACCGCCCACGTCCTCGACGCGTGGTTGTGCCCGGTCCCAGCCGGAGCAACAGGTGAGCTCTACCTCAGCGGCGTCCAACTCGCCGACGGCTACATCGCCAACCCGGCCCGCACCGCTCAACGCTTCGTCGCCGGCGCGGACGGCGCCCGGCTCTACCGCACCGGCGACCTCGTGCGATGGAACGCCCAAGGCCGACTGGAGTACCTCGGCCGCAGCGACGACCAAGTCAAGATCCGCGGAAACCGCATCGAGCCGGCCGAGATCCGTGCGGTCCTCGAACAACACCCAGCGGTGTCGGGTGCGGCCGTCGTCGCCCTGGACCACCCTGCCGGCGGCAAGTACCTCGCTGCCTACGTCATCGGGGACGAGGCGCCGGCCGACGAGTTGCGCGAGCACCTCGCCCGATCGCTCCCGGACTACATGGTCCCCACGACCTTCACCCGCCTGGACCGATTCCCCGTTACCCCCAACGGAAAACTGGACCGCCGCGCCCTCCCGCAACCAGATCTCACCGAGGGCGCCGCCGAGGGCCGGCCGCCGCGAACCGGCACCGAGATCACCCTCGCCGGGATCTTCCGCGACGTCCTGCACCTGGACGCCGACCTCGGCATCGACAGCGACTTCTTCCGCCTCGGCGGCCACTCACTCCTCGCCGCGCGAGTCGTCGCCCGCGCCAACGCACAACTCGGCGCCGCACTCACCCTTCGCGATGTCTTCGACCACCCCCGCATCAGCGACCTCGCCCACCTCGCCGACACCAGCACCGGAACCACCGCGCCGCGAATCGGCGAGCTACCACGTCCGGCCGTCCTCCCCGTCTCCTACGGGCAACGAGCGCTCTGGCTGATCAATCAGCTGGGCGCACCGGGTGCGGGGTACGTCGTGCCGGTAGTCCTGCGGTTGCGCGGCGAACTGGACCCGGACGCCCTGACCACGGCGGTCCGGGACGTCGTGTCTCGGCACGAGGCGCTGCGCACGCTCCTGGTCGAGAGGGACGGGACTCCGACTCAGGTCGTCGTACCAGCCCAGGAGGCGGCCGACCGGTTCTCGCTGCTCGTCGAGGACGACGTCACGAGCGTGGATGCGCGGGTGAGCGCGATCGTCCGGGCCGGGTTCGATCTGGCGGTCGACCTCCCGATCCGGGTCGCGCTGCTCCGCGCCGACGATGCCGACTGGGTCTTCGTCATCGCGGTCCATCACCATGCGGTGGACGAATGGTCGTTCCCATCGTTGCTGGGCGATCTGTCGACGGCCTATCAGGCGCGGGCCGCGGGCCAGGAGCCGAGCTGGACGCCGCTACCGGCGCAGTACGCGGACTACGCGATCTGGCAACGCGACGTCCTGGGCGCGGCCTCCGATCCGCAATCAGCACTGTTCAGGCATCTCGCCTATTGGCGTGACGCCCTCGCGGATGCACCCGAGGAATCGACGATCACGCTGGACCGGCCCCGACCGGTCGCCCCGACCCACCGCGGCGCGGATCTGCGCTTCAGCATCGATCCCCAGGTGGTCACCGGCCTGCGGCAGGTTGCGGATGCGCAGGGCGTGACGATGTTCATGACTCTGCAGGCCGCGACCGCGTTGACCGTCTCGGCGCTGGGCGCCGGTCCGGATGTGCTGATCGGCTCGCCGGTCGGCGGGCGGACCGAGGACGGCCTGGAGGCGCTGGTCGGCTACTTCGTGAACACGCTGCCGGTCCGCCATCGGCTCCACGCCGGGCAGTCGATCGCCGAGGTTCTGCAGCACACGAGACGATCGGTGCTCGGCGGATTCGAGCATCAGGCCGCGCCCTTCGAGGAGATCATCCGCGCGCTGGGCACCGGTCGATCCATCGGCCGGAACCCGCTGTTCCAGACCATGCTCACCCACCGCGTCGTCGGCAGCGGCCGGGCGAACAGCCTGCGCCTCGACGGTGTCGAGACGACGGCGACTCCCGCGTCGGTCGGCGCGGTCAAGACCGATCTCGACCTCGACATCTTCGACTCTCCCACCGAGCTGAACGGGAAACTCGCGTACGCGACCGACCTGTTCGACGACACCACCGCGGAGCGGTTCGTCGCCGTCTTCAAGTCGGTGCTGGCGGCAATCACTTCGGATCCCACGCAGCGGGTCGGTGAGCTGGATCTGTTGCCTGCCTCGGAGTTGCGGCAACTCGACGCCTGGTCGCGCGGTGCGCTGGTCGAGCTCCCCGAAACGACTCTCGACGAGCTGGTACGCCGGCAGGCCGCGGCGAGCCCGGACGCCGTCGCCGTCATCGCCGACGACGGCAGCGAACTCACCTACCGCCAGTTCGATGCCCGGGTCAACGCTCTCGCGCATCGACTCGTCGCGGACGGCGTACAGGTCGGAGATCGGGTCGCGGTCGCGCTACCGCGTTCGGCCGATCTGGTCGTCGCGCTGGCCGGGGTGGTTCGGGCCGGCGCCGCGTACGTACCGATCGACCCCGACTATCCCGCCGAGCGCGTCAAACACATCCTTGCGGACGCCGAGCCCCGCGTGGTGCTCACCGACCAGCATCTAGCCGATCTCGGCACCGGGACGATCGACCCACCACACCTCACCCGTCCGCTGCGCCCGACGGATGCGGCGTACGTGATCTTCACCTCCGGCACCACCGGACGCCCCAAGGGCGTTCAGGTCAACCACCAGGCGATCGTCAACCGCCTGAGCTGGATGCGCGACGACTACCAGATCGGTGCGACGGATCGGGTGCTGTTGAAGACGCCGTTCACGTTCGACGTGTCGGTGTGGGAGTTCTTCCTGCCGCTGATCACCGGAGCCGTGGTGGTCGTGGCCCAGGACGGCGGGCACAAGGATCCGCAGTACCTGCTCGAAGTGATCGATCGTCAGGCCGTAACCGTCACGCACTTCGTGCCGTCGATGCTGCAGGCCTTCCTCACCTCGACCCCGGACCGGACGTCGGTGGCTTCGGTACGCCGGGTGTTCTGCTCGGGTGAAGCACTTCCCGTATCGACCGCTGCCGGCGCCGTTGAGCTGTTCGCGAACGCCGAGCTGCACAACCTCTACGGGCCGACCGAAGCGGCCGTGGACGTGACCGCGCACCCGGTGGTTCAGCCTGATGCCGCCGGAGTACCGATCGGTGTCCCAGTGGCGAACACGACGACGCGAGTCCTGGATACCTGGTTGCGCCCGGTGCCGGTGGGTGTGGCCGGTGAGCTCTACCTGGGCGGCGTCCAACTCGCGGATGGGTACGTCGCCCGGTCGGGCCTGACCGCGGACCGATTCGTGGCGGATCCGTTCAGCACCGACGGCGCGCGGTTGTATCGCACGGGCGACGTCGTCCAGTGGGACGCCCAGGGACAGTTGGAGTACCTCGGCCGCGGCGACGACCAGGTGAAGATCCGCGGGAACCGGATCGAGCTCGGCGAGATCAGCGCAGTCCTCGAACAGCATTCCGCCGTAGCGGGGGCGGCCGTCGTCGCGCTGGACAACCCGGCCGGCGGCAGGTACCTCGCGGCCTACCTGACTGGCGACGCCGTACCGGCCGACGAACTGCGCGAACACCTCGCCCAATCGCTGCCGGACTACATGGTCCCGACGACCTTCACCCACCTGGACGAATTTCCCGTTACTGCCAACGGGAAACTGGACCGCCGCGCATTGCCGCAACCGGATCTGGCGGCCGGCGCGACCGACGGCCGACCGCCCGAGACCGACACCGAGCTCGCCCTCGCCGACATCTTCCGCGCGGTACTGCACCTCGACACCGAGCTCAGCGTGGACGACGACTTCTTCCGCCTCGGCGGCGACAGTATTTCCGCGGCCCGAATCGTTGCCTCCGCACGTGAGCACGATCTGACTTTCAAACTGTCGGACGTGTTCGCACAGCGCACGATCGGTGCGCTCGCCCAGCTGTTAACGCACGATGCCGTGCCGGTCGAGCCGATACTGGTCCCGACGTCCGCTGCCCTCGAGCGCCTACGCGAGGCGGACCCCGCACCCAGCGAGTACGTCTTCACCGAGCTCATCACCCTGCCCGCTGAGTCGACGAGCGAGTCGATCGACGCGGCGTTCCGCGCACTAGTCGCCACCACGGACGCACTTCGCCTTTCGGTAGACGCGAGCAGCCGGCGGCTCTGGTTCACCCATCTCCTCCCCGCCGAGACAGTCCAGCCGCAGATCGTGGAGTTGGCGGACGTCGACGCCCTCAGGCCGGCCGCCGTCGAGCTCATCGACCTCACGGCCGGTCGCCCAGTGGCCCTCGCGCACACGCGGACGGACGCCGTCCTCGCCGTCCACGCGGCAGTCGTCGACCGTGCCTCGCTGCACCGGTTGGCGGCGGCATTGCAGCGACCCGAGTCTCAGCCGTCGGCACTCGTTCCCGCGCTCGAAGCCATCGAGGCAGCCGGCGAGGCGACTGCCACCGACGATCTGGATCGTTGGAAGGGCCTACTGGCCCAAGCACAGACAGTCGACGAATCCGCCTTCACAGCAGCCACCGCGGCCACCATCCGCTGGGACGGCGAGCTCACCGAGGACGTCGTCCGCAAAGCCATCCGCAGCGCGTTGCACACCTCAGGAATCGCACCGCTGGTCGACGAAGAGGTCCCGCTGATCCCCGGCACCACGCCGATCGGTCCGTTCACCGCGACCACCGCCATCGCACTCGACGGAACCGAGCCGACCCCGACCCCCGAGCTGGCCCTCCTGCGCTACCACAACAAGGCCGGCCGCCGAGCCCTGCGACGCGGTCCCTCCCCCGCCGTGCTCATCACCCGGGTCTACGGGCCGGACCTGCCGCCAACCCCCGAGGGTGCCGAGCAGCTGTACCGCGCCGTGATCCGGTATCGCATCACCCCGGATGCGACGACAGTCACTCTTCTCGGGTTCGCGGAACAGGCAGCCGCCGCACTGCGCGAGACTCTAGGTCAACAACGTCAATTTCAGTTCTGAGGAGTCGCCGTGCCGCGTCGCGTCCGCCCAACCGTCGTCCACGCCATTGTGCTGCGGGAGCTGCAGGTGGCGCGGGTCGTCGATGTCACTCCCGGCCTGCGCCGGATCACCCTGACCGGTGATCAGCTGGGCTCGTTCACCGCGGACGACGGTACGACGTTCCCCGCGTTCGCGAGCCACGGTTTCGACGACAACGTCCGCTTGATCTTCCCGTACCCCGGCGAGAGCGAGCCGGTGCTCCCGGCGTACAAGGACGGCAAGTACCGCTGGCCGTCCGACCCGGCGTCGCTCTGGCGGGTCTACACGGTCCGGCGGTACGACGCGCAGACGCGCGAGCTCGACATCGACTTCGTGAAGCACGGCGTGGGCGTCGCGACGACGTGGGCGTACCGGGCGAGCCCGGGCGATCGCCTCCACGTCGGCGGACCGTCGGTCTCGAACGGTTCGGCCGAGGGCTACGACTGGCACCTTGTAGTCGGTGACGACACGGCCATCCCGGCCATCGACCGCCTGCTCGCGGAGCTGCCCGACGACGCGCAGGCCGAGGTCTACATCGAGGTGGCCGAGGAGGCGCACCGGATCGACTTCCCCGCGCGCCCCGGCGTCGAGGTGACCTGGGTGGTGCGGAACGGAGTCCCCGCGGGGACCGAGCCCTTGCTGCTGCAGGCGGTCCGCGCGGGCGGCCGGCGCGACGGTTCGATGTTCGCATGGCTCGCCGGGGAGCAGTCCGTCGTCCGTGATCTGCGGCGGTACCTCATCGAGGAGCGCGGCGCCGACAAGGCCGACATCGACTTCACCGGCTACTGGCGGCGCGCCGAGGTGGTGGCGCTGGACGAGGATCCCGCCCTGCCGGACCCGGAGCGCAACGAGGGGGCCTTCAAGAAGTTCCACGAGATGTCCGAATTGCTGCCGCCGCTGGCGATCCGGGCGGCCGCGAACCTCGGGATCGGCGACTGCATCAGCCGCGGCGTCCGCACCCTCCCCGCGCTCGCGGAGCACACCGGCGCGAAGGAACGCTCGCTCGCGAAGTTCCTGCGCTACCTGCAGGCGATCGAGCTCGTGGACCGCGACGGCGACGAGTACAAACTCACCGAGACCGGCGAGTACCTGACCAGCGAGGCCGTCCTCGACCATTTGGTTGCCGACGGCGTCGACTTCCGGATGACGCAGGCCTTCCACGGCATCGAGGAGGCGGTCCGCCACGATCGTCCGGTGCTGGCGTCGGTCACCGGCCAGGACTGGGGTGCGCTCCGCGGCGAGGCGTCGTTCGAGCACAAGCGGCTGGAGAGCAAGTCCCGGTTCGTGCAGATCCTCGCCGAGCCGCTCGCGAAGTCACCCGCCCTCGCGGGCGCCGGCACGATCGTCGTGCACTCGGTCGGCGCCGGCGTCCACGCCGACAACCTGACCGCGACCCATCCGGAGGCGACCGTCACGATCGTGGCGCTTCCGACCGCGGCCGAGTGGTTCCGCAAGGACCTTCCGACCAGCATCCCGGACGAATCGCGACGGGACCGGATCCGCATCGCCGAGCAGTCGGTGTTCGAGCAGACCGAGCCCGCGGACGCCGTCCTGATCGTCGAGACGCTCGGGCAGTACCCGGACGCCGAGGCGCGGCTGATCCTGCAGCGGGCCGCCGCGAGCCTGGGCCCGGATGGCCGGGTGCTGCTGGTCGAGGCGACGTTCGACCCCGAGGAGCTGGACGAACACGACGCGGAGCTCGACATCCTGCGGCTGACCCTGCACGGATCCGGATACCGCACCAAGGACGAGCTCGAGGCGGTCATCGCCGACGCCGGCCTGAAGCTGGTCGAGACGTCGCTCGTCGGCTGGGGCAACACGTTGCGCGTGCTGGCGCCGTGAGGTGTGGGTGCGGTCCCTGGGACCGCACCACCCACCTGCCGCCGGGTCAGGACGGTACTTCTTCACCCGCCTGGAGCTTCTCGATGACCTCGATCCAGTGCCCCAGCCGCGAGTCCTCGGCCAGGGTGATGAAGTCGATCCGGTCGACTCCCGCGGTGCGCCAGCGCTCCACCAGATCCATCAGCCGGACCGAGTCCATCCCCTGGTCGCGCAGGCTCAGCTCGTAGTCGATCTCCGTGGGCTGGATGTACAGCACGTCGGCGACGTCGGCGATCAGCTGCTCGGTGGTGAGACTCATCAGAACTCCTCGTTCGTTTTCACGGTGGCGATCAGAACTTCCTCGCCGCTGTACGGGCGCAGGCCGTCGGTGCGGCCGGCGAAGTACCGCTCCTCCAGGCCGGTCGCCGAGACGTGCTCGACGTCGGCGAACCCTGCCTGCTTGGCCAGCTCGATGGCCTGGCCGGGGGTGTAGAAGCTGACGAACGGCGTGCCGGAACGCCGGGCGCCCTCTCGGGAAGCGCGCCGGATCGGGACGTCCTCGGGCCGGAGATCCTCGAGCGGCAGGAAGAACGTGAGGATCAGCGAGGAGCCGGCCGGCAGGTCGGCCAGCCGCTTGAGCGTCGCCGACGTGGCCTCTTGGGTCAGGTACATCGTGACGCCCAGCCAGGACACCACCGCGGGACGAGTGGCGTCGAAACCCGCCGCCTGCAGGCGCTCCCACCAGTCGTCGTGCGCCTCGAAGTCGACCGGGACCAGGCGCAGGTGATCCGGGATGCCCAGCCCGAGCTCGGCCAGGCGGTGCCGCTTCCAGGCCTGGGTCTCCGGCTGGTCGATCTCGAAGACGGTCATCGTCGTCTCCGGATGACGCTGAGCGTAGGTGTCCAGGCCGGCGCCGAGGACGACGTACTGATCCACGCCGCGGCTCGCGGCCTCCGCCACCAGCTCCTCGGTCAGCCGTGCCCGCCCGACGATCGTGGCTCGCTGCCCCCGGGAGGCGGCGGGGACCATGTCGGCGCGTTCACGCCAGCCGTCGTCGTCCTGCACCAGCCGGGCCCCCAGCGTGTCCTCGAGGACGCGCGGCAGCTCGTCGACCTGCGTGTGCAGGGCGCGCCACAACGCGGTCCGTACCGCCGTGTTGTCCGGCGTACCGACAACAGCCCCTCCGCCCCGGTCCGGGCTTCCCGTCATGAGCCAGTCCTTCCTACCTTGGTGTTCATGCTCCGTCCGGCCTCCCAGGCGCTCCACAGCCCGCCGTACACGCCACCGGCGGCGACCAGCTCGTCATGGGTACCGCTCTCGATGATCCGGCCGTGCTCCATGACGACGATGCGATCGCAGGTCGCCGCTTGCGAGAGGCGATGCGCGATCACCAGTCCGGTGCGTCCGTGCAGCACCGCGTCGGCAGCCCGGTCCAGCAACCCCGCGTGGGTGGAGCCGGCTTCGGCGGTCGCCTCGTCGAGAATCGCCAGCTCCGGATCAGCGAGCAGGAGCCGGGTCAGGGCGAGCTGCTGAGCCTGCGCATCGGTCAGCGGATGTCCGCCGGTGCCGATCATCGTGTTCAGACCGTCCGGCAGCAGGTCGAGCAGACCGGCCGCGCCCGTCGCGTCCAGCGCGGCCTGGATGTCGTCGTCGGTGGCCGTCGGGGCGCCGAGCGTGAGGTTGTCCCGCAGGGTGCCCGCGAACACATGCGTCTCTTGGGTGATCAACGTCGTCCGGCCGGGCCGGGCCACTGTCCCGTCCTCGGGGAGATGGATGCCGGCGATGACGGCGGCCAGCGTCGTCTTACCGGCCCCGGACGCGCCGACCACAGCAGTCCGCTGCCCGGTCGGGATGTCGAGGGTCAGGTCGTCGAACAGGCGAGGGCCGTCGCCGTAGCGGAAGGCGACCTCGTCGAGCCGCACCGCGACGCCCGTACCGGCGGTCGCGGCCGGCTCGTCTGCTTCCGCCGGAATCGTGGCGACGCCAATCATCCGGCTGAGCGATGCCAGGGCCGACTGGAGGTCGTCGACGACGAACACCAGTTCGTTGACCGGTCCGAGCAGGCGCAGGACGAGCAGCATCGCGGCGGTGGCCGCGCCGACGGTGGACACGTCCGCCCTGATCAGGAAGAAGCCGACGACTAGGACAGTGGCGAGGCTCAGGCACTCGCCGAGGTTCAGGCGGAGGCTCAGCAGGACGCCGACAGCGCGGGCGCGAAGCGTCCACAGCGCGACGTCCCAGGACGCGGCCAGGACGCTGCGGTGCCGCTGCTCGGTGAGCCCGAGCCCGAGCACGGTGGCATAGCCACGCTGGGATTCGAGGATCTGCTGGGCCCGCGCGCTCATCGCCGCACGTTCGGCGGCGTAGACCCGCGGACCGATGCGCAGGTACCAGCGCATGACGAAAACGTAGACGGGCAGGACGACGGCAAACGCGGCGGCGTACGGCCATTCCAGCGCTGCCAACCCGCCCAGCGAGACGACGATGGTGAACGCCGTGACGGTAAGGGCCGGGATGACCGCGGGCGCGGCGTCGGCGACGGCGGTCACGTCGTCGCTGGTCCGGGAGATCAGGTCGCCCGTCCCGGCGCGTTCGACGAGGTGCTGCGGGAGCGTCATCGCGCGGCCGACGAGCTGTTCGCGCAGTCCGGCGAGGATGGTGTGGTAGACGCGAGTGGCCAGCACGATCGTCACCGCGGTTCCGGCCGCGCCGAGAACCGCCGAGAGCACCATCGTGACCGCAACCACCAGCACAGTGCCGAGGTCAGCGGTCCCGGCCCGGACCCGGTCGACGAGGAACCCGATGATGACCGGCGGGATCACGTTGACGGCAGTACTGACGATCCCCAATACGCCGACAGCGACGAGCCGGAGGCGATGCCCGCGGCTGAGCCGCCAGACCTCTTTGGCTGTCTGCTTGCCGCTCGCGACCGGCAGCGCGGCGGATGCTTGGCTCACGCGGTTCTCCCAACACTGACCGGTACGTCGACGACGCGGTCGCAGCTGCTCAGCAAGGCGGGGGACGACGCGATCAGCAGCGTCGAGCGGCCCGCGCGGACGGCGCGCATCCGCTCCGCGATCGTGTGTTCGGTAACCGAGTCGACCGCCGTGGTCGGGTCGTGCAGCACGAGCACCGGCGCGTCGCTCGCCAGGGCGCGCGCCAGCGCAAGTCGCTGGAGCTGACCGCCGGAGAAGCGGTTACCGTCCTCGCCGACCGGAAGGTCGAGATCGGCAGCAAAGTCGTCACAGGCCGCGGCTCGCACCGCCGCCGGCACCAGCTCGGGAGTGGCCGCCGTAACAGTGAGATTGTCGCGAATCGTTCCGCCGAACAGCGTCACCCGGTGCGGTGTGAAGGTGACCCGGGCGCGGTACTCCCGCGCGCTCAGCTCACCCGCCGCGACGCCGTCCAGCCGCACCGCAATCTCGCCGCCGGGCTCGTGCGGGTCCAGCAACGCCTCTGCGATACGGGCCGCGGTCACGTCGTCGGTGCGGACACCCACGAGTTCACCGGGCTCCACCCGGATCGTCGTACCGGGCGTGCACACCTCCAGCACCGGCAGCTGCGCAACCGGCGACGGTACGGCGTCGTCGGGCTCGGGCACCGCGGCGACATCGGACTGCAGCACGTCGAGGATGCGTGCGGACGACGCGCGCGACCCGGCGAGGTTGGGGATGGAGTCGTTCGCGATCGATTGGATCTGCGGCAGCAGCGCCTGAGCGAGCCCGACGGCGGCGATCAGCTCGCCGATGCTCAGCTGACCGTTGACGGCGAACCAGCCCGCCAGCCCCATCACCGCTGCGACGAACACGCCGGTGACCACACCGGAGCCCATCAGGAACCTCCCCAGCAGCCCTGCGTTCCGCTTGGCGCCGACGAGCGTCTCCTGGCTTGCCTGCTGGTATCTGCGGGTCGCCTCGGTCTCAGCACGGATCCCCTTGACCACCCGATAGCCGGCCACCACATCTGTGGCCAGCCCGACCGTGGTGGCCAGCAGCCCTTGGTACTCGCGGGTGTCCCGCGACAGCCGCTCGCTGAGCACACCCATCAACCACACCGCCACCGGCGCCCCGACCAGCACCGCGAGCCCGAGGAGCCAGTGCGTCGTCAGCAGCGAGACGGCGATGAATCCGATGGTCACGACCCGCGCGATCGGCATGATCACCAGCTGAACGCCGTTGGCCATCCGGCCGACGTCGTTGGTCATCAGCGAGACGACACCGCCGTCCGGCGCGTGGGCGCCGCCTGCGACCGGATGCAGCACGCTGGCCGAGAGAGTGCTCCGGAGGCGATGCTGCAGCAGCTGAATGGCGTACGCGGTCAGCTGGATGGCGAACTTCGCAGCTGCCGTCAGCCCGACGTACAGGCCCACCAACGCACCGATCCACAGGACCAGCTGGCCCGCATCCCCGGTAGCCAGCGCCCGGTCGATCGCAAGGCCCATCACCACCGGGACCGCCGCCTCGCCCACCTGCCACAGCGTGGCGGCCAGCGCGGCCGGGACGGTCACCCGCCGTACAGAGAGGATCACACGGAGCAGAAATCGGCCGGCTGTCATCCCGGGATCGGCCGCGAACGGCTGGACGGCAGGTGGGTCAGCGGGCGCCCACGGGATCGCAGGGATGGATGGCGGCACGGCGCAAGGTTAGCCTAACCTTCATTGCTGTGGCAGTGATCGTCACCTCGTCCCAAGAGAAGTGGGTGTGCGTCCGTTGACGGCTTTTGATCGTGTGGAGTTGAGTACGAGCCAGCGGGGCAACTGGGTGGCACGCAAGCTCGCTCCCGAGTCTTCGGTCTTCTGCGCGGGTCAGCTGATCTGGCTCGACGGCACGGTCGATCCGGCCGCGTTCGCCGCCGCGGTCAGCCGCGCATTCGCCGAGACCGATGCGCTCCGGGCCCGTTTCGGCGACGACGACGGCGTCCCGTTCCTGTACGTCGACCCGGATGTGACGCTCCCGACAGAGATCGTCGACGCCACGTACGGCGACGACCGGATCCGGGCGCTGGCCCGCGGACAACTCATGACCGCACCGGCCACCACGGCCGAGCCGGCGACGTCGTCCACGCTGGTTCGCCGCAGCGACGGGAGCTGGGCGTGGATCCTGATCACCAACATCCTGCTCGTCGACGGCTACAGCATCTCGCTGTTCATTCGCCGCGTCGCTGAGATCTTCGCCGGCGACGCCGTGCCCGACGGCTGGTTCGGCAGCCTGCAGAACCTCACCCACGAAGCCGGCACCGACGCAGATCTCGTGTACTGGAACGAGATCCTCGGCATCGAGACCGCCGGCCCGGCGGAGGACCTGTCCGAGGTCTTCGTCTCGTCGAGCCGACCGGTCGCCGTCCCGATCCCGGACGACGCCTATCCGAGGATCCAGCAGCTCGCCCGCGCCGCGCGCGTCACCTGGACCGATGCGCTGATCGCCTTGTGGGGCGTCTACACCGCGCTCGCCGAGAGCCGTGATCACCTCGCTGTCCGGGTTCCGCTGATGCTGCGTGACGACCGCGAGGCGCTGAAAACACCCAGCGCGATCTCACGAGCGATCCCGGTCGTCACCGCGATCAGCCCGTACGACACCGTCAGCCACGTGCTCCAGGTGGTCGCGGACCAGCTGAAGACCTCGCGGCGGCACACAGCTGTCGAAGACCACGAGATCGCCCGCTCCTGGCCGGGCGGGCAGGCGTCGTACCTCACCCTGCCGACCATCAACATCAGGCTCTTCGACTCGGCGTCCAGCCTGGGCGTCAGCGAGACGATCAGCACCGGCCCGGTCGGGTCCCTCGATCTCGCGATCTACCGCGACGCCGACGCCGGACTCCGCCTCGAGTTGTCGACAGGCTCCGCCATCGGCGATACCGCGTTGCATGCCGAACAGTTCGGTCGTTTCCTCGGCGCCGCCCTCGGCGGTTCGCCGACCCTGTACGAACTGATCACCCCGGACACCTCGTCGCAGCCCCAGGGCGAAACGGTCGAGGTGCCCAGGGCAACTGTTGACGAGTTGCTCCGCCGACAGGTTGCGGCCAGCCCGGACGCGGTCGCCATCGTCGCTGCGGACGGCACTCTGACTTACGCCGAGTTCGACGCCCGGGTCAACGCTTTCGCGAACGACCTCGTCGGGCGGGGTGTGCAGGTCGGAGACCGGGTCGCGATCACCATGCCGCGGTCGGTCGACCTGGTCGTCGCGCTGGCCGGCGTCCTGCGCGCCGGAGCGGCTTATGTGCCGATCGATCCGGCCTACCCCGCAGATCGCATCCAACACATCCTCGACGTCGCCGCACCCGCCGTCGTGATCACGGAAGTCCCAGGCGCCAGTGCGGAAACGGCGCCGGTCCTGAACCGGCCGGTGAACGACCTCGATGCAGCCGTCGTCATCTTCACCTCCGGAACGACAGGCAATCCCAAGGGCGTCACCCTCTCCCACCGCGCACTCGTCAACCGCCTCGCCTGGGGCCGGCAACTACTGAACTACGGGCCGGACGACGTCGCGCTCTCCAAGAGCGGCCTCGGATTCGTCGACGCCGTGACCGAGCTGTTCGGCCCGCTGATCGCCGGCACCCGAATCGTTGTCGTCCCCGCCGAAACCGCCCAGGACCCGGCCGGGCTCCTCGACACCATCACGCAGCACCGCGTCACCCATCTGCTCACTGTGCCCAGCCTCGCCGACGTCCTCGTCCGGAACGACGCGCCGTTGACGACGCTCAAGCACTGGATTTCTTCGGGCGAACCGCTCACCCGCTCCACCGCGAACAGCATGCGATCCGCTGCACCACAAGCAGAACTGCACAACTTCTACGGCTCCACCGAAGTCACCGGCGACGCCACCACCGGGCACCTTCAGATCGGCGCCCCGGTCGCCAACACCACGGCGCACGTCCTCGACAGCTGGCTGCGCCCGGTACCGGCCGGAACAACAGGAGAGCTCTACCTCGGCGGCGTCCAACTCGCCGACGGCTACATCGCCGACCCGGCCCTCACCGCCCAGCGATTCGTTGCCAACGACAACGGAACCCGGCTCTACCGCACCGGCGACCTCGCGCGCTGGGACTCCGCAGGACAACTCGAATACCTCGGCCGCAGCGACGACCAGGTGAAGATCCGCGGCTACCGGATCGAACCCGCCGAGATTCGCGCCGCCCTCGAACAGCACCCAGAGGTTTCGGGTGCGGCAGTCGTCGCGTTGGAGCACCCCGCCGGCGGCAAGTTCCTCGCCGCCTACCTGACCGGCGGCGCCGTGCCGGACGAGGAGCTGCGAGCGCATGTCGCCCAGTCGCTGCCGGACTACATGGTCCCCACGACGTACACCCAGCTGGACCGATTCCCCGTTACTGCCAACGGGAAACTGGACCGTCGCGCGCTGCCGCGGCCTGACCTGACCGCAGGTGCTGCTGACGGCCGCGCACCGGAGAGCCACACCGAGATCGTCTTGGCGGGCATCTTCCGCGACGTTCTACAGCTCACCGACGAACTCGGTGCCGACAGCGACTTCTTCCGCCTCGGCGGACACTCCCTGCTGGCCGCCCGCGTGGTCGCCCGCGCCAACGCGCTGCTCGGCGCCGCGCTGACCTTGCGCGATGTCTTCGACCACCCCCGGATCAACGAGCTCGCCCGCATCGCCGACAGCACCGCCGGAGCCGTCGAGACCTCCGGCACCCGGATCGGCGAGCTACCGCGCCCCGCCGTCCTCCCCGTCTCCTACGGCCAGCAATCGCTCTGGTTCACCGAGCAGATCGCCGGCCGCTCGATCTATCGGACCGAGGTCGTGCTGCAGGCAGACGAGCGGCTCGACCTGGATGCGTTGGCAACGGCGGTACGCCGAGTCGTCGCCCGGCACGAGATCTTGCGCACGATCCTGGTGCCGGACGAGGAGAGCTCGTCGCTGCGCCAGGTCATCGCTCCGGAACCCGCGGACGACGCCAAGGTCCTGGAGATCGAACAGGTCGATTCCGGATCGCTCCCCGACAAGATCGCTCAGGTCGCCGCGCTGCCGCTGGACTTCACCTCCGAGTTCGGGCTGAAATTCCATCTGCTGCGCCACTCCGACGGCGATGTGCTGATCGCTTACGGGCATCACATCGTGACCGACGCGGACTCCTTCGGGACGCTGATTCAGGAACTGAACAGGTTCTACGTCGAAGCGGCAACCGGCAAGCCCGCCGAGCTCGCACCGTTGCCGACGCAGTACGCGGACTTCACGGTCTGGCAGCGGCACGTGCTCGGGAGCCGGAACGACCCGGCATCCCGCTATCAGTCGGACCTGCAGTACTGGCAGAACACGCTGTCGGATCTCCCGACGGAGACCGTGCTGCCGCTCGACCAGTCCCGGGACAGCTCCGAAGAACGAACCATCCGGCCTGCCTCGACGTCCCTCACCGGCACCGAGACAGCCGCGGTCGACGAATTCCTGATCGAGCACAAGGCCACTCCGCTGCAGGCCTTACTTGCGGCCTTCTCCCTGGCGCTCTGGGACGAAGGAGCCGGCGAGACCGTACCGATCGGCACCCCGGCCAGTCTGCGCGACCAGCCCGAGTTGCAGGACCTGATCGGCTACTTCGTGAACACCGTCGTGGTGCGTGCCGATATCGACGCCGACGCCGGGTTCGCGCAGATGCTGCTCGGATGCCGCGATCGGATGCTCGAGGCCGCTGACCACAAACTCGTTCCGTTCGAGCACGTCGTCGAGGCGGTGAACCCGCCGCGCCAGGTGGGGATCAGCCCGCTCTTCCAGGTGATGGCCGCCTACGTGGATCGCGGCGGCGACGCCGCGTCGCCGCTGCGGAACTACGTATCGACCGCCGCGGCCGGGCCGCTGGCCGCTCAGCCCGCGCTGTTCGATCTCGTGTCGAGTATCGAACGGCTGGGTAGCGGCGCCTTCGGGGTGAACCTGAACGCGGCCCGCGAGTTGTTCTCGGCGGAGACCACCGCACGGTTGCTGCGGAACACCGCACGCTTCCTGGTACTTGGCGCTCAGCATCCGGACGTGACGGTCAAGCAACTCGCCCAGATTGTCCGGGCCGGAGGCAACGATCTCCCCGCCACCGGTGCGGTCCACCGCTTCCACTTGCCACTCAACGATTTCGACATCAGCGTGGCTCCGCACTGGCGGGTCGCGATCGACCACGTCAGCCACGCCCTGTCGGGCAACTTGCAGTTGGCAATCCGCGACGACGGCACCGGTGAGCTGGTCGGCGAGACGAGCAACCCAGAACTGCTGGACGCGGTCCGGGAGAAACTCACCGAGCTGGTCGCGGCCTACCAGGCAAGCATTCCGATGGTCGTCACCTCGGCCCGAATCGCAACCGAGCACAGCGACGACGAGCTGACCGCCATCGTCGACGATCCGTTCTGGGAGGACTGGGTCGACGAACTCGCTGATGCGACCGACACGGTACTGCGGCAGCGCGGCGACTCGGCTGCTTCGAGTGGTACGGCCAGCCGTGCCACGTCCACCCTCGCCGGAACTTCGCTGCGCTCCGTCGTACTGACGGCGGTCGCCAAGGCGTTGGCTGAGATCGCCGACGGTGATCTGCTGGTCGAGCTCCACGAGTCCGGCAGTCCCGGATTCCCTGTCCGGCTTGATGATGGCGACGTGATCGGGCTGAGCCCGGAGCGAGCGGCCGAGTACGCCGTCCTGGCCGGGCACCCCCGGTTCAGCCGCTTCTTCGACGATGTTCCGACGCCGCGAATCCGGGTCGGCATCTTCCGGAGCGACGCGGAGCTGATTCTCGAACCTGCCGAGGACGGGCTCGACATCCAGGTCCTCATTGCCGCGGACGCCGTCCGCGTGTGGGCAGCCTCGGCGTCCACTGCCGATGTCGATGCACAGGCGCTGGCCGCCGCGATCGCCGAGGAGATCAGCGGCGTCCCGGCGCCTGGCCGCGAGCGGCGAGCCGCGTTCACGCTGCGACGCGCTGACCGGGTCACGCTCACGCCCGGCGAAGAAGAGTCCATCCGCGCCCGGTACGGGCGCGACGCCCAGATCCTTCCGCTCGCCCCGCTGCAGCGCGGGTTGTTCTACCACCTCCTGCGGTCCCAGGAGTCCGACGACCACAACACCTACGTCTCGCAGATCACCCGGCAGCTCGTGGGAGCGCTCGATCCCGAGCGGATGACGGCTGCCATCACGAGCGCGATGGACAGGTACCCCAACCTCCGGGCCGCGTTCGTCCCGCCTGGGGACGTACAGGTGATCCCGTCCGGCGTCGAGGTCCCGGTGCGGGTGATCCGGGACCACGCTATCGATGTCGAGCAGTTCCTCACCGCCGAGCGCGGTGAGCCGTTCGACTTCGAGACGCCGCCGCTGATTCGCTTCACGCTGCTCGAACACGGCGACGACGCGTGGACGCTGGTGATGAGCTTCGAGCACATCCTGCTGGACGGCTGGTCCATCAACTCGCTGCTCACCGAGATCCTCAGCATCTACGGCGATCCCGGGTACGTCGATCGGGTGCCCCCGGCGTCCTTCCGCTCGTACCTGGACTGGGTCGACGACCAGGACCCCGGTGCCGCCTATCGCGCCTGGGACGACTACCTGGCGGAGGTGACCGGCCCGACGCTGCTGTGCCCGGACTTCGTCGACCGCGGTGACGCCCAAGGCGAGATGGGTGAGCTGAACCTCGATCTCAGCCCGGCCGAGGCCGCGACGGTGTTCCAGGCCGCCCGCGACGCCAAGGTCACGGCAGGCGCCCTGCTGCAGACCGCCTGGGGGATCACGCTCGGCCGGCTCACCGGTAGCAATGACGTGGTCTTCGGCAACACCGTCTCCGGCCGGCCGCCGGCGTTGGCGGACGCCGACCGCATCATCGGACTGCTGTTCAACACGGTCCCGATGCGGGTGAACCTGCCGCCGTTCGCCACCAAGCGGGAGCTGCTCGCTCAGGTCCAGTCCGAGCTGCTGGGCGTCATCGACCATCCGCAAGCCGCTCTGACCCAGATCCAGACCAATGCCGGCGTACCGGTTCTGTTCGACACGTTGTTCGTGGTGCAGAACATGCCGTTGGCCAAGACCGGCGGGAAGGACATCGGCGGGTTGGAGGTCGTCGGCGCCAAGGTCGACGACGCGACCCACTACCCCGTCACGTTCGCGGTCGACCCGGAGGAGCGCGACGGAGCCGCGACCGTACACGTGCGGTTGTCCTACCGCCGCGACGTGTTCGAACCGTCGGCCGCGGAGTTGCTGCTCAAGCGCTACGTCCAGGTCCTCGTCTCGCTCACCGGACGGCTCGACGAGCCGGTCGGCATGCTGTCCGCGCTGTTGCCGACCGAGACCGACCCGCACACGGGTATCCCCGCTGATCTCGTCCGCGAGATCGAGCCGGTCACGGTCGCCGAGTTGCTGAACCGGCAGGTGCTGGTGTCCGCGTCGGAGACGGCGCTGGTTGCCGGTCCGCGCCGGTTCACCTTCACGGAGTTCGCCGCCGAGGTGAATCGCTACGCCCGCCTGCTCCTGGAGGAGGGCGTGCGTCCTGAGCATCGGGTCGCGCTGCTGCTACCGCGTGACGAGCGCACGGTCATCGCGATGTTCGCGGTGTTCGCGCTCGGCGCCGCCTACGTCCCGGTGGACTGCGAGCTGCCGGACGAGCGGATCAACTACATGGTCGAGGTCGCCGAACCGACCGTGACGCTGACGACCGACCGCGACGTGGACCGGATCACCGGCGCTGCCGGCCAGGTGATCAACCTGGACTCGGCGACGATCCTGGATCGCCTCGCACGGACCGCTCCCGATCCGATCACGGACGCCGAACGCGGCGGGCCGGTCTCGCTCGACAACCTCGCGTACATCATCTTCACCTCGGGAACCACCGGACGGCCGAAGGGCGTCGCCGTCGGCTACCGCGGGCTCACCAACATGTACGTCAACCACGTCGAGAAGATCTTCGATCGAGTCGTCGACCACCAGCTCGGTCGCCGGATGAAGATCGCGCACACGACGTCCTTCTCCTTCGACGCCTCCTGGGAGCAGCTGTTCTGGCTGCTGAACGGCCACGAGGTGCACGTCATCGACGAGGAGATGCGCCGCGACCACCAGCGGCTGCTGGCGCACTACGACGAGGTGTGCATGGACGGGTTCGACGTGACCCCGTCGTACGGGCAACTGCTCGTCGAAGAAGGACTGCTCGACCGCGATCGTCCGGCCGGCCGCTCCGTGGCTTCCGACGCGCCCGGTGTCGTCTTCGTCTCCCTCGGCGGCGAGGCCGTCCCCGACCGGCTGTGGCAGCAGCTGCGCGACGCACCCGGGGTCGAGTCGTACAACCTCTACGGACCGACCGAGTACACGATCAACGCCCTCGGCGCTGACCTGGCCGACAGCACGACGTCGAGTGTCGGGACGCCGATCTTCAACACCCGGGCCTACATCCTCGACGAGAACCTGCAACCCGCCCTGCCCGGTGTCGCGGGTGAGCTCTACCTGGCCGGCGAGGGAACCGCGCGTGGCTACTGGGGCCAGGCCGCCATGACCGCCGAACGTTTCGTCGCCTGCCCGTGGGAGCCGGCCGCACGCATGTATCGCACCGGCGATCTCGCGCGGTGGAACGACGACGGGATGATCGACTACCTCGGTCGCGCCGACGAGCAGATCAAGATCCGCGGTTACCGGATCGAGCCGGACGAGATCCGGGACGTCGTCCAGGAGTTCCCCGGGATCACCCGGGCCGAAGTGGTCGCCTTCGAGCACTCGACCGGGCTGCAGCTGGCTGCCTACTACAGCACCATCACGGACGCCGACGTCACCGAGCCGTTGCGCAATCACCTGGCCAAGTTCCTGCCGGACTACATGGTCCCGGCGGCCCTGGTCGTGGTGGACACCTTCCCGCTCACCCCGACCGGGAAGCTGGATCGCCGGGCCTTGCCCGCGCCGGACGTGGCGGCGTCCGGAGTCAGCGCGGGCCGGGAGCTCGAGTCGGAGACGGAGCTCGCGGTGGCCGCGATCTTCCGGGCCGTGCTCGACCTCGACGAGGGTCTGGAGCTCGGAGCCGCGAACGACTTCTTCCGGCTCGGCGGGCATTCGCTCGCGGCGATGCGACTGGCCTCGCAGCTGAATCGCGCCTTCGCGGTGAACATCGCGATGCGCGACGTCATCACCGCGTCGACGATCGGCGAGCTGAGCTCGGTGATCGATCGGAAGCTGCATCCGGACGCCGATCCCGAGGTCGGCATCACCGCGATCGCGACCCGGCTCACGCCGTCCCGGAACGGCCGCAACGTGTTCTGCGCCCACCCGAAGTTCGGCGCCTCGTTCATGTACGCGGAGCTGTCGAGCTATCTGCCGGACGGCGTCGGGCTGGTCGGCCTCGACGATCCGGCGATCGCCGGTGTGGACATCGAGTTCGACGATATCGACGATCTCGCCTCGACCTATGCCGACGTCATCCAGGAGCTGCAGCCGGCCGGCCCGTACGAGCTGGTGGGGTGGTCGTACGGCGCGCACATCATGTTCGCCGTGGCGCGCCAGTTCATCGAACGCGGCGAGCGCGTCGAATCCCTGGTCATCGTGGACGCCATGCCCGCCGGCGCGGAGAACGCCGCGGAGCGCCTCGAGCGACCGGGGACCGCCGAGTCGATGCGGGACGAGATGCTGAAAGCCTTCGGTCAGGAGGCGTACGACGCGTTGCTCGCCGACGCGCAGCAGCTCAAGGCTGTCGAGACGGCCGGGCTCCGGTGCGACGTCCTGACCGCGGCGCCCACGCGCGGCACGCTCGACATCCGGACGCTCGTAATCGCGTCGTCCGCGACACATGGCGCCCGGATGGCGGAGCTGGGTCGAGAGGACGCGCTGGGCTGGGACAGCTACCTGACCGACTTCTCCTTCTTCGTCGCCGCGGACGAGGACCACCAGTCCATCCTCGAGCCCGACTCCGGGATTCCGAAGTGGGGCCCGCTGCTGGCCGAGCTACTGCTCAGGTGACGGCGGCGGCGTCCTGAAGGCTGTCGAACAGGGCCGCGCGGCGCATATAGGCACGCGCGGTCCCGAACTCCTCGGCGGTCCGGCGCAACTGGTCGAAGTTGCGCCGCCGCACCTCGGGATCGCGCTCCTCCAGCAACCGCTTGTTGGCGATCGTCTGCGCCTGCACGTAGTTCACCGCGGCATGGCGACGCTGGCGGCTGTAGAGATCCAGCAGGTCGTCACTCGCGCCGGCGATCACCTTGGCGAGCTTCTCGGTCAGATTGACGGCGTCGTGGATACCGCCGTTCATCCCCATCCCGCCGATCGGGTTGTTGACGTGCGCGCTGTCGCCGGCGAGCAGGATCCGCCCGCGGCGGAAGCTCGCGGCCACCCGCTGGTTGACGCCGTACACGTCGCGGTACTCGACGTGGTACGCGCCGGCCTTCGGGAGGAACTTCTGCAGCCGCTGCTCGACGCGCGCCGGTGACAACGCGGTGGCGTCGTCCTCGTCGGCGGGGATCGGCAGGATCACCCGCCAGAGCCCCGCGGGGGACTCACCGCGCACCTTGAAGACGTTGGCCCACTCGTTGGGGTCGGAGAAGTAGTTGCGGAACGACAGATTCGGCTTGACGGCCTGCAGGTCGAAGCTGGTCGCGATCTTGATGAACCGCTCGGGATAGGTGAAGCCCTCGAAGTCGATCCCGGCGAGCTTGCGGACCGTCGATCGGCCGCCGTCACAGCCGATCACGTAGGCCACCGACAGGCGTTCCGGCCCGGCCGCTGAGGTGTACTCCGCCTCGATACCGTTCGCGGTCTCGGTCAGGCCGGTCAGCGTGTGCGCGAACCGGACGTCGAAATCGGACTCGTTCGCGTACTCCGCGGCGATCGCGGCGGTCAGCTTGTACTGCTCGAACTGCAGCACGTACGGGAACCGGACCTCGTTCGCGAGCCGGCCGAGATCGAACTCCGCCACGACCTCGCCGGTCGGCCGGTCGTGGAAGCGGTAGGTGCTGGAGACCAAACCGTGCGCCATGATCTTCTCGGTGACGCCCAGCTCGTCGAGCATCTCCAGCGTGCTCGGGTGGATGGTCGCCGCGCGCTGATCCTTGACCGGCGCCGGTTCGGACTCGAGAACGGTCACCGGTATGCCCAGCCGGTTCAGCGCCAGCGCGCAGACCATTCCGACCGGGCCGGCTCCGACGACGAGGACACGTGTCGACATCCGGCTAGTTCAGCTCGCGCTGGAGGCGCTTGCTGACCTTGCCGACGGCGGTGTACGGGAACTCGTCGACGACCTCCACGACGTCCGGGAGCTTGAACGTCGCGAGCCCCTTGTCGCGCAGGAACTGGCGCAGCTTGCCCAACGTGAGCTCGGCCGCGCTCTCCGGCGTCCGGGGGATCAGGTACGCCTTGACCCGCTCGCCGAGCACGTCGTCATCGATGCCGACGACCGAGACGTTGTGGACGCCGTCGTGCGTGAGCAGCGCGTTCTCCAGCTCCTCAGGCGCGATCTTCTCGCCGCCCCGGTTGATCTGGTCCTTCGACCGGCCGACGACCCGGATGAAACCCCGCTCGTCGCGCTCGACGATGTCACCGGTGCGGTAGAAGCCGTCGCTGGTGAAGGCCAGCGCGTTCTGCTCGGGGTTGCGGTAGTAGCCGCGGATCACCGACGGCCCGCGGGTCAGCAGGTGACCAGGGGCGCCCGGCGGCACTTCGTTGCCCTCGTCATCGATGACCTGGATCTCGTCGGCCGCCGAGGCCGGCCGGCCCTGGTAGCGCACGCTGGTGGCGCGGTCGACGTCCGCGGGATTACTGACGACGAGCCCCTCCCCCATCCCGAAGCTCTGCGACAGCTGGACGCCGAACTCGGGCTCGACCCGGCTCGCCACCGCTTCGACCAGTTTCGCGCCGCCGCACATGAGCACCTGCAGGCTGGACAGGTCGTAGGACTTCCGCAGCGAGGAGTTCAGCCAGGCCAGCAGGATCGGCGGGACCAGCGAGACACGGGTCACCCCGTGCTTCGCGATCAGCGGGAACGCCGTGTCGGGGCTACCGTTCGGCGCGATCACGATGGTGGCGCCGACGCTGAACGCGCCGAGGAAGCCGGGCGAGCGCGTCGACATGCTGTGGCAGATCGGGATCACCAGCAGATGCACGGTGCGCTCGGTGATCCCGCGTTCCCCGACGCTGCGCCGCAGCGCGTAGCCGTACGTCTGGTGCGTGTGCGGCATCAGCTTCGGGACGCCCGTCGTACCGCCGGACATCTGCAACAGCGCGACGTCCTGCGGGTTGCAGCGGCGCGCGTGCGCGAGCGATCCCTTGGACTGCAACGCTTCGTACTCGGCGCCGCCGCCGTCCCGCTCGAGGACGACGGTGTGCTCGAGATGCGACCAGCGCTGCTTCAGCTCGGCGGCCATCGCGGCCAGATCGGTACCGCTGTCCGAGGCGACGGTGATGTACGCACGCGCCTCGCCGATCTCGATGAAGTGCTCGATCTCGGCCCGGCGGTGCGCGATCGGGGCGACGATCGGAACCGCCCCGATCTCCCACAAGGCGAAGACGAAGGCGATGTACTCGTAGATGTTGGGCAGGTGGACGACGACGCGGTCGCCGCGGTCGATCCCCAGCTCCTGCAGGCCGGCCGCGAGGCGCAGGACCTCGTCCGTGAGCTGCGTGTAGCTCAGCTCGGCCTTGCGGTCGATGACGGCGAGCTTGTCGGGAAACCGCTCCGCGGTGGCGAACAGCAGCTCCGGCAGCGTCTGGTCCCGCCAGTATCCGGCGGCGACGTACTCGGCTGCCGTCTCCGGCGGGAACGGAACGACCCCGTCAAGGGCCAGCGGTTCGATGCTCATTGGTTTCCCTTCGAGGAGCTGCCTCCCAGCCCGTAAAGGGTAGGCTACCCTAACGAAATGACCGGCCGGACCGGGATCTCAGCGCTGCTGCCGGACGTCGTCGAGGTCGTCGAGCGGACCAGCGACGTCCCCCTCAGCACCCTGCTGCCGCAGGAGGACGCGGCGATCGCGCGCGCCGTACCGAAGCGGCGCGCGGAGTTCGCGACGGTCCGCTACTGCGCGCGGCAGGCGCTCGCGCGGCTCGGACATCCGGCCGTGCCGATCCTGGCCGGGAAGAAGCGCGAACCGATCTGGCCTGACGGCGTCGTGGGCAGCCTGGCGCACTGCGATGGATACCGTGCTGCGGCAGTCACGAGCGCACCGGGTATCGCCTCGGTCGGAATCGATGCCGAAGTCCATCAGCCGCTTCCTGATGGCGTCGACCGCGCGGTCACCGTTGCCGGTGAGGTGCGGATGCTGACCAGGCTCGCGGCCCAGTACCCCACGATCCACTGGGGCCGGGTGTTGTTCAGCGCCAAGGAGAGCATCTACAAGACGTGGTATCCGCTGACGCGGGCCTGGCTCGACTTCACCGACTGCGAGCTCGTCATCGACCCGGAGGACGGCACGTTCACCGGGCGGATACTGCTCCCCGGTACGACGATCGCCGGATTCGACGGCCGATGGACGGTCACGGGCGACCATGTGCTGACGGCGGTTCATCAACCAAGGAAGTCGATCAGCACCTGATTCACCTTCGCCGGCTGCTCGAGGTAGCCGAAATGGCCGGCGTCGGGAATCTCGACGTACTGCGCGCCCGGTACGACCTCGGCGACCTCACGGGCCAGGTAGGTCGGGATGACCCGGTCGTCCGCGAAACCGATGACCAGCAACGGCTTTGCGATCGCGCCGTACGCCGTCAGCCGGTTCCCGAGCTGGGCGGAGATCTCGAGCTGACCGCGCCGGCCGGCGTCCATCGGTCCGGACGAGTAGGCGAGGACGTCGAGCCAGTCCCGCGCTTTGCCCGCATCGGCCAAGGTCGCGGGCGAGAGGTTCAGGATCGCGTCGAGCGCGGCCTTGTACTCGGCCGGCAACACCACGGACGTATCGAAGAGCAGCCGCTCACCGGCGGTCAGACGCCGATTCACTTCGTCGAGCCGTCCATGCGCCGCCATCGCCACTACGCGCCGGACGAGCTCCGGCCGACTCAGCGCCAGCTCCTGGACGACGCGTGCACCCAGCGAGGTTCCGACCACATGCGCGGGGCCGCCGAGATGCTCGATCAGTTGTGCGAGATCGTCGACCAGGTCGTCGATCGTCATCCGGGGAAAGCCGTCGGCCACCGGCATCGGGCTGATCCCGCGGGCGTCGAATGTCACCACCCGGTAGCCGGCGCCGACCAGCGCCGGGACCTGATGCAAGGTCCAGACGTTGCCCTTCGCGCCGGTCCCCATCACGAGGACGACCAGGTCACCCGCGCCGGCGACGTCGTACCGCAGATCGAGGTCGCCGACCGACAGGAGCGGCATCAGCCCAGGTTCAGCACCGCGTCGAGCCCGACCGTGACGCCGGTCAGATTCGGGACGGCGCGCAGCGAGGTGAGCACACCGGGCATCAGGGACTCGCGGGTGACGGAGTCGTAGCGCAGGCGCAGAATTTCGCCGTCGACGCCGAAGAGCACCTCTTGTGACGACATGAACCCGCGGACCCGGACCGCATGGACGGAGACGCCCTCGATCCGCCCGCCGCGCACGCCGTGCGGGTCGAGGTAGGTGGCGTCCGGCGACGGGGCGCAGCCCGCTTCGGCGCGCGCGCGACCGATCAGCTCGGCCGTGTGCTGCGCCGTCCCCGAGGGCGCGTCCACCTTGCCCGGGTGATGCATCTCGATGATCTCGACCGACTCGAAGTACGGGGCGGCCTGGGCGGCGAACTTGGCCATCAGCACCGCGCTGACCGAGAAGTTCGGGACGACGAACACCTTGACCTCAGGATGGTCGACGAGCGCGGCCCGGATCTGCTCCACGGACTGCTCGTCGAAGCCGGAAGTCCCTACCACCACATGAATCCCGTGCTTGATGCACCACTGCAGCTGCTCGTGGGCGACATCCGGCGGCGAGAACAACAGCACGATCTCGGCGTTGTTGTCGACGATGTCCTGGACGTCGTCGTCGATGTCGATCTCGGCGACCACGGTCAAATCGGAGCTGGCCTCAATGGCGCGGACCGACGCCACGCCCATGCGCCCGCGGGCCCCCACCACAGCAATTCGATTCATATGGATAGCCTAACCTAAGTTGAACGCCCCGCTCCAGTGTCCTGAGTCTCACCCAATGAGACCCGGGAGCGGGGCGAACAGGCCTCAGCCCAGGCGCGCCGACAGCTGGTCGGCGGCCCCGGGCACCGGCTCGGCAAGGTCGTTGCCCAAGGCAATAATGCGGTTGTTCTCGTCGACGTGGACGACCTTCGGCTCGTAGCCGACCAGCTCGGACTCCTCGGCCTGGACGAACGACATGATGATCACCAGGTCGCCGGGGTGGACCAGATGGGCCGCCGCGCCGTTGATGCAGATCTCGCCGCTGCCGGCCGGTCCGTTGATGATGTAGGTCTCGAGCCGGGCCCCGTTGGTGATGTCGACGACCTGGACCTTCTCACCCTCGATCAGGCCGGCGGCCCGCGCGAGGTCGACGTCGAGCGTCAGGGACCCCACGTAGTGCAGGTCGGCCTGGGTGACGGTGGCGCGGTGGATTTTCCCGCCCAGGACTTCGCGAAGCATGTCCGGCTCCTCTATCGGTTGGTGGTGGAAACGTGGTCGCGCAGCGACTTCGGGCGGATGTCGGTCCAGTGCTCGTCGATCCAGTCGAGTACTTCCTGGCGCGGCTTGCCGCCGGGTTCGCCGTACGCGATGCTCCAGCCGGCCGGGACCGGCTTGAACGTCGGCCACAACGAGTGCTGCTCCTCGCCGTTGATCAGCGCGTAGAAGGAACCGTTGTCGTCGTCGAACGGGTTCTGAGCCATCAGTACTGCTCCTCGGCAGGTAGTCGTTGCTGGGCGGCGTGGTGATCCTCGGTGATCGCGCGCAGGATGTCGGCGGCGCGGATCGCGACGTTGGACAGCAGGGACGACGTCAACCCGTGACTGTGCTGGACTCCGCCGTTGAGGAAGATCCGCTCGGGCACGCTGGGCAGCCGCAGCCGGTAGTCGCGTTCGACGATCGGGAGCTCACCCTCGAACGAGGACGACGCGTCGATCGTCGGCCCGAGCATGCCGCGGGTGTCGGCGGCCCGGAACCCGGTCGCGAAGACGGCCGCGTCGACCTCGACCGTGCTGCTGCCCCGGTCGCCCAGGTCGCGGATCGTCGCGGTGACCCCGTCGGGCCCCTCGCTCAGCCGCTCGATCTCGGTGACCCGGTGCACGATCAGCCGGCGGACGCCGCGCGTGCTCTCGTCGTACTCACGCCGGTAGAGGTCTTTGATCAGGTCGGCATCGACGGCGGAGTAGTTGGTCTGCCCGTGATAGTCGAGCAGCTGCTGCTTGAGCTCCGGCGGCGCCGTGTAGAACTCGTCGACCGCCTCCGGATCGAAGATGCGGTTGGCGTAAGGCGTGTCGTCGGACGGCGAGTAGCCGAACCGGCGGAAGGACGCGTGCACCTCCGCGTCGGGGTACGAATCGTGCAGGTACGCAGCGACCTCCGCCGCGCTCTGCCCGGACCCGACGACGAGGAATCGGCTGTGCGGCCGCGAGGGCAGCTTGGCCAGCCGATCCAGCAGCTGATGATTGTGGAACACCCGAGCGCCCGGCACGATGCCCGCCGGCAGCACCGGCCGGATACCGGAGCCGATCACGACGTTGCGGGCCGCGACTCGCGTCACCGCCGAACCGCCGTCCACGGACTCGAGCGCGACCTCGAACCGCTCGCCGCTCCAGTCGATCCCGGTCGCCCTCGTGCCGTAGGAGACCGGAAGGGCGATCCGGCTCGCGGCCCAGCTCAGGTAGCCGTGGAACTCACGCCGGGTCGGGAAGAACGTCTTGAGATTGATGAAGTCGGACAGCCGGCCCTGCTCCTGCAGATAGTTCAGGAACGTGAACGGGCTGGTCGGCGTCCGCAGCGAGACCAGATCCTTCAGGAAGCTGATCTGCATCGTCACGCCCGGCAGCAACATCGCGTCGTGCCATCCGAACCGCGGCCGGACGTCGACGAACCGTGCCGTCAGCGGCCGCTCGTCGGCACGGCGATCGTTGAACTCCTCGATCGCGATCGCCAGGCTCAGATTCGACGGCCCGAAGCCGATCCCCAGGATGTCGACCTCGGCACTCGACTCATCCATCGCGCCCCACCCCCTCATCGAGGGGTGACGATAGCATCAACAACTTAGGCAAGCCTATCTTTAGTGGTCTCATGAGACGTCTCACGCGAGCGTGCCCGCCCGGCGCCCGATCACCATTCCCGCCGTCAGGCCGGCGCCGGTCGGATAGTTGCCGCTGAAGAGTCCGCCGAGGGTCTCACCGCAGGCGAACAGACCGGGGATGGGCACGTCCGATCGGTCCAGCACCCGGCCGTCGACGTCCCCGCGGAGACCACCGAAGGTGAAACTGATCCCGCAGGTGACCGGGTACGCGTAATACGGCCCGGCCTCGAGCGCCGCGGCCCAGTTGCTCTTGACCGGCTGGACCGACGCGCAACGACCGTCCTTGATCGTCGGATCGAGCGGCCGGCTGGTGTCGATCGACGCGTTGAACTCCCGTACCGTCCGCACGAATCCGTCGACGTCGACGTCCATCGCCGCGGCCAGTCCTTCGAGGCTGTCGGCGACCACCGGTTCGATCCCGGGCATCTCGTACTCGTACGCCGCCAGCATCGCGCGCGACGTCGCGTCGAACACCTGGAAGGCCACCGATCCCGGCTGATCGAGGATCACCTTGCCGTACTTCGCGTACGTGTAGTTCCGGAAGTCCGCGCCTTCGTCGAGGAACCGTTGGCCGCGGCGGTTGACCACGATGCCGAGCGGGTAGCCGTACCGGCTGAGCCGGTTCGTCAGCGTGCGATTGCTCTCGTTCTCGGGGAACGACGCGTCCCACGGAACGCTGTGGCAAGTAGACCAGTCGCCGCCGCGGTCCGCGCCGATCTCCAGCGCCGCGCCGATCAGGTCGCCGGTGTTGTACGGCGTCCCCCGCACCTTCGCGTGCTGCCAGCCGTCACCCAGATACCGCTGACGCCATTGCGCGTTCGCCTGGAAACCGCCGCTGGCGATCACCACCGACTCCGCCGCGAGTTCCTGATCACCGATCCGGACGCCGACGACCGCATCGCCGTCCGTCATCAGCTCGGTGACGGCGCAGTCGTAGCGCACCTCGACCCCGAGCCGCGCCGCGATTCGCTCGTGGACCGCCATCAGCCCGGGGCCGCCGTCCACATTGCTCACATGCGAACCGCCCCAGAAGACGAAGCTCCCGTCGGGCTGCTGATGCGCTTGCCGGTCGTACATCAGCTGGAAGCGCAGCCCCAGCCCATGGAGCCAGCGGACGGCATCCCGCGAGCCGTCGACGACCGTTTCGGCGAGCTCCTTGTCACCGCGTCCGCCGGTGACCCGCTCCAGATCGTCCAGGAACTCCGCCGCCGAGTACGGCGGGACCTCGGTCCGCGCGTGCCGCTCGTCCGGCTCGAGAACCTCGATCAGATCATCGAGCCCGTCATGCACCATCCGGGTCGATCCGAGCGTGTAGTAACTGTTCCCGCCGGCCTGCGCTCGTGGCGCCTTCTCCAGCAGGACAACGCGTCGCCCCCGCTCGGCCGCCGCATGCGCCGCGCAGTAACCGGCGTTCCCGCCGCCCACCACCACAACCTCCGGATCACGCATGCCATGAGCTTAGCCTTACCTAAATTGAATGGTCATGTGTTCTCGACCACTGCCTATAAGCAAAACGGTGCGGACCGGCCGAAGCCGGTCCGCACCAAGGTCATAGCGTTCCAGTAGTGGTTCCGCCACTGCCAGTAGCCGGAGTGGTGAAGGTGTTGTTCGGATCTGGACCCCACTGGTCGGCGGTCGCTGGGTAGTTGGTCTCTTGGCGTTTGATGCACTTCCACGCGACGTTGGTGTTCGGCGGCAGATTGGCGATCGTCCCTGTCCAGGTGGGGTAGCTGGTCGGCGAGAGCTTCACCGCGCTGGCGACGGACCAGGCGCCCAGCTGTGGGATGTCGCCGACCACGTAGACGGACTGCCCCGACGTAGTGGTGCCATTGGCGCAGCTGAAGGTCTTGGTGACAACCGCCTGACCAAGGGTGAAGACGAACGACTTGGCTGTCGTCACCGACACCGCCGCCGACTTCGCCACGACCAGGTTGCCGCCGGCGTTGTACCAGCCACTGGCCGCTGCGTCGAAGGCCGCCTTGTTCGCGTGCTGGGTCAAGGCGGTTCCGTTGAGAGTGACGCCCGAGGCCTGTGTGTCGGCGACGAGTTCCACCACGTTCTGGCGCGACGACGGGGCGCCGGTGTAGGTGCCGCTGGAGGCGGCGATGCCGACGGTCGCTGTGGCGCCCGAGCGGGACTGCGACAGATCTGTGGTCCGCTTGGATCCGGTCTGGTAGCCGACCGTCGCCCCGTCGTCCTCTGCGAGCTGGAACGACGAGGCGGTCGGGTCGGAGTAGACCCGCGCCACGAGCTCGTTGCGCGTCGAGCTGTCGGCGCGCTTCCCGAGAACGTTCATCGTCTGGTCGTCGACGTGCATCTTGGGGATGATCGCGCCGCCACGGGCGTACGCCGGGAGCTGGAACTTGCCGTTGCGCCACAGCGGTACGTCGGCCAGGTTCTGCCCGGTGCTCACCGTCTTGGTGTTGGTGTAGTAGTCGTACCAGGTCCCGGCCGGCAGGTAGACGTCACGCTTGCGCTGGTTGGCGCCGGCGACGACCCCGACCAACAGGTCCTTGCCGATCAGCTTCTGGTGGCCCATCTCCCGGACGTTCGGGTCGTTCTGGTAGTGGTAGACCAGCGGTGGAATCAGTGGGTCGCCGTTGGTGTAGGTCTTGTGCGCCAGCGAGTAGTAGTACGGCGTCAGCTCGTACCGCTGACGCAGGTTCGCCAGGTTGCTCGGTACGTCGCCGATCGAGTCCGGAGCCGTTTTCGCGCAGTTGCACAGGTTCTCGGTATGCGGCCGGATCGGTACGTCGAACCACGACGAGTTCGCGAACCACTGGGTGTACAGCTCGTTCAGGTCGGTGTTCAGCATCTCCCGCCGGAAGCCGCCGATGTCCGAGCCGTAGTAGTCGATGCCCGACATCGACATCTGCATCTGCGTGTTCTGCTGCGCGGCCAGCGCCGTCAGCTTCGATCCGATGTCGCCGGACCAGATCGCCGTACCGGTGCGCTGGATGCCGCCCGCGGCGGACCGGGCCAGCATGAACGGCCGCTGCTGCACCGAGTTGTCGGTGTAGCCCTTGGCGATGCTGCGGGCCCACTCCAGGTTGTACAGGTTGTGGTAGTCGGAGTGGGCGTGCTTGCCCGGCAGCACACCGGCCGTCCAGTCGTTGCCGTCGTACATCTCGGGTTCGCCCAGGTCGAGCCAGTGCCCCATGACGCCGTCGTTGACCAGCGGCTGCCGCTGCGTGTTGTGCCACTGCGCGCCGGCCGCGGGCTGCGTCCAGTCGATCATGCCGCCGCGGCCCCACCAGTCGTTGCCGGTCAGGTAGACCGGGCTGCAACTCGAGCAGCCCGCCCGGACGAGGTAGCCGGGCGTCGCCATCGCGGAGTGCTCGGGGAGGTTCTTCCCGATATAGGACTCCTCGATCGTCATCACCCCGACGCCATGGGTGTTCTTGTACGACGCGAGCTTCGTCGCCGGATTCGGGAAGTTGGCCGTATCCCAGTCCAGCGTGCCCATCCGGGTGTTGTCCGACCCGGCCGTCACCCCGCCGAACCACTGCACGTCGAGCATCAGCCCGTCGGTCGGGAACTTGTTGCTCCGCAGGCTCGCCAGGGCGTTGTCGGCTTCGGCCCAGTTGTCGTAGCCGAACTCCGACATCCACAGGCCGAACGCCTTCTTCGGCGGCACCGGCGACCGCCCGGTCAGCTCCAGGTAGTCCTTGCGGAGATCCGGCAGATCCGGTCCGGACATGACGTACCAGCGCAGCTGATCGCCGTAGGTGTCCAGCGTCCAAGGGTCGCCGGTCAGGTTCCAGTCCTGCTTGTAGACCTGGTCGACGAACATCCCGTAGTTGGTCGTGTTGGCCCCGACCGCGAACAGCACCGGGATCTGGGCGTTGCCCACCGGGCCGTTGTCGGTGTCGTAGAGCATCGCGTTGCCGTAGGCGCCGCTGGTGCGCTGGCGTCCGACCCAGTCGCCGTCCGCGCTGCCGCCCATGAAGAACTGCTCGCCGAGACCGTAGGCGTTCTGCATCGAGGACTTGGTGAAGCTGAGTCCCTTCCAGGCCTGGTTCAGGTTGCGCGGGCAGGTGGTGTTCAGCACCAGCTGTGGCGAACGAGTGGTGTCGGTGATGGTCGCGCACAGCGTGGTCGCATTCACCTCGACCTTGAGACCCGCCGTCGTCAGCGTGTTGCCGGCCTGGTTGAAGCTGGTCGGTCCGGCGTAGTTGGTCTTGGCGATCTGACTGGTCGTGAAGATCGGCGTCCCGGTCCCCGGGCCGCTACCGGCTCCCGTCTCGAAGTGCACCAGGTCGTCGTCCAGGAACTCGACGACCAGATAGTTGCCGCCGGCCGTGAACTGGACCCGCTGGACGGCGGCCTGCGCGGTCTGCGCCGGCAGCACCACCAGGAGCGGAACGAGGAGGACGAATGCCATCAGCCGTTTCATGGGCGGGCCACCGTCACGTTGTCGAGGTTGATCCCGCCGGACCCCGCGAGGACTTTGACCACCCGTTTACCGGCGGACAGGCTCGTGGTCACGGTCGCCGTCCCCCAGGTGTCCCAGTTCCCGGTGCTCGGCAGATTGACGGTGCCGACGCTGACGCCGTCGACCTGGATCGTTCGGGTCGCCGTCGTCGCGGCGCCGTTGGCGTAGCGCAGCTTGATCACGTGACTGCCCGCGACGTCCGCGTTCGTGTCGACCTGCACGTAGTCACCTGCGGTCTCGAAGCCGTCCACGAAACCCGTACCCGTGTAGCCCGGGTGATCCGTGTTGGTCGTCGTACCGCTGTTGCTACCGAACTCGGCCTCGTACGCCGCCTTGTCGACACCGTTGAGAACGATGCTCCGAGCCGATGCGCTGGAGGCGGTCTTGACCAGCGTGAGCTGCTGGACCGGATCCCAGTACCACCCTTCGGTGGCGGACTGGAGCGCGGCCAGGGTCGCATGCGCCGTCATCGCCGTACCGCCCTTGGTGACGCTCGTGGGCTTGGACGACGCGACCTGCAGGGTGCTCTTGGTCGACAGGGGCGGAACGCTGACCGTGACCTGATGACCGGCGAAGTTCTCCGTCGAGGTCACCGTACGCGTCTGGTTGGCGGAGTCCTCGAAGTAGCCGTAGCTGGTCGTGCCGGACGGGTAGATGCGGAAGGCCAGGTTGGTGTAGTTGTCCACGCTGTTGCCGATGTTCCCACCGAGCTCGTACGCCGCGTTCAGGTTCAGCGGGACGATCGCGCCGGCCTTGGCGTAGACCGGGATGGTGCCGGTGTCGGCGTTGTAGGTCTTGGTCCCGGCGCCTTGTGCACGGCCGCCGTTCCAGAAGTCGTACCACTCACCGGCGGGCAGGTAGACGCTCTTGCTGGTCGCGCCCTGCGTGGTGATGGGTGCCACCAGCAACTGCCGGCCGAACATGTACTGCTGGTCCTGCGCGGCCGCGGTGGCGTCGTTCGGGTAGGCCACACTCATCGACTGCATCATCGGCAGTCCGGTGGTCGAGGCGTTCTTGGCCTCGGTGTACAGGTACGGGATCAGGTTCATCCGGGTGTTGGCGAACTTGCGGAACTTCGGGATCACCGTGCTGTCCCCCGACCGCGCCTGCACGTTCCACGGCGTCCGGGCCTCGGAGATGGCCGGGTTCGCCTTCTCCGAGTGGTACTGCATGACCGGCGAGAACGTCGCTTGGGCCGCCGACCGCAGGTACAGCTCGCTGCTCGGGAAGCTCCCGGTGAAGCCCGCCAGATCCCACGACCAGAACGGTACGCCGCTCTGTCCGGCGCTCTGACCGGCCCGGACGGCCTGCTGGAACGCGTCGAACGTGGACGCCTGGTCACCGGCCCAGAAGATGGAGTTCGCCTGGGCGCCCGACGTACCGGCCCGGCTGAACAAGGTGCCCTGGGCACCCTTCTTGGTGGTGACGAAGTCGTTGTAGACGCGGGTGTACTCGTTCGGATAAGCGTTGTGCAGCTCGTCGCCCTTGCGGCCGGACGCACTCGTGACGTTCCGGCCGAACACGGCCTCGCTGCCGTCGGTCTTGAGCCCGTCGATACCGACGTCGTCGAACAGGTAGGACCGCTTGTTCATCCACCAGTTCGTGGCCGCCGTACTGGTGAAGTCCGGGACGGTCGAGTTACCGAACCATTGACCGGCCGGCACGCGGTAAGGGCTGCCGGCGCCGTCGCCCAGAACGTAGCCCTGGGCAACCGCATAGTCACGGTCGTTGACGTGCTGCTGCGGCGGCGTCGCTGGATTGGTGTCGAAGTCCTGTTTCAGCACGGGGATCTGCCAGAGCACCACCTTGACGCCCTGGTTGTGGGCGGCCGTCACCATCGCTTTCGGGTCGGTCCACGCGCCGCCGGGCGGGAACGTCAGATCGGCGTACGAGAGAGCCTGACTGCCGGCCTTCGGCGTGTAGGTCGCGCCGTGCCACAGGTAGAACGTCGCCTCGTCGCTCCACTGCTCGAGCACCATCGCGCTGTGCGGGATCTGGTGCGAGGTGAAGTTCGCGAGCTCGGCGTTGACCTCGGCCTGGGTGTTCCACTCGTTGGCCGAGCCCCACAGCCCGAACGACCACTTCGGCGGCAGCTTGGGCCGGGCCGTGGTCGCGGTGTACTGGTCGAGGATCTCGGCCCGCGTGCCGGTGAAGAAGTAGTAGTCCATCGTCGAGTTCAGAGCGCCACCGGTGTCGGTGGTGAACCCGGCCATGTCGGGCAGGTACGTGCACAGGTTGAAGATCGAGTACCGGGTGCTCGGGATGTAGACGCCGTAGCCCGCCGAGTTGGTGTAGAACGGCACGCTCAGGTAGGTCCGCGCGGTCTGACCCTGGTCCTGGTACTGGTTGTAGACGTAGTTGTGGACGTCCTTCCCGCGCTGGTTGAGCGTGTCGTACCGCTCCCCCAGCCCCTCGAACCGCTCACCGGACGGCGACAGCCAGTGGTCCTCGATCTTGCTGACCGTGGTCGATCCGTCGCTGGCCCAGCCGGTGTTGCGGAAGGTCGCCGGGTCGTACTGCCGGGCGATCAGCGTCGTCCCGTCCCCCTTGTAGACCGCCACCCGGTACGGCGATTTCTGGATCTTCACGACCACCTTCGCCGTCGCCAGCTGCAGCGTGGTCGGGCTGTCGGTCAGTGTGTACGCCGCCGACCCCGGGATGTTGAGCCCGGTCCCGGTCGGCGCGACCTGGACGCGGAACCGGTCGATCCCGGGGAACGCGAACCGGATCTTCGGCGTGAAGCTGCCCGCGGTGTCGCTGGTGGTGACGTCGACGGTCGTGCCGTTGTTGACGAAACCGGTCACGTTACCGGCCCCGGAGAACGACGTCACCGCGAACGAGAACGGCCCGGTGGACTTCTGGTTCGCCCCGTCCACGTCGGCGTTCACCGTGTAGGTGATCTTGTCGCCGCGGACGAAGCTGCCCATGGCGATCTTCCAGTACGTGTTGTTCCCGGAGTTGTAGTCGAAGGACGCGCCGATCGGAGTCTGCGCGATGCCGTTCTTGGTCCAGGTGATCCAGGCGGTCTGCCCGGACGAGACGGGCCAGGTGGTCAGCTTGAGCTGCACCGCCTCCCCGGCCATCGGGTCGCGCGGCGCCCGCTCGGTGGCGGTGGTGTTGTAGAGCTCGTCGGCGCCGTGCGGCGCGTGGAACACGCCGGTCAGCGTGCCGGCGAAGGCAGGGACGGGAGTGAACTGGAACAGGACCGTCGCGAGCACCAGGATCGCGGCGATCAGGCGGGTTCGGGGGACCCTCATGGCAGCCTCACTGTCTGTCGGAGAAGTTCAGGCGGTGCGCGCGGTGAGCGACGGGCGACCGGCCTCGTCGGGTCGCAGGTTGGGCTGGAACAGTTCGGCCAGGAACAGGCCGGCGGCGCCACGCGCCCAGGCCTCGTCGTCCCAGTCGTCCACGACGACCTCGAGATCCCGGCGCAGCCCGTCGAACACCGCCGCGCGCAGGGCGGTGTCGAAGTGGTCCGCGAACAGGTCCCGGGCCCTGGTGCCCTCGCCGGCCAGCACGATCAGCCGGGGGTTGAGCAGGTTGACCAGATTGCCGACCGCGGTCCCCAGCACCCGGCCGACGTCGGCGAAGATCTCTCGGCAGTCCTCGTCGCCGAGCCGGGCGGCGGCCACGGCGTCGGCGATGGTGGCGGTCCCGGCCCGGGCGACGATCGCCGGCGCACCGATGATCGCCTCCAGACAGCCGCGCCCGCCACAGTCACATTCAGGGCCATCGGCAACGATCTTGGTATGGCCGAACTCGCCGGCGCCGCCACCGGAACCCCGGTAGAGCCGGCCGTCGAGCACCATCCCCAGACCGATACCGCGACCCACGCTGACCACGGCCATGTCGGCGACCCCGCGGCCGGCGCCGAACCACTGCTCGTTGGCGACCAGCGTGTTCACGTCGTTGTCGATCACGACCGGCACGCCCAGCCGCTCCTCGAGCAGCTTTCCGAGTGCGACGTCGTGCCAGTCGGAGTACGTTCCGTGCCGGACGACGCCGGAGGACCGCTCGATGACGCCGGCCAGTCCGATCCCGACGCCGTACAGGGATCGGCCGATCGACAACTCGGCGACGACGGCGGCGACGGTCTGCAGCACCGCGTCCAGCCCGGGCCGCAGCTCGTGGGTGGCGCGCGCGACGATCCCGGCGCTCAGGTCGGTCAGGACGGCGACCACCTGGGTCTCGGTGAGTTTGATCCCGATCACGTACCCCGCGTCGGCGCGCAGCCCGAGCAGGACCGGACGCCGGCCGCCGCCGGAGCGGGCGACCGCACGTTCCTCGACGACGCCGGCGGCGATCAGCTCGGCCACGATCTCCGAGACCGTCGGCAGGCTCAGACCGGTGCGTTTGGCCAGCTCCGTCCGTGAGACGAGCCCGCCGCGCAGCTCGCCCAGCACGAGGGAGGAATTGATCTCACGGATCAGCTCCTTACTGCCCGCCCGGACCTGCTGCACCCTGCCACCCCTTACTTAGGTCACCGAAGGAAGTGGTTCGGAAGGTAGATCACGGCGAACCGGGTGGTCAACAGGTCAGGACCTGAGTAATCACCGGACGACGCTCGGCAACAACGCACCGAGCTCTTGACCACAACCCCGCCCGGGCTTAGTTTCCTCCTAAATTTAGTGCCGAAGTAAGTCCTGGAGGAGAGCAGACGTGGCGCAGATACCCCGCGGTGACCTGGTGCCGTCCGGCATCGTCGGGTTGCTCGGGACGCAGGGCCCGACCGCCCGCACCGACATCGCCCGCGCCCTCGGCCTGAGCCCCGCCACCGTCACCCAGGTGACCAAGGACCTGATCGCCCGCGGGCTGATCGAGGAGCTCGAGTCGGTCCCGTCCAAGGGCGGCCGCCCGTTCCGGCTGCTCGGCCTGGTCCGTGACGCCGGCGTCGCACTCGGCGCCAAGGTGACCGCGGACCACGTCGCGGTCGTCACGGTCGAGCTCGACGGCAGCATCCGCTCGGCCACCGAACACCCGTACGACGCGAGCGCCGCGGACGCCGTACCGCGGCTCGGTCGGCTGCTCGCCGGCGAGGCGTCGGCGCTGGACGACCGGCTGCTCGGCGTGGGCGTCGGCGTACCGGGGTCCGTGGACTCACAGGCGTCCGGGGTCGTCGACGCGCCGACGCTCGGCTGGCACGCGGCGCAAATCGGTCCGATGCTGCGAGCGGCGATCGGTTCGCCGGTCCTGGTCGACAACGACGTCAACACACTGGCCGCCGCCGAACGGCTCTACGGCATCGGGCGCGACCACTCGGCGTACGTACTGGTGACGATCGGGCGCGGTATCGGCTGCGGGATCGTCGTCGACGGCGGCATCTACCGCGGCGCGAACGGCGGCGCCGGCGAGATCGGGCACATCCCGGTCTGGCCGTCCGGGCCGGACGAGCCGCCGTGCACCTGCGGATCGACCGGCTGTCTGGAGGCGCACATCGGCGCCGCCGGGCTGCAGCGGATCGGCCGCGAACAGGGCGTCATCGGCCCGCGCGGCACCGTCGGCACCTTGTTGCGGGCGGCCAGCGGCGGGGACGCCGCCGCCCGGGAGATCTTCGCCGCGGCGGGCTCGATGCTCGGCCGCGCACTGGCCGGAGTGATCCACACCGTGGACCCCGAGGTCGTGGTCGTGATGGGTGAAGGAGTGGACGGATGGGAGTTCTGGCAGACCGGGTTCGAGCCGTCGTTCCGGCGATCGTTGCTACCGGCCCGCAAAGCGGTGCCCGTGGTGGTGGAGCCGTGGACGGAGATGCAGTGGGCCCGGGGCGCGGCGTCGCTGGTGCTGTCGAGCCCGTTCGACTCGGCCGGCAACGGCGGCGAGCAGAGCCGCCTGGTCCGCGCCCGGCTGGGCACCGCATGAGGAAGTGGAAGAACCTCGGCTGGGTGCTGTTCTTCCTGCTGCCCAGCGCGATTCCGCTGTGCCTGTTCACGCTAGTCCCGATGGTGTCGTCGTTCTGGGTCAGCCTGCACAAGTGGAACCTGATCTCGCCGATGGAGTGGGTCGGGCTCCGCAACTACACCAACCTGTTGTCGGACGAGGTCACTCGCAAGGTCTTCCTACACACGCTGTTGTACGTCGCCGGCTACCTTCCGCTGGTCTACGCCGGCGGGCTGCTGCTGGCGCTGGCGCTGAACCAGAAGCTCAAGGGCCGCTCCTTTCTGCGCGCCACCTACTTCCTCCCCGTCGTCACCAGCTGGGTCGTCGTCGCGCTGGTCTGGAAGTGGCTGCTGAACCCGTCCAACGGTCTGGTGAACCAGTTGCTCGGCGCCGTCGGGCTCCCTGAGCCGGGCTGGTGGACCGACCCGCAGTGGGCGCTCCCGGCGGTGATCCTGTCGTCGGCCTGGAAGGACCTCGGGTTCGTGATGGTGATCCTGCTGGCCGGGCTGCAGTCCATCCCGAGCGACTTCCACGAGGCCGCGAAGGTGGACGGCGCGAGCGCGTGGCAGCGGTTCTGGCGGATCACGATGCCGCTGCTGTCGCCGAGCACGTTCTTCGTCGTGGTGATCTCGCTGATCAACGGTTTCCAGGTGTTCGACCAGGTCTTCGTGATGACCGCGGGCGGCCCGGCCGGCTCCAGCCAGGTCGTCGTCGGCCAGATCTACGACCTCACCTTCCGCTACGGCCGGGCCGGCGAGGCGTCGGCGCTGTCCTGGATCCTGTTCGCGCTGATCATGGTCATCACGGTCGTCCAGGTCCGCGGCCAGAAGAAGTGGGTGCACTATGCGTGAGACCCGATCCCTGCCCGCGACCATCGCACTGTACGTCGCCGTCCTGGCCGGCGCGGCGATCATGCTCTTCCCGTTCCTGTGGACGGTGATCACCTCGATCACCCCGGAGGGCTCACTGGCCGACGGGCCGACGCTGTTCGTCGACAACCCGACCGCCGACGCCTACCGGACGCTGCTGGATGCACTCCCGATCTGGCGGATCCTGGCGAACTCGCTGATCATCGCGATGGTCTCGACCGTCCTCCAGCTGATCACCGGTTCGATGGCGGCCTACGGTTTCGCCCGGCTGCACTTCCCGTTGAAGAACGTGGTGTTCGGCTTCTACCTGGCCACCTTGATGGTGCCGCTGCAGGTGCTGGTCGTGCCGTTGTTCATCGAGATGAAGACCTTCAACCTGCAGGACACCTACTTCGCGCTGCTGGCGCCGACGATCGCCTCGGCGTTCGGCGTCTTCCTGCTCCGGCAGGCGGTCACCGCCGTCCCGGCCGAGCTGGACGAGGCGGCCACGATCGACGGCGCCGGGCACCTGCGGATCTTCACCACCATCGTGCTGCCGCTGATCCGGCCCGCCCTGGCGACCGTCGCGGTCTTCGCGTTCATGGGCAGCTGGAACAGCTTCCTCTGGCCGCTGGTGGTGATCCGGTCGCCGGAGTTCATGACCCTGCCGCTCGGGCTGTCGACGCTGCAGGGCCGATTCACCACGCAGTGGGACGTGATGATGGCGGGTTCCGTCGTCTCGATCGTCCCGATCGCCATCGTGTACCTGCTCGCGCAGCGGCACATCATCGCCGGCGTCGCCCACACCGGTATCAAGTGAGAGGAACGGCAATGCGCATTCTCAAGTTCGGGGCGATCGGCCTCACCGCGGCGCTGGCCCTGACCGCGTGTGGCCAGGGCTCGGCGACCAAGCAGGAGGCCGCGCCGGACGGCAAGGCCGTCGTCCGGTACATGAACTTCTCCGCCAACGGCGGCCACGAGAAGGACCTGGCCGCGATCGTGACCGCGTTCCAGACGGCCAACCCGGACATCACCGTCCAGGTCGAGACCGTGCCGTACGCCGACTACTTCACCAAACTGCAGACCTCGGTGGCCGGCGGGACCGCGGCCGACAGCTTCGAGCTGAACTACGAGAACTTCGTGACGTACGCGAAGAACGGTTCGCTGGCCGAGCTCAAGGGCGTCGACGGCTCGGCGTACAAGAAGGCGCTGTTCGACGCCTACAACGCCGACGGGAAGCAGTACGGCGTACCGGAGTCGTTCTCGAATGTCGTCCTGTTCTACAACAAGGCGCTGTTCAAGAAGGCCGGCGTGGCCGAGCCGACCGCCGACTGGACCTGGAAGGACGAACAGGCCGCCGCGGCGAAACTGACCGACAAGGCGACCAAGACCTGGGGCGACTACCAGCCGGTCTCGTACAACGAGTTCTACAAGGTGCTGGCGCAGAACGGCGGAGAGTTCCTGAACGCCGACAAGACCGCTGCGGTGTTCGACTCCCCGCAGGGCGTCGAGGCGGCCAAGTTCCTGGTCGAGAAGGTCGGGAAGTCGATGCCGACCGAGGCGGACGGTTCGGGGACGCCGGACTTCGACTCCAAGCTGTTCAAGTCCGGCAAGCTCGCGATGTGGCACACCGGGATCTGGATGTTCTCCGCGATGGCCGACGCGCCGTTCGACTGGGACGTCGTGGTCGAGCCCGGCAACACCCAGAAGGCCTCGGCGATGTTCGTCAACGGCTTGGTCGTCTCGGCCGCCTCGAAGAACGCCGAGGCCGCGCAGAAGTGGATCAGCTTCCTGGCGTCGTCCGACGAGACCGTCAAGACCCGGCTGGACACCTCATGGGAGCTGCCGCCAGTCGCCGACCAGGCCAAGCTGGCGCCGTACCTGAGCCAGCCGAAGCCGGCCAACCGCGAGGCCGTGTTCAGCGCGCTGGACGCGACCGTGCTGCCGCCGGTGATCGAGCGTCAGCAGGAGATGCAGGACGCGGTCACCGCCGAGCTCGGCTCGGCCGCTGCCGGCCGCAAGCCGGTCGAGCAGGCCCTGAAGGACGCCCAGGCCAAGGTCAACGCCCTGCTGAAGAAGTGAGCGCCTCGATGATCTCCGATCCCGCCGAACTGGCCCGGCTGCGCCACCTCGCGCGGCACAGCCACGCCGTCATCACCGAGCACCAGGATCCGGGCGGCGCCTACCCGGCCGCGCCGACCTTCTCGGCGTACCGCGGCTACGCCTGGCTCCGCGACGGCTCGTTCACCGCGGAGGGCATCTCGCGGTACGGCGATGTCGAGTCGGTCGAGCGGTTCCACGACTGGGTGAACGACGTACTGGTCCGGCGGCGCGGGCAGGTGGATGCATTGCGTGCGGCCGAGTCGCCGTCCAACGAGGCGATGCTGCCCACCCGGTTCACGTTCGACGGCGAGGACGGGTCGGACCCGTGGTGGGACTTCCAGACCGACGGCTACGGGATGTGGCTGTGGGCGGTCGTGACCCACGCCGCCCGGCACGGAGCGGACCTGTCCCGCTGGCGGGCCGGGATCGATGTCGCAGTCGATTACCTGGTCGCCTTCTGGGACCGGCCTTGTTACGACTGGTGGGAGGAGCATGTCGAGCATCGGCACGTTTCCACGCTCGGTGCGATCCACGGCGGTCTGGTTGCTGTCGGCACCTGTGCAGAGCTGCGGTCGGCACCCTGGTCCGCAGCCGTGCTGAAGGTCGCGGCGGACATCCGGTCGCTGGTCAACTCCGAGGGCATCGTGGACGGGCACCTGACCAAGTGGCTGGGGAGCTCGGCTGTCGATGGTTCGCTGCCGGCCTGCGTCGTACCGTTCGGTCTGGCCGCTGACGGTCTCGCGTCGCAGACGCTGGCCGCGGTCGCCAAGGACCTCGACTACGACGGCGGCGTCCACCGCTTCACCGCGGACGTGTTCTACGGCGGCGGGCAGTGGATCCTGCTGTCAGCGCTGCTCGGCTGGAACCTGGCTGTCGCCGGGGACACCGAAGGCGCACTGCGGCATCTGCGGTGGATCGCGGACCAGGCCGACGAGCAGGGCGATCTGCCTGAGCAGGTCCCGCACCACCTGCTGCATCCGGACTCCCGCGCCGAGTGGATCGCCAAGTGGGGCACCGTCGCCAGCCCACTGCTGTGGTCGCACGGCATGTACCTGATCCTCGCCGACGAACTCGGCCTCCTCGAGAAGGACTGATCGATGATCACCCACCGTCCGTACGGCGTGGAGCACCCCTACGCCGTCTCCCCCGACCAGCGGGTTCCGGTGCTGCCGTTGATGGACCAGCCGGTGCGGCTCGGCGTACTGGTCGGCTCCGAGGTCACTCGGGTCGTCTGTGAGTGGGGGGACGTCGAGCTGGAGCTGGCCCCGGCGGAGACGGCGGCCGCCGATGCGGCAGCGCTAGCCGGTGGCGAGGGCCACCTGAGCGCCGCCCAGGCCGGTGCGCTCGGTGGGGACGGCGGCTGGTCGGTGGAGACGCCGCCAGTGGTGGAGCCGGTCAAGTACCGCTTCCGCGCGGAGGGGTCGACGGAAGAGGTCAGTGACTGGTTCGAGGTTGCTCCGGCGTCCTGGCAGCCGAGCGGTGGTGAGGTGCGCGGCGGCGAGGGGCGGGTGTCCGGGGTCGAGTGGCTGGTGTCGGCGGTCGGCGTCCACCGGGCGCGGTTCCGGTTGCCGTTGGCACCGGGTGATCGGTTGGTCGGGTTCGGCGAGCGGTACGACGCGCTCGACCAGCGGGGCAAGTCGCTGGACGCGGTGGTGTTCGAGCAGTACAAATCGCAGGGTGCGCACGGGCGGACCTACCTCCCGATGCCGTTCGCGCATGTGGTCGGTGCGGATGGCAACGGCTGGGGCTTCCACGTACGGACGTCCCGACGTACCTGGTACTCCTCCGTCGGCGACGAGCTGGTGGTGGAGGTCGCACTCGGTGCGGAGCCGGTGGTCGAGCTGGCCGTCTACGACGGGGGTCCAGGAGCGGTACTGACTGCGTTCCTAGACGAAGTCGGGCGGGCGGAAGAGCTGCCGGACTGGGTCTTCCGCCTGTGGGCCTCCGGCAACGAGTGGAACACCCAGGAGCTGGTGCTGGCACGGATGGACACCCATCGCGAGCTGGCGATCCCGGTCGGCGCGGTGGTGATCGAAGCCTGGAGCGACGAGGAGGGCATCACCATCTGGCGGGACGCCCGGTACGACGTGACCGACGACGGCACGGCGCATCCCGGCAGCGACTACACCTACCCGGCCGACGGCGCCTGGCCGGACCCGAAGGCGATGATCGACGAGCTGCACCAGCGCGGGATCAAGGTCATCCTGTGGCAGATCCCGCTGCAGAAGAGCGAGTTCGACGGCGGGCAGGTCGCGGCCGACGCGGCGGCCATGATCCGCGACGGGCACGCCGTCCTCGAAGCGGACGGTACGGCGTACCACAACCGGGGCTGGTGGTTTCCGAAGGCGCTGATGCCGGACCTCACCTCGGCCCGGACCCGGGAGTGGTGGACGGCGAAACGGCGCTACCTGGTCGAGGATCTGGATGTCGACGGCTTCAAGACCGACGGCGGTGAGCACGCCTGGGGCCACGACCTGCGGTACGCCGACGGCAAACTCGGCGACGAAGGCAACAACCTCTTCCCGGTGCACTACGCGGAGACCTTCGGCGACCTGCTCCGTTCCGCCGGAAAGGCGCCCGTCACGTTCTCGCGGGCCGGCTTCACCGGCTCACAGGCACACGGCGTCTTCTGGGCCGGCGACGAGGACTCCACCTGGGCGGCGTTCCGCTCCTCGGTGACGGCCGGCCTCTCGGCCGCCTCCTGCGGAATCGTCTACTGGGGCTGGGATCTGGCCGGATTCTCCGGCCCGGTGCCGGACGCCGAGCTGTACCTGCGCGCGGCCGGCGCCTCGGTCTTCATGCCGATCATGCAGTACCACTCGGAGTTCAACCACCACCAGCTCCCGCTCCGCGACCGCACCCCCTGGCACGTCGCCGAGACCACCGGCGACGAGCGCGTCGTCCCGGTCTTCCGCGCCTTCGCCGACCTGCGCGAGCGCCTCGTCCCCTACCTGGCCGCCGCAGCGGCCAAGACCGTCGCCTCCGACCGGCCGCTGATGCGGCCGCTGTTCTTCGACCACGGCGCCGACCCCGAGATCTGGAACCACCAGCACCAGTACCTGCTCGGCGACGACCTGCTGGTCAACCCCGTCCTCGAACCAGGCGCCACCGAATGGACGACGTACCTACCAGCCGGCTCCTGGATCGACGTCTGGACCGGCACCCCGGTCAACGCCGGCCTCGTGACCCGCGACGTCCCCATCGACGTCGTCCCCGTCTACGCCCGCGCCGCGGCCTGGCCCCAGCTCCGCCCCGTCTTCCACTGACATGACGAAGGCCCGGACCACCAGGTCCGGGCCTTCCGTAGTAGCGGGGGCAGGATTTGAACCTGCGACCTCTGGGTTATGAGCCCAGCGAGCTACCGAGCTGCTCCACCCCGCGCCGCTGTCTTACGAAGCGTGAGTCTAGGGGGAAGGGCGCCGCACCGCCAAATCGGTCACCTGAGCGCCGGGATCGAGGCGAGTGACATCGCGGACTGGAGTTCGCGGCGGCTGGTGACGCCGAGTTTCTGGTAGGCGCGGGCCAGCAGGTTCGCGACCGTCCGGACCGAGATGCCGAGGTGGACGGCGATCGCCGCGTTCCGCAGGCCGGAGGCTGCGAGTTCACAGGCCTCCCGCTCGCGGGCGGTGAGCGGGTAGCGGGTGGGTGGCGGCAGTCCGATCGCGGAGTACTGCGGACCGCCGTTCCACCGGGCCCGGAGGTCCGCGACCCCACGCTTCACGGTCACCTGGACGGCGTACGCGGCGGGCGCGCGCAGCGCCGACTCCCCCGCCGACAGGCCCAGGCCGATGTAGCCGCGTTCGCTGAACTCGATGGCCAGCTTCAGCAGCCGCCGGGAATCGCGGCTGGCCAGCGCACGGCCGTGCTCGGCGAAGAGCGCGAAGAGCGGGCTGTCCGTCTCGGCCGCGAGCTGCTCCAGGCGAAGTGCTCCGGCCGCCGACGGGTTCAGCCGGACCTGGTAGTACGCCGCTTCGATCGCCGGCACACGCTGACCGGAGGCGAGGCATCGGTCCGCCAGCTGGTCGGCCAGGTCGGCCGCGTACGCGCGGCGGCCGGAGTGACACAGCATCCGGATCCGTGCGAAAGCGATCCGGTCGCGCAGCGGCTCGGAGAGGTCCAATTGCTGCAGCTCGTCCAGTTCGGCGGCTGCCAGGTCCAGTACGCCGACCGCCGCGGCGCCAGCGGCATAGTCGCTGCGGATCTCCACCTGGAGCGAGACCGGAACCGCCTTGTTCAGCAGGGATCTGGCCTCCTGCAGCATCGGCCAGGCATGAGCGTGGTTGCCCGCCCAGCTCGCACAGGCCGCAGCCGCATGACCGAGTACGGCGAGACCGGCTGAGGTCAGCTCGACTGCACCGGCGGAGGTCAGCGTCTCGGCGTAGTACCAGGCCGCGAGCTGCTCGGCCGCGGGCAGCTGACCGGTCTGGACGAGCGCTCGAACCTCGCCCGCCTGGTGGGCGTGCTGGAGGGTCGTCCACGGTCCGGGGACGGCGGCCTCGATGCGCGCGAACTGGCCGTCCACCAGGTTCTGCTGAATGACGGCGAAGGCATCCGCTTGCCGGAGGATGGGGAGGTCCAGGTCCGGGTTCTGAACGATTCGGCCTTGGGCGAGTTCACGCAGGGCGGCGACAGCGGCCTCCGCCTGGTCGAGGACCGCCAGGGTGCGTAACGCATCGGCCGGTCGACCAAGCGCGAGCTGGGCTTGTGCCCGCGTGATCGACGCCTCGTCCGCACAGTGCCGCGACAGTCGATCGGCGAGCTGGGCCTCTCCGGCCGCCAAGGCGGTGACCGCCGCCGCTGCGGGGTCCTCGTCGAGATCGGCCTCGAACCTCCACCACGCGAGCCGCGCCTCGGGTACGCCGGACGGCTCCGCGGCGACCAGCGTCCGGAACAGCCGGCGACGACGAAGCTTGCCAATAGCCCCTACCGGCACGGTCGGAACGGCAACGACCCCATCGCTCCGCACCAAACCATCGGCGATCAGGCTCGCGCTGACAGCGTCGGTCGCGACTGCCCGAAGCACACCGAGCGGCAACTGCTCGGCGACCGTCAGGTACTCGAGGGCCGCACGTCGAGCCGGTTCGAGTTCCACGTCGAGTACGAGCTCGGTAGGCCACTGCCAGCGCTGATGCCGCTCGACGAGCAGCTGCTGTTCGAGCCCGGTGGTGACCAGGCGCCCGATCAGCAGCGGATCTCCGGCGGTCGCCGTCCAGATCCGATGTGCGGTCAACTCGTCGGCAGGGTTGCCGAGGACCGCGGTGAGCAGAGCACGGACAGCGGACCGGCTCAATCCGGCGACTGGAGGCGCCTCGACCTGCAATCGGTTCACGGTGACCACCTGATGCCTTGGGCAACATCTCGGAGACGACAGCATCCGCACTGCCGCGGCGGTTGGCAAGGGTTCGCAACCGGTCCGGGAAGCACTACCACGAACCGGTCCGTACCCCGCCGGAATTGAGCACCGATCACTCATGTCAAACGCTCGTTACCCGAACATGCTGGCCGCCTCGGGCTCCCCGCACCCACCCGACGGAGGACGGTATGACCGCGTCGCCGCTACCGAGCTGGCCGTTGGTCGGGCGGACCACCGAGATCCGGCAGGTGTTCGATCGGCTCAGCGATCCCGGCGGAGTCGGGACCCTGCTCGTCGGCCGGAGCGGGAGCGGGAAAACCCGATTGCTCACCGCGATCGCGGAGCGCTGCCGGGCCAACGGTGTCGAGGTGTACGCCTTCGGTGCGCCGCTCCCCACCAGTTCGGCGTACGTACTGGTCGTCGACGACCTCGACCGGCTGGACCTCGACCGCCTGCCCGAACGGGCCCGGCTGCTCGCGAGCTGCCGTAGTGAGGCGGCTGTCGATCCAGCGGTTCGGCGAGTGCTGGCGACGAGGCCGATAGCTCCACTGGATCGGACTGCGGTGGTCGAGCTGCTGGGTGCGGTGCTGCCGGGGCCGATCGACGGACTCTCGGTCGACCGCTTGTGGCGGCTGAGCCACGGCAATCCGCGCACGCTGCGACATCTGCTGGACAACAACCTCCGGTACAGCAACGGCTTCTGGCGTTGGAAACCGGATGGGGTGGACATGCTGGTTCTCAAGCGCTTCGGTGCGCTGACACCCCGTCGGCGACAGGCCGTCAGCTACGTCGCCTACGGCGAGCCGCTCGCGCTGGGCGTCCTCGAAGCTTTGGTCGACGTCGACGAACTGGAAGCGCTGGAGGACGCCGGGCTGCTCGCCGTCGAGCGGATTCGCGGACGGCTGATGGTCAGACTCAGCAATCCCCTGTACGGCGAGGTACTGCGCAGAGCCATGCTTCCGGGCGCTCGGCAGGCCGCCTGCCGAGCGCTGGCCTGGGCTGCGGAGGAGCGCCTGTACGCCGAGACTCGGGTGCAGGCGACGCGGTGGCGGCTGATCGCCGGCGACGACGTACCGGCGGTCGAGATCTTGACTGCCGCCGAGGGTGCGCTGGCCGGTCAGGATGCGGCGCTGGCCGAAGAGCTGGCCCGTCGGCTGCCGTCCGACGACGCTGCGATGCGGTTACTCGCCCGAGCACTCGTCGCACAGGACAAAGCGGCGGAGGCCGAGGCGGCGCTGAGCAGCTTGGACGCTTCGCCGGAGCTGATCGCCTTACGGTCGCTGAACCTGTTCTGGAATCTCCGCCGTCCACAGGAGGCAGCGGCCCTGGTTACCCGAGCCGACTCCACCGCCACGCGGTTGGCGGCCTCGGCACTCCAGGTCTTCGGCAATGGCTCAGCCACGCAGCTCACGCACGAGCCGACTGGCGACGTCGTCCTCGACGATGCGGCGGCGCCGCTGTGGGCCTATCTCGCCCTGTTCCAGGGCCGACCGAGCCAGGTGGCAGACACCATCACGGCTCGACGGCTCGATGGGCCGCGGGCCTGGGCCTCGATGAGCGCCGCCGTCGCTGCCTGCCATGTGCAGTCGCTGGTCGTCAGCGGGCAACTCACCATGGCCGTTGAGGTGGTGACGGCCAGATACGACGCGGCGGTCCAGCGGAATGCACCAACCGAGGCGGCGCTACTCGCCTTTGAGCGCGGCACCTGCGAAGCCTGGGCCGGCCGGATGGGGCCGGCCCTCACCCACTTCCGGGAGGCGCGGGCGCTGATCGACGCCCACGTCCCGTTCCCGATCCAGCTCTACATCAACACCGAGTACGCCAGCTGCCTGGCGACTCTCGGCCGCTCGACCGAAGCGCGCGTAGTGCTCGGCGAGCTCGCTGCACTACTCCCCGCGGGAGCCGCATTGCATACGCACGTCGAGTTCACTCAGGTGCGACTGGACGCGCTGACCGGCGACATCGCAGGTGCCGCCGCGCGGGCCGAAGCGCTCGGTCGGAAGTACACCGCAGCTGGTCGACTGACCAACGCCGTCGAGGTGTACTACTACGCGGCCCGCCTACGTCCAACGGCTGCCGTCGCAGCGGCACTCACGGATTGCGCCAGCCGGTGCGACAGCCCACTGTTCGGGCTGATGGCCGAGCACGCGACTGCAGCGGCGTACCAGAAGTACGACGACCTGTCTGCCGTGGCTGAGGCCTTCGCGTCCCGCGGGTACTACGGGATGGCGCTGGAGGCATGTGCCCGGGCGGTCGAGGTGGCGACGGCAGCCGGTGCGGAACGGGACGCGACCAGGTACCGCGTCCGGGCCAACCGGCTGCGGGAGCTGTGCGACGGTCCGAGCAGACCGTGGCTGGCCGAGGACCTGTCGGAGCCCTTGTCGGCGCGGGAGCGTCAGGTGTGCGAGCTTGCCGCCGAGCGGATCGGCAATGACGAGATCGCAGTCCGGCTCGGTCTGACGCGTAAGACGGTCGCGAACCATCTGCATCGGGCCTACAAGAAGCTCGGGGTGCGCGGGCGGGAGGAGTTGCGGGAGGTGCTGGCTCCGGGCCCCCGGTAGCGGCTCCGGGGGCCCGGCTGCTCAGCTCGTCAGCACCGCCGCCTCGGTGATGCTCGCCCAGTCGTTCTCCGGGTTCTGCCAGAACGTGATCTTGACGAACCGGGCGTCACGTCTGCCGGCCGGGAACAGCTTGGTCTCGAGCGCGGTGGTCGTCCCGCTGCTCCGGCCCTCCCAGGCCTTCTGGTACGTCGTACCGTCAGGCGAGGTGTAGACCGTGTAGTCGTTCCACCGGGTGTTGCCCTTGTGCCAGGCGACCTTCGTGCCACAGACCGGCCGGACCGCGCCCAGATCGAGGACGAGCGCGGCGCCGGAGCCCTGGCCGGACCACCTCGTCGCCAGGTTGCCGTCGATCGCGTGCGCGGCCGGGTTGATCGCCTCCGAGGTCGTCGCCGATGCGCTCGCGGCAGCGGTCGTCGTACCGCAGCTGGGCTGGGAGCTGCCCGGATCGATCTCCCGGACGCTGAGCTTGGTGACGTCGACGTCGATGGCCTCGTCCCACCGGAAGACCGCTTTCGGACCACCCCAGCTGACCACCTCGCTCTGGGTCCCGCCACAGCGGTTGGCGGTCTGGACCGGCCAGTTGCCGGTGTCGTCGCGCGACCAGACCTTCGTCCACGTGTTGGTGTTGGCGCGGTCCAGGTACATCTCCATCCGGGTGCCGCCGGGGATGTTGTACATGGCAACTTTGAAGCCGGTCAGCTTCCCCTTCAGAGCCGCGCCGCCGCCGCGGTAAGCGTCCTGGACGTAGCCCGCTCCGCCGTCGTGGAAGATCTCCTTCTCGAACCGCACCGCACCGTCACTGAACCGCAGGTTGCCCTTGTACGCAGTCCCCCAGCAAGCCTGCGGCGCACTGCCGGAGCCGGTGTGCCGAGCACCCCTTGCGTACCAGGTGAACGCGTCGCTGTCCTTCCTCCCGCCGTTGTAGCGGACGTAGCCGGTGATCTCGACGTTGCGCCAGTCGTTGGCGTCGGACATGAATCCCCGCGTCCGCAGCGTCGACTGCCGCCAGACCAGTGCGCTCTCCCGGCTGTCGTCGTACGAGGTCGTGTTGACGCTCAATCGGGTCTTCGGGTCTCGTACCTTGAACGTCCCGTCCGCGTTTCTCGTCATCGCCGGTCCGTCCAGCCGCCCGTCCTGCGCCGGATTCGCGCCGAGATACCAGGTCTGGCCGCCGGCCTTGCTCGGGTGCATCATCGCCACCCCGTCCGCGGCGCCGTCCAGGGCAGCCCGCGCCCCGACGTACGTCGCCGCTCCCGCCGTCCCGAGCAGGGTCTTGGCGTTGTAGGCCATCTGGGCCATGTACAGCGCTTGGGACTGGTACTTGTAGGTTTCCAGGGCTTTCTGGACGCGGACGTCGAAGCGGCCGAGTTTGACGAAGCCGTCGGCGATCCAGCCGGTGCCCTGGCCGGTGCCGTCGAGATAGGCGGCCGGGCGGGGCATGATCACGTCGGTCAGCGTGTGACCGAAGCGTTCCATGTCGGTGCGGGTCCAGCCCTGTCCGCCGAGCTCGGCGGCTTCGGCGACGTAGCTGAGGACGCCGTTGGCGTGCGCGACATCGGACCCCGGTCGTTTCGTGCTGCCCCATTCGGCCGCGAAGAAGTACGAGTCGGCGTCGACCACACCGAGCTTCAGCTGATCCCGCAGTCCGAGCCCGCGGTGGTTCGGCATGTGGTCGTTGATGTCGTCCCGGACCTTGATCGCCCGTCCCCGCCGGCCCGAGTCGGTGGTCAGCTGCGCGACCTCCATCGCGATGAAGCCCCAGTGCGCGGCCATGTGCGTGTTCACCCGGTAGACGTGGGAGTTCACGTTCCGCCCGACCCACTTGTCGAAGATGTTCGTCTCCAGGAACGCGAGCAAGGCGTCGTACCGCTTTCGGCTCGTCGGGTCCGCGTACGCCGGGCTCTTCCGGACGACGGCCAGCCCGTGGGCGACGTACCGCCACGCGTAGCTCTCGAACAGCGGCACCTCCTGCCCGCGCACGTCCGACCGCTGCGAGACCCAGCCACGCTTCCCGTCGCTGCGAACGCTCGACGAACGCACCATGTTCTCCGAGTAGGTGAAGAACCTGTTCAGGTACGTCGTCCGCCCGCTCGCCGCGTAGGCCGCGACCGCCGCCTCGATGCCGTAGGCGCCGTCGTAGTGATTCCACGAGTCGGCCGACTTGGTGAGCGTCTGGTACTCCGCATCCTCTGTCGTCGCGACCTTGTCGTAGCGGTCGATCCAGTACTGCACCGGCTTGATGTCCGGAGCCGGCCCGCCACCGCTCCCCTGGACGCCTGCCTCGGCGATGCTGGCCCAGTCGTTCTCCGGGTTCTGCCAGAAGCTGATCCGGACGTAGCGAGCCGCGCCCGGCGTGGTCAGCGGGTAGCTCTCCAGCCCCGCCGAACGGCCCGAGCTACGGCCTTCCCAGGCCTTCTTGAAGCTTACGTTGTCCGCTGACAGGTAGACCGTGAAGTCGTTCCAGCGGGTATCGCCGCGGTGCCATGCGATCGAGACCGCACAGACGTCCCGGCTGCTGCCGAGGTCGAGCACCAGGTTAGCGCCGTACCCCCGGCCGGACCACCGCGTGCCGAGGTTCCCGTCGATCGCGTGGGACGCCGGGTTGACCGCCTCTTCGGTGCTGGCAACCGCGCGGACCGTGCTGAGCTTCGTGGTCGCGCCGCATCCGGCGGCCGCCGAGCTGGACCGCAGGACGTGGGTGCCGGCGACCACTGTTGCACCGAGCAACAGACTGATGGCAGTGGCGAAGCCGAGGCTTCGCCGGGTGAGTGATCTGGTCATGGGCGTGGTTCCTTCTCGTGATCGGAGGGGCCGATCACTTCACTGTGCGCACGCCCGGGCCTTCCTGCATGAGTAAAAGCTGCCCACTACCGCGGAAGAGCGGCCGCCAGGTCGCGGCGGCTCTGCACGCCCAGCTTGTCGTACGACCGCTGCAAGTGGTTGGAAACGGTACGGACCGACAACCCGAGGACCTCCGCGATGGCCGCGTTGTCGAGGCCGGTCGCCGCGTGCCGGCAGATCTCCAGCTCCCGCGCGCTCAGCTGCTCCGGCGGATCGAACGGGCTCAGCCACGGCACCAACAGGCCCTGACAGCGCTCGGCGAGCCGCGCCGCCCGGTGCGCCAGCTCGGTCGCCAGTCGCCCGTCCGCGTGGTGGTGACCCGCCGCGGCGGCCTCCAGCGCCAGCCCGTTATAGCCGAGCGACTCCAGCTCTCCTGACACTGCTAGCAGGCGAGCCGAATCCGCAGCGGCCAACGCCAAGGCGTGCTCGGCGTACAGTTCGAACAACTCGCTGTCACAACGTGCGGCCAACTCCCGGACGCCGTTCGCAGCCTCCGCGCTCGGCTCGATCCGCGCCAGCAGGTACGCGGTCTCCACGGCGTTCGAGTACCGGTGGTCGGCGCGTTGCCGATCGGCCAAGGCCCGCAGCTGTTCGACCCGATCAGCAGCATCGGCGAAAACCGCAACCCGGACCTCGCCCCACGCCAGGTGGTCGCGCAACTTGGAGCCGACCGGAAACGTCGTCCGCGCGTCCGCGAGTACGTCGTACGCTGCGGAAATCCGCCCGGATGCGGCCAGGCACGCCGCCTGCTCGCTGACCAGATAGGCCTGCATCGGGAACGGCGTCCGGGCGCCGAGATGCCCGCGCGACTCGACCAGATGCGGCCAGGCCTCTTGGTAGTTGCCCGCCCACATCTCCAGCACGGCCGACTCGAAGGCCAGGAAGCCGATCTGCGCCGCGTCACCGCGCCTCACCGCCTCGTCGTAGTACCGGCGCGCTGTCGCCCGCGCCTCGGACAGGCGACCGGTCAGACCGAGCGCGTGGACGTGGCAGATCTCCGTCGCGCCCCGAATCGAGGCCCAGCCGTCCGGTGGGCTGATCTTGCCATCGGCAACTTCCTCGACGAGCTGCCCGGGGCGTCCGGTGAAAGTGAGCAGATAGGCCCGGAGCACCAGCGCGCAACAGGCGAGCACCGGATCCGATGTCATGCTCTCGGGCGCCATCCCGAGCAGCTCCGCCAGCTGTCGCTCGTCGGGCCGGTGGCGCTCATCGGCCTTGCTGAACAACAGGATGCCGAGCTGCGCGACCGCGTGCTCGGGAACGCCGCGGCAGGTGTCCGCGACCGCCTGCGCGGCCGTCGCGTCGCCGAGCCCCCACAGCAGGTTCAAGGACCGCAGTGGACCCAACTCGGCGTCATCGAGTGTACTCAGCAGCTCTTCGGCTGCTGCAGCCTTTCCCTGCGCGACGAGTGACCGTGCGAGCTCGGCCGTGCTGGACGGCGAGCTGCTCGGCAGCGTGCGGATCAGTGCCTCGGCAACGGCCGCATCGCTTCGCGCCAGAGCGAGCCGTGCGGTGGTCAGCAGCTCCTCTGGAGTCAGTTCCTCACCCGCCGCCAGTCGCCACTGCGCGATCTGAAGCCCATCTGCGAAGTCCACGCCGTTGACCCGGCGACCGCTGGCCTCCTTGGCCAGCCGGCCGAGGATCTCGGCACGGTCGTCCGGAGTGGTCGAGTCGCGGATCAGCTCGCCATACAGCGGATGGGCAGTGCTCGCGATCACGGTCGGCCCAGCCGGCTCGACGGTGATCAGCCGACGCTCCTCCAGCGCTTCCAGGGTGTACTGGTCGATCAGTTGCTCAACAAGATCCAGTAGCACCGGCTCGGCCAGCGCGATCACCGTCAGCGCGAACACCTCATCATCGGGTAGCCCCGCCAGCGCCTGCTGCACCGCGTTGCCAAGCATCGGCTGGTCGGCGGGCGAGCCGGACCAGCGCCACAGCTCGTCGTCACGCCAGAGCGAGCCGGAGCGTTCGCCGTTCTGGAGCAGGTGACGCAAGTGCAGCGGGTTACCGCGGTTCAGCTGCCAAAGCGCCTCGACGCTGACGCCGTCCATCACCCCGCGCAGCACCTCACCGATCAGCGCGGTGAACTCCGCGCGATCCAGGTTCGGTAGCTCGAGCCGATGGACCAGACCGCGGCGCAGGAAGGCGCGCACAGCCTCCGCGCCGCCGTTCTCGGAGCGTGCGGTGAGCAGGACTTTCGCTCCCACAGTGGCGATCAGGTGCTGGACCAGCCCGACCGACGCGTCGTCCAGGTGATGCACGTCGTCGATACCGATCACCACCGGGCGCCCGCCCGCCGCCGCGCGCACCTGCCGGATCACCGCACCGATCACCCCGGCGGGCTGGCGCTGTGGAGGCCGGTGCGAGAGCAGTTGCGCGGCAATCACGTACGGCACATTGCGCTGCTCCGCCCGGACCAGCGCCCGGATAACATGCGCCCCGGCCGTCGCGGCGTCCTCCAGGACGGCTTCGGCAAGCGCAGACTTGCCCACTCCGGCAGCACCAGTGATGAGCACCCCGCCGGCCGTGCTCCGCAGCAGCTCACCGACGAGCCGCCGCTGGTCATCCCTCCCGACCAGCGGCCACCGGGCGGTCAGCCGGCGCCCCAAAGCCTCCACCAGAGTTACCTCCCACCCACCACGGTAACCGCCGGACCGCCCGGCCGAGAGCCGATGAGTATCGATTGCTCATGACAAGCATCGGATCGCGTGGGACGCTGGCGGTCCACGGGATCGCGAGCGCGGCTCCGGCAGATCTGGGCCAATGTCACGGGAGACTGCATGCTCGACCTCGAGGCGCGGCGGCCTGGGCCCGCCCGGCTGGTCGGACGGGACGCCGAGCTCGCGGCGATCTGCGCGATGCTGCGCCCGCCCGGCGCGCCTGCCGTCGTGCTGGTCGGGGAGGCGGGTGTCGGCAAGACCTCGCTGCTGCACTCGGTCGCGGCCGACTGCGCAACGGCCGGTATGGCTCGTCTGCACGCCGTCGGGATGCCCGGCAACGTCGCACTCCCGCTCGCGGCGATCGCCGACTTCCTGCCTGCCTCGCTCCCCGCTGGACCGGCCGGTGGATTCGCGGCCCTTCGGGACCATCTGACGACCCTGGCGGCGCAGCGACCGACACTGATCTGCGTCGACGACGTCGACCACATCGACCAGGCGTCGACCGAGCTGCTCGCGCAACTGGCCGCCGTACCGCGTACCCGCTTCCTGCTCACCTCACGAGCAGAGTCGGCTCCCGCCGCGCTGACCGAGCGGATCCACCGTCGGCGCGGCGTCCAGGTCCAGCCGGTCGCACCGCTCGGCACGACGACCACTGCCGACCTGGCTGCGAGCATTCTGGGTGGCCCGCTGGACGGTATGAGCGCGGACCAGCTCTGGCGGCTCAGCAACGGCAATCCGCTCTTCGTCCGGCACCTGATCGAGCTGGGCCTACAGTCCGGCGTACTCAACGACAGCTCGGGCGTATGGACCTGGCGGGACGCACCGACCGCCCCGGCTGCCCTACGAGATCTCGTCGGTGACGTGATCGGCGCGCTGGGCGGGTCCGAGCGACATGCCCTGGAGTACGTCGCGCACGGCGAGGTCCTTCCGCTGGAGCTGCTCGTCGGCATGGTCGGCGCACCGGCGATCGAAGTGCTGCGAGAGCGCGGGTTGGTCACCGTCGACGGACGCGCGACCGTCCGCCTCGGCCACCCCTTGTACGGCGAGGTGGCGCGTTCGGCGAGCGGCACCCTGCGCTCCCGGCGGCTGCTTCGCGATCTCGCAGCGGCCAGCGAGCGCGCAGACGAACCAGAGCAGATGCTCCGCGTCACCACCTGGCGCCTACGGTCCGGACTGCAGGTGACGCGGGCAGATCTCGAGCGTGCGGGGGTCGAGGCGCTCGACCGCTCGGACCCGGTTCTCGCCGAGCACCTGGCCCGGGCGGCGGCGCCCGACGAGCCGCTGACGGTGCTCTGCCAGGCGCTCGTCGCGCAGAACAAGGTCGAGGAGGTCGAGGCCGCCCTGCACCGGGCCGAACACGAGGCCTGCCCGGATCCGGCACTCGGTGACTGGCGAGCCGCCCTGCGGATTCTCAACCTGTTCTGGGGTCTGCGGCGGCCGGAGGACGCACGTGCGCTGCTCGCGAGCCGGATCGACGCGTCCGGCGCCGATGACGGCCCGAGCGCGGCGCCAGGATCTCCGGAACTCCGGATCGCGAGACTGGCCCTGGCCGTGTTCGGCCCCGAGCCGGAGCTGAGCTCGGATCTGCTCGCCGGAGTCTCGCCGCCGTGCCCGGTACTCAGCGGCGTCGAGGGCACGCTGCGCGCGTATGCGCTGACCTTCGCAGGTCGCCCCCAGCAGGTCGTGGACGACTTCCAGCGCGGCCAGGTCCCCATGCCCGGACTGTGGCCGACCATGCATGGCGCAATGGCGGCCTGCCACCTGCACGCGCTGCTGATGGCTGGTGACCTGCACGCGTCGACGACAGCAGGCGCGGACTACTACCTCGCAGCGATCGAGCGCGGCGACCGGTCCGAGGTGGCCACGGTCTGTCTCGAGCTGGGCGTCGCCGCATCCTGGGCCGGTGATCGCAAGCTCGCGCTGAGCCGCCTCGGTGAGGCCCGCGCGCTGGCCGACGACCGGCTGCCGTTCCCGATCCAGGCGTACATCTTCGCGGAGTTCGCGGCCGCCGCCGCGGCGGTCGGCGACCTCGCGAAGGCGGAGGCCGGCCTGGCCGAGGCGAGCCTACGTCTGCCGGCGAGTGCCGGGTTGCGGGATCACCTCGCGATGGCGAAGGTCCGCAAGCTCGCCTGCAGCGGTCTGGTGGCAACGGCCGCAGCCCAGATCCCACCTTTGGTCGAGCGTTACCTCGCGACCGGACGCCTGACCAACGCCGCCGAGTCGCTGTACTACCTGGCCCGGCTGAAGCCGTCCGAGGCGGTCGCCGCTCAGCTCGCCGCAGTGGCAGGAGGCTGCGACGGACACCTGTTTCCCCTGCTCGCTGCCCACGCGTGCGGGCTGGCGCACCGGGACGGCGCGCTGCTGGCGACAGCTGCCACCGAACTCGCGGCCCGCGGCTTCGGCGGCCTCGCACGAGAGGCGGCCGCCGTCGTAGCGAGAACGCATGCCGGAGGCAAGGCCCAGGCCGCTGCCCAGCGGTTGCTCGACACAACGACCGGCGACGCCCAGCCCTGGACCACCGGCCCACCGGCCGTGGACACCCTCACCTGGCGGGAACGTGAGGTCTGCGAGCTGGCGGCCGGAGGGCTGGAGAACACCGCGGTGTCGGCGCGGCTGGCGATCTCGGTCCGAACCGTCGACAACCATCTGCATCGCGCGTACGAGAAGCTCGGGATCCGCCGCCGGGTCGAGCTGGCGGACGCGCTGGGGCTGCGGCTGCCCTGAGCCGAATTGGGCATCAGGTGCTCACGCGCCGCCCGGCGCTGGATCGCATGCTCAGAAGGGGCCGGACCCACGGCCCCGGAAAGAGGAGATCCCATGCGCAGACCGTCCTGGACGGCCGCGGCGACCACTGTGCTCGCCGCGGCTCTCGTCACCACCGTCGTCGCTGTGTCCGGAGCCGCCCAGGCCGACCCGGCCGGCGTCTTCCGAACCCTGAACTGGGAGAACCCGGCCGACCGGACGCTGCCCAACGCCGCACCGCCCGGCTGGATCAAGCAGGGCGGCGCCACCGACACCACCCGTCCGTACTCGATCACCACCGTGACCGGCGGCGCCCGCGACGGGTCCACGGCCGCTCGGTTCGAGCTGCGCGCTTCCGACCCGCTGGCCAACAACGGCACCCGGGCCGAGCTCAGCCAGCCCGACACCCAACCGGCCGGCGCGGACCGCTGGTACGGCTTCAGCATCAACCTGGCCGAGTACGCGCCGGACCGGGCCCGCGACATCGTCTCCCAGTGGCACGACTGCGACACCCGGGGCGCATGTCATGAGGGTTCGCCGCCGCTGGCGCTGATGACCGAGCGCGGCAGCTGGAAGATCGACTTCCTCGGCAACATCCTCGACATGGGCGCCTATCAGACTGGTCAGTGGACCGACTGGGTCTTCCACGTGAAGTGGTCCACGGGTGACGACGGCGTCCTGGAGATCTACAAGAACGGGCAGCAGATGGTCCCGTCCTACCGCGGCCGGACCTATCTGAAGGGCCCGCGCTCGCCGTACTTCAAGTTCGGGATCTACAAGTGGAAGTGGAACAACAAGCAGAACCCGGACTCCGACACCCGCAAGCGGGTCATGTTCTACGACGCACTGCGGCTCGGCAACGAGCGGGCCACGTTCGCCGATGTCGATCCGGCCCAGGGCGGAGTCGGCACCCCGACCTGCGCGACCCCGGCCGTCGTCCCGATCCAGAACGTCTTCGCCTCGACCTCCGAAGCGGCCAACCCACCGGCGAACGTCCTCGACGGCCGGCTGCTGACCCGCTGGTCCGGACAGGGGTACGGCGCCGCGCTGTTCGCCGATCTCGGGTCGGTGCGCAAGCTCTGCGCGGCCCAGGTCGCCTGGCATCGCGGTAACCAGCGATGGAACGACTTCACGATCTACACCTCGGTCGACAACGTCAGCTACACCAAGGTGTGGGAGGGCCGCAGTTCCGGCAAGACCATGCAGCTGGAGACCTGGAAGTTCACCGCCGCCCCACGCGACGCGCGCTACGTCCGGATCTCGTTCTGGCAGAACCCGGAGAACGACTGGGCCAGCATCAGTGAGCTCAAGCTGATCGGGGCCACTCCGTGATCAGGTTGCCTCGAGCAACAGCCCTCGGAGCGGCGGCGGCGCTGGCCGTCGTCGCCGCTCTGAGCGGTTCCAACGGTCCCGCGCAGGCCGCCGAAGTACCGTCGGACGTCGTCGGGTCGATCCCCGGCTGTACGACGGCGCCGGCGGTGGCCGGCGTCACGGCGAGCACCGCGGAGGAGATCAACCCGGCCGCCAATGCGGTCGACGGGAGTCTGTCGACACGCTGGTCCGGGTACGGCGCGGGTGCCGCCCTGACCCTCGACCTCGGAACGAGCCAGCCGCTGTGTGGAGTCAAGCTCGCCTGGTTCAAGGGCGATCAGCGCTGGAACGACCACACCGTCTACACCTCCGTCGACGGCACGGCGTACACGAAGGTCTGGGCGGGCCGGAGCTCGGGCGGAACGGACGGCTACGAGTCGTACCCGTTCGCCGGGCCGATCAACGCCCGCTACGTCCGGATCTCGTTCTGGCAGAGCGCGCAGGGTCTGTGGGGCAGCATCTCCGAGGCGCGGGCGCTGCGGCCGGACTCGACACCACCACCGACCGGCGAGACCAAGGTGGTTGTTGCCGTCGGTGACATCGCACGGGACTGCTCCGGCAGCAGCTGCGACCAGTACAAGACCGCGGCGCGCACCGCCGCGATCAGTCCCGACCGCGTCCTCACGCTGGGCGACCAGGCCAACGGGCCCTATACGAAGTTCACCAAGTACTTCGACCCGGCCTGGGGTCCGCTACGAGGCAAGATCAACCCAACCGTCGGCAACCACGAGTACGACGACGCCGGCGCCGCTGGCTACTTCCGGTACTTCGGCAGCGCGGCCAAGCCGCAGGGCGCCAGCTGGTACAGCTTCGACCTCGGCAATTGGCACATCGTGTCGCTGAACTCCGAGACCGAACGCCAGTCCGGTAGCAACCAGCTCAAGTGGCTGCGTGCGGACCTGGCCGCCAACAGCAAGCGCTGCGTCCTCGCGTTCTGGCACCGGCCGAAGTTCAGCTCCGGCTCCGGGCACGGCAACTTCCCGAACATGAAGCCGTTCTGGGACGAGCTGTACGCCGCCCGCGCGGAACTCGTGCTGAACGGTCACGACCACAACTACGAGCGATTCGCCCGGCAGAACCCGTCGGGTACCAAGGATGCGAACGGCCTACGGCAGTTCGTGGTCGGTACCGGCGGCAGCGGAATGCGTGAGTTCGGGCAGATCCAGCCGAACAGTGAGGCGCGGCGCGCGATGGAGCTCGGCGTCCTCCGGCTCGAGCTGGCCGACAACAGCTACTCATGGCAGTTCGTCCGACACGACGGCGTCGTCCGCGACTCCGGCGGTCCTGAGCAGTGCCGCTGATTCTCCTGAAGAGGGGGCGCCTGCCGTAGCAGGCGCCCCCTCATGGCGATCAGCCGTTGCGCAGTAGCTTCGCGTTCACCGCCATCTGGGCGAGGAACTGCGGCTGGCTCTGCACCGAGTGGTTCTCCAGCTTCAGCTGCACCCGGGCGTCGAAGCGCCCCAGTTTCACGAAGCCGTCGGCGACCCAGCCGGTGCCCTTGCCGCTGCCGTCGACGTACTGGGCCTTCGGCAGCACGACGTCGGTGAGCAGATGGCCGAACCGGTCCATCTCGGTCCGGCTCCAGCCGCGCCGCTGCCGGGTCGCCTCGGCGACGTAGCTGACCACGCCGTTGGCGTGCGCGACATCGGAACCAGGACGCTCGGTCCGGCCGAAGGTGTCGTTGAAGAAGTACGCGTCCCGATCGACCACCCCGAGTTTCAGCTGATCCCGGATGCCCAGGTTCCTGCGGTTCGGCATGTGGTCGTCGATGTCGCGCTGGATCCGCACCGCCCGGGCCCGGCGGGCCGGATTCTTGGTCAGCTGCGCGACCTCCATCGCGATGAACGCCCAGTGCGCGGCCATGTGGGTGTTGACGCGGTACACGTAGGAGTTCACGCTGCGCTTGGTCCACTTGTCGAAGACGTTGGTCTCCAGGAATGCCTGGACGGCGGCGTGCCGGCGGCGGATCGCCGGATCGGCGTACAGCTTGCTGTTGCGGATCGTCACGAGCCCGTAGCCGACGTAGCGCCAGGCATAGCTCTCGAAGAGCGCGACCTCCTGACCGCGAACGTCCGGGCGTTGCGAGACCCAGCCCCGGTACCCGCCGGCCCGCGGCCGGGCGGAGCCGATCAGGTTCTCGGCGAGCTGCAGGAACCGCTCGGCATCGGCCCGGCGGCCACTCGCGTCGAAGATCGCCGCGGCCGCATCGACGGCGTACGCGCCGTTGTAATGGTCGTACGAGTCCGCCGACCGGGTCAGCCGGTTGGCCTCGGCGACCTTCGCCTTGGCCGCCCGGTCGTACTTGGCGATCCAGTAGGACGCAGGCTTCGGCCGCGGCCGAGCGGCGGTCCCGGCCGCATCGCTGTCCACGAGGTCGGCGGCAACGACCGCAGTGCCGCTCAGCACCAGGCTGAGCGGCACGGCGATCGCGAGCGTGCGCCGCATTCAGAACCCCGCGACGTAGTACGGCGCGAGCGACATCCAGCCGTTGCGCGCGGCGCCGTACCGGACGCCGTTGTCGGCCTTGGCCAACGTGTACCAGGCGTCCACGAAGTCCGGGTCGTCGGTCCACCAGCTGTCCGGGATCGCTGCGATCACGGCGTCGGCCAGCGGCTTGTAGGCGCCCTGGTCGGTGATCGTGAGCAGCGCCGACGTGATCGCCTGGGCCAGCGCACGGTAGTTGGTGTCACCGTCGTCCTCCATCATCACGGCGTCGGCCAGGTTGTACTTGTACGACGACCAGTTCACCAGGATCTGGTTCGGCCGGTAGGTCTTGCCGTCCTCGTCCAGGTACGGCATCGTCACCGTGTTCACCACCGGCTTGCCGTTCGGCCCGAAACCGGTGACGAGGGTGAACATCTCGGCGGCGCCCTTCGTCCACGGCTCGTGGTCGTCGGAGACCCGGACCGCGGTGATCCGCGAGGTCCAGAAGCCGGCCGTTGCGTTGGCCGTCGGGGTCAGCCCTTTCGCGGCCAGCTCCTGGCTGACCAGTTCCATCCCGCGGCTCATCGCCTTCGCGACATCCAGGTCCAGCACATAGACCGGTCGCTGCGGCGCCGCCTTCGCGTCGAGCACGTGGGCCTGTCCACGAACGTCGTACGCCGTCACCCGCTCGGCCACCTCGTTGCCAGCAGCAACGGCGACCCACGGCTCCAGCCTGGTCTGACGAGCCATCTCCGGCGTGCCGAATCGCAGGCGCAGCAGCGAACCGACATCGCTGGGCAGACCCTTCACGGTCTGCAGCCGGCGGTCGGCGTCCCGTACGGCGGCCGCCAGGCGCTGACCACCGCTGGTCGTCGAGCGCGTCGTCACTGCCTGCAGGTCGACCTCGCCGTCGACCGCCGCTGAGCGCAACTGCGCTCGCCAGGCGTCGTCACCCAGCGACATCGCCAACAGCCGGGCGGTGTCCCGCTGGATCGCGCCGACCGGCGATCGCTCCTCCGCCGGCGCACCGGCCTGTGCCGGCGCCACACCGAACCCGAGCACGCCGAGCAGGACTCCGGCGACGGTCCACCGCCGGAATGTCTTTCTGTTCAAAGGATCTCCTCTAATCGAGGGCGCACAGGCCGAGCCCGTCCGCCGCCTCACCGACCGTTCCCGCAGAACCTTGGCGAGTGCCCCGCGGTCCGACAAGGACCAGAGCGGTCTTCGGCCGAAGATGAGTACCGATCGCTCAGCCGGGCCACCGGCCCGGGGACATGACGAAGGCCCGGACCAGATGGTCCGGGCCTTCCGTAGTAGCGGGGGCAGGATTTGAACCTGCGACCTCTGGGTTATGAGCCCAGCGAGCTACCGAGCTGCTCCACCCCGCGTCGCTGGGTCCAGATTAGCCGACGGGCTCTCGGCAACCAAGCCGGTTTCCGGTGTGCCCGAAAACCCATGCCGTGGGCGGTGGTTGCGGGCGTACAGTCCCGGTATGTCCCGACTCGACCTTCGACCCTTCGAAACAACGGATCTGCCGGCTGCGGCCGCGCTGCTGGCGGAGCGGCATCGGGCGCATCGTGAGCGCCATCCGCTGTTGTCGCCTGCGTATGAGGATCCGCAGCGGGCGCTGGTGGAGGTCACGAAGGTCTGGGAGTCCGCGGATGCTTCGGGGGCGGTGCTGCACGACGGGGATGAGCTGACCGGGTACTTGCTCGGGGCACCGAAGCAGTCGCCGGTGTGGGGTCCGAACGTGTGGGTGGAGGCTGCCGGTCACGCTGTGCGGACGCCGGAGCACATCAGGGACCTGTACGGCGCGGCTGCGGCCAGATGGGTCGCGGAGGGGCGGATCGCGCACTACACGCTCGTGCCGGACGACGCCGAGCTGCTGGATGCGTGGTTCCGGCTCGCGTTCGGCGCGCAGCATGCGCATGCGATTCAGGCGGTGCCCGCGACGCCGATTCCGCCGCGCGAAGGGGTGACCGTACGACGCGCCGTCCGGGCGGACATCCCGGTGCTGGCCGAGCTGGATCTCGCGCTGCCGCGGCATCAGGGCTTGTCGCCGGTCTTCGCGGCCGGGACGCTGCCCAGTTTGCAGGAGGCGATCGACGAGTGGGAGGAGGACTTCGACGATCCGGGCTCGGTGACTTTGGTGGCCGAGAGCAACGGGCGGGTGATCGGGTCGGCGATCGGTACGTCGATCGAGCGGGGCAGCACGCACAGCGGGCTGTCACAACCAGACGACGCCGGCTTCCTGGGGTTCGCGGCGGTGTTGCCCGCGGCCCGTGGTCTGGGCGCGGGCCGAGCGCTGGGTGAGGCGGTGCTGAACTGGTCGGCCGAGGCCGGCTACACGTCGGTGGTCACCGATTGGCGGGTGACGAATCTGCTGTCGTCGCGCGCGTGGCCCGCGCTCGGCTTCGAGCAGACCTTCCACCGGCTGCACCGGCTGATCGGGCACTGAGCGGCGAAGTTTTCCACAGATCCGGAATTGACCGGCCGGAACACCGGCTGATCGGTGCATCTTCTTGGGCAAGAGGCGCCGCGCGGGTCGCGGCGCCGAGGTGACCAGGAGGCAACCATGTCGCGATCGTCCCGCCATTCCCGAGTCCTGCCGCGAACCCGCCGTATCGTGGCCCGGAGCGCGGTGGTGCTCGCGGCCGTGGGCGTCTGGCCGACCGCCACGGCGGCGGCCATCGGTCCCTCGGCGCCGCCCGCCGCCGTTTCCCCGTCGATCGAGCAAAGGGCGCACACCGTGGACGGCTTCGTGATCGAGTATCTCCCCGGCGGTATCGGGTCGCCGAGCGACTTCGAGTACGAGTGGGAGGAGGTGATCTTCCACAGCCGCGTCTGGGAGACCGGCCCGGATCCGGCCGGTGCGTTCAAGGTCGACCTGACGGTCAAGACCCTGCGCGGCGCGAAACTGTCGGATCTCGAGGCGCTGAAAGCCTTCCTCGTCGAGTACGAGGAGCGCGATCCCGCGACCTGGCAGCCGCGCCCGGTGAAGGTCGGCGCCTACGACGGCCTGACCGTCGACAACGAGGTCTTCTACTTCATCGAGCCAGGCCTCGCGGCCGAGGTCTCGATCGACCTCGAACGCTTCGCCTCGGAAGAGCTCCTCGCCACCGCGGCCGGTTTCCGTCCCGAGGGCTGACTCGATGCTCTCAGCAACTACCTGGCGCTGAAACGAACGGGGCGGTGACCCCGACCGTAGTCGTGGTCACCGCCCCGAGCTTGCGTCGGCGCTTGGCGAGTGGGCGTCCGGTACCGCGTTGCCCGTCAGCGTCGTACCGGCGCTCCGGTACGACGCTTACCCGCCGCCGGGCGTCAGCCGGTGGGAGAGCTCGGCGGGCTGGAGGGTGTCGTCGGCGTCTCGGGTGTTTCCGAGGGTTTCGGGGTCGGGGTCGGGGTGACCACCGCTCCGGCCGCGACGGCCCGGTCGATCGCCGTCTTCATCTTGTTGACCTCGCTCTGGTACGCCGCCAGATCACCGCGTTTCAGCGCGGCCTGGGCCGCGTTGTAGGCGTTCTGGGCGTCGGTCAGCGCTTGTTTGATCGTCTGGTTGGCCGGCGGCTGGTTCGTCGGCGGCTTCCCCGGGTCTTCGCCGGTGTCGACGCTGGTGTTGAAGACCTTGGTCAGCGCCTCCTGCAACGTCGATCCGAAGGCGACCCGGTCACCGAAGGAGACCAGCACGTACCGCAGCACCGGGTAACTACCCTGACCGCTCGTCCGGACCGAGTAGACGGGCTGCACGTAGAGCAGGCCGCCACCCAGCGGCAGCGTGAGCAGGTTGCCGTACTGCGCCCGCGCACCGCTGGTCGGCTGGTTGATCGGGAGCAACGCCGTTCTGATCCCGTCATCGGTCTGGAACTTGTTGGACACCTGGCCGGGGCCAGGGATCTGCACGTTGCCGGGCAATCGCAGGATCCGGAACTTGCCGTAGTCCGGTGAGGTCGCCTCGGCGTCGACGGCCATGAACGCGGTCAGGTTCTCCCGCTCCGCGTTCGGCACGTACACCGACGTCAACGAGAACCTCGGCTCGGTCTGACCGGGCATCCGCAACGAGAGGTAGAAGGGAGGCTGTTTCGTTTGCGAAGCCGAATCACTGGTCGGCGCGGCCGCGGTCGGGTCGTTCGGGACTCGCCACAGGTCGCTGTTCTGGTACCAGGTGGTCGAATCCGTCACGTGGTACTTGGCCAGCAGGTCGCGCTGGACCTTGAAGATGTCCTCCGGGTAGCGCAGGTGCGACATCAGCGCCGGCGAGATGTCGCCGCGCGGCTTGACCGTCCCCGGGAAGGCCTTCATCCAGGTCTTCAGGACGGGGTCCTGCTCGTCCCACGCGTACAGCTCGACCGAGCCGTCGTAGGCGTTGACGACGGCCTTGACCGAGTTGCGGATGTAGTTGATCTCCTCGCTCGGCTGCTGCGCGATCGTGCCGCGCCCGGTGGTGGTGTCCCGGGTGCTGGCGTCCAGCGCGACCTTCTGCGCGTAGGGGTAGTTCGCCGAGGTGGTGTAACCGTCGACGATCCAGACGACCTGGCCGTCCACGATCGCCGGGTACGGGTCGCCGTCCGGCGTCAGCCACGGCGCGACCTTCTCGACCCGCTCGCGCGGCGAGCGGTCGTAGAGGATCTTCGACTCGGGGTTGACCCGGCTCGACAACAGCAGGTTCGCGTCGCGGAACTTGGTGGCGTAGAGCAGCCGGTTCCCGAAGGTCCCGACCGGGACGCCGCCCTTGCCGTCGTAGGTGTTCAGCGTCGGGTCGCCGCCCTCCTTACCTTCCGGAGTGTCCAGCTCGACCGGCTGGCCGCCCTTCGGGCCGCCGACGATCGAGTAGTCCGGGGACTTCTCGCCGAAGTAGATCCGCGGCTCGTAGTCGCCGAGCTGTCCGGTCGGCGGCAGGTCCTTCTCGGAGAACACCGGCGTGCCGTCGGCGGCGCGCTGGTTGCCGTTCGCGGCGACGACGCCGTAGCCGTGGGTGTAGACGGTGTGGTCGTTGTTCCAGTTGCGCTGACCGGCCGGCAGCCGGTCGACCTCGACCTCGCGGACGGCGATGACCGTGTCGCTGACCTTGTCGCCGATCTTGTAGCGGTCGACGTCGAGATCGGTCGGGAACGAGTAGAAACCGCGGACCTGCTGCAGCTGCTCGAAGGTCGGGCCGACCACACTCGGGTCGATCAGCCGGATCCCCGGCAGGACTTCGGCGTCCTGCGAGAGCTCGGCCGGCGTCGCGGTGGTCTTGGCCTCGTAGTTCTCGACCTTGCTGTCCTCGAGGCCGTAGGCCTGCCTCGTCGCGTCGATGTTCTTCTTGATGTACGCCGCTTCCCGGACGGGCTCGCTCGGGCGGACGCGCAGCTGCTGCAGCGCGGCCGGCCAGAGTGCGCCGAGCAGGATCGCCGACAGGATCAGCACGACCGTCCCCACCCCGGGCAGCAGCCACGTCCGCCGGACGACGTTCGCGAAGAACAGCACCGCGCAGAGCACGGCGATCGCCGCGAGGATCTCCTTGCTCGGCAGGACGGCGTTGTCACCGGTGTAGGAGATACCGGTGAAGAGCCGGCTGTCCGAGGTGGTCAGGCCGTAGCGGTCGAGCCAGTAGCTGAACGCCTTGAGCAGGACGAGCAGACCCAGCAGCACGGAGAACTGCACCTGCGCGGCGCCCGAGGCCTTCTGCCCCTTGGCCGACGGCCGGAAGCCGCCGTACAGGTAGTGGGTGATGATCGCCGCGACCAGCGACAGCAGGACGATCGAGTAGCCGAAGCCGAGCAGGACGCGCAGCCAGGGGTAGTCGAAGACGAAGAAGGCGATGTCCATGTTGAAGTGCTGGTCGGTGACGCCGAACGGCGTCCGGTTCCGCCAGGCGAGGAAGACCTTCCACTCCCCCGAGGCGGCCGAGCCGCCGAAGACCAGCATCAGCACGGCGATGACCGCGATCGCGATCTTCCCGCGCTGCTGGAGCAGGTCGCCGTACCGCTCGAAACCCGGGCTCGGCGACGGCGCGAGCGCGACCCGCGGCCGCGTCCGGAACGCGACGATGACGTTCGCGACGACGGCCGCGGCCATCAGCAGGCCGACCACGACGAACAGCAGCACCCGGGTCCCGAGGACGGTGCTGAACACCGATCCCAGGTCCACCGAGCGGTACCAGAGCCGCTGGGTCCAGACGTCGGTGAAGACACTGAACAGGATCAGCAGCACGATCAGCGTCGCGATCGTCGGGAGCAACGCCCGGGGGCGTCTCCCGGGTGTTCGCGCCCGCCGCGGCTCGTCCGGCATGTCGTAGACGCCGTCACTCATGGTCGGTTCTCCTCGTCGTTCCTCATGCCGTCGTCCCCAGGACCCTCACCCGGCCGGATGCCGACCGAGGGCTCGAATGTCAAAGACAGTACTTCGCACAGCGTGGGGACCAGGTCGGTTCCGGTGAGCACGGCGCTGTCCTGGTCGTGCGTGCGCAGCCGGACGGCGCCGAAGCGGCCGCCCTCGCGCAGCACGGCGGCGACCATCCGCACCTCGTGGCGGCGCGGGTCGCTGGCGGCCATCCGGGCCAGCTCCGCGTCGGATTCGGCGCTCGGCAGACCGGCCTCGACCGAAGCCGGCAGCACGACCTGCTCGATCGCGACGGCGCAGCCGCTGACGCTGTCGGGCCACTCGATCCGGCCGAGCGCGTCGGCCAGGTGCTCGACCTCGAGCCCGCCGGGCAGCTCGCCCTGGGCGATCGGCGTCAGCGGCTGGGAGGCGTCCTCGGCGCCGAGCTGGGCGGCCAGTTGCGGCTCGGCGCGCAACAACTCATCGGTCAGGACGAGCGCGAACAGCTGCGCGGGCTGGTCCCAGCCGGAGCTGCTCACGTGCTTCTCGATCTCGACCACCGCTCGGCTGAGCGCGTCAGGAGGCAACGTGCCTACGGATTCCATACCGCCAGATCTCTCCTTCGGCCGGGCGATTCCATCGGGTGTTTCACGAAGTACATGTGGGCACGTCGCCCTTCCCGCTGCTGAGCGCCTGCAGCGCGGCGATCGCGTCGTTCAGCGTGGACATCTTGACCAGCTGGATTCCCTTCACGCCCGCGTGCAGCGCGGCGCCGCAGTTCGGCGCGGGGACCAGGAAGACGGTCGCGCCGTCCTCCTTGGCGCCGGCGATCTTCTGCTGGATGCCGCCGATCGCGCCGACCTGGCCGAGTGCGTCGATGGTGCCGGTGCCGGCGACGTGTTTGCCGTCCAGCAGCGCGCCGGGGGTGAGCTTGTCGTAGATGGCCAGCGCGAACGCCGTCCCGGCGCTCGGACCGCCGATGTCCTGGCCGAGGTTGACCGAGACCTTCACCTGCGAGTCGACGCCGACCGAGATACCGACCATCGGCCGGTCGTCCTCGCCGGGGGTGGCGGCGGTCTTCAGCTGCACGGTCTGCTCGGCCTTGCCCCGGCGGATCAGGAAGCTCACGTTCTCGCCGACCTTGTGCTTGCGGACGGCCTCGCCGACCTGCGGGATCTGCGTCATCGGCTGCCCGTCCACCGCCAGGATGATGTCGCCCGGCTTCAGCTTGCCGTCGGCCGGCGAGCTCTTCGCGACGGTCGAGACCTTCGTGTGGAAGGGGACCTTCGCGGCCTGCAGCGCGGCGGCGACGGCGCTGTCCTGCGAGCCGGTCATCTCGGCGGTGTTCTGCTGCTCGACCTCGTCGGCGCTCTGGTCGGGCGGGTAGATGATGTCGCGCGGGAACAGGTCGTGGTGCGGGTCGAGCCAGTTCCGCATCGCCTGCGGCAGCGTCAGCTCCCGGTCCGGCGAGGTGACCGAGACCGTCGTCAGGTCCAGCCGGCCCGTGGTCGGGAACGTCTCGTACCCGGTGACCTCGATGACCGGCTTGTTCTTCGCCGAGCCGAGGGTGTCCTTGACCGGCCCGGGGCTGAACGAGACGAACGGCACCGGAAAGGCAGTCACCAGTCCGAGCGAGATGACGAGCACGACGATCGAGGTGACCAGCGTTGCGGTACGACGTGTCACGAACCCTGCCCTGCGGTCTTGGTGGAACCGAGCGTCTCGGCCGAACCGAGCTTCTTGCCGACGTGCCCCCGTGCCGAGTTCAACGACCGGGCCGGGTCATCCGTCCCCTTCGTGTCCGAAGCGTTGCGCGCCGCCCGCCGGAACCGGCGGCGCCGCGGGCCGGCCTCCGGGCCCGGAGCGGCCAGGGCGTCGCTGAACCGGCGGAATTCCTCGACCGAGGCGAACGCACCGCCGGAGCGGCGCGGGCCACGGCTCCGCCCCCGCCACGCGGCCCAGCACATGGCCAGGACCGTGACGGCCAGCGGGAACGCCAGCCACGCCAAAACCCTCATCCGGCCACCTTCATGCGCCCAGAGTACGGGTCAGTGCACGCCGACCCACTCGCTGGCACCGTCGGTGAAGTGCTGGTGTTTCCAAATCGGGACCTCGGCCTTGAGCTCGTCGATCAGCCGCCGGCAGGCGGCGAACGCGACGTCGCGGTGCGCGGCGGCGACGGCCACGATCACGGCCGCGTCGCCGATCTTCAGGTCGCCGACGCGGTGGACGGCCGCCAGCGCGGTCACCGCCGGGTCCGCGCAGATCCGCTCGGCGACCTTCCGGAGGTGGTCGAGCGCATCGGGGTGCGCCTCGTAGCTGAGCCGGTCCACCGGCTGATCCTGATCGTGGTTGCGCACTGTCCCGATGAAGAACGCAGTACCGCCCGCTGCCGGGTCGGACACGGCGGCCAGCACCTCGTCGCTGGACAGCGCCTCCGCGCGGATGTCCAGCAGCCTGATCGCGTCGCCCATGTCACTCGCTCTCACTCATCGGGTGTGTCCATTGTCCCTTGTCCGTCCCAATGCGTTCGCCGGGGGCGGAACGGGCCGGTGCAACCAGTACGTTGGTAGTAGTACGCCCCACCCGCACAGGAAGGCCACCCCGATGAGCGACGAACCGGACAACCCCTTCAAGGGAACTCCGTTCGAGGCCATGTTCCAGCAGTTCTCGGGCGCGGCCGGCGCGGGCGGCGCCCCGGATCTGAACGCGATCTTCGCGCAGGTCCAGCAACTGCTCAGCGGCTCGACCGACGGAAAGCCGGTGAACTGGGAGCTGGCCAAGGACATCGCCCGGAAGACCGTCTCCGCGGGCGGTGACCGGTCGATCACGCCGACCGACTCCGAGCGGGTCGCCGACGCGGTCCGGCTCGCCGAGCACTGGCTGGACGAGGCGACCACCCTGCCGGAGGTGACCACGACGTCCGCGGCGTGGAGCCGGGCCGAGTGGGTGGAGAACACGCTGTCGGTGTGGCAGGTCGTCGTCGATCCGGTCGCCGAGCACGTGGCCGGCGCCATGGGCGGCGCGCTGCCCGCGGAGGCTCAGCAGCTCGCGGGCCCGATGACCGGGATGCTGCGCCAGCTGGGCGGTTCGATCTTCGGGGCGCAGGTCGGTCAGGCGCTGGGCGAGCTGGCGGGTGAGGTGGTGAGCTCGTCGGATATCGGCCTGCCGCTCGGGCCGACCGGCCAGGCGGTCCTGCTGCCGGACAACATCGTCAAGTTCGCCGAGGGGCTCGAGCTCACCGACGAGGACGTGCGGCTGTACCTCGCGCTGCGTGAGGTCGCACACCAGCGGCTGTTCGCCGGCGTGCCGTGGCTGCGGCAGCACCTGTTCGCCGCCGTCGCGGACTACGCGGCTGGGATCGAGGTCGACTCGACCAAGATCGAGCGCGCGATGACCGATATCGACCCGCAGAACCCGGAGGCCCTGCAGGAGGCGCTGGCCGGCGGCCTGTTCGAGCCCGAGGACTCCGAGCAGCAGAAGGCCGCGCTCGCCCGGCTCGAGACCGCGCTCGCGCTCGTCGAGGGCTGGGTGGACGACGTCGTCCGCCAGGCCACCAAGGACCGGATGCCGGCCGCCGTCCAGCTCGCCGAGACGGTCCGTCGCCGCCGTGCGGCCGGCGGTCCCGCCGAGCAGACCTTCGCCACCCTCGTCGGCCTGCAGCTCCGCCCGCGCCGCCTCCGGGACGCCGCCAACCTGTGGGCCGCCGTCCGTGATGCCCGCGGCGTCGACGGCCGCGACAACCTCTGGTCGCACCCCGACCTCCTCCCCAGCACCACCGACCTCGACGACCCCATCGGCTTCGCCCAGCACGCCGGCGAACTCTCCGACCTCGACATCAGCGACTTCTTCGACAACCCCGACGACACCCCCGAACCGCCCGCAGCCAAGTAGCCGAAGCCGAGTCCTTCCCTCGAGTTTGGGAGGATGGGCGGGTGCTTGCTGCGGATGCGATTGCGGTTCTGACGGGGTGGGATGCGCCGGAGGGGGAGCAGGAGGGGCTGCGGGCGCATTACTTGCGGCATTTGGCGGCGCATGCGGATGGGGTTTGGCGGGAGTGCCGGCCTGAGCATGTGACGGCGAGTGCGTTGGTGGTGGATCAGAGCGGTGAGCGGGTGTTGCTCACGCTGCATCGGACGATCGGGCGTTGGCTGCAGCTCGGTGGGCACTGCGAGCGGGGTGATCTGACGCTGGCGGGGGCCGCGTTGCGGGAGGCGACCGAGGAGTCGGGGCTGACCGGACTGTCGATCGATCCGGTGCCGGTGCGGTTGTCGCGGCACGAGATCTTGGCAGGTGGGTGCGCCGGAGCCTGGCATCTGGATGTGCAGTTCCTGGTGCGGGCGACGAGCACGTCGTACGTGGTCAGCTCGGAGTCGGAGGATCTCGCCTGGTTCGCCGTCGACGAGCTGCCGGAGGGGCTGGACGACTCCGTCCGGCAGCTGATCGCGAGCTGCACGGCTAGCGGCGCTGTATGAGGCCGTCGAGCAGCTGGTTGATGGTGAACTCGAAGCGGTCGTGGCCGGTGCCGGTCGTGAGTTCGGCGGCGTGACGCTTGATCGTCGGGAAGCGATCGGCCGGGAGCGCGGCGAAGCGATCGAGGATCTCTTCGCGACTCAGCGCCCACTCCTGAGCCTCAGTCCGCTGCCGCTGCCGAACGACCGACAGCTCCAGGACATAGGCGTTCACATAGAGGGTGAGCGCATCCGAGGCCCACGCCGCCGCTCGCGGCTCGATCCCCTCCGGCCAGCAGGATCGCCAGGATCCCGTCTCCGACCCGCAGTGACTCCAGCTGCGTGGGCACCACACCCAGCGCTGCGCGAGAGACGCCGGGGTACTTGAGGTACTCGTCGCGGATCTGGGCGTAGACATCGAGGTTCTGCTGCCGCCAAGCACCGGATCCGGCTCGGGCAGCCTGATCCCGGCCAGCAGCCGGGCGATCAGCAGATCATCCAGATCGTCCTTGTTCACGATGTGCGCGTACAGCGAGGACGGGCCGGTCCCGAGGACGGCGGCGACGCGGCGGACCGTCAGCGCCTCGTACCCCTCGGTGGCGATGACCTCCAGCGCGGCGTCGGTGATCCGGTCCGCGGTGATCGGCGCCTTCCGCGGCTTGGCGGGCGCGGCATCGGTCACGAGCTGCCCATGGCGGACGGCGCGCCGCTGCCACTCGGCCGCGCCTGGCTCGTCCTCGTCGTCGTGGTCGTCGCCGAGCTCATGGACCTGATCGACACCAGCGTCGCCAACCTCGCCGGTCCCTCGATCCGGGCCGATCTCGGCGGCGGCCCGATGACGCTGCAATGGGTCCTGTCCGCCTACACGGCCGCGTTCGCGCTCGGTCTGATCACCTCCGGCCGGCTCGGCGACCTACTCGGCCGGCGCCGGCTCCTCCTGCTCGGGATGACCGGTTTCACGCTCGCGTCGCTGGTCTGCGGGCTCGCGCCGAGCCCCGCGATCCTGATCGTCGCGCGGGTCTTCCAGGGGTTGTTCGGGTCGGTGATGATCCCGCAGGGGATCGCCCTGATCAAGATCGTGTTCCCGCCCCAGCACCTGCGCAAGGCGCTGATGCCGATGGGCCCGATCATGGGCCTGGCGACGGTCGCGGGCCCGATCCTCGCCGGTTGGCTGCTGCATCTCGACCTGTTCGGCAGTCAGTGGCGCTCGATCTTCCTGATCAACATCCCGTTCGGCGTCCTGGCGTTCGCGATCGGCTGGCTGGTCCTGCCCCGGCACAGCGGTGAGGACCGCGGCACCCGACTGGATCTGGTCGGCGTGAGCCTCCTCACCGTGGCCTCGGCATTGCTGATCGTGCCGCTCATCCAGGGCCGCGATCTCGGCTGGCCCGCCTCGACATACGCGATGCTCGCGGGCGCGGTCGTCGCTCTCGGGCTGTTTGTCCGCTCGGAGCGCCGCAGCCGGCACCCGGTCATCACTCCTTCGCTGTTCAAGAAGCGCAGCTTCGTCGTGGGTCTGCTGATCACCGGCGGCTTCTACGCCGCGCTGAGCGCCTTCGTGCTCTCGCCGAGAAACTTGGCCGAGCCAATCTTCAACTCGGCCTCGCGATCGCCGTCATCGGCCTGCTCGGTCTGTGGTGGTCCACCGCGCACTGGGGTGACGCCGTCACGGTCTGGAAGCTGACTCCGGCGTTGGCGCTGACCGGCATCGGCGCGGGTCTGCTGTTCATTCCGCTGTTCGACTTCATCCTCGGCGATGCCACGCCGCACGAGGTCGGCTCCGGCGCGGGGGTACTGAACGCCGCGCAGCAGTTCGCCGGCGCCATCGGCGTCGCCGCGCTCGGCACGGTCTTCTTCAGCCGGGTTGGCACCCCCTCGACGCACTCGTACTTCGCCGCGGCCCTGGTGTTCGCGATTTGTGCGGCGATCTATCTGCTGGCGCTGCTCCTGGTCGGGCTGCTGCCGAAGCACTCTCAGCAAGCCGCCCACTAGCCCGGGCAATCCTCACGTAGCTGGGGTGAGCACCTACCTGATGTGCTCACCCCAGCTAGCGATCGTGGTGCCTCACTGCTGCCCCACTTTCCCCCCGGTTACCGCATCCCCCCGTCCACACGCCGGCCGAGCCGGCGCGCCCCCATTTCCCCCGTGTTCCCCCACATCCCCGTGTGTACAGCGATCCCCCCGGCTTTGCACTCCCCCATCCGTACAGCGACCCCCGGATCCGCTCCCCCGTGTACTGCGATTCCCCGTGAAACTGCATCCCCGTTGGCCTTGCGATCCCCGTGTACTGCGTCCCCGTGCGTACTGCTGTTTCCCCGTGTCCCCCGTCGTACCGCATCCCCGTGTCCGTGGCGTTCGCGGCCGCTTCAGGGACGGCCGTGACTGCCGGCCCGCTCCCCCGAGCGGGCCTGTGGCGGGTGGGCACCAGGTGTCGATCACCGCCCCTGAACGGCATCGGCGGTTGGTGCCGGCCTCCCCCGAAGCCCCCGCTGCATGGTGAACGAGCGACTTCGGCGAAGGTGACGGGTCACGGACGACGAAGTTGAGATCTTGTCGCTTCCCAGCCCTCGAGGCCGGGATCCAGTTGCGCTAGGTCAGCAGCCGACCGCAGCCGGTGCCAGCCCGGCCCGATCGCGACCGCATGCCGTCGAGGCTTGCGGGCCTCGAGTTCGGCGAGGGTGGTGTCGAAGGTCGGCGCGGCTTCCGCGACCCAGGAAGCGACCGGGAGGTTGACGCCGATGGCTGCCAGCGAACCATCGGTCGCCGGGGTCACAGCGATGTCGGCCGACCCCAGGGCCCGGAAGAGCTTCCCGATCAGCAGGCCCGGCAGATCCGGGACGTCGTGGCTCACCGCCACCACTGCGGCCGCCGGACCGACCCCGGCAACCGCTTCAAGGACCGGATCCGCCGAAGTGACCGCGAACACCGGAGTCCCCGGCCAGGTAAGCGCCTTGATCGGCTCCAGCTCCGCTTCGGCGTCAGCAGCCGCAGTTACTGCGACTGCGACGTCCACGCGGTCCAACGCGGCCAAGAGCTCGTAGGTGTCCTCGGCAAGCGCCTGGTGCCAGGCAGTCGGCGTGCGACCCGGCGGTGCCCAGGTCGGCGTCGCAGGCACCACCAGTACGACGACTCGACGGTCGGGAGCGGTGGTGTGGCCGGACGGCATGGTGCCAAAGCCTAGCCGCAGCCAGCTGCTGGCAGTCCGCTCAGGGCTTCGGCGCCAGCAGTCCGCGCTGGAGTGCGGTCATGATGGCCTGCGCCCGGTTCGAGACTTCGAGCTTCTCGTAGAGCCGAGCGACGTACGTCTTGGCCGTAGAGATACTCACCGACAGCGCAAGCGCGATGTCCCGCACGGAGAGCCCCTGGCCCAGGAGGTCCAGAACCTGCGCCTCCCGCGGGCTCAGCAGGGACTGCGCGGGTGAATGGTCCCGTCTGGCCATGGCTGGGCCCAGACCAGTGGCTGTGAAGGAGGTGGGTGCCACCGCAGCGTGCCGGATCGCGGCGAGCATCTCGTCGGTCGGTGCGTCCTTGGCGACGACGGCCGAGACACCTGACTCCAGCGCCGCGAAGAGCACTTCGTCCTGCTCCGCCGGTGCCAGCAGGACGATGCCCAGCTCGGCGTACTGGCTGCGCAGCTCCCGCGCTGCCCGCAGCCCGGCCAGGTCGGGTGGTGAGACGTCCAGGACGACGACGTCCGGACGCTCGGCAAGTACGAGGCCGAACACCTCGGTACGCCGTCCGCTGTCGCCGACCACCTCCAGATCGGGCTCCGTACCGACCAGACCGATCAGGCCGTAGCGGACCAGCGTGTGACCGTCGATGACGACGACCTTGACCAACTCGTTCATGGATCCCCCCGCGGACCAAACTACGCAGCGTGACGCCGTCGCGATAGAGGACGGCGCTCGCGATGTGACTCGGCAGGTCATCAGTTGGGTCGCCACCAGCCGAGGACAGTCACGGCTCGCCGCCCTGCCGCGGGGTGTTCCGGATCGGCGTCGACGAGCCCGATCCGGGCCTGCAGCGCCGGCTTGCCGCTGGCCGGGCACAACAACGCCCCCGGACAGATGTACGCCGTCAGCTGGACCCCGAAGGTGAATCCGGGTGAGTCGTCCGGTCGAGCGATCGTCACACCGGACAGCCTTCCCGTCGCGGTGAGGTGCAAAGCCCGCACCACGACCCCACCGGACACGACTGGCTGCGGACCCGGTGCCACAGCGAGGTCCAGTACGCCTTCCGGTGCGTCGACCGTCCCGTGGACGACGAACCGGCCCGACGACTCGATCAGTGCACAAGCGCTTGTATTACTGGGATACGGCCCAGCGGTCACGCATCCGTCCGCAGCCCGCAAGACAGGTGTGGCGTACCGGAGCTCCAACTGGACGGCGTCGATGTCCTCGGTGTCGTCCTTAGCCGGCAGCCGCGTCGTGACCGACACACTCGCTCCGGTGAACGTCCCCGCGTACACCTCCTGCGCCAACGCACCAGTCCGCGCGGTATCGAGCGGGACCGTCTCGGTCCGGTACGCCGGGCCGCCCAGACCGCCCGTGACCGTCGCAGTGATCGGCGCACCCGAGCCAACGTCAACCGATAGGTCGAGCCGGTCGACCGAGGCGGCGTCGCTGTGCCGGTGGGTGATCTTCAGGGCAGCAGACTCGAGTACCGAACCAGCCGGGATCGACCCTGCTTGGCTGTAGCCACTGAGCGTGAGCAGCGCACTGTCCCCGGCCGCAGTGCTCTTCCAGCTCGCAGCAACGCCGTCTGCGGCAGCGAGCCGCCCCGGCGTCGCAGACAGGCCGAACTTGCTCAGTAGCCCGACCGAGGTCGGCCGAAGCAGGTCTGTGGTCACGGCCGCGGCTCCGCTGGTCAGACCCTGGACGGCGATCGGTGGCTGGTTCGCGGAGTAGCTGCCGCAGAGCTCAGCGCGGCCGCCCTGCACCACCAGCCGGCTGTCGCCGCCGAAGACGAAGCGCACCCCAGTGGCCGCTCCATCGAGTGGGCTGGCGCACGAGCCGCCGGACAGGGTGCCTCCGATCAGAACGCCGCTGTCGATCGTCCAGGCGTGCGATTCGCCGTCCAGCAACGGATTCGTAGCGTTCTGGAAGTCGAAGTAGTAGTTCCCGGGCTTGAACCACCAGGTGCTGCCCCGACAAGGACTGTCGCTCGCCATCAGCTCAGTCAGCCCGGCAGCGTCGTCGTAGTACCCAGGTAAGAAGGTGACCGTTCCGGGCGCAGTACAGCTCGGCAGCGACCGGTGCGGCGGGACAGCGGCGAGCGACGGATAGCTGGGGTTGGCGCCACCCGGCAGGTCGGCCAGATTGCAGAGCGGATCGCCGAGTAGTGAGCCGGAGCAGCCACCGCGTGCCGACAGCGTCGCTGCGCCGAGCTGGCCGGCAGCGACGTCGATCGAGGAGTTCGACACGACGCTGCCCCGGATCTGCACTGTCGAGTCCGCGGGCTGCTCGATGCTGAGCCCTGCCTCGCCCGCAATCGTGCCAAGCGTCAGCACAGCGTTGGCAGGACGGTTGCACTCGCTGGCGACCCGACACTGCACAACCACTTGCTTGGGGTCCGGACGGCAAGTGACTGCAGCCGAGTCGAGTCCGTTGAACAGGACCAGTGACAGTGAGTCCGACAGTCCGAAGCAGCGTTGACCGGACTCACCGTTGTAGCTGCTGTTGCGGAGGTTGTTGATCGCTGCCTCCATCGCGCCGTCGGCGGCGTACGAGGCCACTGTCTGCGCACGCAGGCTGTTCGACACGCGCTGTGCGGTGTCAGCGCGGGACAGCAGCGCAGACAGCGCAGTCGCGATCACTGTGATCACGACAAGCACCAACAGCAACGACGAGCCGCGTTCGTCGCGCCGCCTCACGACTGTCTCCGGATGCCGCTGAGGAGGACCTCTTGGTCACCTGCGGCCGGCTTGGTCAGCAGAAGCCGCACAGTGACGTTTCGCGGCACTGCGGCGGACGTACAGGCAGTCGAGCAAGTCACGGCCAGGCTGCCCGGCTTGACGTTCGCAGCCACCCGGACGTCGGACGCCGGCGTCGTACTCGGGCCGACGCAGGTAGCCCGGTGCAGCTCACTCACCGAACCTGCCGGCTTCAGGTAGTACGTGACGACCGCTGTGCGCCGGACGGCTGGAGTGACGGAGGTGTCCCAGTGGTCCGACAACAGCCGGACGGCGGCGTCCGGCAGCGGCCCGCAGGTCACTCCACCCGCAGCGAAGGGCGCAGCGAGCTGCACCGACTGTTTGAACGGCTGGCTGCCGTCCAGGCCGACGGTGCCGTAGTCCCGCAGTCCCATCGCGGCGACGTCACGGGCGAAGTACGTCGCGCTGAGCTCGGCGTCCTGCGCCATGTCCATCCGATCGGACGTCGCACTGATCTGCCGGAGCGCCGTGGTGACGAGGTCCGCCAGAGCCAGGGACACCACCCCCATCAAGGCCATGGTGATGACGATCTCGATCAGTGTGAAGCCCTGCTCGCTCCGCCTCACGTGCACGGCGAATCGCCTACCCGGCACGGCTTGCGCAGTACGACGTCCAGTGTCTCCGACGCTCGCCCGTCCGAACTGGACACTGCGACCCGCACCCGCTGCAGCCCGCGGTCCGGCAGACAGAGCGGCAGCCACAGGGCACCGGTCCAGTACTGCACGGACCCGCTGACCACCTTCGCCGTGAACCCCTCCGGCACGGCGAAACCTGGAACGACGTACGACGTGGCACACGCGACGTAGTGGCCGTCGGCAACGTAGTTCTGCAGAGCCTCGGCGTAGTTGCGCACTGTGGTGACCGCCGTGGCCTCCTTGCGCTGGGTGTCGGACATCAGCACGGTTGTGGTCAGCCCAGCCATCACGGCGACGATGGCCACACCCATCAGCGCGATGGCGACCACCAGCTCCAGCAGGCTCTCCCCGCGTTGGCTCATCAGCCCTGCACCTGCCGGAAGATGCCGTACATCGCGGACACCAGAGCGATGGCGACGAAACCGACCACTCCGCCCATCACCACGATCACAGCGGGCTCGAAGAGGCCGATCAGCTTCTTCAGCTTGTGGTCCAGCTCGCCCTCGTAGTACTGCGCGGTGACTTCCAGCTGGTTGTCGAGGGTGCCGGTGTCCTCGCCCACTCGGAGCATCTGCGCGGCCGTCGCCGGGAACAGGCTGGTGGCGGCCAGCGGTTGGGCCAGCCCCTCACCCCGCAGCATCGCCTCCAACACTCGGTCCAGCGCCCGCCGATAGACCCGGTTGGGCAGCGAGCCAGTCGCGACCCGCAGCGCCTGCGGTAGCTGCACACCCGCGCTGACCATCGACGACAGGATCCGGCAGAACCGCTCGACCAGAGCGAACTGGATCGTCGGACCAATCACCGGCAGCGCCAGCAGGAGGCGATCGCGCAGGTAGCGACCGGCCGTCGTACTGGTCGCGGGGACGAGCGCAAGGATCAGTAGGCCGGCACCAATCATCAGCGCCCACCACCAGCTGGACAGGAAGGTGGTGATTCCGAGCAGGATGCGCGTCGGTAAGGGCAGCGTGGCGCCAAGACTGTCGAAGAACGTCTGGAAGCGCGGGAGCACGAATCCGGCCAGCACGATCAGAGTGACCATCGACATCGCTGCGACCACCGCTGGATAGATGGTGGCCTGTTTGATTCTTCTGCGGGCTTCCAGATCCCGCTCCAGGTAGCGCGCGAGCTGCGCCAGCACCGTGTCCAGCCGGCCGCTCAGCTCGGCCGACCGCAGGATGCCTCGATAGAACTCCGGGAAGATCCGCGGATGGCGGTCAAAGCAGTCGGAGAGCCGTTCGCCGTCCCGTAGGCCGTCCTCGACCTCCAGCATCATGCGGCGGACCGAGGTGTTCTCAGCCTCGCGCGCCAGGCTGTGCACGGACTCCGTCAGCGGCAGACCCGCAGCGACGAACGCTCCGAGCTGTCGGGTCAGGTGCATGACCTCTTCGCGTTTCACCCGCCGCTTGGTGATCTCCAGCTGTAGCAAACTCGGCTTCTCGGCCAGACGGACGTTGCGCAGGTCCCGACCAGCCAGGGCCAGTTCCGCGTCTTCGCGGCTCTCCGCGCGGGTCGTACCGCGCTTGGTACTGCCGTCGGCCTCTACCGCGACGTAGGCGTATCTCGTCATCTCGTCCCCACCGTGTAGATCGAGCGCAGTACTTCGGCAACCGTGGTGGTGCCGGCCAGCACCATCCGGGCGCCTGCTTCCTGCAGCGTTCGCATCCCCTCGTAGCTCGCGGCCTTGCGGATCTCCCCCAGCGGCGCCCGGTCGACAATCAGCTCTCGGATCGCGTCCGACACCGTCAGCAGCTCGTAGACGCCGGTCCGTTCGTGGTAGCCGGTCTGAGCGCAGAAGGTGCACCCCGCACCGCGCAGCAGCCCCCCGGCTGGTACGTCAACACCGCTACTGCGCAAGAAGGCCTGCTCCGCGGCCGGTGGGTCGTAGTACTCGCGACAGCTGACACATACGCGGCGAATCAGCCGCTGCGCAATTACTGCACTGACTGACGAGGCGACCAGGTAGCTCTCGATCCCCATGTCCAGTAGGCGATGCAGCGCGGTCGCAGTGTCGGTGGCGTGCACCGAGGAGAGCACCAGATGACCTGTGAGTGCAGATTGGACGGCGATGCGCGCCGTCTCGGAGTCCCGCATCTCACCGACCAGAATGACGTCCGGGTCCTGCCGCAGGATCGCCCGCAGTCCGGTGGCGAAGGTGATCCCGGCAGCCTCGTTGATCTGAATCTGGTTGATCGACGCGTAGCTGTACTCAACCGGGTCCTCGATCGTCATCACGTTGCGCTCGGGACTGTCGATCGCACCGAGCGACCCGTACAGCGTGGTCGTCTTGCCGCTGCCGGTCGGCCCGGCGCAAATGACCATCCCGTACGGCGTCCGCAGCACACCCGTGTAGCGTCCGACGAGCTCTGAAGTCATACCGAGCTGTTCCAGCCGCAGCAGCGAGCGTCCCTTGTCGAGAAGCCGCAGAACGACCTTCTCACCGCCGACCACCGCTGCGGTCGAGACGCGGATGTCGATGTCCCGGTCCGTGACCCGCATCCGGATCTGTCCGTCCTGCGAGCGTCTGCGCTCGACGATGTCCAGATTGGCCAGCACCTTGAGCCGGCTGACCACCGCCGGTCCGATAGCCCCCGGCAGCTCGACCAGCTCCCGCAGCGCGCCGTCGACCCGCAGCCGAACCCGGACGACGTTGTCGTGCGGCTCGATGTGGATGTCGGACGCCCGCTCCCGCAGTCCCTGGGCGATGATCCGCTCCACCACCTGAACGACCGGGACGTCTTCTTGGACCGCCGCACGTCCGCTGTGCTTCATGAGGCCACCCGCGGCTGTAGCTCGATCTCCTTGGGATGCGAACTCCGCGCGTACGCATCCTCGGGTGCGATCTCGCCGCGCTGGATCAGCCCCGACAACGACTGTTCCAACGTGATCATCCCTTCACGGCGACCGGTGACGAGTGCGTTGCGCAGCTGGTGCGTCTTGCCCTCCTTGATCAGATTGCGGATGCCGGCGTTCGCCACCATCACCTCGAACGCCGCGACCAGTCCGCCGCCGGTCCGCGGCAGCAGCCGTTGGTGAACCACTCCGCTCAGTGCGGCTGCCAGCTGCACCCGGACCTGCGTCTGCTGCTCCGGCGGGAAGACATCGATGATGCGCGCCAAGGACTGCGCGGTGTCGTTGGTGTGCAGCGTCGCGAACACCAGATGGCCGGTCTCGGCAATGGTCAGCGCAAAGCGGATCGACTCCAGGTCCCGCATCTCTCCGACCAGTAGTACGTCGGGGTCTTCGCGCAGTGCGGCGCGGAGCGCGTCCGGAAACGACGCTGTGTCGCTGCCGACCTCACGTTGGTTCACAGCCGACCGTCGGTGCTCGTGGACGTACTCGATCGGGTCCTCGATGGTGATGATGTGGCAGGCCCGGTTCGTGTTGATCTGGTGGATGATCGCGGCCAGAGTGGTCGATTTGCCGGACCCAGTCGGCCCGGTGACCAGTACCAGCCCCTGGTAGGCGCGAGCGAAGGTCCCGAGCACAGGAGGCAGTCCCAGCTCGGACATGGTCGGAATGCTGCGTGGAATGATCCGCAGCGCCACAGCGGTGTCGCCGCGCTGGGTAAAGGCGTTTGCACGGATGCGGGCGTTGTCCCGCCACGAGAATGAGAAGTCGTGCTCGTACGTCGTCTGCCAGACGTTCGAGCGGTGTGGATTGAGGATCTCGGCCAGCATGGAGTCGGTGTCCCGCCGGGTCAGCGGCGTCCGGTCCGACACCGGCCGGAGTACGCCGTGGACCCGTAGCTGCGGCGCCATTCCGACGGTGAGCAGCAGATCGGTGCCACCGGCGTTCCAGAGTTCTTCGAGCAACAGGTCGACCCGGCTACCGGGCATGGGGATGCGCATGAGGTCCCTTCGGCATGTCGGCCCAAGGCGTGGACCGGCCCTCCTCAGAGCCGATCCACGCCCGGTGAGGGGCGGGACTCGATCAGGTGCAGGCGCCGGACGCCGTGACGCTGCCGTTGATGCCGAGAGCGATCGTGTAGCCGGTGCCGGTCGGTCTGCTGCGCAGCAGCTGGTTGACACCGGAGGTGAGCTCGAGCCAGCCGGGGTCACCGGCCGGCGGATACGTGCCGTTCTTCGCGAAGTACGCCTCGACGGCGACTTCGACGCTCTTCTTGTCGGTCTTGCACGCGGCGGCGTTACCGCGGTCCTGGATGCCGGAGACGGCGAACACGACGATCCCGGACAGAACGCCGAGGATGACGATCACGACGAGCAGTTCGATCAGAGTGAATCCGGACTGGTTCTTGGTCCGGTCAGGGCGATTGGCGCATGCGACGGCCCGAAGGCGGTGGCTCATGGTGCTTCCTTCACTGATGCTCCGCAGGCGACGGAGACGGGGTCTACCAGGCGCGACAGCGTGGCGACCGGCTCAGCTCGACCCCTGTAAATCCAGCTGACCCCGGCTCACATCCCCCCGGATGCCACTGGCTGCCGGGACACAGCCTGGTCGCTGGACGACGCGCGTCACAGCGGGTGAACGGCCGACGCCCCTCGCCACCCGGCCGACACCTGTCGGCCAAACACCCGACAGCAGCACCCTCCAGTGCGACGACTACAGGGAGCCCGCGCGTTCCGCAGTATGGGATGCGAGCACACAGGACGGCTGCCGATCATGGCTTCGGACGCCACTTGTCCACAGCTTCGGCTATCGACGGGCCGCCGATTGATAGATGGAACTATCGTGGAGACATGGTCGATATCGAGCAGCCGAAGAAGAAGGCCGCCGGGGTGCCCGCGGTGCTCTCGTCGTTCAAGTTCGGCTTCCGTGAGATGGGCCCGGCCCGGACCGGCAAGGTCTTCTTGAAGATGAACCAGGACGGCGGCTTCGACTGCCCGTCCTGCGCCTGGCCCGATCCCGACCACAAACGCAAACACGCGGCCGAGTTCTGCGAGAACGGCGCCAAGGCGGTCGCCTGGGAGGCGACCCGTAAACGCGTCCCGCGGGAGTTCTTCGCCGAGCACTCGGTCGCCCAGCTGCACGAGATCTCCGAGTTCGACCTGGGCAAACTCGGCCGGCTCACTGAGCCGATGCTGCTCCGGGCCGGCGGCACGCACTACGAGCCGATCGGCTGGGCGGAGGCGTTCCAGGTCGTCGCTCGGCACCTGAAGGCGCTCCCCGATCCGAACGACGCCGTCTTCTACACCTCGGGCCGGACGAGTAACGAGGCCGCGTTCCTCTACCAGTTGTTCGTCCGCGCCTACGGGACGAACAACCTGCCGGACTGCTCGAACATGTGCCACGAGTCCTCCGGGACGGCGCTGACCCGGGTGATCGGCAGCGGGAAGGGCGCCGTCACGCTGGAGATGCTCGAGCAGGCCGAGCTGATCGTGGTCGTCGGGCAGAACCCGGGCACCAACGCGCCGCGGATGCTCAGCCACCTGGAGATCGCCAAACGCAACGGCGGCCAGATCGTCTCGGTGAACCCGCTGCCCGAGCCCGGCCTGATGAACTTCAAGAACCCGCAGAAGGTCGGCGGCTGGATCGGCAAGGGGACGGCGCTGGCCGATCAGCACCTGCAGATCCGGATCGGCGGCGACCAGGCGCTGTTCCTTGCCATCGGCCACTTGCTGATCGAGGCCGAACAGGCCAGCCCCGGCACGGTGCTCGACAAGGACTTCATCGACACCTACACCAGCGGTTTCGAGCTGTACGCCAAACACAACACCGAGCTGGACTGGCCGGCCGTCGAGCTGGCCACGGGGCTGCGCCGGGCCGAGATCGAGGAGCTGACCCAGCGCTTCATCGACTCGAAGGCGACCGTGATCTGCTGGGCGATGGGTCTGACCCAGCACCGCGAGGCCGTCGCCACGATCAGCGAGATCGTCAACGTGCTGCTCCTGCAGGGCAACATCGGCAAACCCGGCGCCGGGCCGTGCCCGGTCCGCGGCCACTCGAACGTGCAGGGCGACCGCAGTATGGGCATCTGGGAGAAGATGCCGGCGGCGTTCCTCGACCGGCTCGATCGCGAGTTCTCGTTCACCTCCCCGCGCGAGCACGGGATCGACGCGGCCGAGACGGTGCTGCGGCTGCGCGACGGCGCCGTCCGCGTCTTCTTCGCGATGGGCGGGAACTTCGCCTCCGCGACCCCGGACACCGAGGTCGTGCACCGCGGGTTGCGCGCCTGCGACCTGACCGTGCACGTGTCGACCAAGCTGAACCGCTCGCACACGGTCACCGGCCGCGAGGCGCTGATCCTGCCCACCCTCGGCCGGACGGATTTCGACCGGACGCCGAACGGCCCGCAGTCCGTCACCGTCGAGGACTCCCAGGGCGCCGTCCACCTGTCCACCGGGAACCTGACGCCGCCGGGGCCGGAGCTGAAATCCGAGATCGGCATCGTGGCCGGGATCGCGCAGGCCGTCGTCGCGGAGGTCGGGCAGATCCCCTGGGCGGATTTCGCCGATGACTACAGCCTGATCCGGCAGCGGATCGGCCGCGTCGCGGACGGCTACGAGGACTTCGAGGACCGGCTGCGGGCCAACGAGGGCGGTTTCCTGCTCGCGCACGCGGCGCGCGACAAACGCGAGTTCCGGACGTCGGACGCGAAGGCGCAGTTCACCGCGAACGACCTGAGTTGGTTGCCGACGGCACCGGGCCGGCTGCTGCTCCAGACGCTGCGCAGTCACGACCAGTTCAACACCACGATCTACGGCCTCGAAGACCGCTACCGCGGCGTCCACGGTACTCGCGAGGTCGTCTTCGTGCACCCCGACGACCTGCGGGAGCTCGGCCTGGAGGACGGCGCGTACGTCGACATCGTCAGCGAGTTCCGCGGGGTCGAGCGGCGGGCGTCGGGGTTCCGGCTCGTCTCGTACCCGACGGCGCGCGGGTGCGTGGCGGCGTACTACCCGGAGACGAACGTGCTGATGGCGGCCGACGACGTGGCGAAGGGCAGCAACACCCCGGTCGCGAAGGGGCTGACCGTCAGGCTGGAGCCGGTCGGGTCCTGAGCCAGGGTTGTGCGGTAGCGAGGGTGAGGGCGATAGCGGCGTTCAGGAGCCAGAGCCCTTCGGGGCCGGCCACTTCGAGCAGCCGGGTCACGATCAGCGGGGCGATGGTGGTGGCCACGCCCCAGCTGAGGCCGAAGATCGCGAGGTAGCGGGCGCGGGCTCCATCGGGGGCGAGGCCGGCGGCTCGGGTCAGGTAGCGGGTCAGCAGGAACATCTCGCCGAGACTCCACAGCACGGTCGCGAGCAAGAAGCCGGGCAGAGTCCGGGCGAAGGCGCAGACCACCAGGCCGACCGCGAGCAGCAGGTAGCCGAGACCCATCGCGCGGACGTCGTCCAGCTCGATCCGCAGCAGGCGCTGCCCGGCGATCAGGGTGATCGCGGAAACGGCGAGGACGATGCCGGTGCCGGACTGCGACAGACCGCGTTCGAGCAGAGTGAGCGGGACGCCGACGACCAGTTGCATGTAGAAGGTCGCGAAAGCGGTGCCGCTCGCGAGGAGGAGCAGAAGCCGGCGGTCGCGCCATGCCGCGACGTCGGGCCGGGTGCGGTTTCGGCGTCCATCGGGCGGTAGCGTGCGGGCGATCAGGAGCGCGCAGGCGAGGCAGGACAGCGCGTCCGCGACGAACAGCCAGCGCAGATCCCAGTGGCTGACGGCTGCGGCGAGCAGCCCGGCGAGCACACCGGCGGTCGCCATCGCGGCGCCGAGCAGCCCGTACGCCGCGGGCCGGTCGGCCGGCTCGGTGGCGTCGGCGATCGTTGCCTGGCTGGGAGGTTCGTAGATCTCGAACGACAGGCCGAGCAGAACCGTCGCGGCGACGGCCGACCAGAGCGTCGTACTGAGTGCGATCCAGAGCTGCGCGGTCGCGCAGCCGACCAGGCCGAGGACGATCGTCCGCCGCGGCCCGAGGCGATCGGCCAGCTGTCCGCCGAGGAGACGCGACGGGATGGTGGCCAGGCCGAACAGCGCGAGGATCAGCCCCGTCGCGGTCAGCGAGGCGTGGAACTCGACGGCGAGGACGATACCGAGGAAGGGCAGCGTGAAGGCGCCGATCCGGTTCACCGCGCGGGCGACGACGAGGATCCAGACCGTCCGGGACACGCGCGGCCGAGCAGTGACCACCATCAGGCCCTCCGTGACTAGCTAAGTCGATATGATCAGTCACGGACGAGCTTAGGAAGGAGACGCATGACCGGTCAAGTGTCTTTTGATAGTCATGCCCGCAGTGTGTTGGCCGCGTCGGTCGAGTACGTGAACCGGCTGACGCCCGGGTACGCCGGCGGTGCGCCACTCCCCGCACCGGCGGACGAGGCGCAGGCGGTGGCCGATGCGCTGGCCGCGATCGGCTACCCACAGCCGAGCGTCCGACCGGACGACGCGCGCCGGCTCGCGGCGCTGGCCGGGCGGATGCGGATCGTCTTCGAGTCGGCTCACGCCGGTGAGCTCGATCGGGCCGCGGCCGAGATCAACGCTCTCCTCCTCGACACGAACGCCCGTCCACAGCTCGACCGCCGTGATGACGGCTGGAGCCTGCACTTCCACGGCCCTGACGACACCCTCGTCAACGGCTGGGCCGCCGGCTGCGCCGCCGGTCTCGCCCTCGCCGTCGGCAGCGACCTCGGCGGCCGCCTCGGCGTCTGCGCAGCCCCCGCCTGCGACCGCGTCTTCGTCGACACCTCCAAGAACGCCCAACGCCGCTTCCACTCCCCCCAATGCCAAAGCCGCGTCAAAGCCGCCGCCCACCGCGCCCGCCAAACGACCTAGTCGCCGTCTAGGGTCGCTGGTCATGCCGATCACGCTGCGCCCCTACACCCCCGCCGACGCCGTTCCGACCTGGCGGGTCTACCACGCCGCGGTTCGGCGTACAGCGGCCCGCGACTACACCGAAGAGCAAGTCCGCGCCTGGGCGCCTGACGAAGTGGACACCGACGAGTGGACCGCTCGCCGGGCTTCGGCGTCCACCTGGATCGCCTGTGTGGACGACGAAGTCGCCGGCTTCAGCGACTTCACCGACGACGGCGTCCTCGACATGCTCTTCGTCCACCCCGACCACGGCGGCCGCGGCATCGCCCGCCTCCTCGTCGAGAAGATCCAGCAAGAAGCCGCCGCCCACGGACTCACGCACCTGGTGACGCACGCCAGCCGCACCGCCCGCCCCGCCTTCGAAGCCCTCGGCTTCACCGTCACCCGCGAGAACCCCGCCAACCAGATCCGCGGCGTCCACATCCCCAACTACGACATGCGTTTCGAGCTGCGGGGCGTCGCACCTGGGGTGTGACGCCCCGCGCGGGGTCAGCCGACTGGGGTTAGTTGGCGGTCGGGTTCGGCGGCCGGGGATGCGGCGTGTTTGGCGGGTTTGGGGCGGAGCCAGTTGGGGGCCCACCAGTTGGCGTCGCCGAGGAGGATCATGGCGCTGGGGAGGACGACGGCGCGGATGATGGTGGCGTCGATGAGGATGGCGACGGCCAGGCCGACGCCGAGTTGTTTCATGTCGAGGGTGCTGAGGGTGGCGAAGACCGCGAAGACGCCGATCATGACGGCGGCGGCGCTGGTGACGACGCCGGCCGAGCCGGTGATGCCTTCGGCGACGGCTTGTCGGGTCGGGACGCCGCGGAGGACCGCTTCGCGGATCCGGCTGACGACGAAGACGTGGTAGTCCATCGAGAGACCGAACAACACCACGAAGAGGAAGAGCGGGAGCCAGGAGACGACCGCGCCGTTCGAGCGGAAGTCGAGGATGCCTTCGGCCCAGGTGTTCTGGAAGACCGCGGTGACGACGCCGTACGCCGCGCCCGCGCTCAGCAGGTTGAGGACGATGGCGGTGACCGCGACGACCACCGAGCGGAACGTCACGATCATGACGATCATCGTCAGCAGCAGGACGAACCCGATCACCAGCGGCAGCTTCGACTTGGTGTGCGCCGCGTAGTCGACGTCGGCCGCGACGAAGCCGCCGACGGCGTACTCGGCGCCGGTCACCTTGCCGACGGTTTGCGGCATCAGCTCGGTGCGCAGTTTGGTCAGTGAGTCGCGCGCCTCGTCGCTACCGCCGTCGAACGGCGTCGCGATCTCGAGGGTGGCCACCGTGCCGTCCTTGGAAACGCGCGGCTCCTGCAGGCCGTCCTGCGCGAAGAGCTTGTCGCTCTTGGTGCGCTGCACCAGCTCGGCGAGCGCGGCCTTGACCGCGGGCGCCTGATCGGCGGGAGCCTTGATCGCGACCTGGTGGCTCGTCCCGGTGCTCGGGAAGGCGGTGGTCAGCCGGTCGTAGGCCTGCATGACCGGCGTCGTCCGCGGCAGGTCCTCGGTACCGGGGAACTTCAGCGCCATCCCCAGCGCCGGCGAGGCGACCGCGAGCAGCGCGACGACCGAGACCAGCAGCGTGGCGATCGGGTGCTTCAGCGCGGGTTTCAGCACGGTCGGCCAGAACTTCGGCTCCGACTTGCTCGCGGTCAGCCGCCAGAGCAGCGGGATCCGCGGCTTGTCCACCCAGCGGCCGAGCTTCGCCAGGACGGCGGGCAGCACGGTCAGCGAACCGATGACGGCGACCGCGACGACCAGGATCGAACCGACAGCGAACGACGAGAACACCGTGTCCCGGGCCAGGAACAGCCCGGCCATCGAGATGATCACCGCCGTCCCGGAGACCACGACCGCATGTCCCGAGGTGGCGGCCGCGATCTCGACCGCGTCGACGTGACCGCGGCCCTTGGCCCGCTCCTCCCGCTCGCGACGTAGGTAGAACAGCGAGTAGTCGACGCCGACCGCCATCCCGATCAGCAGGATGACGCTGTTCACGGCGTCCACCGCGGGGACCAGCTGCGACGCGGCGGCCGACAGCCCGATCGCGGCGGCGACGGCCGACAGTGCGAGCAGGAGCGGTACCGACGCGGCGATCAGCGCGCCGAACGCGACCAGCAGGATCGCCAGCGTGATCGGCAGACTGAACATCTCCGCGCGTTTGAAGTCCTCCCCGAGAGTCTCCTGGAGCGCCTGCCCGATCGACAGCCCGCCGACCTCCTCGATCCGGAGGTCCGGGTACTGCTTCTGGACGTCGGCGGTCGCGTCCAGCAGCGGCTGCACGCGATCCTTGTCCTCGCCGCCGCCCTCCTTCAGCGTGACCCGGACGATCAGCGCGTCCTTGTTCGGCGACGGCATCGGCTGGGCGACGTCCGCGACCCCACCGAGGGCGCGCATCCGCTCGCTCACCGCGCCGGCCGCCTGGCCGGCCTTGGCCTGGTCGAGCTGCCCGGACGGCGCCGTGATCAGCACGCTCTCCACATCCGGATCGTCGAACTGCCCGTCCTTGACGATCTGCTCGGACCGGGTCACCTCACCGATGTCCCCGTTGCTGTCGGACTTCTTCGTGCCGGTCGCCGCGCCGATCGCGAAACAGGCGATCACGAGGACCACCCACATCCCGATCGCCCGCCACGGATGCGTCGCGCTCCAGCGCGCCGCACGCACCGTGATCTGTCCCTTGGACATAACCGTCCCGCCCCTCTGCGCCGCCTCGACGCCCCACCCAGCGCACCTGGCGTGGCGCTGGCTACGGCTCAAAAGCCTCCCGTGCGGCGACCTCCGGAACCATGGAGGAAGGACCCGACGCGACCCTGGGGGTAGCCCTACCCGAACCCCTGACCGTCACGATCTGTAATCGGACGATCGCGACCGGTCAGAACTCCTCGAGGTCCAGCGACGAGGCCGCGGAGACCCCCTCGAGGTAGCCCTCGGCCCGCTCCGCCTTGGGGTAGCGGTGCACCAGCTCCCAGAACGCGGCGTTGTGGGCCGGCTCGATCAGGTGGGCCAGCTCGTGGACCAGGACGTAGTCCAGGACCCAGGCCGGCATCGACTGCAACCGGGTCGACAGCCGGATCGATCGGTCCGCCGGAGTACAGGAGCCCCACCGTCTGTTTTGGTTCGAAACCCAGCGCACGGACGCAGGTTCGGGCACTTCGGGGAGGTGACGACACGCGAGTTCGTGTGCTCTGGCCAACAATTTTTCGTCCGACACGCGGGATCTGCTGCGCTGCTTGTCCAGCCGCGCCAGCATGGTCTCCACCCAGCGCGCCTCCTCGGCCGCGGAGAGCCGATCGGGCATCAGCACGATCACCCGCTCGCCGTCCCGGTAGGCGCTCACGGTCCGCTTGCGCCGCTTGCTGCGACGGATGTCGACGTACGGCGGGATCGGGCGCGGCGGGGAATCGGCCATGAGGCAAAAACTACCTCCCGAATCCGACAACTTTCTTCGGTCCACATCCTGTGCATCGACGTTTTCGCAGGTCAGACGCCAGATCGCGAGGACGGCGACAACGGTTGTTCACACCGTGTTCCCCCGTCGGTCCACAGCGCCGGGCGGCGCGTCCCACAGGTTGCGCACAGAGTTATCCACAGGGGTGGACAACCTCCTCTTGCGCCGGACGGCGGCGCCTTCTAGCGTCGGGGTCAACAGGCTCCCGGACCGGCATCGGGGCCACTCGGAGGGGAAGCCGAGTGGTTCCGGCGGCGGCTCACCGGGAGCCTGTTCCGTGCCGGCCCGATCTGCGGAAAGGGTTTGCCCAGGCGGGGCCGAGCGCGTCGGTGGGCTTGAGCACGGCTCAGAAGGCCGTAGGGTGAATCCCGATTGGGCCGAACGGCCTACGGCAGGACGGTCTGCCGTTAGCATCCACGACTGGTCCGGTGACAACCCCGGGCTGATTCAGAAGCAAGGAGAGGGCCCTCATGGCAGAGACCTGGAGCGGCGAGTTCTACTGCGTCAAGTGCAAGGCCAAGCGCACCGCCGACGGCGAGGTCAAGGTCAACGACAAGGGCACGCGCATGGCGAAGGCCAAGTGCCCCGAGTGCGGTACGAACCTGAACCGGATCCTCGGCAAGGCCTGACGCACCACACCGCGGGGCGGTGACGGATCGAACACGGTCCGTCACCGCCCCGACGGCATTCCGGCCCGACACGAGGCCCCCGGCGCAGCCCCGGCTTGGGTCACCCGACAGAATGGGAGTGTGTCGGACCTCCCCCGCAAGGCGCTGAGCCGGACCGCGAAACTCGCCAGCCTGCCCCTGGGCGCCGCCGGCCGGGCGACGGTCGGTCTGGGTAAGCGGATCGGCGGCGCGCCCGCCGAGGCCGTGCTCGCCGAGTTCCAGCGCCGGACGGCCGAGCAGCTGTTCTCGGTCCTGGGCGAGCTCAAGGGCGGCGCGATGAAATTCGGGCAGATGCTGAGCCTGATGGAAGCGGCGATGCCCGAGGAGCTCGCGGCGCCGTACCGGGCCACGCTGACCAAGCTGCAGGACTCCGCTCCCCCGATGCCGATCGCGACCGTGGACACGATCCTGTCCCGGGAGCTCGGCAAGCGCTGGCGGGACCGGTTCACCGAGTTCAGCGACCAGCCGGCCGCGGCCGCGTCGATCGGCCAGGTGCACCGCGGCACGCTCAAGGACGGCCGCGAGGTCGCGGTCAAACTGCAGTACCCGGGCGCCGCCGAGGCCCTGCGCGCGGACCTGCGCCAGCTCGGCCGGTTCGCCCGCTCGTTCGGCGCGCTCGTCCCCGGGATGGACATGAAACCGCTGATCGCCGAGCTGCAGGAGCGGATCGGCGAGGAGCTCGACTACGACCGCGAGTCCCAGGCCCAGCAGCAGTACGCCGATGCCTTCAAGGACCACCCGGAGTTCGTCGTCCCGCGGGTCATCAAGCACTCCCCGACGGTCATCGTCTCGGAGTGGATCGAGGGCCGCCCGCTGTCGTCGTACATCGCCGAGGGCACCCGCGAGGAGCGCAACGCGATCGGCCTCAAGTACGCGCGGTTCCTGTTCAGTGGCCCGCGGGACGCCGGTCTGCTGCACTCCGACCCACACCCGGGCAACTTCCGGGTGATGCCCGACGGCCGCCTCGGCGTCGTCGACTTCGGCCTCTGCGCCCGCCTCCCCGAGGGGCTGCCGCCGGCGATCGGGCGGCTGCTGCGGATCTCGCTGAGCGGCGATGCGGTCTCGGTCCGCGACGGGCTGGTCGACGAAGGCTTCATCAAGCCCCGGATGGAGATCGATCCCGAGCAGCTGATGGACTACCTGGCGCCGTTCGCGGAGCCGGCCCGGGAGGAGACCTTCCACTTCAGCCGGGAGTGGATGCGCGCCCAGGCGAACCGGACCAGCGACTTCCGCTCGCCGAACGCGACCCTCGCCTTCAAACTCAACCTGCCGCCGTCGTACGTACTGATCCACCGGGTCTGGATCGGCGGGATGGCGGTGCTCTCGCAGCTCGACGCGGAGGCGCCGTTCCGCGGTGTCCTCGAGGAGCTGCTGCCCGGCTTCACCGACTGACGGTCACCAGTAGACGGCGTCCAGCTTGCCCTCGATGCTGCGGACGTTCTCGCGCGCGCAGGTGTCGCAGTACAGCAGCTTGCGGTCGCCCTCGACGGAGGTGGCCCAGGTCAGCGGGGTGTCCTCGGAGTCGGCCTGCCGACCGCATAGCGCACAGGTAGCTCTTGCCATGGCAGTAGTGTGCACCTCGTGCGCTGGCGGATCCATTCGGAGCAAGAAGTCTGGGGCAGCCGGTGGCTGAGCGTCCGGCGGCTGGACGTCGAGCAGCCCGACGGCGAGCGGGTCGCGTACGACGCCGTCCGGCTGAGTGACGTCGCCGCGGCCGTCGTGACGGACGCCGACGACCGGGTACTGCTGCTCTGGCGGCACCGCTTCCTCACCGACACGTGGGCGTGGGAGCTGCCGATGGGCATCGTCGAGGACGGCGAAACGCCGGTCGACGCGGCCGCCCGCGAGGTCGAGGAGGAGACCGGCTGGCGGCCGGGGCCGCTGAGCGAGCTGATCCGCGCGCAGCCGGGCGCCGGGATCATGGACGCCGTCCACCACGTCTTCCGCGCGACGGGGGCGACCCGCATCGGCGAGCCGACCGAGCGCAACGAGTCCGACCGGATCGAGTGGATCCCGCTGGCCGACGTACCGGCCCTGATCGCCCGCGGCGAGATCGTCTCCGGGATCACCCTCGTCGGCCTCCAGCAGGCCCTGCTGGCGGACCGCCGGCCCATCACAATCGGCGGCACCGGGGACGGCTGAGCGGGCAGCGCGGGTTTCGCGGCGATTGTGGAGTGCTGGGGAATCGAAGCAGGGCGGCACCCGGATGAGTGCCGCCCTGCGTTCAGCTGGTCAGGCTGTGGCGCCTACCTGGCCGGTCCTCCTGACGGACCGGCCGGGCGGGCGTAGTTGTTAGTGGTGTTCACACCAGGCGAGCGAGGGCGATCCGCGCACGCGCGCTGGCTCGCTCCGCTCGGCGGCTGGCCCGGGCGGCTTGCTTCTGGGCTCGCTCGATCTGGTGAGCGAGTCGGAAGCGCCGGTTCTGCTCCGCGTCGGTCAGGACCGACTGTTGATGAGCACGGGCGAGATCTTGGTGAAGTAGATGCATTTCAGTTCTCCTGCGAAAAGTCTGGGTCGACATGGTTCGTGGTCTCGATTCGGATGTGGGATCAGGCTGCGGTCATGGAGTCGCTCTTGCGGGGACGTCCACGGGGCCGCTTGCGCGCGACCACCGCACCCTGGACGAAGAGCTGGCCACCCCAGACACCCCAAGGCTCCGAGCGCTCGAGGGCGCCGGCCAGGCACTCGGCCTGGAGGGGGCAGGTGGAGCACAACGACTTCGCGTACTCGACATCCGCCGGCGATTCGGCGAAGAAGAGTTCTGGCGCGTAGGACCGACAGGGCAGGTCCTGCGACGTTGCAACCTCGGCGAAAACATCGAGGAAGCTAACGCTCATTCCGGTCACCTCCCAGTGACTTTGGTGCTAGGTCTCTTGCTGTCTTGAACGGTCAGCGGGTGCTGGCCGCCAAACTGTGGGGACAAACAAAAGGGCCGCGGGACCCTTTGGTGGGTTCCCGCGGCCTGGAGGTGCCGGGTCTGACTCGCTGTCAGACCGGTGGACTCCATGCTCGAGAACCCGAACCGCCGTACTTCACATCAGCGACAGCTCCGCCCTGAGACAGGACGGCACTGGGCGCCATGAGCACAACGGTCGCGACGCGCGGTCGCGGCGAGGCACCCTGGATCGGCGCGCACGGCAGCGCGAAGACGTCGCTGAACGGCTTCTGGATGGCGTTGATGGTGATCACTGGGCACCTCCTCTCGTTGTGGCGAAGCGGGCTGTTGGCTCGATCGCTATGGTTGTTTGAAGTTTTCGGCCAGACTTCGACCGCAGAAAGAACAGTACGCTGTCGTTCCCGAAGGCCGCAAACTATTTATTGGCAGGTTCGGGAACTTGGCCGGAAGTTGCCGCGTCGGCGTCCGAAATCGGTTGCCGCCGCTGGCTCCCACCACGCTCCGGGACGCGGCTCGCACGCTCCGGAATCGTTGCCTCTGTCACCTATGTGCCTTGTCTGCCAGGAGCAGACAGCAGCACGAAGTACAACCATGCGCTCTGTCCCGCCAGGCTGGCAACAGGTTTGCGGACGTTTGCACCTTCGTGCAATCAGCGGCCCAGGACGCCGGTCAGCCACCGGGTCCGCGTCGTCCGGGCGGCGACGGCGAGCGCGGCCGCCGGGAACATCGCGTCGAACCCGTGGAAGCCGCCGGCCCACACGTGCAGCTCCGCCTGTCCCCCGGCGGCCCAGATCCGGCTCGCGTAGGCGACGTCCTCGTCCCGGAACACCTCCGCGCTCCCGGCGTCGACGTACGTCGTCGGCAGGCCGGTCAGGTCGTCGGCCAGCGCCGGTGAGACGTACGCCGGGACGTCGTCCGGCGCCTCGCCGAGTACCGCGGCCCAGGCGAACCGGTTGGTCTCCGGCGTCCACACACTCGGCACCCCGGCGTACTGCAGGCTCGAGACGGTGTCGTTGCGGTGGTCGAGCATCGGACAGATCAGCAGCTGGGCCGCGATCGCGGGGCCGCCCAGATCACGAGCCATCAGCGTCACGCCCGCCGCCAGACCGCCGCCCGCGCTGATCCCGGCGACGACGATCCGCTCCGGGTCGATCCCGAGCTCCCCCGCGTGCTCGGCCACCCAGCACAGCCCGGCGTAGGCGTCGCGCACCGGCGTCGTCCCGCCGTGCTCCGGCGCCAGCCGGTAGTCCACCGTCACGACGACCACCCCGAGCTCCGCCAGCCACTCGAGCGGGATGTCGAGCTGCGAGAACCGGTCGCCGAGGATCATCCCGCCCCCATGCAGCCACACCACGGCACCGCGACCTGCGGCTGCCGGGGACGAGGTGGGGGTCAGGACGGTCAGTGGGACGGCGTGGCCGTCGGGAGCTGGGGTGGTGTGGTCAGTGCGGGTCAGGGGACGACCGGCGAGGAGCTGATCGGGCGGGAGGGCGGAGGCTTGGCGCATGGCGGGAAGGAGGTCAGAGGTGACCTCGGGGATGAGCGGGAAGTCGGACAGGAGGGTCTGGAGCTCGGGGTCGACAGCTGGGTGCATCGGAGTTGGCCTTTCAGAGGGCGGACTTGGCGGCGCGCGGGACGAAGTCGGTGTAGGGGGTGGCGTCGGCGGCCAGGGCTTGGGTTGCCGTGACGATGGCCTGGGCGGCAGGGGTGGCGAAGATGCGGTGGTGGTCCTCCTCGGAGGTCCAGCCTTCGGCGACGAGGACGACGTCCGGGTTGGCGGCGGACTGGGAGATGAGGAAGAACCGGCAGTACTCGGAGGAGCCGGGGTTGCCCGGCTCGAGAGCGGTGCGGAGGAGAGCGACGAGGTCGTCGCCCTTGCCGGGCTGGGCGGTGACGGTCGAGGTGAAGCCGTAAGTGGCGGTCATGGGATGCTCCTTTGGTTTGTTTCTCCTATTCCATCGGCGCGATCGTCGGTCTGGTAGCGCAAAGTTCCGGGGTTCTTGCACGATTCTCCAAAGTGCGGTGGAATCAAGACATGGATGAGCTCCGCAGCCTGCTGCGCCGGCACGTGCGGCCGGACGACCGGACGGCGATCGACGGGCTGCACATCGCGCGGATCGAGCAGTCCGGTCCGCCGTCGCCGTCGATGTCGGGTGTGGTGCTGGCGGTGCTGGTCGAGGGCGCCAAGCGGCTGGCCGTGGGCGAGCGGGTGCACCTGTACCGGCCGGGCGACTATCTGGTGGCCTCGGTCGATCTGCCGGTGACCGGGCACTTCGTCGACGCGACCGTCAGCGAGCCCGCCCTCGGGATGGCGCTCGTGCTGGAGCCCGCACTGATCGCCGATCTGCTGCTGCACGCCGGCCCCGGCGATCTCCCGAAGCCGCAAGCCGGTCCGGTGCCAGGGATCGCTGTCGGCACGCTGACCGACGACCTGGTCGACAGCCTGGTCCGGATCGTCCGGCTGCTCGAGCGTCCGCGGGACCAAGCCGTCCTCGCGCCGATGCTCAAACGGGAGATCCACTGGCGGCTCATCACCGGCGACCAGGGCGCGGCGGTCCGACAGCTGGGCCTGGCCGACAGCAGCCTGAACCACATCACCCGCGCCGCCCGCTGGATCCGGGAGAACTACGCCGAGCCGTTCCGCGTCGAGGACCTGGCCAAGCTGAGCGGTATGAGCCCGTCGGGCTTCTACCGGCACTTCCAGACCGTCACGGCGCTCAGCCCGATCCAGTTCCAGAAGCAGGTCCGCCTGCAGGAGGCCCGGCTACTGCTCGCCGCCCAGCCGCGCGACATTGCGACCGTCGCGCATCGCGTCGGCTACGACAGCGCCTCCCAGTTCAGCCGCGAGTACCGCCGTCAGTACGGCGTCCCACCCAGCCAGGACGCCCGGCTCCGCGAGCCCGCCTAACGCGTACAGATCACCAGGATCTGCTCGCCGTACTTCGTCAGCTTCGCGTGCCCGATCCCCGGGATCTGCCGCAGCGCGGACTCGTCCTCCGGCCGCGTCTCGGCGATCGCGGTCAGCGTCGCGTCGGTCAGGACGACGAACGCCGGCATCCGCTCGGACTCCGCCTGCTCGGCGCGCCAGGCGATCAACGCGTCGTACAGCTTCTGATCGATCGTCGACGGGCAGGCCTCGCAGCGGCCCAGCTTGCGCGCGCCGGGGTCGAGCAGCCCGCGCCCGCAGACCCGGCACTTCGGGATCGGCCGCCCGGACCGGGCCGCGCGCTCGGCGCGGTCGGTCGACGGCTCCCAGGCCGGCTGCTGCTGCCGCGACGTCCGGACGCCGATCGGATCCAGGAAGCGGGTCGGACCGCGCGTACCGCGGCCGCCGGGCGACCGCGACGTCGACCAGCTCACGAACAGCTGCTGTTTCGCCCGGGTCACCCCGACGTAGAACAGCCGCCGCTCCTCCTCCACCTGAGCAGGCGTCTGGGCATAGCTGATCGGCAGCGTCCCCTCATGGGCGCCGACGATGAAGACGCACTCCCACTCCAGGCCCTTGGCCGCGTGCAGCGTCGCCAGCGTGACGCCCTCCGCGAGCGGCGCATGCTGGATCGAGGCCCGCCGGTCCAGCTCGGCCATCAGCTCGGCCAGCCCGGCCGTCGGGTTCGCCGCGGCGAAGTCACCACTCATGGTGACCAGCGCGCTCAACGACTCCCACCGATCCCGGACGGCGCCCTTCCCGCTCGGCGGCTCCGGCGTCCAGCCCGCGCCGCCGAGGACGCCGGTCACCGTGGTCACCAGGTCGTCGGACAGGTCGCCCGCCTTCGCCTGACCGCGCAGCAGGACGGCGGCCTGGCGGATCTCGGCCCGCTCGAAGAACCGCTCGGCGCCCTTCAGCACGGCCGGGATCTTCCGCTCGGCGAGCGCCTGCTCGAAGTTCTCCGACTGGGCATTCGTCCGGAACAGGACGGCGATGTCGCGCAGCTGGACGCCCTCGTCCTGCAGGCGGGCCACCGCGCGGGCCACCGCGTCGGCCTCGGCGACCTCGTCGGAGTACTCGCGATAGACCGGCACCGGGCCGGGCTCGAGCTGCGAGCGCAGCGTCACGCGCCCGGGCAGACCGGACGGGCCGGCCGCGTCGAGGATCTTGTTCGCCACGTCGACGATCTGCGGCGTCGAGCGGTAGTCGCGGACCAGCTTCACCACGGTGGCCGACGGGTGCCGGGAGGCGAAGCGGACCAGGTTCTCCGGCTCGGCGCCGGCCCAGGAGTAAATGGTCTGCGCGGGGTCGCCGACGACGCAGACATCCTCACGGCCGCCGAGCCACAGATCGAGCAGGCTCTGCTGCAGGGGGCTGACGTCCTGGTACTCGTCGACGACGAACGTCCGGTACTGACGCCGGATCTCCGCCGCGACCCGCTCATCCTCGGCCAGCAGCGCGGTCGCGCAGAGCAGCACGTCCTCCAGGTCGATCCGGCCGCGCTCGAGTTTCACGTCCTCGTACGCCGCGAAGATCCGCGCGATCGTCGCCGGGTCGAAGGCGGCCAGCGCCCGGCCGGCCTTGGGCGCGAGCGTCGGGTAGTCGTCGGGGCGGACGTTGCTGACCTTCGACCACTCGACCTCACCGGCCAGGTCGCGCAGCGCGGGCGTGTCGACGCGGATCCGGCAGCGCGACGCGGCCTCGGTGAGCAGCGGGAACTTCCGGTCCGCGATCTGCGGCAGCTCGCCGCCGTACACCTTCGGCCAGAAGTAGCGCGCCTGCCGCAGGGCGGCGGAGTGGAACGTCCGGGCCTGGACGCCCTCGACGCCGAGCCCGGCCAGCCGGCCGCGCATCTCCCCCGCGGCGCGCTGGGTGAACGTCACGGCAAGCACCCGGACCGGGTCGAACGTCCCCGTCCGCACGCCGTAGGCGATCCGGTGCGTGATCGCGCGGGTCTTCCCGGTGCCGGCGCCGGCCATCACCACGACCGGCCCGTGCAGCGCGGTCGCCACCGCGCGCTGCTCAGGATCGAGCGCCGCAAGAAGATCTTCGGGCGCGCCGGAGCGTGTGAGGTCACTCACGGACTGCGTCATTCGGGAACAGCACCGCCTACGGCATGGTTCGTGTTGGTCGAGAGCAACCCTAGACGGCTCGCCGGACAGATTCAGAAGGAGACGGCCGATGGCGGCAGTAACGATGTACTCGACCCCGTGGTGCGGCTACTGCCATCGCCTCAAGGGCCAGCTGAAGCGGGCCGGGATCGAGTTCACCGAGATCGACATCGAGCAGGTCCCCGGCGCGGCCGAGCTGGTCGAGAAGATCAACAACGGGAACCAGACCGTGCCGACCGTGGTCTTCGCCGACGGCACCGCGATGACCAACCCGTCGCTGGCCCAGGTGGCCGAGAAGCTCGTCGCCTGAGCTGAGCCCCGCGACACCGCGGCGTCCGCCCTCCGGGGCGGGCGCCGCTTCCTTTTGCCCCCGGGCGGCGCCGAGCCATGGACTTACGGCCATGACCGTTTTACCTTCGAAGGAACCGCGCCGTAGGGAGTCCGCCCATGATTCCGCGTCGTTCCTTCCGTTCCGCCCTGTTCTTAACGGTCCTGGCCGTAATCAGTTGTTTGATCCAGCCCGCCGCCGTCGCCGCGCCGACCGGCCGCCCGGACCCGTGGCCGTCCGAGATCGGCCCCGCCCGCCCGGACGCCGTCCGTCCCGGCCTGTTACCCGACCCGATCGAGAATCTCGGCGCGCCGATCAGCTCGCTGACGGTGATGGAGGGGACGGTCGGCCGCTCGCCGGACGGCCGCGACATCGTGTACGCCGTCCCGGCCGGCGAGAACGCCAACCTGAACGTCGTCGACCTGCACACCAGGCAGCTGCTGCACACCGTCCCATTGCCGGGCGCCGCGGGCGCCTGGGGGATCGTCGTCGCCAGCGACGGCAGCCTCTACGTCGGCACCTATCCGAACGCACACCTGTATCGGTACGACCCTGTGGCCGGCACAGTCACCAGCCTGGGCCGCCCGATCGCCGGTGAGTCGTTCATCTACGGTCTGACCGCCGACAGCAACGGCAACGTGTACGGCGGCACGTACCCGAACGCCCACGCGTTCAAGTACAGCCGCAGCACCGGACAGATCACGGACTACGGTTCGCTCGACCCGGTCCAGCAGTACGCGCGGTCCACCGTCTACGACCCCGACCGGAACGCACTGTTCGTCGGCGTCTCCACACCGGCCGCAAAGCTGATCCGCATCGACCTGACCAGTGGCGCGATCCAGAACGTGACGCCACCGGGTCTGGTCGCCACGGAGTTCAACGACCTCGACTACGCGGGCGGACGGGTGTTCGCGAACGCCGCCGGTCGGTTGGTCGTCATCGACGCAGTCACCTACGAGCAGGTCAAGTTCACCGACGCTGCGACCGGCGGTCTGGTCCTGACGTACCCGATCGCGGCACGTGGCGTCTCTGGCGCCGGACCGGGCGGTGTGTACTTCACTACCGCGACGACGCTCAACGTGATGCGCTACGACCTGGCTGCGAACACCGTCAGCACTGCGACCAACCCGCCGGTCCGCATGAGCCGCGGTGCGGCGATTGGCTACGGCTGGGTGACCGAGAACGGCCAGCAGGTGCTGTACGGCCTGGCCGGCAACTACTCCGGCGGCACCTTCCGCTACGACCCACAGGCCAAGACACTCGCGCAGTGGAGCTCACCGTTCCAGTACGTGCCGGTCGCGCTGCAGCACACGATCGTCGACCCGGTCACCGGCAAGGTCTATGTGAACGCGTACCTCAACGGAACGACCTCGGTCTACGACCCCGCCACCGGCAGAGCCACGGTCACCGCACGGCAAGGCCAGGTCGAGGGCTGGTCGTGGGGCACCAGCCCGAAGATGTGGGTCGGCATCTACCCGTACGGCCGGCTACAGCTCTGGGACACCAGCGTCGCCGAGAGCCCGACCAATCCGAAGGTGCTGTTCAGCCTGGTCGACAGCGACCATCAGAACCGCCCGTTCGCGGTAGTCCCGTCCGGCAACAGCGTGTACGTCGGTACTACCCCCGGCTACGGCGAGTACGGCGGCGCAGTCACCGTCTACGACGTGCCCAGCAACACCTACAAGGTCTACCGGCATCTCGTCACCGACCAGTCGATCGCCTCCATTCTCCCGGTCGGCACGAGCCTCTGGGCCGGGTCCGCGATCGAAGGCGGCCAGGGCACCGAGCCAAGGGCCACCGAGGCCCGGCTGATCAAAGTCGACCCGGCGACCGGAGCTGTCAGCAAGAACGTCGTACCGGTCCCCGGTGCGGCCAGCATCAACGAGCTGACCATCGGCCCGGACGGCAACATCTGGGGGCTGGCCGACGGCACGGTCTTCGTGGCCAACAAGACCACCGGCGTCGTCCTGCGCACCTACCCGGTCTTCCCCGGCCGGATCACCGGACACGACGGTGCGCTGTCCTGGCGCGACGGCTACCTGTACGGCGTCTCCGGCGGCCGGCTCTTCGTCGTGGACGGACTGGGCGGCGCGTCGACCATCATCCGCGACCACGGCCTCAACCGGCTCGCCGAAGGCCCGGACGGCAAGTACTACTCGCTGCTCCGGCTGGACGGCTGGACCATCCCGACCAATCTGGCGTCGTACACGCCTCCGGCCGACCCCTGCGCGAAGTCCGACCTCCGGGCTCAGGTGTGGACCGGCAACATCAACAGCCAGGTGCAGAACCGCCACCTGCGCTACGGCTGCACACTGACCGACGAGCTACCGGATGCCAAAGCGCAATGGCCAAGCCACGGCGCCTACGTCGTCGCAGTCGACCGCAAGGTCAGGCAGCTGGAGTCCAGCGGGCAGATCGAGTACTGGGAGGGCATCATGATCCGCTTCGCCGCCGCGATCTCCAACGTCGGACGGCGGTGACGGCTACCAGCTCCCCGACAATCCCGAGCCGTACCATCCCTCGATCAGGCGGCGGCTGATCGAGATGTTGCCCGGGAGGGCCATCGTGCCGGCGTCCACCAGCGCACGAAGGTCCTCCCGGGTGAACCACTTCGCCTCGGCGATCTCATCGGCGTCCACCTCGATATCGGTGCTGACCGCCTTCGCGTAGAAGCCGAGCATCAGGCTCGAGGGCAGCGGCCACGGCTGGCTCCCGGCGTAGGCCACCTCGGGGCCGACGATCACACCGGTCTCCTCGAGCACCTCCCGGCGGACGGCGGCCTCCAGCGACTCGCCCGGCTCCACGAAGCCGGCCAGGGTCGAGTAGCGCCCTTCGGGCCAGGCGCCGTTGCGGCCGAGCAGCGCCCGGTCCTGGTCGTCGGTGACGAGCACGATGATGGCCGGGTCGCTGCGCGGGAAGTGCCGCATGCCGCACGCCGGGCAGTCCCGGACGTGGCCGGCCTCGGTCACCACGGTGTGCTCACCACAGTTACCGCAGTGGGTGTGGACGGCGTGCCAGTTGGCCAGGCCGACGATGTGGACGGCCATACCGGCTTCCCGGTCGTTCAGCAGAGCGCCGAGCTCGCGGAGCCCGGCGTACGACTCATCCGGCTCGTCAGCGATGACGACGGCGAACACCGCGCGTCCCTCGGCGGTCTGACCAGCGCCGGACTCACGGTCGATGCCCAGGAAGACCCGCGTGCCCGCAGGGGCCTCAGCGGGCGCGACCAGGCGCAGCGCCGTCCGGTCGTCGGTCACCTGCAGCTTGTCGGCGGCGACCACCGTGACCTGCGTGTCCGGCGCGGCCCAGGCCTTCTCCAGCCAGGCGTCGTCGCGCCGTCGATCGGCGGCCCGGTCCAGGACCGAGCGGGACAGGGCTAAGGAACCAGGAGCGATCGAGTAGGCCACATGACTCAACATATCCCGGCCGCGTGAGAGCATCCGGGCATGAGTATTCACATCGCCGCCGAGAAGGGGCAGATCGCGCCGCGCGTGCTGTTCCCCGGTGACCCGCTGCGGGCCAAGTGGATCGCGGAGACCTACCTGTCCGACGTGACCTGCTACACCGAGATCCGGAACATGTTCGGGTTCACCGGCACCTACAAGGGTGAGCGGATCTCCGTCCAGGGCTCCGGGATGGGCCAGGCGTCCGCCTCCATCTACGCGAACGAGCTGTTCGAGGAGTACGACGTCCAGACCCTGATCCGGGTCGGCACCTGCGGCGCGCTGACCGAGCGTGTGCGGGTCCGCGACGTGATCGTCGCGATGTCCGCGAGCACCGACTCGCAGATGAACCGGCTGCGCTTCCACGGTATCGACTACGCGCCGACCGCCGACTACCAGCTGCTGCGCGCGGCCGTCGACGCCGCCGAGGCGGCCAAGCTGAACGTGCACGTCGGCCAGGTCTTCTCCGGCGACCTGTTCTACAACGACCGCCCGGACCTGGTGTCCCGGACGGCGGACTACGGCGTCCTGGGGATCGAGATGGAGGCCGCGGCGCTGTACACGCTGGCGGCCAAGTTCGGTCGTCGCGCGCTCGGCATCATGACCGTGTCCGACCACCTGATCACCAAGGAGGTCACGTCGGCCGAGGAGCGCCAGACGACCTTCTCGGAGATGATCACGATCGCCCTGGACGCGGCGATCGAGGTGCCGGTCTGAACCGCAAGCAGAGCGCTGCAACCGCCATTGCCGCTCTGATGCTGCTGACCGCCTGCTCGTCCGGCGGATCGGACAAGGGCTCAGACACCCCGGCGCCGTCGGCTCCGACCTCAGCGCCGTCCGCTGAGGTCACCGCGGACCCGACACCGGTCAAAGCGGCCGCAGTGGTCGACGGGCTGGGCAAGGCCGGTTTCAAGTGCGGAACCGACGAGGCGTACGCCGTGTGTACGTCCGGAGGTGCTCAGGTCTCGGTACTGCTCGGCGACCACCCGCGTCCGCCAGTCGTGTCGCTACACGCCTCCGGTACGCCGGATGCGGCGTCCAAGGCCATCGGCGGCGTACTGCCGAAGGTGCTCGAGACGGCGAACGTGGGCCAGTCGCAGGACATCACCACCTGGTTCGGCCAGCAGAAGGCGACCGCGCAGATGACCGCGGGCGACTGGCTGATCGACTACACGGTCGAGACAGACACCGAGGAACCCGGTGTGAACCTGACCGTGACCGACAAGCTGTGCAAGACCAGCTGTCAGGCGGAGTGAAGCAACCGCTCCCCCAGCAACCGCCGAAAGGGCTCGACCAGCCCGGTGCGGGTGCGTAGGTAGCGTCGTCGGGAGCCGTCGTCGAGAATCAGCTCGACGGCGGTTCCGCGCACCTCGCGGACGACGCGCGCATGCTGCACCCGAGCCACCGGGACGAACTCCGGGTGCGCGACGACCTCCATCAGATCGTCGGTGATGCCCTTCGCCTCGGCCCGCAGCCGCCGGCTGCTGATCGCCCGGCCGGTCGCCGACGCCACCCCGAGCAGGTTGCCCACCCACTCCACCGCGACCATCAGCACCGCCAGCGCCAGACTGACCCCGGCGACCACGAGGAATGCGGTCTTCAGACCGCCGAAACCGGCCAGCCGCGACAGGTACGCCAGAACGAGCGCACCGGCCATCACAGCCACACACCAGATCGACAGGTCCCACCGGGAGCCGAGCACCGGCCGCGACGTCCAGCCGTCCGCAGTGAACTCAAGATCCACCAGACCGCCCGGCTCCGACCGCACGCGCTTCACCTTCACGGCGAAGAGCCTAGGCGCTGGTCAGGTCGTGATGAGCTTGGGCAGCACCTGGCTGACCCGGGCGACCAGCCGCTCGGTGACGCCCTCGGGGTCGGCGGCGTACCCGACGACGGCCTGCTCGAACAGGCCGTCGAGCAGCGCGTACGCCGTCGGCGCGTCGATGGCCGGCTCGCCGCCGACCAGCTCGGCGTACCGACTCAGGATCCGCCAGATCATCGCTTCGAGCAGCTGGTCGATCGCGACCACATCGGGACGCAGCTGCTCCTCGAACATGCTCTGGGCGCGCAGGTCGTACCAGAGCCGGTGCATCGGGGTTTCCTCGACGAGGGTCTGGGTCATCTTGGCCAGGAAACCCGCGCCCAGCTCCTCGGCGGTCGTCGCCGTTTCGACGACCTCGTCGTACCGCTTGGCGCACTTGGTCTTGTAGTAGCGCACGCAGTAGCTGATCAGGTCGATCTTGTCGCGGAAGTAATAGTGCACGACGCCGTGCGTGAACTCGGAGTTGTTCGCAATCTCGCGCAGGCTCGTCCGCGCGTAGCCGAGCTCGCCGAGGGTCTTCAGCGCCGATTCGGCCAGCGCGATCCGGCGGCGCTCGATCTTGTCGATCCCCGACACCCGGGCAGGCCGGTCGGCAACCTCACCCTCGAGGGCGTTCGAGCTCATCGCGACTCCTGTCGTCCGCCCCCGGTCCGTCCGGGTCAGCCTACCCGCCGCGGACCGGGCGCGCTCCGCGGCGGGGAGATTTCTTGACAACTGTCCAACAAAGTCTTGACGACTGTCAAAACCAGGGCCAGAGTGTGGAACCACTCACCCTGCGCGATCACCTGGTCGAAGACCTCGAAGCAAAGGAGCTTCCCGATGGGCGGACTCGATCTCTCCGGGCGCAAGGCCCTTGTCACCGGCGGGGCCCAAGGGCTCGGCGAGGGGATGGCCAAGGCCCTCGCCGCGGCCGGCGCGAAAGTCGTGGTCAGCGACCTGCAGAAGGACGCCGGTGAAGCGGTCGCCGACGCGCTGGACGCGGAGTACGGCGCCGGTAACGGCTTCGTCGCGCACGACGTGACCGACGACGGCAGCTGGGAGAACGCGGTCGTCGCGGCCAACGACATCCTCGGCGGCCTGGACATCCTGGTGAACAACGCGGGTGTGGAGATCACCAGCCTGCTCACCGAGGTGACGGCCGAGCAGATCCGCAAGATGCTCGACGTGAACGTCCTCGGCACCACGCTGGGTCTCAAGTGGGGCCTGCGGACGATGCGGCCCGAAGGCCTGGCCGGTCAGGGCGGCGCGATCGTCAACATCGCCTCGGTGGCCGCCACCATCGCCTTCCCCGGGATCGCGGTCTACTCGGCGACGAAGTCCGCCGTCGACCGGCTCACCCGGGTCGCGGCGATGGAGTCCGGCAAGCTCGGGTACGGCGTCCGCGTGAACTGCGTCTACCCCGGTCTGGTGCCGACGGCGATGGGCGCGGGCCTGGCGAACGACGTCGCCGAGATCGGGTTGTTCGAGTCCCCCGAGGCGGCGGTCGGTGCGGTCATCGGGCTGACGCCCGCCGGGCGGCTCGGCGAGGTGACCGACATGGCCGACGCGGTCGTCTTCCTGGCGTCGAACGAGGCACGGTTCATCACTGGTATCGGACTGCCGGTCGACGGCGGAATGGGGATGTGACATGGCTGCCAAACCCGTCGTCGTCTACGGCGCCTCCGGCTACACCGGTCGCCTGGTCTGCGAGTACCTCCGCCAGTACCACGTGCCGTTCGTCGCGGCCGGACGCAGCGAGGACAAGCTCAAGTCGTCCATGGACTCCGCAGTGCCCGGAATCGAGACGGCGGACTACGAGATCGCGACTGTCGACCACGACGTCGATTCGCTGACGTCCTTGTTCAAGGGCGCATCCGTAGTGCTCAACACGGTCGGACCGTTCAGTGAGCTCGGCCCAGCGGCCGTAGAGGCCGCTCTGGCCGCGGGTGCGCATTACACCGACACAACCGGTGAGCAGGACTGGCTGATCACCTGCGACGAGACGTACGGCGCGCAGTTCGCTGAGGCCGGCCTACTACTGGCTCCCGGCATCGCGCAGATGTACACAACGGGTGAGATCGCTGCCCAGCTCTGCCTGGAGCAGCCGGGCCTGGACACGCTGGACATTGCGGTGTTCTGGGGCGGCAGTCCGACCATCGCCTCGACACGCACGATTCTGGTGAACGCTGCGACGTCCAAGGCGCACTTCCTGGAGCAGAACCAGTACGTCGAGTTCCCTGAGCAGGGGCTCGTCCCACTGGTGGTGCCGGGTCAACACGAGCTGGCGCTGTCGCTGCCGTGGGGCGGTACGTCGCACCCGGTCTGGTTCAAGCGCGACCCGCGCGTCGCCAACTGCAAGGCGCAGGGTGGCGTTTTCAACGCCGCACTGATGAACGGCGTCCCGCAGATCGTCGCTGCCGCTTTGGAAGCCACGAAGGACATGGCGCCCGATGAGCGCAACGAAGCGCTCACTGCGACCGCGCGACAGGTCATGGACCAGATGCCGCCGCGGGAGAACCCTCGGGTGAACAAGTCGCTGGACTCCGTCCACGCCTCCGGCCCGCTGGGCCGGGCGCACTGTGTGATCCACGGCAACAGCAACTACCAGCAGACCGGCCTGCTGCAGGCCTACGCGGCGTACTCACTGCTGCAGACGCCGCCCAAGCGGGTCGGCTTCGCCAGCGGCTGCCAGGCCTTCGGGCATCGCGAGTTGCTCGGCGTACTGCGTGGGTTCGGGCTGGTGGCCGAGCCGCAGCTGACAGTGCAGCACTGAGAGGACAGTCATGCGACTGGTCGACTACCTGGACAAAGGTGCGTCACTCGGACCGGACAGGCCCTGCCTGACCACCGACGGCGAGACGCTGTCGTACGCCGACGTCCAGGTGCTGTCGCACCGGATCGCGGCCGGTCTGGCGGCGAGCGGCGTCGCACCGGGCGGCAAGGTCGCCATCTTGTCGGCGAACGACCCGATCGCGTTCAGCTGCGTTTTCGGGATCAGCCGCGCCGGTGCGATCTGGTGCCCGATCAACCCGCGGAACGAGGCCGCGGAGAACCGGGAGCTGCTCGACCGTTTCGACTGTGAGGTCCTCATCTACCAAGCGGCGTTCGCGCCGCTCGTGGACCGGATCCGGGATGCGTTGCCGAAGGTCCACACCTTCGTGTGCCTGGATTCCGAAACCGGCGCCGACCCCCACGGACGCCGGACCGTCGGCTGGGACACGTTCTGCGGGGGCGTGTCCCAGCCGGCCTTCGACGCGACCGACCCGGACGGACTGGCGATGATCGTCGGCACCGGCGGGACGACCGGTCAGCCCAAGGGCGTGATGCTCAGCAACGCCAATCTGGAGACGATGACCGCCCTGACGTTGATGGGCTACCCGTTCGGCGAGCGTCCGGTCTACCTGGCGCTCGCCCCGCTGACCCACGCCGCCGGAGTGCTGTGCTTCCCCATCCTCGCCTCCGGCGGCGAGGTGGTCATCATGCGCACACCTGACGTCCATGCGTTTCTGGCGCTCATCCCTCAGCACGGCGTGACGCACACATTCCTGCCGCCGACGCTGATCTACATGGCACTTGCGGCTCCTGAGCTCGACAGCACCGATCTGTCGTCGCTGCGGTGTTTCTGGTACGGCGCGGCGCCGATGTCGGTCACCCGGCTCGAGGAGGCGCTCCAGCGGATCGGCCCGGTGATGGCACAGCTGTTCGGGCAGACGGAGGCGCCGATGATGATCTCCGTGCTGCCGCCGGCCGAGCACTTCGATGCCGACGGCAACATTGCACGCGATCGGCTGGCCTCGGCCGGACGTCCGTCCGCGCTGGTCAACACGGCGGTCATGGGCGCCGACGGGACGCTGTTGCCGCCGGGCGAGCGCGGCGAGATCGTCGTCCGGGGCTCACTGGTGATGCGGGGCTACTACCGCGACCCGGAGGCGACGGCGGCCGCTTCGGCGTACGGATGGCACCACACCGGCGACATCGGCTATCTGGACGCCGACAACTACCTCTACATCGTCGACCGGGCGAAGGACATGATCATCACCGGTGGTTTCAACGTGTACTCGACCGAGGTCGAGCAGGCGCTGATGGCGCACGACGCCGTCCAGGACTGCGCGGTGATCGGGCAGCCGGACGAGAAGTGGGGCGAGCGCGTGGTCGCCGTCGTCCAGCTGCAGGCCGGGGCCACGGCGGACGCGGCCGAGCTGATCGCGTTCGCGAAGTCCCGGATCGGGAGCGTGAAGGCGCCCAAGGAAGTGCTGGTCTGGGCCGACCTGCCGCGCTCGAAGGTGGGCAAGGTGCTGAAGCCGGACATCAAGGCCCGGCTCCGCACCAACGCCTGAGCTCAGCTGCTGCCCGCGGCGCCCGCGGTCGACGCGACCACGATCGTCGCCGTGACGGCGGCCTGCATCTCGGTGACCGCCTTCTTGACCGCCTCGGCGGCCCAGTCCGACTCGGCGATCAGCTTCGCCCGCTGGCGGAGCTGACGCTTGTCGACGGCGTCCGTGACCACCTTCGGGACGACGTTCAGCGCGCTCAGCAAGGCGATCAGCGCTCCGGTGCGCTGGTCGGGCGTCGTCCCGATCCGCAGCGCGGCCTCGAGCGCCGTCCGCACCTCGCCCTCGTGGCGCGCGTCCTTAGCCGGCCAGCGGGTGACCGGGAACAGGCCGAGCACCTTGCCGGCGTCCGCCTCGAGGATGCCGCGCTCGGCGAGCCGGACGAGCAGCTGGTCGCGCAGCTTCTTGGAGAGCCGGCCGATCTGGTCCTTCGGCTTCTTGCCGGGCTTCTCCACGACGTACGCGAGGCGTTCGTCGAGCACCGGGTCACCGGTCGGGGTCGGGTCGACCACCTTGAGCCGGCCGGGTTTGACCCCGTCGCCGGCCGCGGTGATGTCGAGCTTACCGAGCACGGTCAGCTCGATCAGGACGGCTCCGGCCAGCGCGTAGTCCAGGCCTGGCGATCCGGCGATCGGCTTGCCGGAGTCGTCGTCGTACAGCAGCAATAGCAGATCCTCGGCAATCAACATGGTCTCAACCTAGGTGCGCCGTGAACTGGCGCACATCCCCCACGCGAGCGATCTGGCAGATCCCTCTGAAGTCTCAGATCAGCAGCTGCGCGACCAGCGTGCCGGCCAGCCAGGACTCGTACTCCGCGATCGGCCAGCCGCGGTCGAGAACCAGGAGCTGGTAGATCTCGGTCGCCGTACAGGCCAGGAACAGGTCGAGCGAGCGCTGCGGGTCGTGGGCCAGCCGGCCGTCGAAGGAGTGCAGGAAGAGCGCCAGCTCGTGCTCGCGGGCGCCCCAGACGCGCTGCAGCTCCGCCGCCATCCGCTGGTCGGCCCGCGCGGCCTCCTGGTAGATGCGGATCACGTCGATACCGGTCTCGAACTGTCGGGTCTGCCAGTGCGCGGCGCTGCGCATCCGCTCGACCGGGTCGGCGAGCGCGAGCGACTCCTGCGTCAGGCGGCGGGTGTCGGCCTCGGCGATCCAGAGCCGGGCGATCTCGCGCAGGATGGCCGGTTTGTTGCCGAACGCCGAGTAGATCGTCTGGGCCGGGATCCGGGCCGCCTCCGAGATCGCGGCGATCGTCGTCACGACGTACCCCTGCTCGGCGAACAGCACCCGCGCCGCGCCCGCCACCTGCTCCTTGGTCGCCTGCGCCTGGCGGGCCCGATGCGATTCGTCCTTGACAGCCACCCGCAGAATCTATCACTCTGTTCATCAGAGTCTTACTATGACGAAGAGATGGAGAGTATGATGAAAGCGCTCGAGATCGCCGCCGACCCCGCCTGCCCCTGGAGCGGCCTGGCCGTTCAGTGGATCGCCGCCGTCGCCCCCGCCCGCGACCTTCAGGTCCGCCTGCGGCCGTTCAGCCTGTACCTGCGCGACGGCGACCGCCCACCGGCCGGTGCCCCCGACTTCATCGCCGCCATGGCGGTCGAGACCAGCCGCCAGTCCCTCCGCCTGACCCGCGTCTTCACCGCGCTCCAGGCCGAGGACCGCCACGACGCCGTCGTCCCCCTCTACCTCGCCTGGGTGAGCCACGTCTTCACACCGGGCCAACCACCGCAGCCCCCGACCCGCGAAACCCTCACCACCGCACTCACCGCCGTCGGCCTCCCCCTCAGCTACCTGTCCGCCGCCGACGACGACACCCGCGACAAGCTCATCCACGAATCCATGGCCGACCTCGAAACCCGCACCGGCGCCACCCCCGTCATCCCCGCCCTCCTGACAGACGACCACCTCCTAACCCAAGGCGCCCTCCTCACCGCCCCCGTCTCCCCCACCGAAGCCCTCCCCCTCTGGGACGCCTTCACCCTCCTCGCCACCACCCCCACCTTCACCGCCTTCACCCCCACCCCACCCACCCTCCCCGCCTGCAACTGAGCGTGCAGAAAGTTGCTTCTAGCAAGGGAATTGATAGATCCGGTCGGCTGGCGCGAAAACTGTCGGTGGGGATATCTACGGTTGCCGGCATGGGATTTCTCGGCGAGCGACCGACGTGGTCGATGTCCGACGGCGAGTTGCTGTCGGACCTCGACGCGATCGATGCTGAGATCGCCCGGCTCCAAACCCGTCGTCTGCACGACATCGCAGAGCTGCACCAACGGCGCTACGCCCAAGAGATCGGCGCCCGCGACACCGCCGACCTCCTGGCGCGGCGCTATCGGCTCGACCGCGGCCAAGCCCGCCGAGACGTCCAGCTCGCGACCGCCTTGACGAAGTACCCCGCCGTCGCGGAGGCGTTGCCCGATACCGAAACGCCCGTGCCCACGCCCGACGGCACGCCGGAGACCGTCCCGCCTCAGATCATCCTGTATCCGGGACAGGCACAGGCGATCGTCGCCGCGCTGGAGCGCGTTCCGACCAGCGTTCCGGTCGAGGAGGTGAAGGTCGCCGAGGAGCAGCTGGTCGGTCTGGGCGCACACCTGTCGCCGATGGACCTCCAGTCCAGCGGCCAACGTATCCGCGACCTGCTCGACGCCAACGGTCCAGAGCCCGAAGAACACAAGGCCGCCGCTCGCGAGTCCCTCATCATCGGCCGCGCGGTGAACGGTGTGAAGTTCCGCGGATTCCTGGCCAACGAGAACGCCGAACGGCTGCGCGCCCTGATCCACGCGAACTCCCGCCCTTATCGCACCTTGGACGGCGAGCCGGATCCTCGCTCGCTCGAGAAGCGCCAGGCCGATGGTCTGTCCACGGTGCTGTCGATCGCCGAGGCAGCCCTGGACGTCGGCGTCCCACGCCGGATGCCCGCCGAGCCTACGGATGCCGCGACGGCACCGGCCGCCGAGGCTGTGCATTGGGTTCCTGGCTTCGGAGCGAAGGCCACCCTCAGCGTCACCATTGATTTCAACGACCTCAAGGCGGCCACCGCGCACGCCATCGGCGACACCGTCTACGGCGACGGCCTGTCAGCGGCCGCCGTCCGCCGGATCGCCTGTGACGCCAAGGTCATACCGATCGTGCTCGGCAGCAACTCCGAACCCCTCGACGTCGGCCGCGCCGAGCGTCTGGTCACGCGCGGTATGCGCCGCGCGCTGAACGCCCGCGACCGCGGCTGCGTTGTCTGCGGCGCGCCGCCGGTCATGTGCGACGCTCACCACCTCCGTGCTTGGATCGACGGCGGCGTCACCGCCATTCACAATCTGGTGCTGCTGTGCCGCCAGCACCACAGCGATCTACATGAAGGCCACTGGCACATCACGATCATCGATGGCACGGTTCAGGTCGCTCAACCCGCGTGGGCCAGCCCACCGGGCCGACGACGGCTGAAACCCAGCCCGCCTCCTTCCAGCCCCGCGCCACCTGGCCAGGCTGCGCCACCGCCTGCGCAGAACGACTCAGACGAACCCGTTCCGCGTGAGGTCAACCCCGCTTCGGGTGACGCCGTCGACGTGGCGATCTGGGGCGAAGTACCGGCGCTGGCCTCCGGCGCCGCCAACCGCTGGGGATCATGAGCCGGCCGGTAGGTCCGGCCTGTCCTGGCGGGGTCGCGCCGGCGGGTCAGCCGTTCAGCAGCTCGATGAGTTGGGGTTTGGCGGGTAGGTGGTCGGGGCGGACGACGTCGCCGGTGCGGACGTAGTAGAAGGCCGCGGTGACGTGGTCGAGGGGGATGTTCATCAGCTCCGCCCAGGCGAGGCGGTAGATGGCCAGCTGGAGGGGGTCGGCGGATTCGGAGCGGCTGGTTTTCCAGTCGACGACGTCGTAGCCGCGGGAGCCGTCGGGGCGGACGACCTGGTAGACGGCGTCGATGCGGCCGCGGATGGTGCGGGTGTCGAGAGAGAGGGCGAAGGGGGCTTCGATCTCGTACGGCGTGGTTTCGCCGTAGGGGCCGGTGCGGAAGGCGTCCATCAGCTTGGTGAGGTCGGTGTCGTCGACGATGTCCTCGTCGGCCGCGCCGGGGAGGTCGTCGGGATCGATCAGGAGCTGCTGACCGAAGTAGGACTCGACCCAGGCGTGGAAGCGGGTTCCGAAGCGGGCCGCGCGGTTGGGTTTGCGGGGCATCGGGCGGGCGAGCTCGGAGGCGAGGCCGTCCGGGTCCTTGGCCAGGCGCATCACCTGGGTCGCCGAGAGGGCAGCCGGCAGGGTGACGTCGTACGCCTTACGGCTGCGGGATTCCCTTGCCTCGGACAACAAACGCTCGATCTCGGAGTCCCAGCGGGCGACCAACGCCTGCTCGTCGAGGAGCAGCGAATCCTCGGCCGCGACCGAGGGCCCTTCGGCGCGAGAACGTTGGACGAGCTCGGCCGCGTCGAGCCGGCGGCGGTAGGCATCCGCGTCGTACGCCGCCGGCCAGGCAGCCGTGGTCTGCTCGGCGAGCTCCGGGTTCTCCGCGGAGAGCTCCGGCTGGTCCGCCCAGGCAATCACGCGCTCACCGGTGTGCTTCTTCAACGTCTCCAGGTACGACGAGGGCCCGCGCGGGCGCTTCTGCGTCGGACCCCACCAATGGCCGGTCGCGACCAGGATCTCCTTCGCACGGGTGAAGGCGACGTACCCGAGGCGGCGCTCCTCCAGCGAGTTGACCTCCTTGCACTCGTCGGCGAAAGCCTTCAATCCGGCATTCGACAGATCGTGGAAGTCGGGAAGGGTGTCGGCATCACCGCGCAGCGGCCAGGGCAGCACCTTCGCGTTCGTCGTCCACTTGTCCCGGCCGCGGTCGGACGGGAACACCTTCTGAACGAGTGTCGGCACGAACACGATCGGCCACTCCAGGCCCTTGGACCGGTGCGTGGTCAGCAGCTTCACCGAATCCGCCTCACTGGGGACGGCGAGATCGAGGCCGGCCGCGTACTCCTCCTCGGCGGCCAGGTAGGCGAGCAGACCGTCGAGCGAACCGTCCGACTCGGTCGAGACGAAGTTGCCGACGGCATCCAAGAAGGCGGCCAGGTGGTCGCGGCGGCCGGAGTCGACATGGTCGGGGGTCGCGGTCAGCTCGACGTCCAGGCCGATGGTCGCGATCGCCCGACGGACGAGATCGAGCAGCGGCTCGCCGGCATGGGCGCGGAGCTCGCGCAGCTCGGTCGAGATCTCCTTGAACCGGCTCAGCGCCTCGGATGAGTAGCCCCAGGCCTCGGTCCCTGGGTCGTCGACCGCTTCGGCCAGGGAGATGACCTCGGTGGCGTCCATCCCGGCGACGGCGGCGTCGAGCGCGGCGACCAGGTCGTCAGCGGCGGGCCGGTCGCCGGTGTCGGCGAGCGCGCGGGAGCGGTTGGCGAGCAGCGCCAGGTCGCGGTGGCCGATCCGGTACCGCGGGCCGGTCAGGATGCGGAGCATCGCGGCATTCGCGGTCAGATCGTTGACCGCCTGCAGCGTGGCCACGACGTCCACCACCTCGGGCAGCGCGAGCAAGCCGCCGAGGCCGACCACCTCGACCGGGACCTTGCGCGCGATCAGCGCTTCATGGACGGCGCTCAGGTCGACGTTCGTCCGCATCAGGATGCCGATGTCCTTCCAGCGCCGCCCCCGCGTCTGGTGCGCGGCGACGATGGCGTCGGCGACCCACTCGATCTCTTGGGAACGGGTCTCGAAGAGACCGACCGTGATCGCACCCTCGGGCGCGTCGGCAGGGGCTTCGAGCGGGATGACGCCGGGGTGCTGCTCGTACAGCTCGGCGGCATGCTGGTTCGCGGCGGCGAGGATGCGGCTGCCACACCGGCGGTTGACGCTCAGGACATACCGGCGGGCCGGGCTGCCGTCGGCGTTCGGGAAGTGCTCGGGGAATTCGTCGAGGTTGGCGACGGACGCACCGCGCCAGCCGTAGATCGCCTGGCACGGATCGCCGACGGCGGTCACCGGGTGGCCGCGGCCGTCAGGACCGGCGAACAGCGCGGTCAGCATCCGGCGCTGGGACACCGAGGTGTCCTGGTACTCGTCGAGCAGAACGACCTTGTACCGCCCGCGCTCGGCGACGGCGACCTCCGGGCACTCCTCCGCCAGCCGGGCGCCGAGCGCCATCTGATCGGCGAAGTCGACCACGCCGCGTTCGGCCTTGTACGCCTGGTACTCCTCGACGAGCTGCAGGATCTCACTGCGCTTCAACGCGGTCTCGGCCAACTTGCGCACCTCGACCGTCTGCTTGCGCGCGGCGGCGACCTCGTTCCGGACGGCGTCGTCGTGGTCGCGGACGGCGTCCGCCTTCAGCAGGTGATCGGCCAGCTCGCCGTCCAGCGACAGCAGGCTGTTGACCAAGGTCGGCACATGGTGCGACGCGAAGCGGATCGGACCGGACGAACGGCGTACGACGCGGCCCGCGAGCTGGAACCTGGTCGCATCGGCGAGCACCCGCGCATCCGGCTCGAGGCCGAGCCGCAACCCGTGCTCGGTGATCAACGTCCCCGCGAAGGCGTGGTACGTCGACACCACCGGCTCGCCCGGCTCCTCAGGCTCCCAGTTCGGCACGTTGCTGCGCAGATGCGCCGCCAGAATCGGATGCTGATCCCGCGGCAGCGTCGACCCCAGGACGCCGGCCTTCGTCAGGTCGTCCCGGATCCGCACATCCAGCTCATTGGCGGCCTTCTTCGTGAAGGTAAGCCCCAGCACCTCCTCCGGCTGCACCTGCCCGGTGCAGATCAGCCACACCACCCGAGCCGCCATCGCCGTCGTCTTCCCCGACCCGGCCCCCGCCACGATCACACCCGGCGCCAACGGCGCCGTGATAGCCGCCAGCTGCTGGTCACTGAACGGAATCCCCAGCAGGTCGCACAGCTCTGCCGTCGTCCGCAGCTTCACAGCACTCATACGATCTCTCGACCTTCGGGTTGGATGGGGCAGAGCGCGCGGGCTTCGCAGCGGGTACAACCGTCGTTGCGCTGGGCAACCAAGCTCTCGGTCCGGATCATCTGCTCGGCGTCGGTGACGGCCTCGTCGAGCCAGGTCTGGCCGTCTTCGTCAGCCTCCAACGGCCCCTGATGCTGAACTTTGGGGAAGCCGGCTTCGTCGTGACGGAGCTGGACGAGCTCGGCGCCGCCGGCCACCACTGACTCACCCAACGCTTTGAGCTGCCGCGACTGGATGGCCCGTTGATAGATGGCCAGCTGGACGTGGCGAGCCACGGCCGGCTTCGTCGGGACGGTGCGACCAGTCTTGAGGTCGACGACGCGGATGGCACCCTCGGGATCGGACTCGACCCGGTCCATCCGGCCCTTGATCCGGACGGCGGGCTGGCCGGCGTCCGGGAGGAGGACGTCGAACTCGACCTCGGTACCGACCAGCGTGCGGTCGGGTCGGCCCTGATGCCAAGCGACGAACCGGCGCAGGGCCTGGTCGGCCTCGGTCCGCTCGCGGTCGGAGATCCAGGCGGACTCGAAGTCGAGCTGCGTCCAGACCTTGTCGAGCCAGCCGTTCAGCTCGTCGGCGGACGGCGGGAGCGTGCCGGTCGCGACCGCATCGGCAAGGGTGTGCAGCACTTGGCCGAAGCCGATCGCCGCCGTACTGGGCGTCTCACCACCGGCACGCCTGGTCAGGAACCACCGCAGCGGACAGTCCACGATCGTCGTCAGCGCACTCCCCGACAGCGGCACTGGCAGCTCCGGATCCGCAATCGGGCGCTCCGAGCGCGTCCGCTCCCGAACGCCCCACCAGCGCGCCGGATCGGCCGTCGGCACCAGCGCGTACTCACGGTCGTCCACAGCATCGGCCAACTGCGCCAACCGGTCCGCCGCGACCCGCTGCAACGCCGGCGACGACGCCGGATCCGCCAGCACACACCGCAAGTCGGCGACCAGACCCGGCAACGACAGCGGACGCCGAGGCCGGCCGGCCACCAGCTTCAACGGAATGTCCAGCTCGGCGAGGAACCGCGACGGCTGATCCCCATCCGCCTCCGGCGCCTGCACCGACGTCACGATCAACCGCTCCCGCGCGCGCGTGATCGCGACGTAGAACAGCCGCCGCTCCTCCGCCAGCAACGCGCCCGCCGACAGCGGCTCGATCAACCCGTCCGTGCCCAGCCGATCCGGCTCCAGCAACGAACCCCGCCGCCGCAGATCCGGCCACTGGCCCTCCTGCACCGACGCCACCACGACGAGCCGCCACTGCAGACCCTTCGACCGGTGCGCCGTCATCAGCTGGACGCCGGCCTCCCGGTACGTGCCGTCGAAGCGGTTGTCCGCCGCGATGTCCAGCGACTCCAGCTCGCTCAGGAACGCCGAGACGCCCTTGAACCCGATCTGCTCCTCGGCTCGCCCCGCCGCGTCGAACAACGCGCACAACGAGTCGAGATCCCGGTTCGCCGCGCGGGCCGACTCGCCGCCCGAGTTCGCCTGGCCGCGCAACCGGCGCAACCACGGCGACTCCGACCACAGCGACCACATCACCTCGTCCGGCGCGGCGCCGGCGTTCACGATATTCCTTGCCTTGAGCAACCGCTCGCCCAGCGCCGCGAACCGCGCCTCAGCCGGCGACGCCTCTTCGTCGAGCAGCAACGGGTTCAGCAACGCCTCGCGCAGCAGCTCGTCCGACGATCGCGGCAACCGCTGACCGTCCGCCGCCTCCCGGTCCCGACGGCGCAGCACCCGCGCCAGCCGCCGCAGCTGCCCGGCGTCCATCGCCCCCAACGGTGACAACGCCAACGCGCGGACGACGTCCACCGTCAGGGTCACCGGATCCGCCACCGCGCGCAGCGCCAGCAACATCGGCCGGACGGCGGGCTCCCGCGACAGGGGCAACTCGTCACCCGCGACGTCGACCGGGATCCCCGCTGCGGCGAGCGCCCGCCGCAACGGCGGAATCGACCGGCTGCCCGACCGGACCAGCACGGCCATCTCGTGCCAGCCGACGCCGTCCTGAACGTGGGCCCGGCGGAGCAGATCCGCGATGTGCTCGAGCTCGGCACCGCTCGTCGAGTACAGATTCGCCTCGACCTTGCCGGCGCCGTACACACAGCTGGACGCATCCGGATTCCGGAACCGTTCGAACGTCTCGCGATCCAGCGTCCCCGGGACGCCGAGCCGGTTCACGACGTTGCGCGACACCCGCTGCAGCGTCGTCCCGAACCGGCGCGTCGTCCCCAGCGCGATCTGCGCCGCCTCCGACCCGTCGAGCCCGCGGAACTCGTCGGTGAACCGCAACAACCCGCGCACATCCGCGCCGCGGAACGTGTAGATCGACTGATCCGGATCGCCGACGACGACCAGATCCCGCCCGTCCCCCGCGATGGCCCGGAGCAGCTGGATCTGCCCGGGATCGGTGTCCTGGTATTCGTCGACGAAGACCGCTTTGAACTCGCGGCGCAGCTTGTCCTGGACGGCGGGCTGCTGGGCCAGGATCACCGCGCGATGGATCAGCTCGGAATAGTCCAGCACCTGCTCGTGGTCGAGGATCTGCAGGTACTCCTCGAAGAAGTCGCCGACCGCGACCCATTCGGCCCGCTCCGCCGAACGGCCGATCGCGGTCAGGTCCTGCGGGTCGAGGCCGAGCTGCCGCGCCTTACCGATCACGGCCTGCACCTCGTCGACGAACCCGCGCGTCTTCAGCGCCGGATGCAGACTGCGCGGCCAATGCACCGCGCCGACCTCGCGACTCCCCGACAACGCCTCACTCAGCCGCAGCGACTGCTCCGGCCCCGACGGCAGCCGCAACGGGACGTCGAACGCGTCGGCCGGCGTGAACCGGCGCAGCAACGCGTAACAGAACGAGTGGAACGTCATCGACGGCATCACGCGCGTCGTCTTCCCGAGGCGGCCGGTGATCCGGTCCCGCAGCTCGGTCGCGGCCTTCCGCCCGAAGGTCAGCACGAGCACCTCGTCCGGGCTCAGGCCGCGATTGTGCACCCGGTCGACAACCGCCTCGACGAGCGTCGTCGTCTTCCCCGTGCCCGGCCCGGCCAGGACCAGCAGCGGCCCGCCCGGATGATCGACGACGGCCTGCTGATCGGCATCCAGGACCGGCGCCTGCGCCGCGCGCCCCTCGGCCCGGACCAACCGATACCGAGACCCCTGCCTGCTGACCATCGACCCATCTCATCAGACCCCACCGACAGTCTTCGTCGCACACCCCGCCGAGACCGAACGCGACCCGAAAACCGGACGGCGCAACTTCCGCCGGACCATCCGCATCACAGGGTCGAGAGGTATCCGCGAACGCACCGGGTCGGTGACCCCAACCACTGGACCGGTCGCGGGGCGCCGGCGGCGCGCAGACTCGGGGCGGAGTCGCGCGCCGGCGGCGTCACCTCATGACGGATCCCACCGCACCTCGCGCAGGTTGACCCGCCCGTTGCTGATCCGGACGCCGTCCGACCGCAAATTGTGCAGCTGCTCGTCGCCGACCTCGTCCGCCGGGACGCCGGACGCGCGGATCACCCGCCACCACGGGACGCCGCCGCCGTACTCGCGCATGATCGCGCCGACCTGCCGCGGCCCGCCCTGGCCGACGAACTCCGCGATGTCGCCGTACGTCGCGACCCTGCCGGGCGGGATCGACTCCACCGCCCGCAGCACCGCTTCGATGTATTCCTCCCGATCCACGGACCCAACCTAAGCCAGCGGCGCGAGGGCCCTCACGAGCGGCTCGACGGCGCGCCGACGAGCACGGGGCACACCGGAAACGTCCGGGACACTGGAGACAGGAACACCGCAAGAGGCCGGGGTGCTGGGGGCCACGGAAGCTGGTGCGATGTCGGGTCGGACGGGACACGACGGGCAACAGGTACGCCGGATCCTCCAGCACCTCTACCGATCGGAAGACCGCTAGTCGAGCCCGAGCCGGGCCCGGACCTCCGGACGGCGCAGCGGTGGCACGGTCTGCGGCGGCACCCGCCGCTCCGGCATCTCGGCGAGCAGCTGCTCGGTGATCCGCGCGACTTCGGCGGCGGCCCGCTCGATCGGCTCGCGGGTGGCGCCGCTCAGCGAGCCGACGCCGGTGACCTTGCGGACGTATTGCAGTGCGGCCGCGTGGATCTCCTCGGAGGTCGCGGCCGGCTCCAGCCCCCGGAGCACGGTGATGTTTCGGCACATGCCCCCGACCCTACGCGCCGCCGGGGACAAGCCGCAGGGACTTCCCTATGGGGTATTGACTTACCTAACGCCGTTAGGTTTTCCTAAACCCTATGAGCAACCCCGGACTGGACCGCCGGACCCGGCGCCGGCAGGAGACGATCGAGGAGATCCTCGCGGTCGCCATCGAGCTGATGGAGACCGAGGGCGTCGCCGCGCTCAGCCTGTCCGCGGTGGCGCGCCGGCTCGGGATGCGCCCGCCGTCGCTCTACCAGTACTTCCCGTCCAAGGCTGCCATCTACGACGCACTGTTCCAGCGCGGGGGTGAGTTGATCCGGGAGGCGCGCCGCGCCGCGCACGCCGAGGCCGACACCGAGGACCCCCGCGAGCTCGACCTGGTCTCGGTCGGGGCCTTCACCCGCTGGTGCCTCGAACACCAGGTCTACTCCCAGCTGCTGTTCTGGCGGACGGTCCCGGGTTTCGAGCCCAGCCCCGCGGCCTACGCACCGGCCCAGGAGGCGCTCGAGGACCTCCGCCGGCACCTGCAGACCGGCGTCGACCAGGGCATCCTGCGCCCGGAGGCAGCCGGCGACGAAGGGCTCGCGCTCTACACGTCCATCACCGGCGGCGTGATCGCCCAGCAGATCGCGAACGAGCCCAACGCCTCGTACGACGAAGGCCGCTATGTCCGGCTGATGCCGGTCGCGCTCGACATGTTCTACCAGTACTACGCACCGACCAGGGGGAATCATGAAAGCAGTAGCAGCGGCTGAGATCAGCCGGACCGACCGCCCACGCTGCGCTGAGCACCGCGCCGCCGAGCTCCAGGCCTGGAACGAACTGCTCGCCTCGATCGACGGCGACGACTGGCATCGACAGACCGTCTGCGACGAGTGGGACGTCGCGGATATCGCCGGGCACCTGATCGGCCAGGCGGAGGACGTGAACATCCCGTGGTCGTTCCCGCGCCGGCTCCGCAAGGCGAAACGGACCTACCCCGGCACCCCGAAGTTCGACGCGCACATGATGGTGCAGGCCGACGAGCACCGCGGCACACCGCCGGCCGAGCTGCGGCTCGCCTTCGACCGCAGCTGGGCGAAGGCGACCCGGAAGATCCTCACGAACCCGGCGCTGCTCCGCCGGATTCGGATGTCGATCGACGAGATCCCCGGCTTCTCGATGGACCTCGGCTACGTCCAGGACATCCTGCTCGCCCGCGATCTGTGGATGCACCGGGACGACGTCTGCCAGGCCCTCGACCGACCGTTCGACCCCGGTCCCAACGCGACCGAGCTGATCGAGCAGGTCATGTACGACGTCGTCGACGGCCCGTTCTGGGGTGACCGACCCGCGGTCGTCGTCGAGCTGACCGGCGCGGGCGGTGCCACGTACCGGCTCGGCCGGGGTACGCCGATCGGCCACGCTCAGGTGGACGCCGTTGCCTACATGCGCACGCTCTCCGGCCGGGACGACGAGCCCGTGGTCACCGGCGACCCGGCGGCCGCCGAAGCGGTCGCCGGATGCCGAATGCCCTTCTAGTACGCAGGCTGGCTCGGGTCGATCTGGTCGACCCAGGCCACCACGCCGCCACCCACGTGGACGGCGTCGGCGAAACCCGCGCCCTTGACGATCGCGAGTACCTCGGCCGAGCGGACGCCGGACTTGCAGTGGAAGACCAGCTGCTTGTCCTGCGGCAGCTTCTCCAGCGCGACGCCGGTCTGGAAGTCGGCCTTCGGGATCAGCACCGAGCCCGGGATCCGGTTGATCTCGTACTCGTTCGGCTCCCGGACGTCGATCAGCTGGAAGTCCTTCTCACCGTTGTCCTTGAGCTTGATCCACTCGCTGAGCTGCTTGACCGAGATCGTCGAGCCGGCGGCCGCGTCGGCCGCCTCCTCGGTGATCGCGCCGCAGAAGCTCTCGTAGTCGATCAGCTCGGTGACGGTCGGGTTGTCACCGCAGATCGCGCAGTTCGGGTCCTTGCGGACCTTCAGCGTGCGCCAGTTCAGGTCGAGGGCCTCGTAGATGTTCAGCCGGCCGAGCGACGGGTCGCCGATCCCGGTGAGCAGCTTGAGCGCCTCGGTCACCTGTGCGGCGCCGACCGACGCGCACAGCACGCCCAGGACGCCGCCCTCGGCGCAGGACGGGACCATGCCGGGCGGCGGCGGCTCGGGGTAGAGGCAGCGGTAGCACGGGCCGTGCTCGGCCCAGAACACGCTCACCTGACCGTCGAAGCGGAAGATCGAGCCCCAGACGTACGGCTTGCCGAGCAGGACGGCGGCGTCGTTGACCAGGTAGCGGGTGGCGAAGTTGTCGGTGCCGTCGACGATCAGGTCGTACTGCTCGAAGATCTCGAAGACGTTGTCGTTGTCCAGCCGGGTCTCGTGCAGGACGACGTTCGTGTTCGGGTTGGTCTCGAGGATCGACTCCTTGGCCGACTGCGCCTTGGACTTCCCGACGTCGGACTGGCCGTGGATGATCTGGCGCTGCAGGTTCGACTCGTCGACGGTGTCGAACTCGACGATGCCGAGCGTGCCGACGCCGGCCGCGGCCAGGTAGAGCAGCGCGGGGCTGCCGAGGCCGCCGGCGCCGATCACCAGCACCTTGGCGTTCTTCAGCCGCTTCTGGCCGGCCATCCCGACCTCGGGGATGATCAGGTGCCGCGAGTACCTGCGGACTTCGTCGATGGTCAGCTCGTCGGCCGGTTCGACCAGCGGTGGCAGTGACACGTGTCGGCTCCTGGGGTGTGGGGTTCAGGCGGGCGGTCTGGGTTTCAACCATCGGCCCGTCTCCCATGTTCCCGCACAATCGCGGAGACCCCAGCCCGGGTCCGAATCCCGGGACTGGGGTCTCACCTGGCGAACGGATCAGTCGTTGTCGGTGATCGTCACGGTGACGGTCGCCGGCAGCTTGATGTCGGCCCCCTCGACCGTGCCGATCACCGCGGTGAACGTCTCGGTCGCCTCCTTGACCTTGTCGTCGACGATCCCGACGTACAGGTCGCCGGTGGTCTTCCCCGGCTCGACGTACCCGTCGATCGAGCGGTCCGGCGGGTCGTTCTGGCCGCGGTAGTCCTTCCCCAGGATGGCGGTGCCGTCCTTGACCGTCCCACTGATCGTGACGAATCGGTCACTGGGCGCCGACAGCTTGATCGGGATCCGGACGTCCGTGCTCTTCTCCACGGTGGTCACGTTGCCCACCGTCAGCGTCGGCGTCGGGTCGTCGTCGAGCACCAGCCCCTGGCCGAAGGAGTGGTCCAGCAGGGCTTCCTTCGGCGCGGAGAGCACCAGCGAGAACTTCGCGTCCGCACTGTCCCGGGTGTTCCCCGTGATCGGCACGGTGACCTTCTGCTTGACCTGTCCGGGCTTGAAGACCAGCGTCTTGTGCACATCGCCCACGGCCGTCGATTCGAACGACGGTGTGGTCTCGGCGTACACAGTCACCGGGCGGAGGCTCGGGCGGCTCAGCCGGACGTACATGTCGACCAGCTTGGTGCCCTTGTCGCCCTCCTTGACCTTGACGTCCGATGCGGACAGCTTCGGCAGCAGCGTGGCCGGAGCCGACAGACCGACACCAGCCGACGAGAACGCCAGGTCGCTGACGAACGCCGCGCCAGCAGCCACTCGGTCGGTCCGCAGCTCGACCGTCCGGATGTCCCGGAGGTCGATGCCCTTCAGCGACGTCAGCGGAATCCGCACGGTCCGCAGCAGGTTCTTCGGCAGTCCCAGCTGCAGGTTGCCCGGCAGACGCGTCAGAGCGTCACTGACACTCGATACCGGGACGGCGGCCACCTTGCCGCGACCATCGACCACTCGGACGCTGAAGTCGGTCGTCAGCGTGCCCAGCGTGCCCGGGGCGGCCCGGAAGGACAGAGCGGCGTACTTGCGGACGTCGCGCTGCTTCGCCGGCAGGTTGATCCGCACGACCCCGGTCTTGGCCGTCCAGATCAGCTTGGTGACCGCCAGGCTCGGCGTCCGCCCAGCAAGAGCTGCCGGCTCCCAGTGCGGCGAGTCGCCCCACCCCTCGGTCACCAGGCAGGGGGGCGCGGCCGCAGCCTCGGCTACCCCCGGCGGCTTCACACCGGCGCAGACCGTCGCAGTGGCCTTGCCACTGACCGCACCCTTCGGCAGCGCCTTGTCGAGTGCGTTGACGTCACGGCGCGACGCCAGCGGCGCCTGCGAGACCACTCGCACGACAGCCTTACCCGCCGAGGCCGCACGGGTGTCAGAGCCGTCGAACAGCGGCAGGAACTGCTTCTCGTTGCCCAGGTGCAGCCGGAAGAAGCCAGCGAGGTACGCCGCTCCGACGGCCTGCTGCTCCTTGGCCTTCAGCCGACCGACAGTCCGGTCGCCGCAGGTCGCCTTCGGCTCACCACCCCAGTCGTCACCCGACGGCGCGACCGACTGGCCCGGCGTCCACTCGGTGTTGAAGAAGTTGTGGTTCGCGCCCAGAACAGTCACCGTCGAACGCGCAGCGCCGTCCCCGGTGACGGAGTGCCTGGTGTCGTCGTAGAACTTCTGCCCTTGCAGATCCGACACGTCACCGTCGCAGTACGGCAGCAGCACGCTCATCGCGACTCCCGGCACCGTGGAACGCGCGAAATCGACAGGCGCCAACGGCAGCACCGCACGGACGCCGAACTCGCCGCCGCGGTCCGCATTGATGACTGCCGCGCGGGCGACGCCCTCGCCACCGCGCGAGTGCCCCATCAGCCCGACGTTCTTCAGATCGACCTTGCCGACGTACTTGGCGCCGAACGGTCCGCCACCGGAGGTCGACCACTTCTTCCACAGCGCCAGGTGCTCGAGCACCAGCTCACCGCGGGCCTGCGCACCCAGGTCGTACACATCACCGTCGTACGCGTTGATCGCGTTCGAGCTGATCGAGACCACCTGGTAGCCGTGACTGGCCAGCGCCTTCGCCGGGGCGTCGTAGCCGCGGTAGCTCGGGATCGGCTTGGCGCCCTTCGGACACGGCCACGGCTTGTCGCTGACCGGGCCTGTCGCGTCGCCGTAGCAGTACTCGTGCCGGCCGTGCAGGAAGATCACCAGCGGCCGCTTGCCGGTCGCACCGACCGGTGCGTAGACCTTGCCGACCACCTCGGACTTCTGCTCGATGCCGGGGAGGTAGACCGCCTCGTCACCGAGGTTGTACTCCGACGTCTCGACCTGGTACTTCCCGAGCTTGCCCGGGTCGTCCTTGAGCAGAGCACCCTGCCGGGCCTTGTTCCAGTAGGCGTCCGTCGTACCGGCCTCCAGAGCGCGGGGCGCCGCCTTCTGGTTCAGCTTGCCCAGGTCTCCCGACCAGACCAGCTCGACGCTCTTGGCGTTCCGGACGGCGCTGTCGGTGGTCACCAGCGACAGGCTGCGCCGGTCCCGCGACTGCTTGGCGACACCGATCGGGACGCCGTCCACGACCAGCAGCGGCGCCGAAGCGCGCATCGGCGCCGGAGCGTCCAGGCTGAGCGACACCTGGTAGCCCCCGGCGACCGGGCGAATGTCCCATTTTTCGCCCTGCACAACGGACGCCGGTACCGCGGCGGCGACGGGCGCCGTCATCAGCCCGACTCCGAGGACTGCGACCATCCCCAGCGACAGGTATCTCGTGAATCTGCCGGCAACTCGCACGGTCTTCCTCTCAGTCATTGTCGGTGATCGTGGCAGTCAGGCTCAGCGGCAGCTGGATCGCTCCGCCTTCGGCCACGTCGAGCTCCGCGGTGAATGTCTCGGTCGCTTCCTTGACGCCGTCGTCGAGCACCCGGGCTGTCACCTGACCACTCGTCTCGCCCTGCCAGACGTAGCCGTCGATCCGGACCTCCGGCGGCGGCGCGAGGCTGCTGTAGTCCTGCCCGAGGACGGCCGTCCCGTCCTTGAGCACGCCGTTGACCAAGGCGATCCGGTCGCTCGGCGCGGACAAGGTCATCGGGAACGCGACGTCGCCGTCCTGCTCGACGATCGTCACGTCTCCGATGGTGAGCGTCGGAGTCGGGTCGTCGTCGACCACGGAGCCCCGTCCGAAGGACTGGTCGAGCAGCGCCTCCCGCGGCGCCGACAGCGCCAGCGAGAACTGTGCGACGTCGGCGGCATCCCGGGTGTTGCCGATGATCGGCACGGTCACCTTCTGCTGGACCTGCCCGGGCTTGAAGACCAGTTTCTCGGCCACCGCGCCGATTGCCGACGACTCCCAGGGCAAGGTGCTCTCGGCGTACACCGTGACCGGCCGGGCGCTCGGCCGGCTCAGCGTCACCGTGAAGTCGACCGACTGGGTACCCGTGTCGCCTTCCTTGATCTCGCCGACGTTCGAGGCCGAGAGCTTGGGCAGCGTCACGGCCGGCGCCGAGACGCCGACGCCGGGCGACGAGAACGTCAGGTCGCTGACGTACGCCGCGCCCTGGGCGACCCGATCGGTCCGCAGCTCCACCGCCCGGACGTCTCGAAGGTTGACGCCCTTGAGCGACGACAGCGGGATCCGCACCGTTCGCAGCAGGTTCTTCGGCAGCCCCTGCGCGTTGCTACCCGGCAGCCGGGTCAAGGCGTCGCTGACGGCCGACACCGGTACGACGGCGGCCTGTCCGCGGCCGTCGACCACTCGGACACTGAGGTCCGTCTGGGGCGCGCCAGTCGGGTCAGGAGCGGCCCGGAACGACAGAGCGGCGTACTTGCGGACGTCGCGCTGCTTCGCCGGCAGGTTGATCCGCACGACCCCGGTTCGGTCGGTCCAAGACAGCTTGGTCACGGCCAGCGTCGGTGTGCTGGCGGCGAAGTAGTTCGTCGTCCAGTGTGGTGAGTCAGTGCCGCCGTCGCTCTCCAGACAGGGCTGCGTGGCGGCCTTGCCCTGATCCTTCATCGTGGCGCCGGCACAGACCGTCGCAGTGACCTTGCCACTGATCGCCTCCGCCGGCAGCGGCTTGTCGAAGTGGTTGATGTCGCGGCGCGACGCCAACGGCGCCTGGGCGACCACGCGGACAACCGCCTTGCCCGCGGAGGCCGCACGGGTGTCAGAACCGTCGAACAGCGGCAGGAACTGCTTCTCGTGCCCCAACTGCAGCCGGAAGAAGCCCGCGAGATACGCCGTGCCGACAGCCTGCTGCTCCTTGGGCCGCAACCGGCCCTCGTAGTTCGCGCCGCACGGCTTCTCGTCCGGCGCGCCGTACCAGTCGTCCGACGACGGCGCCTCGGACTGCCCCGGCGTCCACTCGGTGTTGAAGAAGTTGTGGTTGGCGCCCAGTACGGTGACCGTCGACCGCGCCGCGCGGTCTCCGGTGACGGAGTGCCTGGTGTCGTCGTAGAACTTCTGCCCCTGCAGGTCCACCACATCGCCGTCGCAGTACGGCAGCAGCACGCTCATCGCGACTCCGGGCACCGTTGAACGGGCGAAGTCGACCGGCGCCAGCGGAAGCACCGCACGGATGCCGAACTCGCCACCACGGTCGGAGTTCAGCACCGCGGCGCGGGCGACGCCTTCGCCACCCCGGGAGTGCCCCATCAGGCCGACGTTCTGCAGATCGACCTTGCCGACGAACTTGGCGCCGAACGGACCACCGCCGGCTGTCGACCACTTCTTCCACAGTGCGAGGTGCTCGAGGATCAGTTCGGCCCGCGCCTGCGCGCCGAAGTCGTAGGCATCGAAGTCCCAGGCGTTGATCGCGTTGGCGCTGATCGACACCACCTGGTACCCGTGACTGGCCAGCGCGTTCGCGGCGCCGTCGTACCCGCGGTAACTGGGAACCGGCTTGGTCCCCTTCGCGCACGGCCAGGGGATGTCGGTCGGTGCCTCCTTGGTGCCGTAACAGAACTGGTGGCGGCCGTGCTGCAAGATCACCAGCGGCCGCTTGCCGGTCGCACCGACCGGTGCGTAGACCTTGCCGACCACCTCGGACTTCTGCTCGATGCCAGGGAGGTAGACCGCCTCGGCGCCGAGGTCGTACTCCGAGGTCTGGACCTGGTATTTGCCCGGCTTGCCGGGGTCGTCCGCCAGCAACGGGCCGGTGCGCGGGTTCAGCCAGTAGGGGTCGGTGGCGGGGCCGGTGAGGGCCCGGCTGCGGCCGCTCTTGCCCTGCTCCCCCGGCTGGAGCAGCCGGATGTTCTTGGCGTTCCGGACGGTGCTGTCAGTAGTGATCAGTGTCAGGCTGCGCCCGTCCGGCGACTGCCGGGCCGGGCCCAGCGAGACGCCGTCGGCGGCCAGAAGCGGTAGTGCCGCGCGCATCGGCACCGGCGCGTCCAGGTGCACCGAGACGCGATAACCGCCGGCGACCTCCTGCACGACCCAATTGTTGCCTTTGGCAATGGAAGGCGGATCCGGAGGGGCGGCCGCGGCGCTCGGCGCCGGCATCGACCCCGCCCCCAGTAGTGCGACCGTCCCCACCGACAGGCTTCGGGTGAATCTGTCGAAAAACCGCACAGTTGTCCTCTCGAAATTCGACGAAGCAGACCGCTGGTCCGACTTCGTGGGCGAGAGGAAAGTTGACCGGACCCGCCGCTCAACCAGATCTCAGTCGCGCGACAGGTTCGACACGGTTACCCGGTCATCTCGCGGAACGCCCGGGCCACCTGTTCCGGGTGTTCCATCTGGGCGACGTGGCCCGACCGCGGCAGGTACAGCAGACGCGCGTCCGGAAAGGTGCGTTGCGCCTTGGCCCGGATGCGCGGATCGACCAGACGGTCGCGCCCGCCGTACACCAGCAGGACCGGGCACTCCACCGCTGCGGCGTCGGCCCACAGCGAGCGCCGCGGCAGCGCCAGCGACGACCACAGGATGCTGCGCGCGGCCTCGGTGGTCACCTGCATCCCCCACGGATCGGTGTCGCGCCGGTGCAGCTCCGCCTCGTACGCCGCCCGCACCTCCGGTGACAGCGTCCGCGGATCGCCGAACACCATCGACAGCGACGCCTGGAACCGCCGGTCGAACGGCAGCTGCTGTGTCCGGCTCAGAACAGCCGGCCCGAGCCGCGGCGTCGCGAGAGCGGCGAACCAGAGCGCGCTGGCCGACACCCGCGGATGCGGCAGCGCAGGTGAGACGAGCGTCAGTGACGCGACCAGATCCGGACGCCGCGCCGCCAGCGCCACCGCAGCGGCGCCGCCCATCGAATTGCCGAACACGTTGGCCGGCCGGTCGAACTCGCGCTCCAGCAGCTCAATCAGGACGTCGGCCTGTTCGGTGATCCCCGTCGTCCCGGCGACCGGCGTCCGGCCGAAGCCGGGCAGGTCGGGCGCGATACCGCGGGTGGTGTCGTTGAGCAGCAGCCCGAGCGCCGTCCAGTTCAGCGACGACCCGCCCAGACCGTGCACGTACAGCGCCGGCGGCAGGTCCGCCGCGGCGCCGGGAACGTCCCTGACGAGCAGGTCGACCCCGGCGACCGGCACCTGCCGGGCCGGCCACTCCTGTGTCTCCAGCGGCGCATCAGCGCCGGTTACTGCCCCGTAACTCTCCACAAAAGCCATGTTAGGACGACTTCGGCGGTGGAGACTGGGACTTATGGCAGCCGCGCCGCAGCAACTGACGACCGAGGTCGACGGGCAGACGTTGAAGCTCAGCAACCTCGGAAAGGTCCTCTACCCGCAGACCGGGTTCACCAAGGCCGAGGTGATCGACTACTACCACCAGGTGGCCACACTGCTGCTGCCACACCTGTCGGACCGCCCGCTGACCCGGAAGCGCTGGCCGGACGGCACGGCGGCGGCGTACTTCTTCGAGAAGAACGCTCCGCGCGGCACTCCGGCCTGGGTGCGCACCGAGACGCTACCGACGCCCGGCAGCTCGACCGGTCGCGACGAGGCGGACTTCGTGGTCGCGGACGACGTCCAGACCGTCGTCTGGCTCGCCAACCTCGCAGCGCTCGAGCTGCACGTGCCGCAGTGGCGTATCGGCCAGTCCGAGCACGGTGCGGACCCGCAGGCCGATCTGATCGTGTTCGACCTTGACCCTGGGCCCGGCGCGACCATCGTCGAGTGCTGCGACGTCGCGCTGGCACTGCGGGAGTTGCTGGGCCACTACGGGCTCGAGGGCTGGCCGAAGACGTCCGGCAACAAGGGCATGCATCTGTACGTGCCGATCGAGCCCGCGTCGTCCCGGCGGACCAGCGCCTTCGCCAAACAGCTGGCCGAGCAGCTGGCCGAGGCGCTGCCGGAGAACGTGACCGCGAACATGACCAAAGCACTGCGGCCGGACAAGGTCTTCATCGACTGGAGCCAGAACGCCAGCGCCAAGACCACGCTCGCGCCGTACTCGCTGCGCGGCGCCGAGGAGCCGCGGGTCTCCACGCCGATCGACTGGGACGAGGTGGCCGGCGCGACCGAGCCCGAGGATCTGCGCTTCCTCCCGCACGACGTCCTGGCCCGGATCGAGGCGTACGGCGACGTCCTGGGCGAGCTGTACGACGACCCGCGGCCGCTCCCGGAGTAAGCGGCATCGGCGGGGAAGCTACTGACCGGGAGGACCGGTGGGTAGGATTCGGGGAACGACCGGGCGGCCGAACCTGCTGCGCGGCCCCGCACCACCGAAGGAGCCCGACGTGTCGACGACACCGGAGACCGCACCGAAACGCGGCAGCCGCCTGCCCAGGCTGGCCCGCCGCGCGCAACTGCTGGAGGCGGCCCAGGAGGTCTTCGTCGCGAACGGGTACCACGCCGCCGCGATGGACGACATCGCCGACCGGGCCGGCGTCTCCAAGCCGGTCCTGTACCAGCACTTCCCCGGCAAGCTCGACCTCTACCTGGCGCTGCTGGACACCTCCTGCGAGGCGATCGTCGCCTCCGTGCAGGACGCGCTGAAGTCGACCGAGGACAACAAGCTGCGGGTCGCGGCGACCATCCACGCGTTCTACGACTACGTGGCCAACGCCCAGGGCGCCTTCCGGCTGGTCTTCGAGTCCGACCTGACCAACGAGCCGGCCGTCCGGGAGCGCGTCGACCGCGTCACCCACGCCTGCGCCGAGGCCGTCTCCGAAGTGATCAGCGCGGACGCCGGGCTGAACCACGAGCAGTCGATGGTGCTGGCGGTCAGCCTGGTCGGCATGGCCCAGGTCAGCGCCCGCTACTGGCTGGCCGTCGGCGACGGCACCTCCCTGCCCCAGGAGCACGCGGCCGACCTGGTCGCCTCGCTGGCCTGGCGGGGGATCCGCGGGTTTCCGCGCAGCGACAGCTGACACAGTCCGCGCAGCGACGGCTGACACAGTCCGCGGTCTGACAGCTGACACGTTCTGCTCTGGGCGGACGGGTGAGAGCTCGCCGACGGTAGCGGATAGGCTCGAACCGTCACCGGCGAGAGCCGCCGGTCGGATCGTGCCCGGAGGGTTTCGTGGAGGTCAAGATCGGCGTACAGCACGCCAATCGCGAGTTGGTGCTGGAAAGCGAGCAGAGCCCGGACGAGGTGCAGACGCTGGTCGCGGACGCGCTCAGCGGCAAGAGCAACCTGCTGCAGCTGACCGACGACAAGGGCCGCCGGGTGCTCGTGCCCGCGGACCGGCTCGCGTACGTCGAGATCGGTGAGGTCTCGATCCGGAAGGTCGGCTTCGGCGCGATCTGATCCCGTTCCGGACACGCCCGCGCGTGTCCGGGTTCCGGAATCCGGTTGCATGGGCACCATGTGCGGTGAGACCTGCGTCAAGGTGGTCTGGTAGCTACGGGGCGCCAGATCGGGGCGCAGGTCGAAACCCCTCACAAGGAGGAACCGTGGGTTACTGGATCTGGATGATCATCGTCAGTCTGCTCGCAGGCGTCATCTTCGGGCCGCTGGCCCGACTGGTGCTCCCCGGCAAACAGAACATCAGCCTCGGCTGGACCATCCTCGGCGGCGGTATCGGCGCCTTCATCGGTGGTCTGATCGCCTACTTCCTCGGTATCAAGGACACTCCGGGCCCGGACTGGATCCAGTACCTGATCCAGATCATCTGCGCCGCGATCGTGATCGCGATCATCGCGGGACGCAAACCGAAGACCAGTTGACGCAGTACCGCGCACACGACGGCCGCCGTCCCCGCAGTCCGGGGCAGGCGGCCGTTGTGCGTCTCAGACCCGGCTGGCGAGCTGTTCGTACAGGGCCAGCAGCTTCTCGGCGTGCTCGCGCGGCTCGGGCCGGTAGCGCGGCGCCCAGGGCCGCGCCGGGTCCGGCGTCCGGAAGGACCGGGCGACGACGTCGGCCAGCCCGGCCGGCTCGGCCGGTGCGAACGTCCGGGTCTCCTCGTGACCGCGGTAGAGCCACGGGTCGACGACGATCAGCGGGCAGCCGGCCGCCTCGGCCTCGTGGGCGACCAGCGACTGGGTCTCGGTGACCGAGCAGATCACTACCGCGCTCGCTGCCGCGTAGTACCCAGCCAGGTCGGAACGGGGCAGAACGCCTGGCATCCGGACCCGCTCGGAGATGCCGAGGTCCTCGATCAGCTGGGTGACCCGGCCGCCGTACCCACCGACCAGGACCAGACAGGCGTCCGGGCGCTTCGCGACCAACTCCGCGAACATCCGCAGCAACAGCTCGTCGTTCTTCTCACCGCTCAGCCGGCCGACCGACAGCACGATCGGATCCTCAGCGCCGAGGCCGAGCGTACGGCGGATCTCGTCCGAGCTGACCGAGGGCGCCGGCAGTGGCAGCGTCGGACTCGGCAGGACGGCGGTCGGCGCCTCGCAGCCCAGCTCGTTGAGGCTGTGCTCCACCTTGGCCGTCGGTGCGATCACCAGGTCCACAGCACGCAGCAGGTTCTGCACCTCACTGCTCTTGGCCTGGTAGCCCCGCGGTGCGCCCACACCGAGCCGCCAGGCCTTGCCCGCCGCCCAGATCGCCAGCCGGATCTCCGCGTAGTGCTCCTGGTAGGCCTCGATGTCGGTGTGCCAGGTCAGCACCAGCGGGATCTTGCGCCGCCAGGCGGCGTACAGACCGCCCACGCCGACCGGGCCGAGGGTGTGAACGTGGATGACGTCGTATTCCGGCTTGTGGCCGGGCAGGCAGGTACCGAGCCGGTAGTCCCGGCCCCGGAGGTCCATACCGGGCACCGAGCGGATCGGCAGCGCGCTGCTGTTGTTCTTGCTCTTGTACGGCGCGACCACCTCCAGCTCCAGCTCGTCGAGCTCGAGCAAAGCGGTCCCAGCCGCCTCGAGCGAGACGGCGACACCGTCGGCGCGCGGCACCAGGGTGTCGGAGTACAGGCCCAAACGGATCGGGCGGTGTGTCATAGGGCAGGCTCCGGCGTCAGACCCCCGCGGACAGCGAACGGACGTATGAAATCAGGCCTGCAGGCCAAGTGCAGTCATCCGGGCGGTGTGGGCCTCGGTCAGTCTGGTGAACATTCGGCCAATGGCGGCCAAATCGAGCCCCGGACGGTCGACGCTACCGGCCAGCAGCGCGGCCAGGGAGTCCCGGTCGGCGGCGATCCGCTGCGCCTGGCTGAGCGCCTCACCGACCAGCCGGCGGCCCCACAGCGCCAGCCGGCCGCCGAGTTTCGGGTCCTCCTCGATGGCGGCCCGGACCCGGTCCACCACGAACTCGGCCTGTCCGGAGTCGGCGAACACCTCGAGCACCAGGGCCCGGGTCCCGGCGTCCACGAACGAGGCGATCTCGCGGTAGAAGTCGTTGGCCAGCCCGTCGCCGACGTACGCCTTGACCAGGCCCTCCAGCCAGTCGGACGGCGCGGTGTGGTCGTGGAACGCGTCCAGCGGCGTGACGAACGGCTGCATCGCCTCCATCGGGTCCACCCCGAGGGTGACGAGCCGGTCGCGCAGCTGCTGGAAATGTCCGAACTCGGTGGTCGCCAGTGCGGCGAGCTCCGCCTTGTCGTTCAGGGTCGGCGCCAGCTTGGCGTCCTCGGCCATCCGCTCGAAGGCGGTCAGCTCGCCGTACGCGAGGACTCCCAGCAGGTCCACCGCCGCGGCCCGGTAGGCGGGATCGTCGAAGGCCGTCTGCTCCATAAAGCGGCACCCTATCCGGCTCCGAGGGCGGCTGGACAACAGTGGCGCAAACCACACGCACCGGAGTTGACGCACGTTGCCGTTACACTGGTGCGTGATTCGCCGGTGACGCGCCCACATGGGCACGCTGGTGCGAGGTGCTTGCACAGTGTCCCCGCGCCTCTTCTGACGAGGCTTCACAGCCTCCGGCGCCCGGCCACTGTCCGTACAAGCATGTGAGAGGCGATCAGCCTGACCACCTTCAGAGAGCTCGGCGTCCTGCCCGAGATCTGCGACGCGCTCGAGCGCGTCAACATCGTGGAGCCGTTCCCCATCCAGGAAATGACGCTCCCCATCGCCCTGATGGGCACCGACCTGATCGGCCAGGCCCGGACCGGGACCGGCAAGACGCTCGGCTTCGGCATCCCGCTGCTGCAGCGCACGATCTCCCCCGGCGAGGCCGACTACGAGCAGCTGGCCGCCCCGGGTAAGCCGCAGGCCCTGGTCGTCACCCCGACCCGTGAGCTGACCATCCAGGTCGCCAAGGACCTCGAGGTCGCCTCCACCGTCCGCACCGTCCGCGTGCTGACCATCTACGGCGGCGTCGCCTACGACCCGCAGCTGGACGCGCTGAAGAAGGGCGTGGACGTCGTCGTCGGCACCCCCGGCCGGCTGCTCGACCTGGCCAACCGCGGCGTCCTCGACCTCAGCCACGTCAAGGTGCTCGTCCTGGACGAGGCCGACGAGATGCTCGACCTGGGCTTCCTGCCCGATGTCGAGCGGATCCTGCGCAAGACGCCCGAGCTGCGGCAGACGATGTTGTTCTCGGCAACGATGCCGTCGGCCGTCATCGGCCTGGCCCGCACCCACATGCGGCACCCGCTGAACATCCGGGCCGAGTCGCACGACGACACCCAGACGGTGCCCGCGACGGCGCAGTTCGTCTATCGCGCGCACGACCTGGACAAGCCCGAGGTGGTGGCCCGGATCCTGCAGGCCGAGGACCGCGGCCGGGTGATGATCTTCTGCCGGACCAAGCGCGAGGCGTCCCGGCTGACCGACGACCTGCAGGACCGCGGCTTCAAGGCCGCCGCGATCCACGGCGACCTGAACCAGCAGGCCCGCGAGCGCGCGCTGACCCGGTTCCGCGGTGACAAGATCGACGTCCTGGTCTGTACCGACGTCGCCGCCCGCGGGATCGACGTCGAGGGCGTCACGCACGTCATCAACAACACCTGCCCCGAGGACGAGAAGGCCTACGTGCACCGGATCGGCCGCACCGGCCGCGCCGGGGCCAGCGGGATCGCCGTCACCTTCGTGGACTGGGCCGACGTCACCCGCTGGAAGACGATCAACAAGGCGCTCGACCTGCCCTACCCGGACCCGCAGGAGATCTACTCGACGTCGCCCGAGCTGTACCACGACCTCGGCATCCCGACCGACGCCAAGGGCCGGATCAAGGTCGCCCGGGAGGAGCAGCCCCGAGAGGCCCGCGCCGACCGGCCGGCCCGCCGTGAGGACGGCGAGGGCGGCGGCTCCAAGCGCCGCAGCCGGAGCCGCACGCGGAAGCGCACCCGCGCCGGGCAGCCGCTCGAAGAGGGCGCCGACGTCACCGCGAAGACCGACGTACCGCCCGCGACCGAGGCCGTCGAGGCCCTGAGCGAGCGCAAGCCGCGGAAGCGGACCCGCAACCGCCGGTCCGGTGCGGACGCCGTCGTCCAGGCCCCGGTCGAGGCGGTTGCCGAAGCACCGGCCGAGGCCGCTGTCGAGGTCGTCGCCACGGAGAAGCCGAAGCGGACGCGCACGCGGACGCGAGCCACCGCCACGGAGTCCACCGAAGCAGTTGCCGAGGCGCCGGCGGCGGACGCCGTCGATGAGCAGCCGAAGCGGAGCCGGACGCGGAAGAAGGCGGCCGAGGCTGTCGTCGAGGCTCCGGTTGAGGTTCCGGCCGAAGAGCCGGTCAAGCGGACGCGGACCCGGAAGAAGGCTGTTGCGGCGCCGGCCGAGGCTGTTGCCGAGGCGCCGGCCGCCGAGGAGCCGGTGAAGCGGACGCGGGCTCGCAAGAAGGCGGCTCCGGCCGAGGCCGAGGTCGTCGCCGAGGCGCCGGTCGAGGAGAAGCCGAAGCGGACGCGGAAGAAGGCCGTTGCCCCCGTCGAGGCGGCGGCTCCGGCCGAAGCCGCGGCCGAGGAGAAGCCGAAGCGGGCCCGGAAGACGGCGGCTGCGAAGCCGGCCAAGACCGCGGCCGCGGCGAAGGTGTTCGAGGCCCCGGCCGAGGAGCCGGTGAAGCGGACGCGCGCGCGGAAGAAGGCGGCCGAGGCTCCGGCGAGTGTCACGACACCGCTCTTCAGCGCTCCGGAGTAACTGACCAAAGCGTTACCTACGACCTGCAACACCCGGCCTCTCGTGGAGCGTCCCTCGCACGTAACCACGCGAGAGGGGCTGGGTGATGAGGCGGTTCAGGGGTGCGGTGGCGTTCGCTGCGGGCGTCGTACTGCTGGTGGGGTGCGGCGCGAGCGGCGGCAGTAGCGAGAGCAGCGGGATGGCCGACACCGGTAGTGCGGTAGGCGGCCAGGCCAAGCCGCAGGGGGTGCAGGCGCCCGCCGCGGAGAAGGACCAGAGTCAGCCGGCGGCCCAGCCGTCGGTGACGCGGGCGATCATCAAGACCGGATCGCTCACGGTCGAGGCCGACGACGTGGAGGCCCAGCGGCAGCGCGCGGTCGCGATCGTCGGCGAGTTGAAGGGCCAGATCGCCTCGGAGAACACCAACGGCGATCCGAACGGTCAGATCACCACCGTCAACCTGGTGATCAAGGTGCCGGGGGCCGGCTTCGAGACCGCGATCCAGCGGCTGTCCGAGCTGGGCAAGCGGCTGCGGATCCAGCAGGACTCCGCCGACGTCACCGAGCAGGTCGTCGACGTGGACAGCCGGATCCGCACCCAGCGCGCGAGCCTGGACCGGATGCGCGCGCTGCTCGCGAAAGCGAACACCGTCGGCGAGATCGTGTCGGTGGAGTCCGAGCTGACCCGGCGCGAGGCGGACCTCGAGGCGCTGCTCGCGAAACAGAAGAACCTCGCACTGCAGACCGAGCTGGCCACGCTCACGCTGACGCTGGCCGAGAAGGGCAAGGCGCCGGTCGAGGACGACGACGATCGCGGCTTCCTCGCCGGGCTGAAGGGCGGCTGGGGCGCGTTCACCGCGACGTTCGCCGCACTGGCGACGGCGCTCGGCGCGATGCTCCCGTTCATCGTCCTGCTCGCGCTGATCGGCGTACCGGTCTGGCGCTGGCGGGCGCGGCGTCAGCCGAGCAAACCGCCGGCGAGCGCTCTGTAGGCCTTCGCCCCCGCGGACGCCGGCGCCGTGGCGAGGATGGTCTCGCCGATCGCCGGCGCCTCGGCGAACCGGATCGACTTCGGGATCGCCGGCTGGAGCACCGTCAGCTCGTAGGTGTCGGCGATCGTCTCCAGCACCGCGCGCGCGTGCGTCGTCCGGCCGTCGTACAATGTCGGCAGGACGCCGAGCACGCGCAGCCCCGGGTTGGTCAGCCGCTGGACGTCGTACACGGTGTCGAGCAGCTGACCGACCCCGCGATGCGCCAACGTCTCGCACTGCAACGGAATCAGGACGTCGGACGCCGCCGACAACCCGTTGACCATGAGCAGCCCGAGCGTCGGCGGGCAGTCGACGATGATCCAGTCGTACGCCGGCCGCAGCGGCCGCAACGCCGTCCGCACCATCTGCTCCGGACCGCTCTCACGCGCCAGCTGCACCTCGGCCGTCGCCAGCTCGATCGTCGCCGGCAGCAGATCCGGCCCGTCGTCGAACTCGATCAGCACGTCCCGCGCCTGCACGCCGCCGAGCAATACGTGGTGGATCGACTTGTCCAGATCCTCGGGATCGATCCCCACCGAGAACGTCAGGCACGCCTGCGGATCCAGATCCACCAGCAGCACCCGCTGCCCCAGCTCCGCCAGCGCAGCGCCCAGCGTCGCGACCGTGGTCGTCTTCGCCACGCCGCCCTTCTGGTTGGCCACCGCCAGAGTCCTCGGCACCCCGCCATTGTGCCGCACCGCGGAACACCGCACCGCACCCGCACCCCTTGACCTCAAGCGTCCTTGAACTATCAGGCTCTTACCCATGACCTCTCGAGCCGACTGCCTTGACCAGCCCGACGCCGGCGAAGCACCCCAAGACCACGCCACCAGCCGAGCGCCAGGAGCAGCCCGGGGCGGGGCTGATGGTCGAGCCGGGCGGCGGGAGTGGGTTGGGCTCGGGGTCTTGGCGTTGCCGACGATCTTGCTGGGGCTGGATGCGACGGTGCTGCATCTCGCCGCGCCCGCTCTGAGTGCGGATCTCGCGCCGAGTTCTTCGCAGTTGCTGTGGATTGTTGACGTGTACGGGTTCGTGGTGGCCGGGTTACTGGTGACCATGGGCACGGTCGGGGACCGGATCGGGCGGCGCCGGTTACTGATGATCGGTGCGGCGGGGTTCCTGGTCGCGAGTGTGGTGGCGGCGTTCGCGACGTCCCCGGCGCTGTTGATCGGCGCCCGGGCGGCCCTGGGTCTGGCCGGAGCGACGTTGATGCCGTCGACGCTGTCGCTGTTGAGCAACATGTTCCAGGATCCCGGCCAGCGACGGCTGGCGATCGCGATCTGGATGACGAACTTCATGGTCGGCGGGATGGCCGGGCCGCTGGTCGGCGGTGTGCTGCTCGATCATTTCTGGTGGGGTTCGGTGTTCCTGCTCGCCATCCCGCCGCTCGTCCTGCTACTGATCGCCGCGCCGTTGCTGCTGCCCGAGTTCCGCAACGCGAAGGCGGGCCGGATCGACCTCCCCAGCGTCGTCCTGTCGATCGCCGCGATCGTCGCGGTGGTGTACGCGATCAAGCAGACCGCGAAGGGTGAGCCGAGCCTGGCCACGCTGGCGATCGCACTGGGCGGTCTGTTCCTCGGCTGGTTGTTCGCACGCCGGCAGCTCCGCCTGCCAGAGCCGTTGGTCGACCTCCGGCTGTTCCGCCGCTCCGCGTTCAGCGCCTCGCTCGGCGCCCAGACCTTCGGTCTGTACGTGCTGGCCGCACTCCAGTTCCTCACCGTCCAGTACTTCCAGCTTGTCCTCGGCATGTCCCCGTTGGAGGCCGGTCTCTGGATGCTCCCCATGATGGTGACCGGCATCGTCGGCACCCTGGCCGCGCCCTGGGTCGTCCGGCACCTCCGCGCCGGCACCGCGATGACGCTGGGTCTGACGACCGCCATCCCCGGTCTGATCCTGATGAGTGCCGCCGGTCGCCTACCGACCGTCGTCGGGCTCGCAGTGGTCAGCCTCGGCATCCAGGTCGTTCTGGCCCTCACGTACGACGTCATCGTGAGCAGCGCGCCACCAGAACGAGCCGGCGTCGCATCCGGCATGGGCGAGACCGGCACCGAGCTCGGCATGGCCCTGGGCATCGCCATCGGTGGCAGCCTGGTCACAGCGGTCTACCGTGCCGCAGTAGCCGTTCCAGCCGGGACGCCGGAGTCCGCACGGGACACCATCAGCGGAGCGATCGCAGCAGCCGACCAGCTGGCCGCACCGGCCGCCCAGGACCTGCTGGCGAGCGCCCGCGACGCGTACACGAACGGCGTCCAGCTGGCCATCGTGATGAGCATCGCAGTCCTCGCCGTACTCGCCGTCGCAACAGCCAAACTGGTCCGCACCGACTGAGCGGCTACTCTCTTTACTTGTGAGTACGCCACGCACCATGACGCTGCCGGACGGGGTTCACCCAGCGACGCTGGAGACCGACCGCGGGTCGTTCGCGACCCTGATGGCGACGCCGGACATTGGTACGCCGCTGGGCACGGTCCTGCTCGTCCCCGGCTGGACCGGCAGCAAAGAGGACTTCACCCCGCTGGTCGACCACCTGGCCCGCTACGGCTGGCGGACGGTCGCAGTCGACCAGCGTGGGCAATACGAGACGCCTGGCCCGGCCGACGCTTCGGCGTACACGCTGGCGGAGCTGGGTGCGGACGTGGTGGCGATGAGTACGGCGCTCGGCGGCTACAGCCAGCTGGTCGGCCACTCCTTCGGCGGGCTCGTAGCGCGGGAGGCCGTGCTGGCCGACCCGTCGGTGTTCTCGACGCTCACTCTGCTCTGCTCGGGCCCGGCCGCGTTCACCGACGAGTCGAAGCTGCAGCCGCTGCAGATGCTCTCGTTCGGTCTGGACAACCTGCCGATCGAGCAGGTCTACGACCTGAAGCTGGAGCACGACGTCAAGCACCCGGGGTACGTCGCACCGCCGGACGAGATCGCTGCCTTCCTGCGCAAGCGCTTCACCAGCAACACCCCGCAGGGTCTGGCCGAGATCACCCGTCGGCTGACCGACGCCGAGGACCAGACGGACCGGCTGGCGAAGGCCGGCGTCCGCACTCAGGTCCTGTACGGCGAGAGCGACGACGGCTGGCCGATCACCGTCCAGAACGAGGTGGCCGCGCGCCTCGGCATCGAACCGCAGATGGTGCGGGACGCCGCCCACTCCCCTGCCATCGAGCAGCCCGCCGCCACCGCACGGTTCCTGGTCGAGTTCTTCCACGACCACAGCCGCTTCAGCACCGACTGAACGGGCGTTCAGGGTCGTAGGGCGGAGGGGGCCGGCCAGTCGATATTCGGGGCGAAGTTCGCGTGCCATCGCTGGGCCTGCGGGTCGGGAGTGAAGTGGTGGCCGTTGGAGCGGGCTACGTAGACGTCAGCCTCGGCGCCCCGGGTGAAGGTGACGATGTCGGCAAGACCGTCGCCGTCGAAGTCACCGCTGCCGGGTACCTCGGTGTGACGCGCGAAGTCGTTGTGCCAGACATCGCCGTCCCCGATGAAACCCGTGCCGGTCGAGAGCGCGACGTAGACGTCGGCATCGGCGCCGCCGGTGAACGTCGCGATGTCGTCCCGGCCGTCGCCGTTGTAGTCGCCGACGTCGGGGGTCTCGGCCTCGATCGCGAAGTGGCCGTGCCACTTCCAGCCCTTCCCCAGGAACGATTTCCCGTCCGACAGCGCGACGTACACGCTCGCCGCCGTACCGCGGGTGAAAGTGACGATGTCGTCGAGGCCGTCGCCGTCGAAGTCACCGACGTCCAGCAGCTCGCCGGGCCAGCCGAAGTCGGTGTGCCACTGCCAGCTGTCCTCGACGAACCGGCTGCCGTCGGACAGCGAGACGTAGACCTCGTTGGCCGTTCCCCGGTTGAAGGTGACGATGTCGTCCTTGCCGTCGCCGTTGAAGTCACCGACCATCGGGATCTCGCCGTCCAGCGCGAAATGATCGTGCCACTTGGTGGCGGGCAGATACCCGTCGACGCCGTTCGACAACGCGACCCAGACGTCCTGCGCGGCGCCTCGGGTGAAGGTGACGATGTCGTCCCGCCCGTCGCCGTTGAAGTCGCCGGTCGCCGGGATCTCGGCGCCGATCGCGAACGAGCCGCGCCACAGCTTGTCGGTCCCCTCGAAAGCCGCCCCGGTGGACTTCGCGACGTACACACCGGCCTGCGCGCCGCGCGTGAACCTGACGATGTCGTCCTTGCCGTCGGCATCGACATCCGAGACGGTCGAGATCTTCGGCGTCCCGGCAACTGAGCCTGCCGTACTGACGTTGCCGCCGACATCGACGGCGACGACCCGGTAGAACCGCTGCTGACCGCCCTTGAGTGCTTTGTGCAAGAAGGCCTGCATGGGAGACGTTCCGACCAGGTTCGCCGGTGTCAGCGGGACGTCGGGGGTCGTTGCCGAGTAGATCCGGTATTCCGTTGCCCCGAGCACCGGAGTCCAGTTCAGAAGCAACGAGTGATCGCGAGCCGTCGCCGTGAGCCCTGTCGGAGCGGCTGGCGCGGTCGATGGGGTGTAAGGGGCAACGATGCTCGCGGCAACATAGTGTGCCGCCGTCCAGGCCGGGGCGCCGCCGACCGGCGTGATGGTGACCTTGACCGAACTCTTGCCGGCCGTCGTCGCGGCCGGGAGTGGGAACTCGTCGGAGAGCCAGCGCATCTTCGGGTTCCCGAGCGGCTGCCGCCAGGTGCCGACCGGGACGTCGTCCACCCGGACCGCCGCCTCCTGGTACGACCTCGCCTGGTCGGCGATCCGGCGCAGCAGCACGCCCTGATTGCCGGCATCGACCGTCAGCCGGAAACTGATCGATCCCTGCCCGTCGCGGACCTGATCGGTGAGCTGCAGGTAGTCGAGATCGCCCTCGACGACGCTCTGCAGAGTGTGCTCGGTCCCGCTGTCGGCGTACTGATGCGCGGTGCGCGACGCCGGGTCACCGAGGTCGATGGCATCGGTCTCGCGGGTGCTCGCGGTCGGTTGGGTGTACAGGAACGCGGTCGAGCCGTAGTCGGCGAACCAGTCGTTCTGCATCCCGTGCTCAATGCCGAACCGCAGCGACGAGTCGTAGGAGATCGCCTCGGTCACCAGCAGCCGGTAGACCGCGTCGCACTCCTGGGCACACCCGAACTTGCCGACCTCGTGTGCGGTGTTGCCGGTGAACGCCACGCTGTACGGGCCGCCCGCGAAGTACCAGCCGGCTTCGTAGAAGTCCTCCGTCCCGGTGCCGTGCTGCTGCGGCGACAGGGCGTTGTCGAGATGGATGCGCTCATCACCTTCGAGGTAACCGCGGTCGGTCCCCTCCATCGTCTGCACGACGCCGACCAGTTTCCCGCGCCCCTGCTGATCCGCGACCATCCAGTCGGCGCCGAAGTCCGTCTTCCCGGACCGCGATTCCGCGGTGAAATAGGCGGCCGATCCGCCCGGAGCGAGATCAGTGCTCCACTTTGTGTCCGGTGCACTCGTCAGCTGAACTTCGACATTACCGACGGCCACCCCGCTCGCATTGACCAGCGAGACCGCGGCCGAGCTCCGGTACGGCATCGGCCACCAGGTGGTGAACCAGCCGCCCGGCGCCGGATCGGCCGCGAACATCAACGACTTCACCGGGTACGCGCCGAGCCCGGTGCCGAAGAACTCCCCGACCGGCGAGTCGACCGTCGTCCGGCCGTCGAACGACATCCGCAACCGCAGCCCCGCGAGGACGGCGTCCGACGGGGTCACCCCGACGAATCGCATCCGCAGTGCGCTGATCGCACCCGGCCCCTGCAGGGCGCCGAAGGCGACCTCCTGACCAGCGCCGATCGGATGCGTCCGGCTGGTCGTCGTCGCACCGCTCGCGGCCGGCTTCGGGTCGCGGGTCCCGGCCGCGCGCAGCGTCGCCAGGACGTCGTGCGCCGGATCCGCCGGGCTGAACGTCGTGACGCCGTCCGCGTCCGGGAAGTGCCGGAAGTTCACATGGAAGAAGAGCGGATTGCGCTGGACGACGATCTGCATCGACTGCCGGTACGCCATCGGCACCTTGATCTGGAAACCACCGCCGGACTGCCCCGCGTTCGCCACCAGCGGATGCACGAACGGCGCACCGACCTTGCCGTCGGTCACGTCCTTCAGTGACCGGTCCAGCACCGTCGTCCCGTCCAGCGTGACCGTGATCGTGCCGGTTTCCGACACATCCGGGACGCCGTCGCGCAGCCGGGTGAACCAGATCGAGTCGACCTGGCCCGCGCCGGTGTCCTCGGCGATCACGCAGCCGGCCGCGACCTGCCGCAGACACGAGGACGCGCCGTCGAACCCGTCGTTGTTGCTCCCGTCCCGCGCGAACCCGGAGTACTGCCGAGTGCTCGTCCCCGAGGCCAGATACGGCAGCCGATCGAGCTGCCGCAGGCTCTCCCACCCGACCGGGCCCTTCCCAACCACCGCCGCATCGGCAGCGGCCGCGGGTGCGACAGTCGGCACTACCAGCGCGAGCGCCAGTAGCAGTACGCCGGGCAGGCGAAAGCGTCCGGACAGCACAGTGAATCTCCTCAGGGGCGGATGGGACTCCCGTCAGGAGAGTCTCATCCGACCCGCTGGGAAATCGATATCCTTACGATCTCCGTCGAAGGGTCCTTCGACGTGGGTCGAAAGGTTCAGCCGACCTTCTCCAGTTTCCACTGCTGACAGGCGCCCTGCCAGTACGGCCAGACTCGGACGTCGGCGCCCGGCTGCGACGCACAGCCGGCGACGTCCAGGGTCTTGCCGCCGACCTTCGAGGTCACCTTGTAGTAGCCATTGCCCAGGGCATCGAGATACCACTTCTGGCAGTCGCCGCCCCAGTACGGCCACTGGATCACGTCGGCATTGTTGGCGGGTGAGCAGTTCGCGACGTCGAGCGCCTTGCCACTGTGCTCGGCGAGCAGCCGGTACGAGCCGTCACCGTTGTACCTGAGCCTCCAGCGCTGACACGGTGCGGAGTTCGCCGTCCAGACCTGGACGTTCGCGGCGTCGGCGTTCGAGCAGGAGGCGACCTCGAGCAGGTTGGCCGGGTTGTTGCGCGGCGCAAGTTTGTAGGTGCCGGCGGCCACGATCTCGGGGCCGGGATCACCGGACGGCAGCGTGACCGACTGCCAGGTCGCCTTCGGGACGCCGAGCTGAGGCTTGCCGGCGGCGTCGTCCGTGACCTTGCCGATCCGGACCGAGCGGCCGGCGCTGCAGCTGCCGACGGGAGCACCACCGGAGCTGGTCACACCGTGATAGACGATCCAGGTTTCCTTGCCGTCGGGCGAGGTGAAGAAGCCGTGGTGACCGGTGCCGAAGGCCCAGCCGGGATCGTTGCGCTTGAAGACCGGGCCGCTCGACTTCGTCCACGACGCCTGGTCGAGGACGTCGGTGCCGGTGAGTTCGAGGACGCCGAGCGCGTAGTCGGGCGACTCGCAGGCGCTGGCCGAGTAGTAGATGTAGATCTTGCCGTCGCGGATCAGCGAGACCGGGCCTTCGGTGACGCGGCGGAGGTTCCGCTCCCAGGGCTGGTCCGGGGTGGTGAGGAGGGACGGCGGGCCGCTGATCGTCCACGGGTCGCTCATCGGGGCGATGTACAGGTTCTGACCGTCGGGGCGGCCGCTGGACCAGAGGTGGAAGAGGCGGCCGTCGGGGAGTTTCATGATGCTGCCGTCGATCGAGTGCTCGTTGCCGGTGTCGAGTTTGGCCTTGAAGGCGTACGGGCCCATCGGGGCGTCGGCTTCGAGGACGAACATCCGGTGGTTGGCGTCGGTGCCGTCGTCCGCGGTGTAGTACAGGTACCACTTGCCGTCGAGCTGGTGGATCTCCGGCGCCCAGAGGTTGCAGCAGGACTCGCCGGGCCGCGGCTGCCAGAGGGTCTGCTCGGGCGCGGCCGCGAGGTCGGCGACCGATCGCGCGGTGACGCCGACGAGTTTGTCACCATGGGTGTAGAGCAGGTGGTAGTTGCCGTCGGCAAAGACCATCCAGGGGTCGGCGGCGTTCTCGCGGATCGGGTTCCGGACGCTGGTCGGGCGGGTCTCGGTCGCCTGGAAGCGGGAGTCGGCCGGGACGGGCGCGGCCTCGCTCGTGATCGGCACCAACGCCGAAGCCACCAGCGACGCGGCCAGCACCAGCCCGGACAGCGGTTTCGACATCCTTCACCAGCCTCACGGTCGCGGATCGTGCGGCCACGATGACATGGTGCGGGACGAATCGTCCGGTGTTTCGATCCTGCTCGAAGGTCGTTCAGACCACCGGTTCGACGGCCGGCTCCATCTGCAGGAGGTCGAGGCCGATCGGCGTCAGCGCCTCCTTCACCGCCTTGGTGTACACCAGCAGCTGGACGTTCGCCGCGGCGCCGTCCGGGGCCGTGCTGGTGCCGTAGATCCCGAGCTCGGCGCGGCTCATCAGATCACCGACCTTCTGCGCCAGCCGAATGCTGTCGCCCTCGCTGAGCTTGGTCGGCGCGACGCACAGATTGCCCTTGAACACCTGCTCGAACTGCCGGCGGACCACGGCCTGATCACCATGCGCGACGCCGAGCAGCACCACGACCGGCTTCGACCGCGCCTGGCCGTACGGGTAGTGCACCACCGGCCCGAACACCTGGTCCCGATGCTTTTCCAGGAACCTGGTCACCTCGGGACTGTCCAGATTGCCCGGCTTCGGCATCCAGCCGCCCTTCGGCTCCGGACACGGCAACGCCGGGAACCGCACCTCCGGCCCCGGCACCGGCCCGGTCTGCTCCCGGACGTCGATCGTCCCGGCCCGCCAGACCCCGACCAGCCCAGCCTGCCCGACCTGCACGCCGTCCACCGTCCGCAGCCCGGTCAGCTTCGCCACGTCGACGTTCTTCAACGCCACCCGCAACCCGGCCGGGCACACCGGCGCCACCTCCTTGGCCGGCGCGATCGCCGGCACCGGCCGCGCCGGACAGAACACCGGCGCCAGCCCCGGCGCCGCAATCACCTGCCCACTGACCCGAACCCGCACCCCGTCCCGAACCAGCAACTCCTCATTACCCCGCCCCTTGCCCCCGGCAACCGACTCCGCCACCCCCGTAACCGCCACCGGCACCGGCGCAGCCCCCGCCGCCACCCCACCCGGCTCCGGCAACACCACCAAAACCCCAGCCGCCACCAAAGCCACACACCCCGCCACCACCGCCGGCACCCACCGCCGACCCACACCAACCACCATCATCCGCCACTACCCCTGACTCCGCCGCCACTGACCCCTCCCCGTCTCCAACGACCCCACCACCCCCAAGTCACCCCCACCCACCCCTTCGTAACAACCCCGACTTATCCACAGATCCCCAAACCCACCCCACACCCCCTCCAAAACCCCCTACCGTCGAACCAGACCCACAACCAGGGGGACCCAATGCCACCCGACCCGACCACCCTCCACACAGCCTTCTCCACCACCCACCCCCTCGACTGGGGACCGGTACTGCACGCCACCGCCGAGCTCGAACGGCTTCACGGCCGGCCTGCGACCACCCGGGCTCTAGAACTGCTCGAGCGAGTCCTTTCTGTGGAGCCGCAGGTCACTGCCGGGTTCGTCGCAGCCCTCCCGGACGCCGGTTCGCCCTATCAACTTGCCCACCGGGTCAAATCGCCGGAGTCGCTGGCCCGCAAGCTCCGGATGTGGTCGGCCAAGCGGCGGTTTCGTGCCCCGGTGGACGACGTGCTGCGCTACACCGCGCTCTCGGCGTCGCCGCACGAGCTGGTCGATCTGACCCGGGACACCGTCGACGGACTGCGTCGGCAAGGGTGGGAAGTTGCCCACGCGAAGCACTCGTACACCGATGGATCGCGATACAAGGGTCTGCACGTCTACCTTGAGGTCGCAGGGATCGAGCGCGTCGAAGTGCAGTTCCACTCGGTCGAATCGGCAAAGGTCAAGGAGTTGACCACGCGGTGGTACGAGATCGAACGAAGTACGGCCGCATCTTCCGACGAGCGGTCGACGGCTCGGCAGCACTGCATCGACCTGTCCGCGACCCTCACCCAGCCCCGCGACATCGACAGGCTGACAGTCCTGGGCGGCCGGTCCGTGGCGGTCGCCAACTACAGTGATTCGCACAATCGGAAGCTGCCCACAGAAAGGCGGCATGACTCCGCCAAGGCTCACACCGGCGAACATCGAACCGACATTCACCGCGACGACGGGATGATGCGATGAAGCTCTTTTTGGTCAAGGACGAGGGAGAGCCACGCTGGCTGGCGGCGCTGGCTCACGAGACGATGTACGCCTACGTCGCCAACACCGGCAAGTTCCACGACCACAATGCCCTGCGCAACGATTACTACATCGATCGCGACCTCACCTACGAGGAGATCGGCTCGGCGGACGCACAGCGGCTGATCACCGCGGGGCTCGGCCGCTTGGACGACACCGAAGAAGCCGAAGACCTCGCGATCTGGCAGGCAGATCGCAACCCCCTCGAGCCCGCCGATGTCCTGTCCATGGCTGCCGGCTACCGCCAATGACTCGCCTGATGCTGGTCGCCCAGGGGGAACGCAAGCTGTGGGTGGCGGCGTTGGTGGATGAGGATGTGTGGACGTATGTGGGGAACACGGGGAAGTTCCATCGGAACGAGGGGGCTCGGGACGACTTCTTCTTCCAGAACGAGATGCAGTACGGCGATATCGGGATCGCTGAGGCGCAGCGGCTGATCCGGGGCGGCTTGGGGACGCTTGACGAGGCTGAGTTCGCGGATGCGCTCGAGCGTTGGCGGGGCGATACGGACGCCATGGACGTCGAGGTTGTGTTTGCTTCGATGGTGGCGGATCTTGCTTGAGGTCAGCTCGGGGGTGGGGTGTAGAGCTGGGTGATGATGGATTCGATGGTGGGTTCGGCGACTGTTAGGTCGACGAGGGGGTAGGTGGCGGTTATGTGGGCCAGCAGGGGGGCGGCGCTGGTGGTGGGTGGGAAGGTGAGGTGTTGGCGGGGGCCGGTGACTTTGGTGACGGTGGCGCCGGGGACTTCGAGGGGCGGTAGGGAGGTAGCGAGGTCTACTACGAGGGTTCGGGGGGCTGACTGGCTGGCGCGGAGGGCGGGGAGGGTGCCGTCGAAGATCTGGCGGCCGTGGTCGATGACCATGACGCGGGTGCAGAGGGCTTCGATGTCGTCGAGGTCGTGGGTGGTGAGGATGACGGTGATCTTGCGGTCGGCGTTGACCTGGGCGAGGAACTCACGGAGCCGGGCCTTGCTGATCACGTCGAGGCCGATGGTGGGTTCGTCGAGGTAGACGATGTCCGGGTCGTGCAGGAGGGCGGCGGCGATGTCGCCGCGCATGCGCTGGCCCAGGGAGAGCTGGCGGACGGGGACGTCGAGCAGGTCGCCGAGGTCGAGGAGCTCGACGAAGGTGGCCAGGTTCGCGCGGTGCCGGGCGACTGGGACGCCGTACATCTTCTGCAGGACGGCGAAGGAGTCCTTGAGCGGGAGGTCCCACCACAAGGTGGTGCGCTGGCCGAAGACGACGCCGATCCGCTTGGCCAGCTGGACGCGGTTGCGGGACGGGTCGACGCCCGCCACCCGGATGGTCCCGCCGCTGGGGACGAGGATGCCGGTCAACATCTTGATCGTGGTCGACTTCCCCGCGCCATTGGGCCCGATGTAGCCGACGACCTCCCCCGGTTCGACCGCGAACGACAATCCGTCGACCGCGCGGACCTCGCGCTTCGTCCGCCGGAACCCCTCGCGCGACCGCACGGTGAACGCGCGGGACACGTCCGACAACTCGATGACTGACATGCTCAGCTCCCTGTACTGCGATAGCGACGAAGACCGGCCCGCCAGGCGAGGGCCGCGAGCGCGACCATCAGGACGGCGACGGCCGGTGACAGCAACCCGATCCAGGGCGGCAGCCCCAGCGGGGCCGGCTTGCCCAGCACGAAGAGCACCGGGTAGTAGTTGACGAAGGCAAGCGGTACGACGAACGTGACGGCCCGGACGATCTCCTTGCCGAACACCGTCAGCGGGTACTGCGTCAGCGTCGAACCGCCGTAGGTGAAGGAGTTCGCCAGCTCGGCGGAGTCGATCGCGATGAACTGGAACGCCGCGCCGAGGACGAAGATGGCGGCGAAGATCACCGCCCCGGCGACCACGGACACGACCAGCATGATGCCTTTGGCAACGGTCCAGTCGACGTCCAGGCGGGTGAAGGCCAGGATCATCACCAGCAGCGCCTGCAGCGGCCGGCCGATCCGGTCCAGGCGGAACTCGTCGGCCGCGGTCTGGACGAACGCCGGGACCGGGCGGATCAGGTACGCGTCCAGCGTGCCTTCCCGGATTCGGCGTCCGACTCGTTCGATCGACCCGGTGAACAGATCGGCCAAGCCCATCGTCATCGAAGAGGTTGCGTAGAGCAACGCCATCTCCCCGAGCGAGAAGCCGCCGAAGACGTCGAGATGGCTGAACATCAACAGGATCGCGACGAAATCCGTCCCGGTGATCAGCATCGAGCTGACCACCATCATCACGAACGACGCCGGGTAGGCCAGCGACGAGCGGATCCACATCTGGACGAGCATCCAGTACTGCGCCGGCGCCCGGAGGACACGCTCAACCACCGGCGATCACCACCTTCCGGGTCGCGAGCAGCGTGAGCAACTGCCCGATCAGCAACAGCACCACGCACCAGCCGAGCTGGAACAGCAGGGCGCCGCCGGTCCCGCCCGGGTTCCGGCCGAGCCAGATGTCGATCGGCACCTGCATGGTCGCGGCCCACGGCGTCGCGCGCGCGAACTCACCGAACCAGCCGGGGAAGACGACCAGCGGCATCACCATCCCGGAGAAGAACAGCGACAGCCAGAGCGCGAGGTATTCCGTCCCGCGCGAATCGGTCAGCCAGAATCCGGACAGCGCGACCAGGTAGCGGAACCCGAAGCTGACCAGGATCCCGAGCAGGATCCCGAGCCCGATCGCCGGCCAGCGCAGCGGATCGGTTGGGAACTTCAGATCGAAGACGAGCGCGCCCACCAGCAGCGGCACCCCGCCCCGCGCCAGCAGCTGGAACATCGCGCGTCCGAGATCCATCGACAGCCACCACAGCATCAGCTGCGTCGGCCGGTACAGATCGACCGCGATCGCCCCGCTCCGCACCCGCTCCCCCAGCTCCACCGTCGTACTCGCGCCGAACAGCCCGATCGGCATCAGCAACCCCTGCTGCAGCCACACGAACGTGAGCGCGTCGGCGGCGTCGTACCCGCCGAGCCCGGGCCGCGCCTGCCACAAACTCAAGTACACGCCGCACAGGATGAACCCGAACACGGTGTTGGTGAACGCCCCGGACGCCGTCGCGATCCGGTACGTCGAGAAGCGCCGGAACGACCGGATCCCGATCGCCCAATAGACGCCCACGGCAACCTCCTCTCACACGTAGAGGTGGTGTCCGAAGCCCCAGCGGCACGCAGAACCGCCCCGAATCCATCAGGACCCGGGGGTTCGGACACCACTGTGGCAGGCGCAAGTCATCCCACGCCGTTGTCAACCAAGCACGCGACCGTACGCCGCTCCCCACAACCCCGTCAACCGGATTACCCCTCACTCAGGAGGCGGTAGTCGAGTAGGCCTCGGCGGCCGGAGACGTCGCCGGTGGTCGCCTACCCAGCGGCCGCAGGACGAACGAGAGAGCAGCGGCCAACGCCGCAGCTGCGGATGCGCGCGGGCGCGGGAGCGGAGCGGAGCGCGGGAGCGGGAGCGGAGCGCGGGAGCGGGAGCGCGGGAGCGGGAGCGCGGGTGGGGCGGAGCGCTGGGCGTGGGAGCGCAGGCGTGGGAGCGGAGCGCGGGTGCGCGGTGTGAGAGCGCAGGCGTGGGAGCGCGGGTGGGGGTGGGCGGGAGGTTCAGTCTTCGGTGTGGGGCACTGGGTCTTCTAGGGCGGACCAGGGGTCTCGGGTGGGGGCGGTTCGGCGGCCTTGGGGGCAGAGTTTGGCGTAGTCGCACCAGGCGCAGAGGGGGGAGGGGGTTGGGGGGAAGGCTTCGTCGGCTTGGGTGGGGGTGAGGCCGGTTTTCCAGTGGGCTTCGGCTTTGGCGGCGTCGTCGGCGATGGCTTCGGCGCGGGATTGGTGGCGGGCCAGGGAGGCTTCGTCGTGGTCGGCGGCGGCGACGGTGTTGGTGGGGAGGTGGTGGAGTTCGACGCGGGTGCAGGGGCGGCGGAGGACGCGGCGGGCGCCCAGGACGTAGAGGGCCATGGCGAGGGAGGCGCGGGCGTCGGTGGGGGTGAGGGGGCGGCGGCCGGTTTTGTAGTCGACGATGGCGAGTTCGGTGCCGCCGTTGCCGTCGCGGGCGGGGCGTTCGTCGACCCGGTCGATGCGGCCGCGGAGGGAGGCGCGTTCGGTGGTGAAGCCGACGGTGCGCTCGACGCCGCGGGGTTCGTAGTACGGGTCGGAGTCGCGCAGGTAGGCGAGGACCATGTCGGTGGCCCGGTCACGCCACTCCAGCGACTGGACCTCGTCGCGGAACCCCTCGTTGCGCCAGCCGGTGCGGATCCGGGCGACGACGGCGTCCGGCGTCCGCTGCGCGGCGGGCCAGCGGCCGAAGAAGTCGGCGAGCACCTCGTGGATGATGCCGCCGACCGTGTTGTGCGCCCATGGCGGGCCCTTCGGCGGCCGCGGCGACTCCAGGTACGTGAAGCGGTACTTACGTTTGCAGTCCGCGAACGTGAGCAACTTCGTCGGCGTCGCCGTGAACAGCCGCGTCGGCATCCCCGGCAGCATCAGCCCGCCTTGATGAAGTCACTCACCGCGTCGGCGACCAGCTGGACGGCGATCGCGCTCAGCAGCAGGCCCGCGATCCGGGTGACGAGCAGGACGCCGTTCTCACCGAGGACCCGCATGATCACCCCGGAGAACCGCAACGTCAGCCACATGATCAGGTGAATCAGGATGATGCCGACCGAGATCGCGATCACATCCGGCAACGAGCCGTCGGCGCGCTGCACGAACACCATCGTCGCGACGATCGCGCCCGGCCCCGCCAGCAACGGCGTCCCGAGCGGGACGAACGCGATGTTCACGTTCTTCGTCTGGACCGGATCCTCGGCCGTGTCGGTCAGCAGCTGCAACGCGATCAGCAGCAGCAACAGACCACCGGCGGCCTGCAGCGCCGGCAGCGTGATGCCGAGGTGGTGCAGGATCTGCTGCCCGAACGCCGCGAACACCACGATCACGCCGAAAGCGACGGCCACGGCCTGCCAGGCGGCGCGCTTGCGGACGGCGCGCGACTGGCCCGCGGTCAGCGAGATGAACACCGGCACGGTTCCCGGCGGGTCCATGATCACGAAGAGCGTGACCACGACCTCACTGAGCAGCGCGAGGTTGATGATGTCGTTCACGGCAGGTACGCCTCGGGCACCCGGGCGCCGGCCGCGGCCGCCGCATTCGCCTTGGCGACCTCGAGCAGCCGCTCGAACTGCTCCGGGTCGGTCGAGTTCACCCCGAGATCGTGGTCGATCTTGCCGACGCCGTGGTGGTCACTCGACCCGGTCCGGATGATGCCGAGCTCGTCGGCGATCCGGGTCAGCGCGGCGCGCGACTCGGGCGAGTGATCCTGGTGCTCGACCTCGATCCCGGCCAGGCCGTGCTCGGCGACCAGCCGGGCGATCATCTCCCCCGTCATCACCTTGTAACTCGACCGGCCCCACGGGTGCGCGATCACCGGCACCCCGCCGGCCTCGCGGACCAGGTCGATCGCGCGGCCGGGCTCGATCGCGTAATGCGTGACATGGCCGGGCCGGCCGTCGGCCAGGTACTTGTCGAAGGCCTCCGTCCGGTTCGCGACGGTGCCGTTGGCAACCAACGCGTCGGCGACATGCGGCCGCCCGACGGACGGCGTCCCGGTCGCCTGGGCGAGCACCTCGTCGACGGTCACCTGGACGCCGATGCCGTTCAGCCGGGCCACGATCGAGGGGATCCGGTCGGTCCGCCCGTCGCGGACGATCCGCAGCTCCTCGGCCAGCGCCGGGACGGACGGATCGAGCAGGTACCCGAGCAGGTGCACGCTGATGCCGTCGAGTTTGCAGGAGATCTCGATCCCCGGCACGAACCCGATCCCCAGCTCCTCGGCGGCCTGCCGGCCCTCGACCCAGCCGTCGGCGGTGTCGTGGTCGGTGAGCGCGATCACGTCGAGACCGGCCTGGCGCGCGTGCGCGATCAGCTCGGCCACCGGGTCGGTGCCGTCCGATCGGTTCGAATGGGTGTGCAGATCGATGCGCACGAGCGGTCGCGATCCCTCCTGGATATGGACACTGGTCAGCCACGATGGTATCGGTGACTGCCCCCAACCCCTGCCAGTTGTCCCCAGGACGTCCTACCCTTCCTCAATGGAGCCGCGGCGCGTCGACTGTGTGGGAGCACTCGTGTACGACGAGCAACACCGTCTGCTGGTGATCCAGCGGGCCAACGAGCCCGGGCGCGGCCTCTGGTCGCTCCCCGGCGGCCGCGTCGAACCGGGCGAGGACGACCCGACCGCGGTCGCGCGCGAGGTCGCCGAGGAAACCGGCCTCACCGTCGAGGTGGGCGAGCTGGTCGGCGAGGTCGAGCGCGAAGGCCCCCGCGGCAGCCTGTACGTCATCCGCGACTACGCCGCCAGGCCTGTCGCCGGCACGCTCACCGCCGGTGACGACGCCACCGACGCCCGCTTCGTCACCCGCCCCGAGCTCCTCGCCCTCCCCACCGCCACCCTCCTGATCTCCACCCTCGACCAATGGAACGCGCTCCCATGACAGATCTCGTCCGAGCAATCGAAGCGAACGCGGCCGAGCTGCTGATGGCGATGGGCGCCGCGGGCGGCGGCTCTCAGCGGGACGACGGCGCAGTGCGCTGGACGATCGGCGGGTCACCACTCGACTACCACAACGCCGTCGTCGCGGGCGGCCCCGCGGCGGTCCCCGAGTCGGTCGCCGAGCTGCGAAAGTACGGCGTACCGGGCAGCTGGCATGTCGGCCCGGCCCTCCGCACTCCTGAGCTTCAGAACGCCCTGCTCGCGGCCGGCTTCACTCACGGCGGTAGCGAGCCCGGTATGGCCCTCCGCCTCACCGACCTGCGCGTACCGCCCGCCGTACCGGGCCTGGAGCTCAGCCGAGTCACGGACGACGCCGCCCTGACCGCCTGGGCGCAGACTCTCGCCCAGGGCTTCGGCGAAGGCGAGAAGGAGGCCCGCTGGGTCGCCTCCGTCTACCGCACACTCGGGTACGCCGACCCATGGCGCCACTACCTGGCCATCCTGGACGGCGCTCCGGTCGGCACCATCACCGTCTACTTCGCCGCGGGTGTCGCCGGCGTCTACTTCGTCATGACCGTCCCCGAAGCCCGTCGCCGCGGCATCGGCGCCGCCCTCACCGCCGGGGCGCTCGCTCAGGCTCAGCCCGACGCGGAGTACGCCGTCCTCGGCTCCTCCGCCGCCGGGCGCTCGGTCTACGAGTCTCTCGGCTTCCGCGCCCGCTGCGAGATCGACCTGTATGAGTTAGGCGTTCCAGTGCCGGACGGCGGGTGAGCCCCGGTCCCAGCCGAGGGTCGAGATCGTGGCGGTGTCGAGGACGAAGTGCCGGCCTTCGGTGACCTCCAGCTCGAGCCAGCGGGCCGCGAGCGCACGCAACGCGTGCGAGTGACCGAAGACGAGGCTGTCACCGTCGGTCGCGGCGATCCGGGCGATCACCCGATCGAGCCGCGCTGACACATCCGCGGGCGTTTCGCCGTTGGGTACCGGATGCGACCAGACTGTCCAGCCTGGGACCGTTTCGCGGATCTTCGCGGTGGTGATGCCTTCGTAGTCGCCGTAGTTCCATTCGGCCAGGTCGTCATCGACTTCGGCCGCTCCGAAGCCGGCCAGCTCGGCCGTCTGCCGGGCGCGTTGCCGCGGCGAGGTGAGGACGAGGTCGAACTCCTGACCGGCCAGGCGCTCGCGCAGCGTGCCGGCGATCCGCTCACCCTCCGCGGTCAGCGGAAGGTCGGTCACCGAGGTGTGGCGGCCGTTCTTGCTCCACTCGGTCTCGCCGTGGCGTACCAGGACGAGCCGGTCCTTACGTTCCGCAGTGGTCACGCTTTCATCCTGTCAGACCCTTGACCGTTTGAACGATCCACGGCAGAGTATCGAAACTGTAAGCGCTTCCACTGGAGGTTCGATGGCGACCGGACGGCCCGCGACGATCTACGACGTCGCGGCACTCGCGAAGCTGTCGATCGCGACGGTTTCGCGTGTCCTGCAAGGGACCGGGCCGGTGTCGGAGAAGGCGCGGACGCGGGTCGCGCAGGCGGCGTCCGAGCTGAACTACGTGCCCCTGCGGGCCGCGCGCAGCCTGGCGGTGCAGCGGCACGAGGCGCACGGGCTGGTTCTTCCGGATCTCAGCGGCCCGTTCTACGGCGATCTGCTGATGGGGTACGAGCGTTGGGCCGGCGAACACGGCCAGAGCGTCGTACTCACGGTCACGCACGGCAACCCGGATCCGCGCCGCTCGGTGCGGGACCTGGCCGGCCGGGTCGACGGAATAGTTGTCCACGGCAACGCTTTGGAGCTGGCCGCGATCCAGGAGCTGCGAAAGGCCGGCGTACCGCTGGTTCTGGTCGCGCACCCGCCGGTCAAGGGCTGTGACTCGGTGCGCACGGAAAGCGTGACGAGCGCCGAGCAACTGACCAACCGGCTACTCGCGAGCGGACGGCGGCGGTTGGTCTTCGTCGGCGACCCGGCCAGCTCGTACGACGTGTCCGAGCGGTACGCCGGGTTCGCGCAGGCGCACGCGTCGCGCGGGTCGACCGCTGCAGAGCCGCTGCGGGTGCCGCTGACGGAGGAGTCGGGACAGCAGGTCGCAGAGGAGATTTCCGCCCGTAGCAAGGGGAAACAGCCGGACGGGTTGGTGTGCGCGAACGACGAGCTCGCGCTGGCGGTGCTGACGACGCTACGAGCGCGGGGCGTCGGCGTACCGGACGGCGTGGTCGTGACGGGGTGGGACGACGTGATGGCGGCTCGGTACGTGTCGCCGGGGTTGAGCACGGTGCGGCAGCCGATGGCCGAGCTGGGGCGGCTGGCCGCGCAGCGGTTGCACGAGCGGGTGACCGGGGAGCGGACTCGCGGACGGAACGACGTACTCGCCACGGAGCTGGTCCTGCGGGACAGCTGTGGCACCTCGGGGGCAATGCAGCAGTAACCGAGTGAGGAGACAACGAATGTTCACCCACAGCATCCGCCGCCGACTGGTGATCGGCTGCGCTCTGACAACGGCCGCGAGCCTGGCCCTGGGCGCGTGCGGCCGGTCGAGTGACAGCCCCGACGCAGGTGGTCAGGCGACCACGACGATCAGCGACGGCCCCGCGACCGGTGAGCTCTCGGTCTGGGCGATGGGCACCGAGGGCGAGAACCTGCCCAAGCTGATGGAGCAGTTCCAGCAGGCCAACCCCGGCGCCAAGGTCAAGGTCACACCGATTCCCTGGGACGCCGCGCACAACAAGTTCACCACCGCGATCACCGCGCAGACCCTGCCGGACGCCGCGATGGTCGGCAGCACCTGGATGGGCGAGTTCGCCGATCTGGACGCACTCGACCCGACGCCGCAGGGTTTCGACAGCGCCGGGTTCTTCCCCGGCGCGCTGGACACGACGAAGGTGGGCGAGACGCAGTACGGCGTCCCATGGTACGTCGAGACCCGGCTGGTCTTCTACCGCAAGGACCTCGCCGCGAAGGCCGGTTTCAGCACTCCCCCGACCGACTGGCCCGGGTTGAAGGCGATGGCGAAGGCGATGCAGGACAAGGCCGGCGCGAAGTACGGCATCAACCTGCAGCCGGGCGGGACGGGCTCCTGGCAGACGGTGATGCCGTTCGCGTGGTCCGCGGGCGCCGACATCACCGGCGACGACCAGCAGCAGTTCACGCTGGACACCCCGGCGATGCAGGAGGGTCTGCAGTACTACCAGAGCTTCTTCACCGACAAGATCGCCGGGACCGACCTGCCGCCGAACCAGACCGAGGCGCAGTTCGTGAACGGGACGGCGCCGATGTTCATCTCCGGGCCGTGGATGGCGGGCTCCGTGGCGAAGGCCGGCGGTGAGGCGATGAAGAAGAACATCGGCGTCTTCCAGCTGCCCAGGAACAAGACCGCGACCTCGTTCGTCGGCGGCTCGAACTTCGTCGTCTTCAAGGCGTCGAAGAACAAGGACAGCGCCTGGAAGCTGGTCAAGTGGCTGTCCGAGGAGAAGACCCAGGCCTCCTGGTTCAAGCTCTCCACCGACCTCCCGGCCGTCAAGAGCGCCTGGAGCGACCCCAGTATCGCCAACGACCCGCTGCTGCCCGTCTTCGGCAAACAACTGGAGGACGCCAAGGCCCCGCCCGCGATCGTCAACTGGGAGCAGGTCGCCGTCGCCTTCGACACCGAGATCGAGAAGCTCGTGAAGGCCAACCAGTCCCCCGCCGACACCGCCAAGGCCATCCAGACCAAGGCCGCCGCGATCGGCCCCGGCGGCAGCTGATCATCGTGTCGACGCTGACCGAGGCACGACCACCGGTCGTCCGCCGGACGCCGCCGTCCAATCGCCGCCGACGGCTCACCAAGGAAACCTCCGCCGCCTGGATCCTCGTCCTGCCGTTCGTCGTGTTGTTCCTGGCGTTCACGGCCGGACCGGTGCTCGGGTCGCTGGGGATGAGTTTCACCGACACCCGGCAGCGGGATCTGCGGACGCCGTTCGCGGTGGAGGGAGTGGGGTTCGAGAACTATCTGAAGGCGCTGCAGGACGAGACGTTCCGCAAGGCCGCGTTCAACACGGCGTACTTCGTGGTGCTCGGCGTACCGCTCACGTTGGTGCTGGCGCTCGGCGCGGCCGTGTTGCTGGACCGGGGGATCAAACGGTTCCAGGCGCTGTTCAAGGTCGGGTACTACCTGCCGGTGGTGACGTCGATCGTCGCGATCGCGGTGATCTGGCGGTTCGTGCTGTCACCGGACGCGGGCCTGCTGAACACCGTGCTCGGCTGGTTCGGGATCGACGGGCCGAACTGGCTCGGCTCGAAGACCTGGGCGATGCCGTCGCTGATCGCGATGGCCGTCTGGCGGAACTTCGGCTCCGCGATGATCATCTTCCTGGCCGGGCTGCAGGGGATCCCGCAGTCCGTCGAGGAGGCCGGTCAGCTGGACGGCGCGTCCGCCTGGCAACGGTTCCGGTACCTGATCGTTCCGTTGCTCAGGCCAACGATCCTGTTCACCAGCGTGACCACGGGGATCGGTTACCTGCAGTTCTTCGAGGAGCCGTTCGTGATGACGCAGGGCGGTCCGCTGAACTCGACGATCTCGGTGTCGATGTACACGTACCAGCAGTTCGGCTTCGGCAACTACGGCCTGGCGACGTCGATGGCGTACCTGCTGTTCGTCGTGATCGCGGTGATCACGTTCATCCAGTTCCGGCTGCTGAGGGAGAAGTGATGCGCCGCACCTGGTGGGTCTATCTGATCGGCGTCCTCGGTCTGATCGCCGTCGCCGCGCCGTTCCTGTGGATGGTGCTCGGCAGTTTCAAGACCCAGGGCGAGTTGCTCCGCGTGCCGCCGACGTGGCTGCCGCAGGACGCCACCACCGAGAACTACGACGCCCTGTTCAACAAGGCCAACTTCCCGCGGTACTTCCTGAACTCGGGCCTGGTCGCGCTGGTCGTCACCGCGGGCAACCTGGTCTTCTGCTCGATGATCGGCTACGCGCTGGCCAAGCTGCGCTTCAAGGGCCGGAACGCGTTGTTCGTGCTGGTGATGGCCACGCTGATGGTGCCCGGCATGGTCACGTTCGTGCCGCTGTTCGTGCTCGTCACGAACGCCGGCCTGGCCAACACCTATCCCGGGCTGATCCTGCCGTTCCTGGTGTCGCCGTTCGGCGTGTTCCTGATGCGCCAGTTCTTCCTCGGCCTGCCGGACGACCTGATGGACGCCGGTCGCGTCGACGGCGCCGGTGAGCTCGGCATCTTCGCCCGGATCATGGTGCCGCTGACCCGGCCCGCGCTGGCCACGCTCGGCATCCTCACCTTCCTCGGCTCCTGGAACAACTTCCTCTGGCCGCTCGTGATCGCCCAGACCGAGGACAAGTACACCCTTCCCGTCGCCCTGGCGCTCTACTCGACCGGCCAGAACGCGCAGAACTTCGGCCTGCTGATGGCCGGCGCGGTCGTGGTCGTCGTCCCCGTACTCGTCGTGTTCGTCGCCTTCCAGCGCCACGTCACCAAGGGCATCGCCATCACCGGACTCAAGTAGGAGCTACAGATGACCGCCATCAGACGACGCACGTTGTTAGCCGCGACAGGAGCTGCCGCGCTGATCGGAACAGCATCTCCCCCTGCTTTCGGCACAGCAGACTTGAAAGGCGGGTGGCGGCCGAGCCGGGCTGACAAGGCGTTGGTGGGTAGGTGGGCTCGGGATACTTGGCGGAGTTTGGTGGCGATGACTGATGAACGGACGGGGTTGCCGGCGGACAACATCGGGGCTTCGGTCAGCAATCCGGTGCGCAGTCAGTACACGTCGCCGACGAATATCGGCGGGTATTTGTGGAGCACGGTGGTGGCGCGGGAGCTGGGGATCATCTCGCCGCGGGAGTCGCTGCGGCGGATCACGCAGACGCTGACGACCATGCGCGGCGTCGACCACCACGAGCCCAGTGGCATGTACTTCAACTGGTACGACGAGGCGACCGGAGAGGTCCGGTACACCGACCCGGACGGGACGAAACCGATCACGCCGTTCGTGTCGAGTGTGGACAACGGCTGGTTCGCCTGCGCGTTGATGGTGGTGCGGAACGCCGAGCCGCGCGCGCGAAAGCTGGCCGACGAGCTGCTCAACCAGATGAACTTCGCCTACTACTACAACGCGGCAGCGCGCCCGGGCGGGTTGATGCGGGGCGGGTTCTTCGAGACGGCGCCGCCGGACGAGGAGACCGAGAAGGGTAACCACGCAGGCAGCGGCCCGGACGTCTACTACCGCAAGTTCCACTACGACACCCTGAACACCGAGGCGCGCATCGCCGGGTACGTCGGGCTCGTCCGCGGCCAGGTACCGCCATCGTGGTACTACGCCACCTACCGCACGTTCCCGGACTCGTGCGACTGGTCCTGGGTCGAGCAGAAGCCCGTGGGCGTCCACCGCAGCTACCTCGGCCTGGACGTCTTCGAGGGCACCTACTCGTACCGCGGGATGCGCCTCGTCCCCTCGTGGGGCGGTGACATGTTCGAGTCGCTGATGCCCGACCTGTTCGTCCCCGAGGCGCGCTGGGCGCCGCGCAGCTGGGGGATCAACCATCCGCTGACCGTCCGCGCGCAGATCGAGCACGGGCTCGACGAGGCGAAGTACGGCTACTGGGGCTTCTCCCCGGCCTCCAACCCCAAGGGCGGGTACTCCGTCTACGGCGTCGAGGCGATCGGCATGGATCCGGGCGGCTACCCGTCCGATCTGGAGGCAACCAACCACGACGCCGGCTTCGCAGGCTGCCGCGAGGGGACGAACCCGAACCCGGCGTACGGCGATGGCGTCGTCACCCCGCACGCGGCGTTCCTGGCGATGGAGTACGCCCCGCGACAGGCGATCGACAACCTGCGCAAGATCGAGACCGACCTGCACGCGTACGGCGCGGGCGGGTTCTACGACTCGGTCGCGGTGAAGTCCGGTCTGATCGCGCAGCGGTACCTGTCCCTCGACCAGGCGATGGTGATGGGGGCCATCGGCAACGTCTTCGGCGACGACCTGATCCGGCGCGGTTTCGCCGACCGCCGGGCCGAGCGCGGGATCCGGCCCGTGATCGGGATGGAACGGTTCGAATCCGGCCTCGAGTAACAGGAGCTCAGCTGTATGCAGAACGACGCGAAGACCGACTGGGACGAGCGGATCGCCCGCCGCAGCGACGAGCAGCGCGAGTTCGCGTTCCCGGAGCTCGAGCCGCCGAAGGAGGTGACCGCGGTCGGCGGCGTCGGGCAGGTGACGCTGGACTGGTCGCCGGTCGAGGGCGCGGTCGGGTACCTGATCCTGCGCTCGACCGGCGACCACGGCCCGCTCGAACCGGTCGACCACCACAGCGGCGACATCCTCTCGGTGCCCGGCCCCCCGTACGTCGACACCACCTGCACGCCCGGTACGCCGTACCACTACGCGATCGCGAGCGTGCCGGAGGTGACTCGCAGCGGCCTGCCGAGTCACACCGTCGGCGCGGTTCCGTTGGTTGCCGGTGACACCGTTCCCCGCGTCGACGTCGTCGTCGATACCGTTGCTGAAGGCATCGAGCTGGAGCGGCCGTGGGTGCCGATGGTCGGTAGCGAGCGGTTGAGTCAGCTGCTCTGCACCGACACCAGCGGCGGTCACGAGATCGGCGCCGGCCTCGAGGACGCGTTACGCCGGATGCACGACGAGCTCGGCGTCCGCACGGTCCGGGCGCACGCGATCTTCCACGACGACACTCATGTCATCGACGGTTCGGCGTACGACTTCTCCGTGGTGGACGCGATCTACGACAAACTGCTCGGGATCGGGCTGCGGCCGGTGGTCGAGCTGGGTTTCATGCCGCGCGAGCTGGCGAGCGATCCGTCGAAGACCGTCTTCGCGTACGGCGCGATCATCTCGCCGCCCGCGTCGTACGAGCGCTGGCACGACCTGATCCGCGCGCTGGTCGAGCACCTGGTCGACCGATACGGCCTGGATGAAGTCCGCACCTGGGACTTCGAGGTCTGGAACGAGGCCAACCTCGAGGTCTTCTGGTCCGGCACCAAGGCCGAGTGGCTGCATCTGTACGACGTCACCGCCGCGGCTGTGAAGTCGGTGGACGCGCGGCTGGCGGTCGGCGGGCCGTCGTCGGCCGCAGCCGGCTGGGTGGACGACCTGCTGGCCCATGCGGCCGCCCACGGGACGCCGGTCGATTTCGTGTCGACACACACCTACGGCTCGCCGCCGCTCGACGTCCGGGCGTCCCTGGCTCGCCATGGGTTCGAGAACGCGCGGGTGCTCTGGACCGAGTGGGGAGTGACGCCGCGGCACTTCTACCCGATCAACGACTCGGTGTTCGCCGGTGTCTTCCTACTGCGCGGCATGCGGTCGGCTGCGGGCCGGGTGGACGCGCTGGCCTACTGGGTCGCGTCTGACCATTTCGAGGAGCTGGGCCGGCCACCGCGGTTCCTGCACGGCGGATTCGGGCTACAGACGGTCGGCGGGATCGCGAAGCCGCGCTACCACGCGCTGAGCCTGCTGAGCCGGCTCGGGCCAGTTGAGCTGCCGGTAGCGGTCAGCGGGGACGGCGGCGGCAGTCTGGTCGAGGCTTGGGCGTCACGTGACCGCGACCGGATCGCCGTCCTGCTCTGGAACCTCACTCTGGACCAGACCAAGGCGGACGGTGCCGAGGAGCTGACCAGGCAGGTCCACGTCGAGCTGCCCGGGCTCGACTCGTCCTGGCAGGTCACCGCGACCACGCTGGGGATCGGCGCGGGCGATCTGGTCGCCGCGACGGCCGAGCTCGGGGTCACCGACTGGCCGACCGACGCCCAGCTGACCGACCTCGCCGAGCGGAGCCGGATGATCAGCACGCCGCTGGAGTTCGCGGGCGGCGCCGTCGAGGTCACGCTGCCGATGCCGTACGCCGTCCTCCTGGAGCTGACCCCGCCCAAATAGATCGGATGTCTCTTTGAACTCTAGTCCTTGGGCTGGTCAGAAACGGTCAAATGACCGAGGATAGATAGGATGACCACGAGTCCTGAGGAGTAGAGACATGACCGATGGCCCACCCGCAGCCTCGATCGAGAGGTTCCGCGACTGGCGGTTCGGCCTGTTCGTCCACTGGGGCCTGTACGCCCTGCCGGCCCGGCACGAGTGGGTGAAGAACCGCGAGAAGCTGACCGACGAGGACTACCAGCCCTACTTCGACCACTTCGAGCCCGACCTCTACGACCCGCGCGCGTGGGCCCGCGCCGCCCGCGCGGCCGGGATGCGGTACGCCGTCCTGACCACCAAGCACCACGAGGGTTTCTGCCTGTGGGACTCCGCGGTCTCGGACTACACGGTCGCGCACACCGCCTGGGGCGCCGGAAAGGACCTCGTGCGGCAGTTCGTCGAGGCCTGCCGGGAGGAGGGGCTCGGTATCGGGTTCTACCACTCGCTGATCGACTGGCATCACCCTGAGTTCCCGATCGACATCTACCACCCGCAGCGCGACGACGAAGAGGCGATCGCGAAGGCGGCCGGGCGCGACGTCCAGGTGTACGCCGACTACCTGCACGCCCAGACGCGGGAGCTGCTCACCAACTACGGGCAGATCGACCTGATGTGGTTCGACTTCTCCTACCCGGGCCGGAACCACCCAGACGGCCGCGACGGCCACGGCAAGGGCCGGGACGACTGGCGCTCGGAGGAGCTGATGGCGCTGGTCCGGGAGCTGCAGCCCGGCATCCTGATCAACGACCGGCTCGACATCCCCGGCGACTTCGTGACACCCGAGCAGTACCAGCCGGACGGCCCGATGGAGCGCGACGGCAAGCCGGTGCTGTGGGAGGCCTGTCAGACACTCAACGGCAGCTGGGGCTACGACCGCGACAACCTGGACTGGAAGTCGCCCGAGCTACTGGTCAAGATGCTGGTCGACTCCGTCTCCAAGGACGGCAACCTGCTGCTGAACGTCGGCCCGACCGCCCGCGGCGAGTTCGACCCCCGCGCCCTGGCGACACTGGCGTCGATCGGCGAATGGACCCGGGTGCACGAGCGCGCGTTCCGCGGCGCCCGCCCGGCGACCGGCTTCACCGCGCCCACCGACACCCGCTACACGCAGCGCGGCGACCGCCTCTACCTGCACCTGTTCTCCTGGCCGATGGGCCACGTCCACCTCCCCGGGCTGGCCGGCAAGGTCAAGTACGCCCAGCTCCTGAACGACGCGTCGGAGATCCACCGCATCATCCCCGACGCCGCGACCGAGCATCACAACACCAGCATGGGCGCAGCGGGCGACGGCGTCCTCACGCTCAAGCTGCCGATCCAGAAACCCGATGTGCTGGTTCCGGTGATCGAGCTGTTCCTGCAGTGAGTTAGGACGCCGGGGTGGGGCGGCCGGGCTGCTCCCCACCCCTGGCCGCCAGGTACGAGTCCTTGGGGACCATCACCTTGCGGCGGAAGATGCAGACGACCGTGCCGTCCTGTTTGTAGCCCTTGGTCTCGACGTGCACGATGCCGCGGTCGTCCTTGGAGGTGGACTCCCACTTGTCCAGGACGACGGTCTCGCCGTAGATCGTGTCGCCGTGGAACGTCGGCGCGACATGTCGCAGGGACTCGATCTCGAGGTTGGCGATCGCCTTGCCGCTGACGTCCGGGACGGACATCCCGAGCAGGATCGAGTAGATGTAGTTGCCGACGACAACGTTCTTGCCGAACTGGGTGGTCTCGCCGGCGTAGTTGGCGTCCAGGTGCAGCGGATGGTGGTTCATCGTCAGCAGGCAGAACAGGTGGTCGTCGTACTCGGTGACGGTCTTACCCGGCCAGTGCTTGTAGACCGCGCCGACCTCGAACTCCTCGTAACTGCGCCCGAACTGCATGCCGGCTCCTCTTCGGTCTGGGACACCCCATGCTGCCCAACCGGACCACCGGCGGCCGTGGTCTGGCTCTCATCGGGCGGGGAGACCTACGTCACCCCGCCGCGACGAGCTGACTAGTCCTGCGGCGGCTGCGCCTGCTGCTGGACCGGCTGCTGCACCGGCGGCTGGGCCTGGTAGTCCGGCAGGCGGGGCGTCACCTCACCCTTGAGCGCCAGCTTGGCGAGGTGGTTACGGGCCTCTTCAGCGAACTTGAAGTCGCACAGGACGTCGTACGTCGTCGCCACCACCGCGGTACGGGAGGTGAAGTCGCGGCGGCCGGCCGACTGCGCGTAGCCCAGACCGCCGAACACCACACCGAAGAAGGCGCCGAGCACCACACCGGTCAGCAGCGCGGCCAGGAAGTTGCCGTTGGTGAACAGCCCCAGCAGCAGACCGACGAACAGCCCGAACCAGGCGCCGCTGGCCAGACCCGCGGTCAGCGCGCGCGCCCAGGTCAGCCGGCCGGTGATCTTCTCCACCTGCCGCAGGTTGTTGCCGACGATGGTCGTGTGCTCGACCGGGAACTTCTCGTCCGACAGGTAGTCGACAGCGCGCTGCGCCTCCCGGTACGTGTCGTACGTCCCGATCGTCAGACCACTCGGCCTCGGGTCGATCAAGGGCATGCCTGGCGTGCTCATCGTCGTTCCTCTCCACGTGCTTCCACCCCCATCATTGCCGACGAGTGGTTACCGCGCCTTGATAGCCTCGCCGGTGATGGGCGGACGACGGTGGGACCTGGGCGCGACACGCCGGATGGGACAGATGTTCGCCCGCCGGGCGCTGGGCGACGGCCAGGGGCCGCAGCACCACGATCCGGTGGCCAGCGGCAAGCTGGACGGCGCCCTGGTCGACTGGGCCTTCTACCGCGACGGACGCCGCGACCAGCGGGTCAACTCCTATACCGAAGCGCTGGGCCGGGCCCGCCGCGGCCAGGGGTTCGTCTGGATCGGGTTGTTCCAGCCGACCGACCACCAGCTGGCCATCATCGGTAGCGAGTTCGGCCTGCACGCGCTGGCGCTGGAGGATGCCTCCGAGGCGCACCAGCGGCCCAAGCTCGAGCGGTACGCCGACACCCTGTTCGCAGTGCTGAAAACAGTCAGCTACGTCCCACACCAGGACCTGACCGCGACCAGCGAGGTCGTAGCGACCGGTGAGGTGATGGTGTTCTGCGGGCCGGGCTTCGTGGTCACCGTCCGGCATGGGGAGCACAGCGAGCTGACCGGCCTCCGGCAGGAGCTGGAGACCCAGCCGGAGCGGCTGGCCGTCGGCCCGGGAGTAGTACTGCACGCCATCGCCGACCATGTCGTCGACCGGTACCTGGAGGTCGCGGACGCCGTACAGGCCGACATCGACCTGATCGAGACCGAGATGTTCACGCCGCGCGGCTGGCGGAACATCGACCGCGTCTACCAGCTCAAGCGTGAGGTGCTCGAGCTGAAGCGCGCAGTGGCGCCGCTGACCGGCCCGATGCGGTCGCTGTCGACGCTGCGGCATCCGCTGATCGCCGACGAGACGCGGAACTACTTCCGCGACGTCGACGACCACCTGCTGCGGGTCAAGGAGCAGGTGATCTCGTTCGACGAGCTGCTCAGCTCGATCCTGCAGGCCGGGCTGGCCCAGGTGCAGGTCGCGGAGAACGAGGACATGCGGCGGATCTCGGCCTGGGTCGCGATCCTCGCCGTCCCGACGATGATCGCGGGAATCTACGGGATGAATTTCGACAACATGCCGGAGCTGCGGCTCCGCTATGGTTATTTCGTGGTGCTCGCCGTGATGCTCACCGCCTGCGTCGGGCTGCACCGGCTGTTCAAGCGGAACCATTGGCTTTGATCAGATTTCTCCAATACCACGTTCGGCACCCGCGGGGCAGGGGGTTGGCAGGCTTCTGCCATGGCCGGGACTGGCAACGTCTTGGGCGTATCAAACTGTTGTCGGTGAAACCCGCACTTGATTTACTGCGCGTATCGCGTTCGGTCAGCAGGTCGCCACAATCTGCGACCGACGGCATCGGGGGATGTCGTGATGGTCATGCCGCTGGGAGGGCGTTGCCGTGCTCAGAATCCACTTCACGCCGCGCGACCTGACGCGCGTCACGGTCGCGACCAAACCGGCGCCGCTGTGGGAGATGTTGCTCAGTCTGCACATGCTGCAGCACTCGGACGGCCGGCTCATCTTCGAGGACTGGCGCCGCCACGTCCGGACGTCGGTCGCGCCGGACCAGATGCGGCTGCTGCTCGAGCTGACCCCGCCGAAGGGGTACTCCCCCGACTTCCTCACGCCCGCGGAGTCCGCGCCGGACTTCGACACCGCGCTCGAGATCGCGCTGGCCACGCCGCGCCAGCAGATCCGCAGCCAGCTCGACCTGCTCGCGAAGTACCGGCCGGCCTCGCCGTGGACGCGGGAGCTCGCGCAGGGTGAGCGCACCGCCATGCACAAACTCGGCCGCGCGATGCGGACGTACCACCAGGCCGCGATCGCGCCGTACTGGAAGTCGATCGGGACGCACATCTCGGCCGACCACGCGCACCGCGGCGAGGCCCTCGCCCGGCACGGCGTGGACCGGCTGCTCTCGTCGCTGCACCCGCGGGTGCGCTGGGTGGCGCCCGTCCTGCAGGTGCTGGACATGAACGACCGCGACCTCTACCTGGACGGGCGCGGCATCGAGCTGCAGCCGTCGGCGTTCTGCTGGCAGGTGCCGACCAAACTGCGCGACCCGGAGCTGAAGCCGATCCTGGTCTACCCGATCCAGCACGCGCCGGGCATCCTGCGGCAGACGTCCAGCGACCAGGTCACCGCCGGCGACCCGCTCGGCTCCCTGCTCGGCTCCACCCGCGCCGCCGCCCTCGAAGCCGCCGTCGCCGGCTGCACCACCACCGAGCTGGCCAAGCGCTGCAAGATCTCCCCCGCTGCGGCCAGCCACCAGGCGACGGTCCTGCGCGAAGCCGGTCTGATCACCACGCGACGCGCGGGCGCCTCCGTCCGGCACGAGATCACCCAGCTGGGTATCTGGCTGCTCTCCGGCTACGGCTCCGGCAACACCCGGCAGCCGCATCCGCAACCTCACCCACAGCCCCGCCTCACCGCCTGACCGACGCCTGCGCCGCGCTCAGACCAGCTTGCCGGGCGCGTCCAGGTGCCGGAGGACCTGCTCGCGGTAGTCGTGCTGCGAGGGACCTTGCCGGTCGGCGACGATCAGGGCCTGCTGCCAGACGTAGTGCGCTTCCTGACGCCGACCAGCGGCTTCGAGGACCTCACCGAGGCTGATCAGGGTCGGGACCTCCGCGGCGCCCAGCTCCAGCTCTCGACAGAGCCGGGCCGACTCGGTCAGGAAGTCGATCGCCCGGTCGTAGTCGCCGGCCCGCTGGTAGGCCAGCCCGGCGGTGTCGAGCGCATAGGCGACGCCGCGGTGGTACTCGTCCCGCCGATGCCGTTCGATCGCCTGGAGCGCGTTCTCGATCGCCTCCTGATGCCGGCCCAGATCGCTCAACGTGTGGGCCAGGTTGTTCTGCGCGGCGCCGTACGCCCGGTCCTCGTCGCTACAGGCCATCGCCTGCTCAAGATGCCGGACGGCGGTGTCCAGCTCGCCCAGCCGTCGGTACGTCATCCCGAGATTGCTGTGCACCATGCTCTGACCGGAGCGATGCCCGACGGCGTCCATCAGCTCCAGCGAATGCCGGAAGACCTCCAGCGACTCCTCGATCCGGCCCAGCAGCCCGTAGCTCACTGCGAGCTGATTGCCGACGACTGCCTCCAGCAGCGGCTCGTCGATCGCTCGCGCCGACCGCACCGCCGCCTCGTGCGCCTTCAGCGCCGCTGGGGACGGCGAGCGCTCCTGCTCCAGGTAGTCCCACAGGCCGCTGGCCAGCGCCGCAGCGAGCCGGTGGTGCCCGCGCTTGGCGCCTTGGACCACAGCCGCGAGCAGCGTCGGCCACTCCTTCCGGAACCACGCCAGCGCCTCGGCGTCCGACCCGAACGTCAACGGCCGGACGCCGTCCAACGGCTTCTGCAACAGGTTGAACCGCAGCCGCCCACCCCGCGCCAGCTTGGCCGCCTGCGCGGTCTGTCCCAGCCAGTCCAACAGGCGGGTCACTGCCTCTCGGCTCTCCCACGGCTCGTCCAGCCCGGCGGCGTACAGCCGGATCAGGTCGTGTAGCTGGTACGACCCGGCCACCGCCGACTCCAACAGGTTCGCCTCGACCAGGACGTCGAGCAGGTGGTCGACCTCCACCTCGTCCAGACCAGCCAGCGCCGCCACCGCAGGCGGTTCGAAGACCGCGCCCGGGTACGAGCCGAGGATCCGGAACAAGCGGGCCGCGTCCGCGGGTAAAGCCTGGTACGACCAGGACAGTACGGCGCGCACGCTGGTCAGCTCGTCGTCACCGATCTCCAGCGCAGCCAGCCGGTCGCTCGCGTCCGACAGCTGTTGGGTGATGTCCGCACCACGGCTACGGCTCGCCCGCTCGGCTCCAACCACCAGCGCCAGGGGCAGCCGGCCACACAGCTCCGCGAATGCGGCCAGCTGGACGACGTCGTACGGACGCCCGATCACTACGCGGCCCAACAGCTCAGTCGACTCCTCCGGGGTCATCTGCCCGAGGCTGAGTCGGCGTGCGCCCTCCCGGGCGACCAGGCCGCGGAGCTGGTTCCGGCTGGTCACGATGACGAAGCCGCCCGCGCCTGGCAGCAGCGGCCGCACCTGCGCCGCATTACGCGCATTGTCGAGCACTAGTAGCAGTTGCTTGTCCGCCAGCAACGTACGCAGCAGGGCCGACCTGGCCTCGATCTCGCCCGGCATCTCGTCGTTCGGTACGCCGAGCCCCAGCAGCAGCGACTGCAACGCGTCCACCGGCTCGACCAGACCGCCGGCGCTGTAGCCGCGCAGGTTCAGATACAGCTGGCCATCCGGGAAGTAGGCACGAGCATGATGCGCCCAGTGCACTGCCAGCGCAGACTTGCCTGCGCCGCCTGTGCCGTCGATCGCCACAATGACTGCTGCCTGTTCAGACCCGCCAGCCACGAGTACGTCGTCCAGAAAGGTCAGTGCGCGCCGTCGACCGGTGAATACCGGCAGGTCCGCCGGGAGCTGACGCGGTACGACGACGCGGGCCGGCTCAGCGGCTGGCGGCGTACCGATCAGCAGGTCGGCGTGCAGTGCGCGCAGCTCGGCACCTGGGTCTACACCGAGCTCGTCAGCGATCTGGACGCGCACATCCTCATACAGCTCAAGCGCCTCCGCGGCACGGCCTGCTTGGGCCAGGAGGCGCAGCAGCCGGACCCACAGCGATTCGCGAAGCGGGTAAGCGATTGTGAGCTCGCGCAGCTGAGCCAGGACCGAGCCCTGCTGCCGCTGCTCCACTCCGAGGTCGACCCGGCGCTCAACAGCCGCCAGGTACTGTTCCGTCAGCCGTGGCGCCTCAGACATCTCCAACCAGCTGGAGCGCGCGCCGTCGAATGGCCGGCCACCCCACAGCGCCAGCGCAGCCACGAGGCTGTCGAGCTCCGCTACCGGATCGTTCGCCGTGGCCGCCGCCTGCAAGAGCCGACCGAACCGATGGACGTCGACCTGCTCGGCAGACAGCCGCAAGCTGTACCCGGCGGGGCCTGTCGCTACCAGCTCCGCACCGATGGCCCGTCGCAGCCGAGTCATCAAGGTGTGCAGGCTGGGACCGATATTCGCCGGCGGCTCGTCCCCCCAGACCCGCTCTGCCAGGACAGGTGTGGCGACCGCCTCCCCCTCGGCCAGCGCCAGCACCGCAAGCAGCGCCCGAACTCGGTCGCCGCCCAGCTCGATCGCCTGCGCACCGACACGCACCGAGACCCCGCCCAGCAGCCGGACGTCCACCCCAGAACCAGACATCTGCCTCCGCTCCCCAGACCCCGCCCAAGAACGGTACCGCCGAGCAGGGACGGCTCGCTCCGTGACAGGTTGCTGACAGGGTGTCGACGGCAGCATGAGCAGTTGAGAGGGAGGGAACCGACGTGCTGCGTATTCACTTCACCGGACAGGACCTGACCCGAACGACGCTCGCCGACGAACCGGACCCGATGTGGGAGCTCCTGCTGAGCCTGCACCAGCTGCAGGGACGGGAGGGGCCGGCGCACTACGGCACCTGGCGCGAACGGGCCCGCCGGATGCTGCCGCGGTCGGCTGTTCGGTTGCTGGAACTGACCCCGACGCATGGCTACAACCCTGATTTCCTAACGCCTAACGACCACATGCCCGACTTCGGCACCGGACTCGACCGGGTGCTGTCCACACCGCGTCCGCGCGTCCGGCACGAGCTCGAAGTGCTCTCCGGCTGGCGTCCGCGCACCACCTGGACCCGAGAGCTGGGCTCCGGCCGCGGAGTGGCCATGAAGGGCCTTGGACAGGCACTCCAGGCCTACCACCAACATGCGATCGAGCCCTATTGGGCCTCGATCCGCTCACTGGTCCGGGTCGACCATCAGCAACAGGTCAGCAAACTGGCAGTCGCTGGAGTTGATGCCCTTTTGGGCAACCTGCACCCGTCGATCCGCTGGAACTCGCCAGTCCTGGAGATCGACGGTTTCGCCGACAAAGACGTCCACCTGGACGGCAGAGGCGTTCGGCTCCAGCCATCGGTGTTCTGCTGGAACACACCGACCAAGCTGTACGACCCGGAGCTGCAGCCCGTGCTGGTCTATCCCGTGCAGCACAGCCCCGGGCTGCTGCGTCGCATCAGCGCCGAGCAGCGGTCGCGGCCCCTGGCTGCCCTGCTCGGTACGACGCGCGCAGCGGCCCTGGAGTCCGTCGCGGGCGGCTGCACCACCACACAGCTCGCGGAGCGCTGCGGAATCTCCCTGGCCGGTGCCAGCCGCCAGGCGGGCATCCTGCGCGACGCCGGCCTGATCACCACCCGCCGCGCGGGCCAGTCCGTCCGCCACGACCTAACCCTGCTCGGCAAGGCCGTCCTGACCGGCGGCTTCATCCAGGACCCGGAACGCTTGAACTAGAGCTTGTAGTCCTCGAGAAGGCGGCGGCCGATGATCATCCGCTGGATGTCGGCCGTGCCTTCGCCGATCAGCAACATCGGCGCCTCGCGGTAGAGGCGCTCGATCTCGTACTCCTTGGAGAAGCCGTAGCCGCCGTGGATGCGGAACGAGTCCTCCACGACCTGGGCGCAGTACTCGCTGGCCAGGTACTTGGCGACGCCGGCCTCGAAGTCGTTGCGGGAGCCGCTGTCCTTCTTCCGGGCGGCTTTCACCATCAGCTCGTGAGCGGCCTCGACCTTGACCGCCATGTCGGCCAGCCGGAACAGCACGGCCTGGTGATCGGCGATCTTCTTGCCGAACGTCTCCCGCTGCTGCGCGTAGGAGATGCCGAGCTCGAAGGCCCGCCGCGCCACTCCGCAGCCGCGCGCCGCGACGTTCACCCGGCCGACCTCGACGCCGTCCATCATCTGGTAGAAACCCTTGCCCGGGACGCCGCCGAGGATCTGGCCGGCGTCGATCGGGTAGCCGTCGAAGATCAGCTCCGTGGTGTCGACGCCCTTGTAGCCCATCTTCTCGATCTTGCCCGGTACGGTCAGGCCCTTGGCGACCTCGCCGAACCCGGGCTCCTTCTCGACCAGGAACGTGGTCATGTTCTTGTAGACCGACTCCTGCCCCTCGTCGGTCTTCACCAGGACGGCGACGAGGTTGGCCGAGCCGCCGTTGGTCAGCCACATCTTCTGGCCGTTGATCAGGTAGCCGGCGCCGTCCTTGACGGCCTTGGTCTTGATCGCCGACACATCGGAGCCGCAGCCGGGCTCGGACATCGAGAACGCACCGCGGACGTCGCCGGTGGCCATCCGCGGCAGGTACTTCTGCTTCTGCTCGTCGGTGCCGTGCTGCAGCAGCATGTAGGCGACGATGAAGTGCGTGTTGATGATGCCGGACACGCTCATCCAGCCGCGGGCGATCTCCTCGACGCAGAGCGCGTAGGTCAGCAGCGACTCTCCGAGGCCGCCGTACTCCTCCGGGATCATCAGCCCGAACAGGCCGAGCTCCTTGAGCCCCTCGACGATCTGCGTCGGGTACTCGTCCCGGTGCTCCAGCTCGGTCGCGACCGGCAGGATCTCCGACTCGACGAACGCGCGGACCGTCTTCAGGATCTCCTCCTGAACGTCCGTCAGTCCCTCGGTCTGCTGCAATTTGCTCATCCGCCGGCTCTCCTCGGGTGCGTACCGCTCGCTACTCGTGAGTATTGCGGCTTTCAGCATCCCGGGACAGCGCCGACACCCGCTGTGACACCGGCCACCCGACGGGCGTCGCCTAGCTCACTCGTCGCCGTCCTCGTCATCGCCGTCGGGCATCGAGCGGTCGAGCTGGGCGAACAGCAGGTAGACCTCCGCAGTCGGACGCCACTTGCCCTCCTGCTGCGCCTCGACCAGCCGCTGCTTGGCCTCGCTGTAGTTCTTCCGGGCGGCGTTGACCTCGCCGCGGGACAGCTGACCGGCAGCCTGGTCCAGATCGCGCGCAGCGAGCCGCGGCGCGTTGCTGCGCGGCTGATCGCCCTGACCGGGCCACTGGTGCTGATTCCCGCTCTTCCGGACCTCGTCCGCCAGCTGCCGCAGCTGCGCCACCACTGCCGGGTACTGGTTGTTGTTCTCCGGCGGCTTGGACGGCGTCTTGCTGGGCGTCTTGGACGGCTTCTTCGTCGGCTTCTTGGTCGGAGTGGGTGTCGGCGTCGGAGTGGCCTTCGGCTTGGCCGGAACGCTCACTTTCGCCACCGGCGCCGAGGGCGGCCCGCCAGCCTGCGCCGGCGGATCAGTAGCCACCCCCTCCTTCAGCAACGCCACCCCGACCCCAGCCGCCAACACAGCAGCCATCGCCGCAATCACCTTCACAAACGGAAAACCCCGCCGCCGCTCCTCCCGCGGCTCGTCAGGCTCGTCCGTTTCGTCCACTCTGGGCGGCAGGTGCAGGACCTGGGTGTTGTTACTGACAGGCAGCGCGATGGCCTGCGTCTGGTGGTGGTCGGGGGAGGCGAGGAAGGCGGTGACCTCCTGCGCCGAGGCGGGGCGGTCCGCTGGGTTCTTGGACAGCAGCTGCAGTACGAGGGCGGCCAGCTGCGGGGGTACGTCGGTGCGGTGGATGGGGGCCGGCTGGGCTCTCAGGTGCTGGTGCATGACCTGCTCGACGGTGTCGCCGGTGAACGGCGGCGTACCGGCCAGAAGCTCGTAGAGGACGCAGCCGAGGGCGTACCAGTCGCTGGCAGGCGTGGCGGAACCGCCGGTGACCTGCTCGGGCGAGATGTAGGACGCCGTCCCGAGGAGGACGCCCATGGTCGTTTCGTTGCCGGAGCGCTTCGCGATGCCAAAGTCGGTCATCTTGAGCGTGCCGTCCGGTGCGAGCAGCAGATTGGCCGGCTTGACGTCGCGGTGCACGATGCCGGCCGCGTGGGCCGCGTCCAGCGCCCGGGCGCCCTGGGTCGCGATTTCGGCGACCAGCTTCGCCGTGGGCAGCCCCGCCGTCCGCATCAGCTGCGCCAGGTCGGGACCGGAGACCAGCTCCATCACCAGGAAGACATGGTCGCCCGCAGCGCCGACGTCGTACGTCGCTACGACGTTCGGGTGCGTCAGTCGCGCCGCGGCCTGGGCCTCGGCGCGGAAGCGGGTGACGGCGTCCATCGGGTCGCCGTCGAGACTGCGGAGCAGTTTGACCGCCACCTGCCGGTCCAGTACCAGGTCCTCGGCTTTCCAGACCTCACCTGCGCCGCCCCGACCCAGAAGGGTCAGCAACCGGTAGCGCCCTGCCAGTACCTCGCCGTTCACAAAAAACACACCTTCCGCAGCGGACCGCAACACCTTAGGCGGCAACGGTGAACGAATCGAGTCCACAGCCGATTCCTTGCAAACCTCTGCACTGCGCGACGGCAGGACTACCGTGTGCCCATGAAGCGAACGTTTGCCGCTGTGATCGCGGCCACCTTGTTAGCCACGACGTTCACGACCACCGCCTCCGCCGCTCCCGCCCAGCGCCCGAAGCCGACGGTCAAGTGCGAGTTCACCCCGACGCCGGAGAACCCGGCCGCCAAGCCGGTGCGGATCCCGTCCGCGACCGCCAAGGCGCAGGGTACGACCGACGTGTTCTTCCTGACCAACTACGGCTCGTTCGTGGTCCGGACGGACCGGGCCCACGCCCCGTGCGGCGTGCACAACTTCGTGCACCTGGTGAACAGCCGGTTCTACGACTTCACCCAGTGCTTCCGGCTGACCAACTCGGCCCGCCTCGGCGTCCTCCAGTGCGGTGACATCTACCGCCAGGAGGAGGGCGGCCCGGGTTACAAGTTCCCCGACGAGGTCACCGGCGCCGAGACCTACAAGCGCGGAACCGTTGCCTACGGCAACCAAGGCCCCGGCACCAACGGCAGCGAGTTCTTCGTCGTCCACTCGTTCGCCAAGATCGCCCCGAACTACACCGTCCTCGGCCAGGTGATCGCCGGTATGCCCACCTTCGACCGCATGGTCAAAGCCGGCATCGCCGACCCCGACCAGGACGGCCCCCCGGTCCGCCCGATCCGCATCCTCAAAGTCCTAACCCTCCCCTGAGGCCCGCGGCGACCCCCGCCGGCGCGTTCAGTCGGTGGGGGGTTGCCAGATGTTGGTGCGCTGCATGCCGGCGGCGCGGCCTTTGGCGGAGATGACGAGGGCCATCTTGCGGGACGCTTCGTCGATCATCTCGTCGCCGAGCATGACCGCGCCGCGGGCACCGCCGGCGGCGGAGGTGTAGTGGTCGTAGGCGTCGAGGATGTTCTCGGAGTGGTCGTAGTCGTCCTGGCGCGGCGAGTAGACCTCGTTCGCGGCGGCGATCTGGTCGGGGTGCAGGACCCACTTGCCGTCGAAGCCGAGTGCGGCCGAGCGGCCGGCCACGCGGCGGAAGCCGTCGACGTCCTTGATCTGCAGGTACGGGCCGTCGATGGCCTGTTTGCCGTAGGCGCGGGCCGCCATCAGGATCTGCATCAGGATGTAGTGGTAGGCGTCGCCGACGTCGTAGCCGGGCGGCTGCTCGCCGACGACCAGCGACTTCATGTTGATCGAGGCCATGAAGTCGGCCGGGCCGAAGATGATCGTCTCGACCCGCGGCGAGGCGGCGGCGATCGCGTTCACGTTGGTCAGGCCGAGGGCGTTCTCGATCTGCGCCTCGATCCCGATCCGGCCCGGCTCGTAGCCGTGCACCTTCTCCAGCTGGGTGAGCAGCAGGTCGAGCGCGACCACCTGCTCGGCGGTCTGCACCTTCGGCAGCATGATGCAGTCCAGGTTCGCGCCGGCGCCGCCGACCACCTCGATCACATCGGCGTACGTCCACTCCGTCGTCCAGTCGTTCACCCGGACGACGCGGACCTTGCTGCCCCAGCCGCCCTCGTTGAGCGCCGCGACGATGTTCTTCCGGGCGTCGACCTTGGCGATCGGCGCGACCGAGTCCTCCAGGTCGAGGAACACCTGGTCGGCGTCCAGACCCTTCGCCTTGGCCAGGAACCGCGGGTTCGACCCCGGGGTGGCCAGACACGACCGCCTGCTGCGCAACACCTGCTCGGACATTCGCGGGCCTCCTGACCACCAACGCGGTTACTGACCGGTCACCCCGGCAGCGTACGGCGAAACGTCCGCTGCGTGCCCGGTGACATCGCTCACTGTGACACCCTTGTGCGGTGACGGATGTGACCGAGATCGCCGCGGTGATGAAGAAGGCCGGCCTGGTCTGGCTGTCCTGGGACGGACGGCGTGCGGTCCCGGCCTGGTTCGCCACGGTGGACGGGCAGTACGTCGTCCTGGCGGACCGGGCCGACAGCGCGGAGCAGCCGCTGCCCGGCTTGGCCGCAGCGCGAAGCGCCGACGTCGTCGTCCCGGCGAAGCCTGCCAACAACCGGCTGGCGCGGTGGACGGCGTCCGTCCGGCGGCTGGAGCCGGGGAGCGAGGAGTGGACGGCGGCTGCGCTCGTACTGCGGACCGAGCGGCTGAACGCGGCCGGGCTCGACACCCAGCTGGAGCGGTGGCGCGCAGAGGCCGACATCCTCGTGCTGGAGCCGACGGGTACGACGAGCGCTTTGGACGACGGATCGCCGTACGAGACCCCAGTGGGCTCGCCTGCGACCACCCGGGGCAAGAAGCCGATCACGCTGCACCGGCGCGTCCGTCGGCGTCCGAAGTTGACTTAGGGGCCTGCGGGTTAGCCTTCGGACATGAGCTCGCCTACGCGCGTCTACGTCTCGCGGCTGGCTGGTCTGCCGGTGTTCGCGCCGAACGGCGATCAGGTCGGCAAGGTGCGCGATGTGGTGGCGATGCTGCGGCAGGGCACGCAGCCGCCGCGGGTGCTCGGTCTGGTCGTCGAGGCCTTCGCCCGCCGACGCATCTTCGTTCCGATGACGCGGGTGACCTCAGTGGACATCGGTCATGTCATCACGACCGGTCTGGTGAACGTACGGCGTTTCGAGCAGCGGGCGACCGAGGTGCTCGTCCTGGCCGAGATGCTGGACCGCACTGTCACCGTTGTGGAGTCCGAAACGACCGCAGTGGTGTTCGACATGGCCATGGAGCAGTGGCGGACGCGGGACTGGGTGCTTTCGAAGGTCGCCGTCCGCGAAGGGGCCAAACGGTTCCGGCGGCGCGGACAGTCACATGTGCTCGATTGGGCTGAGGTGAGCGGGTTCGCGCAGGTCGAGGAGGGCCAGGGGGCCACGCACATCCTGGCTGCGTTCGAGTCGATGCGGCCGGCCGACCTGGCCGCCGTCCTGCATGATCTGTCGTCCAAACGGCGTAACGAGATCGCAGCGGCGTTGAACGACGAACGTCTGGCCGACGTCCTCGAAGAGCTGCCTGAAGACGACCAGGTAGAGATTCTGGCCGGTCTGGACACCGAGCGCGCTGCCGACGTCCTGGAAGAGATGTCTCCGGATGACGCGGCCGACCTGATCGCTGAGCTGCCGACCGACACAGCTGAGCGACTCCTGACGCTGATGGAGCCGGACGAGGCTGAGGACGTCCGGCGGCTGCTGACTTATGAGGAACGCACCGCGGGCGGTCTGATGACGTCGGAGCCGGTCATCCTGCCTGCTGATGCGACTGTGGCCGACGCGCTCGCGAACGTCCGCAACGCTGAGCTGAGCCCGGCACTGGCCGCGATGATCTACGTCGTCCGGCCGCCGCTGGAAACGCCGACCGGCCGGTTCATCGGTGCGGGCCACATCCAGCGGCTGCTCCGCGAACCGCCGTCCGAGCTGGTGTCCGCCGTGCTGGACACCGATCTGGACGGACTGCGGCCGGACGACAGCCTGCAGGCCGTCGCGAAGTATCTGGCGACCTACAACCTCGTATCGGCCCCAGTACTCGACGACGAGGGCCGACTGATCGGTGCGGTCACTGTCGACGACGTACTGGACCACCTGCTGCCCGACGACTGGCGTGAGCCCGACAAGCCCGAGGAGGACCACCATGCCTCGTGACGACCGCAGTACGCGCAGCACGGCCCGCCTCGACGTCCCGCGGGACTGGCGACGGACGTTCCTGGCGCGACCGGCGTACGACGCCGACGCGTTCGGACGGCTCTCCGAGCGGATCGCACGCTTCCTCGGGACGGGCCAGTTCCTGGTCTACATGACCGCGACGATCCTGTTCTGGGTCGGCTGGAACATCTTCGCGCCGGAGAGCGTGCGCTTCGACCAGTACCCGTTCATCTTCCTGACGCTGGCGCTCAGTCTGCAGGCGTCGTACGCCGCTCCGCTGATCCTGCTCGCGCAGAACCGGCAGGAGGCCCGGGACCGCGTGCAGTACGAACGCGACCGGGACGTCGACGCCCGGAGCCGCGCGGACATGGAGTTCCTGGCCCGCGAGGTCGCGTCGCTGCGGATGGCCGTCGGCGAGGTCGCCACCCGCGACTTCCTGCGGTCGGAGCTGAAGTCGCTGCTGGCCGAGCTGGACCGCGACAACGGCCGCGATCGCGTCTGAGCGGCTTTGCCGTCGCGCTAGTCTCGATCCCATGAAGAGTCGGTTCGCACCCGATCGCGGGCTGAGCAGGCGGATGCTCGTGACCAGCTTCCTGCTCGGGCTGCTGTACGTCGCGTTCGTCGCCGCGCTGATCGCGCTGACGAAGAGCGCGGTAATCGCGATCGTGATCGCCGGCGGCATGTTGTTCGTCCAGTACTTCTTCTCCGCCAAGGTCGCGCTCTACGCGATGGGCGGGCGGATCGTCACGCCGGAGGAGGCGCCGCAGCTGCACGGCGCGATCGACCGGCTCTGCGCGCTGGCCGACATGCCGAAACCGCAGGTCGCGATCGCGGACGTCGACCTGCCGAACGCGTTCGCCACCGGCCGCAACCCGAACAACGCCGTCGTCTGCGTGACGACCGGGATCATGCGCCGGCTGGACGCCGACGAGCTCGAAGGCGTGCTGGCCCACGAGCTCTCCCACATCGCGCACCGCGACGTCGCGGTGATGACGATCGCGTCGTTCCTCGGCGTCCTGGCCGGGCTGATCACCCGGTTCGGGCTCTACAGCGGGCTCGGCGGGCGGAGCCGCGATCAGAACACGGCGATCATCGTGCTGACCATCATCGGCGTCTCGGCCGCGGTCTACGCGATCTCGTTCCTGCTGACCCGCGCGCTGTCGCGCTACCGCGAGCTGGCCGCGGACCGGGCCGGCGCGATCCTGACCGGCCGTCCGTCGGCGCTGGCCTCGGCCTTGACCAAGATCAGCGGCGATATCGCCCGAATACCGTCGCGCGACCTGCGGCAGGCCGAGGCGTTCAACGCGTTCTTCTTCGCGCCGGCCATCTCGGGCAAGGGCATCTCGCTGTCGTCGCTGTTCGCGACGCACCCGCCGCTCGACACCCGGCTGGACCGCCTCGGGGTGTTGTCCCGCGAGCTGGGCGAGCAGGCTTAGGGCATGGGTCTCTTCGATATCTTGCTCGGCCGCAGCAAGGCCGTCCCGCCGAATCTCGATCAGCTGTTCTCGCTGCCGTCCGCGGCGATCACTCTGGAGACGGCGGCCGGATACCGGCCGACCGGTAACGGCTCGGTCTGTTTCAAGGCGGCCGAGGGCGGCGGCTTCTCGACGCTGCGGGCCGAGGTCGACAAGCTGCTGGCGCTGGACGACGGCAAGTTCAGCAGCACGACGGATTCGTACGGCTTCACCTGGCTGGTCCGCGAGACCACGCCGGACAACCTCGAAGGTCTCGTCACCGACCTGCACGGCGTCAACACGTCGCTGGTGGACGCCGGGTTCGGGCCGGCCCTGCTGTGCACGCTGGTCACCTTCACGAACGGGACGAAGTCCCTCGGGCTGGTGTACCTGTACAAACGCGGCTCCTGGTACCCGTTCGCGCCGGTCGGCGCGGATCGGCGCGACAACCAGACCGAGCTGCAGATCAAGTCGCTGCTCGGCGCCGACCTGCGCCTCGAGCAGGATCTGGCCCGCTGGTTCCCGGTCTACGGCGCTCCGGGGCTGTAGAACTAAGGGTCGCCTTGCCGGACCTACGTCACACGGACCGCGGTCGGCCGGTTTCACGCGAGCACGTAGCCTTGTGGGTATGGCTCCCACTGCTGATCAGGTGACCGCGGCTCTCGGTGGTGTGATCGACCCGGAGATCAAGAAACCGATCACCGAGCTCGGCATGGTCGAGTCCGTCGTCGTCCGCGAGGACGGCGTGGTCGCCGTCCGGATCCTGCTGACCGTCGCCGGCTGCCCGATGAAGGACACGCTGACCCGCGACACGAAGGCCGCGGTGAGCAAACTCGACGGCGTCACCGGCGTCGAGGTCGACCTCGGCGTGATGTCGGCCGAGCAGCGGTCCGCGCTGCAGACCCAGCTGCGCGGCGGCGTCGCCGAGAAGGAGATCCCGTTCTCCCGGGCCGACTCGCTGACCAAGGTCTTCGCGATCGCCTCCGGCAAGGGCGGCGTCGGCAAGTCGTCGGTGACGGTCAACCTCGCGGTCGCGATGGCGCGCCAGGGGCTGTCGGTCGGCGTCCTGGACGCCGATATCTACGGTCACTCGATCCCGGCCATGTTCGGCGTCGCCGACGAGCGGCCGACCGCGGTCGACGACATGATCATGCCGGTGCCCGCGCACGGCGTGAAGGTGATCTCGATCGGCATGCTGAAGCCCAAGCGCGACCAAGTGGTCGCCTGGCGCGGCCCGATCCTCGACCGCGCGCTCGTCCAGATGCTCGCGGACGTCTACTGGGGTGACCTCGACGTCCTCCTGCTCGACCTCCCGCCCGGTACCGGCGACATCGCCATCTCGGTCGGCCAGCGCCTCACCAGCGCCGAGGTCATCGTCGTCACCACCCCGCAGGAGGCCGCCGCCGAGGTCGCCGAGCGCGCCGGCACGATGGCCCAGATGGTCCACCAGCGGGTTGCGGGCGTCGTCGAGAACATGTCCTACCTCCCGTGCCCGCACTGCGGCCCCGAGCACCGGATCGAGATCTTCGGCACCGGCGGCGGCACCCGCGTCGCCGAAACCCTCTCCGCCCGCCTCGGCTACCCGATCCCGCTCCTCGGCGAGATCCCCCTCGACGAGCGCCTCCGCTCCGGCGGCGACCTCGGCACCCCCCTCGCCACCGCCGACCCGGAAACCCCCGCCGCCCAGGTCCTCACCGCCATCGCCGCCAAACTCGGCGGTAAGCCCCGAGGCCTCCTCGGCCGCCAACTAGGCCTCTCCCCCGCCGGCCGCTAGCAGCAAACACCACAGACGAACTGAGGGCCTCGGACAGACTGTCCGAGGCCCTCGATCGTTCAGTCCGCAGACCCGCTCAGGTCGATTCCGGGTCGTACGGCGGTTTCTGGCCGGCGGGGAGGCGTTGGGGGGTGTCGGCGAAGTTGGCGACGGGTTTGTCGTCGTCATCGTCGTCGGAGCCTTCGAGGAGGTGTTTGCGGACGAAGTTGCGGGGGTTGAGGTCCTGGAGCTCGAGGTCGGCGAACTCGGGGCCCAGCTCGTTGCGGAGGTCGTTCTGGGCGTTGGTGACCATGCCGCGGACCTGGCGGAGCAGGCGGCCCGCCGTCCGGGCGAACTCCGGCAGGCGGTCGGGGCCGAAGACAAGTACGGCGACGATCGCGATCACGACCAGCTCGAGCGGCCCGATACCGAACATGGGTTCACCTCACTCCTCGTACCCCGGCACAACTGCGGGACCAGCGTAGCCGCAAGGCGGTCAGACCGCCTGCCGGGTCAACCGGTCTGCTGGGCCAGGGTGACGGTCGCCGCGCGCGGCCGGCCGCCGCGCTCGTAGACCAGGCTGACGCTCTCACCGGGCTGGTGGGCGCGGATGGCGACGATCAGGGCCTCGGCCGTGTCGACCGGCTGCTTGTCGATCTCGGTGACGACGTCGCCGACCCGCAGGCCGGCTTTCGCGGCCGGTGACGCGGGCGTCACCGAGCTGACCCGGGCGCCGCCCTCGAACTGCAGGTCGACATTCGCCCCGATCACCGGGTACGTCGCCTTGCCGTTCGCGATCAGCTGCTGCGCCGTCCGCCGGGCCTGGTCGATCGGGATCGCGAACCCGAGCCCGATACTGCCGCTCGAACCCTCCTGCGCGCCGCGCACGGTGGCGATCGCGGAGTTCACGCCGATCACCTTCGCGTTCATGTCGACCAGCGGGCCGCCGGAGTTACCCGGGTTGATCGCGGCGTCGGTCTGCAGAGCGTTGATGAACGACGCCTCGTCCTTGCCGTCGCCGGTCGTCACCGGCCGGTTCTTGGCCGAGATGATGCCCGAGGTGACCGTGCCGACCAGGCCGAGCGGCGAGCCGATCGCGACCACGTCCTGCCCGACGATCATCGCGTCCGACCGGCCGAACTGCACCGACGGCGCGTCGATCCCGACCACCTGGACGACGGCCAGGTCGTACGCCGGGGAGCGGCCGACCAGCCGCGCAGTCTGCGGGGCCTTGCCGTTCTGGGTGATGATCTGGATCGATCCGCCCTTGGCCGCGCCGGCCACGACGTGGTTGTTGGTCAGGATGTGCCCGGACTTGTCGATCACGAAGCCGGAGCCGGTCGCGTCGGAGTTGTCCGCGCCCTCGACCCGCAGCTGGACGACGCTCGGCAGCAACGCGGTGGCGACCGCGGAGACCGAGCCGCTGCGGATCTTCGGATCCGCACCCTCGCCGACCGGTACGTCGGGCTGTTTGGTGATCGGGCCGACGTCGTTGAACGCGATCACGGTCGCGGCAGCGCCGCCACCGGCCAGAAGACCGACGATGAGCGCCACGACCGCGGCGATCACGATCACCCGGTTCTGCGTGTTCTTGGGCGCCGGGGACGCCGTGTAGGCGCGGGCCTGCTGCTGATGCCAGTCCAGCGGCGGAGCCGGCACGTACGACGACTGGAACGCCGGCTCACGCGTCGGCCAGGCCTGGCCCTGGTACACCGGCCGGAACGCAGGCTCCTGACCGCCGAAACTGCGCTGCGTGACCGACCGGGCCGGCCCTTGCGGCTGCGGCGGCACTGCGCCGCTGCTCGGCGTACCGGCCCCGGAGGTCTGCCGCAGCGCCTGGTCACTGCCAGGCGGCGTGAGCGGCGTGGCGCCCACTCCAGGAGCAGGAGGAGTCAGCCCCGTGAGCGCCTGTTCGCCAGGCGCCGCAGGGGTGCTCGAGGGTGTCGGCTCGGCGTCGTTGGTGCTCACGTGGCCGCCTCACTCGTCGTCGGGAAAACTTGATTCGAAATCGATTATCCCAGCTTCGGTGAAAGCGCACCCATCGGAGTGAGCCACGTCGCGATTTTGGCCAGTCCGCTGCCGATCCGCTGGACGGCGCTGAGTCGTATCGGGACATCGTGCGGGAGCGCGTCGACGAGCTGTCCGAGCCGGTCGGGCGGCAGGTCCCCGATCAGGGTGTAGACGATCCCTCCGGACGACCAGACGACGTACGACGGCATCCCGTGCCGCACGTAGACCCCTGGGGTCGCAGCGGGGCTGAACCCGGCGACCGCGGCCGGATCGAGCGCTCCGCGCTGTTGGAACAGCGAGACGTTGAACAGGCCGTCGGAGTACGAAAACTGCAGCGAGCCGTTGGTGGTGTCCTGATGGACGTCGTACAGCTTCATCGACGCCGGCAGCTCCGGAGCGCAGACCCAGCCCTGGGCGCGCAGGTCGCCGATCTTGCCGAGACCGAGCGACTCGACGCCGCTCGGCTGCATCGGCGGCAGGTGCCCCATGAACTCCGAGTCGTCGATCTCGAGCTCGGTGAACACCGTGGCCCGGACCATCGTCTTTCCGTCGACGCTGAACAGCTGCCGCTGCAGCAGCAGCCCAGTGGCCTTGTCGATCCAGAAGCGCGCGGCCAGGGTCGCGTCGGAGCGCTGCGCCTCGATCAGCACGGCTGCGCGCCCGATCAGGTTGGTGCAGCATTTGAAAGCCAGCTTGTACGTGTCCTGCAGCAGCGCGAGCGGACCGCCGTCGATCGAGGCGTCGGTGTTCGTCACGCGCTGCACGAACGCCTTGGCGCCGGGCGACGCCGACGAGCCGACCACGCTGATCTCGGAGCCCTGGGACGCCGCGTGCACGATGTCCAGCATCGCGGAGCTGGCGCCCTGCGGTCCCCAGGAGGTAATGATCTGGGTGCCGTGGTACGAAACCTCGTTCGGCGCGGCGGCGGCGCGTCCGAGCCAGCTGACGGCCAGTGGCGCGTCGTCAGCCGGGACGGCGGTAGCGGGCAAGGGCAGGCCGATTCCGATCAGTGCGGTGCTGACCAGGACGGCGAGCCGAGGAAGGCTCACGGATCAGCGCCCGGTGAGGGCCACCGGCTGCAGCGACGGGCTCAACCCGGTGTAGCTGCCGCCGTGGTAGGCGCTCCACACCGAGACCGGGTCGGCGAACGGCGTCGTCCCGGTCGTACTCGCGTGGTCGGACGAGTAGCTCGCCATCGGGGGCTGCAGCGCGGGCGGCTGCTCCGACCGGGACGGGTCGCCGACGACGAACGCCGTCCCGAGCAGGGAGGCGACCGCGGCGGCCGAGCCGGCTGCACCCAGCACGCCGGTGCGACGCCGGGAGCGCGGAGTACGGGCCGCACCGGGCCGGCTGGCGCCAGTACGGGCCGCAGGGAACGCGGAGCGCTGCGGGAAGAGCGAAACGGCCGGTGTGATCACCGGGCGGACCTCTTCGCGCGGCTCGGGTGAGAACGAGGAGACACCCATCAGCCGCTGCATCAGGTCGGTGGACGGCTCAGGAGCCTCCAGCGCGGCCATCCGGGCCTTCAGCCGGCGCTGCGCGTCCACCTCGGCGCGGCAGGTGTCACACCCGACCAGATGACCCAGGACCTTGTCCCGCGAATCGTGGTCGAGCTGGCCGTCCACGACGGCGCTGAGCTTGTCCATGGGGTGTTGGAGCGTCACTGCCGCTCACCTCCGGCCCATCCGAGCAGCCCCTCCGTGGGCGGGCCGCTGACGCGGGTCTGACCGGACCGCGGGGCCCGGTGCTCCAGATGCTTGCGCAACATCGATCGGCCGCGGTGGATCCGGCTCCGGACCGTGCCGAGCTTCACATCCAGCACGTCGGCGATCTCGTCGTACGTCATCCCCTCGATGTCGCAGAGCACCACAGCGGCCCGGAAGTCCTCGGGGAGCGCATCCAGGGCGTCCTGCACGTCGTGGTCGAACAGGTCCGAGTCGAGCTTCTCGGCCGGGCCGACGCCCTTGGCCGGCAGCCGGTCGTGGGCGTCCTCGGGCAGACCGTCGAAGCGGATCCGCTGCTTGCGGCGGGCGCCGTCGAGGAACAGGTTCGTGGTGATGCGGTACAGCCAGCCCTCGAACGTGCCCGGCGTGTACGACGACAGCGAGCGGAACACCCGGACGAAGACCTCCTGGGTCAGGTCCTCGGCGTCGTGCTTGTTGCCGGTCAGGCGGTAGGCCAGCCGGTAGACCCGGGCGGAGTGGGTGCGGACGATCTCGTCCCAGGACGGGAGCGTCTCGGGCACGACCGAACGCACGGGGGCCACCGACGTGTCGAGCGGCTTCACCGCAACGCCTCCCTGGGTCCTCTCGGCAATGAGCGTGAAGGCCATGGTGCCTTGGTCACCGTCCTCTGCGCACGTCGGGAAACCCCGGGTTGGACCCTGAGTTGGTACGACGACTCAACGCGGCGCTCCGACCGGAAGTTCCCGGCCTTCACCTACCAGACGCGCTGAGAACCGCAGAGGTTGAACTTCAGCTCGGATCCGATCCTAGGCCCCCACGCCTGAGGCCCGCCGGGCGCGGTGCGCCGCGACCCGCGTCCGGCCCGCGCAGGTCGGCGTACAGAACCGGCGTGGCCGCTTGGCCGCGCCGTTGACGAAAACCCGCTCACAGTCGCTCGCAGCGCACTCAGCCAACGCTCCGGGGCCCCGCCCAGCCAGCAGCCCGGCCAGCGCGAGAGCGGAGCCAGCGGCCAGCCAGACCGCCCATCTCGCATCCGGCTCTGAGACGTGCAGATGCCACGGCGTCCCGTCGTGGTCGGTCAGATACGGCTGGACGGCGTACTCGCGCAGTAGCGCGTTGATGGCACCGGCCGAATCCGCACCGAACGCCGGCCGCAGCTGCTCCCGGACGGTGCGCACCTCCTGCAGGTCACGCTCGGTCAGCTCGATCGGCTCCGGCTCACCATGGGCGAGCAGCAGGGCTCGGAGCGCCGTCACCGACGGCAGCTCCTCGTTGACCAGGTCGACAGCGATCCCCAGCATCCGTTCCGGCGCAAGCTCCACCCGACGAGTGTAACGGTATTGCTGCAGTAACGCGTAACCAGTTAGTTTGCATTACGTGCCACTCAACTACTTCACCGCTGCCACGCTGGCCCGACTCGGCGACGAGATGGTCGCGTTCACTCTCGTCCTGCTCGTGCTGGAACGCACTGGCAGCTCCGCGCTGGCCGGCCTGACCGGCGCGGCGTACGCGCTGCCCGCTGTCGTGAGCGGCCCGTTCCTCGGCGCCTGGCTGGACGGGACGGCGTACCGGCGGACGGCGCTCGCCGCCAACCAAGCCGTGCTGGTTGTTGTGATGCTGGCGCTCCTTGCGGACGGTCCGGCGTGGACTACGCCCCTCCTGGCCGCGGTAGCTGGGGTGACGCTGCCAATGGTCAGCGGCGGCTTCACCAGCATGCTGCCCAGTCTGGTCGAGCCTGCCCGGCTGCCGCGAGCCAACTCGTTGGAGGCAGCCAGCTACAGCACAGCGACCATTGCCGGTCCCGCACTGGCCGCGACGCTGACCGCAGTGCTGTCCGTCGAGGCCTCGGTCATCACCATCGCCGTCACCGCGACGGCGAGCATCGTGGCCATCAGTCGACTGCCCAAGCTCCCAGCTGGTACGCCGGAACCGATCCTCGGCTCGGTGGCGACCGTGCTGCGCCACCTCGTTCGCACACCGCAACTGCGCGCTTCCACAACCACAACGACGCTGCTGGCCGCCGCAACGGGCATGCTGCTGATCACTCTGCCGATCCACATGGCCTCGCTGAACGAACCGGAGTCCGCAGCCGGTTACCTCTGGACGGCGCTCGAGGTCGGCAGCGTCTGCACAGCGCTGCTGCTCCCCCGGTTCCGGCCGGCTCGGCGTCCGGAGTACCTCGTGATCGCGACCACTGCCGCCTTTGGCGTTGCCCTCGGGTTCTGGCCACTTGCAGGCTCACTCACAGTCCTTCTGGTGCTCGCACTGCTCACAGGTGCCATTGAAGGCCCGCTGCTGCCTGCGATGTTTGCAGCCCGTCAGCAGTACAGCCCGCTCGCACTGCAGGGTCGTGTCGGCACGACCGCCGCCAGCCTGCGCGTTGGCGCCGGTGCGATCGGGCAGGTCATCGCAGGTCTGCTTGTCGCCGGTACCGGCAGTTCGCTGGCCCTCCTCTGCGTTGCGGCCGCTCTGCTGGTGGCTGCGGCAGCCGGTCTGGTGGCGCTGCGGCAACGTGACCTGGTGCGCGTGTGACATTGAAGGGTCGTTGTGCATCGAAAGGGGTGATGCCGACCTAGGAGCGCAATGCCGAAACGCAGTGGGGTGAGTCAGGAACAGGAGTTCGAGGAGTTCGCGCAAGCGCGGGCTGCTCAGCTCTACCGCTCAGCATGGTTGCTGTGCGGTAGTCACCATCAGGCGGAGGACCTCGTCCAGGAGACCCTCGCCAAGGTCTACGCACGCTGGCGGCGGCCGTTCGGCCGCATCGACAATCCAGCGGCCTACGCGCAGACGACGCTGACACGCACGTTCCTGGGCGGCATCCGTCGCCGCAGCAGCGGAGAGCAGCCGTATGCCGACGTACCGGACCTGCTGGTCGACGACCCAGCCGGGCGTACGGACGTCCGGCTGGCGCTGCGCGCGCTGCTGGCCGAGCTGCCACCGGCCGACCGGGTGGTGCTGGTGCTGCGCTACCTCGAAGACCTCAGCGTCGACGAGGTCGCCGACCGGATGGGCACCTCCAGCGGCGCCGTGCGCAACCGCAGCATGCGAGCGCTGGAGCGGGTCCGCGGGCTGGCTGACGACTCACTGAGGATCAGGAAGGACTGACATGCACGACGACCACACCAGCTCCGACACCCGAGTGTCGACACTGTTCCACGACACCACCGCCGACGTCCCGGTCGACGTCGCCGCCCTCGTCCGCGGCGGAATCACCCGCGGCCGAGCCAAACGCCGCCGCCAGACCATCACCGCCACCCTCGCCGCAGCCGCGGGCGTCGCCGGAGTAGTCACAGCCTTCGCTCTGGCGCCACTGCACACCGGGAGCGGCGACCTGGCCCCTGCCGGCGCTTCGACTCCTACTTCGTCGCCGACGACGCAGTCCGGGCCGGCCAAACCCGCACCGAACCCGACTGCCGATCTGCCGGTCCGGGCAGCAGACCTCCCGCGCCTCTTCTCGCAGATTCACCCCGGCAAGATCGAGCAGGCCGAGGCACGCACCGGCCGCATCTATGACGAAGGCCGGACGCTGCAGGCGGCCTACTTCCTCTGGAACGGCTACCAGGTCAGCGTGCACTTCAGCGGGTTCACGGCCGCGCCCATCGACAGTTGCGAGGCCTTCCGCCGGATGGGTAAGACCGAAGGCGTGAAATGCGTCGAACAACCGGACGGCACCGTACTGACGTCCCACGTCGACAAGGAGCCGTACCTGGCCGGTGGAAACTCCATCGGGGCGAGCCTGTTCACCAGCAAGGGCTACACGGTCTCGGCAATCGTCTGGAACTACGGTCGCCAGGCCGGTCCGGTGCTCTCCGCGCAACCACCGCTGACCAGAGAGCAGGTCGAACAGCTCGTCACGAGTCAGGCCTGGTTCTGACCTTGGCAGGCCCGGTCGCCGTGTGGCGGCCGGGCCTTGGTGCGTCTCAGGAGAGGATGACCGAGCGGGTCAGGCTACGCGGCTGGTCGGGGTTGAGGCCCAGAGCGAGCGCCTTGGCGACGGCGACGCGCTGCGCGACGACGAGGGACGCCATCGGGTCGAGGTCGGCGTGGTGCACGATCGTGGCGCCAGTGGCGGCGACGTCGTCCAGGAAGCCCGCGGGCGGCTCACCGAAGATCCAGACGCCGCGGCCGGGCTGCGCGATCGCGATCGGGCCGTGGCGGTAGTCCATGGCCGGGTAGGCCTCTGTCCACGCCGATGCCGCCTCGCGCTGCTTCAGAGCCGCCTCGTGCGCCAGGCCGACGGTCCACCGGGTGCCGACGTACGTGACCTGCTCCAGCTTGGCCAGCTCGTCCACCGGGACGTCGAGCGCGGACTGCGCGTCCTTGGCGGCCTGCTCGAGGTCCTGGCCGAGCGACGCGCGCAGCAGTGCCAGCGTGGTGGTCGCGAAGCGCGTTTGCACAACGGACTGCTCATCGGCGAAGTCCAGCATGATCGTCCGGTCGGCCAGCTCGACGATCGGCGAGCCTGGAGTGGCGGTGATCGCGACGGTCGGCAGGCTGGTCGCGCGGATCAGGTCGAGCACCTCGGTCGTCGTCCCGGAGCGGCTGATCACGACCACGGCGTCGTACGCACGGTCGGTCGGGAACTCCGAGCCGGCGAAGGCGTCCGTCTCGCCGAGGCCGAGGTCTTCGCGCAGCGCGGCGTACGCCATCGCCATGAACCACGAGGTGCCGCAGCCGACCGCCGCGACGCGCTGACCGGCGGTCGGCAACGCGTCGCCGTACTGCGCGAAACTGGTCGCGATCCGACGCCACAGAGCAGGCTGAGTGGCGATCTCAGTGGTCACGAAAGTGCTCGAATCGGGCGTCTGGGTCATGTCGTCTCCGCACTTCTGATGGTCGAAACTGCTCGAACGTGATCGAATGGTGCCAACCGGCCGCCATCCGGCTGACCGATGTTGTGAAGGAGGAGCCCCGGGTGAAGCGTTATGAACGCCTCAACACCTTGCTCGAGTCGCTCGCCGAGAAGGGCGCCATCGACGTCGACGAACTCGCCGAGCAGTTGCACGTGTCCGCGGCGACGATTCGGCGCGACCTCGACCACCTGGGAAAGCAGCAGCTCCTCACCCGGACGCGCGGCGGCGCGGTGGCCAACGCGGTGTCCTACGACCTGCCGCTGCGCTACAAGACTGCGCGTTTCGCGTCGGAGAAGCAGCGGATCGCGCAGGCCGCGGCCACGCTGGTCCGCCGCGGCATGGTGATCGGCATGAACGGCGGCACCACGATCTCCGAAGTGGCCCGCACGCTCGCGACCCGGCCGGAGCTGTCGGCCGAGCACGGCGAGCCGGCGTTCACACTCGTCACCAACGCGCTGAACATCGCCAACGAGCTGATCGTCCGGCCGCACGTCAAGATGGTGCTCACCGGCGGCGTCGCCCGGCCGCAGTCCTACGAGATGATCGGCCCGCTGTCGCACCGGATCCTGGCCGACCTGTCGCTGGACATCGCGTTCATCGGCGTCGACGGGATCGACGAGACCGGCGCGACCGCCCATCACGAGGGCGAGGCGAACATCAACCAGCTGATCGTCAGCCGGGCCGCCAAGGTCGTCGTGGTCGCCGACTCCTCCAAGCTCGGCCAGCGCGCGTTCGCCCGGATCTGCGAGCTGAGCGAGATCGACACGCTCGTCACCGACGCCCAGGCCGACGAGAGCCAGCTGACCGTCTTCAAGGAAGCCGGGATCGACGTCATCCGCGCGTAGCCGCATTTTCCGCCGTACCTCCTTGCCCTGGGTGAGCTCCGCCTTTCTTGAGACGATCATATCTGATTGCGGGCTCGATGTAATGAGCAGGTTTGCGCAATCTCCGCGCGGGAGGCGCGGAATGCGGTCCGGGTGCCGCTAGGCTTCTCGGCAGGATGAGCAGCGCAGCCGCAGAACACCCTGCAGACCCACGGGAGGGCATCATCGCCACCGGCATCGACCCGACGTCCTGGGCGTACGCCGAGGACTACATCGGTGCGGACGAGGTCGTCACCGGTGCCCGGGCCCTGGCCGCGGACTTCGGCGTCACCGCGATCGGCCCCGGCGCGGCCGCCGCGCTCAGCCTGCTCGCCGCGACCGTCGGCGCCAAAGCCGTCGTCGAGGTCGGCACCGGTACCGGCGTCTCCGGCCTCGCCCTGCTCCGCGGCATGCGCGCCGACGGCACCCTCACCACCGTCGACCTGGACGCCGAGAACCAGCGCCTGGCCCGCCAGACCTTCTCCGACGCCGGCATCGCCCCCAACCGCTTCCGCCTGATCTCCGGCGCCGCCCTCGACGTCGTCACCCGCCTCACCGACGGCCACTACGACCTGGTCTTCTGCGACGCCGACCGCCGCGAGAACACCGCCTACCTCCAGGAGGCCCTCCGCCTCCTCCGCCCCGGCGGCATCGTTGTCTTCGCCGGCATCCTCACCGGCGCCCGCGTCCCCGACCCCGCCCACCGCGACCCCGACACCACCGCCCTCCGCGACCTCCTCCGCGCCGTCCGCGAAGACGACGACCTCGTCTCCGCCCTCCTCCCCACCTCCGACGGCCTCCTCACCGCCACCAAACGCCTCCCCTGAGCCACAAAAGGCGCTAAAGAAACCTACTAAACGTACTATTATTGAGTTCGATTAGTACGTTTAGTGGATTCTTTGGGAGGTTCGGTGCGCTCATTCGCCGATCTCGACAACCTGCTCGGTCTGGTGCCGGCCGACCTGGTGATGCGGCTGCGCTCCATCGACACCGGTCGCGGCAGCGAGGCGCTCTACCGGCATCAGCTCCCTGGTCTGCTGACCGAGCTCGCGCACCGAGCCCGGATCCAGAGCATCACGGCTTCGTCTGCCATCGAGGGCGTGGTCGTGGAGGATCCGGATCGCGCTGTTCGGGTGATCGAGGGCCGGGCCGGCGTCCTCCGCACCCGGAGCGAGAAGGAGCTGGCCGGGTACCGCAAGGCGCTCGACTATCTGTTCCAAGAGGACTGGCACCCACTCAACCTCGGCCTACTGCTCCACCTCCACCGGTTGCTGTGGTCCGAGACGGCTTACCCCGGTGGCGAGTTCAAGCGTGACGACAACCTGGTGGTCGACCGCTCGCCGGACGGCAGCACGACCGTCCGATTCATCCCGGTTCCTGCCGCCCAGACCGAGCCGTACCTGGCTGACCTGATCGAGCGGTACTCCGCGGCCCAACGGGCCGGCAGGCATCATCCGGTGCTGTTGGTGGGGCTGTTGGTTCTCGACCTTCTGGTCATCCATCCCTTTGCCGATGGCAACGGGCGCGTCGCCCGGGCGCTCACCAACGCATTGCTGATCGACTCCGGGTACGACGTGTGCCGTTGGGTTTCACTCGAACAGCTGATCGCGGACAGCGCCGACCAGTACTACGACGCCCTCCTGGGTTCCACCAAGGCGTGGCACGACGAGGCAGCCGACCCGTGGCCCTGGCTGGGCTACTTCGTGTCGATCCTGGCGACGGCGTACCAGAAGTTCGCTCAGCGCGCGGCGTCGGACCGTAGCTCAGGTACCAAGCAGGATCGAGTACGCGACTACGTCCTCAACCATGCGGCACCGGTGTTTCGACTCGCCGACATCCGCACCGCGCTACCCGGCGTGAGCGATCCAACGATCCGTCTGGTCCTGGAGCAGCTGAAGGCCGAGAACGTGGTAAGCCCGGAAGGCACCGGCCGCGGTGCGGTCTGGCGGCGGATACCTCAGGAGCGGAGCTAGGTGGTCAGGCGGGTCAGTTCGGTGGTGAGGGTGTGGAAGGCGTCGGTTTGGGGGTCTATTAGTTCGTAGTGGCCTGCTGAGGGGACTGGGGTCAGGCGGGCGGTGGGGTGGGCGGTGAAGTAGGACTCCGAGAGTTGGAGGGGGACTACGGAGTCGGTGAGGCCGTGGAGGAGGGTTACGGAGGCTATGGGGGCCTGGAGGTGGACTGGGTCCAGGTCGTTGCGGACTCCGGAGCCGATGAAGGCTTGGACGGCGCCGGCGCCGAGGGAGAGCTGGTCGGCGAGGAGGAGGTCGGCTACGGGGGCCAGGGCGACTACGCCGCGGAGGCGGACCGGGTTGAGGGTTGCTGCCGCCCAGAGGGCGAGCTGGCCGCCGGCTGAGTGGCCTACGAGGACGTAGCCGGCTTGGAGGTCTAGCAGGTCGGGGAGTGCGTCCAGCGCCGTACGGATGTCGGAGGTGGTGGCGTCGGGGTCGCCGGGGACGCGGCGGTACTCCACGGACGCTACGGGCCAGCCGAGGTCGGCCAGGGCGGCGCAGAGGGGGCGGGCGTGGGTGCGGTCGTATTTGGGCCGCCAGAAGCCGCCGTGGAGGTAGATGACCAGGGGGCGTGGGTTCTTCGCCTGGTAGTAGTCGATCACGTGGTCCGCGTCGTCGCCGTACCGGAGCTCCTCATCGGGCTCACGGGCGGAGCGGGACAGCACCGATTCGTTCTCGGCCATTCAAGACCTCCCGAGGTAACGCATCGCGTTCGTCGACAGCAGCTTCTGTTGCTGTGCCGCAGTCAGGAAACCGGCCTTCCGGACCACCTCCCCCACCGGTCGCTCACCGAGTGGATAGGGGTAGTCACTGCCGACCAGTACCCGGTCTTCTCCCAAGGTATCGACAAGCAGCCGCAAAGGCGCTGATTCGAAGACCACCGTGTCGACGACGAAACGGTCCAGGTAGTACGACGGTGGATGCTCGGAGCAACCACGCACGATGTCGCCGCGCCGGTGCCAGGCGTTCTCCAGGCGGCCCAGCCAGAAGGCGAAACTGCCGCCGCCGTGCGCGAAACAGATCCGCAGGGACGGCGGGAGCGCGTCGAACGCTCCGCCGAGGATCATCGCCAGCAAGGACAGATGGGTCTCGGCCGGCATGCCGGTCAGCCAGCGCGCCATCCAGCGGTCCAGGCGCGGGCCGCCCGGCATGTCCCACGGGTGGACGAGCACCGGCGTCCCGGTATCGGCGCAGTGCTTGAGGAAGGCAACGATCCCGGCGTCGTCGAGATCCTTGTCGCCGACGTGGTTGCCGATCTCGACGCCGACGTGCCCGGCCGCGCGACTGCGGTCCAGCTCGGCGCAAGCGGCGTCCGGATCCTGCAGCGGGACCTGACAGAACGGGACGAACCGGTCGTCACCGGCCAGCGTCTCCAGGGTCAGGTCGTTGAAGATCTCGGCCAGTTTGGCCGCCTGCGCGGCCGGCCGGTCGTAGCCGAAGAAGACCGGCGTCGGCGAGACCACCTGCAGATCGATGCCATCGGCATCCATATCGGCGCGCCGAGCCGCGGTGTCCCAGGCCTGCGGCCCGACCGGGCGGAACTCGGTCTCGCCGATCATGATCATCGCGGCCCGCTCGGAGTCCACCCGCAACCACGGCCAGCCGGTCCCCCCGCAGGCGGCCGCGAGATCCGGCCAGCCCTTGGGGACGAGGTGGGTGTGGACGTCGACAGTCACTCAGGCCTTACCCGGATGCAGAGCGCCGCATTCCGGGCAGGTGCGGGCGTCCTCGCTGTCGTAGAAGGCGGCGAAGACCGGCGGCAGATCGGCGACGATGTCGGTCACCTGGAGCTCCACCTCGTGCACGATCGCCGAACACTCCCCGCAGTACCAGCGGAACTTCTCCAGCGTGCCCTGCTCGCGGACCCGCTCGATCACCAGGCCGATCGAATCCGGGCCGCGCTGCGGCGAGTGCGGCATGTTGCGCGGCAGCACCCACATCTCGCCGGCATTCACCTCGACGGTCGCCGGACCGTCGTCCGTCATCACGTTGACCCGCAGCTCACCCTTGATCTGGTAGAAGAACTCCTCGTACGGGTCGACGTGGAAGTCGGTGCGCTGATTGGGGCCGCCGACAACCATCGTGATGAAGTCGTCCCCGGTCGGGAACATCTGCTTGTTGCCGACCGGCGGCTTCAGCAGGTGCTTGTTCTCCTCGATCCACTCCGGAAAGTTCGTCGCCTGCATCATTCACTCCTTCTGCGGGATCGCCGCTACGGCTTGAATCTCGATCAGCAACTGGGGATGCGGCAGCTGGTGCACCGCGACCGTCGTCCGCGCGGGACCGGTCTCGTCGAAGAACTCGCCGTAGACCTCGTTGTAGCCGCCGAAGTCGTTCATCGACACCAGGTACGTCGTCACACTGACAAGGTCCTCCAGGTCGGCGCCGACGGCCCGCAGGATGTCGCGGATGTTCTCCAGGACGGCGCGCGTCTGCTCGCGGATGTCGAGGGTCGTCGTCCCCAGCTCGTCGACCGCAGCACCCGCGATGGTGTTGTCGGGACGGCGGCTCGAGGTGCCGGAGACGAACGCGAGGCCGCCGGAGACCTTCACATGCGGGAACCGCCCGCGCGGGGTCGCCTTACCTGCCACAACAGTCATGTGAGCTCCACGCACACGTTGGTCGGCTCGGAGTAGAAGTCGAGCGAGTGCGTCCCGCCTTCCCGGCCGACACCGGACAGTTTCATCCCGCCGAACGGCGTCCGCAGGTCGCGCAGGAACCAGGTGTTGATCCAGCACAGACCGACGTCGAGCGCGGCGCCGGCGCGATGCGCGCGGCCGACGTCCCGCGTCCAGACCGTTGCCGCGAGCCCGTAATCGCTGTCGTTGGCCAGCGCGAAGGCTTCGTCCTCGGTGTCGAACGGCGCAAGATGCGCGATCGGGCCGAAGACCTCCTCGCGGTTGGTGCGGGCTTCCGCGGGCAGGCCGGTCACGACGGTCGGTTGCACATAGCAACCGTCGTCCCGGGCATCGCCGAACGCCGGCACACCGCCGCCCGCCAGGACGTCGGCGCCTTCGGCGCGCGCGAGCTCGTAGTACGAGAGGACCTTGTCGCGGTGCTGATGGGAGATCAGCGGCATGTTGATCGTGGCCTCGTCGGCGGGCCAGCCGTAGGCCAGCTCGTTCGCCCGGCGAGCCAACCGGGCCGCGAACTCCTCGAAGATCGGACGCTCGACGTACAGCCGTTCGGTGCACAGGCAGACCTGGCCGCCGTTGGTGAAGACCGAGCGGACCGAGCCCTCGACGGCGGCGTCCAGATCGGCGTCCGCGAAGATCAGACCGGCGTTCTTGCCGCCGAGCTCGAACGAGACGGCCTTCACTCGGTCCGCGGCGACCTTCGCGATCGCGCTGCCGGTACTCGACTCGCCGGTGAACGTGATCGCGTCCACGCCCGGATGTCTGGTCAGGTACTCCCCCGCGGACGCCGGGCCGAAGCCGTGCACGACGTTGAAGACCCCCTCGGGGACGCCGGCCGCGGCCATCACCTCGGCGAGCACCGTCGCGGACGACGGGGTCTCCTCGGACGGCTTCACGACCACCGTGTTGCCACAGGCAAGCGCCGGGGCGACCTTCCAGGTGAGCAGCAGCAACGGCAGGTTCCACGGGACGACGATCGCCACCACACCGACCGGTTTGCGGACGGCGTAGTTCAGCGCGCGCCGCCCGTCGGGGAGCGTCGTCGTGTACGACTCGGTCGGCGTCGTCACCGCGAAATCCGCGAACGCCCGGAAGTTCGCCGCGCCTCGGGGAATGTCCAGCGTCCGCGCCTGGCTGATCGACTTCCCGGTGTCGCCCACCTCGGCCGCCACCAGATCCTCGAACCGGCGCTCCAGCTCGTCAGCCACCTTGCGGAGCACGTTCGCCCGGCCCTGCTCCCCCAGCCGCGCCCAGGGCCCCTTCAACGCTGTCCGTGCGGCGCTGACCGCAGCGTCGACAGTCGACTCGTCGGCCTCGCACACCTCGAAGATCTGCTCGCCCGTCACCGGACTGGTCTTCGCGAACCGCGCAGGCGACTCCACGAACGAGCCGTTGACGAAGTGCCGCAGCAGCCCGACGTCCTTCGGCTGCCCAGTCAGAAGCTCCGGCGTCCACAGTGTCATCGGCGGCGCGCCTTTCGGGCTACTACGAGCAGGAGGCCGGCAAGTGCGACGACAGCCCCTCGAACCAGCTGTTGCTGACGGCGGACTCGCTGCTGGACTTCGGCGTACGGCGTGGTGGTGAAGGAGACCAGCTCGTAGCGGGAGACGTAGCGGCCGGGGAAGGCGCGCTCCAGGGCGTGTTCGATCTGTTTGGTGAAGCGGTAGGCCGGGGAGGCGACTTTGTCGCGCATTTCGATGAAGTTGGCCAGCGCCATGGCGGCGATGGCTTCGGTGTTCTGACGGCGGCGGGACTCGAACAACGGGAGGGCTCTGGCCCAGGAGCCAGCTGTGTCGTCCAGGCACCGGTCCAGCTCGACTACGTCCTCGAAGGCGCAGTTCGCGCCCTGGCCGTAGAAGGGGACGATTGCGTGCGCGGCGTCGCCGATGAGACCGGTACGGCCGTGGGCCTGCCAGGGCAGGGTGTGAACGGTGCCCAGGACTCCTACCGGGTTGTTCAGGTAGTCGTCGACCAGAGTGGGCGCCAGCGGGAGGACGTCGGGGTAGTGCTCGGCAAAGTACGCGGAGATCGTTCCGGCCGTGGTGAGCGCGTCGAAGGAGCCGGCCGGCCAGAAGAGCGTGCAGGTGAAAGAGCGGTCCGGATTCGGCAGGGCGATCATCATCGACGTCCCGCGCGGCCAGATGTGCAGTGCGCCCGGGTCGAGCGCGAAGTCGCCGTCCGCGGCCGGAATCGACAGCTCCTTGTAGCCGTAGTCCAAGAAGTCGACGTCCTCCGCGACGACGCCCTCGGCGAGCAGCTGCTCGCGCACGGCCGATCCAGCGCCGTCCGCGCCCAGTACGACGTCCGCCGTCGCCTCTACCTTCCCGGACGGCGTCTGGAACACCATCCGGCCGGCAGCCGAGTCCAGCTCGCAGAGGCGGTGTTCGAACTCCACTGACACGCCGTCAGCCGCAGCGGCTGCAGTCAGCAGCGCATTGTTCAGAGCGCCCCGGCTGATCGAGTTGATCGCCCGCTCGCCGCCTGCGGAGTACTGCTGGAAGTCGAGCGGCCCGGAGACCGGATGGATCATCCGGCCCTTCATCGGCAGCGCATCGGCCATGACCGTCTTGTCGAGCCCGATCCGGCGCAACGCGTCCAGACCGCGCTCGGAGATCGCCAAGTTGATCGACCGGCCGCGCTCCGCCGTACCGGCCCGCGGGTCCGCGCGACGCTCGTACAGAGTCACCGTCAGGCCGCGCCGGGCCAGGTAGCAGGCCAGGAGGCTGCCGGTCAGCCCGGCCCCGACGATCGCAACCTTCATTCCGCTATCACCTCGGCCAGCGCAGCCGCCGCGCGCCAGCAGTCGTGGTACGTCGAATAGAGGGGCACTGGCGCAAGTCGCAGGACGTCGGGCTCCCGCGCGTCCGCGATGACGCCGTACTCGAACCGTAGCCGCTTGGACAGCTCACCGGCAGTCAGCGCACCGCCGATCCGCAGCGACAGCTGCGCGCCCCGGCGGGCCGGATCGGTCGGCGTGATCAGCTGCGCCGGTACGTCGGCCAGCAACTGCTCCAGGTACGCCGTCAGCCGCAGACTCCGCTCCCGCAGGACTCCGATGCCGACACGGTCGAAAATCTCCAGCGAGGTTCGCACTGGGCTCATGGAGAAGATGGGCGGGTTCGACACCTGCCAAGCGTCCGCAGTCGGGGGCGGACGGGACTCCGGCGTCATCTCGAACCGCGTCGCCGCGTCGGTGCTCCACCAGCCTTCGAACCGCGGTCTGTCGCCACCGAGGTGTCGCTCGTGCACGAACGCTGCTGCGAGCGAGCCGGGCCCGGAGTTCAGGTACTTGTACGAACACCACGCAGCGAAGTCCACACCCCAGTCGTGCAGCTCCAGCGGCACGTTGCCGGCCGCATGCGCCAGATCCCAGCCGACGATCGCACCGGCGGTCTGCCCGGCCGCTGTGATCGCTGGGATGTCCATCAGCTCGCCGGTCAGGTAGTTGACCCCACCGAGCAGCACCAGCGCCACCTCGTCGGTGAGCTGGGCGACGACGTCCGCCGTCCGCAGACAGTCCTCACCTGGGCGCGGTTTGAGCCGGACGACGGCGTCGGCGTACCCGTGGAAGCGCGCCTGGGACTGGACGGCGTAGCTGTCGGAGGGGAACGCGGAGTCCTCGATCAGAATCCGGTAGCGGGTCGGTGTGGGGCGGTAGAAGGACACCATCAACAGGTGCAGGTTGACGGTCAGCGAGTTCATCACGACGGTCTCGCTGGGCAGTGCGCCGACCAGTCGGGCCGCAGGGCCGGTCAGTAGCTCGTGGTACGGCAGCCACGGCCGCTGGCCCTCCAGGTGCCCCTCGACGCCCAGAGCGGCCCAGGAGTCGAGGTCTTCGAGCAGCTCGACCCGGGTGGCCTTCGGGCGCAGGCCGAGTGAGTTACCCGCGAAGTAGGCGACCTCGGGGTACGGGCCCTCGGGCACCGGGGGGATGTCGAACAGCTCCCGGTGCCCCGGGTCGGCGGCGTCCAGCTGCAGTGCCTCCGACTCGCGGCTCATGCCTCGGCGACCTCCGCCTCCGGCTCCGAGGTCACGGCGACCGGCGCCGCCGTCCCGGGCGGGTCGACCACCTGGCCCTTGCCGAGTACCGTCACACCGCCCTTGGAGACGGTGAAGCCGCGCTGGCGGTCGTAGTCCGGGTCGATGCCGATCTCGACACCGGGCGGGATGACGACGTTCTTGTCCAGGATGACGTTCTTCAGGACGGCGCCGGCGCCGATCGTGCAGTTGTCCATGATCACCGCGCGCTCGACCTTCGCGCCCGCGCCGACCTTCACGTTGGAGCCGAGCACGGAGTGGTCGACGGTCGCGCCGGACACGATCGAGCCCTGGCAGATGATCGACTCGCTGACGGTCGCGTTGTCGGTGAACTTCGCGCCGGGCAGCTGCGGGTGCGAGGTGAAGATCGGCCAGTCGGAATTGTAGAGGTTGAAGACCGGCTGGATCGAGACCAGGTCCATGTGCGCCTCGTGGTACGAGTCGAGCGAGCCGACGTCGCGCCAGTACGAGCGGTCCCGGTCGAGGGCCCCGGGGACGTCGTTGTCCTTGAAGTCGTAGACGCCGGCCTTGCCCTCGGCAACCAGCATCGGGACGATGTCGCCGCCCATGTCGTGCCGGGACGCCGGGTTGGCGGCGTCCTTGCGGAGCGCCTCCACCAGCACGTCGGCGCTGAACACGTAGTTGCCCATCGAGGCGAACGTCTCGTCCGGCGAGTCCGGCAGGCCGGGCGGGTCGGCCGGCTTCTCCAGGAACTCGGCGATCGTGTGCCCGTCGTCCGCGGTCTTGATCACGCCGAACTCCGACGCCTCCGCCCGCGGCACCCGGATCCCCGCCACCGTCACGCCGTTCCCGCGCGCGATGTGGTCGGCCACCATCTGCGAGGCGTCCATCCGGTACACGTGGTCGGCGCCGAACACCACGATGATGTCCGGTTTCGCGTCGTTGATCAGGTTCATCGACTGGTAGATCGCATCCGCGCTGCCCTGGTACCACTGCGGCCCCAGCCGCTGCTGCGCCGGCACACACGTCACGTAGTTGCCCAGGAACGTCGACATCCGCCAGGTGATCGTCACATGCCGGTCCAGCGAGTGCGACTTGTACTGCGTCAGCACGCACAGACTGCGAATACCCGCGTTCACCAAGTTCGACAACACAAAATCGATCAACCGATAACTGCCCCCGAAGGGCACAGCCGGCTTGGCCCGGTCCGCCGTCAGCGGCATCAGCCGCTTCCCCTCACCACCGGCCAGCACGATTCCGAGAATTCTGGGCGCCTTTGCCATGTCCGCACCTTAGTCGGCCCAGCGAGCCCGCATAAGCAGTTGCGAGTGTCGCGAGACTGGAACCGTGCCGACGCTCACCACTCCGACCACCTCTGTTCACCACTCGTTCCTGACCGCCTGGCGCGAGTTCGGCGCCGATGAGCGCTGGCTCGGCGCCCGGACCATCACCGGCGACTCCAGAGCGTGGTCGCTGGAGGAGGCTGCGGACCCGGCGGAGTTCACGCGCCTCGTCGAGGCGCTCGCCAGTGAGGCCGATCCGGCAACCCCACTGCCGCCGGGGCTGATCCACCAGACGGTGCTCTGGTACGTCGACGGCCCGGAGTGGCTCGGCCGGCTGTCGATCCGCCACCGGCTCGCACCGGCGTTCGCCGAGGCTATGGGGCACATCACGTACTCCGTCCGGCCGTCCGCGCGTCGTCGCGGGCATGCGACCCGGATGGTCACCGAATCGCTTCCGTACGCCGCAGCGCTCGGTCTGGAGCGCGTGCGCATCACCTGTCTGGTCGACAACGTCGGGTCGCGGAAGGCGATCGAGGCGGCCGGCGGCGTACTGGAGGACGAGTACGACGGGAAGCTGCGGTACTGGGTGGTTACCGGGGGTGAGTGAGACTGGGGGGATGGCGCGTTTGGTTGTACCTAGTGTGACTGTGCATCGGTCGTATTTGGGGGCTTGGGATGAGTGGGGGGCTGAGGGGGAGCGGTGGATGGGGGCTGAGGCGTTTGTGGGGGGTGAGGAGGAGAGGTGGAGTCGGGAGGAGGTGGGGGATGTTGGGGAGTTTGCGAGGTTGGTGGAGGGGATTCGGGGGGCTGCTGAGCCGGGGGCGGTGTTGGTGGCGGGGATCGTGCCTTACACGGTGTTGTGGTTCGTGGAGGGGGACGAGTGGTTGGGGCGGTTGTCGATTCGGCATGAGTTGAATGCGCCGTTGCTGGAGCTGGGCGGGCACATCGGGTACGCGGTGCGGCCGTCGGCGCGGCGGCGGGGGTATGCGACGGAGATGCTGGCGCAGGCGCTGCCGGTGGCTGCTGAGCTGGGGATCGACCCGGCGCTGGTGACGTGCGATGCGGACAACGTGGCTTCGCGGAAGGTGATCGAGGCGGCGGGCGGGGAGCTGGAGGACGAGCGACACGGAAAGCTTCGGTTCTGGGTCGCCACGAAGCTCAAGTGATGACCTATCGTCGGAGCTTATGAAGGTCGCCATTCTGACGCGTGAGTTCCCACCGGACGTGTACGGCGGGGCGGGGGTGCACGTGGACTTCCTGGTCCGTGAGTTGCGCCGACTGCTCGACGTCGACGTCCACTGCATGGGTGAGCCGCGCCTCGGCGCGACGGCGCACACCGAGGACGACCGGCGGATTCCGCACGCGAACGCGGCGCTCCGGATCCTCTCCACCGATCTGACCATGACAGCGGCGGTCGGCGACGCACAGCTCGTGCACTCGCACACCTGGTACGCCAACATGGCCGGCCACTGGGCCAAGCTCCTGTACGACGTCCCGCACGTGGTGACCGCCCACTCGCTGGAGCCGCGCCGTCCGTGGAAGGCCGAGCAGCTCGGCGGCGGCTACCGGTTGTCGAGCTGGGCCGAGCAGACGGCGTACGAGGCGGCGGACGCCGTGGTCGCAGTCAGCCGCGGCATGCGGGACGACGTCCTGGACTGCTACCCGGCGATCGACCCGGCCAAGGTGCATGTCATCTCCAACGGCATCGATGCGGACTTCTACCACCCGGACCCGTCGACGCACGTGCTGGAGCGGCTCGGCGTCGACCTCAGCCGGCCGTACGTCACGTTCGTCGGCCGCATCACCCGGCAGAAGGGCGTCCCGCATCTGCTCCGAGCCGGCCTGCAGCTGGACCCGTCGGTGCAGCTGGTCCTGCTGGCCGGTGCGGCCGACACTGTCGAGCTGAAGGCCGAGACCGACGCGCTGATCGACGACCTGAAGGCAGCCCGCGACGGCGTCTTCGTGGTGTCCGAGATGCTGCCGCGCGAGGAGGTCCGGCAGGTGCTGACGCACGCCCTCGCGTTCTGCTGCCCGTCGATCTACGAGCCGCTCGGCATCGTCAACCTCGAAGCGATGGCCTGTGAGACCGCCGTCGTCGCGAGCGCCGTCGGCGGCATCCCCGAGGTGGTCGACGACGGCGTCACCGGCACCCTCGTCCGGTACGACGAGAACGACATCGACACCTTCGAACGCGACCTTGCCACCGGCATCAACGAGCTGGTCGCCAACCCGGCCAAGGCCGCCGCAATGGGCAAGGCCGGGCGCGAGCGCGCAGTATCGCAGTTCAGCTGGGTCACCGTCGCCGAGCGGACTGTCGAGCTGTACAACTCCCTGCAGAGGTAGGGCTACCCCCACTCCGAACCGGGGGTATGGCCCGATGGTGGCGGGTGATCGCCGCCGGTTGGCTGGTGACATGACTTCACGAGCTTTCCGGATCGTCCCCGCCGCCCTCGCCGTCGGCGCGCTGCTCGCCGCGCCGCTGTCCGCCGTCGCAGTCAGCCAGCCTTCCCTAGCCGAGTCCGCCGTCGCGCAGGCGACCGCACACGCACCCCGCGGCGCCCTCGTCTCCGCCGTCCAGGTCGGCAAGCTCACCGCCGCCGAGCTCGACGCGGCAGCAGCCGAACGAGGCTTCGTCAACGCACCGAAGGCCCGGTACGACGTCACCGTGTACCGGCTCATCTACCGCACCATCGACGCCAAGGGCCGCCCGACCACGGCGTCCGGCATCGTCGTCCTCCCCGACGGCCGCCGCGGCGCGCTGAGCGTTGCCGAGTACCTGCACGGCACCATGGGGACGAAGGCGTACGCCGCCTCCGTCGACCCGGACTCGACCGACCGCCTGATCACCGCGCTGTTCGCCGGCGCCGGTCTGGCCGGTGTGGCGCCCGACTACCTCGGCCTCGGTCTCGGCCCGGGTCGCCATCCCTACCTCGACACCGCGACCGAGACCAGCGCCTCGACCGACATGTTGCTCGCGGCCCGGACCTTCAGCGTCCGGCGCGGCGTCGCGCTGAAACGCGATGTGCTGGTCACCGGGTTCTCCCAAGGCGGTCGGGCCACTCTGGGCGTCGGCCGGGCGCTGCAGCGCGGGGCGGCAGGCTCGTTCCGGCTCGGCTCACTCCATGCGGTCGCCTCGCCGTTCGACCTGCTGAACGTCCAGCTCCCGGCGGTGTTCGACGGCGGCGTCCGGCCGCAGATCGCCACGCTCTACCTCGCCTACTTCATCACCTCGTGGAACCGCACGGTCGGTCTGTACGACGACCCTCGCGAGGTGTTCCAGTCGCCGTACGCCGAGCGGGTCGAGCAGCTGCTCGACGGCTCGCACACCACCGAAGAGATCGTCCGCGGCCTGCCGGACGCCCCGGCCAAGCTCTTCACGGCCGACTACCTGAACCAGCTGCAGAACCCGACCGGACGCCTCCGACGGGCCATGCGCGCAGCCGACCAGATCTGCCACGACTGGTCACCCCGAGTCCCGCTGGACTTCTACAGCGGCACGAAGGACACCGACGTCCGCGCCGCGAACTCCGAGGTCTGCGCCACCGGCCTCCGCGCCAAGGGCGCACGCATCGATGTCCGCTCGATGGGCGCGGTCGACCACTTCGGCACGGCGATGACGGCGTACCCGCAGATCATCCGCGCCGCCACCCGCTGAGCCTGCAGGTCAGCCGATGCCGGCGGTGGGGGCTTCGGAGGCCAGCCAGGTGGTGAGGAGGCGGGCGCCGGCGCCGGTGGAGCCGGCGGAGTACTCGTGGTGGTCGCTGGGCGACTCGGCGATCGACGAGAGGTCCAGGTGCGCCCAGGGCGTGGTGCCGGTGAAGGCTTTGAGGAAGAGGGCCGCGGTGATCGAGCCGGGGCCCTTGGAGGAGTTGACGGCGTCGGCGATCGGGGTGGCGATCAGCGACTCGTACTCGGCGGGGAGCGGCATCCGCCACAGCTCCTCGCCTGCCGCCCGGCCGGCCTCGGTCAGGTTGTCGGCGAGCGCGTCGTCGGTGGCGAACAGGCCGCCGTAGAGCATCGCGCCGAGGGAGATCTTGATCGCGCCGGTCAGCGTCGAGATGTCGACCAGGACGTCGGGCTGCAGCTCCTGGACGGCGTACGCGAGCCCGTCGGCCATCACCAGCCGGCCCTCGGCGTCGGTGTTCTTCACCTCGGTCGTGCGGCCGCCGAAGTGCCGGATCACGTCGTCCGGCCGGTACGCCGTCCCGGACGGCATGTTCTCGGCCGCGCAGATCAGCCCGGTGACGCGAACCTTCGCGCCCAGCTCCCGCAGCGCCGACAGCGTTGCGATCACCGAGCCGCCGCCGGTCATATCGCGTTTCATCGACACCATCGCCTCGCGCGGCTTCAGCGACAGGCCGCCGGTGTCGTAGGTGATGCCCTTGCCGACCAGGACGACGTACGGCGTGTCGTCGCCGGCGCCCTCCGGGACGTAGTCGAGGCGGATCAGCCGCGGCGGCCGGGTCGAGCCCTGACCGACCGCGAGGATGCCGCCGAACCCGTCGGCGGCCAGCTTCTTCTCGTCCCAGACGGTGACCTCGAGACCGGTCGACGCGGCCAGCTCGGTCGCCCGGGCGGCCAGCCAGGCCGGGTCCTTCTCGTTGGACGGCGTGATCGCGAACTGGCGGGCCAGCCAGCCGGTCCGGCCGATCACGATGCCGCGATCGACGACCGCCTGCCGCTCGGCCGCGGAACCGTCGGTCAGCGTCACCCGCGCGACCACCGGCTCCGGCGTGTCGGCCGTCTTCAGCGTGTAGCTGAACGAGCCGAGCACGACGCCCTCGGCGAACGCCTGGACCGCCGCGTCGTCGATGCCCTCGGCAACGACCGTGGTGAGCTCGTCCTTACCGCGGCCGAACCGCGCGATCGCCGCGCCGGCCTGGCGCAGCTCCTTCGCGGTCTGCTCGCCGGCGCCGACCAGCAGCACCTCGCGGACCTCGCCGGTGAGCAGCGGGTACGCCGCCGTCGAGCCGGCCGCCGTGCTGAACCCGGCCTCCTGCTGGACCTCGAACAGCCGGTCCAGATCGACGCCCAGCCGCTCGCCGGCCTCCTTCGCGGCGGCCGGCAGACCGTCCGCTCCGGCCACGATCACCCAGGTCGGCGCGCCGTGCACCGGCAGGCCGGCCTGCCAGCCAACGGCGGGGATCGTCGGGTACGCGAAGGTGCTGGTGCGGCGAGCCACTAGAGGGTCCTCACAGGGTTCGGTCAGGTGTCCAGGAAACTTTGCGGTGCCAACCGTAACGACCCCGGCCGGTGCCGAGCACGGCACCCACCGGGGTCGAAGGATTGATCAAGGAGTGCGGACCAGGGCACCCCGGGGAGATCGGTCAGCCGACGACGGCCTTCAGTGCGTTGCCGAGCTCGGTCGCTTCGTCGGCATTGAGCTCGACGACCAGGCGGCCGCCGCCCTCGAGCGGAACCCGCATCACGATCCCGCGGCCCTCCTTGGTGACCTCGAGCGGACCATCGCCCGTCCGCGGCTTCATCGCCGCCATGCGCGCACCCCTTCCCAGTTCGGTGTTGAGCGACGACACCGAACGGAACCGTCCGGCGCCGCGCGGTGATGCGCCGTCGGCGCGTATCGCAAGGTGTATCCGAACCCATTATTCCCGATAGCGGGGCGAAGGTGCGCACCATACGGCAGACTCGGGTCTTGTGCACGCCCGTTCAGCCCTCTTCGACCTCTACGGCGACCACCTGCGCGCACGCGGCGCGCGGGCCCCGGTCGCGGCGCTGGTCCGGCTGCTGGCGCCGCTCGGCGTCCACCCGCCCGCCGTCCGGACGGCGGTCTCCCGGATGGTCCGTCAGGGCTGGCTGGAGCCGGTCCGGATCGACGGCCAGCCCGGTTACGGCTTGTCCACCCGGGCGCGTCGCCGGCTCGACGACGCGGCCGCCCGCATCTACCGGACCGGCCCCGACGGAGCCGATCCGGGCGGCGCCGCCGGCTGGGACCAGCACTGGCATCTGGGCATTCTGCGCGAGGTCCCGAACGCCCGCCGCCGCGAACAGCTCGCGAGCCAACTCTCCTTCCTGGGTTGGGCTCCGCTGTCGGACGGCGCCTGGGTCGGGCTGCGCAACGACGCCGAGGTCGACCAGATCCTGGCCGCCGAACAGATCCCCGCGGACCGCTTCCGCGCGCCGGTCGACGAGGCCGCCCCGGAGTTCGCCCGGCGGGTCTGGAAACTCGACGAGCTCGGCGCGTCGTACGACGCCTGGCTGATCGAGGCGAAGGCCCTGGTGGACGCCGCGGGCGACGGCACGACCGACGAGCAGGCCTTCGCCGTCCGGTCCGAACTCGTCCACGAATGGCGCAAGTTCCTGTTCCGCGACCCGGGTCTGCCGGCCGAGTTGCTACCGGCCGGCTGGGCCGGGACGAAGGCCGCCGCGTACTTCGATTTCCACGCCGAACGTCTGGGCCCCGCGGCCGGGCGTTTCGTCGACGACTGCCTGACACTGCACTGAAATTCCTCACGGATTGTCTAGGAGCTGACCACGATGAGTGACTCCGTCACGTACGCCGTCGCCGAGGGCGTCGCCACCATCACCCTGAACCGGCCGGACGCGATGAACTCGCTCGACACCGCGACGAAGGTGTTGCTGCGCGACACCGTCCAGGCCGCGGCGGCGGACGACGCCGTCCGCGTCGTGGTGCTGACCGGGACGGGCCGCGCGTTCTGCGTCGGGCAGGACCTCAAGGAGCACATCGGCCTGCTGGAGGCCAACGACACCGACGCGTTGTGGAGCACGGTGCCCGATCATTACGCGCCGATCGCGCTCGCGCTGGCCGAGATGCCGAAGCCGGTCATTGCCGCGGTCAACGGCGTGGCGGCGGGCGCCGGCGCGTCGATGGCGTTCGCGTGCGACCTGCGGATCGTCGCGGACACGGCCGGCTTCAACATGGCCTTCACCGGGATCGCGCTGTCCTGCGACACCGGGATCTCCTGGACGCTGCCGCGGCTGATCGGTCAGGCGAAGGCGCTGGAGCTGCTGTACTTCCCGCGGACGGTCCCGGCCGCCGAGGCGCTCGAGCTCGGGCTCGCGACGTCCGTCGTCCCGGCGGCCGAGCTGACGGCGACCGTCGGCGAGCTGGCCGCGAAGCTGGCGGCCGGCCCGACGGTCGCGTACGGCTCGGTCCGGCAGTCGGTCGCGTACTCGGCGACGCACACGCTGGCCGAGGCGCTCCAGTTCGAGGCGGCGAAGATGCAGCTGACCGGCGACACCGAGGATCACAAGAACGCGGTCGCGTCGTTCGTCGCGAAACAGAAGCCGGTTTTCAACGGCCGGTAGAAATGTTGGTGGACTCCCCGGCCGCTTTCCGGTCGGGCGAGTCACGACCGGACAACCACCTGACAGACGGGGAGTCCGCGAACACCACATCACGTTGTGTGCCTGGAACACAACTCGTTCAGCCGTTTGTCTTCGAGTCAATTCGAATTGCACGATTTCGTGCTGAATGCACGTGCATTCGGCACTTGCATCGGCCTTGATCGGTACCGACCAGGCAGTGAAAAAGTCAGCGGGCGATACAGGTGGCCAGATGGTCGTTGACGATGCCGGTCGCCTGCATCAACGCGTACGCCGTCGTCGGTCCGACGAAGACGAAACCGTGCTTCTTCAGCGCCTTCGACAGCGTGACCGACTCCGGCGTCGTCGCCGGGACGTCGCCGAGGGTCTTCGGCGTTTTCTGCTCGGCCGGCCGGAAGCTCCAGAGCAGTTCGGTGAACTCGCCGTCGGCCAGCTCCAGCAGGGCGCGCGCGTTGGAGATCGTCGCGTTGATCTTCAGCCGGTTGCGGACGATCCCGGTATCGGCCATCAGCCGATCGAAGTCGTCGCTGCCGTACTTCGCGATGATCTCGGGATCGAAGTGCGCGAACGCCGTCCGGAAGTTCTCCCGCTTGCGCAGGATGGTGATCCAGGACAGGCCGGACTGGAAACCCTCCAGCGTCATCCGCTCGAACAGCCCGCGGTCGTCGCGGATCTCCTTGCCCCACTCGGTGTCGTGATACTCGACGTACTCCGGGGCGGACGTCGCCCACCCGCAGCGCGGCTGCCCGTCGGCGCCGATCACCGTCATGCGGTGACCTCGTTGCGCAGGCGGTTCAGCGGGTATTCGCGCGGCGGATCCCATTGCGTGATGACCATGTCGTCAAGTGAACCCCAAGCCACCGACAGAAAGTGCGTGCCGCGACGGCCGTCAGTTAGGTCGGCGGTACGCCGTCTGCTCCGGCGGCGCGCTGTGGCGCCCTTGGGAACCCGGCTCGGCGGCGGGCTTGAACTCCCAACCCTCCTCGGCCTGCTCGAACGCGCCGAGCTGCTGCTGCCCGTTCCCGTTCGTCGCGTGCTCCTGCGGCGTCTGCGGCTCTCCCGGCTGCACCCAGTGCGGCACCGGAGCCGGCTGCTGGCCCGCAGGCGGTGCGGGCGCGGGCGGCTGCTGGACGACGGGCTGCTGCTGGGCCGAGGGCGGCGGCTGGACGACGGTGGGCGGCCGTACCGGCGCGCTCTGCTGCGCGGGCCGGGTCGGCTGCGGCGCGGGCGCGTAGGTCTGCCGAGTCGGCACCGGCTGCTGCACGACGGGCGCGTACGACTGCTGCGGCGCGGCCGGAGGCTGCTGAGCCGGCGGCGACTGCGGAACCTCGGACTGCGGAGTCAGCTCGTCCTGAAACCAGGACTGGGAGGCCTCGGCAGTCGGCGCGGCCGGCGGCTCCTGCGCGCCAGACGGCTGAACGGGCGGCTGAGCGGGCGGCTCGGCCGGCGCTGCGGATGGCGCTGCAGGCGGCTGCTCAGGGGCGGGCTGCTCGGGGGTGGGCTGGTCGAGGCGGGGTTGGATGGTGGGGAGGCTGCCGGTCGACGCGAGGAGCGCGCGGGCCTCGGCCTGCAGGCGCTCGTACTCGGTGGCCGCGGCAGTGGCGGCGGTGGGCGGCGGCTCCGGCGCGGCCGCCGGCTGCTCGTCGAGGACGGGCGGGGGGACGACGGCAGGCTGCTCAGCGGTGACCGGCTCATCAGCGACCGGAGCGGTCGCCTGCTGCTCGGCGACCGGCTGCGCAGTGGCGGGCGTCGGCTGCTCGTCCGAGCCGAGCGGCTGCTGATCCGCAGCCGGCTGCTCGGGAGCGGCCGGGGTCTGCTCGGCGGGCGTCTCTGCCGCGGCCGAAACGGCCGGCTGCTCGGCGACGACGGCCGGCGGGTCGGCCGGGAAGTTGCCGCCGACGAGGATCGGCTGCTGGGTACCGGTGTCGTCGAAGTCGGCCGCGGTGTAGCCGTAGCGGGAGGTGAAGCCGGCGCCCTCGGGGGCGTCGACGATCGGGGCGACGGCGCGCTCCAGGTCGGCGATCCGGCGGTCGCGCTCGGCGACCTCCCGGGCGACCCGCTCGAGCAGCGTGTCGACCTCGTCCATCCGGTAGCCGCGGACGCCGACCGCGAACCGGACGGACTCGATCTCGGTCGACGTCAGCGCCTGCCGCGCGGGCACCGTCATGTCGGGCCGATCGTCGTACGCCGTACTCATGGCACCCCAACGACCCGAGGCCACCACTGCGACGGCCCCGATCAAGACGACCACGATCAACCCGAAGAACCACATCACGGGACCGATCGTGCCATGTCCATCCAGTCACCCGCACAATCGGCGGGTCCCCACCACACCGGCCACTTTCCGTCAACCCCCGTCCCAGCACGCCCGGGACGGGGATCGGGCGGCGAAATCAGCTGCCGTCGGAGCCGAGCCGGTGCGACTCGCGCCGGGCCCGGGCGGCCGGGTTCTCGGCCTCGGCGACATCGCGCGCGGCCTCGGCCGCGGCCTCCTCGGCGGCGGCGTCGGCCAGCTCGGCCGCCTTGATGATGTAGCTGACCGCCTCGTCCACCGAGTCGGTGATCGTGAACATGTCCAGGTCGGCCGCCGAGATCTTCCCGTCGGCGAGCATCGTCTCCCGCAGCCAGTCGGCCAGGCCGCCCCAGTACGACGTCCCGAACAGCACCACCGGGAACGACGTGACCTTCCGCGTCTGGGCCAGCGTGAGCGCCTCGAACAGCTCGTCCAGCGTGCCGAACCCGCCCGGCATCACCACGAACCCCTGGGCGTACTTCACGAACATCGTCTTCCGCGTGAAGAAGTAGCGGAAGTTCATCCCGATGTCGACCCACTCGTTCAGCCCGTTCTCGAACGGCAGCTCGATCCCGAGCCCGACCGACACGCCGCCGGCCTCGGAGGCGCCCTTGTTCGCCGCCTCCATCACGCCCGGGCCGCCGCCGGTGATGACGGCGTACCCGGCCTCGACCAGCTTCCGGGCCAGCTCCTCGGCGGCGACGTACATCGGGTCGTCGGGTTTGGTCCGCGCCGAGCCGAACACGCTGATCGCCGCGCCGAGCTCGGCGAGCATGCCGAACCCCTCGATGAACTCCGACTGGATCCGCAGCACCCGCCACGGGTCGGTGTGCACCCAGTCGGACGGGCCGCGGCTGTCCAGCAGCCGCTGCTCGGAGGTCGAGTTCTGCACCTGGCTGCGGCGCGTCACCACCGGCCCGCGCTGCTGGTGACCGATCGGGCGGCCGGGGTTGGTCGAAGGTTCGTCTGCCATGTCACCAGGTTAGGACCAACCCGGGCACGGCACCGGCTCACGCCGGGCCGGTCAACCAACTCCTCAACCGCTGTTCACACACCTCGATATCGGCCTCCGGCACGAATTCATCCTGTTTGTGCGCATAGAGCGGGTCGCCGGGCCCGTAGTTCACCGCCGGGACGCCGAGCAGCGTGAACCGGGCCACGTCGGTCCAGCCGAACTTCGGCTTCGGCTCACCGCCGACGACCTGCAGGAACGCCGCCGCGGCCGGCCGCTCCAGCCCGGGCAGCCCGCCCGGCGCCGAGTCGGTGACGACGACGTCGTACCCCTCGAACACCTCGCGCAGGTGCGCCTCGGCCTCGGCCTCGCTCCGGCTCGGCGCGAACCGGTAGTTGATCTCGACCGTGCACAGATCCGGGACGACGTTCCCCGCGACGCCGCCGGTGATCCCGACCGCGTTCAGCCCCTCGCGGTACTCCAGCCCGTCGATCGGCACCCGGCGCGGCTCGTACGCCGCCAGCCGCGCGAGGATCTCCCCGGCCGCGTGGATCGCGTTCGAGCCCATCCAGGACCGGGCCGAGTGCGCCCGCTCGCCGCGGGTGGTCACCTCGATCCGCATCGTCCCCTGGCAGCCGGCCTCGACGACGGCGTTCGACGGCTCCATGACGACCGCGAAGACGCCTTCGAGCAGCTCCGGGTTCGACTGCGTCAGCCTGAAGAGCCCGTTCCGCTCGGACTCGACCTCTTCGCAGTCGTAGAAGACGTACGTGACGTCCCGGTTCGGCTCGGCCAGCGTGGCCGCGAGCCGCAGTCCGACGGCGACGCCGCCCTTCATGTCACACGCGCCGAGCCCGTGGATCAGCCCGTCCGCCCGCCGCGCCGGCAGGTTGGCGTTGAGCGGGACGGTGTCCAGATGTCCGGCGATCACGATCCGCTCGGCCCGGCCGAGGTCGGTCCGGGCGACGACCGTGTTGCCGTGCCGGAAGACCTTAAGGTGCCCGTACGCCGACAGCGCGGCCTCGACCTGGTCCGCGAGCGGCTCCTCGGTGCCGCTGACGGACGAGATGTTGACCAGCGCTTCGGTCAGGTCCGGGCCGGACACAGTCAGATCTAGGCTCATGCCCGACAGGCTATCCACGGCAGCGGACCTGGTTCTCGCTTAGGGTCGGGGCGTGACCGACCTGCGGACCCGCCTGCGCGCCGTACCAACTCTGACTGGCACTCCCCCGCAGTTCGACCCGGAGCAGGCGCCGGAGGACCCGCAGGCGCTGTTCACCGAGTGGCTGCTGGCTGCGGTGGATCAGCAGGTGCCGGAGCCGCTGGCGGCGACGCTGTCGACGGTCCGAGCCGACGGACGGCCGAACGCGCGGGTGTTGATTCTGAAGGACGTGAATGCCGAAGGCTGGCAGTTCGCGACTTCGGCAGCCAGTCCGACCGGGGCTGAGCTGACTGCGACGCCGTACGCCGCTCTGACCTTCTACTGGATCCCGCTCGGCCGACAGGTCCGTTTGCTGGGTCGAGTCGAGGCTGCGGCACCGGACGAGTCAGCGCGCGACTTTCTGGCCCGTCCGGTCCCAGCACGCGCAGAGTCGCTGGCTGCACGGCAGAGCGACGTCCTGGCTGATCCAGCGGACGTCGGAGCCGCCGTCGCCGAGCAGACCGAGCGGCTGCTTGCTGACCCCGGACTGGTCGCCAAGAACTGGACGCTGTACACGCTGCAGGCTGATGAGGTGGAGTTCTGGCAGGCGGACCCGGACCGTCGCCACCTGCGCCTTCGGTACCGCCTGGATGCCGAGAACTGGACTAAGGAGCGTTTGTGGCCCTGACCGACGTGAAGAGCGCTGCCGACCGGCTCAGTGAGCTGGTGGCCGGACTGGACGAGGCCACGGCCCGAGGTGACTCGGTACTGCCCGGCTGGTCGCGCGGGCACGTGATCACCCACATAGCGAACTTCTCCCGCGCGATGACCCGTCAGGTCGAGTACGCCCTGCGCGGCGAGCTCGTCGAGGTGTACGACGGCGGCCGCCCGGCCCGTGACGCCGACATCGAAGCCGGCGCGCACCGACCGGCCGCGGAGCTGACTGCCGATCTGAACGACGCAGTCAGCGCACTGGTCGCCGCCTGGGACCAGGTCGACGACTGGTCCCGGCCGATCCTGCACCGCAACAGCACCCTTGCCCACGGCATCGACGCCACCTGGCGCGAGCTCACCGTCCACACCAGCGACCTGGGCCTGGCCGCCACCCCCGCCGACTGGCCGGCCCCCTTCTGCGCCCACCTCCTCGACTTCCTCCGCCCCCGCACCCCGGACGGCGTACACCTCGTCCTGCAACCCACCGACGCCCCCGCCTGGCAGAACGGCACCGGCGAAGAGCATGTCCTCACCGGCACCCTCAACGCCCTCACAGCCTGGTACGCCGGCCGCACCCTCGACTCCCCAGTCAACGGACCACGCCCGGAGCTCCTCCCCTGGCCGTAGCATGCGGTCCACACGGCCAAGCAATCTCCAAGTAGGGGGCGGGTATGACGACGATCTACGACGTCGCGCGTAGATCGGGGGTGTCTCCGGCGACCGTCTCGCGGGTGCTCAGCGGCCGCCGCAACGTCGACCCCGAGCTGACCGAGAAGGTCCGCGCCGCGGTCGCCGAGCTCGGCTACCGCCCGAACGGCGTCGCCCGGAACCTGCGCAGGTCGTCGACGAACCTGTGGGCCGTCGTCATCTCCGATATCGAGAACCCCTTCTTCACCTCGCTGGTGCGCGGTCTGGAGGACGTCGCGCAGACCGCGGGCTACCACGTCGTCCTGTGCAATTCGGACGAGAACCCGGAGAAGGAGGCGGCGTACGCCTCGGCTGTTCTGACCGAGCAGATGGCCGGTGTCGTCATCTCACCGACCTCCACCGCGGACGGCGTCCAGCAGCTCGCCGATGCGAAGACGCCGATGGTGCTGATCGACCGCAGGGTCGACGGCATCGAGGCCGACACCGTCCTGGTCGACAACGAGCACGGCGCCCACGAGGGCGTCAAACACCTCATCGACGGCGGCTACCGCCGGATCGCCTGTATCACCGGGCCGCGCAACGTCAGCACTGCGACCGACCGCCTGGCCGGCTATCGCACCGCCCTCGAATCCGCCGGCCTCCGCCCGGACGAGGAGCTGGTCCGGTACGCCGACTTCCGCGAAGCCGGCGGCCTCGCCGCGATGGAGTCCCTCCTGAACCTCCCAGAACCGCCCGAAGCCCTGTTCGTCACCAACAACCTGATGACCGTCGGCGCCCTCGAATGTCTGGCCAACCGCGGTCTCCGCGCTCCGCACGACATCGCCGTCGTCGGCTTCGACGACACCCCCTGGGCGAACCTCGTCGTCCCCAGCCTCACCACGGTCGCGCAGCCCACTTACGAACTGGGCCGAACCGCCGGCCTCATGCTCAAAGACCGCATCGCCACCCCCAACAAGCCGCCCTCCACTGTCACCCTCCGCACCGAGCTGCACATCCGAGCCACCTCAGCCCCCAAGCCCTAACCCGCTACCGGCCCGCCCGGGTTGGTGAGGGTCAGGGTGAAGCGGGTGCCGGGGTGCGGGGTCACTGCGAGGGTGGCGTGCTGGCGGTGGGCGAGGTCGCGGGCGATGGCGAGGCCCAGACCGGCGCCGCCGGCGTCTCGGGTGCGGGCCTCGTCGAGCCGGGTGAAGCGGTCGAAGATGCGCTCGCGGTCGGCTTCGCGGATACCGGCGCCGTCGTCGTCGACGTGCAGGAGGACGGCGTCCGGGGTTTGCTCGAGGGTGACCTCGACGGTCGAGCGCGCGTGCCGGATGGCGTTGTCGAGGAGGTTGCGAAGGATCCGGTCGAGTTGCGTCGGGTTGCCGGTGACGGGGAGCTCGTCCGGGGCTTCCAGCGTCAGGGTGGGGCCTTCGTCGAGGCGGCGGGCCAGCTGCCGGCGGGTGAGCTCGGCGAGGTCGACCGTGGTGGTGGCCGCGGTGGGTTCGGCGTCGAGGCGGGCGATCAGTAGGAGGTCGTCGGCCAACTGTTGGAGACGGCGGACCTCTGCGACGGCGTTGGCGCCCACTGCGGGCCAGTCCGCCCGGTCGGGATGGGCGGCGGCGACTTCGAGGATGGCGCGCAGGGAGGCGATCGGACTGCGGAGCTCGTGGGCGGCGTCGGCGACGAAGCCGCGCTGCTGATCGGCTGCGGTCTCGAGGCGGCCGAGGGTTTCGTTGAGGGTCGTGGCCAGGCTGGCCAGGACGTCGCCGGTCGGTGGAACGGGGACGCGCTCGTGCAGGTTGCTCTCGCTGATGGTCGCGGCCTGGGCGCGCATCCGCTCGACCGGGCGGAGGGCCACGCGCGTGGTGACGTACGCGCCCAGCATGATCAGCAGGACACCCGCCGGTACCGCCGGAATCAGCACCCGATCGGCCGCCGCCACCGCGTCCTCGGCCTCGAACGGCAACACGAACACCGAAACGCCCACCGACCGCCCGTCGCCGGGAAACAACTTCCCGCCGGGCACCGGGACACGGGAGAGCGGTATGACGGCGCGGTAGAACTCGACCCGCCGTCCGGCCAGGCTCTTCAGATCCGCGCACAGCGAGACGTCCCGCGACGTTGCCATGCCACAGGCGTCTTCCAGTCGTGTCAGGTCCGGCGCGCCAAAGGTCACGTACTGGCCGCGGTCCTGGCGGGAGCTCGGCTCCCATTTGGCCGGTAGGGGCTGAAGCGCCGGACCATCGTCGTCTATATAGAGGCTCAGTTCACGGGAATACCCCGGCAGGTGCCCGTTGTCCTCGACGATCTCGACAAGCTGATCAGTCATCGGGTGCGAGATCGTGAAGGGCCAGCTTCGCTCCGCCGGATTCGCGTACATGTTGTCCACGACCATGTTGCGGGCTTGTTGGGCTCGGTGCTGGAGGTCCTTGTAGCGGGTCGCGTAGATCTCGTGGCGCATCCAGAAGGCGAAGCCGGTGGCGAGGACGGCCGCGAGGAGGCCGGCCACGAGGGCGACGCGGACGGCGGTGGACAGTTTCATCGGGTGCTCCCGGTCAGGCGGTAGCCCATCCCGCGCACGGTTTCGAGTGTCCGGCGGCCGAACGGCTGGTCGATCTTGCGGCGCAGCGAACTGATGTGCACCTCGACGACGTTGACGTCGCCTTCGTAGTGCGGATCCCAGACCTGGTCGAGGATCTCGCCTTTGGTGACGACGACGTCGCGGCGCCGGGCCAGACATTCGAGGACGGCGAACTCGCGCGCGGTCAGCTCGATCCGCCGCTCACCGCGCCGGCAGGTCCGGGCGGCGGGGTCGAGGACCAGATCGCCGATCTCCAGTGGCGCGGGCGCACCGCCACCGCGCCGGAGCAGCGCGCGCACGCGAGCGACCAGGACGACGTACGAGAACGGTTTGGTCAGGTAGTCGTCGGCGCCGGTGTCGAGCCCTTCGGCCTGGTCGTACTCGCCGTCCTTGGCGGTCAGCATCATGATCGGAGTGGTGTCGCCGCCGCGGCGCAGCGCCTCGCAGACCCGGTAGCCGTTCAGGCCGGGCAGCATCACGTCGAGGATGATCGCGCCGTACTCGTGCTCCTCGGCCGCCCAGAGCGCCTCGGGACCGCTGTGGACGACGTCGACGACGAACCCGTGGGACTCCAGACCCCATTTGACCGCCGCGGCGAGCCGCTGCTCGTCCTCCACCACCAGTATTCGCACCGGACCAGATTCGCACGCCCTGAGGAGCATCCTGAAGAACCCTTCAGCTTGCTTCAGGTTCCCTTGGGCAGCTGCTCCACATACTCCCGATCATGCTTCTGGTCGCCGATCCGCCGTACCGCCCGAGCCTGGTCACCGCCGTCGCGGACCGCCTCGGGCATGTCGTTGCCCCGGTCACCGATCGCCGCGCGAGCGCCTGGCCCGCGGCGATCCTGGCCACGCTCTTCGCCGCGGCGTACACCTGGTTCGCGTTGCTGCGGCACTGGTCGTACCGTTCGGGCGGCTTCGACCTCGGCATCTTCGACCAGGCCGTGCACAGCTACGCCCAGGGAAGGTTGCCGGTCTCAACGATCCGCGACCCGAACCTGATCCTGCTCGGCGACCACTTCCACCCGATCCTGGTCGTGCTCGCGCCGTTCCACCGGATGTTCCCGATGGCCGAGACCCTGCTGGTGGCGCAGGCGTTGCTGTTCGCCCTGTCGGTGTTCCCGATCACCAGACTGGCCTGTACGACGCTCGGCCGGACGATCGGCCTCGTCGTCGGGGCGTGCTACGGACTGTCCTGGGGTCTGCTGAACGCGATCAGCTTCGACTTCCACGAGATCGCGTTCGCCGTCCCGCTGCTCGCGTTCGCGCTCACCGAGTTCCTGTCCGGGCGGTCCGGCCGGGCGGTCGCGTTCGCGGCCCCGCTCGTGCTGGTGAAGGAGGATCTCGGGCTGACGGTCGCCGTCCTCGGGGTGCTGATCGCGCTCCGGCCCGGCACCCGCCGGCTCGGCCTGATCACCGCGGCCGGCGGCGCGATCGCGTCGCTGCTCAGCGTGTTCGTGATCATTCCCGCATTTAGTGCCTACGGCAACTATCGCTACCTCGGCAAAGGCGGGCTCAAGGCGCCGGAGGCCGCGCTCTCCGGCGACTTCCTGTCAGCGGGCAAGCTGCACCTGGTCCTGCTGTTGTTGCTTCCGACCCTCTTTCTGGCCGTCCGTTCCCCGCTGGTCGCGCTACTGCTGCCGACCCTCGGCTGGCGCCTCGGCAGCACCTACATCCTGTACTGGATTCCCACGTTCCACTACGACGCCGTCCTGATGCCGATCCTGTTCTGCGCGCTCATCCACAGCCTCGTCCTGCTCCGGCCGTACTTGGTTGGACGCCGACGCCGCTGGGCGCGACCAACCATCACCGCCGCGCTGGCCGCAACCGCCCTGATCCTCTTCAGCCAGGCGGCCGCCTCCGAAGGCCCCGGCCACCGCTCCGAGTTCACCGCCGCCGCGGACCGGATGATCGCGCTCGTCCCCGACGGCGCCACGATCAGCACCACGGACACCATCGCGCCGCACCTCACGTCACGCACCGACGTCTATCTCCTCCGAGTCAACCAGCCGACCGAATGGACACTCGCGCCGTACGACGACCCGCAGCTCAAGCCCCGCCCCGCCGACGTCGTCATCCGGGACGGCGATCTGGTGCTGATGCATCACGAACCTACGTGAGCAGTTCCACCTGGGTAAGCCGCTTCCCGCCGGCGGTCAGCACGAGCCGGTAGTGCTCGTACGCTGCCGGCGCGCTCAGCTGGAACGGGCGTACCTGTCGCCGCCACGCGAAGACCTGATCCGAACGCTCATCGAGCACGGTCCAGGTCGTGCCGTCCGTGGAACCCTCAAGTCGCCAACCGCTCGGATCGTCCTGCTCAGGACCGGATGTCAGGGTGTAGAACGCAGCAACCCCGGGCTCCGGCAGCGACCACTCGACCGTGTCACCGGCAACCATCGCCGAGGTGTCAGCCGTGTTGTCGAACAGCGGATCGGCCGAGGCGGGGATGAGATCGACGAGCGGCTCAGCGACCCGGTCGTCGGTGGTCAGCGACGGCGGCGACTCCAGCGCCGCCCAGTCGGACGGCGACGACCCGAGCTCGAACTCGACCGTCGAAGCGCCCGCCAGCTCGGCCGCGGTGATGGATGCCGTCGACAACGACTTGCCATCGACCCGAACTTCTTGCACATAAGGATGTTCCACGCCGGACGCCGTGATCACGAACGGCGAGCCGCCGAGCGGCGCGACCGTGACGCGCGGGAACAGCGGCGAACCGATCGCGTACTCCGGAGCGCCCACCCGCAATGGATACAGACCGAGCGCCCCGAACAGGTACCAGGCCGACATCTCCCCGTTGTCCTCGTCGCCCGGGTACCCCTGCCCGATCTGCTCGCCGACGTACAGCCGGTCGAGCACCTCGCGGACGACGGCCTGCGCCTTGTGCGGAGCACCGGCGTAGTTGTACATCCAGGCGATGTGATGCGCGGGCTGGTTGCTGAAACCGAACTGCCCCATCCGCACCGCCCGTGCCTCGAGCATCTCGTGGATGACGATGTCGTAGGTGCCCTTCTTCGTCCCCAGCTCCGGCGTCGCGAAGAACTCGTCGAGCTTGGCCTCCAGCCCGCTCGGACCGCCGTACAGATTGGCCAGACCGCGCGGGTCGTGGGCGACGTGGAACGCGAAGTTCCACCCGTCGGTCTCGGTGAAGTCACCGCCCCACTCGCACGGGTCGAACTCGTCCGGCGTCTGCGCGAACGTCCCGTCCGGCCGCCGTCCCTGGAAGAAGTTGATCGCCGGATCGAACAGCAGCACGTAGTTCCGCGACCGCCGATAGAGGTACGCCGACTCCTCGCGCAACTGCTCACGCCGCGCGGCCGGCACCGCCGGGTCGTCCGCCAGCCGAGCCGCCATCACGGCCAGCCCGAAGTCGTTGAGGTACGCCTCCAGCGACCAGGAGACGCTCTCCTCGGTGTCCGTACTCACGTACCCGTTGAAGAATCCGGTCGTCGCGCCCTTCCGCCCGACCTCGGTCTCCGCCGGAACGACGGTCGCGTTCCGCAGCCCGGCGTCGTACGTCGCCAGCGGATCCGGCAACGCGACCCCGCGCAGGTAGGCGTCCGCGAACGACACGTCGGACGACGTCCCGGTCATACAGTCCGCGTATCCGGGCGAGGACCAGCGCGCGATCCATCCGCCGTCGCGGTACTGCTGCACGAACCCGTCGACCAACTCGGCGCTCAGCTCCGGGTAGAGGAACGCGTACGCCGGCCACGCCGTCCGGTAGGTGTCCCAGAAGCCGCTGTTCACATACATCTTGCCGGGCTTCACGACCGCCGCGCCGTCCACGGTCGGCAGCACCGGGCTCGCGTAGACGTACGACGGCTCCGCCGCGGTCCCGGCGTTCTCGTACTGCGAGTTCGGGTAGAGGTTGAGCCGGTAGAGGTTGCCGTAGACCGTGCGCAGCTGCGGCTCGGTCGCGCCCTCGGGACGGATCACCGCGAGCCGCTCGTTCCAGATCGCGTTCGCAGCGCCCTGGATCTCCTCGAACGAGCGACCTGCCAGCTCCAGCGCCAGGTTGTGCCGCGCCTGCTCGACGCTGATGAACGACGTCGCGATTCGCAGCGTCACCTCGTCAGCGGCGAATGTCGCCGCCCGGGCGTTCGAGCGTCCGCCGGACGCCGGGCCGAAGGTCGCCTCGGCGGAGAACTCGCCATAGCAGAACATCCGCGTCCGCCCGGTCTCCGAGCCGTTCTCGACCCAGCCGGTGAGCGCGCCGTCGGCGTAGTCGAACGCGCCGTTCTCGTCGATCGTGTCGAAGATCAGGTGCCGCCCGGCGGCGTCGTCCGGGAACGTGAACCGGAAGATCGCGCCGTGGTCGGTCGGCGCCAGCTCGGCGCGCAGTCCGCTGCTGAACCGGACGGAGTACAGATCCGGGCGCGCGATCTCGTCGTCGTGCCGGAACGCCGCGGCCCGCGCCACCGGATCGCCCAGCGGCTCCGCGGCGGCCACCGGCATGATCGTCAGCTGGTCGCGGTCTCCCATCCACGGGCTCGGCTGGTGCGAGAACGTCAGCCCCTGCAGCTCGGTCAGGTTGTCGGCGTTGTTCAGCCGGTGGTACTCGTACGCCCAGCGATGCGTCGAGGCGTCCGTGACCGGGGTGATGAAGTTGAACCCGTTCGGCCAGGCGGTCAGCGGCAGGTTGTTCCCGCGGGAGAACTCGAAACTCGTGTTCGTCCCGCGCCGGGTGTCGACGTACGCCGCCAGATCCGCCCCGTCGAGCCGCGCCGGCGCCGGGCCGATCTCGACGTCGTCGATCCACCCGACATACGGCGTCCCGGACGACGGCGCCGCGAGCGTCAGCACGACGTCCGCGACCGTCTTACCGGCCGCGGCCGTCAGGTCGACCTGGACATCGTTCCACTGGTCGGCATACAGGATCTTCGCCGCACCCTGCCCGGCAGCATCGAAAGCGAACCCGTACTGATCCGTGACCCCGAGCTCCGACAGCCGGCTCCCGTCCGTGAACACCAGGTCGACCGCCACGTACGTAGCGTCGTACTCGAGCGCCGCGTCCAGCACCGGATACACCTTGTACCGCAGCCGATCAGCAGCCCCGAGCGCCCCGGCGGTCACTCCTAGCGACGCCTCCTGCCGCCCACCGGTCTCCCCGGCGAACCGCACCGCGTCCACGCTGCTGAAGCCTGCCTGCGGGCTCGTCGGCCCACCCGGTCCGCCACCTGTCTCAAGAATCACGGCCGCCATGTTATGACATTTCATCCGGCAGGGGCAGGGGGTCAGTCAGCAGAGCTGGGCGAGCAGGTCGGTCAGCTCGGTCTGGAGCGGCTGGTCCCAGGTCGACGCCTCGGGGATGGTCCGTAGCCCTTCGGTCCGGACGAAGTGCAGGGCGCGGAGGGCGAAGGCGGCGCCGCCGGCGCGGAGCTGGCGATCGACGAGGAACGGGTCGGCGGCGGTGAGCTCCACGTAGTGGGCGATCAGCGGACCGCGATCGTGGCCAAGGGCAACGGCATCGCGAACCAGGGTGTAGAGGTCGCTCAGGTCCGGGCCGAGGTGGGCGAGCGGCCAGTCGACGGCGGTCCAGCGGCGGCCGTCGGTGACCAGGTTCTTCGGGACGAAGTCACCGTGGACGACGCGGACCGGCGTCTCCCGATGCAGACGAGTCAGGGCGTCCACCAGCGGCGTGACGTCGAGGTCGATCTCGGTCGCGAGCTCCTTGGCCCGCTCCGGCGGGAACCCGCTCGGACCGTCGATCGGCACCGCCCGGATCGCCGCCAGGACGCCGACCGCGGCGAGAAACCCGGCCGCGGTCGGCTCCTGCTCGAGCGTCACCCGCCCGACGTCCTCAAGGACGAGCACCTCGCCGTCGCCGTACAGCAGGCGCGGCGCCGGCACCCCCGCGAACCGCTCGTACGCCGACGCCTCACCCGACTGGTTGCCCGTCCCCCGCTTCGCGATCACGCTGCGCAGCCCATAGGACAGCCGCCACACCTCGGACGACGTCCAGCGCCGCAACAGCTCACCGTGCAGCGCCTCGACGTCCGGCGCCTGTGTCGCTTCGAGGACCGCGGGAGGAAGCCAATCGGGAAGCACCCGACGAGTAGATCACGCGCCGTCGGGCGCTTCCCAACGGATCAGCCCCGCCGGTCGAAGTTGCCCTGCGCGGCGATCGCGGCCGCCCGATCCGCCAGCGAGCCGGCCGGCTTCTTCCGCGTGGACGCCTGCCCGTCAGCCGGTACGTCGGGGCGCGGCGCGCCGTCGCACTCGACGCGCGAGCCCGGCAGGATGCCCTTGATCAGGTAGTCGTCGACCTTCTTGGTGACGCAGGGGTTCGAGCCGTACTGGCCGTGGCTGCCCTCGTCGCGCACCGAGATCAGGTTGTTCTTCAGCGCGGCCGCCATCGCCGGCGAGCCGTCGTACTGCGTGGCCGGGTCGAATTCGGCCCCGATGACCAGGCCCACCGGATACCCCTTGCGCTTCAGGTCGACCAACGGCTCCTGCGGCTTCCACTTCGCGAAGCTGCAGTTCGTCGGTGCGGCCTGCATCGCGCCCGGCCCGTACGGGTACTTCTCCCGGAACAACCGCATCTGCTCCTCGTACCCCTTGAGGTCCTTCGCCCAGACCGCCTCACAGGTGACGGCCGGGAAGACGCCGTTGTAGGTCTTCTTGATGTTGCCGTAGAGGATCTTGAGCGCCTTCCCGGCGTCCGGGCTCAGCTTCGCCTTCGCCGGGTTGTTCGCCGCGTCCCGGATCTGGCCGATCAGCTCGGCCGCGAGCTCCCACTGCGGCCGGTAGCCCGAACCGCCGAGAATGATGTCGAACCAGGTCCCGTCGATCATCGGCCCCTCCGGCTCCCCCGGCCACTGCACCGGGTTCGCCGCCAGCTTGGCCCGGATCCCGTCCAGGTAGCCGCGGACGGCGGCCTGCGTCGTACCGAAGTGGTACCGGCTGTCGCGTTCGGCCATCCAGGCCGCGAGCGCGTCGAAGTTCTCCCGCGCCGCCACCGAGACCTGCTTGGCCTGCTCGTAGTACTGCCAGTCCGGATGCATCGCGGCGTCCAGCACCGATCGGTTCAGGCCGCTCGGGAACAGCGAGCCGTAGACCGCGCCGAGCAAGGTCCCGTACGAGTAGCCGAGATAGTTGAGCTTCTTCTCGCCGATCGCCGCGCGGATCACGTCCATGTCCCGCGCGGTGTTGGCGGTGGTGATGTACTTGCGCAGCCCACCGCCGGCCGCTTCGCAGCCCTTCTCCTGGGCCTCCGCGTCGGCCGCGATCCGCGCGAACTGCTCGTCGGTCGGCCGCGTCTCGTACAACTGCTCGATCGGCGGCACCTCACAGTCCAACGTCGACGAGCGGCCGGTACCGCGCGGATCGAACCCGATCAGATCGAACGGCCCAGCGATCTTGTCGTTCCGGAACCCCTGCGGCATCAGCAGCCCGTCGCCGCCGGGACCACCCGGGTTCAGCATCAGCACGCCCTGCCGGCGCGCGGGGTCCGTCGCCTTCCGCCGGCTGATCGCGATCGACAGGTTGCCGTCCGCGGGCTTCCGGTAGTTCTTCGGGACGACGACCGTCGCGCACTCCAGACCCTCCCACGCCTTCTTCCACTCCTCCGGCGGGAACGGCCAGCCCTCCGGCGGCGGCCCGGCCTCGCACGCGGCCCATTCCGCCTTCTGGTCGTAGTAGGCCGCCAGCGAGCTGCCTGCGTTGGCCGGGACCGCCACCAGCGAGCTCGCCGCGAAGCCGAGCCCGAGCGTCAGGCTCGTGACGCGGGTCAGCCAATGTCGCGCATTCATCTGCTGTCTCTCCGTTCACCGAGGGTCAGGAGGTGGTGACGCTAGTGACACCTCGGTGTGCCGGTGATCAACAGCAGATAGGGATCCTGTGAAGGCTCAACTCAGGCCGGTCGGCCGGAACGACTGGTAGAGGGCGGGCATTGCCTCGATCAGGGCGTGCTCGTACTCGGACGGGTCGTCGCGGACGAAGACGGACGTCCGGCCGCCGCTGCCCTCGCCGAGTTCGAACGAGTACAGGCCGCTCGGGTGCGAACGCACCGTGCACGGGACCTGCTCGTTGCGGATCACGGCGTCGTCCACGCGGACGTCGTCCGCTGGGACGATCGCATGCGAACCGTCCGCGCGGCGGACGAGTTTCCGGCCGGAAACCTCCATCCAGACCGCGGTCTCCCAGACCGAGTGGGTGCGCTGGTAGATGTCGGCCATCAGCTCGGCCGGCGCCTCCTCTTCGAGCACACGCAGGAAATCGGGTCGCGACGACCGGCCGAGCGAATAGGCGAGGTAGCGCCGGAGCCACGGATGCATGTCCGCGACCCACTTCAGATCGGGCAAGCTCCAGAACGTGTTGTGGTTGTCGTAGCCGTAGCAGCTGTGCTCGGCGACGCCGTCGTCGGCCGCGCAGGGATAGAGCGAGATCGGCAGGCCCGAGTCGATGATCCGGATCATCGCCTGCGGGTCCTGGACGACGTTCCACTCCGGGTACGTCGGCGTCGTCGTCCCGGCCGAGAGGTGGATCCGGGCGACGTTCTGCCGGAACACGTCCGGCGCCCGGTTGAACGCGAGCGCGAGCGGCCGGGCTGACCCGAAGGACAGGAGGTGCACCGGTTCGGGGCTGTCGGCGACAGCGTTGATGAGCAGCTCGACCCCCCGCTGCTGAGACGGCGGAGCGTCGTACATCCTGTCGTTCGGGTCGCGCATCCGGGTGAACGGGCACCACGCGAACGGGACGTCGCGGCCGAAGATCGCATTCAGCTGGGTGACCGCGACGACACCCGGGTCGCGCGGACCGGCGTACCCGGGGACGCCGCCGTCGACCAGGTGCCGCTTCTCCTCCAGCACGTCCAGGATCACCGCGCGCAGGTCGATCTCGGGCAGGCCGTAGGCCATGATCAGGTCGACGTTGTCGCCCGGGTCCTCGGGCGGGTGGTAGAGATCGGTGACGCTGATGACAGGGACGGGCATGTCAGCCTCGAATTCCGGTGGTGGACAGCGATTCGGTGTACTGCCGCTGGAAGAACAGCAACAGCACCATCGGGACGACGCTCAGCACGAACGAGCCGGCCAGGATCTGGCCGAGATCGACGGAGTACAGGTTGCTGAGGTTGGCCAGCGCGATCGGCGCGAGTTGTTTGCCCGGTGAGGTGCCGATCAGCAACGGCCACAGGTAGGCCTGCCACTGGGACAGGAAGAGCATCAAACCGGCGCCGATCAGCGCCGGTTTCGACAGCGGCAGCACGATCCGCAGCAGCGTGCCGACGCGGCCCAGGCCGTCGACCTCGGCGGCGTCCAGCAGCTCCTGCGGGACGGCGAGGAAGAACTGGCGCAGCACGAAAATCGCGAACCCGTTGGCCAGGGCCGGCAGGATCAGCCCGGCGTAGCTGTCACTCAACCGCCAGGTGCTGAACAGCCCGGACAACGGGATGGCGATCGCGTCGAACGGCACCATCGAGACCAGGATCACGAAGACGAACACGGATCCGCGGCCCGGGAAGTCGAGCACTGCCAGGGCGTACGCCGCGAGGACCGCGACGACGAGCCCGAGGACGACGGTGACGCCCGCGACCAGGAAGCTGTTCGCGAGCGCCCGGGCGAAGTCGCCGTCCAGGAGGACCTCGTAGTTCGCGAACGATCCGCCGGCCGGGACGAAGGCCCGCCACGACAACGGCGTCAGGTTCTCGACGAACGAGTTCCCGGGCCGCAGCGAGGACGCGAACACCCACCACAGCGGCAGGAAGATGAGCCCGGCCGCGAGCGCGGCCGCGACCACCGAGACGATCCGGGAGGCCCTCATCACCGCTCCTCGCGCAGGACCCGGAACTGGATCGCCACCACGGCCGCCATCAGGATCATCAGCAGCACGACCTCGGCCTGCGCGACCCCGAGGTCACCGACCTGGTAGGCGTTGGCGTAGACGTCGTACATCAGCAGGTTCGTCGAGCCGTCCGGCCCGCCCTTGGTGAGGATCTGGACCGGCGCGAAGGCGAGGAAGCTGCCGACCGTGCAGGCGACCAGGACGAACGCCATCGGACGGCGCAGCAGTGGGAGCGTGATCGCGGTCAGCCGCCGCCACCAGCCCGCGCCGTCGATCATCGCGGCCTCGTACAGCGTCTGCGGGATGTCCTTCAATCCGGCCACCACGAACAGCATCCAGTAGCCGATCGCGCCCCACGCGAGCATCAGGCCGATCGACCCGAGGGCCTGGTCGGACGACGTCAGGAACGGCTGCTTCGGCAGCCCGAGCGCGGCGAACAGCGAGTTGAGCAGGCCGTCCGGCTGCATCGCCGTACTCCAGATCAACGCCGTGACCGACCCCGGGACGGCGGCCGGCACGAAGACGAGCGACCGCCACAACCCGACCGCCGGCAACTGCTGCGCGAGCAGCAGCGCCAACGCCGTCGACAGCACCACGATCACCGGGTTGAGCACCAGGTTGAACAACAGCGTCGTCCCGAGCACCGCGTGGAACTGCGACGAGCCGAGCAGATACGCGTAGTTGTCGAAACCGGCGAATTCCTTCACCCCGGTCCGCAGCGACAGGTGGCTGAAACTCTCCGCGAACGCCGACACCGCCGGGACGACGCGCAGGGCGACCATGCCGAGTACGGCCGGAGCCAGCAACAGGACGGCGAGCCGCGCGTCGCGCCAGCGCCGTGGCGTCATCGCCGCCATCGGGCTCAGCCGAGCCGCTCGAACTGCCGGGCGATCGTCTCGTCGGCCTTCTTCGCGCGGGCGGCCGGGGCGCTGCCGTTGCGGACGTCGGCGAACAGCTTCTCGGCCTCGGACTCGAACACCGTGTAACCGGTCACCGGCGGCCGGTGGACGGCGGTGGTCCGCAGCTCGCTCTCCATCAGAGCCGCCAGGCCCTTGGTCGCGGCGCCGCCGGACGCCTCGAACTGCGCCGCGAAGGTCTTGTAAGCATCCTTCTGGGTCGGCGTGATCTGCGCGATCTTGATGGACGCCGTGTTCCCGGCGGCGGTCAGGTTGGCGCAGTCGAGGAACTTCTTCGCCATCGCCTGTTTGGCCGACTTGGCGCTGACCGCCATCGCCCACGAATCGGTCGACGTCGCCGGCTTGCCGCCCGCGAAGACCGGCGCGGCCGCGACCCCGAAGTCCAGCTTGGTCTTCACCGCGTTCGAGACCGTCCACGGGCCGGAGACGATGAAGCCGGCCTTGCCGCCGGCGAAGAGCGCGTTGGTCTTGTCGTTGGTGATACCGCGCGGCGACAGGCCGTCGGTGAAGAGCCCGGAGTAGAAGGTCAGCGCCTGCTGCCAACCAGGGTTGGCGAAATCGGGTTTGTCCTGCTTCTCCCCCGTCAGCCCGTTACCGCCGCCCGCGGAGACGCCGAGCGGCTGCAGCTGGTAGTAGCTGTCGAACTGGTCGAACAGCAACGGGTACTGCACGCTGCCCTTCAGTCGCGCCGACGCGTCCCGGAGCTGCTGCCAGGTCCACCGCCGAGCCGGGTCGGCCGACGGCGGCTCGATGCCGGCCTTCCGCAGTACGTCGGCGTTGTAGTAGAGGAACTGGGACGTCGTCCAGGGTGAGATCCCGAGCAGCTTGCCGTCGATCTCGTTCGCGGTGACCATGTCCGGGCTGACGGCGTTCGCGATCGCCTGCGCTTTCAGCTCGGACAGGTCGGCCAGGAAGCCGCGGTTCGCGTAGTCGCGGATCCAGGCCGGGACGACGGTGAAGACGTCCAGATCCGCGTTGCCCTGGGTCAGCCGCTGGGTGATCGTGCTGGTCAGCTGCGGGTACGGGATGTTCAGCTGTTTCACGGTCAGCCCTGGAAGTTGCTTCTGGCAATGATCGATGACCGGTTTCCAGGTGGCGGCCGGGTCGGCGTTCGCGAAGGTCAGCGTGACCGGTCCGGCCGCGGGCTGCTGGGGCGGAGCGGTCGCCGGAGCGGACTGACAGGCGGCGAGAACGAGAACTACGGGCAGGGTCAACCAGGGGAGTTTCACAGCCGTGCTCCTTCGCAGGCGGTGCGGATCCGGTCCACGATGCGCCGGGCGACCAGGCCGGCGTCGAGATCGGAGACGATCCGGTGCGGCCCGTCGCCGGGCGTGAACCGGGTGGCGCCGGCCGGGTCGACCTCGATCCGGCCGGTGGTGAACGTGAACAGCTCCGGGTCGGTGATCGTGAGGACGGCGGCCGGGTCGTGCGGCACGTTGGAGTCCTCTGCGGTGAACTTCCAGAACTGCCGCATCTCGGCGGCGAGCAGCCGCCCGAGTGGGCCGGCGGCGTCGATCCGCTCGACCACGGTGGCGCCGAGTCGGATCCGGGTGGTCTGGTCGAGCCCGATCACCGTCGCCGGGACGCCGCTGCCGAAGACCGCGGCAGCCGCGTCGATATCGCACTTGATGTTGTGCTCGGCCCGATCGCTGCCGAAGTCCCCGCCCATCACGATCAGCTCACCGATGGCGTGGCCGGTGCGTTCGACGGCCTCGGCCACGTTGGTGAGCGGGCCGATCGCGACCACCGTCCGCGAGCTCGCGAGCACCTCGATCGGGTCGGCTTCGGCGTCCACCTTCTCCTGGTCGAGGTCGGGCAGCAACGCGCCCTCGTGCCCCGGCCACCAGACCGGCCGGCCCGACCGCGGCGTCGTCCGGCCGGGGACGATCGGCCCTGGCTCCTGGCCCGCGGTCGCGATCAGCCGGGCGACCATCCTTGCCCTGAGCAACGTGTCGCCGTAGACCGTGGTGACGGCGGTCAGGTCGAGCTCGGGCGCGCCGAGGATCACGGCCAGCGCGAGGGCGTCGTCGACGTCCGAGCCGATATCGGTGTCGAGGGTGAATGCGGTTGCCATCAGCATCCTTCGGGGTCGCGGGTCAGCTCAGCGGGGCGGTGGTCTGCCAGAGCGTGTAGGTCCACAGGGAGTCCGGGTCGGGATCGGCGCTGGTGTAGACGACGGTCAGCGCCGACTCGTTCGGCAGCGTGCCGTAGACGGTGCGTAGGAAGCCCGGGTTGTGCGTGCGCGCCTTGCCGGTGCGGGCGCCGGTGATCGTGCTCTCCACCCGCCAGGTGCCGCCGGAGGACGCCCAGAAGTCCGCGCCGGAGATACTCGCGATCTGCACGTGGTCGGAGATGTAGTTCGGGTTCGACGCGGGGTACGGGTGGCCCTCGCGGACCATGAAGAAGCGGTCCCGCGGCGGGGAGTAGACCAGGTCGAAGTTGTTCAGGTCGTCCTGGGCGCCGGTCGCGGTGGTCAGCCCGGCCATCGGTAGCGTGCGCTCGTACTGGACGACGGGCGTACCCGAGCCGAAGCTGATCTGCGCGGCCTTACCCGTGTTCCCGCTCGGCAGGCCTTGGGTCCAGGCGAGCACTACCGTGCCCTCGGCGGCATTGATGGTCGTCGCCGTCGGCTGACCGGCGCCCCACTGGTCCGGGTGGTTGCCGGGGAACGGGATGACCGGGTTCGGCATCTTGATCCAGGGCCCGTCGAGGTTGTGGGCGACCGCGACGCCGATCGCGTTGTGCGCGGAGCGGTCGACGTCGTTGCCCAGGTAGAACATCGCGTAGCTGTAGGTCTGGCCGTTGAACGGCACGTTCACCCGGACGACGCTCGGGTCGCAGTTGTGCCAGCTGTCCCAGCCCGTACCGGCCGGGGCCAGCACCGACCGCGACGAGACACCCACTCGGGTCAGGAAGATGTCGTCGCGAATGGTGTTCCGGGCCTTGCTGTGACACGTGTAGAGCCGGGTCGGGTTGTCGGCCACGGCGCTCGGCGCGTAGGCGTAACCACGGCCTTGGACGTCGCTCGCGGCGTACAGCCGGATCGGAGTGGACCAGCCACCGACGGCGGCATGAGCGGCCGACAGCGGAAGGAGGGTCAGGACGACGAGGACGGCGGCGATTCGGCGGAACATCGGACCTCCGGTCACAACTGAGCAGGCGGACAACCACAGGACCGGCGCACGACCAGCCCCACGTCGAGCACAGCCTGGAGCGGCTGCGGGTCAGGATCGATCAACTGCCGAACAGCCAGCTCGGCCATCTCGGCGATCGGCTGCTGGATCGTCGTCAGCGCCGGCACCGCGTACGCCGACATCGACGACCCGTCGAACGTCACCACCGCCAACTCGTCAGGCACCGAGAGCCCCAGATCAGCCGCCGCCCGCAACAACCCGATCGCCTGCCGATCAGAACTCGCGAACACCGCCTCCGGCCGAAGGCGCGCCCCGGCCGGACCCGAGCGGGCGAAAATCGAGGCGCCGGACGCCGGACGATTAGGAGCCAGAGGTGCGGGGTTGAGGAGGGTCAGGGCGGCGTTGTAGCCGCCGGTGACGGTGAAGGGGTGTTGGACGAATCGGACGCCGCCGGCGGTGGGGCGGGTGGCGAGGGCGTGGCGCCAGCCGGCCAGGCGGGCTTCGGCGACGTGGTCGCCGGCGGGGCCCGCGATGGCGGCGATCCGGGTGTAGCCGTGGTCGAGGAGGTGGCGGGTGGCGGCGACGGCGCCGCCGAAGTTGTCGACACCGATCGAGGCCGCACCCTCGGGGGCCGCGCCCAGGAAGATGTGCCGGGTCTTGGCGCGGTTCAGCAAGCGGTCGGCGGCCTGAGGGGCCTGGGAGACGATCACCAGGCCGTCGATCCGGCGCTGCAGGAAGGTCTCGAGCAGATCGAGCTCGGTGCTCGCGTCGCCTTCGGAGTTGGCCAGCAGGACCGTCCGGCCGGCGGCGCGCGCCGCCTGCTCGACCGCCGCGGCCAGCTCGGCGAAGAACTCGTTGGCGATATCCGGGACGATCAGGCCCAGCGTCATCGTCGATCCGCCGACCAGCGCGCGGGCGACGCCGTCCGGGCGGTAGCCGGTCTGCTCGATGGCCGCGAGCACCCGCTTCCGGGTCGCCTCCGCCACCGGGCGCGGGCCGCCGTTCACGACGTAGCTGACCACGGCCATCGACGTACCGGCCGCTCGAGCCACATCCGCCTGCGTCACCCTCGCCATCCGGCCCACCTCCTGTCTACACGCTTAGAATCTATACGCATAGACACCTGCGGAAGCCTTTCGATCAGGGTCTAAGGCAGAGCCGTTGTAGCGCTCTGGCAGGCTGTGCGCATGACCTCGAACGCCACCCACGCCTGGGGCTTCGGCCTCGCCACCGTCACGACCGACGGGACCGTCCTCGACGTCTGGTACCCCGCGCCCGCGCTGGGCGAGCAGCCCGCCGACGCGAAGGCCCCCGCCGAGCTGATCGCCGCCGAGGGTTTCGACGAGCTGCGCGACGTCCGGCGCGAGGTCGTCAGCACCGAGATCGCGCTGGATGCCGGCCCGGCGGGCACCGCGGACGCCTACCTGCGGCTGCACCTGCTCTCGCACCGGCTGGTCCGCCCGCACGGCCTGAGCCTGGACGAGATCTTCGGCGCCCTGCCGAACAACGCCTGGACGTCGGCCGGCCCGGTGCCGGTCGAGCAGATCGAGCAGGTCCGGCTCCGGGCCCGCGCGGCCGGCCAGCACCTGAGCGTGACCAGCGTCGACAAGTTCCCGCGGATGACGGACTACGTCGTCCCGAGCGGCGTCCGGATCGGCGACGCGGACCGGGTCCGGCTCGGCGCGCACCTGGCGTCGGGCACCACCGTCATGCACGAGGGTTTCGTGAACTTCAACGCCGGCACGCTCGGCACGTCGATGGTCGAGGGCCGGATCGTGGCCGGCGTCGTCGTCGACGACGGCAGCGACATCGGCGCGGGCGCCTCGATCATGGGCACGCTGTCCGGCGGCGGCACCCAGGTCGTCTCGATCGGCAAGCGCTGCCTGCTCGGCGCGAACGGCGGCACCGGGATCTCGCTCGGCGACGACTGCGTGGTCGAGGCCGGGCTGTACGTGACCGCGGGCACCAAGGTCACCCTGCCGGACGGCGCCGTCGTCAAGGCGCGCGAGCTGTCCGGTCAGCCGGGCCTGCTGTTCCTCCGCAACTCGGTGACCGGCGCCGTCGAGGCCCGGCCCCGCAAGGGTGAGGGCATCACGCTCAACGAGGCATTGCACGCGAACGCTTGAGCGCCCGCAACGCCAACCGCACGGCCAGTTCGGGCGTCAATCACATCGTGACCAACCGTGAGGAACCAGGCCGCCGCTCTCGCACGTTGGGAGCGGTATGCCGATGAAGCGCGGCCTGATCGTCGCACTGGGATCCGTGGGGGCGCTGGCCCTTGTCATCGGCGGCGCCATCGCCTGGGTCGGCGGGCAGGACTTCGGCCCGCTGTTGCCGCCGCCGGAGCAGTGCGAGGCGACGGTGAACGAGAGCACCGTCGTCCTCGACCTTGAGCAGGCCGAGTCGGCGGCCATCATCGTCGGCATCGCCGTCCGCCGTGGGCTGCCCGGCCGGGCGGCGACGATCGCGCTGGCGACGGCGTACCAGGAGTCCGGCCTGCGCAACGTCAAACACGGCGACCGGGACTCGCTCGGCCTGTTCCAGCAGCGGCCCTCGCAGGGCTGGGGGACGGCGCAGCAGGTCCAGGACCCGCACTACGCGGCCGGCAAGTTCTACGACGCGCTGGTGAAGATCAAGAACTACCAGAGCCTGCCCGTCACGGTCGCGGCCGACCGGGTGCAGCGCAGCGCGTTCCCGAACGCGTACGCCGATCACGAGGGCGACGCGCGGGTGCTGGCCTCCGCCCTGACCGGGAACTCGAAGGCGGTCTTCAGCTGCACGGTCAACCCGGACGAGGTGCCGGTCCAGAGCGTCGGCAAGAACGGGCTCACCCCCCGCGCGGACGCCGTCCGCCGGGACCTGCTCGACACCTTCGGCAAGGTCCCCACCGGCGGCTACGCGCCGGGCGGCGTCCAGACCGGTCACATGGAGGGCTCGGCCCACTACGAGGGCCGCGCGGTCGACGTCTTCGTCCGCCCCATCTCCGCCGCCAACACCACCAAGGGCTGGGCCCTGGCCCACTACCTGGTGGCCCGCGCCGACCTGCTCAAGATCCGTACCATCATCTTCAGCGACAAGATCTGGACCGCCGGCGGCCGCTCCGACTCCGGCTGGCGCGACTACACCCCACCAGCCCGCTCCGGCGACTCCAAAATCCTCCGCCACCTCGACCACGTCCACGTAGACGTCCTGGAGGACTGAGGTTTTTGAAAACAGGTGGGGTGCGTCAGCGCACCCCACCTAGGTACTACATGTTCGGTTGTACTGCTCTTACTCGTCGTGCTCCTGCGGGGGCAGGGCCGCGATGAACGCGTGGTCCTTGTCGATCTTGCCCATCTTGGAGGCGCCGCCGGGGGAACCCAGGTCGGTGAAGAAGTCGACGTTCGCGGTGTAGTAGTCCTTCCACTGCTCCGGGGTGTCGTCCTCGTAGTAGATCGCCTCGACCGGACAGACCGGCTCACAGGCCCCGCAGTCCACGCACTCGTCGGGGTGGATGTAGAGCATCCGGTTGCCCTCGTAGATGCAGTCGACGGGGCACTCCTCGACGCACGCGAGGTCCTTCAGGTCAACACACGGCTGCGCGATGACGTAGGTCACTGCTACTCCTCCTATGGCAGGCACGCGCAGCGCTGGCCCTCGGGTTGCTGCGATGCGGTGGTGCAAGAGTCTCTAGTATCACGGTAATACGCTGCCCACTCTGCCAGGAGTCCGGATCGTGTCAGGCCTCGGGACCCGTGATATCGGCCACCGTGTCGTGGTCCGCTATCGAAGTAAGGATGGCCTTACCGACCTCATCGGCGTCCTCGAGGACCGGCAGCCGGACACCCTCGTCGTCCGGCACGCCGACGGCGAGCGGCACCGGATCGAGCTCACCGCGATCACCGCGGCCAAGCCGATCCCCGAGATGCCGTTGCGCCGGGTCGACGTCGAGCAGCTGTTCCTGACCACCGCGCTCGGCCGCCCCGCGGCCACGACGACGTACCTGGGTGAGTGGTTGCTCCGCGCATCCGCGGGCTGGACCGGCCGCGGCAACTCGCTGCTCCCGGCCGGCGACCCGGGCCTCTCGACCGCCGAAGCCGTGGCACACGTCGAGGCCTTCTACACCGAGCGCGGCCTCCCTCCCCAAGCCCTGATCCGCCCCGGGACGCCGATCGCCGCCGAGCTGCAGGCGCTCGGCTGGGTCGACGCCCGCCCCGCGGAGTCCGACGTCCTGGTCATGCACACCACCCTCGACCACGTGAACGCCATCCCCCAGTACGACGTCGTCGTCCAGGATCGCCCGGACGACGCCTGGTACGCCGCCGCCTTCGACGGCCCGATGCCCGCGGTCGCGCCGACCGTGCTCGAAGGCGCACCCAAGGCCGTCTTCGCCTCGATAGCCGTCAACGGGCAGCTGGTAGCGGTCGGGCGGGGCGCCATGACCGGCCATTGGCTCGGAGTGGACGCCGTACGCGTCCTCCCCGGCTTTCGCGGCCAGCGGATGGCAGCGGCTGTCGTACAGGGCCTGGCGCGCTGGGCGGGCGCACAGGGCGGCCGGAGGACCTATCTGGAGGTCCTGGAGAGCAATACGGCCGCAGTGGCGGCGTACCGGCGGCTCGGGTACGCCGAGGCCTATCGCTACCGGTATCTGGTCAGCTCCGCGCAGTAGGCTCTGCTGCCATGGCGGATCACGCGGTGGAGCGCCCGGAGTACCCGGGGGACTTCGAAGGCACAGTGCACGTCGAGTACACCCCGCACCCGGACGACGGCGTCGCGGACCCGGGCGAGATCGTCTGGACCTGGGTGCCGTTCGAGGAGGACTTCCACCGCGGCAAGGACCGGCCGGTGCTCGTGGTCGGCTCCGACGGGCCCTACCTGCTCGCGCTGATCCTGACCAGCAAGGACCACGACCGCGACGCCGCCGACGAGGCCCGCTGGGGCCGCGTCTGGATGGATATCGGCAGCGGCCCCTGGGACCGCGAGAACCGGCGCAGCGAGATCCGCCTCGACCGCGTCCTGCGGATCGACCCCGCTCAGGTCCGCCGCGAGGGCGCGGTGATCGGCGAGGACCTGTTCAACCAGGTCGCCGCCGAACTCCGCAAGCTCACCGCCGGCTGATCAGCGCGGCGGGGTGCCGGTGTCGGGGGTTTCGGGGCCGCCGGGCGGCGTCGTGCCGGGCTTGGGGCCGCAGCGGATGTCGTCGGCCGCGTTGTACTTGGTGGTGAACTGCTCGGTCTTGACCCGGTTGCCGTTCTTCGCGAAGTACCGGTAGATGGTGATGTCGAAACCACCGGTCGGCGCCTGCGGGCGGCAGCCCTTCTCGGTGTTGTAGATCAGGCCGGGCGCGCGCTGGTTGCTCCGGCCGGAGGCGCCGGCGGTGATGTCCCAGACCTTGGTCCCCCAGATCTTCACCTCGATGCTGCCCTGCGCACCGGGCTTGGAGGCCTTGAAGATGGTCTGGATGTAGATGCCGTTCCCGGAGTCGTTGAGGAACTTCAGGTCCACCGACGGCCAGGCCACGGTGGCCTCGCGGCCGACCGGGTAGCGGTCGATGTAGACGCTGTGCGCCTTGTGCTCGACGTCCTTGAGCCCGGCGAAGAACGCCGCGTTGAAGGTCGTCGTGGCCGACTGGGAGACGCCGCCGCCGAGGTCCAGCTTGAAGATGCCGTTGCTGATGATGTTGCCCTCGGTGAACCCGTTGGCCTTCGTCCGCTCGCCGACGATCTTGTTCAGGCTGAACGTCTCGCCCGGTTTGAGCAGCGTGCCGTTGATCTTGCGGGCCGCGGTGCCGATGTTGACGTTGCGGTACGTCGCGTAGGGGAAGACGGTCTTGAACTGACCCATCACTTCCTTGATGCCGAGCGCCTGGACCTGCTCCGTCGTCACCTTCGCCTTGGTGGTGGTCAGACCGACCGCGGCGGTGCGCTGACCGGACGGCTTGGCCAGCAGGTCGAGGATCGCCGGGCCGACCTTGTTCCGGTCGACGACCTGGCCGTCGACGGCCGGGACGACGGTCGGCTTGCCGCCGGCGATCTCGAACGTCGCGTCCTTCGGCGCGCTCTCCAGCGTCTTGAACCGCTTCTGGAACAACGGCTCCAGGAGCTTTCCGTTCAGCGTCGGGGTGACCTTGCCGTCGCGGACCGAGACGGTCAGCGCGGGCGCGAGCTCCCGCGGCGTCAGCTGGACCGACTTGTCGCCGACGGTCAGCTCGATCGGGCCGGACATGGCCGGTTCGGCGTACTCGTTGATGGCCTTGCTGATCGCGTCGGCGCCGGCCTGCGGTTTGGTCACCTGGACCGGCAGATCGGCGGCGTCGCCGTCACCGGGGTAGGCCTCGATGATCTTCGCGGCGGCCTGCGCGGTGTCGAGCTCGAGACCCTCGGCGGGTTTGTGCGACACCGGCTCGACGCCGTCGAAGGTGATGCTGCCCTCGGTGGCCGGCCGGTTGACCTGCTTGGCGAGCTTCTCGACGGCGGCCTTCAGCTTGGCGTCGTCATGGGCGACGACCGGCTCGACGGCCTTGCCGCCGGTCAGGCCGCGCCAGATCCGCGCCGGGGCCAGACTACGGCCGGCGCCGGCCTGGGCGACCGTGGCCTCGACGTCCAGGGTGAGCCCGGCCTCGGCCGGGTCGACCGTGTACGACGTCTTGCTGTCGCCGGCGGTGAACTTGATCGGCTGGGCCAGCCGCTCCTTCAGGCCGGCCTCCAGCTTCGACTTCGCGTCGGCCTCGGACAACCCGCCGAGCGGGACGCCGAGCACCGTGGTGTCACCGGGAATCTTGTCGCCGGCGAACGCGAAGGCTGCGCCGTACCCCACCGCCAGCACACCGAGCCCTGCCGCGGCGATGATCCCCGCGAGCTGCTTTCTCCCCACCGGACGAAGTCCTCCTGCTCAAGCCGTGGTCAAGCGGCGCCCAACCCAAGGCGCAAGCCGCCATCTTACGGGACCGGGCAGGCCGTCCCGACCTTCGGGGCAGCCCTGGGATGCCCCGAGATGCCCTGTTCCCACGGCGCAAACACGCTCAGCTGCCGGGTAACTCCCGGTAGTGACTGGCGTGATGGATCAGAGCGGCCTTGCCCGCTGCCCCGCCGAGGCCCAGCCCGAGCACCTCGCCGACCACGATCGTGTGGTCGCCGCCGTCGTACGTCGCCCACGTCCGGCACTCCAGCCAGGACAGCGCGCCGGTGATCACCGGGCAGCCGGTCTTCGGGGCGGGTTCGGTCGCGACGCCGTCGAACTGGGTGTACAGATCCCGCCCGGAGCGGGCGAACCGGGCCGCCAGCGGCTGCTGGTCCGCGGCCAGCACCGAGACCGCCCAGGAGCCGCACTCCAGGACGGCGTCGTGCATCCGGACGCCCTTGTCGACGCAGACCAGCACCAGCGGCGGCTCCAGCGACACCGAGGTGAACGCGTTCGCGGTCATCGCGTGCGCGACGCCGTCCTGGAGCGTGCTCATGATCAGGATGCCGGCCGCGAACTGCCCCAGGGCGGCCCGGAACTCCTCCGGGGGGACAGCGCCGGTCACTGGAGACCGGCGAACAGATCGTCCTCGACGCCGTCGGGGCCGGGGGCGGCCGTGCCCTTGACCAGGCGGTAGCCCTCGTCGGTCCAGATCTCGTTGCCGTTGTTGTTCGAGAGCGCGAAGAACGGGCCGTCGACGGTGATCTGGGTCGCGTGCGCCTTCATCGCGTTCATCTTCCGGTCCAGGTACGGCGCGCCGTCGATGATCGCGGTGACGAACCGGTCCGGCGTGATGGCGCGGCCGAGGTCGCCCTCCGGGTCCATCCCCTCGAACGTGGTGGTGTCGCCGGCGGCGCGCAGGTTGCGCAGGCTGTTGCGCCACTTCGACTCGATCATCGCGTTCCAGTAGATCTTCGGGATGTCCCAGGCCGGGCCGAGATCCTCCCGGTACGACGGGACGGCGGCCAGGGCGGCGGCGTACGTCGCGACGCGGTGGGCCTGGATGTGGTCGGGGTGGCCGTAGTTGCCGTAGTCGTCGTAGGTGATCAGCACCTGCGGGCGGACCTCGCGGATGACCGGGACCAGGTCGTCGGCGGCAGCCAGCAGATCGGCCTGCCAGAAGCTGTCCGGCCGGGTGTCCGGCGGGACGTCGGCGTTGCCCTCGTCGTTGTAGATCATCCCGGTGTCGCGGTACTTGCCGGGGCCGCCGAGGAAGCGGTGGTCGGTGACGCCGAGCTCGGACATCGCGTTCGCCAGCTCGGTGATCCGGTGCGGGCCGAGGGCGTCGGTCCGATCGGCGGCCAGGTGGGCGAGATCGGGGACGAGCACCTCCCCCTCCTCGCCGAGGGTGCAGGTGATCAGCGTGACCTGGGCGCCCTCGTCGACGTACCGGGCCATGGTCGCGGCATTGTTGATGGTCTCGTCATCGGGGTGCGCGTGCACCAGCAACAGCCGGCGCGCGGGTAGCTCAGCCATACTCAGAGCCTACGTCGCGCCCCGGCCGCGAGGTGTTCTTATCCGAAGCGCCTCACGAGCAGGCAGCCGGCCTGGAACCGTGACTTGGCTCCCAGCCCGAGCACCAGCGCACTGACTTCGGCCCGAACGGTCCGCAGCGACAGACCGAGCTCACGAGCGACCGCGGCGTCCTTCGCACCGGTCGCCAGCATGCGGCCGATCGCGATCTGACGACTGGTCAGCTCCCGGACCGCGGTCGGCTCCAGCCGCCGCGAACCCAGCTCGTAGATCTCGCAGTCGGCATCACGGGCGAAGTCTTCCCTCCGGACGGATGGGACGACCTGATACACCGACATTCCAACTCCTCCCCAGTAGCTTGCCTGAGGATCGTCGCAGCCGGTGGCGCACAGTCACCAGGTACAACCCATACAAACGACCCATACAGTTTGCGGCCGGGTCCGTTTTCTCCCCGTGATCCGGAGACCGCAAACCGTGATCGTCGCGGATGTGACTTCCGCCACTACAGTTTTTCCCGCAGCGCCCGGACGAACGGGCGATCGGGGGCCAGCCAGGCCGTCTCGTCCAGCTCCTGCGGAGTGAGCCATCTCAGTTCGGCGTGCTCGCGGCAGACCGGCTCGCCGCTGACGATCGTCGCCCGCCGGACGAACAGCCGGTACCGGTCGGAGATGTCGACGCCGGGCCCGAGCGACTCGCCGACCGCGATCTCCACGGCGAGCTCCTCACGGATCTCCCGGACGGCGGCGTCCGCCTCGGTCTCCCCCGGTTCGACCTTGCCGCCGGGGAACTCCCAGCCCGGCTCGGGCGCCGTCCGGTACGCCGCCAGCACGCGCCCGTCGCGGACGATCGCGACTCCCACCACACTCTGCACGCGACGACTCTGCCAGACCGGGTTGGGAAAACTGTCGGCGGCGTCCGGCAGGATCGGCCGTATGCCGTTGCAGAACAGGGTTCTCCCGACGCAGGAGATCGTCGCCGAGCCGGGCCGCGGCCTCCTGATGGGTAACCGCGGCGCGCTGCACGGCCCCGATCGCCGCCTCGGCGCGGCCCGCTGGCGATCGAAGGCGTGGATCTGCTGCGTCCTTGACTGGAAGGGGGTTCAGCGCGATCCGATGCCGCCCGGCCGGTGGACGGCGCTGTTCTTCTTCGACGAGGCGGTCGCGCTCGCGGCCGGCCATCGACCCTGTCATTACTGCCGCCGCAGCGACTTCCTGCGGTACGCCGGGGCCTGGGCCCGGGGCCACCAGCTCGCCGAGCGCCCGCGGGCCCCCGCGATGGACGCCGTCCTGCACAGTCAGCGCGTCGAGCCGCGGGCCCGCCACCAGCGGACGGCGATCCACGACTTCGTCACACTCCCCGACGGCGCCATGATCCGGTACGACGGCGCGCCCGCGCTGGTCCTCGATCGACAGGTGCTGCCGTGGTCCTGGGCGGGGTACGGCGAGCCCCGCCGTCCACCCGGTCTGATCGAGGCCGAAGTGCTGACCCCGGCGGCGAATCTCGTTGTACTGCAGGCCGGATTCGCCCCATTACTCCACTCGTCGGCCGTCGGCAACTGAGGTCACCCTAAGTCGAAACACGCCGTACCGAGAGGTCTTCCGTTGCATGCCGGAGCGCGGCAAAGTGTGCCCATACTGACAGCTACAACACCATCACTGGAGTCGGCATGGGTGAAGCTAACAGCGCCGTTGCGCCCGTTGTCCGCGCGCTCGAATCGCTACATGCGGCCGTCGGAAAACTCAGCCAGGAGTACGGCGACACCCTCGGCATCCGCCGCTTGGTGTCGGATGTGGCCCGGCTGAGCGACGATCTGGCCGAGCTCGGCCCTCCCGACCCACGGCACAGACCCGGACCGGTTCCGGAGGACCTCGAGGAGATTCCCGACGTGGAGTATGACGCGTCCATGTGGACAGACGCGGAGCACGAAGGCTTCGGCGCACCGGATCGGCGTGCCCCCTGATGGCACATGGAGTTGACTCACCGGGGCGCGCACAGATCGGACTGAAGACCGCACGGACCGACAAGTGGTGGCTGGCGCCACTGCGGATCGGCGTGATCCTGGGCTTCTTCGTCGTCTACGCGACGATCCGGATCTTCATGAACAAGTGGTACTGGGTGAACGACTACCACTACCTCACCCCGCTGTACTCGCCCTGTATCAACGAGGGCTGCTCACCGGGGTCGAGTCACCTGGGCACCTGGTTCCCGAAGTTCCCGGTCTTCATCCCGTACAGCATCATCACGTTCGCCGTCCTGGCCGGCTTCCGCGGTACTTGCTACTACTACCGCAAGGCGGGTTACCGGTCGCTGTTCTTCGCGCCGGCCGCCTGCGCCGTCCCGGAGCCGCACAAGGCGTACACCGGTGAGCGCAAGTTCCCGCTGATCGCGCTGAACCTGCACCGCTACTTCTTCTACGGCGCGCTGGTCTTCGGCCTGCTGAACGTCTACGACGGCGTCCTCGCCTTCCACGGCAAGGACGGCGGCTTCGGCTTCGGCCTCGGCACGCTGATCATCTGGATCAACCTGGTGATGCTGTGGCTGTACACGCTGTCCTGCCACGCCTGCCGGCACATCGTCGGCGGCCGCCTGAAGAACTTCTCCAAGCACCCGCTGCGGTACCGGTACTGGACGTTCGTCTCCAAGCTGAACCCGAAGCACGGCACGTTCGCGATGGCGTCGCTGTTCACCGTGATCCTGACCGACTTCTACATCATGGCGCTGTCGGCCGGCTGGTTCTCCGACCTGCGCTTCTTCAACTGAGGACTTCTGAGTTATGACTGAGCTGGAACGACACACCTACGACGTCGTCGTGATCGGGGCCGGCGGCGCCGGTCTGCGCGCGGCGATCGAGGCCCGCGAACAGGGCAAGCGCACCGCGATCGTGTGCAAGTCGCTGTTCGGCAAGGCGCACACCGTGATGGCCGAGGGCGGTTGCGCGGCCGCGATGGGCAACGCGAACTCCAACGACAACTGGCAGGTCCACTACCGCGACACGATGCGCGGCGGGAAGTTCCTGAACAACTGGCGGATGGCCGAGCTGCACGCGCAGGAGGCCCCGGACCGGGTCTGGGAGCTGGAGACCTACGGCGCGCTGTTCGACCGGACGCCGGACGGCCGGATCAGCCAGCGCAACTTCGGCGGTCACTCCTACCCGCGGCTCGCGCACGTCGGCGACCGCACCGGCCTGGAGCTGATCCGCACCCTGCAGCAGAAGATCGTCTCGCTGCAGCAGGAGGACTTCGAGGCGACCGGCGACTACGAGGCCAACCTCAAGGTGTACGCCGAGTGCACGGTCACCGAGCTGCTCAAGGACGGCGACGCGATCTCCGGCGCCTTCGGGTACTGGCGCGAGTCCGGCCGGTTCATCCTGTTCGACGCGCCCGCGGTCATCCTGGCCACCGGCGGCGTCGGCAAGTCGTTCAAGGTCACCTCGAACTCCTGGGAGTACACCGGTGACGGGCACGCGCTCGCGATGCGGGCCGGCGCGACGCTGATCAACATGGAGTTCATCCAGTTCCACCCGACCGGCATGGTCTGGCCGCCGTCGGTGAAGGGCATCCTGGTCACCGAGTCGGTCCGCGGTGACGGCGGCGTCCTGAAGAACTCCGAGGGCAAGCGGTTCATGTTCGAGTACGTGCCGGACGTGTTCCGCGCGCAGTACGCGGAGACCGAGGAAGAGGCCGACCGCTGGTACCAGGACGCCGACAACAACCGGCGTCCACCGGAGCTGCTGCCGCGCGACGAGGTCGCCCGCGCGATCAACTCCGAGGTCAAGGCCGGTCGCGGTACCCCGCACGGCGGCGTCTTCCTGGACGTCTCCTCGCGGCTGCCCGCCGAGGAGATCAAGCGCCGGCTGCCGTCGATGCACCACCAGTTCAAGGAGCTGGCGGACGTCGACATCACGGCCGAGCCGATGGAGGTCGGTCCGACCTGTCACTACGTGATGGGCGGCGTCGAGGTCGAGCCGGACACCGCGTCGTCCGTCGTCCCGGGCCTGTTCGCGGCCGGTGAGGTCGCGGGCGGGATGCACGGCTCGAACCGGCTCGGCGGCAACTCGCTGTCCGACCTGCTGGTCTTCGGCCGCCGCGCCGGGATGGGCGCCGCGCTGTACGTCGACTCGCTGGCCGAGCGGCCGAAGATCTCGGAGGCCGATATCGACGCGGCCGCCGCGGACGCGCTGGCGCCGTTCGAGCTGGAGGGCGGTGAGAACCCGTACACCATCCACCAGGAGCTGCAGCAGTCGATGAACGACCTGGTCGGCATCATCCGCAAGGCCGAGGAGATGGAGACCGCGCTCGGCCGGCTGTCCGAGTTCCGCGGCCGGATCGCGAAGATGACCGTCGAGGGGCACCGCCAGTTCAACCCGGGCTGGCACCTGGCGCTCGACCTGCGCAACATGCTCACCGTCTCGGAGTGCGTGGCCAAGGCCGCCCTGCTCCGGCAGGAGTCCCGCGGCGGTCACACCCGCGACGACTTCCCCGGGATGAACGCCGAGTGGCGCAAGAAGCTGCTCGTCTGCGGGCTGAACGCCGACGGCAGCGTGAGCGTCGACGAGAAGCAGCAGATCCCGATGCGCGAGGACCTGCTCGAGCTGTTCGAGGTCGACGAGCTGAAGAAGTACCTGACCGAAGAGGAGCTGCCCGCATGACCTACAAAGGGAAGTTCCGCGTTTGGCGGGGCGACGCCGAGGGCGGCGACCTGCAGGACTACGAGGTCGAGGTGAACGAGGGCGAGGTCGTCCTCGACGTCATCCACCGGCTGCAGGCCACCCAGGCGCCGGACATGGCCGTCCGCTGGAACTGCAAGGCCGGTAAGTGCGGCTCCTGCAGCGCCGAGATCAACGGTATGCCGAAGCTGATGTGCATGTGCCGGATGAACACGTTCGACGAGGACGAGGTCGTCACGGTCACCCCGATGCGCACCTTCCCGGTCATCCGCGACCTGGTCACCGACGTCTCGTACAACTACACCAAGGCCCGCGAGGTCAAGGCGTTCACCCCGCCGGCCGACCTCAAGCCCGGTGAGTACCGGATGCAGCAGGTCGACGTCGAGCGCTCGCAGGAGTTCCGCAAGTGCATCGAGTGCTTCCTGTGCCAGAACACCTGCCACGTCATCCGTGACCACGAGGAGAACAAGGAGTCCTTCTCCGGCCCCCGGTTCCTGATGCGGATCGCCGAACTCGACATGCACCCCCTCGACGCCGCCGACCGCCAGCACCAGGCCCAGGACGACCACGGCCTCGGCTTCTGCAACATCACCAAATGCTGCACCGAAGTCTGCCCCGAACACATCAAGATCACCGACAACGCCCTCATCCCCATGAAAGAGCGCGTAGCCGACCGCAAGTACGACCCCATCGTCTGGCTGGGCAACAAAATCCGCCGCCGCGCCTGACACCCGCACCACCCGCTGCGCCCGACCACCCCCCGGTGGCCGGGCGCAGCGGTGTTTCAGGGGGGATTGGACGCCGGGCGATCGCCCTACTAACGTTTCGTCTGCTCGCGATGAAACGAAGATCGCTGAGATCCGCAGACTCGACCACTGGCCCAGCTCTTCTGCCGCTGCAGGTAACCGTCGAGCTCACAAAGCAGAACCCCGGCGGTTTGGCCTGCTCCAAGGAGCTACCAGGGACCGTTCCGGGGTCTTGACCTCCTAGGCTACCACAGCGACGAACAGGTGAGCATCTGATGGAACCCTCGCGCCTACCCCGGCTGGTCGCAGGTTCTGGGCACCAGCACTTCGGCACCCCGCGCTTCGAAGGCTACGTCCAACACTGCGGCGGTGACATCGGTACGGCACTGCAGTTCTACCAGTGGAACGTCGAGGCTTCTGCCGCGCACTGGGAAAGCGTCGGGCATCTCGAGGTCGTGCTACGCAATCGTGTCGCCGACAGGCTCGCGATGCGCCGGGAACGACTTGGTCGCTCTGGATCGTGGCTGGACACATCGTCGACCTCCGAGCTCGACAGCCGAGCGCGCGCCGATATCGACAAGGCAGAGCAGCGCCTGCGTCACCAGCACAAGCCGATCAACTACGACCGTGTGATCGCCGAGCTCAGTTTTGGTTTCTGGCGGTTCTTGTTCGCCCGGCGCTACACCGCGCTCTGGCCCGACATCGCCGGAGCGTTCCCCAACGCACCGCACCGCCGACGCGAGCTGATCGAGGCTCCCGTGGTCAGGCTTCACCAGTTCCGGAACCGGATTGCTCACCACGAGAGGATCTGGAACCAGCCTCTGAGCGCTCTTCACGCAGACACGCTGACACTGCTGAGCTACGTCGACGCCGACCTCGCTCGATGGGTCGCAGAGCAATCCCGCGTTCCCGAGCTGCTGGCGGCGTGCCCAGTACCCCGTCCATATCTGTAGGCGCCGGAGAACAGCCGGGGCGCGGTCACCCGTGTGGGTGATCCGTTGGAGGGCCTTCGCGGCCTAGGGTTCCACCATGGATGTTGCGGTGGCGGGGTTGGTCAGTTTGGGCGTGTTCATGGTGGTCTTTGTGCCGGTGGCGCAGAGGTTGCTGGGGGTGCGGTTCGGGTTGGTGCGGTTGGGGGTGGCGGCTGGGTTGACGTTGAGTGCGTTCAGTCCGATTGCCAATGCGCTGGTGGGGGATCTGCCGTTCCAGGGGAGTAATGGGACGGCGCTGGCGTTGCTGGGGCTGACGACGTTGTGCGCGACGTTGGCGGGGCTGGTTTTCCTGGTGCTGGCGGAGGCGCTGGTGCCGACGGGGTCGTTGCCGCGGGCACGGGATTTGCGGCGGGACGTGGCGGGGCGGGTGGCGCGGTCGCGGCGGTATCTGCAGATCCTGCGGATCGCGCTCAAGTACGGGCTCGGGCCGTATTTGCGCGGACGGCGGCGTCCGGGGCGGGAGAACGCGGCCGGGCAGGCCGAGCTGGCGCGGAGTTTGCGGCTGGCGCTGGACGAGGCGGGGGTCACGTTCGTCAAGCTGGGGCAGGTGTTGTCGACCCGGAGCGACATCATTCCGTTGTCGGTGGCAACGGAGTTGAGCCGGTTGCAGGACCAGGTGCGGCCGGCGGCCTGGGGTGAGATCGAACAGGTGCTGACGACGGAGCTGGGCGCGCCGCCGCAGCAGGTGTACGCCGAGTTCAGCAGCGAGCCGCTCGCCGCCGCGAGTGTCGCGCAGGTGTACGCCGCCACGTTGGTCAACGGCTCGAAGGTCGTCGTGAAGGTGCAGCGGCCGGGGATCGCCGCCGTCGTGGACCGTGACCTCGACATCGTCCGCCGGCTCGCGAAACTGCTGGAGCGCAACACCGACTGGGGTCGCTCGATGGGCGTCCGCGCGCTGGCCGACGGGTTCGCCGACGCGATGCGCGAGGAGCTGGACTTCACCGTCGAGGCCGGGAACATGGCCGCGGTCGCGGCCGGCCAGGCAGTGGCCGGGAGCAACGACATCGTCGTCCCGGAGTTGTACCCGCGGGAGTCCACCCAGCGGGTGCTGACCATGCAGCGGCTGGACGGCGTCGGCCTCGGTAACGCCGCCGCGGTGATCGCCGAGCGCGGGCTGGACGCCGCCCGGCTCGGCCGGACGCTGTTCGACTGCCTGCTCAGCCAGGTCGCGATCGACGGCGTCTTCCACGCCGACCCGCATCCCGGCAACTTCCTGCTGCTGACCGACGGCCGGATCGGCATGCTCGACCTCGGCTCGGTCGGCCGGCTCGACCCGGCCACCCGCGAGGCCCTGCAGCGTTTCCTGCTCGCGATCGACCACGGCGACCCGATCAGCGCGACCGACGCCCTGCTCGAGATCGTCGACCGCCCGGACGTGATCGACGAGCGCGCCCTGGAGCGCGCGGTCGGCCAGTTCATGACCCGGCACCTGACCGGCGCGGTCGCCCTCGGCCCGGCGATGTTCACCGACCTGTTCAAGATCATTACCGCGCACGAGCTCGGCGTCCCGCCCGAGGTCGCCGCGGTCTTCCGCGCGCTGGCCACGATCGAGGGCACGATCAGCCGGATCTCCCCCGGGTTCGACCTGGTCTCGGCGTCCCGGCAGTTCGCGTCCGCGCAGGTCGGCGACCGGCTCACCCCGGAGGCGCTGCGCCGGACGGCGACCGAGGAGCTGGCCGCGATCCTGCCGATGCTGCGCCGGCTCCCCCGCCGGATCGACCAGATCGCCGCCGCGGCCGAGAGCGGCCGGCTCGGCGTCAACGTCCGGCTGCTCGCCGACGAACGCGACCGCCGGCACCTCACCGGTCTGCTGCACCAGGTCCTGCTCGCCGTCCTCGGCGCGACCGCGGGCCTGATGGCCGTCCTGCTGCTCGGCATCCCGGACGGCCCGCGGATCACCGCCGCGATCACCCTCTACCAGCTGCTCGCCTACAACCTGCTGGTGATCTGCGCGGTCCTCGTCCTGCGCGTCCTGGTGCTGATCTTCCGGATCCCCGAGAAAACTGGGATGAGTTAAAAACTCGAACGTGTCAAAATAGCCGCCATGAGTACCCCCACCTACGTTCTCGTCCACGGCGCCGGCAGCAACTCGTTCTTCTGGACGACGATCCAGCGCGAGCTCGCCCTCCGCGGACTGCGCTCGTACGCCGCCGATCTGCCCGGTCACGGCCTCGACGCGCAGTACCCGGTCTCCTACTTCTCGCCGCAGGATCTGGACGCGTGGGCCGCCGAGCCCTCGACCCTGGCCTCGGTCACCCTGCAGGACAACGTGGACAGCCTGCTCCCGGCCGTCCGCCGGCTGGCCGAGCTCGGCCCCGTCGTACTGGTCGCCGCAAGCCTGGGCGGGGTCACCATCACCACCCTGGCCAACCAAGCGCCGGAGCTGGTCTCCCACCTGGTCTACATCTCCGCCTGGGCGCCGGTCTCCGAGCGGAACCCGGTCGAGTACACCGGGCCCGAGTTCGACGAGAGCCTGCTCCCCCAGCTCGCGGGGCTGTCGGTCGGCGACCCCGAGGTCGTCGGCGCCGGCCGGGCCAACTACCGGACCGCCGACAAGACGCTCCTGGACACGCTCAAGGCGGCCGTCCTCGCCGACGCCACCGACGAGCAGTTCCGCGCCTTCCTCAACATCATGCAGCCGGACGAGTCGCTGCAGGTGATGATGGGCGACGCCCGCGCGGACGCCGCCACCTGGGGCACCATCCCGCGCAGCTACATCCGCCTGACCGCGGACTACGCGATGCCGATCGCCGCCCAGGACATGCTGATCCGCGAGGGCGACGAACTCATCCCCGGCAACCGGTACGCCGTCCACACCATGGACACCAGCCACGCCGGCTTCATCCTGCGCCCGGAGGCCACGGTCGACATCCTCGCCGGAGTCGACTTGGGTCTAGAGTGACCGCATGGCTGACCTGCTCACCGACGACCAGATCGATCTCGCGCTCCGCGACCTGATCCCGCTGTGGAAGGCCGTGGACCAGACGCTGGTCCGCACGATCGAGCGGGACACGTTCCTGGACGGCATCCGGCTGGTCGCCACGGTCGCGCAACTGGCCGAGGCGACCAACCACCACCCGGACATCGACATCCGCTACACGAAGATCACCTTCCGGGTCACCAGCCACGACGCCGGCGGCATCACCGAGGACGACCTCGTCCTCGCCCACCACATCGACACCGCCGCGGAGTAATTACCGAGGCCAGGACGCCGCCGCGACCGTCGCGGAGTTCGGGTGCCAGACGCCGCCTTCGTCGTTGAAGTAGTGCCGGAACCAACGGAGCGTCGACCCGGCGTCGAGGGTTCGGATCGTGATCCACGGCATGGTGGCGATGGCGCGGATCGACGTGGCGAGCTGCCAGCCACCGTCGTCGACGATGCTGCCGGACCGCGGGTCGAAGGCGCCTTGGCCGCCCCAGGAGTCGCTGTAGTTGAACCACCGCAGGACGCCTGAGGGAGCCGCCGCGTAGATGTTCCCGCCGACGGCGGTGAACGCGTGCAGGTCGCCCCAGCCGTCGTCGATGATCCGGCCCGAGCCGGGCGCCCAGGTTCCCTTACCTCCGACCACGTCGGTGTGCCGGTACCAGCGAAGGTTGGCGCTGCTGTCGACCGTGTAGAAGATCCCGCTGCCCGCGTAGGTGACCTTCCGCATGGTCTGGAAGCCTGAGCCGATGACGGTGCCTGAGTCCGGGTGCCACTGGCCGTCACCGGTGTCCGGAGCGGAGTAGGAGTGCCAGCGGAGGGCGCCGGAGCCATCGATCGTGTAGATCGTGGCACCGCTGGAGAAGAGCTGGATCGGGGTGGTCCACCCGGTGGCGATCACTTTCGGCGCCGACCACTCGGTGACGGCGTTGTCCCGGCGGATCCGGAAGTTGTTCCAGGTCAGCTCACCGGTGTTCCGCAGGCCGTAGTGGGCGCCGGTACCCATCCATGCGCCGGCTTCCTGCGCCCCCTCCCACACGAGGCCGAGCCGGGCGTCGGGCGCCGTGGTTGCCGCGGACGCCGTCCTGGCGGTGACGGCGAGGCCGGCGGCGGTGGCCGCGGCGCCGGCGGTGAGGGTTCCGAAGGTGCGGCGGGAGATCGGTATCTTCGACATTTCGTCTCCAAATCTTTTATTTGGATCATGATGCGAAGCGCGGTGAGTGGTCCACAAGACTTTCGACGGTGCTCTAAGCCGGATCGGCTACCGTTACCGGGTGACGACTGCCGACGAGTACCGGTTACTGGGATTCAGCGACGAGGACCGGGAGGCTGCCGAGGCCTTCGCGGCGGATCCGGCGGTGGTGGCCGATCTGGTCGAGCAACTGCGGGCAGGGGTCGGCGTGCAGGGCACGGAGCCGCAGCTCCGGATGCCGGAGGACACCCGCAACACGGTCGCCGCGCTGCTGGAAACGCTCCCGGAGATCCGGAAGTACCACGCCGAGCTCGGGATTCCGGACGACGTCAGCTGGGCGACGCTGGCCGATCTGGGGCTCCAGCTGCGGGTCAGCCGCCAGACGCACGGGGAGTACGGGCTGGCCACCCACTGGTGGCTGACGATCCACTGGGCCGGCCAGATCTACGCGCTCGGCCGGTTGCAGTTCATGCTCTACCAAGTCACCGCGGACAAGCCCGTCCCGGGCGCGGAGACCGGTGAGTGGGTGCTCGGCGTCCACATCCCGGAGTCGGGCCGCCTCTCGCCGGAGCTCGTCGACGCGAGTCTCGCGCAGGCCCGGGAGTTCTTTCCGCGGTTCTTCCCGCAGTACCCGATCAAGACCCTCACCCTGAACTCGTGGCTACTCGACCCGTACCTGCTGGACAACCTGCCGCCCGAGTCGAACATGGTCCGCTTCGGACGCCGCTTCACGCCGTACGGGACGCCGTCCGACAGCCAGGACAGCGCGATCTTCTTCACCTTCCGCACGCACGGCCTCGAGCGCCTCGACGAGCTGCCGCAGGACACGACGCTGCAGCGCTTGGTAGTCAACCGGATCAAACAGGGCGGCACCTGGCAGAGCGCTCTCGGTTACACGAAGCTCTAAGGACGGCGTCCGCTCGGGACGCCGGCGTACTTCGCCAGCCAGCCGGTGAGCTCGATGTTGCTGACGCACCGGACGTCGGGCTGCTTGCAGGTCTCCAGGACGAACGTCGACAGCGCGTCCGAGTAGACGCTGTGGTTCCAGCGGTTGAAGTGGTTCCCGAGGAACAGCGGCGGGTTGCCGTTCGCGCGGGACCGGGCGAGCGCCTGCCGGTACGTCTTGAGCACCTGGGCGCGCAGCTGCGGCACCTGCGCGACCGGCGCCCGCTTCGCCTTGGTCTGCGCGTACCAGAGGTTGTAGTCCATCGTCAGCGTCTTCTTGGACGTTCCCGCCAGGACGACGTCCTGCAGCGGGAAGCTCCACAGCCCGTCGACCTTCGAGGGCCAGCGCAGGTAGCCGGGCGCGGACGCGTCGTACACCATGCCGCGCTCGACCATCGCCCGCCGGTACGCCGCCCGGTTCCCCTCGAGGCACGGCGTCCGCAGACCCTTCACCGTGGCCGGGTCGAACGGCGCCGCGACCGGCTTGCCCGCGGCGAAGCCGGGGCCGTTGCGGACCATCTGGTCGAAGGCGTTGAACTCCGCGGTCCACTGCGCGGTGTTCCAGGCGCCGACGCCCTTCGGGCCGCAGAAGTGGCCGTTCACGTGGGTGCCGATCTCGTGGCCCTCGGCGATCGCGTCGCGCAGGATCGTCGTCCGGGCCAGCACGTTCGCCGGGGTGCTCCAGCCGATGTCGGAGGCGCCGGGTTTGCGCAGCGGGGGTTTGTAGTCGGTGCGGTGCGCGGCCGGGTAGAGGTACGGGCCGGAGAGGAAGAACGTCATCCGGGCGTCGACCTTACGAGCGATCGTGCGCCAGTGGTTCCACAGCGCGAGATCGCCGGCGCCGTCGAAGGAGACCACCAGGAACAGCGGCGGCTTGCCGTTGGCCAGCCGGGCCGGGAACGCCCGCGTGACCGGTGCCGCCGCTCCCCCTTTGGGCCCGGACGGCGTTGCCGTCGGACCGGACGTCGGCGTCGAAGTCGGGGTCGGCGTCGCACTCGGGCCGGTGGTCGGAGTCGGCGTCGCACTCGGAGCGGTGGACGGCGGCGCCTGGCCGCTCGGCCCGACATCGGCACAGCCGACAACCACTGCCGCGATCACCGCCGCGGCCGCAAGGAGGTGCACCCCAGGCCTCACCACAGGTCTACTCACGCACGCCCGGTGACCCGGGCGAGGGCCGGACACGCATCGGCCCGGCAACCGCAAAGGGGTCGTTAGACCGCTGTGATCTTCGCGGCCCGGCGTTTGTTGGCGATCCGCCGCGACGTCTCGATGACCAGGCCGATCGTGAACGCCATCCCGAGGCTGAACGCGAGCGCCTTCAGCGAATCGTGCTCGAACGCGTCGCCGCCGATGTAGCCGATCAGCGCGACGTACGTGTAGGCGATCGTCACCCCGGCGAAGGTGAACACGACGAACTTCTTGAACGAGTACCGCGTCGCGCCGGCGGTCAGCGTCGCGACCATCCGGGCGCCGGGGATGTAGCGCACCGTGACGAGGATCAGCCCGCCGCGTTTGTGCAGCGCGGCCGAGACGGCGTCATACAGCCGTTGCCGGCGCTCCTGGCGTTTCATCCAGCGGTGCAGCCGCGGGCCGGAGCCCCGGCCCATTAGGTAGCAGACGGACTCGCCGATCACCGAGCCGACCATCGCGACCACGATCACGAGCAGCAGGTTCTGGTGTCCGGCGGCCGCGGCCATCCCGGCCGTGACGACCATGCCCTCGCTGGGGATGACCGGGAAGACCGCGTCGATCGCGGCCGCCAGGAAGAGGATCAGCAGCAGCCAGTGCGAGGCCATGGCCAAGCCCAGCAGATGCCGCGCCGCTTCGAGGATGTCGGTCACCCGGCCCAGGATGCCAGGTCCGGTCAAGTGACTCACAATCCCACCGCTGTCATTTGGCCGGGGTTCACATGCTGTTCAACCCCGGCCACCGGCGGTGGTCAGAGCAGCACTGGCAGTGCCCGGATGCCGTTCAGCAGGAAGCCCGGTGGGCGTTCCGGCTCCTCCTCGGCGTCGGCCAGGCGGAGGTTCGGGAAGCGGTCGAAGAGCATCTCCAGCGCGATCCGGCCCTCCAGCCGGGCCAGCGGCGCGCCGAGGCAGTGGTGGATGCCGTGCCCGAACGCCAGATGCGCCGAGTCGGGCCGGGTGATGTCGAACTCGTCGGGCCGCTCGACCTTGCGGCCGTCCCGATTCACCGGCAGCAGCGCGAAGACGAGTACCTCGCCCGCTTCGAGCCGCTCGCCGGCGATCTCGATCGGAGCCTGGACGAAGTACGGGACGGTGACCTGCAGCGGGCCGTCGTACCGGAGCACTTCCTCCACCGCGGCCGGGAGCCGATCCGGCTCGGAGCGCAGCAGCGCGAGCTGGTCGGGGTGTTCGAGCAGCGCGTGGACGCCGTTGGTGATCAGGTTGACCGTGGTCTCGTGACCGGCCGACATCAGCAGGAAGATCATCGAGGTCAGCTCGTCCTCGCTGAGCCGATCCCCGCCGTCCCGGACGGCGACCAGAGCCGACAGGAGGTCGTCGGCCGGCTCCTTGGTCTTGACCGCGATCAGCTCCTGGATGAGCGCGACGATCTGACTGCTGGCCTCGATGTACTCCTCGGGCGTGTGCATCGGCGCGTTCACCGCGACCGAGGACCAGCGCCGGAACGACTCCCGATGCTCGACCGGGATGCCGACCAGCTCGCAGATCACGGTCACCGGCAGCGGGTAGCTGAACAGCTCGACCAGGTCGGCGCCGTCCCCGGCGGCCGCGATCCCGTCGAGCAGCTCCCCGGCGATCTCGCGGATCCGCGGCTCCAGCTCGTCGATCCGGCGCCGGGTGAACGCCGCGGTGACGAGTTTGCGGAGACGGGTGTGGTCGGGCGGGTTGACCAGCAGCATGTGCCGATCGGTCCAGCGCACCTGCTCCTCGGTGAGGAAGTCCCGATGCGGGCCTTCCATCAGCGAGCGGACGACGTCCGGGTGGGCGAGCAGCGTGCGCGCTTCGGCGTACCCCGTCACGAGGACGACGGGGACGCCGGTGAACAGTGTCAGGCGATTGACGGGCCCCTGAGCGGCGAGCTCGGCGAAACCCTGTTGGCGGAGTGTTCCCTTGGACTGGAGGAAGGGCTGCGTCACCTCGCCAGCCTACGTTTGCGGCCGCCCCCGCAACCGGTCCAGGAGTGTCACCACGAGGACGGTCGCGATCAGCAGGACGACGGCTTCGGCGGCCGCGGTGAAAGTTTGACCGCGGTCGGTCAGGGCGAAGATGCTGACCGGAAGCGTTCGCCAGGAGGCCGGGTAGACCATGATCGTCGCGCCCACCTCGCCCATCGAGAGAGCGACCGAGAGACCGGCCGCCGAGGCGATCGCCGGCCGGAGCAGCGGCAGCCGGACCTGCCAGAGAACCCGGGTCGGCGAGGCGCCGAGCGAGGCCGCGACATCGGCGTACGACGGATCGACGCGGTGCAGCGCGGCGGCGACGGTGCCGTAGCTGAAGGCGACCATCAGGACGAGGTGGGCGATCACGACGATCCACTTCGTTCCGTTGAGCAGGAACGGCTGCCGCGAGAACGCGACGAGCAGACCGAGACCGACCACGACTGATGGGACGGCGATCGGCAGGTGATGCAGCGCGTCGGCGAACCGGGCCAGCGGCGCGTTGTGCGCGGCGATCGCGCCCCACGTGCCGACCACGACGGCGAGCAGGCCGCCGAGGAACGCCGTTTGCAGGCTGACGGCCAGCGATGCGAGCTGGTCGCCGGAGAGCGCCTCTTGCAGGTGGGCCGTGGTCACGCCGGACGGCAGGACGCCGTTCCAGCTGCCGGCGAACGCGGCCGCGATCACCACCGCGAACGGCGCGACCACGAGGACGCCGAACACCACGCCGAAGACGAGCCAGGTGAGCGCCTTGCCGGGTTTAGTCCAGACGAGCACGACGACCTCCGAGGGCTTTGCGCAGCACGGCGTACAGGCCGAGGGACAGCACGATCTGGACGACGGCGATCGCACAGGCGGCCGGGTAGTCGAACATCACGATCCCCTTGGTGTGGACGAGCATCGGCAACGTGGTCGTGCCTTTGGCGCCGAGGAACAGCACGATGCCGAACTCGTTGAGGGTCAGCAGCAGGGTGAGGCTGCCGCCGGCGAGCAGCGCGGGCCGGGCCTCGGGCAGGATCACCTGGCGCAGCACGCGCCCCGGCCCAGCGCCGAGACTCGCGGCGACGTCCAGCTGGGCCCTGGGCAACCGACTCATTGCCGCTAGCAACGGCCGCATCACGAACGGCGTGTAGAAGGTGATCTCGGCGAGTACGACCGCCCACGGCGTGGTCAGGAACCCGCCGGCGCGCAGGATGCCCGCCGTCCCGTAGATGAACGTGAACGCCAGCGCCACCAGGAACGACGGCAAGGCCAGCATCGTGTCGACCAGGCTCGCGACGACCCGGACGCCGGGGAACGGGACGAAGCTGATCACGACGGCGAGGAATGTCCCCACGACGAGACAACCGATCGTCGAGCAGACCGCGATCTGCACGGTCCGGAGCAACGCGTCGCGGAACTCGCCCGACCCGAGCACGTCGCCCCAGGCCGGCGCCGACTCCACCGCAACCAGCACCAACGGATAGACGACCAGCAGGCCGATCAGCAAGACGGGCGGCAGCAACCACAACCACCTGTTGTCCCTGGTCAACGGGACACCAAGCTGCAGGCCTCCGGCGGCAGCACCAGCTGCACATCCGCACCAACTGCAGGTACGGCGCCGTCCGCGGCCAGATCCACTCTGACGAGCACGTCCGCCACCTCACAGGTGAGTTGGTAGGAGGCACCCCGCCATTGCACGCCGACCAACCTGCCCGGTACGCCGTCGTCCCCGAACCGGACCGCGTGCGGGCGGATGCACAACAGCTCTTTCCCGGCGACCGGCCGGACCCCGGGGATCACATGGCCGGCGACGCTCACCTCGTCGTCCGACGACTTGACGGGCAGGAGGTTGGCGTTGCCCAGGAAGGAAGCGGTGAAGGCCGTGGGCGGCGTCTTGTAGAGGGTCGCGGTGGCTGCCAGGTCGACCAGACGGGCGTCCCGCATGACGGCGATCCGGTCGGCGAGTGCCAGAGCCTCGGACTGGTCGTGGGTGACGTAGATGATCGCGAGGGTCGGGACTTCGCGACGGAGATTCTGGAGCTCGGTGAGCATGTCGGCGCGGAGCTGGGCGTCGAGGGCGGCCAACGGCTCGTCCAGTAACAAGACCTTGGGCTGGATGGCGAGCGCGCGGGCGATCGCGACGCGTTGCTGCTGACCGCCGGAGAGCTCGCGGGGGAAGCGCCGCGCGTACGACGTCATCCCCACCATCTCGAGCATCTCGGCCACCCGGCGCGTCACCTCCGCCTTCGGACGCCGAGCCGCGCGCAGGCCGAAGGCGACGTTGTCCTCGACCCGCAGATGCGGGAACAACGCGTACTGCTGGACGACGACCCCGATCCCGCGCTTGGCCGGAGGCAGGTCCGTGACGTCCTGCCCGGCCAGCCGGATTCGACCACGCGATGGCCGGACGAACCCGGCGACCGCCTTCAGCGCGGTCGACTTCCCCGAGCCCGACGGTCCGAGCAACGCGACCGTCTCACCGGCCGCGACCGTCAGGTTGAAGCCTTCCAGCGCGCACGTCCGGCCGAAGTGCACCGTCACGTCCTCGAGCTGGACGGTCATCCCAGGACGGCTTTCGTGTACGCCGCGACGTCCGCGTCCAGATCCGCGAGCACCGCCGTCCAGTCCGGCGTCCAGGGCTGGACGCCGGTCATCGCCTGCTGCACGGCCTGGAAGTTCGCGTCGGCCGGCTTGACGTCGTCCCGCGCCGGGAGGCCGAAGGCGTCACTCGACACCGTCTGCTGTGCCTCAGTTGACAACAGGTAGTCCATCAGTTGCTTGCCTCCGGCATCGTTCGGCGCACCGGCGGCCAGGCCCATCACGTAGGGCAGCGCGACGGTCGACTTGGCGCCGTCCGGTCCGGCCGGGAAGAAGATGCCGAATGCAGATTTGTCGACACTGATCGATGCGAGGTTCATCTGGACGTCGCCGTTCGCGACCAGTAGCTCGCCCTTGCTCACCTTCGGCTGCAGCTTGCCGGTGGACGCCGACGGCCCGACGTTGTTGCTCTCCAGCTTGCGCAGGTAGTCGAGCGCGCCCTGCTTACCCATCAGGTGCTGCAGCAACAGCAGGACGGCGGTGCCGTCACCCGCCTGACCCGGCGTCGAGTACTGCAGCTTCCCCTTGAACCGCGCGTCGAGCAGCTCGTCGAAACTCTTCGGCATACCGGCCTGCTGGTTGGCGATGAAGCACAGGTAGTTGTTGACGACGGCAACGTAGTCGGCGCCCTTCACACTCTGCACCCGGTCGCTGCCCGGGACGGCGTACTTCTGCAGCAGGCCGTCCTTCGACGCCTTCTGGATGAACGGCGGCAGCGTGACGACGACATCGGCCTGCGGGTTGGACTTCTCCTTCTGCAGCCGCGAAACCACCTCGCCAGAGCCGGCCTCGACCGTCTGGACCTTGATCCCGGTCTGCTGGGTGAAGGCCGCGAACCGGGTTTTGTACCAGTCGGCCAGCCCGTCGGCGGTGTAAACGGTGACAGTCTTCGCGCCGGTGGTGGACGCGGCGCCGGTGCCACCGCACCCGGCGGCAACAGCAGTGAGGAGAGCGGCGATGAGCAGGGTCTTGAGCTTCACTGTTCCGACCTTCAGCTGAGGAGCAGCCCGGGCAGGTCCCGGACCGACTGGAGAACGTGGGTCGCACCCGCGGCCTGGAGCTGATCCTTGCCATGGGCACCAGTAAGGACGCCGGCGACGACCGCGGCGCCGGCCGCGATCCCCGTCGTCATGTCGTAGGCGGTGTCGCCGGCCACGGCGACGTTCGCCACGGCGTCGGCGCGCAGTTCCAGCACGGCCTTGAGGACCATGTCCGGATACGGTCGGCCGCGGCCCGCCTGGGCCGGGCACAGGGTGAGGTCGGCCAGCTCACGCCAGCCGAGGGCGGACAGAATGCGGTGCTGCGTGGTCTCGGCGAATCCGGTGGTCAGACAGACCTTGATCCCGGCCTCCTGCAGGCCGCGGATGACGTCCTCGGCGCCGTCGATCGGCCGCAGCCCGTCGTCGACCAGCTCGCCGTACGCCGTCTCGAACGCCTGATTGGCCCGCTGCGCGGCCGCTTCTTCGCCAAGCAGAGCGCGGAAGACGGTGATCTTCGACTCCCCCATCGTCGCGCGGACGTGGGCGATCATCCGCACGTACTCCGGACTGCCGGATTCGATGCCCTGGGCACCGATCGCGGCCGTGAACGCGCGCTCGACGAGCCCGTCGTCGGCGACCGTCGTCCCGGCCATGTCGAGTACTGCCAGCTGGATCATCGGTCGAGCTCCTTGAAAGTCGCTTCGGCGATCGCCGGGGACATGGTCATGCCGCGGCCGCCTGGGCCGGTGACGAGGTGGACGCCGCTGGCGACCTGGCGGCGGATGACGATCTCGGCGCTGGTCGACTGCGAGTAGACGCCGGCCCAGCGGCGGACGACCTTCGGCATCGGCCGGCCGAGGATCCGTTCGACCGTCGCGGCCAGGTAGTCGTACGGATCGGACTGGACGTCGAAGCCGAACGGCTCGGCGTACTCGTGGGTGTCGCCGATGGTCAGACCGCCGTGCGTGCGCTGAACCATCAACAGCTGCATGGCGTTGTCGGCGGCAACAGTTGCCTGCGGCTCCAGACCGGCGAGGGCCGGGCCGGCGTACGCCGGGTAGTAGCGGAAGCTGTCCGCGTCGGCGACGGCCGTGCTGAGGGTCTCGCCGAGCGGCGCGGTCTGCATCATCTGGAGCCGGACCCGGCGTACCGGCAGGTCCTCGGTCAGCTCGCGGATCAGGCCGCCGTGCCAGGCACCGGTGCAGAGCAGCACCAGGTCGGCGCCATGCGTCTCCTGGTGGTCGTCGGTGATCTCGCCGCTGTCGACCGTCCGCACCTCTCTCCCACCCAGGAACCGGTAGCGCCCGGACTTCGCCAGCTCCTGGCGGAGCGCGGGGAGGACCTCGCGAGGCTCGACGATCGCATCGCGCCCACACCACAGCGCACCCTGCAGCTCGCCACGCAACATCGGATTGCGAGCGCGGGTCTGCTCGGCGTCCAGCACCTGAAAGCCGCGCTGCGCCGCATCGGGCCGAGCAGCGGCCTCCTTGGCGACCGCCAGCTCGGCGTCCGTCCGGCAGACGGTGAGCGAGCCATGCGGCCGGAAGCTGATCCCGGGGATCTCGGCCCACAGGTCGCGGGCGCGTTGCGCCACCTCGAACTCCGCGCCGTCCGCGCGGCCGCTGACCCAGACCAGCCCGAAGTTCCGGACGCTGGCGCCGCGGGCCTCGGCCTCGCGCTCGATCTGGAGGACGTCGTGTCCTCGGCGTACCGCCTCCCGGGCGTGCATCGTGCCCAGCACCCCGCCACCCACCACGACCACCCGCACGCGGATCTCCTTCGCTCTCGATTGGTTCCAGATTGGTCCGGACCAATGAAGAAGGCGTGCGTCGACGGCGTCCAGCCGGTGAACGACCGGCGAAGGTCAGGGGCGCAGCGTGGCGCGGAAGCCGACCCGGTCGCCGCGATAGAGCGAGCGGACCACCTCGATCGGGCAGCCGTCGGCGTCCCGGGTGTTGCGGTGCAGGAGCAGCATCGGCAGCGACTGGGTCGCCTTGAGCAGCTCGGCCTCGCGCGGGGTCGCTATCACCGTCTCGACCAGCTCCTCGCCCTCCCCGAACCGGACGCCGAGCTCACCGGTCAGGCAGCGGTACAGCGAGCCGGTCGGATCCAGCACCTCGCGCAGCGTCGGAAACCGCGCCACCGACATGTACGTCGTCTCCAGGCCGATCGGCTGGCCGTCGGCGAACAGCACCCGCTCCAGCTCGTAGACCTGGTCACCGGCGGCGATCGCGAGCTGTTCGGCCAGGACGTCGTCCGCGCCGATCTCCTCGAACTTGACCACCTCACGCGCCGGCGTGTGCCCCTGCGCGCGCAGCGCCTCGGTGTAGCTCACCAGCGCCAGCGGCTGCACGAGCTTCGGCGTCGCCACGAACGTCCCCTGCCCCTGCCGCGCCCGCAGCCGCCCGTCCGCGATCAGCTCCCGGATGGCCTGCCGCATCGTCCACCGCGACACCCCGAAGTCCTTCGCGAGCACCCGCTCCGGCGGCAGCGCGCCGCCCTCCCCGAGGCCCTCGATCACCTCGACCAGCCGGGTCTTCACCACGAAATGCAGCGGCTCGCTCACGCCGCCGATCGTAGTGGAAAAGCTCGAGCCCCCGGCGGGAACCGGGGGCTCAGTCGAATGGGTGGACAGTGCGGAGGTGCTTCAGCTGCCGGACTTGCGCCGGAACTGGCGCTTCTGCTTGTCGTTGTGCGCTTCGCCGACACCCTGACCGCGCGCACCGCTACCGGGGTGCGAGTGGTTTCCGGCGTTCTTCTTCTCGAGCGCTTCCCGGAACTTCTTCTGCAGATCGTCCGCCGGCTTGCTGGCCTTCTCGCTCATACCGTCTCCTTCAAACCGTCAGGCGCGTACCGCCCTACGCTAACCGAGTGTGAACGCCTGATGCGACTCAATTCAGTGGGCGGACGCCGCGTCGGCCTGGATACTGCTGGGCGTGGCGATGCATGCGGGACAGCTGGATGTGACGGCCGGCCTGGTCGAGCGGCTGGTGGCCGATCGGTTTCCTGGGCTGGCGGTGCGGGCGGTGGCTTCGCCTGGGACGGTGAACGCGCTGTTCCGGGTTGGGGACGAGCTGGTCGCCCGGCTGCCGCTGGTGTCGGGGGATCCGGTGGAGGTGCGGCGGGAGCTGGAGGCGGAGGCTGCGGCGGCGCGGCGGCTGCGGGCGATCTCGCCGTACCCGACACCGGAGCCGATCCACATCGGCGAGCCGGGGGCCGGCTACCCGATGCCGTGGGCGGTCTACAGCTGGCTGGACGGGAGTACGGCGTACGACGCGGAAACCGGTCCGGAGTACGCAGCGGACCTGGCGCGGTTCGTCCGGGCGCTGCGGGCGGCGCCGACTGAGGGGCGGGTGTTCAGCGGGCCGTGGCGCGGCGGCGTACTGACATCGCAGGACGCATCTGTCGCGGACGGGCTGGCGCGGAGTCGCGAGCTGATCGACGTGGACGCGCTGACGGCGCTCTGGGCGCGGCTGCGTGAAACACCGCGAACCGAGCCGGATGTGTGGACACATCGCGACCTGATGCCCGGGAACCTCCTGGTCGCGGACGGACGGCTGGCCGGGGTGATCGACGTCGGAACGTTCGCCGTGGCCGATCCCGCGATGGACCTGCAGCCCGCGTGGAACCTCCTGGACGTCGACGCCCGGGCCGCGTTCCGCGCCGCCGTGGGCAGCGACGACGCGGAGTGGGCGCGTGGGATGGGCTGGTCGTTCGCACAGGCAATCGGCTGCCTCTGGTACTACGTGGAGACCAACCCGACCATGTCCCGCACAGCCCACCACACGTTGACCGCCCTGCTCACAGCCGCCTAGCCACGAACACAAACTCCTTACCCGGCCGGTCCGGCGCCTCCCGAACCTCATCGACGGTGAAACCGTCCAGCGTCACCTCATCGCGCTCCCGGAACCACAGTGTCGATTCCGACGTCAGGACGGCATTGTCGGAGCTGAACACGTAGGTGCCGCGGAAGCTGACGTACGGCAGCTCGACTCGGGTCAGCTCACCCCAGTTCGCCACGGTCTCCCCGGTGGGCAGCTCGACCTCGCGGTACGTCGTCTCACGCGACCAGCTCGACCACTCTTCCCACGCCCGCTGCGCTGGATCCCTCGTCTCGAAGACGAATCGCCCGCCCGGCTTGAGCGCATCCCGGATGCCGCTGACGGTCGCCGACCACTCCTCGTCGGAGAGGAAGACCTGCGCGACGTTCCCCGTCATCACCGCCAGGTCGACGTCCATCGGCGGCAGCGTCGTCGCGTCCCCATGCACCCAGTGCACGCGGTCGGCGTACTCCTTGCCCTTGGCCACTTCCAGCGACGCGGCCGCCGGGTCCATCCCGACCACCTCGATGCCACGGCCAGCCAGCAGACAGGCCAGCTCACCCGTCCCGCAGCCCACGTCCAGCACCCGTTCAGCGCCGAACTCACTGACCATCGCCGCATAGGCCACCAGGTCATCACGTGCCGGTTCCAAGGCGTCGTACACCGCCGCAAGGCGCGGTACCGCAAACAAGTCGTCAGCCATGTCGCTGCACGGTACCCACGCACTCACGACGTTGCACCTGTATATCGCCGCAGTCCGGCCCGCCAGGCCAGCGCAGCGAGCGCTGCGGCGCCGGCTGCCGCTGTCAGGCTCGCTACCAGGACGGCGGCGTTCGGCCCACGCAGTAGGGCAGCTGACGGGACTGAGGCGATCAGTGCCATCGGGAACACGTACGTCAGCACGACTCTGATCGGGCGGGCGAAGACATCAGTCGGGTAGCGACCGAGCTGCCATGCTGAGTGGTAGAAGACGTCCAGCTGCAGTTTCGGCGCCCAGAACGCCAGACAGGCCAGCAGAACGCTCAACGACCAGGTGACCACCAGACCGACGACGACTAGGACCAACCAGCCAAACAGCCCGCCTAGGGTGATTGGTACTGAGCTCACACCCCAGCTCAAGACGGCAACACCTAGTACCAGCTCGAGGAGCGCCAGTGGAGCTGACAGCGACAGGCTGGCCAGGAACAGGCTCGGCGCGGGCTGCAGCAAGTAGCCGTCGAGTTTGCCGTTCCGGATGCCGTTGTCCGGGAACCAGGCCAGATTCGGGTCGATGAAGGTAGCGCGCAGTGCGGTGATCACCTCGTAGGTGCCGATCAGCACCAGGAACTCGGCCCGCGTCCAGCCGGCGACCGAGTCGGCCCGGGTGAAGATGATCAGGACGGCGGCGAGCGTCGTACCGAGGCCTGTGAACGCCAGCAGGACGTCGAAGAGCAGGTTGGCGCGGAACGCGACGCTACGGCGCAACGACATCGAGAAGCCCGCTCCGAGCAGGCGTAGCAGCTTCACGAGCCCACCGCCGTGTAGCGCCGGACGCCTCGGCGCCAGACCGCCCAGACCGCGACGAGCAGGACCGCCACCCACCCGAGCTGCCAGCCGATCGCACCGGCGTACGGTCCGCCGGCGGCGACCTCGGCCGGGAGACCGTGCATGCCGTAGAAAGGCAGGACCTCGGCGACTCGCCGCCACGCCTGCGGGAGCAGGGCGATCGGCGCCGCCGTCCCACCGAGGAGGAAGCCGAGTTGGCTGCCGAAGGCAACAATCGCGTGGACTCGCTCGGTCCAGAACGCGGTCAGCGCGAGCAGGAAGGTGAAGAGGAAGATCAGGACGGCGGCGAGCGCGATCAGCGGGAGCGCGCGGAGGATCGCCGTCCCGGCGAAGCCGACCTGGAGGCTGACGGCGGTGAGCAGGACGATCGGGGCGCCGAGCAGGGTCAGCCAGCCGCGGATCGCCAGATTCGCGCCGAGGACGCCGAGGACGACCGGTTGCGGGCGGAGCAGCTCGTGGCTGAGGGTGCCGTCGTAGATCCGCTCGGAGAAGGTGTGCTGCTCGAACGACTCGGTCATCAGCGTGACCAGGATGATCGCGATGTAGTAGCGCAGGATCGCCGGGTCGTCGGGGTAGATCGCGGACCAGACGAACAGGCCGATCAGCGGCCCGATCACGGCCTGGACGGCGAGCGTGAGCAGGAACCACCAGGCGCCGGACCACTCCAGCACCTCCTGGCGGACGCGGAAACCGAGCAGGGCGAAGGTGCGCATCAGACGCCGTCCCGGTAGGCCTGGTCGATGACCTTCTCCAGCGGCGGCTCTTCCACGGCCAGATCGACGACCTCCCCGGCTCGGAGCAGGCGGGCGGTCTCCTGGGCGACGTCGTCCCGAGCGACCCGGACTTCGCGGACGCCGTCCCGCGTGGTGATCCGGATCAGCTTGTACGGCGACAACCGGGCGGAGAGCTCCGCGAGCGGTCCGTCGTACCCGATCCGGCCCTGGTCGATCAGGATCAGCCGCGGGCAGAGGGAGGCGACGTCCGCCATGTAGTGGCTGGTCAGGAGGACGGTCGCACCGGTCTGGTCGACGTACCGGGCGACGAACTCGCGGATCTGCGTAGCGGCGGTGACGTCGAGGCCGATGGTCGGCTCGTCCAGGAAGAGCACCTGAGGGCGGTAGACGAGCGCCATCGCCAGACCGACGCGCATCCGCTCGCCGAGGCTGAGGGCGCGGAGCTGACGGTCGAGCTGGAGATCGAGGAGCTGTTGGAGCTCGGCGAGCGTCCGGCGGAAGTCGGGACGGGCGACGTCGTACAGGAGGCGTTGGTACTCCAGGACGTCGAGCACCGTCAGCTCCTGCGAGCCGCCGACGGGCTGGCTGCCGCGGACGAACGCGATCTGCTTCAGGAAGCCGGAGCGGCGGTCCCAGGGGGTGTGCCCGAGGACTTCGACGCGGCCGGCGGTCGGGTGCAGGATGCCGGCGAGGATCTTCATCGCTGTGGTCTTGCCGGCGCCGTTCGGGCCGATGAAGCCGACGACCTCGCCGCGGCCGATGCCGAACGAGATCCGATCGAGGGCCTGGACGGTCTGGTACTCGCGGCGGAGCACCGAGCTGAGGGCGGCACGCAGGCCGCTGCTGCGCACCGGGGCGCGGTAGGACATCGCGAGGTCTTGCACTTCGACAGCAGTCATCCGGCGACCGTAAGAACAAAACACCACACTTGATGTCTTATTTTCCTGGCATAGTCGAACCATGCGCGCCGAACGGCTTCTGCGGCTCCTCCTGCACCTCCAGACCCGCGACCGCTCGACCGTCGCCGAGCTGGCCGCGCTGCTCGAGGTGTCACACCGCACGGTCCAGCGCGACCTGGACGCGCTGAGCGTGGCCGGCGTCCCCGTCTACTCCACTCGCGGCCGTGGCGGCGGCTGGTCGATCCTCCCCGACTACCGCAGCCGGCTGACCGGGCTGACGCCGTCCGAGGTGATGTCGGTCTTCGTCGGCGCGACGGCGCACGTCCTGGCCGACCTGGGCCTCGACGCCTCCGGCGACCAGGCCATCACCAAGCTGATCACCACCCTGCCCGAGTCGACCCGCCGCGACGCGGAGTACGCCCGCCAACGCCTCCTGATCGACCACGCCTCCTGGGACAATCAGCGTGAAACGCCCCGCTGGCTCGACCTCTGCCGCGAAGCCCTCTGGCAGGAGCTGCACCTGTCCATCACGTACGCCGACGGCACCGAGCCGTTCCTGGTCGCGCCACTCGGCCTGGTCGCCAAAACCCGCACCTGGTACCTGGTCGCCGCCCGCACCGACGGCCGCCTCCGCACCTACCGCCTCAGCCGCCTCACCTCAGCCACCCGCACCACCACCCACTTCCCCCGCCCGCCCGACTTCGACCTGGCCACCTACTGGTCCCAATCCCAAGCCGAGTTCCGCGCCACCCGCCCGTCGTACCCCATCACCCTCAAAGTCCACCCCGATGCCCTCCGCCGCTTCCGCCCCCTCACCCCTGCCCTCCCCACCCCCGACGGCCACTGGATCGTCCACACCGACCTCGAAAACCCGGGCGAAGCCCTGTCCGCCGTCCTGGCCCAAGCCGGTGCCGCCACCGCCCTGGCACCCCCAGCCCTCATCACCGCCGTCCGCAAAGCCGCCCAAGCCCTGACCACCGCCCACTGACCGACCTCCGCGGGGCGGGCCGCCGGACCGACGAACGGGTAATGGTCCGGTCACGCGGCCCCTGGGATCTGTTGCTCCGCCTGGGCGGGGCTGGCTTGGCGCACCTCTACCCGTTCGTCTGTTCGGCGTGACCGGTTCAGGCCAGCGGCCGTTGCGGGGGCTGGGGTGGGGCTAGCTTCGGGAGTCGGCGAAGGGAGGGCTTGTGGGCGTTCGGGCGCATTTGGCGTTCTTGGACTCGACGCGGGCGGTGGTCGAGGGTGAGCTGGCGCTGATCCACAGGATGCTGGACGAGGCGAATCCGTTGGCGGACCGGTTGTTGCGGTCACGGCGCTTGTCGCAGGTCGAGCTGAACCTGGTGCAGGCCGACATCCGGATGATCGAGGCCTCGGAGCGGTTCGCGCAGGCCCTGCTCGAGGCACTCGACGAGCTGAACCTGCTACCGGTCTTCGGCCTCACCGCCTGGTGGAGCCGGCGCAAGCTCCGCGGCGGCGTCCGCCGACTCGCCCACGCCCGCGCCACCTCGCAGACCGCCCTGAGCGACCTCCGCCGCATCGCACCGTAACGCCGGCCCTATGCTTCGGACCATCCGGGGATGGAGGGGTGGCAATGCGCCGAGGAACATGGGTCGTGGCTCTGGCCACGGGGGTAGGTCTACTGGCCGGCTGCGCCGGGGAGGGCAAACCGTCGGCGAGCCCCTCGACGACGGCATCGGCGTCCGCGCCGGCATCCGTTCCACCTGAGGAACGGATGGTGCCGCAGGTCGACGCGCTCCTGAAAGCGCGGTCGGCCGCAGTCGTAGGCGGGCGCGAGACCGACTTCCTGAAGACCATCGACCCCGCCAACACCAAGCTGGTCGCACGCCAACGCCAGATCTTCGCCAACCTGCAGAAGCTCGGCGTCCAGCAGGTGGGCTTTCAACGGGAGACGGCGTACGTCGCCGAGGAGAAGCCGGAGAGCGGGTCGGGGGCGCAGGCGTTCCGGGTGCGAATGCTCATCCAGCTCACCGGTATTGATGCAGTCCCGCGCGCCACCCCGCTCGGTTACACGTTCGCCGAGCGCGGCGGGCGGGTCGTGCTGGTGTCGGACGGCGATCTCGCGCAGGAGGCGGATCGGGGGACGTACCGCGAACCCTGGGACCTCGGCCCGATCGAGGTCGTTCGTCGTCCCGGCCTGCTGATCGTCGTCCCACAACCGGAGCGCGCCAACGGGGTGCGGCTGGCGAAGGAGGCCGCGGCCGCCCTGCCCGCCGTCCGCGCGGCGACCAGGCGAGCGCAGTCCGGCGTCCTCGTGGTCGCCTTGGCCGACACCCGATCCATGGACCCGGAGTGGCAGACCGGCGGCCACCCGGCCGGCGCGGTCGCCGCCCCCAACCTCACCCCCAGCAAAGCCGACGAAACGACCCTCGAGGTCGTCGGCAGTCGCGTCGTCATCAACCCCACCGAACGCAAGACCGCCGACCGTTTCCTCCTCGCCCACGAATTCACCCACGTCGCGATGGCCACCCTCGGCAACTTCGCCCCCACCTGGATCGTCGAAGGTCTCGCGCGCTACGTCGAGTTCGACCTCGCCGAACAAGAGGGCTACGACGGCCCACCCAAACAACGCGCCGAACTCCGTAAGAAGGTCATCCCCGCCATCACCGTCCTCCCCATCGACGGCACCTTCCACGGCGACTACGGCGACGAGTCCTACGGCGTCAGCTGGCTAATCATCGACCACCTCGCCAAAACCCACGGCCTCCCCAAAGTCATCGCCCTCTACACCGACTTCGCCAAAGGCCCCGACGCCCCCGCCCACCGAGACCAACTCCTCAAAAAACACCTGAACCAAACCGAACCCCAACTACTGGCCGCCCTCAAGAAGTAGAGCTGCAACTGTGCAGATGATTGGAGTTTTCGGAGACGAGCGGCCGTTCGAGCCACCGGCGGACGACGCGTTGGTGGCGTCCGTCGAGGCCGAGCTGGGTCTGCGCTTGCCGGCGGCGGACGTCTAGCTCGCCCGCCAGCACAACGGCGGACACTTGGCGCGATCGGCACACCCAGCGGAGTAGCGCACCTCACGGGCCGAGGACCACGTCGATCGCGGCCGGCGGACGGCGGACGGCGGACGGCGGACGGCGGACGAGAGCTTGTGCGGCACCTTCGGAAGCACCTTCTGGGTTACGGAGTGGGGCTGCCCCGACATCGGCATCTACTTCGCCGACTGCCCGTCCGCCGGCCACGACATGATTGCCCTTGACTACCGCTCCCCAGCCGAGCCAAGCGTCGTCCACGTCGACCAGGAGTTCGACTACCGCGTCACCCGGCTCGCCCCTAATTTCGCCGCCTTCGTCACCGGTCTCGTCCACAGCTCGGTGTACGACGACGCGTTCTGAGACTCACCGCACAAGCTGCCCCAACGGCCTTCTGAGGCCTTCGAAGGCGTCATGGAAGCGAGGAAGCTCATTCTTCGATACCCCGTTGCCAGTCGCGATGCGTTGCCAATCAGCGGTTTCGTCGAGAACCTCACGAATGATCTGCCGAGCATCGGCCATGATCACGCAAAACGATCCGGCATAAATCAGTGAAGATCAGCTTCGAGCTCCCGGCAACGCTCTCGTCCTCAAACAGTGTGCCCTTGACACGCCCGCGAGGCCTCCCAGCGCGTCAGAAAACTCAAGGTGGCCACTGTAGCTTGAGGTGTGTACTGCGCACCGCCCTGTCGCCACCGTTAGGTCCTAGGCACGTTTGTCCGTGACACTTTCTCCCCGGTGCGGATCGCGACCGACCGTACCCTGGTGCACGCTGGCCCGCAGGGGCCATCACTCGGAGTACGTCGGGCAACAGTTCCGGATCGTCCGCCTCGAGCCCGCACCCAGGGATCGTCGCACTGTGCAATATTCAGTGCCGATAGCTCACGTCTCGGACTAAGCGTGAATTTAGGCTATCATTAGCGCATGGCCGACGAAAAAGACTTTGAAAATCGCCTGCCAATCTTTCTATTTTTGGACGAGTCCGGAACCGCACCAAGTGATCCCCTGACGATGGTTGGCGCAACCGCATATCATGACGTCGCCCGAGCGGAAGCGGCGATCATTGGCGCATACGAACGCGCCTTAGGTGACGCTTCTTTGTGGCACCGCAAATCGAAGCGTCAGAGATTCTCAGAAGTTGGCTTCCATTTCACTGAAGATAGCGAGTCAGTCAGGAACACTTTTCTCTCCGCGCTCGATTCGATCGACTACCGAGCCTACGCAGCCTATGCGAGAAATGACGCACAGCGCAGCACGACCGACCTCATCGTGGCAATGTACGGCACGTTGCTGTCAAGCGTCCTTGCCCGGTACCGCGACTACAAGCTAACTGTCGTATTCGAGCAGAACTCGACGATGGATCCGCTGTACGGAAAAATTTGGTCGGTGCTGCAGCACAAGGTCCCTGGTATCGAGTCGGCCACGGCACTACGCGGCACGAAGTCCGCACCATGCCTAGCTGCGACGGACTACGTTCTTGGCGTCACGCGAGCACACCTTCGCGAAGGTGCCTCAGACTTCCAACAGGGGCGCTTCGTCGCACTGGGCAGAAGCTACGCTTATCTCATCGACTTTGACGACGACCGACACCTAGGTGGCAGGAAGCACCCTATACTGTAGACACTGGGGGTGCCGCAGCCTTGGGGACGAGTCGTCCCCGCGACCATGTGATGTGTAAGAATCCCGCTATGGCACCCCCGGCCCCACTCTTTGAGTTCACGTGTCATCAGTCTGTCGCATCACTGGAAGTCCCGCTTGGCAAGTCAACCCAGGCTCTGGAACACCTGGCCGCGGCTTGCGACTCCGGCGAGGCCTACCATCTGAATTACTTCCGGATTCGCAGCAAGCTGCGAATCGTCTCCGTCCCGAACAACCAGCTGGATCTTGTTCACCGACGTATAAGCTCCCTCATCTTCCCCGTCGACCTCGCAATGAGAGAAGAGGTTAACGGGTTCATAGCCCGAAGATCTACGATCACAAACGCCCGGCCGCACACCGGAGCCAGATACCTGCAGAAATTTGATATTAAAGATTTCTTCATCAATATAAGAACGCTTCAGGTTCGGACCGCGCTACGCAGTATCGGGTTTGGCGTCGGCGCGGCATCCATGATCAGCCGGCTAGTCTCATGTAATGATCGAGTCCCTCTCGGAGCCAGGACGAGCCCGAGGATCTCGAATCTGGTGTTGATGTCCTTCGACGATGCCATGATTGCGCTAGCTGACGAACGAGAACTCTCCTACACCCGCTATGCTGATGACCTGTCATTTAGTTCCCAAGCCATGTTTGATGTAAGCAGCGAGGTCCGTACAGCCTTGACCTCCAGCGGATTTGAACTGAATACATCGAAGACGAAGTCGTTCAAACATGGACAGCCGATGTTCGTCACCGGATTAGCTATTTCCGACGAATCAAGGCCGCGTCTTCGCAAGCGACTCAAATCACGACTCCGCCGCGAGTTTTACTTCGTCGAGAGATACGGCCTGGCAGGACATGCCAACGAGATCGGTGTCGACCCCCAACGCACGGCGAGTCGACTGCAGGGCCAGTTCCATTATGCGAGGTCCGTTGAGCCAGAGTTTGCGACCCGATTGGAAGCCAAGTATCCGGCCGCCTTCGGCCAGCTGATTCCTCAGCGGACCGATGACCGCGTCGAACGCGCACAGCGCTCTAGGCAAGCATTCCTGACTGACGTAGAGAACGCGCCACAGCAGACTCTGCCGTTCTATACACCGACGGCATCGCTACCGTTCACCCCGGTTCACCGTGCGGTTGAGTGACCGAACGAACGTGCGAGACGCAGGCCTAAAGCCCTCTCCACCGAGGGATGACCCCAGAGCCGAGGCGTCCATTAGCGCCTCGCCGGGCTTCGGTGGCGACCGCCTCGCGTGCTGCGCCGGAGGCGCCAACAGGAACAGCCGCCGCCGGAGGCGGTGTCCTCAGACGTTGAAGCGGAATTCGACTACGTCGCCGTCTTGCATGGTGTAGTCCTTGCCTTCCATGCGGACTTTGCCGGCGGAGCGGGCGGTGACGAGGGAGCCGGCTTCGAGGAGGTCGGTGTAGGAGACGATTTCGGCTTTGATGAAGCCGCGCTGGAAGTCGGTGTGGATGACGCCGGCGGCTTCGGGGGCGGTGGCGCCGCGTTTGATGGTCCAGGCGCGGGCTTCTTTGGGGCCGGCGGTGAGGTAGGTCTGGAGGCCGAGGGTGTCGAAGCCGACGCGGGCCAGGACGTCGAGGCCGGGCTCGTCGATCCCCATTTCCTTGAGCATCTCGAGGGCTTCGGCCTCGTCGCCGAGCTCGACGAGCTCGGCTTCGAACTTGGCGTCGAGGAAGATGGCCTCGGCGGGGGCGACCAGATCGCGCATCTGCTGTTTGAGGGGTTCGTCGGCGAGTTCGTCGGCGTCGCAGTTGAAGACGAACAGGTAGGGCTTGGCGGTCATCAGCATCAGCTCGCGGATGGCGTCGCGGTCGACGTCGGTGGCGATGATGGGGGTGCCGGCCTCGAGGTGCTTCTGGGCGGCGCGGACGGCCTCGAGGGTGACCGCGGCCTCCTTCTTGAGGCGCATCTCCTTCTCCAGCCGCGGAATCGCCTTCTCCACCGTCTGCAGGTCGGCCAGGATCAGCTCGGTCTGGATGGTGGAGATGTCGTCGGCCGGGGAGACCTTGCCGTCGACGTGGGTGACGTCGTCGTCGCGGAAGACGCGGGTGACCTGGCAGATCGCGTCGGACTCGCGGATGTGGCTGAGGAACTTGTTGCCCAGCCCCTCACCCTCCGAGGCGCCGCGGACGATCCCCGCGATGTCGACGAACTGCACCGTGGCCGGGATCACCTTGGCGGAGTTGTAGAGCGCGGCCAGCTTCTCCAGCCGTGCGTCCGGTACGCCGACGACCCCGACGTTCGGCTCGATCGTCGCGAACGGGTAGTTCGCCGCGAGCACGTTGTTCTTGGTCAGCGCGTTGAAGAGCGTGGACTTGCCCGCGTTGGGGAGCCCGACGATTCCGATGGTGAGTGCCACGGGCGTCAAGACTACGCGGGAAGCACCGCTCCACCCCAATTCAGATCAGGAAGGCCTCCAGTTCGGCGCCGTACCAGCGGCTGGTCCGGCCCGCCGGGCGCATGCCGAGCCGCCGGCAGACGGCCAGCGAGGCGGCATTGTCGGGCCGGACGACGGCGTGGATCCGCTCCAGCCCGGCCTTGAACCCGTGCTCGATCGCACCCCGCGCGGCCTCGGTCGCCAGACCGCGCCCCCACGCGTCCGGATGGAAGTGCCACCCGACCTCCACCTCACCGGCGGACGCCGTCCCGTCGGACGGCTCGGGCAGCGGCACGAGCAGCACCGTCCCGGCGACGCTGTTCGTCGCCCGCTCGTGCACGGCCCAGACGCCGTACGTCGGGTCCTGGTTGCGCTCGTTCCAGCGGGCGATCACCCGGGTCGCGGCGTCCCGGTCGGCCATCACCTTCGGATCCGCGCCGAGCCAGCGCGACACCTCCCAGCGCCGGTAGATGTCGAAGACCCGGTCGCCGTCCGCGGGCGTCCAGTCCCGGACGCGGACCCGATCCGTCTCGTAGACCACCTTCGGTTCCATCACGGCTCCCTCCCCTTACCCTTGCCGATGATGTATCCGCCCGAACCAGCCGAGAGCAAGCAGCGTCTCCACTCTGTGACCCAAGCGCCCGAAGTTGCCCCGTTTCGCTCACGCTTCGTGTTCGGCTGCCTGCAATTCCTGCGGTTCGGCCTGCTGGAACTGGTCTCCTGCCTGTTCCCGGCGTTCCTGTTCGCGGGCCTCGCGATCTCGAAGTACGTCGACCTGCCGATCGCCCGGTACGACGCCCTACTGGTCTACTGCCTGGCGCTGACGCTGCTCTTCTGGGCGGTCCGCCTGGAGACCTGGCGGGAGGTCGCGGTGATCTTCGGGTTCCACCTGGTCGGGCTCGCGCTCGAGCTGTTCAAGGTCCGGATCGGCTCCTGGCAGTACCCCGGGGACGCGGTGACCAAGCTCGGCGGGGTGCCGCTGTTCGCCGGGTTCATGTACGCCGCGGTCGGCAGCTACATCTGTCAGGCGTGGCGCCGGTTCGACCTGCGGGTCAGCGGCTACCGGCCGATCCAGACGACGATTCTCGCGGCGCTGATCTACGCGAACTTCTTCACCCATCACTGGATCGTCGATCTGCGGATCCCGATCGCGATCGCGCTGCTCTGGGTCCTGCGCGGGACCTGGGTCTTCTACACCGTCGGCGTCCGCCGCTACCGGATGCCGCTCGCGCTGTCGTTCGTCCTGATCGGCTTCTTCCTCTGGGTCGCCGAGAACTTCGGGACCTTCCTGGACGCGTGGAACTATCCCGATCAGGTCGATGTCTGGCGGCTCGTGCACCCGGCGAAATTCGGCGCGTGGGCGCTGCTGGTGAGTATGAGCTTCGTGCTGATCGCGAGTGTGAAGGCGCTCGAGGGCAGGCTCTACCACCGCGGTACGCCGGCCTCCGTGGCCACGCCGCGGGCGACCGAGATCACGCTGCCTGACGCGGCAACATTGCCGCTGGACAACGACGCTGAGATCTCACCGCAACACGGGAATGCCAACCCTCACAGGGACTGAGGCGTCTTCAGTGGTGTGAGGCTCCTGAGGGGGAGCTGGGGAAAATCCGCCGCTAGTGAGGAGTTTTCGCATGTCCCGAAAGTTCGCCGCCTTCATCGCGACCGGAGTGGCACTGGTCATCGTCGCCGGCGCTTTGCTCGCCTTGGCGCTGGGACACGAACGGCAGCCCCACCCGGCCGCGGCCAGCACCCAGACATCCAGTACGCCGACGCCCACACCCACCGAGCCGACCGCGACGCCGACCAACAACGCGCCGCCCTCGACACCGCAGACACCGGCCGGCGACCCGACCGCGAACCTTGTCAAAGGCAACAAAAAGGTGCTCTTCTTCAGCTTCGACGACGGGCCCGACCCGGTCTGGACGCCGAAGGTCCTGCAGACGCTGGCGAAGTACGACGCGAAGGCGACGTTCTTCCAGCTGGGCAACCACCAGGCCGAGCACCCGGCGCTGAAGGACCAGATCCTGGCCGCGGGGCACACGATCGGCAACCACTCGATCTCGCACCCGCAGCTGACCGCGATCTCCAACGCCGAACGCCGGCGCCAGATCTACGACGGGCCGCAGTCGAAGTGCTTCCGGCCGCCGTACGGCGCGACGAACCCGAAGGTCCGCGCGGACATCAAGAACGCCGGCATGGTGCAGGTGCTCTGGGACGTCGACCCGCGCGACTGGGCCCGCCCGGGCGTGAACGCGATCGTGAACAACATCCTGCACAACGCGCGCAACCACAACGTGATCCTGATGCACGACGGCGGCGGCGACCGCACGCAGACCGTCGCGGCGCTGGACAAGGCACTGCGCATCCTCAAGGGCCAGGGCTACTCCTTCCTCGCGATGGACTGCTGAACCACGCACCGAAACCCGCTCGGGGCCGGTTGATTCCTGGGGGGATCGGCCGGCCCCGGCGTCCGTCACACCGCGCGGCTCCCGCCCGACGGCCAGCCGCTCTCGCTCTCGCCGGCCGGCCACCCGCTCTGGGTCTCACCCGCCGGCCAGTGCCGGATCGGCTCCGGCTCCTCGATCGCCAGGAACTCCGGCGCGGTGAGCGGCCGGACCGAGGCCTCGATCGACTCCATCGCCGTCAGCTCGGCCTCGGTGACATGCAGGTCGCGCAGTTTGCGGGCGGTGATGAAGACCCGCCGCTCGAACGAACCGACCGTCCCGTTGTAGGCCTCGACGGCGGACGTCAGCGACCGGCCGACCCGCCCGAGATGGTCGCCCATCACGCTCAGCCGGTCGTACAGCTCGCGCCCCAGCTCGAACACCTGCTGGGCCGACTCGGTGAGCGCTGACTGGTTCCACGCGTACGCCGCCGCCCGCAGAGTCGCGATCAGGGTCGTCGGCGTGGCCAGGATGACCCGGCGCTCGGCGGCGTACTCGAGCAGGACCGGCTCGATGTCGAGCGCCGCCGACAGGAACGACTCCCCCGGCACGAACAGGATGACGAACTCCGGCGTCGGCGACAGCCGCGTCCAGTACGCCTTGGCGGCGAGCTGATCGACATGCGTCCGCAGATGCCGCGCGTGCGCCCGCAGCCGCTCCTCACGGAAGTCGGCGTCCTCGGACTCGGCCGCCTCCAGGAACGCGGCCAGCGGCACCTTCGAGTCGACCACCAGGTTCTTACCTTCGGCCAGCCGGACCACCAGGTCGGGCCGGAGCAGCCCGTCCTCACCGCTGGTCGTCGTCTGCTCGGTGAAATCGCAGTGCGCGACCATACCGGCCAGCTCGACCGTCCGCCGCAGGTGCAGCTCACCCCACCGGCCGCGGACCTGGGGTTTTCGGAGCGCGGTCGACAGCGAGGCCGTCTCGCGGCGCAATGCCTCGCCGCTCATCCGCACCTCGTTGACCTGTTGATGCAGCTGGCTCTGCCAGGCCGCCCGGCCCTGCTCGAGCTGGTTCAGCTGGGCATGGAGGCGATCCAGCGCCTCCTTCACGACCGCCTGACCGCCCATCTGCTGGCCGACCGTCGCCCGCTCCTGCGTCAGCTCGACCACGCGATCCTCGGCCGCATCCCGCTCGGCGGTAACCCGCGCGAGGGCCGCGCCATCACGCCCACGGGACCAGAGCACGCCGAAAACCGCTCCCAGCAGCAACCCCACCACCAGGAACAACAGCACCAGTAATACCGTCGCGCCACTCATGTCACAGATAGTGCCCGACCCCGCCGACAGTTTTCGAAAGCCGCGCCCCCACCCCCTGGCCAGGGGTGGGAGCGCCGACGATCAGCCGTTCTTCCGGGCCGCGCGTTCCAGGTCGTCGGCGATCGGCTGCAGGACGCGCGCGGCGGCCGCCAGGGCCTCCTTGAGCGACTTGCCGGCGTCGATGGCGTCGTCGAAGGCCCGGTTGGCCTGGGCCCGCTCGTCCTCGGTCTGGACGCCGTAGCGCAGCGCCCAGATCGCCTGCCGGCGAACCTCCTGACGCGTCGCCGCGCCCTCGTTCTTGATCTGCTGCATCAGGTTCTCGTACTGCCCCACGGTGAACAGCTCCTTCGGTGGTGCGCCGCTGGCGGCGAACAAGGCGGTGACGCTGATGGCGCCGGGATCCCCGTGATCGTTCCCGGGAATATGGCTGTGGCCGTAATGACCGCCGCGGTTCAGCCAGATCGTCCGGCTGCGCGGGGACTCCGGCACGTTGTGCGGCGGACTGGCGACGAATCGGGGCGGCGGGCCGGCCGGCCAGGCGTCCTTGATCCCCCAGGACCGGATCGCGGTCATCATCGCCCGGAAGTTCTTCCCGGGTTTCCAGTAGCCGGTGAACGGTTTGGCCGCGCGGCCGATCACCTCGACCTGGATACAGACCTTGCCGACCCGGTTCGTCATCGTCGAACCGTCGTTGCGCAAGGCGCGGCCGCCGACGTTCAGCGGCAGGAACTGGCCCAGCCGATCGGTCAGCGGGTCGTAGAGGATCTGCGGTTCGGCGGACTTGTTGGTGAGTACCCGGATCATTGCGGCCCAGACCGAAGAAGTCCCGGGATCGGCTTCCGTGGTGTGCCAGACGACGCGCGGTGGTGCATTGGAGGTGATGGTGCCACCGGGGGCGGACGGTTTCAGCCGTTCGGCGCCCGGGATCCAGATCGTGCCTGCCATTGGTTCCTTCCTCACTTCGAGATCTGGTTCTCCCAAGTGCCCGATGATGCCTCGGACGGTGCGGGTTCGCATCAGTTGAGGCGCGTTCGGCGGGGGCCTGAGGAGAACGCAGTGTGTTCGGCGGATCACACACTGCTATTGGATCAAGTTGGCGGGAATCCGACAACAGTGAACCGTTGACAGCCTGGGGTGAGTGCACGGGAGGATGAGAGCGCTCTCAAGCCTCCACGGACGGCGCCCTCCCGTCCCCGCCGCCCGTGTGCCCTGCCTTCTCGCCTTGGGACGATCTGAGGAGGAAATGTGCGCATCAGACGTCAATTGACAGCGATCGCCGCGGCTCTGGTGACCGCGGCCGGTCTGCTCACCGCACTCGGCAGCGCGCCCGCCGATGCCGCCGTACCCGCGACCATCCCGCTCACGATCAGCAACAACTCCGGCCGCGGCGACGCGGTCTGGATCTACAACCTCGGCACCAACCTGGCCACCGGCCAGCAGGGCTGGGCGGACGCCGCGGGGAACTTCCACGCCTGGCCGGCCGGCGGCAACCCGCCGACCCCGGCGCCGGACGCGTCCATCGCCGGGCCCGGTAACGGGGGCTCGATCACGATCCGGATGCCGAAGTTCTCCGGCCGGATCTACTTCTCGTACGGGCAGAAACTCGTCTTCAAGCTGACGACCGGCGGCTTGGTCCAGCCCGCCGTCCAGAACCCGTCCGACCCGAACCGGAACATCCTGTTCGCCTCGTCGGAGTACACGCTCAACGACAGCGGCCTGTGGATCAACAGCACGCAGGTCGACATGTTCTCGGTGCCGTACGCCGTCGGCGTCCGGCCGGCCAGCGGCGCGACGAAGACCACCGGCCATCTGAAGCCGGGCGGCTACAACGCCTTCTTCAACTCGCTGCGCAACCAGAGCGGCGGCTGGGGCAACCTGATCCACACCGCACCCAACGGCACGATCCTGCGCGCCCTGTCACCGCTGTACGGCGTGGAGACCGGCGCGATCCCGGCCAACATCATGGACGACTACATCAACCGCGTCTGGTCGAAGTACAGCTCGCAGACGCTCACGGTGACGCCGTTCACCGACCAGCCGAGTATCAAGTACTTCGGCCGCGTCTCGGGGAACACGATGAACTTCACCAACACGTCGGGCCAGGTCGTCACGTCGTTCCAGAAGCCCGACTCGGCCAGCGTCTTCGGCTGCTTCAAGCTCCTCGACGCGCCCAACGACCAGGTCCGCGGGCCGATCTCGCGCACGCTCTGCGCGGGCTACAACCGCTCCACACTGCTGACGAACCCCAACCAGCCCGACCCGAACAACGCCAACTTCTACAAGGACGGCGTGACGAACCAGTACTCGAAGAAGATCCACGAGCAGATGGTCGACGGCAAGGCCTACGGTTTCGCCTTCGACGACGTCGGCGCGCACGAGGCGCTCGTCCACGACGGCAACCCCCAGCAGGCCTACGTCACCCTCGACCCCTTCAACTGAGCAAGCCGCCCGCGGCACCCGGAGCTCAGTACCCGGGTGCCGCGCAGGCCGCTCAGTAGCCGAGCGTGAAGCGCTTGCGGTTGTGCGCCGGAGTCTCGAACTCGTCGAGCGTGGCGACCGCGAAGTCCTCGGCGGAGATGCTGGTGCCGACGGGCTCGTCGAGGCCGAGCCGGAAGTTGCCGGTGCGCTCGCCCGGCGCGATCGCGAAGGCCGGGTGCTGCATCGTCCAGTTCACGCTCTCGTCGGTCGCGCGCAGGGCCTCGAGCGCCTGCGCGACGGTCAGCGACTCCTGCTTGTACTCCGCCGGGAAGTCCGGGCCGTCCAGGACGCGCTGCCCGCCGATGGTCAGACCGCCGGCGCCGCCGACGACGAGCAGCCGGACCGGAGTGCCCTGGACGGCGGCGATCAGGTTGCCGACGGCGTCCAGGTAGTCCTGATGGTCGCCGCCGGTGCGGCTCGGGCCGAGGGCGACCGCGACGACGTCCGCGCCGCCGACGATCTCCTTGACCGAGGCGACGTCGTTCGCGCTGGCCTGGACCGGACGGACGCCGTCCGGGACGTCGCCGCCGGAACGGGTGACGCCGGTGACCTCGTGGCCGCGCCGGACCGCCTCGGCGGCGATCCGGCTGCCGACCATGCCACTTGCGCCGTAGACCGCGATCTTCATGGTGCCATCCTCCGAAAATAGATGAATGCTCAACTTATAGATCAATAGTATCTATTGGTAACCAGCTACTTCAACGTGCTATAAGTACCCTGTGGTTACTAATGGGAGTTACGAGCGTGGCGACCTCTTCGACCCGAACTGCGGCACCCGGCTGATCCTCGACCGGATCGGCGACAAGTGGACGGCGCTGGCCGTGCTCCGGCTGCAGCACGGGTCGCTGCGCTTCACCGAGTTGCGCGACGGCATCGGCAGCGTCGCGCCCAAGGTGCTCACCCAGACCCTGCGCCGCCTCGAGCGGGACGGGCTCGTCACTCGCGAGGTCTTCGCCGAGGTGCCGCCGCGCGTCGTCTACGACCTGACGCCGATGGGCCGCTCGCTGATCGGTCCACTCACCGCCGTCAGCGACTGGGCCGAGGAGCACATCAACGCGATCAACACCGCCCAGAGCCAGTACGACGCCAGCGCCTGACAGCCGTTCACAGACCGCCCCTACAGTCGAGCCATGGGTTTCGATTGGGGAGTCGGCGAGTACGAATGGACCGCAGCGGACCTCGCACCGGCCGCACAGCTGCTGGTGACGAGCGCAGCGGTCGAGCCGGCCGCCCGCCTCCGGGAGGTCGCCACGCAAACGGCCGCTGCGCGCGGTCTGGTCGATCTGAGCGTGCTGGACGGCACAGCCGCCGACCTCCCCCTGCCGGACGGTTCCGCCGACGCAGTGCTCTCGAACCAGCTGACCTTCTCGGTTGGGTCGCCGGCTGAATTTTGGGAGACTCGGCTGCTGCGGCATCCGATCGGTGCGCAGACCACACCGCTGCTCGTGCGGGCCGGTGTGTTCGACGACGTCCAGGCGGCGGCGCTCGCACAGCTCGAGACGCTGATGCCCGAGTTCGCCGTCGACTACGTGCTGGTCGAGGCGACGCGCTGAAATCGCTTCTCAACCTTTCCGCACCGCCACGTCATCTCGTACTGCGGAATGTTGAAGGCCGGCCCGAATGCCGAAAGGAGGCCAGGTCATGGCTGACGAGCTCAGAGCGCGTCTTGAGGCGCTGGTCGCCGATCCGCCGCCACCTAGCGGCGTCCCGAGTCAGGCCGTGTTCACACGCGTCCGCAGGGCCCGGCGTCGGCGTGCGGCCGGCGCGGGGGCACTGGTCACGGCAGCGGCGATCGCGGTTTTCGCCGTGGTCGGCAATCTGAACGACTCCAAGAGCCAGCCACCAGTTCTGGGACCGCCACCGACCACTCAGGTCGCTCCGGTCGAGCCGCCGCTCGGCGTCCGGCTGACACTGACACCGACGATCAAGGGGCGGACGATGACGATGGCGGTCGAGGCCGCGGGCACTGTGCTGGTTCCGATCCTGGACGGCGCGTATGTGACGCCGAGCAGCCAGGGCCTCTGGTCGCTCTCCCCCGGCGCGGAATACTCCTTCGGGCACGGTGCCGCGAGCGGTGCGGACGGCGGGCCGCTCACCTGCGACGGCTCCACGAGGCGGTTCACCGGGCGCTCCACCTTCCCGGCGGACCCGCACACGTACCCGAAAGCCGGGACGTACACCTTCACCTTCACCGTCCGGTTCTGCGGGCTGGACAAGCCAGTGACCGCCACCCAGAAGATCGTGATCAAGTAGATGGCCGGGATGGATCAGGAGTTCGCGGATTTCGTAGACGGCCGGTTCACGGCGCTGCAGCGGTTCGGCTACCTGCTGACCGGTGAGTGGCATCTGGCCGAGGATCTGGTGCAGACCGCGCTGACCAAGGTGTGGTTCCACCGCAACTCGCTGCGCAGCGCGAACGCGTTGGAGAGCTACACGCGGACTGCGATGGTCAACACGAGCACCCAGTGGTGGCGACGGAAGTGGAAGGGCGAGACCCCTACCGAAGTGCTGCCAGAGCCGGCGTCGGAGTCGCAGTACGGCGTCGTGGACGACCGGGACCTCTTGCTGCGCGCGCTGGCGACACTGCCGCGGCGGGTGCGCGCCACGCTGGTACTGCGGTACTTCGAAGATCTGCCTGAGGCTGAGATCGCCGAAATCATGGGCTGTTCGGTCGGCACGGTGAAATCCAATGTTTCGCGCGGCCTGGCCAAGCTGCGTGAGCATCGGCTGGTTTCCGCCATCTCAGCACCTGCCGACAAGAAGGTGCGCCCGTGAGCGACCACTTGCGGGAGCGCCTCGGGGAGCTGGTTGCTGACCCGCCGCCTCCGACTACAGTGCCGAGCGTGGCTGTCTTCGCCCGTGTCCGGAACGTACGACGCCGCCGCGCGGCCGGTGCGGCAGTTGTGACCGCGGCTGCGGCTGTCGCGGTTTTCGCCGTCTTCAGCAACCTGAGCGACAGCAGGAGCGAGCCGCCCGTGCTGGCGCCGCCGCCAACGCCGGTCCAGACGACACCGCCGCCGTACGACGTCACCGTCACGCTCAAGCCGGTAGTGAACGGCCGGACGGTCACGATGAACATCTCCGCGACCGGCACTGTGCTGCTGCCAGTCGCCGACGGCGGTCTGGAGCTACCGGCGCAGAACCTGATGGCTCTCGGACAGGGGTCGGCGTACTCGTGGGGAGACGACAGCGAGCCGTTCAGCGCGTTCAGCAACGGGACTGAGTGCGCGAAGGCGAAAACGTCGTACAAGGGCAGTGGGACGGTCCCGCCGGACACGCACACGTATGCGCGGCCCGGCGTCTACATCTACACCTATCGAGCCAAGTTCTGCGGGATGAAAGAAGCGGCGACCGCCACCACGCAGATCGAGATCAAGTAGGTCAGAGCGTCCAGGCGTGGTCGGACGTGCCGGTCGTCGGCCGGCCGGCCGCCTTCAGATCGGCCCGCAGGTCACGCGGCAGCGCGAACGTGAGGCTCTCCTCGGCGGTGGTGACCTCCTGGACGTCGGCGTACCCGCGCTCGGCCAGCCAGCGCAGGACATCGCGGACCAGGATCTCCGGGACGCTCGCGCCGCTGCTCAGACCGACCGACTCGACGCCGTCCAGCCAGCTCTCGTCGATCTCGGCGGCGTAGTCGACCAGGTGGCCGGTCTTGGCGCCGTACTCGAGCGCGACCTCGACGAGGCGCACCGAGTTCGACGAGTTGCGGGAGCCGACGACGAGCATCAGGTCGACCTCGGGCGCCATCTTCTTCACCGCGACCTGGCGGTTCTGGGTGGCGTAGCAGATGTCGTCGCTCGGCGGGTCCTGGAGCAGGGGGAACTTCTCGCGCAGCCGGCGGACCGTCTCCATCGTCTCGTCGACCGACAGCGTCGTCTGCGACAGCCAGACGACCTTCTCCGGGTCGCGGACGGTGACGTTCGGGACGTCGTCCGGGCCGTCGACGATCGTGGTGTGCTCGGGGGCCTCGCCGCTCGTCCCGACGACCTCTTCGTGACCCTCGTGGCCGATCAGCAGGATGTCGACGTCCGCCGCGGCGAACCGCTTGGCCTCGTGGTGCACCTTCGTCACCAGCGGGCAGGTCGCGTCGATCGTCTTCAGCTGCCGCGCGGCCGCCTCGGCATGCACCACCGGCGACACCCCGTGCGCCGAGAAGATCACCGTCTCGCCCTCGGGGACCTCGTCGGTCTCGTCGACGAAGATCGCACCGCGGTTCGTCAGCGTCTCCACGACGTACTTGTTGTGAACGATCTCCTTGCGCACGTAGACCGGCGCGCCGTACAGATCCAGCGCCTTCTCCACGGCGACCACCGCCCGGTCCACGCCGGCGCAGTACCCCCGCGGAGCCGCGAGCAGCACCCGCTTCGTCGCAACGGCGGTCGTCGTACCAGTGTCATCAGCGTGGGCAGTCACGCCCTCCATGGTACGGGCCCCATTCCTGTGAGCGGGATCACGCGTCGGGAGCCGTCCGCCCTGTCCGGACGGCTCCCAGGGAGGTGTTTCCTGCCTATTCAGCCTGCGCCCACTCCCCCTTCACCGCAACAGATTTTCCGCCTGCCAACCCCGCACCACCGCGAAATCCCCCGGGGTCAGACCGCGGTCGGAGTCGACCCGGTGAACCAGCTGATGCGGCCCTCCGAAGTAGGCGATGTCACGCTCGTCGACCCCTTCGTCCAGCCAGACGAACGGACGCTCCCCCACCCAGGCCGCGATGTACGGCGTCTTCCAGGAGCCCGTCGGGATCGGCGTCCGGTCGGGCCATTCGATCGTGGGCAGCTGCGGTAAGCCGAGCAGCGGGGCGAGGAGGCGGTTGGCGCCGTGCTCCCAGCTGCTGGCCCAGACCAGGTCGAAGGTCGTTGCCAGGTCACGTAATTCCGCGCCGTGGCGGGGATTGAGGTGCACTGTCCAGCTGCGAGCGCCTTCGACGATCTCGTGCCGGACGAACTCCGGCGACGGCAAGCGGGGGTTGAGGGGGCCGTCGACGTCGAGGAGGAGGAAGGGGCGCACGGGGGAACGGTAGGTGGTGCGGGGTTTTGTCGGCGGGGGGCCTTAGGGTCTGGGGGTGGCTTTGGAGACTTCGCCGGATGCGCCTGCGGCCGTTCGCACGATCGCGAACGGGATCGCGAGCTGGATCAACCAGTTGGGCGCGGTGTGGGTCGAGGGGCAGCTGACGGATGTGTCGATCGGGCGCGGGACGACGACCGTGTTCGGCACGCTGCGGGACACGGACGCCGACATCTCGTTGCGGTTCACGTGTAATCGGCGGGTGTTCGAGGCGGTGGATCCGCCGGTGACGGACGGGTCGCGGGTCGTGGTGAACGCCAAACCCAACTTCTTCGCCCGGCGCGGGACGCTCGCGCTCGCGGTCAGCGAGATCCGGCATGTCGGGATCGGCGAGCTGCTCGCGCGGATCGAGCGGTTGAAGCAGCTGCTGGCGGCCGAGGGGTTGTTCGCGGCGCACCGCAAGCAGCGGCTGCCGTTCCTGCCGCACACGATCGGCCTGATCTGCGGGCGGGATTCGGCCGCCGAGCGCGACGTCCTGGAGAACGCGAAGCGCCGCTGGCCGGCGGTCGCGTTCCGGGTCGAGTACGCGTCGGTGCAGGGGCCCGCGGCGGCCGGTGAGGTGATGCAGGCGCTGCGCCGGCTGGACGGCGACGACTCGGTCGAGGTGATCGTGATCGCGCGCGGCGGCGGCTCGCTGGAGGATCTGCTGCCGTTCTCGGACGAGGGGCTGATCCGCGCGGTGTCGCAGGCGAAGACGCCGATCGTCAGCGCGATCGGCCACGAACCGGATTCGCCGCTGCTCGACCTGGTCGCCGATCTGCGCGCGTCCACCCCGACGGACGCCGCCAAGCGGATCGTGCCTGACGTCCGCGAGGAGCTGGACGGCGTGCGCCTGCTGCGCGAGCGTGGGGCGCGGGCGATCAACGGCTGGCTCGAGCGGGAGCTGCACGCGTTGGCCGCGATCCGCAGCCGGCCCGCGCTGGCCGCGCCGGTCGCCGACCTGCAGCGCCGCTCCGACGAGATCGTCGCGCTCGTCGACCGGAGCCGGCGGACGCTGACGCACCGGCTCGACCGGGCCAGTGACGACATCGCGCACCGGCTGGCGTCCGTCCGGGCGCTCTCCCCCAAGGCGACCCTGGAGCGCGGCTACTCCGTCCTCCAGCTCGCCGACGGCACCGCCGTCCGCGAAACCGCGCAAGTCGCGCCCGGCGACGTCCTGCACGCGCGCGTCAGCGACGGCCGTTTCACAGTCGAGGTCAAGACCGAGGAGAACCCCACATGACCGACACCCGGCCCGAGATCTCCTACGAGCAGGCCCGCGAAGAGCTCGTCGACGTCGTCCGCAAACTCGAAGCCGGCGGCACCACCCTCGAAGAATCCCTCGCCCTCTGGGAGCGCGGCGAAGAACTCGCCACCACCTGCCAGCGCTGGCTCGAAGGCGCCCGCGACCGCCTCACCAAAGCCCAAGATTCCCCCACCAAGAAGTCCGACTAGGACAGCAGCCGGTCGACCAGGGCGGTTAGGCCGGCTTTTAGGCGGGGGAGGGGGTAGGCGGTGGTTCTGAGGGAGTGGTGGAGGTCGGCGGCCAGGGGGGCCAGGAGGGCGTGGGCGGTGTAGTCGGGGTCGAGGGTGGGGTTGGCTTGTTCGGTGAGGTGGGCTAGGTGGCGGTGCCAGAGGTGGTAGGAGCCGATGCGGTAGCGGGCGCCGGGGGAGGCGTTCTCGCTGTCGAGGAAGAGTTCGGTGTGGCGGTCCAGGAGGTCTAGGTAGGCCTCGAGGAAGGCTACGGCTCGGGTGGCGGGTGGGGCGCCGGGGCCCAGGGGCGGCGGGCCGGTGAGGATGCGGGCCTGGAGTTGTTGTTCGCGTTCGTCGAGGAGGGCTACGGCTAGGCCGGCCCGGTCTCCGAAGCGACGGAAGACGGTGCCTTTGCCGACGCCGGCTTCGGCGGCGATCGCGTCGAGCGAGACGTTGCGGACGCCGTGCGCGGTGAAGAGCCGGTCGGCGGCTTCGAGGACGCGCAGCCGGTTGCGGCGCGCGTCGGCCCGCTCCGGGCGCGGCGAATCGACCACTGGCAGCTCGCGGGAGCCCCGCGCCACGGGCTCGTCGGACGACGACGCGTCTTGTGAAGCGGACTGTGGTCCGGTACGGTCCTGCATAAGAGGACTGTAGTCCGGTATGGACCTGGGAGGAAGTATGACGGCTGTACGGGTGGCAATCGCCTTTCATTCGGGATACGGGCACACGGCGAAGCAGGCGGAGGCGGTGGCCGCCGGGGTGGGGTCGGTCGACGGCGCGACGGCGGAGTTGGTGCCGCTGGACGAGCTGACCGACGCCACGTGGGCCGCGCTGGCGGCGGCGGATGCGATCGTGTTCGGGGCGCCGACGTACATGGGCAGCCCGAGCGCGGCGTTCAAGGCGTTCGCGGAGGAGAGCTCGAAGGTCTGGGGCGCGAACCTGGGCTGGCGGGACAAGATCGCGGCCGGGTTCACGAACTCGAAGGCGATGTCGGGTGACAAGCTGAACAGCCTGGTCGACCTCGCGGTCTTCGCGGCCCAGCACGGGATGATCTGGGTCGGGCTGGACATCTACCCCGGCTGGTCGGAGAGCACCGCCAGCATCGAGGACCTGAACCGCCTCGGCAGCTGGCTGGGCGCGATGGCGCAGTCGGACGCCGACCTGTCGGCCGAGAAGGCTCCCCCGGCGACCGACCTGCGGACGGCGCACGCGCTCGGCGTCCGGGTCGCGACCGTCACCCAGCGGCACCGGCGCGGAACGCTGGCCGCCTGATGGCGTGGCTGGTCCTGCTCGTGGCCGCCGTCTTCGAGGTCGCCTTCGCCATCAGCATGAAGCCGAGCGAGGGGTTCACCCGGCTCTGGCCGACCGTCGCCGTCCTGGTCTTCGGCGTCACGTCGGTCTTCCTGCTCGGCAAGACCCTCCACCAGTTGCCCGTCGGTACGGCGTACGCGGTCTGGACCGGCCTCGGCTCGGTGGGCGTGGTCACGCTCGGCATCATCTGGTTCGACGAGGCGGTCACGCCGGCCCGGCTGGCCTGTATCGGCTTGATCGTCGCCGGCGTGATCGGCCTTCGCCTGGCCGGCGCCGAGTAGACCCGAACCGCCAGCGCTACACAATTGGCGCGGCCGGCCCGTCCCCCGCGGGCGCGCGGCGTCGACGGCGCATTGTGATGGCGTGGCGGTTCGTCTCCGCGGCGCCGCGACCGAGCCGGGGCGGAATGTTGCCGATGGCATCGACTTGAGTGACCGGGTGCCGGTCGGCGAGTTGCCACAGGTCGTCGTCGGTGCGCAGGGTTCGGAGCTCGCCGAAGAGTTCGCGGGCGAACCAGACCGGATGCCCCGGGCCGTCGTCGTAGCGGCTGATCCCGAGCGGGGTGGCGACCTCGGCGACCAGTGACCAGACGGCGGCCGGGGTGACGCCGGGCTGGTCGCCGAGCAGGACGATGAGCCCGTCGGTACGCCGATCCACGGCGTCCAGCGCGGGCACGATCGACGAGCTGCCGGTATCGGCGTGCGGCGACTCGACGACGCGGACCCCGTCGAAGTCCACCCGATCCCGGACCTGCTCCGACGCGCTGCCCAGCGTCACGATCAGCTGGTCGAACCCACATCCCCGCGCGGCCCCGACCGCGGACCCGAGCAGGGGCTCACCGTCGTACGGCAGCAACTGCCACGGGACGCCGGCCTGCGGCGAACTCTCGGCGGCCAGCACCAACCCCGTGACGAACATCGGCGGATCAACTCCGCGACCGGGGGACGGCGGACACGACGGGGCTCCTTAGGGCTGTCCCCGAGTGGCTAGCCGAAGTCTCGATCGAACCCCGCGCCCGGCGGCCCTGTCAACGAGCGTCCGGAAACTGGTCAGTACGGTGTCAGCGCAGCGATGAAGCGAGCGCTTCGAGCGCCGGGTACCCCGCGTTCCCGGTGACGATCGTCGTCACCCCGGAGCCGATCAGCACCAGCGCCTGCTCGTCCTTGCGGTCCAGCAGCACCTTGCGCTGCCAGGTCACGCCGGCGACCGTCGACGTCCCGTCGTCGGAAGTCCGGCCCAGCTCGTCGGACTGGAACTTCGTCCCGGTGACGTTGGACTGCTCGAGCCCGACGTACTTCTTCTCGTCGGTCACGATGCCCAGATGCCAGGTGATCGGCGACTGCTCCGGTGTGCGGAACTCCACACTCGTCGCCGCCCAGCCGGCCGGCAACGGCTCCGGGCCGCGCACCCAGGAGGCGGCCTTGCGGGCGTCCTCCAGCTGGGCGCTGTACTTGATCGCGCGGACCTTCTCCTCCTTGGGCCGCCACGTCACGACCGCCAGGAACCCAACCACGATGAAGCAGGCCAGCAACGCCCAGAACATGTTCGTCAGCGTCCGCGCCTTCGCGCGGTCCTTGCTGTTCTGCTCGCGATAGGCGATCGCTTCCGCACGCGCGCGAGCCTTCTCCCGCGCCGCCGCCTCGTCCTGACCCGTCGTACCCATGACACGAGTGTCGCATCCTCACTAAGACGTCCGATCACCGTGTTGGCTACGATCCGTTGACATGACCGACCCGACGATGCCGCCAGCCCATCTGGAAGTCGAGGCCGATGCGCCCGACCGCAACCTCGCCCTCGAACTGGTGCGGGTCACCGAGGCCGCCGCGATGGCGGCCGGGCGGTGGGTCGGGCGGGGTGACAAGAACGGCGCGGACGGCGCCGCGGTGAACGCGATGCGGACGCTGATCGGCACCGTCGGGATGAACGGCGTGGTGGTGATCGGCGAGGGCGAGAAGGACAACGCCCCGATGCTCTACAACGGCGAGCGGGTCGGCGGCGGCGACGGGCCGGAGTGCGACGTCGCGGTCGACCCCGTCGACGGGACGACGCTGGTCGCGAAGGGGATGAACAACGGGATCGCCGTGATGGCGGTCGCACCGCGCAACTCGATGTACGACCCGTCCGCGGTGTTCTACATGGAGAAACTCGTCGTCGGGCCGGAGGCGGCCGATGTGGTCGACATCCGGCTGCCGGTCGCGGAGAACATCCGCCGGGTCGCGAAGGCCAAGGGCTCCTCGGTGGACGACGTCACCGTCGTCCTGCTCGACCGGCCGCGGCACGACGACCTCGCGCAGCAGATCCGAGCGACCGGCGCGCGGATCAAGTTCATCAGCGACGGCGACGTGGCCGGCGCACTCGAGGCCGCCCGCCCGGACACCGGTCTGGACCTGCTGCTCGGGATCGGCGGGACGCCGGAGGGCATCATCGCCGCCTGCGCGATGAAGTGCCTGGGCGGCAAGATCCAGGGCCGCCTGTGGCCGACGGACGACGAGGAGCGGCAGAAGGCGGTCGACGCGGGCCACGACCTGGAGCGCGTCCTCGACACCGACGACCTGGTCAGCGGTGACGACTGCTTCTTCGTCGCGACCGGGATCACCGACGGCGAGCTGCTCCGCGGCGTCCGCTACGGCCGCTCGACCGCCCGTACGCACTCGCTCGTGATGCGCTCGCGCAGCGGCACCATCCGCAGCATCGAGAGCGTCCACCAGCTCGAGAAGCTCCGCGCCTACTCCGCCATCGACTTCGAGCACGCCAGATGAGTGCACCGGTTCTCGTCATTGGCGAGGCGCTCGTCGACATCGTCAGCGCGGGGCCGAAGAAGAACGGGAACAGCAAGCCGAAGGCGACGCCGGGCGGCTCGCCCGCGAATGTCGCGGTGGGGTTGGCGCGGCTCGGCGTACCGACCTCGCTCGTGACCCGCTTCGGGACGGACCCGTACGGCGACCAGCTCGGCGCGCACCTGTTCGGCAACGGCGTCCAGCTGGCGCCGGGCTCGGTGGATCCGGGCTTCCGGACGAGTACGGCGACGGCGACGCTGGACGCGGCCGGGGTGGCGTCGTACCAATTCGACATCACCTGGGAGCCGCCGGCGCTGTCGCTCAGCCGGGGTTGCCCGGCCGTCCACACCGGCTCGATCGCCACCTTGCTGGAGCCGGGCGCGACCGCCATCCGCGACTTCCTCAAAGCGGTCGCCGACCAGCCGGTGACCGTCACGCTCGACCCGAACGCGCGCCCGACCATCACCCCGGATCCGGTCTCCACCTGGGCCGCCGTCCGCGAGCTGGCCGCTCTGTCGGATCTGGTGAAGCTGAGCGATGAGGACTGCGAGTTCCTGCAGCCCGGGCAGTCGCCGGAGAGCATCGCCGTCGAGCTGCTGGGCGCGCCGCGGACGCAGTGCGTGGTGATCACCCGCGGCGGCGAGGGCGCGCTCGCGATCAGCCGCGAGGGCCGGATCGACGTCACCGCGCCGACGATCGACGTCGTCGACACCGTCGGCGCGGGCGATTCGTTCATGGCCGCGCTGATCGCCGGTCTGAACACCCACGGCCTGCTCGGCGAGGCCCGGCTGGCCGGCCTCACCTCGGAGAGCCTGCGGGACGTCGTCGACTACGCGGTCAAGGCCGCGGCCATCACCTGCACGCGGCACGGCGCCGACCCGCCGACCGCCGCCGAGCACACCGCCACCTGGGGAGCCTGATGCCGGCAGCTGAGGTCTGGAACGCCGAGCTGGAGAACGCGGGGCGGGTCACGTTCCTGCCCCGCACCAGCCGGCTCGTCATCCGCTTGATCGGCTTCGGCGTGTTCACCGTCGCGTCGATCTTCTCGAACGTCAACCATCTGCGCAGCGAGAGCATCACCGGTCTGGTCGACGTCCTGCGGCTGACCGCACTGGCCGCGTTCATCTACGGGACCGGCCTGACGACCTGGCAGCTGGTCGCGAAGCGGCCGGTCGTCACGGTCGACACCGAGGGCATCACCCGCGGCCGGACGCTCAAGTGGTCGGCGATCGACCGGATCGAGGACCCGATCGGCATCCCGGGCGCCCGTACGGTCTCGGTCCAGCCGACGGATCGGAAGATCCGGCCGCTGGGCGTCACCTTCGACAACGTCGAGGACCTGGACGCGTTCGCAGCCTGGCTGCGCACCGTCCGGGCGCGCAACCTCTAACGGACGACGGCCAGGATCGCCGCCAGATGCTCGCGGCTGCGGGCGGCGGCGAGCTCGGGGTCGCGGTCGCGGATCGCGTCGGCGATGGCTACGTGCGCTGCCTGGTCCTGGCGGTGCAGGCGCTCGGCGTCCAGGCGCAGCAGGTCGATCATCGTCGTCCGGATCCGCGGGACGAAGGTGTCGAAGAGCTCCAGCAGGACGGCGTTGTGCGCGGCCGTCACCAGTGCGCGGTGAAAGGCCAGGTCGGCCTCGACGTACCAGTCGTCGGGTGACTTCTCGGCGGCGTCCAGGCGGTCCTTGAGCGTGTGCCGGAAGCTCTTCAGATCGGCCTGCGTACGCCGGGCCGCGGCCAGCCGGGCCGCCTCGGTCTCGATCGCGAGCCGCCCCTCCAGGACGTCGGTGATATCGGCCCGGCGGAGCACCTGGTCCCAGTCCTCGACGGCCTGGTGCGCGATCACGAACACCCCGGCGCCCTGCCGGCTCTCCAGCACCCGGCGGCCGGCCAACTCGCGGACGGCCTCGCGGATCGTGGACCGGCCGACGCCGAGCTGCGCGGCCAGCGTCGTCTCGCCGGGCAGCTTCTGGCCCAGCGCCCATTCGCCGCCGCCGATCCGGCGCAGCAGCTCCTCGGCGGCCTGCTCGGCCAGCGGGTGTCGGCGAATCATGCGGATCAGTGTAGGGGTCGCCGAAGTACTTCTCAGGTTATCAGCTTGTCTGAGGAGTTGATTCGGATTACCGTCGGTGGACATGGACTGGAACCGTCAGCAGCACTCCCCGATGCCGAGCCACCGCTACCGCGACGTCTTCGCCCGCGTGCCGGTCGAGCCGCTCGCGCGGACCTGGCCGGACCGCCGGCCGGTCAGCGCGCCGCTCTGGGTGCCGGTCGACCTCCGGGACGGCAACCAGGCGCTGGCCGAGCCGATGGACCCGGCCCGCAAACGCCGCTTCTTCGAGCTGATGGTTGCCATCGGCTACAAAGAGATCGAGGTCGGGTATCCGTCGGCCTCGCAGACCGACTTCGATTTCGTCCGGCTGCTGGCGACGTCCGGGCTGGTGCCGGACGACGTCACGATCGTGGTCTTCACCCCGGCCCGACCGGAGCTGATCGCGCGCACACTCGAGTCGATCGAGGGCATCCGCGGGCAGGTCGTCGTCCACATGTACGCCGCCACGGCGCCGGTCTGGCGGGACGTCGTCCTGCGTCGCACGCGGGCCGAGCTGGCCGAGCTGGTCCGGGCCGGGGCCGAGCAGGTGTTGCGGTCGGCCGGTGAGTCGGTGCGGTTCCAGTTCTCGCCCGAGGTGTTCAACCTGACCGAGCCGGACTACATCCTGGAGCTGGCCGATCAGGTCACCAAGGTCTGGGACGCGCGGCCGGAGCGACCGGTCGTCCTCAACCTGCCGGCCACCGTCGAGGTCGCCACGCCGAACGTGTACGCCGACCAGATCGAGTACATGGATCAGAACCTGCCGCGCCGCGACGGCGTGATCCTGTCGGTGCACCCGCACAACGATCGCGGGACCGGGATCGCTTGCGCGGAGCTCGCCGTCCTGGCCGGTGCACAACGCGTCGAGGGCTGCATCTTCGGCAACGGCGAGCGCACCGGGAACGTCGACCTGGCCACGCTGGCGCTGAACCTGCACACCCAGGGCATCGACCCGATGATCGACTTCTCCGATATCGACCGGATCCGGGAGACCGTCGAGTACTGCACGCGGATGCCGATCCACCCGCGGCACCCGTACGTCGGGGAGCTCGTCCACACCGCCTTCTCCGGGACGCATCAGGACGCGATCCGGAAGGGGCTCGCGGCGCGGACCGGCGAGCGGTGGGAGGTGCCGTACCTGCCGATCGATCCGGCGGACGTCGGGCGCGGGTACGAGGCCGTCGTCCGGGTGAACAGCCAGTCCGGGAAGGGCGGGATCGCGCACGTGCTGGAGACGTCGTACGGCGTCCAGATGTCGGCCGCCGACGAAGCCTCCTTCGCCCGGCATGTACAACGGCATACGGACGCTACTGGCCGCGAGGCTTCGGCGGCGGAGCTGAAGACGCTGTACGAGGAGGTCTACGGGTGCTCGAACTGAAGGACGTCGACTTCGTCCGGGACGGGAAGCTGCTGCTCGGCGGGGTGTCGCTGACCGTCGCCGAGGGCGAGCGGTGGGCGCTGCTCGGGCCGAACGGCGCGGGGAAGAGCACGATGCTCAACCTGTGCGGCGCGATCACGCACCCGACCCGCGGCACCGTCGAGATTCTCGGCCGCCGGCTCGGCACCGTCGACATCCGGACGCTCCGCGAGTCGATCGGGCATGTGAACCCACGCCATCCGTTGCGTTCGCCGCTGGCGCTGACGGACGTCGTACTGACCGGCCTGACCGGGACGATCGAGCGGATGCCGCGCTGGGAGCCGACCGCCGAGCAGACCGCGCGGGCCGCCGAGCTAATCGCCCTGCTCGGGATCGCCGACCTGGCCAAGGCCTCCTGGACGACGCTCTCGCAGGGGGAACGCGGGCGCGCGTTGATCGCCCGCGCGCTCCTGCCCGGCCCGCGGCTTCTGCTGCTCGACGAGCCCACGACCGGTCTCGACCTGGCGGCCCGCGAGCAGCTGCTCGAGACCCTCGACCACATCCACGACACGCATCCGAGCCTGGCTTCGCTCTTGGTCACCCATCACCTCGAGGAGCTGCCGACGTCCACCACTCACGCGGCTCTGTTGCGCGAAGGGCGCATCCTCGCCGCCGGGCGGGCGGACGACGTCCTCACCACTGCTCTGGTCACCGAAACGTTCGCCCATCCCATCCAGATCCACCGCGCCGCGGGCCGCTGGCTTGCCACTACCCACCGCTAGACTCGCCTCTCTGGGAGGGGTGGGTATGGGCGAGGCGTCACCGGAGGTCTGGGCGAGCACGTACGACCAGGTCAGCCGGGTCGAGTTCGGCGTCCGGACGGCGGCGTACCGGCGGTCGACCACTGTGCTCAGCCTGCTGATGCTCGCCTTGCTCGCCGTGCTGTGGCTGCTCCCGAACGACAGTGGGCTCTGGCTCCCACTGATGATCGTCGTCCTCGCGCTCGGCGCGGGCAGCTTCTGGTTCACGGCGCAGGCCGTCAGCAAACGGGTCGCGCTCCTCGTCGACGCCGACGGGATCCGCTCGGGACGGCGCCGCCTGTCGTGGCAGCAGATCGGCGGGATCGGCGTCCCCGGCGCGAAGCGGCTGACGATCACGGCTAGCGACCCGGGGCTCCGGCCGCTCACGATCACGACGTACACCGTCGCCGACCTGACCGCCCTCGCCGGGTGGCTCGAAAACGTTCTCGCACAGCACCGGAGCAGGAGTGAGTCGGATGTCGAAGTCCAGTAAGCCGAAGCCGGAGACCAAACTCATCGTCCGGCCGAACGCCGCCCGCCGCCTCGGCCCGCTCCTCCTCGCCCCACTCCTCCTGCTGGCCGCCCTCTGCGTCCCGCAGATCCAGTCCTCCGACGGCGCCCAGCGGACCTACTTCCTGATCGCCCTCGGCCTCGCTGTCTTCGCCGCCCTCGCCCTCGTCATCGCCCTCTGGCGCGGCCGCACCCAAGACTGACCCCATGCCGCCCACCGCCGAGCTTCCCCCAACCGCCTGGACCACCGAACTCAACCGCACCGGCCGCCTGGAGTTCCCCCTCCGCCGCAAGCCGTTCACCCTCCGCGCGCTGGTCTTCTTCGGCCTACTGTCGCCGACCTACATCTCGGCGGCCCTGGGCATCCGCGACGAGGACGGCTTCGGCCTGGCCATCAGCCTCCTGGCGTTGACCACCTGCGTCCTCGCGATCGCGGGCTTCGCCTGGTGCTGGATCCGCCGTTACCCAACCGTCGTAGTCGACACCACCGGCCTCCAGATCGGCCGTAAACACCTGTCCTGGGCCGAGTTCGGCACCGCCGGCATCCCCACCGGCACCAAGATCCTCCGCTACGTCCCCATCATCCCGGCCGACGCGTGGGCCAACCACCTCCGCGTCTCCCAGGACAACGTCCAAGACCTGGCCGCCTTCGCCACCTGGCTGAACAACCGCCGCCGGCTACCCGCCTCGGAGACTCATGCCGACCACCAGTGACACCTGGGACCACCAGCTCGACACCACCGGCAAGCTGACCTTCCCCCTGCGCCGCCGTCCGATGGCCTGGCGTGCCGCCTTCCTCACCTTGGCCGCGGCCCTCCGCCTCGACGCGTTGATCTCCGCCCAAGACCGCGACACCGGCTGGATCGCCTACAACGCCGGTCTCCTGGCGATCCTGCTAGTGGTTCTCGGGTACGTCGTCTGGACGCTCATCACCCGCCGTCCAGCCGTCACCATCGACGCCACCGGCATCACCCGCGGCAAGAAGTCCGTCTCCTGGCAGTCGATCGCCTCGATCGACCCCCCGGCAGGCACCAGCCTCTACCGAGTCATCCGCGTCCACCCAACCGACGCCCGCAAGCCCGTCGTCATCCCCCAAGACAACATCCACGACCTAACCGCCTTCCACCCCTGGCTGACCCACCACCACACCACCCAAACCCGCCCAACCTGACAGCCTGGGCCGCCGGCGTCGGGGTCAGCTGAGGCCGAGGCGTTTGGTGAGGCGGGGGCCGCGTTTGATTTTGATGTCGCCGAGGATGGCGGTGCCGCGGATGTGGAAGGTTTTGGGGTGGGCGGTGGTGGGGGTGGGGGCCGGGGCTAGGGGGGCGGCTTGTTCGGAGACGCTGCCGAGGATGGGGTTGGAGTCGAGGACGACGACGGCGTCGGCGGGGACGCGGATCTTGACGTCGGCGAGGATCGACTTGACCTCGACGTAGATGTCGTCGAAGGGGAGGGTGGCCTCGGTGTAGTCGAGGGTGATGTCGCCGAGGACGGCGTTCACCTCCTGGCGTTGCGGGGCCTGCCAGTTGCCTTGGCGTTTGGCGTCGCCGAGGAAGGCGTTGATGACCGGGCCGGTGAGCAGGACGACGTCCGCGCCGGGCTGCGGGGCCGGGTCGGGGGTGGCGAGGCCGTTGGGCAGGTCGGCGGTGAGGGTGATCAGCTCGCCGTAGGTCTTGGAGGCGTAGAGGGTCTCCAGCCGTTCGTCGAGCTCGTCGTAGGACAGGCGGCCCTCGCCCGCGGCGTCGCGCAGGACGTCGGCGACCTGCTCGCGCTCGAGGTCGGAGACCCGGCGGCGCAGCGCTGGGTCGACCGGCGCGGGGGTCACGTCCTGCGGGCGGTTGTCCTGGGGTACGTCGTCCTGGGCCACGCTCCGAACTTTACGCGCGCGGCGGAGCGGCCGCTCTCCGAAACCTCCCCTACCCGCCCCTGGGAAGACCCCTGAGATTAGGCTGGATCAGTCCAGTCCACTGTCCATGGAGGTCTGCCGGTGTCCGCCGACTTCACGTACTCCGATCTGCTCCCGTTAGGTTCTGACGACACGGAGTACCGGCTGCTCACGACCGAGGGTGTCAGCACGTTCACCGCCGGCGACCGCACCTTCCTGCAGGTCGACCCCGAGGTCCTGCGAATGCTGACCGCCGAGGCGATGCACGACATCTCGCACTACCTGCGGACGGCGCACCTCGCGCAGCTGCGCCGGATCATCGACGACCCCGAGGCGTCCGGGAACGACCGGTTCGTCGCGCTCGACCTGCTGAAGAACGCGAACATCTCGGCCGGCGGCGTGCTGCCGATGTGCCAGGACACCGGTACGGCGATCGTGATGGGCAAGAAGTCCGAGGGTGTGCTGACCGGCGCGGTCGACGAGGAGTGGATCAGCCGCGGCGTGTACGACGCCTACACCAAGCTGAACCTGCGCTACTCGCAGATGGCCCCGCTGACCATGTGGGACGAGAAGAACACCGGCTCCAACCTGCCCGCGCAGATCGAGCTGTACTCGACGCCGGGCGGCGGCGATCCGGCGTACAAGTTCCTGTTCATGGCCAAGGGCGGCGGCTCGGCGAACAAGTCGTTCCTGTTCCAGGAGACCAAGGCCGTGCTCAACCCGGCCGGGATGATGAAGTTCCTGGACGAGAAGATCCGCTCGCTGGGGACGGCGGCCTGCCCGCCGTACCACCTGGCGATCGTGGTCGGCGGGACGTCGGCGGAGTTCGCGCTGAAGACCGCGAAGTACGCCTCGGCGCACTACCTGGACGCGCTGCCGACGACCGGTTCGCCGGTCGGGCACGGATTCCGGGACGTCGAGCTGGAGGAGGAGGTCTTCAAACTCACGCAGGACTTCGGCATCGGGGCGCAGTTCGGCGGGAAGTACTTCTGCCACGACGTCCGGGTGATCCGGCTGCCGCGGCACGGCGCCTCCTGCCCGGTCGCGATCGCGGTGTCGTGTTCGGCCGACCGGCAGGCGCGGGCCAAGATCACGCCGGCGGGCGTCTTCCTGGAGCAGCTCGAGCGCGACCCCGCGCGCTTCCTGCCCGACACGACCGACGAGCACCTGGACGACGAGAGCGACGTCGTCCGGATCGACCTGAACCGGCCGATGAGCGAGATCCGCGCGGAGCTGTCCAAGCTGCCGGTGAAGACGCGGCTGTCGCTGACCGGGCCGCTGGTGGTCGCCCGGGACATCGCGCACGCGAAGATCAAGGAGCGCCTGGACGCGGGTGAGCCGATGCCGCAGTACCTGCGCGACCACGCGGTCTACTACGCGGGCCCGGCCAAGACCCCCGAGGGCTACGCCTCGGGCTCTTTCGGCCCGACCACCGCGGGCCGGATGGACGCCTACGTCGACCAGTTCCAGGCGGCCGGCGGCTCGTTCATCATGCTTGCCAAGGGCAACCGATCCGCCCAGGTCACCCAAGCCTGCAAGGCCCACGGCGGCTTCTACCTCGGCTCCATCGGCGGCCCCGCCGCCCGCCTCGCCCAGGACTGCATCAAGTCCGTCGACGTCATCGAGTACGCCGAGCTCGGGATGGAAGCCGTCTGGAAGATCCAGGTCGAGGACTTCCCCGCCTTCGTCGTCGTCGATGACAAAGGCAACGACTTCTTCACCGACACCCGGAAAGCAGTGGCACTCACCACGCGGCCCCGGTCGTAGGGCGGACCGCCGCCACTCACCAACTGTGCGGAGTAGCTCCGGCGCACGCTGGGGCTGCTCCGCGAAGCGGCCTTCGGCCGGGGTTGGTGAGTGGCTGGGGTTCGGTCAGCTGGCGAGCTCTTCGGTGACCAGCTCCGGTTGCGGGCCGGCCGGCGCAGCGGGGACCGGCCAGTCGGACGGCGCCGTCCAGGCTTCCCACTGATCGCAGAAGGGGTGGCTCCAGGCCTCTATCTCGCGGACGGCGCGGTGGGCGGTCGCGGTGATGTCGTCGGCCTGGGCCTGGGTGAAGCGGCCGGCGGTGACGGCGCCCTCGAGCTCGTCCTCGTCTTTCCAGTGGATGACGCGGTCGGGGGTAATCCAGAGGTCGAGGACGTGGTCCTCGGTGACGGTACGGCGGCCCGTGCGGACGTGCGGGGTCTCCAGGTTCACGTACCAGCCGCGGAAAGTGCGGTCCTCGGACCAGAAGTACCAAACGGACCACGGCTTACCGGTCGGGGCGACCTTGAGGATGCCGGTGCCGCGCCAGATGTCGAGTTTGAGGACTCGCTCCTGGCTGAACATGCCGGTCGGGCCCGCGTAGCGCAGCTCACGGCCGTCGGTCAGAACGGGTTTGAGCAGTGGTGTGCCCGGCGCGAGCCAGGCGACCAGGCCGTCCGCGTCGTCGCGGACGACCGTCATCGGGCGGACGTTCGGCTTGTCGGCGAACCGGCCGCTCCCGGCGTACACCCACTCGATCGTGGTCCCGGGCGCCCAGTAGGTCACGAAACCGCCGGCCGGGTCATCGACAGGACGTCGAGGGCCGCGTCCAGCTGCTCCTCGGTCAGGTCGCCCTTCTCGACGTGCCCGTTCTCGATCACGACCTCGCGGATCGTCTTGCCCTGTTTCAGCGCGCTCTTCGCGACGGCGGCCGCGTTCTCGTAGCCGATGTAGCGGTTCAGCGGCGTCACGATCGACGGCGACGACTCGGCCAGCGCCCGGGCGTGCTCGACGTTCGCGGTGATGCCGTCGACGCAGCGGGTCGCGAGCACCCGGGACGCGTTGCTGAGCAGGGTGATCGACTCCAGCAGGTTGCGCGCCATCACCGGCAGCATGACGTTCAGCTCGAAGTTGCCCCCGGCACCGGCCACGGTGATCGTGGTGTCGTTACCGATCACCTGCGCGGCGACCATCAGCGTGGCCTCGCAGATCACCGGGTTCACCTTGCCGGGCATGATGCTCGACCCCGGCTGCAGATCCGGCAGGGCGATCTCGCCGAGCCCGGCCCGCGGCCCGGAGCCCATCCAGCGCAGGTCGTTGCAGATCTTGGTCAGGCTGACCGCGATCGTCTTCAGCGCGCCCGACAGCTCGACCAGCCCGTCCCGCGCGCCCTGGGCCTCGAAGTGGTCCGCGGCCTCGGTCAGCGTCAGCCCGGTCCGCCGGTTCAGCTCCTCGATCACGGCCGCCGCGAACCCGGGCGGCGTGTTGATCCCGGTGCCGACCGCCGTCCCGCCCAGGGGCAGCTCGGAGACCCGCGGCAGCGCCGCCTGCACCCGCTCGGCGCCGCGCCGGATCTGCTGCGCGTACCCGTTGAACTCCTGCCCGAGCGTCACCGGCGTCGCGTCCATCAGGTGCGTCCGCCCCGACTTCACGACCTCCGCGAACTCCACGCCCTTGGCCGCCAGCGACGACGCCAGGACGTCGAGCGCCGGCAACAGCTCCTGGACGACGCCGGCCGTGGCCGCGACGTGGATCGCCGACGGGAAGGTGTCGTTACTGGACTGCGAGGCGTTCACATGGTCGTTCGGGTGGACGTCGGCCCCGAGCGACCGGGTCGCGAGCGTCGCGAGCACCTCGTTCACGTTCATGTTGGTCGACGTCCCGGAGCCGGTCTGGAACACGTCGATCGGGAACTCCGCGTCGTACGAGCCGGCGGCGACGATATCCGCGGCCGCGGCGATCGCGTCCGCGCGCTCGCCGTCCAGGACGCCGAGGGCGGCGTTCACCACCGCGGCCGACGCCTTGATGTGCGCGAGCGCGTGGATCAGCGCGGGCTCCAGCGGCCGGCCGGAGATCGGGAAGTTCTCCACCGCGCGCTGGGTCTGCGCCCGCCACAACGCGTCCCGGGGCACCTTGACCTCGCCCATCGTGTCGTGCTCGATCCGGTACTCGACGTCGTCTCCCATACCTGCCAGCCTACGTCGCACCCTGGTAGACGTAGTAGCACTCGTCCCGGCCCTGCAGCTCCACCGGTACCGGCGTCACCACGCACGCCCCGAACGTCGCCCGCATCGCCGACTCCAGCTCCGGCGACGCCGATGACGACCACACCGTCAGGACGCCGTCCGCCCGCAGCCGGGCCCGGCACACCTGCAGGAAGTCCGGCCGGTAGATCGTCGAATTCTCGTTGTAGACAAGGAAATCCGGCCCGTTGTCCACGTCCAGCAGGATCGCGTCGTACGACGCCTCCGCGGCCGCGGCGATCACCTCCCGGACGTCGCCGACCGTCACCGAGACCCGCGGATCGTCCAGCACCGACGGCACCAGACCGGCGCGCATCCAGCCCACCAGCTCGGGCTCGATCTCCGCGACCACCACCGCGCCGAGACGAACATCACGCAGCAGCGCCCGCACGGTGTACCCGAGCCCCAGCCCGCCGACGAGCACCCGGTCCGGACGCCGGACGGTCGCCAGCGCGGCCGACGCGAGCAGCTCCTCACTCGACGTCTCGACGTCGTCCATCACGAAGACGCCGTTCACGCGCAGCTCCAGCGCGCCGTCGTCGCGGCGCCGGAGCAGCAGGTCGCCGCGCTCACTCTGCGCCCGGGCGAGCTCCATCTCAGACCAGCCCCGCGTCGTGCGCCAGGATCGCGAGCTGGACCCGATTCGTCACCTGCAGCTTCCCGAGCGAGTTGGTCAGATGCGTCTTGACGGTCGCGACGCCGAGGCCGAGCGCCGTGGCGACCTCCGCGTTCGACTTGCCCTGAGCCACCGCCAGGACGACGTCCAGCTCGCGCTCGGTCAGCCCGTCGAGCGCGGCCCGGGCAGCAGTACGGCGGATGGTCACGTCGGACTCGCCGACGTAGTCCATCAGCTGGCGGGTCGATTGCGGCGACAGCGCGGACTCCCCCGCCGCGACCTTCAGCACCGCGGCGACGATCTCCGCCGGCGCTGCATCCTTGAGCAGGTAGCCGGCGGCGCCGGCCCGGAGCGCGCGCAGCAGATGCTCATCCGAGCCGAAGGTGGTCAGGATCAGCACCTCGGCCTGGCCGCGGAGCTCGGCCGTCGCGGCGACGCCGTCCAGGACCGGCATCCCGATATCCATCAGGACGACGTCCGGGCGCAGCTCGCGGACGGCGTCGATCGCCTGGCGTCCGTCGGCCGCCTGCCCGACCAGCTCGAGCTCGGGCGCTCCGGCGAGCATGCTCGCCAACCCGGCCCGAACGAGTGGGTCGTCGTCGACCAGAAGCAGCCTGACCGGAGAACTCACGGCCTCATCGTAGGACACGCCAAGGCAACCAGGCGGCCAACCGAAACTCGTCGTCCGCCGATCCGTGCTCGATCCGGCCTCCGGCGAGCGACACCCGCTCGGCCAGCCCGAGCAGACCCACCCGCGACCCCGTGCCACTCGCCTCGGTTTCGAGTCGGTTGACGACCTCTATCGCCAGCTCACCGCCCGGCTCGCCGTGCAGCGTCAGCCGGACGGTCTGCCCCGGCGCATGCTTGCGCGCGTTCGTCAGCCCCTCCTGCACGATCCGGTACGCCGTCAGGTCGGTCAGCCCGGCCAGGTCGAACGGCGTCGCCAGCTCGATCACCATCCCGGCTGCTCGCGACTCGGCGATCAGCTCGGCGATCCCCCGCTGCGGGCCGTCCTGAGACCGCAGTACGCCGACGATCTCGCGCAGGTCCTCGACGGACTCCCGCGCGCTCAGCCGGATCACCCCGGCCGCCCGCGCCAACTCCTCGGGCGGCATGTCCGGCCGGAACTCCAGCGCGCCCGCATGCACGCTCAACAGCGACAGCCGATGCCCGAGCGCGTCGTGCATCTCCCGCGCGATCCGCTCCCGCTCGGCCCGGACCGCCCGCTCGGACAGCGACACCATCAGCTGCCGCCGCGTCCGGACGACGATGCCCCAGGCAACCAACGCCAGGCAGGCCAGCGCGGTCAGCGCGACCGCGATCGGGTAGGCGTTCGGCGCGTCCGCGATCGGATAGATCCAGAACTGGACCATGCAGGAGGCCATCGCGACCGCCCCGATCGACAGGCTGACCGCCGGCCGCCGGTGCACTGCCACGCTGAACAACGCCAGCCCGCCCGCGCCACCCAGCGACGGGACGGCGGTCGACCCGACGATCATCACCAGCGCCAGCCCGGCCGGCCAGCGGCGGCGCAGCAACAAGGCGAGCGCGCCCGCGACGCACAACGGCAAGCTGAGCCAGAGCGGCAGCTGCCCGAACCGCGGCGCCGGCTCACGATCCCCGACCACGGGCAGGCCGATCAGCACCGCGAGGACGACGCAGGCCACGTCGACCACGCGATCGCGCGGCGTCCGGCGGTCGTACCCGGGCGCGGCGCTCGATCCCGGCTCGATCAGCGCGGCGAGGATCCCCGGCTTGGTCTCCACCTCAGCGACGGTACAAGACTTTCGGTTGACGCTCGTGTCCGCCGATCGGCGTCCGGAAGGCTGCCGCGGGCGGATCCGCGACCGGCGTCCGGGCGGCAGAGTGGAGACATGATGCTTGCCGACAGCAAGAAGCCGAAGCGGCGGCGCCGGGTGGCGCGGTTCTTCCTCAGCCTCGCGGCGCTGGTCGTCGCGCTCGCGCTCGTCCTGGTGGGCGGGTCGCGGATCTGGACCTGGCAGGACGATCGCAAGGCCGAGCTGACGACGTCCGGGCCGTACACCGCCGATCTGGCGTCGCTGCAGCAGCACCAGCTGCCGAAGTGGTTCCAGGATGCGAAGTTCGGCGTGATGCTGCACTGGGGCCTGTACTCCGTGCCCGGGTTCGCGCGGAAGGGCGTGCCGTTCGCCGAGCTGATGCGGACCGAGTACGAGCACGCGATGACGCGCAACCCGTACGCCGAGGACTACGCGAACGCGATGAAGGACCCGGAGTCGCCGACCGCGGAGTACCACCGCAAGCATTACGGGACGGCGCCGTACAGCGCTTTCGCGCAGCAGTTCGAGGCCGGGCTGGCGAAGTGGGACCCGGATCGCTGGGCGGCGCAGTTCAAGGCCGCGGGGGCGTCGTACATCGTGGTGACGGCGAAGTACGCCGACGGGTACTCGCTCTGGCCGACGCAGGTCCGCAACCCGCACGCGCCGGACTTCCACTCCAAGCGCGACCTGATGGGTGAGCTGGCGGCCGCCGTCCGCAAGCAGGGGCTGAAGTTCGGGGTGTACTACTCCGGCGGCGTCGACTGGACCTTCCAGAAGAAGACCGTGCAGACGTTCGGCGACTACCTGTACCTGCACTACGGCGAGGACTACCGCGAGTACGCCGTCGCCCAGGTGCGCGAGCTGATCACGCGGTACAAACCCGACATCCTGTGGAACGACATCGCCTGGCCGACCGGCTCCAAGCGGCTGTACGCCGTCCTGGCGGACTACTACAACACCGTCCCCGAAGGCGTCGTCGACGACCGCTGGAGTACGGCGTCCTTCGGGCGGCAGGTGATGGGGATCAAACCACTGCGGTGGGCCTACGACCAGGTGCTGAAGCAGGCGTTCAAGGACCCGACGATCTCCGAGCAGCCGCCGAAGGACTCCGCGCACAGCGACTTCCGGACGCCGGAGTACGCCGACTTCGACACCATCCAGACCAAGTTCTGGCAGCAGGACCGCGGGATCGGCGGCTCCTTCGGCTACAACCGGACCGAGACCGAGGCGGACTACACCAAGTCACCCGAGCTGATCGCGGAACTGGCCCGCGCCGGCGCCAACAACGGCGCCCTGCTGCTCAATGTCGGCCCCTCCGGCGGCGAAGGCGACATCGTCCCCGCCCAGCTCAGCCGCCTCACCGACATCGGCGCCTGGCTCCGCACCAACCGCGAAGCCTACGACGGCACCCGCCCCTGGAACCGCTCCTCCGCCGTCACCACCGCCGGCGACACCGTCACCTTCACCACCCGCGGCAACGACCTCTACGCCACCGTCCTCGGCCGCCCCAAAGGCACCATCACCATCAAAGACGTAGCCCTCAAAGGCACCCCAAACCGCCTCTCCGGCGGCAAAGTCCACAAAACAACCACAGCCTCCACCACCACCCTCACCGGCGCCGACGGCACCTACGCCCCCGTCTACAAACTCACCGGCGGCGCATAGCCCCGGCCGAGGACACGCGAACGCCCCGGGAGATCGGCGTCTCCCGGGGCGTCAGCGCGCGTTCGTCAGTACCAGCCCTTGGCCTGGGAGTGGGACCAGGCGGCGCAGGGGGAGCCGTAGCGGTCGTCGATGTAGTCGAGGCCCCATTTGATCTGGGTGACCGGGTTGGTGCGCCAGTCGGCGCCGTAGGACGCCATGCGGTTGCCGGGGAGGGCCTGGGCGATGCCGTAGGCGGACGACGTCGGGTTGTCGGCGCGGGGGTTCCAGCGGGACTCTTTGTTCCAGAGCTTCTCGAGGCAGCCGAACTGGCTGTCGCCCCAGCCGTGGTCGGGGAGCAGATTGCGGGCGATCTGCTTCGGCGTGCCCTCGTACTTCTTCCGCTCGTTGTCCCGGCTGACGCGCTCCTTGCGCGAGGACTGGTCGGTCTTCTTGAGCGCTTCGTAGCGCTTGCCGGCCGCGTTCTTGGCCAGCAGGCTGCGCTCGGAGGCGTCCTGGGAGGCCTTGATCTCCTGAGCGACGGCCTCCACCTTGGCGCGCATCCGGGCGGCGTCCTCGGCGGTGTTGAGGCCCTCCTCGGGGTTCAGCACCGGGCCCTTGGCGGCGTGCGCCTTCTCGCTGTTCAGCACGGCCATCTCGGCGCGGCCGGACACGTTCTCGGCCGCGGAGCTGCTCCCGGGGGAGCTGAAGAGGTCGATACCCGCGACCACGGTGACCACAGCGATCCCAGTGATGGAGAGGACCGCGACGGAGCGCTTCGCTTTCATCTTTCCTTCCGAGAAACCCGACCCCCGTCGGCTGCAACAGGAACATACTTTGGCCTAAACGGACCGTGATCACAAGCAGGTCACGGCGACGGCGCGGCCGCCGGAGTGGCGACCGCGCCGTCTGGGCCGAAGTCTTACGCGTGCTTTACAGATTGTGATGGGTCAAGACCCGGGTGACTGCTTACAGCTGCAGGTCGTCGAGCATCTCCGTGACGAGCGCCGCGATCGGCGAACGCTCGGAGCGGGTCAGCGTGACGTGGGCGAACAGCGGGTGCCCCTTGAGCTGCTCGACCACCGCGACGACGCCGTCGTGCCGGCCGACCCGCAGGTTGTCGCGCTGGGCGACGTCGTGGGTGAGGACGACCCGCGAGTTCGCGCCGACCCGGGACAGCACCGTGAGCAGCACGTTGCGCTCCAGCGACTGGGCCTCGTCGACGATCACGAACGCGTCGTGCAGCGACCGGCCGCGGATGTGGGTCAGCGGCAGCACCTCGAGCATGCCGCGGTCCATCACCTCTTCGATCACGTCGTTGCCGGCCAGCGCGCCGAGCGTGTCGAAGACCGCCTGCGCCCAGGGCTGCATCTTCTCGGACTCGCTGCCCGGCAGGTAGCCGAGCTCCTGCCCGCCGACCGCGAACAGCGGCCGGAAGACGACCACCTTCTTGTGCTGGCGGCGCTCCATTACCGCCTCCAGGCCCGCGCACAGCGCCAGCGCCGACTTACCGGTGCCGGCCCGGCCGCCGAGCGAGATGATGCCGACGTCCGGGTCGAGCAGCAGGTCGAGCGCGACCCGCTGTTCGGCCGAGCGGCCGCGGATCCCGAACGCCTCCCGGTCGCCGCGGACCAGCCGGATCCGCTTGTCCGGCATCACCCGGCCGAGCGCGCTGCCCCGGTCCGACAGCAGCACCAGACCGGTGTGCGTCGGGAATTCGCCGGCCTGCCGCAGCTCCAGGACGCCGTTCTCGTACAGGTCGTCCACGTCGGCGACCTCGACCTCGAGCTCGGCCATGCCGGTCCAGCCGGACTCCAGCGTCAGCTCCGCGCGGTACTCCTCGGCCTGCAGCCCGCAGGCCGAGGCCTTGACCCGCATCGGCAGGTCCTTGGAGACCAGCGTGACGTCGCGGCCCTCGGCCTTGAAGTTGCAGGCGACGGCCAGGATCCGGCTGTCGTTGTCGCCGAGCCGGAAACCGGCCGGCAGGCTCTCGGGGTCGGTGTGGTTCAGCTCGACCCGGAGGGTTCCACCCTTCTCACCCACTGGCAGGGGTGCGTCCAGACGTCCGTACTGGATCCGGAGCTCGTCGAGTAGGCGCAGCGCGGTGCGTGCGAAATAGCCGAGCTCCGGGTGATGCCGTTTGGCCTCCAATTCGGTGACGACGACCACCGGCACGATCACTTCGTGCTCGTCGAACCGCAGCAGCGCGTGCGGGTCCGACAGCAGCACCGAGGTGTCCAGCACGAAAGTGCGCTGGGCCGGTGTGGATGAGGTACTTGACGCATTGGCGTGGGTGGCAGCCATGTCGCACGTCCTCTCGGGCCGCGACGTGTACCACGCCCGGCCCACCAGTGTTAGGTGTTGGACCGGGAGTCGGGAATCAGTAGCAGCACCGGGACAGAGCGTCTCCGGTACACCGGCTGGCGAACGATTCTCAAAACTGATCGCACCTCCCGTAACAGCCGGCTTCCCCTCCGACCGTCATTGTCAGAGTAGGAGGGTCCGGCAAACCCCGCAGCCCGACACGCCCGGCCACGGGGTTAACAGGGTGTTACACCTTCCCCTCCCCCGAGGGAGGCCGTTCACCCCGCCGGGTGATCCGGTCGCGGAGCGTACGGACGACGCTCGGACCATGCGGAAAAACTGGCCGGTTCTGATCGGCTGCGCGACGGCCGCCTGGTCGCTCGCCTACGGGGCCCTCGGCATCTACTGGGCGATGGGCGGCGCCCACTACCCGTTCGCGAAGGTGCGCGACGACCGCTCCAGCGGCTCGCTGCTCGAAGGCGCCCCAGTCGAGGTGGTCGCGCCCGTGATGGCCGTCCTGGGGCTCTCCGGGGCCGTCCTCGCGCTCGTGATGACCCTTCGGCGCCGCCCCCGCGGCTGGGCGCCGCAGACGGTCGCCGCCGTCCTGGCGGTCGGCCTCGCGCTGGTGATCCCCGACTACACGCTGGTCGCGCTGATCGCGCTCTCCCCCGCGCTGGTGGTCTTCGCGTTCACCGGCGTCCCCGGCGATCAGGACGGCGTCGGCGACATCCTCTACTGGCACCGGGTGAATCTGATCATCCTGTTCGTCGGCGGCCTGCTCTGGGCGGTCACCGCGCTCGCCTACCACCGCCGGGCCCGCGCCGCCTGCGTCTCCTGCGGCCGCGCCGACCGGACGCCGCCGTCCTGGACGACGCCGGAGTCGGCGCTGCGCTGGGGCCGGGTCGCGGTGATCGTCTCGGTCGTCGCGAACCTGCCGTACGAGGCGACCAGGATCGCCTGGTACTTCGGCTGGCCGGTCGGCATCAGCCGGGAGTTCCACCAGATGATGGCCGACACGCCGGGCATGCTGGAGATGGGGATCGGGCTGGCCGTGCTCGGGATCGGCGGCGGCGTCCTCACCCACGGCCTCGTGCACCGCTGGGGCGAGGTGTTCCCGCGCTGGGTCTGGTTCCGGGCCGGACGCCGAGTCCCGCCGCTGCTCGCGATCGTCCCGGCCTCGATCGTGGCCGTCGCTCTGATCCCCGCCGGGCTGATGAACGCCCAACTGCCACTGGACGGCGACAACTGGGCAGTGAATGCGCCCGGCATCCTCTGGATCGTCTGGGGCGCCGCGCTCGGCGTGGCGACCTACGCCTACTACCTGCGCCGCCGGCCGCCCTGCCGCCGCTGCGGCCGGGGTGTCACGTCCCGAACCGGCGCTCCCGCTGCGCATAGCTCCGCACTGCACGCAGGAAGTCGACATGCCGGAAATCCGGCCAGAGGGCTTCACAGAAGTAGAACTCGCTCAGCGCGCTCTGCCACAGCAGGAAGCCGCCCAGCCGCTGCTCCCCCGACGTCCGGATGACCAGATCCGGGTCCGGCTGGCCCTTCGTGTAGAGGTGCCGCGCAATGTGCTCGACGTCGATGTGCTCGGCCAGCTCCTCGATCGAACTGCCCTTCGCCGCCTCCTCCAGCAACAGCGACCGGACGGCGTCGGCCAGCTCGCGGCGGCCGCCGTACCCGACGGCGACGTTGACGAGCATGCCGCCGACGTCGTGGGTGGCGGTCTCGGCCCGCTTCAGGGTCTCGGCGGTGGCGCTCGGCAGCAGGTCCAGCGCGCCGACCGGGTGGATCCGCCAGCGGCCGATCGCGGTCAGCTCCTCGACAGCCTGCTCGATGATCCGCAGCAGCGGCTCGAGCTCGTCGGCCGGGCGGGTCAGGTTGTCGGTGGAGAGCATCCAGACGGTGACCACCTTGACGCCGAGGTCGTCGCACCAGTGCAGGAACTCGGTGATCTTGCTCGCCCCGGCCTCGTGACCGTGCGACACCGGGTTGCCGGCCGACCGGGCCCAGCGCCGGTTGCCGTCGATGATGACGCCGATGTGCTTCGGAATCCGCTCCGGATCCAGGTACCGCCGGATCCGGCCCTCGTAGATCACCGTCAGCACATCGCGCAGCTTCTGCTTGCCAGGTGTCTGCATGAGCAGGTACTCGCCTCCAGTTCCTCACCTTGAGGCTAGCCCAGATCACGCTCCGAAAGTGACCCCGAACTTTTCACTTGCCGGCTGCATCGTAGACACGGGAGAAGGTGCGCACGGGCGGTGACTTCGCCTACATTTCAACCTTATGAGGGATGAACCTACGGTTCCGTAGGTTACGCTTGAGTAGCCAACCAGCGCCCAGCACCCCGAAAGGACGGCGATGACCGCTTCCAGTGCCCACTCCCAGGAACTCGGCCATCGGCTGTCCGAGCGGCTCGGCCCGCTGAAACCCAAGCTCCGCGGCTGGCTGCACGCCGGCACCTTCCCGCTGGCGACCGCCGGCGGGATTGTGCTGATCTGCCTCGCCCCGCACGCGAACGCGCGCTGGGCCGCCGCCGTCTACACGATCGGCGCGATGCTGCTGTTCGGCATCTCCGCGCTCTACCACCGCTTCTACTGGGGCCCGACCGGCGAGGCGATCCTGCGCCGGTTCGACCACAGCAACATCTTCCTGCTGATCGCCGGCACCTACACCCCGCTCGGGGTGCTGCTGCTGAGCGGCAAGGACCGCGTGTTCATGCTCAGCCTGGTCTGGGGCGGCGCGCTGCTGGGCATCCTGTTCCGGGTGCTCTGGGTCGGCGCCCCGCGCTGGCTGTACACGCCGCTCTACCTGATCATGGGCTGGGCCGCGGTGTTCTGGATGGGCGACATCTACCACCAGGGCGGCGCGGCGGTGGTCACGCTGATCGCGGTCGGCGGCCTGCTCTACTCGGTCGGCGCCGTCATCTACGGCACCAAGCGCCCGAACCCGTCACCGCGCTGGTTCGGCTTCCACGAGATCTTCCACGCGTTCACGGTCGCCGCGTTCGTCTGCCACTACATCGCCGTCAGCATCGCGACGTACGCCGCGGGCTGATCTGAAGGCTGGCTGAAGGGTCCTGCGGGACCCTTCAGTCATGAGCGTTCTGCAGTCGTTGACCGCTGACGACGTGACCGGCCTCGGCCGGACCGTCAGCGGCGTACCCACCGCACGCATCGACGACGTGCGGGTCGAGGTCGTGGACTACCCCATCGGGACGCCCACGACCGAGGGCCTCTACCGCGTCCGTGGGACGGCGGACGGCGCCGCCTGGTCCTGTTTCGTCAAATGCCTGCAGTCGGTGCGGCACTGGCCCTACCTGGCGATGATTCCCGAGCAGTTCCGCGAGGACTTCGTCCAGAACCTGCCCTGGCAGCTCGAGCTCGCCGTCCATCAGAGCGATCTCGGCACACTGCTCCCCACCGGCATGCGCTTGCCGAAGGCGTACCGGATCGACGTGTACGACGACGACCGCGGCGCGCTGTGGATGGAGGACGTCGTCCAGGAGCCCGGTCCGTGGCCGGTGTCGCGGTTCGAGCGTGCGGCGTACCTGCTGGGCCGGCTGTCCGCCCGCCGACGGCCGCACCTGGTCGAGCCGCTGGTCCCTCGCAGCAACGTCACCACACCAGGCGTCGGACTCCGGTACTACGTGTCCGGCCGAGTGCAGCGAGCCGCGCTACCGGCGATCAGCGACCCCGAGACCTGGAAACATCCGACGCTCGCCGCAGCGGTCTCCAACCTGGGCGACCACGCGCTCCGGGACGACCTGGTCGAGCTGGGCACACGACTACCCGGCGTCCTCGATACGTTGGAGGCACTGCCGCAGTCCTACCAGCACGGAGATGCGAGCCCGCAGAACCTCCTGGTGGCGCAGGGGCAGCCGGACGAGTTCGTCGTGATCGACTGGGGCTTCGACTGCCCGCAGGCGATCGGCTTCGACTTGGGACAGCTTCTGGTCGGTCTGGCCCACGCAGGCGAGCTGTCGCCAGAGGCGCTGCCAGCGCTGCACAAGGTGATCCTCACGGCGTTTCTGGCCGGGCTGGCCGAGGAGGGCTGCGAGGTGACCGAGGAACAGGTGCTGTACGGCTATCTGGGCTCGCTGTGCGCCCGCGCCACCTTCACCGCGCTACCGATCGAGCAGATCACTCAGCCGGGCGCTCCGGCGCCGCTGGGTCTGTTCGAGCAGCGGCTGCGACTGACGCGCGCTTTGGTGAATCTGGTGTCGACGGTGGTGTAGCTGCAACGAATCGGGGTCTAACGGGTATCCATAGGGTGTGAAGAACCTCAAGAGGTACACAGCGCTCACCGCCCTCGCTGGACTGGTTCTGAGCGGATGCGGTTCCGAGTCCAGTGGCAGCAAGCCCATACCGCCGCCGGTCAGCACACCAACGGTCACCGAGTCGATCCCGGTCGGCGCCGGTCTGCCGATGACTGTCACGCGGACCGGCGGCTTCGCCGGCTTCGACGACAACGTGCAGGTGGACGCCGACGGCGTCGCGACCGTGAGCTCACGCGGTAAGGAGACGATCCGCTGCAAGCTCGACCCGACCGTGCTGGCCCCGCTGGCCGCAGCCGCGCAGCAGGTCGACTGGGCGAGCCTCAAGGTGGTCAAGCCGAGCGTGCGCTACCCCGACGACATGATCATCGCGGTCTCCGCCAACGGCAAGATCGCCCGCCTGGAGGACCCGGCGATCAAACCGCTGACGGCCCCGGTGAGCAAACTGCTCACCGAAGCCGCCAATCCCCCGGGCAAGCTCTGCGTCAAGCTCTAAGTCCGAGTCTTTACGGGACAGTCACCGCGGTGTCGTCGACGACGAAGCTGGTCTGCAGTGAGGAGTCCTCGGCGCCGAGGAACCGCACGGTGACCGTCTTCCCCTTGTAGGCCAGCACGTTGAACGTCTTCTCGACGTACGCCGAGCCCTTGTTCAGGTTCGAGTACGTCGCCAGCGTGGTGGTCGTGCCGCCGTCGACGATCTGCACCTTCAAGGTGTCGTAGACCGTCGTGGAGGTGGTCTCGGCCGAATCGATCCGGATCCAGAACGACAGCGTCGCCGCCGTCGCCGCGGCCGGGATCGCCACCGACTGACCGGTGTTCTCGGTACTGGTGTTGCCGTTGCCCTGCAGCCACGCCTTGTAGCTGCCGGTACGGGCCGGCTTCGACGAGCTGTTGGTGACGACACCCGACGTCCCGGTCCAGTTCACCGCGCCGGACTCGAAGCCCGGGTTGAGCAGCAGGTTCGAGCCGCCGGGCGGCGGGCCGCCGCTGTAGTCCTTCTGCGCGTAGTTCCAGATCATGTGGCCGATGGCATCGATGTTGCGATCCAGCGCCGTCAGGTTGAGGTTGTTGATGTTGTCGCAGGACCGGTGGTAGCAGGGGTCGTACGCCTGACCCGCCGTACCGCCCCACTTCGCTGCCTGTGCCGAGGTCTTGGTGCCCTCCGCGCCGGTGAAGGTACCGGCCGTCGCGATCCCGAGCGACCGGAACGCCGCGTGGTCCGAGCGGCCCTGGACGTCGATGTACTCCGTCTGGACGCTCTTGCTGGTGAAGTACGCCGTCAGGTCGTCGCGGGCGCCGTTACCGGCCGGGTTGTCGTTGTAGACGAAGTACCCCGGGTTCGGCGAGCCGATCATGTCGAAGTTCAGGTACAGCTCGATCTTGTCCCGCTCGGCGGCCGGCAGGTTGTTCACGTAGTACTTGGACCCGAGGAGCCCGAGCTCCTCGGCACCCCAGAAACCGAAGCGCAGACGGTTCCTGGCGGTCTGGCCGCTGGCGGCGTAGGCAAGCGCGACCTCGAGGACGCCGGCGCTACCGGTGCCGTTGTCGTTGATTCCGGGACCCGAGCTGACGCTGTCCAGGTGCGAGCCGGCCATCACGACGTGGTTGGCGTCGCCGTGCGGCCATTCGGCGATCACGTTGTACGACGTACCGGCGGAGGTGTTGAACTGCTGCAGCGTCGTCGTGTAGCCCGCCGCGTCGAGTTTGGACTTCACCCAGTCGGCGGACGCCTTGTAGCCGGGCCGGCCGGTGTACCGGTTACCCCCGTTGGCGGTGGCGATCGACTGGAACTGGTCGAGGTGGGCCTTGGCGTTGGTGACCGAGATGTCCGGCGACTCGACCGCGTGGGCGAGGTTGCCAGGGACACCGAGCACGCCGGCGACGAGTGCGACGCCGAGCGCGCCGGCGGACAAGGATCTACGCATGGGGACTTTCTCCTTGCTCACAAGGGGAAGGTCCGGGGGCGAACCGTGGGCGTCGGCCCACCCCCGGACCTCAATGGCTGCTGGTGATCAGCAGGTGGCCGTACCGGCCGGGACGTTGATCCCGGCCATCGCCTTCTGGACGGCGACGCACTGGGCCGACCCGGCGCCGTACAGCTCCTTGGCGGAGTTGATGACGCCGTTACGGGCGGCCTGGTAGTTGGAGCCGGAGCTGAGCTTGGTGGTCAGCGTCCGGTACCAGATCTTGCCGACCACGTCGCGGCCGGCACCGGTGAAGGTGGTGCCGTTACAGGAGGCGGTGTTGTAGTTGACGCCGTTGATGGTCTTGGCGCCGGTGCCCTCGGAGGCCATGTAGAACCAGTGGTTCAGCGGGCCCGACGAGTAGTGCGGGTCCAGGTTCTTGGTTCCGGTGGTCCAGCAGTCCTGGCTGCGACCGTCCTTGTTCGGCTTGTCCATGTAGCGCAACGGGGTGCCGTTGCCGTTGATGTTGATCTTCTCGCCGATCAGGTAGTCGCCCTTGTCGGACGCGTTGTTCGCCGAGAACTCGACCAGCGTGCCGAAGATGTCCGACGTCGCCTCGTTCAGACCACCGGCGTCCCCGAAGTAGTTCAGGTTCGCGGTCGCCTCGGTGACGCCGTGGCTCATCTCGTGGCCCGCGACGTCGATCGACGTCAGGGGCCGCTGGTTGCCCTGGCCGTCGCCGTACGTCATCTGGGTACCGTCCCAGAACGCGTTCACGTAGGCGTTGCCGTAGTGCACGCGGGACCGGGCGCCGACGCCGTTGTTGCGGATGCCGTTCCGGCCGTGGGCGTTCTTGTAGTAGTCCCACGTCAGCTGCGAGCCGTAGTGCGCGTCGACGCCGGCGGTCTGCCGGGAGGACGTCGTACCGTTGCCCCAGACATCATCCGCATCCGTGAACGTGGTGCCGGCGCCGGAGGTGCCGCCGTTCAGGTCGGTGGTCCAGTTGCCGCCGCGGCTGTTGTCCTTCAGCGTGAAGCCGGCGGACGTGCCGATCGAGACCTGGCCGGAGTACATCGAGTTCCCGGTACCGGTCTTGATCTCGTCGTCCTGCGCCAGCACCGCGCCGGACTTGGCGTCGATGAACGAGTGCAGCACGGACGGCGTCTGATCCGGCTTGACGCCGGAGGTGACGACCTCGTACGCCAGTACGGGCTTGGTCTCGGTCACGAAGACGACGAGCTGGCCCTTGTTCGCGGTCGCTTTGAAGCCGGCCGTCTTGGCGCCCTTCGCCAGGGCGGCCGCCTGGGACAGCGCCGGCTTGGTGGACGCCGGACCGACCTTGGCCGCGTCGCGGTTGTAGGTCACCTGGCTGATCGCGCCGGCGCCGTCCCGCTTCACGATCAGGTCGCCGCCGACGACCTTGAGGCCGTTGAAGGTGCGGTCGTAGCGGACGAACTCCGTGCCGTCGGCGTCCCGGACGACGTCCCGCACCTGCAGGACCTCACCCTTGGCCAGCCCGAGCGCGACCGCAGTCTTGGCGCTCAGCGCCTGCTCGGCCTGGACGGCGGACGGCTGGTTGAAGCCGGAGTCGGGCAGCGGCGCCGTCCGTACGTCCGCACCGGCGGGCACGACGGCCAGCCCGGCAGCGGCGAGAACAGCGACAGCGCCAACTGATGTCAATCGCTTCACAACAACTCTCCTCACGTGGTGGTCGCTGAATGGGCGCAGCGACTCAGGGCGATGCACGTGCACAGAGGATGGGTCCGGGGGCCCTGACGACCCCCGGACCACTGGTGTTGCAGCTCAGTTACCGGCGACCAGGGACGTGTCGTCGACGACGAAGCTCGTCTGCAGGGAGGAGTCCTCCGCGCCGAGGAACCGCACCGTGACGGTCTTGCCCTTGTACTGCGTGACGTTGAACGTCTTCTGGGTGTACGTCGTGTTCTTGTTCAGGTTCGAGTACGTCGCCAGCGTGGTGGTCGTGCTGCCGTCGACGATCTGCACCTTCAGCGTGTCGTACACCGTCGAGGAGGTGGTCTCGGCGGAGTCGATGCGCAGCCAGAACGAGAGCGACGCGGCGGTGGCCGAGGCCGGGATCGCGACCGACTGGCCGACGTTCTCGGTGCTCGAACGGCCGTTGCCCTGCAGCCACGCCTTGTAGCTACCGGTACGGGCCGGCTTCGAGGTGCTGTTGGTGATCACACCCGAGGTGCCGGTCCAGTTCGCCGCGCCGGACTCGAAGCCCGGGTTCTTCAGCAAGTTGTCACCGGTCGGCGGCTCGGTGGTGCCGCCACAGGTGGCCGCGCCGGCCGGGACCGAGATACCGCTGAAGGCGGCCGCGATGCCCTTGCACTCGTTGGAGTCGTTGCCGTACAGCTCCTTGGCCGAGGTGATCGCGCCTTCGCGCGCGTCCGGGTAGGTGCTGCCCGAGCTGAGCTTGGTGCTCAGCGTCCGGTACCAGACCTTGGCGGCCACGTCGCGGCCGACACCGGCGATGGTCGAGCCGTCGCAGGCGGTGCTGGTGTGCGTGACGCCGCCGATCACCTTGGAGCCGGTGCCCTCGGAGGCCAGGTAGAACCAGTGGTTCAGCGGGCCGGAGGAGTAGTGCGGGTCGGCGCCGCCGACGGCCGAGCTGTAGCAGTCGTAGCTGCGCCCGTCCTTGTTCGGCTTGTCCATGTAGCGCAACGGGGTGTTGTTCCCGTTGATGTTGATCTTCTCGCCGATCAGGTAGTCACCCGGGTCCTGCGCGTTGTTCGCGGAGAACTCGACGGCGGTGCCGAAGATGTCCGAGGTGGCCTCGTTCAGACCACCGGCGTCCCCGAAGTAGTTCAGGTTCGCGGTCGCCTCGGTGACGCCGTGGCTCATCTCGTGACCGGCCACGTCGATCGACGTCAGCGGCCGCTGGTTGCCCGCGCCGTCGCCGTACGTCATCTGGGTGCCGTCCCAGAACGCGTTCACGTACGCGTTGCCGTAGTGGACCCGCGAGCGCGCGCCCTGGCCGTTGTTGAAGATGCCGTTGCGGCCGTGGACGTTCTTGTAGTAGTCCCACGTCAGCTGGGAGCCGAAGTGCGCGTCGACGCCGGCGGTCTGGCGGTTCGCCGTCGTCCCACTGCCCCAGGTGTCGTCCGGGTCGGTGAAGAGCGTGCCGGCGCCGGAGGTGCCGCCGTTCAGGTCGGTGGTGTTGTTGCCGCCGCGGCTCGGGTCCGACATCGAGTAGCTGCCGGAGGTGCCGATGCTGACGGTGCCGGAGTACATCGAGTTCCCGGTACCGGTCTTGATCTCGTCGTCCTGCGCGAGTACCGCGCCGGTCTTGGCGTCGACGAACGAGTGCAGCACCGAGGGGGTCTGGTCGGCCTTGACGCCGGTGGTGACGACCTCGTAGGCGAGCACGGGCTTGGACGGCGTCACGAAGACGACCAGCGTCCCCTTGTTACCGGTGGCCTTGAACTTCGCCGCCGCGGCACCCTTGGACAGCGCGGCCGACTGGGACAGAGTCGGCTTGGTCGCGACGGCCACGGCCTTGGCGTTGTAGTTGTACTTGACCTGCCCGATCGTCTCGCCCTTGCGCTTGACGATCAGGTCACCGCCGACGACCGGCAGGCCGTTGTAGGTGCGGTCGTAGCGAACGAACTCGGTGCCGTCGGGGTCCTTGACCACGTCGCGCACCTTGAGCTGCTCACCACCGGAAAGTCCGAGTGCTGCGGCCGTCTGCGCGGTCAGCGCCTGCTCGGCCTGGACGGCGGCCGGCTGGTCGAAGCCGGACGCCGGGAGCGGAGCGGTACGGTCGGCCGCACCGGCGGGCGAGCCGGTCAGCGCGCCGGCAAACCCTGCCGCCGCAACGATGGCCACCGCCCCTGCTGATGTCAGTCGTTTCAAGACAACATCTCCTCACGGTGTGGTCGCTGTTTGGGCGCAGCGACCAATTCAGTTGGGGACGCCGGATGTGACGCAAAAGTGCCACTGCTCACTTGTGACACTGTGTGTCAGGACATGCGAGTTCTGTTACATCCGACTGAGGGAGGACTCTCGTCCCCGGCAGGCCGCGAGTCAAGCGATTGCCGCGAAATGACAGGGAAAACCCGCATTGACCACGATGGTCAGCGCAATTGCTCGCGCAGCGCTTGCGGTTCCGGAACCGGAAGCCGGCAAGTGAATTTCTGACACACATATGCCACCGGCTGGTCATCGACCAACGGGCGACCGGTCAGCAGCGGGACGTCGAGACCCGGTTCGCCCTGGACGATCGCCGTCCCCCACGGCGCGGCGGTGAACGCGACGTGAAGCAACTCCGGCGAACGGCCGACGATCGCGATCTCCAACGGTCCGGCGGCCTGCGCCTCGGCCACGGCGAGCGCGCGCCCGGCGAACCGCGGCGCCCGGTTGGCGATCGCCACCGAGGCGTTCAGCGCCTGCTCGGCGGCAGTCTCGTACCGGACCGATCCGGTCAGGCTGGCCAGGGTCGTGAAGGCCCCCGCGGCCAGGCTCACCCCGGACGGCGTCGCGTTGTCGGTCGGGTCCTGCGGCCGCCAGACCAGCTCCTCGGCGTCCGCGGCCGTGTCGAAATAGGAGCCATCGGCAACGAACTGCTCGATCGTCCGGTCCAGCAGGGCCTTCGCGGTCTCGAACCAACTGAGGTCGCCGCTCACCCCGAACAGCGTGAGGCAGGCTTCGGCGTACGCCGCGTAGTCCTCGAGGACGCCGTGCGCCGTGCCGACCACGCCGTCCCGGGAGGTGCGGTGCAGCCGGCCGGTCGGGTCGAGGTGGACGCTGCGGACCAATTCGGCCGCCTGGCGCGCGGCGTCGACGTACTCGGGGTGCTCGAGGACGATGCCGGCTCGGACGAGCGCCGTGATCGCCAGGCCGTTCCAGGCGGCGACGACCTTGTCGTCCCGGCCGGGGTAGGTGCGGGTGTTGCGGACCTCCTTGAGCTGGGCGCGGATGCGCTGCCAGCGGGCGGGGTCGTCCGGGTCCTTGCGGAGCTGGAGGACCGAGGCGCCGTGCTCGAACGTGCCGGTCACGTCGCAGAGGTCGATCACCCAGGCGGCGTCCTCGGCGGACAACGCGGCCTGCAGCTCGGTCGGCGTCCAGACGTAGTACTTACCCTCTTCGCCCTCGGTGTCGGCATCGAGCGCGGAGGCGAAACCGCCCTCCGGCGTCCGGAGTTCCGTCAGGAGGAACTCGGCCGTCTCCTCGGCGACGCGGCGCGCGAGCGGCTCCTGGCTGAGCGTCCACCAGTGCGTGTAGAGGTCGAGCAGCAGGGCGTTGTCGTAGAGCATCTTCTCGAAATGCGGCACGACCCACTGGCCATCGACCGAGTAGCGCGCGAAACCACCGGCCAGCTGGTCGTACATCCCGCCGCGGGCCATCCGGTGACAGGTGTGCGCGACCATCGCCAGCGCATCCTCCGAGCCGGTCCGCCGATGGTGGCGCAACAGGAAGTCGAGCGCCATCGACGGCGGGAACTTCGGCGCCTGCCCGAACCCGGCGTCCACCGGATCGAAGTCCACCTTCAGCAGCTGCGCGGCCTTCTCGAGCTCGAACGCCCCACCCGCAGCCTGCTGCTGAGCGCCCAACTGCTCGACCACCCGGCGTCCGATGCCGTCGATCTGCTCCCGCTTCGTCTGCCACGCGTCGACCAGCGACCCCAGCACCTGCAGGAACGACGCCATCCCACCCCGCGGCTCCTTCGGGAAATACGTCCCGCAGAAGAACGGCTCCGCCTCCGGCGTCAGAAACACCGACATCGGCCACCCGCCGTGCCCAGTCATCGCCACCGTCGCCGCCATGTAGATCGCATCGACATCCGGCCGCTCTTCGCGATCCACCTTGATACTCACGAAATTCGCGTTCAAGTACTCAGCCGTCGCCTCGTCCTCGAACGACTCATGCGCCATCACATGACACCAATGACACGCCGAATACCCCACCGACAAGAACACCGGCACCCCCCGCTCCCGCGCCTCCGCGAAAGCAGCCTCCGACCACTCCCGCCAAGCCACCGGATTGTCAGCATGCTGACGCAAGTACGGGCTCGTGCTCCGACCAAGTTCGTTGGGCATGAGCCCAACGTTAGGCGGTCTGCGAAAGAGCTACGGACAGGCCCAGGGTGAGGGCCATGATGACTAGTTCGGTGGCTACTAGTTGCCAGAAGGGGGTGTTGCGGTCCATGAGGTTGCCGGTGGCTCGGTGGCGGGCGGAGTTGGCGGCGACGAGGAGGGCGATGACGGCGACGATCTTGACGATCAGGAGGGCGCCGTAGGGCTGGGAGGTGAGGGGGTCGAGGAGGTTGCCCCAGCCGCCGCCCAGGGCGGCGAGGCGGCCGGCGGCGCTGATCAGGCCGCTGATGACGAGGGCGATCGAGGAGATGTAGGCGGCCTGGTGGTAGCGCTCGAGGACGACGGGGAGGCCGCTGCGACTGGCGCGGCCGTAGCGGATCAGGCCGGCCAGGCCGCCGATCCAGGTGGTCGCGGCGATCACGTGGACGACGAGGGCCGCGCCCGCCAGGACGACGTACGACTCGTTGCGCGGGTAGGCGGTGACCGCGGTCGGGATCAGCGCGGCGATCGCGACGACGACGCCGAGGCCGGCGGCCTGGGAGGTCTCGACGCGGCGGATGCCGATCGCGAGCGCGACGACCAGGATCGTGGTGATCAGGAGCGCTTTGACCTCGGGGACGCCGAGGGCGTCGTCCAGGCGGAAGCGGACCAGGTTCGCGGGCGTGTCGAGGATGACGGCAGCGGTCACGATCGCGCCGAGGAAGGTGCAGATCGCCCAGATGATCGCCGAGTTGCTGGCGTCCCGGATCGCGCGCCGGCCCTGCGTCCCGAGCAGGCCGCCCTCCAGCCGGAGCAGGACGACGGCGGCCAGCAACGCGCCGGCGCAGCCGACCGTCGCGAGGATCGAGACCAGGCGCAGGAACGGGACCATCCAGGTCACGAACAGACTCGGCCCGCCGATCCCGACGCCGTCCTGCGGCTCACTCCCCGTGACGAGGAGCGCGACCACCAGCGCCAGCGTGGCGACCGCGATCGCACTCAATCCGCCCGCGACCAGGCGCCCGGGCATGCGATGCCGCGCGGCGCGCTGGGCGCGGGTCGCGCTCATGGCGCGTTCCCGCGCAGGGCATTCGTCGGCACGCGGCCACTATAGGGTCAGGACCAGGTGGGCAGCCCAGCTCGACACCAATTCGTTTCCGCTGACACCATCTCGTGATCGCGGTGAGAACAATCAGTGCGCTGAGGACTCCTTGGAGTCACTCTGCTGCGGGGCCGTAGGGGTCGTTGCGGCAGCGTCCGGGGCCGCAGAACTGGCGGTCGTCGCTGGGCCGGAAGACGCTGCTCGGCCGCCCTCGGCGCCGTCGAAGTCGATCTTCTTCAGCTGCTTGCCCATGTTGCGCCAGAGCAGGAACGTGGCGACACCGAGCCCAAGAACGATCAGCAGCGCGACCCAGCCGGGCTTCACCACGTTGGGGTCGATCTCGGCCGTCACAAGGTAGGTCGTCGCTGTCACGCCACCAGTCTCTCACTGTGCCACCGCCGCCTCTAGCGCAGCCCCGCGAACAGATCGTCCTCCGGCAATTCCGACTCGACCACGCTCCGGGCCAACTCGTAGTCCTCGGTCGGCCAGGCGGCCTGGTGAACCGCCAGCGGCACGTCGAACCAGGCGCCGTCCGGGTCGATCTGGGTCGCGTGCGCGAGCAGGGCCTGATCGCGGACGACGAAGTACTCGGCGCACTCGACGCGGGTGGTGATCCGGCGCTCGTTCTCCGGGTCCGGCTTCCAGTCCTTCAGCCGCTCCTCGTACGGCGACTTGAGGCCGCGGGCGATCATCTCGTCGTGCAGCGCCTTCATCCGCTCGCGGTGGAAGGTGTGGTGGTAGTAGAGCTTCAGCGGCTGCCAGGGCTCGCCGAGCTCGGGATACGCGTCCTTGTTACCGGCCGCCTCGAACGCGGCGACGGTGATCTGGTGGCACATCACGTGGTCCGGGTGCGGGTAGCCGCCGTTCTCGTCGTACGTCGTGACGACCTGGGGCCGGAACTCGCGGATCAGCTTCACCAGCGGGGCGGCGGCGTCCTCGACCTTCTGCGCCGCGAAACAGCCCTCCGGGAGCGGGGGCAGCGGGTCGCCCTCGGGGTAGCCGGAGTCGACCCAGCCGAGCCACTCCTGCCGGATGCCGAGGATCTCGCGCGCGGAGTCCATCTCCTGGCGCCGGATCTCGGTGATGTTCGCGAGCACCTCGGGGCGATCCATCTTCGGATTGAGGATCGATCCGCGCTCACCGCCGGTGCAGGTGGCAACCATCACCTCGACGCCTTCGGCCACGTACCGGGCCGTCGAAGCGGCTCCTTTACTCGACTCGTCATCCGGGTGCGCGTGCACGTGCAACAACCGCAACTCTCCACTCACAGGCACAATGGTCCTCTACTCCCGCAACCTCCTTCCTTTGGACCCCCCTTTGACCGAGTCACCCAGTACCGCGCCGGCCCCCGACCTCGACGCCCGGTACGGCCGCGATCACCGGTCCCGGCGGCCGCTGATCATCGGCGTCGTGGCAGTGCTCGCGGCGGTCGGGATCGCCTGGCTGATCTGGGCGGCGCTGATCCGGTCGACGCCGGAGGTGACGTCGCGGCTGATCGGGTTCGAGATCGTCTCGGCGACGCAGGCGAAGGCGACGATCGAGGTCGACCGGGGTGCGGCGGTCGAGGCTTCGTGCCGGTTGCAGGCCAAGGCGGCCGACTTCTCGATCGTCGGCGAGCTGACCTTGACGGTGCCCGCGGAGTCCGCGCCGCGGCAGTCGCTGCCGGCGACGCTGACCACCCAGCGGACGGCGACGTCCGTCGTCCTGATCGGCTGTACGACGGCGTCGTCCCAGCGCCCGCACTGACGGGGTTGACTTTTCGGCAAACGCGCAGGTCAGCACCGGTTTGTGGTTGACCGGACAGCTGATTCGGCAACCGATTGCTGCTAGTCGGTCGTCAAGGGTTTGGAAGACGCTTCCCGGACGTCTTTGGTCGCCTGGATCGGTGGGGTTCTGGGCCGGATCTTGCTAGGCTGACTGGATTGGTCGCCGTCGTCGACGGCGGCCAGCAGCATTTCCTGCCCACCTATCCAACCCTCAAGGAGCAGCCCATGACGCAAAGAATCGAAGAGGCGAGCGTTGTCTGGCTGACGCAGGAGGGCTACGACCAGCTCAAGGCCGAGCTCGAGCAGCTGAAGGGCCCGGCGCGCGCCGAGATCACCCAGCGGATCAGCGACGCCCGCGACGAGGGCGACCTCAAGGAGAACGGCGGCTACCACGCCGCGAAGGACGAGCAGGGCAAGATCGAGGCCCGGATCCGCCAGCTCGAGGACATGCTCCGCCGCGCCCAGGTCGGCGAGACCCCCAAGGCCGGCGGCAAGGTCGAGCCGGGTATGAAGGTCTCCATCAAGTTCGCCGGCGACGACGACGTCGAGACCTTCCTCCTCGGCTCCCGCGAGCTCCTCGCCCTGGACGCCTCCGTCGACATCGACGTCTACTCCCCCCAGTCCCCCCTCGGCTCCGCCATCCTCGGCAAGAAGAAGGGCGACAAGGCCACCTACGAGGCCCCCAACGGCAAGCCCGTCACCGTAGAGATCGTCGCCGCCGAACCCTTCACCGGCTGACCCCTCTCCCCCGCAGCGCCCCGGCCTCCCGCCGGGCCGCTTCGCATTTCGTCAGCGGCGCTGGAGGGTGCCGCGGGCGGTGACCGGGGTGTTGATGAGGTAGCGGAGCTGGTCGCGGTCGAGCACGAGGGTGATCGGCACGGTCTGGATACAGCCCGAGCCGGTGAGGATCTCTTCGGTGACCCGGATGCTGTTACTGGTGCCTCCGGCCAAGCGCCAGATGCCGTCACACCCCAGCTCGGGATACTCGACCGCCCCGAGACTGTCGCCGACGGCACCGGCCGCGATGGTGACGATCACGGTGTAGTCCCTACTGCCCGACTGGTCGATCGCACCTTGCCAGCTCCCCACGAACCCTTTGGGAACCCGGTACTGCGCGGGCGCCGCAGTCACCGTCTGCGTCGTCCGCACCGGAACCGGCGGCGTACTGACCTGTGCCGCTGTCGGCGGCGCCGTAACCGTCACCTGCGTCGGCACCGGCACCTCAGGCTGCGCTTTGTCATCCCGCGGCGCCACCGGATACTGCCAAGCCAACAACGCGATCACCAGCCCCACCACCGGGATCACGATCGCCAGAACCTTTTCCCGCGTCATACCGCCCCCATCCCCTTGCCCGTGTATCGCCCGAGCCGCCGCAGCGTTACGCGCGGGGTCAGTGGCTGGTGGCGTGGCGGTATTTGCGGACGGCGAGGGGGGCGAAGACGGCGATGATGACGAGGCACCAGAGGAGGGAGAGGAGGACTGGGTGCTGGGCGGGGAAGCCGGTGGGGCTGGCGAAGGGGGACGGGTTGCCGAAGAGGTGGCGGCAGGCGGCGACGATGGCCGAGATGGGGTTCCACTCGGCGACCGGCTGGAGGCCGCTGGGGAGGTTGGGGGTGGGGACGAAGGCGTTGGACAGGAAGGTGAGCGGGAAGAGCCAGATCAGGCCGGCCGAGGCGGCGACCTCGGCGCTGCCGACGGACAGGCCGATCAGGGCGCCCACCCAGAGCATGGCGAAGGCGAACAGGAGCAGGATGGCGAAGGCGGCCAGCGCCTGGACGAAGCCGTTGTGCCAGCGCCAGCCGACGATGAACCCGCAGACGACCATCACGACCATCACGAAGGTGTTGAAGACCAGGTCGCCGATCACTCGCCCGGCGATCACCCCGGACCTTGCCATCGGCAACGAACGGAACCGGTCGATCAGGCCCTTGGACATGTCGTCGGCCAGCCCGACGCTGGCCGAGGCGACCGCGAACGCCATCGTCTGCGCGAAGATCCCGGACATCAGGAACTCCCGGTACGCGCGCGCTCCGGGGAAGCCCGGGATCGGGATCGCGTTCCCGAAGACGTACGCGAACAGCAGCACGAACATGATCGGCTGGATGGTCGCGTAGATCAGCATGTCCGGCGTCCGCGGGATCCGTTTCAGGTTCCGCCAGGCGAGGATTCCGGCGTCCGACAAGGCGCGGGCGACCGGGTTGACCCGGGCCGGGCCGGTCGTCGTACTCATACCTGCTCCTTCTGCTCGGCCTCGTGGCCGGTCAAGGTGAGGAAGACGTCGTCGAGGGTCGGGCGGCGCAGACCGATGTCGGCGATCCGGATCCCGGCGGCGTCGAGGGTGCGGATCACGTCGACCAGGGCCTCCGAGCCGCCGGGCGCGGGCAGCGTCATCCGCCGGCTGTGCTGCTCCAGCGTGGTCGCCTCGGGGTCGCTGACGCCGAGCGACGCCGTCAGCAGCTCGAGCGCGCGGTAGGTCTCGTCAGGATCGTGGACGACGACCTCGATCCGCTCACCGCCGACCTTCGCCTTGAGCTCGTCGGCCGTGCCGCGGGCGATCACGGCGCCGTGGTCGACGACGACGATGCTGTCGGCCAGCTCGTCGGCCTCCTCCAGGTACTGCGTGGTCAGCAGGATCGTGACGCCCTCGGCGACCCGGTCCCGGATGATCTTCCACAGGTCGATCCGGGACCGCGGGTCGAGGCCGGTCGTCGGCTCGTCCAGGAACAGGACCTTCGGGTGCGCGATCAGCGAGCCGGCCAGGTCGAGCCGCCGCCGCATACCGCCCGAGTACGTCTTCAGCGTCCGGTCGGCGGCCTCGGTCAGGTCGAAGACCTCCAGCAGCTCCTCGGCCCGCTGCTTGGCGCGTTTGCTGTCCAGCCGGTACAAGCGGCCGAACATCCACAGGTTCTCCCGGCCGGTGAGCAGCTCGTCGACCGCGGCGTACTGCCCGGAGAGCCCGACCAGCGAGCGGACCGTGTCCGCCTCTTTCACCACGTCGTGCCCGAGCACGCGCGCGGACCCGGAATCCGGCTCCATCAGCGTGGTCAGCACCCGGACCGACGTCGTCTTCCCCGCGCCGTTCGGCCCGAGCAGCCCGAGCACGCTCCCCTCGGGTACCTCCAGATCGATCCCGTCGAGCGCCTTCACGACGCTCTTCCGGCTCCGGAAAGTCTTCACGAGGCCTGTCGCCTCGATGGCAGCCATCCGCCCGTCCCCTCTCAGAATGTGATGCAGGCCACCATCCTGACGGACCCCGCCGACAGTTTCACCACCTTTGCGCCACGGCACGCTGCGGGTTCGTCGCCGGACGCCGTTGACAACGCCGTCCGGCCGTCCGCAGGATGGGATCCGGCGTCGGCTTACGCCCAGCCTCTGCGGACCTCCCCCAGCGGGGTCCTCGCGATGGCGAAGGGGAATCCACCCTCAAGGCCGGTTGCGCTGTGTCCAGGCCTGAATCGCATGTCGCGTCGCTGGGGGACGAGGACGTGTCGAGGAGGCTTGTCATGACCAAGCAGGGCAGTTTCAAACGCGTCGTCCGCCGGCGGGCCCGTGAGACCGGGCAGCGGTACACCCAGGCGCTCGCCGATCTGGAGCAGATCAACCGATCGCCGTTCGCGCGGACGCGTCCGTTCGAGCATGCCGACCTCAAGGAGCACCTCGAGGCCCGGTACGGCGTCCGGATCAGCTCGCTGGCGCCGATCGACGACGATCCGGCGTCCCGGCCGCGCGGTTCCTGGCCGGGCCACTATCCGTCGACGCTGCTCGTACGGCGGGTGGACGGTCCGCCGTGGATCGCACGGGTGTTCTCGTCACCTGCGGACCAGCTCGCGCGTGTCGAGGGTGATGCGGAGATTCTGCGGTTCCTGGCCGCGCACGACTTCCCGGCGGAGCGGATCGCTCACGACGAGCCGGTGTCGCGATTCGGCGATGACAGCGGCGTGATTGTGACGCAGTTCGTGGACGGCGGCCGTCCGACCGATGAGCACGGCCGCAGCGACTCGGCCGCGGTGGCGGCGGAGCTGGGCGACCTGCTGGGGCGGCTGCACGCGCTTCCTCCGGCCGGCGGCGCTGTTGCCAGGGACGGCGGTGCGGAGGAGGCGGACGGCGGGTTCTACGTCGGCCGTCCGAAGCAGGATGTGGCCGCAGCGATGAGTTTCCTGGCCGCCGTCGAGGACAAGGTGCCGGACGCCGGGCGTGAGCAGTTCGAGTGGCTGCGCGACCAGGTCGAGCTGGCCGACGACGCCGAGGGCCTACCCGAAGCCCTCACCCACAGCAACTACCACCTCTGGTCAGCCGTCGGCTCCCCCGGCGCCCTCACCATCGTCGGCTGGGCAGGCTCCGGCCGCGGCCCCCGCCTCCCCGCCCTCGCCTGGCTCCTCCGAACCACCGCCGAAGGCAACCCAGCCAACCTGGAACCCGCCCTCCACGCCTACCGCCGCCACATCCAGCCCACCGACGAAGAACTCCGCCGCCTCCCCCAAATCCTCAACCTGCGCCCCCTCTGGCTAGCCTGCCTCGACTACCAAATGACACTCACCAACGGCGGCACCCCCAACCTCACCCAAGGCTGGCTAACCCCCACCAGCCACCCCCAAGCCACCCACCTAGCCACCCAAGCCACCAAGCTCCTGACCGAGTAGCCCCCAACACAACTCGATTCAGTCGGCGGAGATTTGGGCGGAGCCTACGAGGACTTCTACGTCGAGGGCGGCTCGGCCGCGGCCGATTTCTACGTCTTTGGATTGGCCGGAGACGGCGCCGGTCCAGTTGACGCGGCCGAGTTGGGCTTCGGTGTGGACGTGGACGTCGGAGCCGCGGCGGAGGTTGACGGTGGCCATGCCGGACTCGACGCGGACGCGGGAGCGGCCCTTGGTGAGTTGGGCGTCGAGGGTGGCGGAGCCGGCCTGGACGAGGACGTCGACGGGGCCGTCGACGTCGGTGACCTTGGCAGTGCCGGCGGTGACCCGGACACGGGTGAGGCCGGGGACGCGTTCGGCGTTGACCGAGCCGCCGGTGACCTCGACCTCGACCTGGAGGTCGGGGTTGACGCGGATCTGCAGTTCCTTGGCGAGGCCGTTGACGTGCGCCTTCAGGTCGGTGGGGTTGCGGAGCATGCTGAACCCGTCGATCGAGACGCCCATGTCGCCCTCGCTGTTGATCGCGAGGGTGTCGCCGTCCTTCTTGATCACGTGCGGCCCGTCGACGGCGACGCCGTTCACGGCGGGCTCGCCGATCAGCCGCACCCGCCGGCCGACCGCCCGGATCGTCACCCGCCGCACCCCGGACGGGATCGGCACGCTGCTGTGCTCGACCTCCTCCTCCGGCGCCTCCTCGACGACCGGGTCCGGGACGACAGCGACCGGCGGGACGGCGTCCGGCGCGTCGGTCGCGTCGGCCCAGGCGGACGCCGACGGCGTCGGGTCGGACGCCGGCGCCGCAGTGGGAGTGGACGGGGTGTCGGGCCGCAGGGCGGCGATCAGCGTGCTGGCCTCATCCGGTGACAGGTGCCCCTTGGCCACCCGGTCCAGGATGTCCTTGACGCGCCCGTCGTACCCGCTCTCATCGCTCATACACACAGTCCAGCACCCGGAAGGGCCGAAACCAATCCGGGATCACCCCGAACACCGGACCGCGGGCCCCGGGGAGTAGCCCGGGGCCCGCGGATCGCGGGTCAGGCGACCGGAGCCAGCTCGTCCTGGACGGCGGCCAGCTCAGCCGCTTCCTGCTGCTCGAGGGCCCGGCGACGCCGCAGGTCGCGCAGCCCGGTCAGAGCGATCACCAGACCAAGAACAGACACCCCGGTGACCACGGCCAGACCGGGCTTGTACGCCGACAGCATCCCGGCCGAGGTCGTGACGCCGGCCGCTTGGCTGCTGATGACGGCCGTCACCACGGCCAGGACGACGGCGCCGCCGACCTGGTTGGCGGTGTTGAACAGGCCGGACGCGAGCCCCTGCTCCTCGTCGTCCACCCCGGAGACGGCCTGGATGTTCAGCGCCGGGAACCCGATCGCGAACCCGGCGCCGATCAGCATGATGCTCGGGAAGACGGTCGCGAAGTACGCCGACTCCGGGCCGATCCGCAGCGACAGCGCGTACCCGACGACGAACAGCAGCATCGCGCCGATGATCATCTTGTCGGTGCCGACCCGGTCGGCGATCTTGCCCGCGTTCGGCGACAACCCGACCACCAGCAGACCGGCCGGCAGGAACGCCAGCGCCGTCTGCAGCGACGACCAGCCGAGCAGGTTCTGCAGGTAGAGCGTGCCGATGAACTGGAAGGCGATGTAGGCGCCGAAGACGGTCAGACCGGCCAGGTTGGCGCGGCGCAGCGCGCCGTTGCGCAGGATGCCGAGCCGGACCAGCGGGTTCTTCGTCCGCAGCTCGATCACGACGAACGCCGTCAGCAGGAAGGCGGCCAGCGCGAACATCCCGATCGTCTGGACCGAGACCCAGCCGGCGTGTTCGGCGCCGACGACGGCGTACACCAGCGAGAGCATGCCGCCGGTGACGGTGACCGCGCCGGGGACGTCGTACCCGCCGGTGACGTCCTCACGCGGGCTGTTCGGGATCAGCTTGATCGCGAACAGCAGCACGATCAGCGCGACCGGGCCGGGCATCAGGAAGGTCCAGCGCCAGCCGACCTCGGTCAGCGCGCCGCCGAGGATCAGGCCCATCGAGAAGCCGGACGCCGCACAGGTCGTGAAGATCGAGAGCGCGCGGTTGCGGTCCGGGCCCTCGTGGAAGGTGGTGGTGATGATGGACAGCGCGGCCGGCGCGGTGAACGCGGCGGCGACGCCCTTCACGAACCGCGCGGCGATCAGCAGCTCGGGGTTCGTGGCCAGTGAGCTCAGCATCGAGACCACCGCGAAGACCGCGAGCGCGATCAGGAAGACGCGGCGGCGGCCGAGCAGATCGGCGGTCCGGCCGCCGAGGAGCAGCAGGCCGCCGTACCCGAGCACGTACCCGGTCACGACCCACTGGAGCGAGGAGAGGGGAACGCCCAGATCGGCGCCGATGGACGGCAGGGACATGCCGACCATCGAGACGTCCAGGCCGTCGAGGAAGATCACGCCGCAGACCACGAGGAGGGCGCCCCACAGGCGCGCGTCCCAGGTCATGCGGGCTGGTGTGGTGTGCGTTTCAGTCACGAGCAGAGACTATTGCATGCACGCGCATCTAATGTCTAGGCATTAAATGCGTTTGCATACATTGCACGTGCATGATAAGGTCGCGACCATGACCGCCACGAAGGTCAGCGTTGAGACCACCGCCGACGTCCGCGCCTGGCGCGAGTTGCTCGCTCGGCACGCGGATATGACCTGCGCGCTCGATCGCGCGCTGCAGGCGGGGCACGCGCTCGGTATGAGCGAGTACGAGGTGCTCGAGCGGCTCGCCGAGCTGCCGGATCACTCGTCCAAGATCGCAACGGTCGCCAAGTCGGTGCACCTGAGCCAGAGCGCGCTCTCCCGGGTGATCGCCCGGCTGGAGAGCGACGGCCTGGTCACCCGCGACACCTGCACGCAGGATCGGCGGGCCGTCATCGTGCAGCTGACCGCCGAGGGGCTGCGCCGCCAGGCCGAGGCCCAGCCGACGCAGCGCGCGGTGCTGGCCGAGCGGCTGCATGCTCCGCTCCTCAAGTCCTGCGAGTAGTCACTCGCGGACGGCGCCCTCCAGCATGCCCGCGATGAAGTGGCGCTGCAGGAACGCGTAGACCAGCACGACCGGCGTCCCGACGATCACGGCCCCGGCCGCCAGCAGCGTGAACCCGGACGTGTACTGCCCGGAGAAGAACGCGAGCCCGAGCGGCGCCGTCCGCAGCGACTCCGACGTCACCATCACCAACGGGATCAGGAACTCGTTCCACGTCCACATGAAGACCAGCACGATCAGCGTCACCAGCGCGGGCCGCGCCGGCGGCACCAGGACCAGCCACAGCGTCCGCCAGGAGCCGGCGCCGTCGAGCCGCGCGGCCTCGACCAGCGCCCGCGACGAGGACCGGAAGTACGCCCGCATCCAGAAGGTGCCGAAGGCAACGGACTGCGCGACCTGCGGTAGCGCGACGGCGAGGAACGTATCGGTCAGCCCGAGCGTACGCAGATCGAAGTACAGCGGGACGACGATCGCCTCGGTCGGCATCATGATCCCGAGCAGGAACAGGTAGAACAGGACGCCGGCGCCGCGGAACCGCATCGTCCCGAACGCGTACCCGGACAGGATCGACAGCAGCACGCTGACCACCACGACAGTGACCGAGACGGCGACGCTCGTCCGCAAATAGGTCCCGAACTGGCCGATCTCCCAGGCCTGGCCGAAGTTCCCGAAACCGCTCGTCCCGCCGCCGGCGTCGTCCGGCCCGAACGCCGCGGCGACGATCGTCACGATCGGCCCGAGCGCGAACAGGCCGAAGGCGATCAGCAGCACGTAGTTGCCGATCCGCTCCCCCGCCGACGCCCTCATGCCGTACCCCGATCCGCGAGCCGGTTGACCCCGAGCGTGATCACGAAGATCAGCACCGTCAGGCAGACCCCGATCGCGGCCGCCGAGCCGACCTGCCCGAGCTCGAAGGCCCGGTGGTAGACCTCGTACGCCGGGACGCTCGTCGACGTCCCCGGACCGCCACTCGTGGTCACGTAGACCAGGTCGAACGTCCGCAGCGCCGCGATCATCGTCAACGTCACCGCGACCGCGATCTCGCCCCGGACCGCCGGCAGCACCACCGCGAAGAACTCCGCCAGCGGCCCGGCACCGTCGAGCCGCGCCGCTTCGTACCGTTCGGCCGGGATCCGCGCCATCCCGGCCAGCAGCAACACCGTCACCAGCCCGGTCTCGAACCACGTCCCGATCACACCGACCGCGGGCAGCGCGAACGCGTAGTCGCCGAGCCAGCCGCGGGCGACGTCGTCCAGACCGATCGCCCGTAGTACGTCGTTCAGCGGGCCGTCCGGCGCGTAGATGTGCCGCCAAGCCACGGCGACCACGACCATCGCGATCACCTGCGGCAGGAAGACGATCGTCCGGAAGAACGCGAGCCCACGGACGCGCGCCCGCTGCAGCACGGTCGCCAGCGCGAGCCCGATCAGCACCGGAAGCACGGCGTAGAAGCCGATCAGCACCAGCGCGTGCCCGAACGCGGCCCGCAGTCCGGCGTCCCGGACGACGTCCGCATAGTTGCTCAGGCCAACGAACTTGCCGAGGGTGATCCCGTCCCACTCGAACAGCGACAGATGGACGGCGCGGCCCAGCGGATACAGGAGAAACGCGCCGTACACGAGCAGCGCGGGCAGGACGTAGAGGTACCCGATCCGGCGCGGCTCGCCGGGTGGCGAGCTCACTTGCCGGCGAACTTGCTGTAGTCGGCCTCCAGTTTGTCCAGGAACTGTTGCGGTGTGACCTTCTTCGCGAGGAGATCCTGCAATGCGGCGCCGATCGTGTCGTACATGGTCGGGGTCGCGTAGTCCAGGTACGGGACGAGCAGCTCGGAGCCGACCGCCGTACCGAAGCCCTTGAAGATGTCACTGGCCAGCCCGGCCGGGGCCTGCTGAGCGGCGGTGTCGGCGATCGGGAGGTTCCCCGTGCTCGTCAACGTCTTCATCGCCTCCGGGCTGGTGATGAAGTTGATGTACGCCGCGGCGGCGTCCGGGTTCTTCGACTTGTTGGTGATGCCGAACGGCAGGCCGGTCCCGCCGGTGACGGACTTCGTCCCGGGCGGCAGCATGAATCCGACCTGGTCGCCGAGCGCCTTCTGCAGGTCGGCCTGCAGCCAGGTGCCCGCGATCAGGAACGCGCCCTTGCCCTTGCCGAACTCCTGCCAGGCCGGGTCGTAGCCCTGCCCGTTGAAGCCCTTGTTGAAATAGCCCTTGTCCACCCAGGACACGAGGGCCGCGGCGGCCTGCTCGTTCGCCGGGGCCTTCCAGGTCGCGCCCGGGCGGCCGAACGCCAGCTTGGTGATCTGATCGGACTCGGCGTAGTTGTCGAGCAGCGTGCCGAAGACGTGGATGGCCGGCCACTTGTCCAGGTTGCCGAACTGCAGCGGTACGTCGCCGGCCCGTTTCGCCTTGTCCAGCTCGGCTTCGAACTCGGCCCAGCTCGTCGGCGGCTTCGCGACCTTGGTCTTGTTGTAGTAGACCCCGACCACCTCGCCGACCTGCGGCAGCCCGTAGAGGTTGCCCTCGCCGAAGGTCTTGCCGTCCGCGGAGTAGCGCGAGTACTGCAACACCGAAGCCGGGTAGCGATCACCCCACTTGTACGCCTCGGCCCACTTGTCCAGCGGCACCAGCTGACCGGCCTTCACGAACTCGCCCATGTCCGAGCGCCCGTTGTTGGCCTGGACGACGTCCGGCGCGTCGTTACCCGACAGCGCCAGCCGCAGCGTCGTCTTCAGATCGTCGAACGACCGCGAGACCCGCTTGATCTTGATATTCGGGTACTTCGCCTCGAACGCCTTGATCTGCGCGGCCATCTGGGCGGCCTGCCCGCCGCGGACCTCCTGGTCCCAGACCGTCAGCTCGACCTGACCGAGCGCGGCGGCGTCCGTCCGCACGCTGCTCGGCGCGCTCGCGGGCCCGCTCGAGCTGCCCGATCCCGGCGTACAAGCGGCGAGGCTGAGCGCCACCGCGGCGATGATCGTCTTCTTCACAGGGGCTCCTCAGTTCAAGGTGTAGCTGTAACCGTTGCCGGTCAGGCCGGCCAGTACCCGATCGCGGTGCTCCTCACCTCGCAGCTCCAGCTGGAGCGCGACCTCGACCTCGTCGAGGCTCAGCGACTCGGAGATCCGCTCGTGCAGGACCTCGATGATGTTGGCGTCCAGCTCGGCGAGCTGGGTGAGCAGCGTGGCCAGACCGCCGGGGGTGTCCGGGATGCGCACCCGCAGCGAGAGGTACCGGTTCGCGGCGGCCATACCGTGCCGGATGACGCGCATCAGCAGCAGCGGGTCGATGTTGCCGCCGGACAGCACCACGACGACCGGCGGTTTGAAGGTCCGCGGCGCATCCAGGACGGCGGCCACCGCAGCCGCGCCGGCCGGCTCGACGACGAGTTTCGCGCGTTCGAGGACGAGCAGCAGCGCCTTGGACAGCGAGTTCTCGTCGACCGTCCGGACGTCGCCGACGTACGCCTGGATCGCCTCGAACGGAACCTTCCCGGGCAGGCCGACCGCGATCCCGTCCGCCATCGTCGCCATCTTCGCGAGCTGGATCGGCTCACCGGCCGCGAGCGAGGCCGGGTACGCCGCGGCTCCTGCCGCCTGGACGCCGACCACCTCGATGGGCATCCCGTCCCGCTGCATCGCGGACGCGATCCCGGCGACCAGACCGCCACCACCGGTCGGGACGACGACCGTCCGGACCTGCGGGCACTGCTCGACGATCTCCAGGCCCGTCGTCGCCTGACCGGCCACGATGTCCGGGTGGTCGAAGGGATGGATCAGCACCGCGCCGGTCTCCGCCTCGAACGCGAGCGCCGCGCGCAGACAGTCGTCGATCGACGTCCCCTCGAAGCGGATCTCCGCGCCGTACGCGCGGGTCGCCTTCTCCTTCGGGATCGGCGCGCCGTGCGGCATGAACACGGTCGCCTTGATCCCGAGCAGCTGCGCGGCCAGCGCGACCCCTTGCGCGTGGTTGCCCGCGCTCGCCGCGACCACCCCGCGGGCTCGCTCGGCCTTCGAGAGCCGGGCCATCCGCACGTACGCCCCGCGCAGCTTGAACGAGCCGGTGCGCTGCAGGTTCTCGCATTTCAGGAACACGTCGCCGCCGACCAGCTCACTCAGCCAGCGCGAGTACTCCAACGGCGTCGGCGCGACCACGTCGTGCAGCAGGTCCGCGGCCCGGGCGATGTCCTTGGCATCGATCACAACCTCACACTACGAGGAAAAGGCCCAGGCGCGGCGCTTTGCCGGCCAGCTACTCTGCATCGATGAAGATCACGGCGGTGCTGGCCGGGCCGGAGAACACGTTCAGCACGCCGCCGTCCTGGGAGGTCGAAGGCGACGTCTGGTTCCCGGACGTCGAGCGCGTGTTCGCGGGTCTGGACGCCTACGTGCTCACCTGTCTGCGCAACGAGCCGGACGAGATCACGTACCTCGTCGTCGGCGATCTGCCGCCCGGCGAGCCGGTCCCGCCCCCGACCCACGACAGCGCCGTCCCGTGGACCCGACCGGGCTGGTACGCCGAAGCGCTGCCCTGGATCGACAGCCACCTGACCAGGATCGGCCGACCGGTCCAGGTGCGGACGTGGGGCCTGTCGAACGTGCTGCGCGTTCCGACTGCCGACGGCAACGTGTACTTCAAGGCACACGCCCACTCCAGCACGCTCCCCCCGGCGAAGTTGCCACTGCTGTTCGCTCACGAACCGCTGCTACTGAACGCGCTCTCCGGCGCGGTTCCGGCGCCGCTCGCGATCGACGACGAGCGAGTCTGGATGCTCCTCCCCGACCTCGGCTCGCTGCTGTCCGACCAGACCGAGGTCGAGGTGTGGATCGAGACCCTCCGCAGCCACGCGCGGCTACAGCGCAGTTATGTCGGCCGCGACGACCATCTCCTCGACATCAGCTGTGTCGACCGTCGCCTGAGCGTGCTGGAGGCCGGGATCGACCGCGTGCTCGGGCCGAATGCGGCGACCGAGCGGCTGGATCCCGCGGAGCGCGCCCGGATCCCGGCACGACGGGACGAGCTGCGTACGGCGATCGCTGAGCTGGCGGCGATCGGCGTACCGGAGACGTTGGTGCATGGCGATCTGCACCCGCGGAACGTCGCGATCCGCGACGGTCAGGTGCTCGCCTTCGATTGGACGGACGCGGCGGTGTCCCATCCGTTCCTGGACCTGGTCACGTTCGTCGAGAAGCGGTCGCCGCTGTCGATGGACGCCCGGGTTCAGGACGCGTACCTGGCCGAATGGACGGAGTACGCACCGATGCCCGAGCTGCGCCGGGCGCTCGAGCTCGCGAACCAGCTCGGCGCGCTGCACCAGGCAACGACCGCGCTGCACCTGATGGAGAACCTCGTCGGCCCGGAGCGCGAAGCCATGACCAGCGGCACCTTCTGGTGGCTGAAGGCTGTCCTAGCGGTGTAGGACGGCGAGCTGGTTGCGCATGACTCGGCGTACGGGCGGGTCGAGGTGTTTGTCCCAGTCGGGACGACGCTCGCCGCGCCGGAACGCGTAGTACGCAAGGGCTTCGGCGAGGGCAGTCTCGCGCAGGTAGCCGCGGGCGAGCGGCTGCTTGCCACGACCGCTCGGGTGCGGACGCCGCTCGTACGCCGCGTTGGCCGTGAAGATCCCGAGCCCGTGGAAGACCGTGAGCAGGTCGGTCAGCGGCTCGTGGTCGGGGCGGTGCGCGAAGGTGATGCGGCCGTCGCCGAGCAGCAGCTCGTGGCCGACCTCGTGTGCGTAGATCGCGACCAGCGCGACCGGATCGGTCGCCAACTCGGGCGCGAGCTGGATCTCGTTACCGGCCGAGCCGCGCACCCACCGCCCGTGCGACTCCAGCACCGTCCCGCGGGACGCCGTCCGCTGCGCACCGGCCAGCCCGAAGCTGAGCACACACTGCCCGACCGCCAACCCCATCCGCTCCGCCACCCGCGCGCACAGCTCCTCAGCCGCCGGCAGCGACCCGTCGTACTGGGCCGGCACCAGCTCCCCCGGCACAACAATCGGTCGCCGCAACAGCTCCTCGCCGAACTCGCTGGTCAGCCAGTCCATCGAGGCGCGGATCCAGCGTCGGCGTCCACCCGGTAACCGCTGCGTCGGCGCCTTCAGCCGCGCCCGCACCTGCTGCGCGCGCCGCAGCGCGCCGATCGGATTCCGCACCGGATGCATCATGCCGTCTTCGCGGCCGGCTCGCGCCTCCACTCGGCGGGTGACTCTGCACGGCGACACCACTTCTGGAAGCTGCCCATGCCCCTCAGACGTCGCTACGCACCGAAGTGTTCCCGTCACTTGGCGTCTTCTTGGCCAGTTCGCGCGCTCGCTCGGTGACCGTGAACCGCTGCTGCCAGTCGATCTCCGCATCCCAACCCGGCTCGAACCGCTCGCCGATCAGGTGATGCCGGCGGGCCAGGTAGTTGCTCATCGCCTCGGTCATCCCGCGCTCGCCGAGGTAGCCCAGACGTCGCATGCGCAGGACCCCGGTCCGCTCCAGCGCCTGGTTGAGGGAGAAGATGCCGAAGCCGTGGAAGACCCCGAACAGGTCGACCAGGTGTTCGTTGTCCGGCCGGCTCGTCGTGACCAGGCCGCGGTTCAGCACCTCGTGCCCGAGCTCGTGCACCACCTCGGCGACCACAGCTGCCGGGTTCCCGAGCGTCCGCGCGTTCAGCATGATCGCGGACGCATCGTGCGCGCTGGTCCCGCCCTGCGGCAGCGGACGCAGGTCACGCCAGCACGCGGCCACGTTCAGATCCAGATCGTCATCCCAGTAGGCCTGCGCCGACCGCAGCGCCGCAACCCGCTCCAGCCCCTCCAGCGCCTGGATCCGTTCGCATCGGTGGATCTCGCGGGTCGCCTCGGCAATCGACAGGATCTGCAGCTCCGGCTCGAAGCCCGCCGCCTCGAGCGCCTCGAACTCGGCCTGCGGAACGCGGTCCGGCAACCCGGTGATCGCAAGCAACTCGCCCCGCCGCATCCCCTCGGGATCCCCGGACTCGGCGTCCGACTGCCAACCTTGCCGTAGGGCCCGAGCCGCGAACGAGCGCGCCGCCTCGCGCACTTCCACCATCCGGAAACTGAACCGGATGTTGTCGGCCGGCACGCCGATCCGCTCACAAATTCGCAAACACAACTCCCGCGCCGCCGCCTCCGACCCGTCCCACTCGGCCGGCAGAAACTCACTCGGACGGACGACGTCCCGCCGCAACGGCTCGTCGCCGAACTGCTCGACGTACCACTCCAGCGACTCCTCGACCCAGGACTCCAACCCGCCAGGCAGCTCGATCAACGGGTCGAGCGCGGCGTGATACGCCTTCTTGTACTTCCGAATCCACTCCCGAAAGCTGCCCATGTCAGCTCAGACACCGCTAGGCGTCGAAGCGTTCCCACGACTTGCCGCCAGCTCGCGCGCCCGCTCGTGCGCCCGCTCGACGAGCCGCTGCCGCAGCCCCCGATCCACCTCCAGCTCCCACGGCGGGTTGAGCGACTCACCGAACAGCAGATGCCGCCGGGCCAGGCAGTCGGCCAGCGCCTCGGTCATGCCGACGGGGCCGAGGTACCCCAGCCGTTCGGCGTCTGCTCCCTCACCTTTCTGCGCGTGGTTGAGCAGAAAGATCCCGAACCCCTGGAAGACGCCGAACAGATCGATCAGCGGTTCGGCATCCGGCCGGTCGAGGTCGAGCCGGCCGCGCCCCAGCACCTCGTGACCGAGCTCGTGGGCGACGATCGCCACCAGCCGGGCCGGATCCGCCAGCTCGTCCGCCCCGACCATCACCATCGAGGCGTCGTACTCGGTCGCCGCGCCGTTCGACAGCTTGCGGAGATCCGTCCAGCCGCCCGCCGCCCTGGTGAGACCGTTTTCCCATTCGTCCTTCGCCGCCTGCCGGGCCGCGTCCTGCTCCGCCCCGGAGGTGAGCCGAATCCGTTGGCACCGGTTCAGCTCATGGATGACCTCGTTGCACGTGAGCACTTCCAGCTCCGGCGCGAAACCCGCGCGCTCGAGCGCCTCGTATCTGTCCCGGCCGACGGTGTCCGGGAGCCCGCTGAGCGCCAACAGCTCGCGCGACCGACTGACCTGCTCCGGGTCCGGCGACGACTCGATCTGGTCGCGCAGGCTTCTCCGCGTCAGCCGCGCAGCCTCGGAGCGCGCCGCCTCCCGCACCTCGAACCACCGGAAACTGATCCGAATGTCCTCCGTCGGTACGCCGAACCGCTCACACACCCGCCGGCACAAGGCCAACGCCGCCCGCTCCGAGCCGTCGTAGTCCTTCGGCAGGAACTCGCTCGGCAGCACCACGTCCCGGGCCAACGCCTCCGTGCCGAACTGCTCGACGAACAGGTCGAGCGACTCGCCGAACCACTGATACATCAGAACACCCGTCACGCACCCTCCGACGCAGGCCAACCGCAGTCTGTTCCGCCTATTTCAGCAGTAGCGCTCCCAGGCGGCGGGAGGCGATGTACATGCCGGTGGCGCCCATGGCGAGCAGGTAGGCGGCGTTGAGGAGGAGGGACCAGCTGACGGTGCCGGTGGTGAGGGCTCGTTCGAGGTGGACGCCTTGGTAGAGGGGGGTGAGCTCGACGAGCCAGCGGATGGCGGTGGGGTAGGTCTCGATGGGGTAGAAGGTGGCCGAGAAGAGGAACATCGGGATGGTCGCGAGCTGGACGAACTCGAAGTCCTGCCAGCTGCGCATGAAGGTGGTGAGGGCCATGCCGGCGCCGGCGAAGGCGAAGCCGATCAGGACCGAGGCGGGCAGCGCGAGCAGCGCCCACCAGGACTCGACCAGGCCGAGGGCGAGCATTACCAGCACGAACATCGCCGAGTAGCAGGCGCCGCGGAGCAGCGCCCATGTCACCTCGCCGGTGGCGATGTCCCACGGCCGGAGCGGCGTGGCCAGCATCGAGTCGTAGAGCTTGGCGTACTTCATCCGGAAGAAGATGTTGTACGTCGAGTCGAAGATCGCGCCGTTCATCGCGGAGCTCGCGAGCATGGCCGGGGCGACGAACGCGGCGTACCCGATCTTGGTGCCGTCGGAGAGCGTGAAGTCGCCGACCAGCTGGGCGACGCCGATCCCGATCGAGAGCAGGTAGAAGACCGGCTCGGTGAAGCCGGACAGGAAGACGACCCAGGACCGGCGGTAGAGCAGGAAGTTCCGCTCGATGATGTGCCGGCCGCCGAGCCGGATCGGGACCGGGACGACCCGGGCGGTCAAGGTCGCCATCAGCCGATCAACTTCCTCGTGAAGCCGCGGACGGCCAGCCACGTCCCGATCCCGAACCAGGCCAGCAGGTACGCGAGATTGAGCAGCACGAGCCACGGATGCAGCGTGCCGAGGCTGAGATCGCGGGACAGCTGGACGCCGTGCCACAGCGGGCTCAGGTAGGCCAGCCACTCGATCCAGTTCGGCAGCTGGGAGACCGGGAAGAACGCGCCGGAGAACAGGAACGCCGGGACGACGCCGAACCGGAAGACCATCGCCAGGCCGGAGTCGTTGGCCAGCGTGCTGGCGAAGGCGACGACCGGCGCGGACGCCGCCATCCCGACCAGGATCACCACGGGTAACGCGAGGACGCCGAGCGGCGAGTGCAGCCCGCCGAAGGCCGCGATCACGGCCAGGAACACCACGCAGGTGCTCGCGACCCGGAACGCGATGAAGGTCAGCTGGCCGTAGACGACGTCCGCGGGACGCAGCGGCGTCGCGATCATCGAGTGGTAGAACTTCTGCCACTTCAGGCCGCTCAGCACCGGGTACGTCGACTCGCCGACGGCGATCTGCAACGCGGTCGCGGCGAGCAGGCCGGGCGCGATGAACTGCAGGTAGCTGACCCCGCCGAGCGCGCCCGTCCCGTTGCTGTCGACGAACGAGCCGAGGCCGATACCCATCGCGGCCAGGTACAGCATCGGCAGCAGGAAGCTGCTGATCAGGCTGCCCTTCCACGTCCGTTTGTAGACCGTCAGCCAGTAGTCGAACTGACGGCGGCCGTTCTCCAGCGCGAGGGCCATCAGTCCACCAACGTCCGGCCGGTGAGCCGCAGGAACACGTCCTCCAGCGTCGAGCGCCGGACCAGGACGGCGGCCGGCTGCAGCCCGCGCTCGTGGACGGCGGCGACCGCGCGCTCGCCGTCGTCGGTGTAGAGCAGGATCCGGTCCGGCAGGACCTCGATCCGCTGCGCGAGATCCTCGACCTTGCCGGCCAGGGCCTCGTGATCGGAGAACATCACCTCCGGCCCGAAGCGCAGCTCGGTCACCTCGCGGGTCGAGTAGTCGCGGATCAGCTCGGCCGGCGACCCTTCGGCCGCGATCAGGCCGCCGTCCATCACGACGAGCCGGTCGCAGAGCTGCTCGGCCTCGTCCATGTAGTGGGTCGTGATGATCAGGGTGACGCCGGCCTGTTTGAGCCGGAACAGCTTGTCCCACAGCAGATGCCGGGCCTGCGGATCGAGGCCGGTGGTCGGCTCGTCGAGGAGCAGCAGATCGGGTTTGCTGACCAGCGAGCGGGCGATCGTCAGCCGCCGCTTCATCCCGCCGGAGAGCTCGTCGACCTTGACCTTCGCCTTCTCGGTCAGCGCCACGAACTCCAGCAGCTCGTCGGCGCGCTCCTTGCACTCGGCGCGGCTGAGCCCGAAGTACCGGCCGTAGATCGTCAGGTTCTCCCGGACGGTCAGCTCGGTGTCGAGGGTGTCGTCCTGCGGGCATACGCCGAGGCGGGCCCGGATCGCCGGGCCGTCGGCGGCCGGATCGAGGCCGAGGATCCGCAGTGTGCCGCCGCTGGTCGGCGAGACGGCCCCGATCATCCGCATCGTCGACGACTTACCGGCGCCGTTCGGCCCGAGGAAGCCGAAGGCCTCGCCCCGCCACACGTCCAGGTCGATCCCGCGCACCGCCTCGAAGTCGCCGTACGACTTCTTCAGCTCGCGCGCATGGACCAGGGACTCCCGCTGTTCAGCCACGGAACCGACCCTAGACGGAGTCGTCGACAGTTTTCTTGTCGATTTGGTACCCGAGCCTGCGGACGGCGTACGCCTGCACCGCGGCCGAGAGCCAGGGCGGCAACTCGGGGTCGACGGACGCGATCATCGCGCGCTGCTCGGCGTTGTCCAGCAAGATGGCGCCGAGGTTGTAGTAGCCGGTCGCATCGGCCGGCCACAGCTCCAGGACGCCTTGGTAATGCAGCTGGGTCAGCTCCAGCGCCTCCGGCGAATCCGGGACGACGCCGCGCGCCCGGGCGGCCGACATTCGCAGCAGCAACCGGCGTCCCTCGTCGGCCATCTGTTCGTAGTCCTCGCGGGACCAGCCGTCGGTCGCGCGGACCGCCGCCTCGAAGGCAGCGCCGACCTCGGGGCCGAAGCGGTCGGTCAGGTCTTCTTCGAGCCGCTCCCGGGCCGCGGTCAGGCCGGTGAAGAACTCCTCATCGCCGAAGGAGTCGTCGCCGGACAGGCCCTCGATCGTCCGGTCGACCGCGCCGATCACGTCGTCCAGGCGGTGCCGCTCCCGCTCGAGCTGCTCGCGGTGGCCGCGGAGCGCGGCGATCTCGTCGGCGGGCTCGGCGAGGATGCGGGCGATCTCGGGGAGCGCCACGTCGAGCTCACGGAGCAGCAGGATGCGCTGCAGGCGGATCAGCTCGGGCCGGCCGTAGTAGCGGTAGCCGTTCGAGGCGATGTGGCCGGGCGGGAGCAGGCCGATCGCGTCGTAGTGCCGCAGCGTCCGCACCGACACCCCGGCGAGTTTCGCGACCTCGCTGACCGTGCGTTCCATAAAAGCTGACTGTAATCGCTGGAGGGTGACGTTACGTCAGCCCTTAGCGTCCGAAACATGGCAATCACTTTTCTGCGTACCCGGCTCGTCGACCGCGGTCAGTTGCTCCCCGCGGACTGCCTGCGGGTGGCCGACGGCCGGATCACCGCGATCGGCGGCCCTGACATCGCTCGGCCCGGCGACGAGCTCCTCGACGGCGGCACGTTGCTGCCCGGGCTCATCGACTCCCATGTCCACCTCGTCCCGGGCGCGACGCAACTCGCGGCGACGTACGGCGTCACGATGCTGATCGACCTGTTCAGCCTGCCCGACCTGATCACCTCCGAGCGCGCGGCCGGGGCCGACTTCCGGACGTCGTCCGTCGGCGCCACGGCGCCCGGCGGCCACCCGACGATCGCCTACGGCACCTTCCCGTACGTCGACAGACCCGCCGACGCGGAGCAGTTCGTGGCCGACCGGATCGCCGAGGGCGCGGACCACCTCAAGCTGATCTACGACGACGGCTCGGGCGCGATGATGCAGATCCCGAGTCTCGACGAGGCCACGATCCGGGCCCTGGTCGAGGCGGCGCACGGCCATGGGCTGAAGGTGGTCGCGCACGTCTCGACCGCGGCCGGTGCGGTCACCGTCGTCCGCTGCGGGGTCGACATCCTCGCGCACGTTCCGTCGGACGCGATGTCGGCCGAGCAGGTAGCCGAGGTGGCCGCCGCCGGCGTGGCCGTCATCGCGACGCTCGACGTCATCGACGGCTACAGCACGCCAGGTTCGCCGCTGCCGCTGGCTGAGGAGAGCGAGCTGGTCGCGCGGATGCCTGCGCGCTGGCGCCGGTTGCTCGACAAGCAGGCGCTGCGCTGGATGCCGCCCGAGGCCCCGGACGGCGCGGACTCCCGTGCGAACGTCCTTGCCCTGCACCAGGCCGGCGTACCGATCCTCGCGGGCACCGACGCCCCGAACCCGGGCCTGATCTTCGGTGCGTCGCTGCACCGTGAACTCCAGCACCTCGTCCGCGCCGGGCTCACTCCCGGTGAGGCGTTGGCGGCCGCGACGTCGGTGCCGGCGGAGGCGTTCGGGCTGGCCGACCGCGGCCGGCTGACCGTTGGGGCGCGGGCTGACCTCGTCCTGGTCGACGGCGACCCGCTGGACGACATCACGGCCACGCACCGGGTCCGTCGGACCTGGGTCGAGGGGACGACCGTCGTCCCGGCGGAGTACGCCGGCAGCGCGACCGAGCTGGCCGGGATCGAGTTCATCGGCGGGACGACCGCGCGGATCGTCGCCACGCTGAAGGAGATGTGGCCGGGCTTCCCCGGGCCGGAGGACGTGCATCGGGAGGACGGCGAGCTGCTCGGCCACGTCGTACCGCTCACGGGCGGCTGGCAGCCGCTCACCACCTTCCACGCAGCCCTCGGCCCGGTCACCGACCACGACACCGCCGTCGAGGTCGTCGAACGCGACGGTCTCGCCAGCCTGGCCGACCCGTGGTGGGCCCGCACTGACGGCCCAGACTGGGAGGAGGTCACCATCGTGGAGGCCCAGCCCGACCGGGTCCGCCTCCGCTGGAACGACCCCATGCGGGAGCAGGACCCATCCGGTGCGTGGTACCCGCTGACCGACGTGGACCTGTCGCGCACCAAGCCCTAGCCGCGGCCGGCGTAGGGCATGCCGGCCGCCATCACCATCAGGTGCGGGACGGCGACCGTGGTCGGGAGCTGTGCGACGTGGACGACGAAGTCGGCCACCACCCGAGGATCGAAGGTGGGCTCGACCGCGATCGACCCGTCCGGCTGGAGCGCGCCTTGCTCCATCCGTTCGGTCATCGCGGTCGCAGCGTTGCCGATGTCGATCTGGCAGGCGGTGATCCCGTGCGGCCGCCCGTCCAGCTCCAGCTGCTTGGTCAGCCCGGTCACCGCGTGTTTGCTGGCCGTGTAGGCGATGCTCTGCGGCCGCGGGGTGTGGGCGGAAATCGAACCGTTGTTGATGATCCGCCCGCCCTGCGGCTCCTGCGTCAGCATCCGCGCGAACGCCGCCTGCGCACACAGGAACGACCCGGTCAGGTTGGTGTCGACGACTCGTCGCCAGTCCGCCTCAGCGACGTCCGGTACGGCGGCCGCCGGCGCTCCGGTCCCCGCGTTGTTGACCAGGACGTCGACCCGCGGCAGCCCCGCGAAGAACGCCCGTACGGCGGCGCCGTCCACCACATCGAGTACGGCGTACTGCATTGTGCTGCCCAGCTCGACCGTTTCGCACAGCTTCGCCTCGGTCCGCCCGGTGACATAGACCTGGAAGCCGGCCGCATCCAGCGCCAGCGCCATCTCCCGACCGAGCCCGGACCCACCGCCAGTAACAACCGCCACCTGTGTCATGCCCGCAAGGTACGCCGCCACCACCAGCCCGCGGCAACCGCCACCACGGTCACACCGGCCAGCTCCAACCAGACTGCGTCACCCAGCGGCGGCACCAGCTCGCTGGTCAGGTTCCAGGCGGCATGCATCAAGATGGCCGCCGGTACGCCGCCCCGCAGCCGTTCGGTGACGAACAGCATCAGATAGGTCAGTGGGAACAGTTCCAGCAGAAACACCAGCCCCTGTTGGGTGTACAGGCCGTCTTCGTGCTGTCCGGTACCAGGCAGGAAGTACAGCGGCACATGCCACAGCCACCACGCCGTACCGAGGATGCCGGTCGTCGCGAGCGGACCGTAGTACTGACGCAGCCGCGGCTGCACATACCCGCGCCAACCGAACTCCTCCGCCACTGGCCCAGCCAAGAAGGTGTAGGCGGCCGCACCGAGCAATCCGCCGGCCCCTGCGATCACCGAGCTCGCATGGCCGGGCAGCTCAGCCAGATTGCCGATAGCCGCAGTTGCCAGCAGCGGCGCGGCCGCACCCAGTACGACGGCTGCGACCGGCCAGACCGGCGTCCAGCTGACCCCTTTCCGTCGTTCCCGGTGCCAGATCCACAGGACCAGCGCGGCCAGAGACGGCCCGGACGCGGCGAGGGCGAAGACCAGTTGGCCCGCACCCTCGTCGATCGGCACTTCCAGAAGCCGCATCAGCACCCATGGAGCCCAGCTCAGCGCCAGGCAGATCACACCGAACTCCGCCAACCGGCGTCCCGTCACGGTCTTGCTCTCCACCACATTCGTCGTCACCCGCTCAGCCTGCTCGGCACAGTCCGTGACAACCAGGGCGCTGAACCACCCTGTGGGGTGGTCCTAACCCCACCGCGAACACCGTCAGTGACGGATTGGCCACGATCAGCAAATGAGTGGCCACTCAGTCGTTGGTAACGGAAACTATTTGCGTGCGTAAGACAACTATGTATATGCTTGCAGCATGCAAGTAAATGACGCGTACACCCCGCAGACCCCGATCGAAGGCGTCATGCACGCGTTCACCCGGGTCGGCCGCCGGCTGAAGGCCAAACAGCCCGGCGACACGATGGACCACAGCGCCCACATCGCGCTGTTCGTCCTGCGCTGCAGCGGTGCGCTCCGCCTGTCCGAGCTGGCCGCCCGGATGGAGCTGGACGCGTCGACCACGAGCCGTCAGGTGCGGGCGCTGGAGCAGCTGGGCATGGTCCGCCGCTCCCCCGACCCCGACGACGGCCGGGCCTTCCGGGTCGAGCTGACCGAGCAGGGCATCGCCCAGTGGGAGGAGAACGCCCGGCGCCGGGTCGAGCTCCTGACCACCGCCCTGGACGGCTGGTCCGAGGAGGACATCGAGACCTTCGAGCGGCTGATGACGCGGTTCGCCGACGCCGTCACCGCCTCGACCGACGCCCCGCCGTACGCGGCCTGGGCGGACAAGGGCTGGGCTGCCATGCAGGCGGCTCGCCGATCCACAGATTCCGCGCCCGGCGTCCGCAGTACGAGCGCCGCCCGCGAGCACACCGAGCAGAACCTGGAGAGCACCACATGAGCACCACCGAGCCCGCCACCGCAGGCGGCGCCGCACCAGAGACGCAATACCTGTCCCACAAGCAGATCCTCGTCGTCCTCGGCGGCCTGATGGCCGGTATGTTCCTGGCCGCGCTCGACCAGAGCATCGTCGGTACGGCGCTGCCGCAGATCGTCAGCGAGTTCAACAGCCTCGACAAGCTGTCCTGGGTGGTCACGGCGTACCTGCTGACCTCGACCGCCTCGACGCCGCTGTGGGGCAAGATCTCCGACCTGTACGGACGTCGTCCGCTGTTCATCGCGGCGATCGTCACCTTCCTGGCCGGCTCCGTGCTGGCCGCCCTCTCGCAGAACATCGAGATGCTGATCGGCTTCCGGGCCGTCCAGGGCCTCGGCGCCGGCGGTCTGATGTCGCTGGCCTTCGCCACCATCGGCGACGTGATCCCGCCGCGCGAGCGCGGTAAGTACATGGGGTACTTCGGCGCCGTGTTCGGCCTGTCGTCGGTGGCCGGCCCGCTGCTCGGCGGTCTGCTCACCGACGGTCCCGGCTGGCGCTGGATCTTCTGGATCAACCTGCCGATCGGCCTGGTCGCGCTGGGCGTCGTCGCCGCCGTCCTCCGGCTGCCGCACGTGAAGCGCTCGCACAAGATCGACTACCTCGGCGCCTCCATCGTCACCGCCGCCGTCACCGCGCTGCTACTCGCCATCTCCTGGAGCGGCCCGGAGAACGGCTGGGGCAACGCCACCACGCTCGCGCTGCTGATCGGCTCCGTCGTCCTGGCCGTCGCGTTCGTCCTGGTCGAGCTGCGGGTCGCCGAGCCGATCATCCCGATGGACCTGTTCAAGGGCCGGATCTTCTCCGGGTACGCCGGGTTCGCGTTCCTGCTCGGCGTCGCGATGTTCGGCGCGCTGATCTTCCTGCCGCTCTACCTGCAGGCCGTGAAGGACATGTCCCCGACCCGCTCGGGCCTGGCGATGCTGCCGATGATCGTCGGTATCTTCTCCGCCTCGATCCCCAGCGGCCAGCTGATGAGCAAGACCGGCCGCTACAAGATCTACCCGATCATCTCCGCGGTCCTGGTCAGCGTCGCGATGCTGCTGCTGTCCACGCTGAGCATGTCCACCCCGTACTGGCACCTGGGCATCTACATGTTCATCATGGGCGCCGGCCTCGGCCTCTCGATGCAGATCACCGTCACCGCCGCGCAGAACAGCGTCCCGCGTCAGCACATGGGCACCGCGACCTCGACGATGACTTTCTTCCGCTCGATGGGCGGCGCGATCGGTACCGCGGTCTTCGGCGCCGTCCTCACCAGCCGCCTGCACGACCACCTGGCCGATCTCGTCCCGAACGCCACCCCCGGCCTGCTCGACAAGCTCACCCAGGCCGCCAACAGCGTCCCGATGCTGCACGCCCTCCAAGAGCCCATGAAGGGCTGGGCCCTGCACGGGCTCGTCGACGCCATGGGCGACGTCTTCCTCGTCTCCCTGCCCTTCCTCGCCATCGCCCTCGTCCTGGCCATCATCACTCCCGAGCAGCGCCTGGCCGGACGCTCCGACACCCCCAACGACGAGGCCTCCCTGGAGTCCTCCGCCGCTGCAGCCATCCACTGACCCACCGAGCGACCGGCCCCGCACCAGCGGTGGCCGGTCGCTCATTCGGCACACTGTCCTGATGAAGCCGTTGCAGACCCGGATGACCCGCGTCGGCCTGTCCGTCCTCGCATCCGCGGGTTTCGTCCTGGCCGGTGGCTACGCCCTCCGCGCCCACGGCTTCGGGCAGCGGGACTCCGATGACATCGACCTCTTCACCAATGTCCTCGATCCGGCCCGTTTCGCGACCGCCGTCACCGAGCTCGTCGCCGCCTACCAGGCGGACGGATTGCGGGCCGACGTCGTCCGCCAAGCTCCGACCTTCGCCCGGCTTGTCGTCACCGCCTCCGACGACAGCACCGCCACAGCGGATCTGGGCGTCGACCACCGCGCCTTTCCACCGGTCGACTTCGGCCTGGGCCCTGTCCTCGCCGAGGCGGACGCGGTCGGCAGCAAGGTCGGCGCCCTCTACTCCCGGCTCGAACCGCGCGACCTGCTCGACGTCCATGCCATCCTCACGAGCGGGCGTTACTCGCCGGAAGCCGCCCTCGCCCTGGCCGATGCTCGCGAGGCAACCCCACTGGACCGGCCGACCTTCGCCGATCAACTCCTGGCCGGGAGCCGCCTCCCCGACACCGGCTTCGTGCGGTACGGCGCCGGCCCCGAGCTGATCGCCGCCGTCCGGGCAACTGCGTCCTCCTGGGCGGAGAACCTGCGGCCCGGGACAATGCCGACATGAGCGACGAACAGCTGGCCAAGCCGGGCGACACCTACGCGTCGATGATTCCGTACGTCGTGCCCGCGTCCCTCGACAGCCTGACCGGCCCGCGCACCGGCGTCCTCGAGCTGCCCAAGCACCTCGACTGGGGACCTGACCGCCGCTATGACCTCGACCAGTTGGACGACGCGACGACGCTCTACTCCAAGGTGCTCAGCGAGGCGTCGACCGAAGCCGACCTCAACGAGCTACTCGACCGGGACCTGCTGATCAGCCTGTGGCCGACTCTGCGACTCCCCCGCCGCTGCGCCGAACTCTGGACCCAGGCCTTCCCGCAGCTCGGCCCCAGAGGATGAATCCGGACCACCAGGAGCCCACGCGGATCGCGCTGTCCGCCCTCCGCGACCGCGGCTTCGCCCTGGCCGGCGGCAACGCGCTGACCGCGCACGGGATCGGCTCCCGGACCTCCGACGACGTCGACCTGTTCACCAACCGGATGAACGAGGACTTCGGCGCGACCGCGGAACAACTCCGGACGGCGTTGGAGGAGCGCGGCTACGCCACCCAGGTCACCCGTCAGCACCCGTCGCACGTCCGCCTGGAGATCGGCGAAGGCGATCGGCAGTTCCAGCTGGACCTCGGCATCGACTACCGCACCAAGGAGCCGGTCGAGTCGGAGGTCGGGCCGGTCCTCCACGTGGACGACGCCGTCGGCTCCCGGATCGGGTCGATCTACACCCGCGGTGAGGCGAAGGACTTCGTCGACGCCAACGCCGCACTACGGGCCGGGTACTCGACGGATCAGTTGATGCGGCTGGCCGATGCCCGTGAAGCTTCGCCGATCGACCGGCCGACGTTCGTCCAGCTGCTGGACTCGGCTCGGCAGATTCCGGACCGCGAGTACGCCAAGTACGGTCTCGACGCCGCCGAGACGGCCGGTCTGAAGGACCGGATGTCCGGCTGGGCCGACGAACTGCGCACTCGCGCGGAGAACCCGGATATCGACAAGTCCTTGGGCCTGGTCCAGGGCGGGCAGGCGTTACCCAACGAGGAACGGACCAGCGCGGCCGGCGGTGGGAGCCGCCGGCAGTCGCCGTACCAGGCTCGGGAGAAGGGCGAGCGCGGGAGCTGAACGGCCTTACGGCGTCGGCTCGGGCTCCGGTTGGGCTGGGGGTTTTCGTCGGGGCAGCGGACGGCGGGGTGGTTCGGGGTCGACGTCGTTGCCGGCCAGGTGGTTGACGATGGTGTTGATAACGGCGGCAGTGGGGACGGCGACCAGCGCGCCGACGATGCCGGCGATGATCACGCCGGTCGCGATCGCGAGGATCACGGCCAGCGGGTGGACGCTGACGGCGCGGCCGAGGAGGAAGGGCTGGAGGACGTGCGCCTCCAGCTGCTGGACGCCGATGACGACGGCGAGCATGATGATCGCGACGATCGGGCCCTTGGCGACGAGGGCGACCAGGACGGCGACGATACCGCTGACCAGGGCGCCGACGACCGGGATGAACGCGCCGACGAAGACCAGGATGCCGATCGCACTGACCAGCGGCAGGCCGAGGATGGCGGCGCCGAGGGAGATGCCGATCGCGTCGACGGCGGCGACGATGATCGTCGCGCGGACGAACGCGGTCAGCGATACCCACGCCTTACGGCCGGAGGAGTCGGCCTTCTCGCGCGCCTGCCGCGGGAACAGCCGGACCAGCCAGGCCCAGATCTGGTCGCCCTGGTAGAGGAAGAAGAACAAGCAGAACAGGGCGATGAACAGGCCGGCGAAGACATGCGTCGCGGTCGTGCCGACCTCGGCGGCCCGCTGGCCGAGCGCGCCGCCGGAGGTGATCGTGTCCTGGATCTGTTTGAAGAGGTTGGCGATATCGGTGTCGGTCAGGCCGAAGTTGAGCCGGGCCATCTCGCGCAGCTGCTGCACACCTTCGCCGACCTGCGTCGACAGGCTCTCGAACTGACTGGCGATCTGCGTCCCGACGAGGGTGAGCAGACCCGCCACGAGCACGAGCGTCGCGATCACGGTGATCCCGGCCGCAAGCCCGCGCGGCACCCGCAGCTTCTGCAAGCCGTTGGTGACCGGGATCAGCAGCGCGGTGAGCAGGACGCCGACGGTCACCGGGACGACGACCTCGGACAGGTACTGCATCCCGTAAGCGATCGCGAGCACCGCCGCCACGATCACCAGGAAGCGCCACGACCAGGCACTCGCGATCTGCATCCCCGGCGTCACGCCGGTGTCGACACGCCCCCGGCTCGACGTCACCAGCAGGTGATCGTCGGGCGGCACCGAATCAGCGGTCTCCTCGACCACGTCGTTGTCCGCGACCGGACTCTTGTCGTCACTCATCGAACCTCCCCGGGATGCTCTCCTTCGAGCCTAGTGCCCGGCTCCGACGGTTCCATGAATGTGCGCGGCCAGGCCCTGCGCGGCGGCCGGATTCGCGTCGGCGAGCAGGCCGACGGCAGCGAGGACGTAGTCCTGGTCGACGCAGACCTGGGCCCGCTCGGGCACGAGCCAGCCCTCGGCCTGCGCGTTGGTCGCGACCGAGCCGAGGATCCGGGCGGCGACGTCCGGGCCGTTGTGCCGCAGGACGCCGCCGGAGCCGACGAGCAGGTCGACCTCGCGCAGGTCCTTCCCGGAGCGCTCGATCACCCGGCCGCCCGGCCCGAACACGATCCGCTGCCGGCCCGCGTGCCGCCGCAGGGCGACCGTCGCCGCGATGCTCGCGAGAGCTTCGTCGTACTGCGTTTCGAGCGGTGAATCGGGCAGGTACGCCGGATCCTGGTGCCGGCGGGCGGCCGCGGCCCGGAGCCCGTCGTCGTCCGGGAGCAGGCCGGATTCGAGGCCAGCGGCAACTACTGGGACGGCGCTCCAGCGCATCCCGAGATCGCCTTCGACCGTCCGGGTGACGGGATGGGTGGCGACCACCTCGCGGCCCAGGTTGGCGTCTTCGGGGTCGAGCTCGAGCACCGAGTGGACGTCGGTGGTCGCGCCGCCGATGTCGACGACGGCCACATCGCCGTGCAGCCCGGCGAGCACCTCGACCCCGCGCAGGACGACGTCCGGGGTCGCGGCGCGCACCATCCGCGCGAACGCCGGGTCGCGGGACAGGCCCTTGCCGCCGATCACATGCGCGAGGAACATCTCCCGGATCGCCGCGCGGGCGCCGTCCGGCGCGAACACCCCGATCTCCGGGACGACGTTCGCCGCGAGCACGTGTGGGACGTCGCCGAGGATCGCGGCCACCTCGGCCTGCGCCTCGATGTTGCCTGCGACAACCACCGGCCGCCGCCACTTGTAGGTGGCCAGCGTCTGCGCGGCCTTCAGCAGGACGGCCGAGTTCCCGCCGTCCGTCCCACCGACCAGGAGCAGGACGTCGGGGCGCTCCTTGCGCAGCTCCGCCAGTGAGGCCCGCGTCAGCCCGCCGCTGACCACCGCGACCACACGGCCGCCGCTCGACAGCGCGACCCGTTTCCCCGCCTCGGCCGTCACCAGCTCTTCGTTGCCGACGACACCGATCCGCAGTCCGCCGCCCGCGCTGGAACAGGCGAGAACCTCAGCCCGCTCCACCCCGCGATCAACGGCGAGCAGGGCGGCCCGGCAAGCGAGCCACCCCTCCATCACATCCGTCCCGACCGTCGTCGGGAACTCGGCCCGGGCCACCAATCCGCCCGACGCCGAGTCCACCGCGACCGCCTTGGTAAACGTCGACCCGAAGTCGACCGCCACCACCAGGCTCATGGATCAGGACATGGCGCGGTCGAGGTCCTCGAGGAGGTCTTCGACGGTTTCGATGCCGACGCTCAGGCGGATCAGGTCCGCGGGCACCTCGAGCGGCGTCCCGGCGACCGAGGCGTGGGTCATCTTGCCCGGGTGCTCGATCAGCGACTCGACGCCGCCCAGGGACTCGCCGAGGGTGAAGACCTCGGCGCGGTTGCAGATGTCGATCGCCTGCGACTCGCCGCCGGTGACGCGGAACGACACGATGCCGCCGTACCGCTTCATCTGCTTCGCGGCGGTCTCGTGGCCGGGGTGGCCGTCGACGCCCGGGTAGAGCACCTGGCTGACCGACTTGTGCCGCTGGAGGAACTCGACGACCTTCTCGGCGTTGTCGCTGTGCCGGTCCATCCGGACGCCGAGCGTCTTGATACCGCGCAGCACCAGCCACGCGTCGAACGGCCCGGCGACCGCGCCGATCGCGTTCTGGTGGAAGGCGATCTTCTCGGCCAGGCCGGCGTCCCGCACGATCAGCGCGCCGCCGACGACGTCGGAGTGGCCGCCCATGTACTTGGTGGTCGAGTGGACGACGACGTCCGCGCCGAGCTCCAGCGGCTGCTGCAGGTACGGCGAGGCGAACGTGTTGTCGACGACCAGCAGCGCGCCGGCCGCGTGCGCCACCTGCGCGACGAGCGCGATGTCGGCGACGTTCAGCAGCGGGTTGGTCGGGGTCTCCAGCCAGACGACCTTCGTCTTGCCCGGGCGGATCGCGGCCCGGATCGCCTCCGGGTCGGTGACCGCGGCCGGCGTCATCTCGACGCCCCAGGCGCCGAGGACCTTGGAGAACAGCCGGAACGTGCCGCCGTACGCGTCGTCGGGGAAGACCACGTGGTCACCGGGCACGCACAGCGACCGGATCAGCGTGTCCTCGGCCGCGAGACCGCTGGCGAACGCGAAACCGCGCGTCCCCGCCTCGATCGCGGCCAGACACTCCTCCAGCGCCGTCCGGGTCGGGTTCGCCGAGCGGGAGTACTCGTACCCGTTGCGCAGCCCGCCGACGCCGTCCTGCTTGTAGGTGCTGGTCGCGTAGATCGGCGGGACGACCGAGCCGGTCGTCGGGTCGGGCTCGTTCCCGGCGTGGATCGCGAGCGTCTCGAAGCCGTAGTGGTGTTCGGTGTTCACCGGACCAGCGTACGGCCTGGTCTGCCGGCCGCCGAACCCGCTCCTCGGCGCTGAGACGGTCACCCGAAGTGGTGGGATCCGAGTTGTCCACAGATCCGTCCAACCCCCTGGCGAGGCGACCCCGCGGCCGCCTAGGGTCGCTGTGGGTAGTGGATGGACGCAGGAGGGCAATTCGATGAAGACGCAGGACAGGCCGCTCGATCAGGACGATCTGGCGCTGGCGGATCTCGCCGAGATCCAGGACTGGGCCGCGCTGGCCGGGCCGGACGGCGACGACTCCGGCCCCGAGGTCGTGCGTGCGCTCGTGCACCGGCTGCTGGCGCAGACGGCGTGGCAGCCCTGGCCGCTGCAGCCGGGCGAGACGATCGCCCCGGAGATGGTGTCCTGGGGGTTCGTCACCCCGCGCGGTACGACGATGATCGTGTTCGACGGCCTCGTGTTCTCCGACTGCCCGGACAGCGGCTGGTCGGCGTACGAGATCGGTCCGGACGATCTCGAGGCGGCCGCGGCCGGCCTGGATACGCACTGGCCTGATCACCTTGCCCTCACCACGCGGTACTTCGGTCCGCCCGACTACATCGGCGACGACAGCAATCCCGATTTCGCCGACGAGTGGGCGCCCGGCGCGGCGTCCGACTACCGCCACCTGGCCGTCTGGGTCCGCCCCGGCGCCGAGCTGCGGCTGTACAGCATCAAACCGCAGAAGGAACCGCTGACCACGTCCGTCGGCGTCAGCTACGCGATGTACCTCGACTAGGAGATCCGATGAGCCAGACGACACCGGAAGGCCGCATGAGCCGGCGTGAGGCGCGGGGTCTTCGGCGCGAGTTCAAGCGCACTGTGCGGCAGGGCACGAAATCCATGAAGGCCGCCTACCAGCTGGCCCGCAAGGACGTCGACCGGATGAGTCCCCGCCTCCGCGAGGAGATCGGCGCGTCCAGACTGACATCCGCCCACCTGACGGCGATGGCGCAGCGGGCGATCACCGGCATCCACGACCAGAATGACCGGGCCGATCTCCGCACGCTCGCCTACACAGCTCAAGGTCAGTACCAAGGGCCGTCGCGGCAGCGGACCTCGCTCGTCGGCAGGCTCGCGGACGGCGCGTCGGGATGGCGGGACTACCGCCGCGGGACGAAGATGCTCAAGGCGACGTTCGCGCAGGCGGCCAAGGACGTCAAGACGATGGACCCCAGCGTCCGCTCCCAGATCGGGCGCTCGCAGATGTCGCGCGGGGATCTGGCGTACCTGGCGAAGAACAACTTCATCGGGGCGGCCACCGGATCGGACCGTTTCGAGGTCAGCCCCGGGGTGGGGGCCGAGCAGCCGGATCGCTTCGCCGAAGCGGCCCCGGAGATCAGCCCACAGCAGGCGCCCCAGCTGGAGAGCCAACAGCGGCTGGATGCGTTGCGGGCGGAGATCCAGCAGTTGCGGGCGCAGATCGGGCAGCTGGAGGCGGAGGTCGCCCGGCTGGAGGCGGCCGAGAAGCAGCAGGCGGTGCAGGGCCCGGAGCAGGCCGCTGCAGGCCCTGAGGCTCAACAGCCGGCGGCCCAACAGCCCACCGTTCAGCAGCCCACCGTTCAGCAGCCCGCGGTCCAGCAGCCGACGGTTCAGCAGCCCGCGGCCGTGGCTCCTGGGGTCCAGCAGCCTGAGGTGGCTGATCCGAACAAGACCGCCGAGTGGAACGCCGTACCGACCGGGCAGCAGGCCACCGCACAGCAGCAGCTCGGTGGGCAGCAGGAGTCACCTGTCATGCAGCCCGGCGCGCAACAGCCGGAGGCGACACAGCCCGGCGTACAGGAGTCGGGAGCGGCGCAGCCCGGCGTACAGGAGTCGGGGACGGCGCAGCCCGGCGTACCGCAGCCTGTTCAGGCGGAGGGGCAGCAGCCTCAGCAGGAGGGTGGGCGGGTGCCGGCGGCACAGCAGTCGCCGCGGGGGTCGCAGCAGGCGGTGTTCCAGTCGGCGGGCAATGAGCCGACTACGCAGCCGGGGCAGCCGCAGCGTCCGGCGGTCGGGGCGCCGACGTTCCAGGCCGCGGGTGAGCAGCTGCCGCAGAGCCCGGGCCAGCACGGCGACAGTGCGCTCCACAGCTACGACTCGGCCCTGAGCGGCGTCGCGCCGCCCAAGGGCGCGACGACGGCCGAGGCGAAGAAGACCGCCCAGTCCGACCCGAACAAGAACCAGCACAGCACCGGCCAGAGCGCCAACCGCACCACCAAAGGCCCCGACGGACGTAGCTGACCACCCCACGCTTGACGCAACCGTTCAGTTGCAATACATTTATTGCAACTGAACGGTTGCTATCTATTGGAGGTTGTCATGGGATTCCCGGATCGCATCGAGCGCACCGTCGAGCTCGCCCAGCCGCCCGCGAAGGTCTGGGCGGCGCTGACCACGGCCGAAGGTCTCGGCACCTGGTTCGGCAACCAGGCCACGGTCGACCTGCGCACCGGCGGCACCGCCGAGCTCACCTGGACCAGCGGCGACAAGGCCGAGCTCCGGATCGAGCGCATCGAGGAGCCGACGGTCTTCGGCTACACCTGGCACATCTACGGCCTGCCCGCCGACGACCCCCGGCGTACGTACGTCGAGTTCACCCTCGAACCCACCACCGCCGGCACCCGCCTCACCGTCGTCGAAACCGGCTTCGCCCAGGTCACCGCCGACGACGCCTACACCAAGGCCTACGACGGAAACACCGAAGGCTGGCGACTCGAGCTCGGCGAACTGGTCGAATACCTCAATGCAGCCTGACCCCGCCGAGGCAATCGCCGAACAGGTCTTCACCGCTCTCGCCGACCCCTCCCGCCGCGCGATCCTCGCCGACCTGGCCACCGGCGGCCCCACCACCGCCACCGACCTCGCCGACCGCCTCCCCATCACCCGCCAAGCCATCACCAAACACCTAACCCTCCTCACCGAAGCCGGCCTCGTCACCCCCCACCCCGCCGAACGCCGCCGCATCCGCTACCACCTCAACTCCACCCCCATCCAACTAGCCCAACAATTCCTAGCCGCCCTAGCCACCGACTGGGACACCCGCCTAACAGCCCTAAAAACCCACCTAACCGACTAACAACAACCAACGCTCAACCGAGGGCGACAAACGGGCGGCGACAGCCGGAGGCACCGGCACACCAACCCAACCACCAGGAACAGGCACGTGCGACCACCTGCTCTTCGGCCGCAGCGCAACTTGAGCACGAGCGAACGGCCCGGCCGGGAGGACGACCGGGGTGGGGCGGGTTAGGTGGGGGGTGGGGTGTGGCTGGTTAGGACTGCTATGGCGGCTTCGAGGAGGGTGTTGCGGATTTCGGTGTCGGGGACGTCGTCGTCGGGGCCCAGGGCGAGGGCGGCACCCAGGCATTCGATGGCGGCGGTGGCGCGGAGGCGGTCGGCGGGGGTGGGGTTGGGGCCGGCTAGCCAGATTTGGAAGCGGCGGCTGGCGGCGAGGAGGTCTTCGAGGTCTTCGCCGAAGGCGGCGAGGACGGCGCTGATGTCGCGGGTGAGCATGGGGCCGGTGGTGCGGTGCTTGATGACGACGTCGGCGTACGCGCCGAGCAGCTCACGGCAGGTCTCGGGTGACCAGTCGAGGTGATCGCTGGCGGCCATCACGGATCGGGCGTCTTCGACGAAGGTGCCGATGATGGCGCGCAACAGGTCCTGTTTCGACTGGTGGTGGTAGTAGAGCGACGCCTTGGTGATCCCGACCTGCTCGGCGATCTCCCGCAGGCTCGTCTTCTCGTAACCGTGGGTCGAGAACAGCTGGAGCGCCGCGCGATGGATCGCGGCTTTCGTGTCCCGGGAACTCGTCGGCTGCTGCACGTCACCACCCTCTCATCTTGGCTAACCTACCGGGCGGCAGGTAATCTACCTACCGACCGGCAGGTAGAGGATCCGCCGGCCGACCTCTTGGAGGGGGTTCGGGGTGTTCAGCAAGCTCGGGCGACTCGTCGTCCACAACCCGTGGAAGGTGATCGCCGCGTGGGTGGTGGCGGCGATCGCCGTCCTCGCCTTCGCGCCGACACTGGCCGATGTCACCAGCAAGGACCAGACGAGCCTGCTGCCCGACACGTACGAGTCGGTCCAGGCGCAGAAACTGGCCGCCGACACGTTCGGCCAGACGAACGACGCGACCGCGAGCATCGTCGTCAAACGCGGCTCCGGCGGCGAGCTGACCGCGGCCGACCAGGCCAAGGTCGCCGACCTCGCGACCAAGCTGACCGCGGCGAAGATCGACCGGGTGACCGCGGTCGTAACCGGCCCGCAGGCGCTCTCGCCGAACAAACAGGTCCAGATCGTCAGCATCGGCCTGAAGGGCACCGCCGAAGAGCAGGGCGTACTGGACGCCGTCCAGAAGGTCCGTGATGTCACCGGGCCGGCCTTGTCCGGCGCCGGTCTCGAGTACGGCGTCACCGGCGACGCGGCCCTGATGCTCGACAACATGGACGCGTTCGACAACGCGTTCATCGTGGTCGGTATCGCGACCATCGTGCTGATCATCGGCCTGCTGCTGATCATCTACCGCAGTCCGGTCGCGGCGCTCCTGCCGATCGTCACCGTCGGCCTGGTCTCGTCGATCGCGCCGGGCCTGATCGCCCTGGTCGCGAAGGCCTCGGGCCTGCAGGCGACCCAAGACCTGCAGACGATCCTGACCGTCGTCCTGTACGGCGTCGGCACCGACTACATCCTCTTCCTGCTCTTCCGCTACCGCGAGCTCCTGCGCGCCGGCGAGGACCCGAAGGAGGCCCTGGTCAAGGCGACCGCCCGCGTCAGCGAGGTCATCGTCTCGGCCGCCGGCGCGATCATCGTCGCGTTCAGCGCCCTGCTGCTGGCCGTCTTCGGCGGTTTCAAGAGCCTCGGCCCCGGCCTCGCGATCGCCGTCGGTGTGATGGCGTTCGCCGCGATCACGCTGATCCCGGCCGTCGTCTCGCTGCTCGGCCCGAAGGTGTTCTGGCCGTCGAAGTCCTGGCAGCGGACGCCGAAGGGGACGACGTTCAAGCGGCTCGGCCGGTTCACCGCGCGGCGTCCGGCGCTGGTCGCGCTCGCCTCCGGCGGCGTGATGATCATCCTGGCGCTCGGCGCGACCGGGATGAAGGTGGACTACGACGCGTTCAGCCAGCTCCCGGCCGGTACCGAGTCGGCCCGGGCGGTCAAGGATCTGCAGGCCGGCTTCCCCGCCGGCGCGCTGAACCCGACCACGGTCTACGTCAAGAGCACGGCCGGTACGCCGCTCGATCCGGCCGAGCTGACGCAGTACGCCGGGAAGCTCGCGAAGGTGGAGGGAGTCGGCGCGGTCCTCCCGGCGGACGCGAAGGGCAGCCTCGCGGTGCTCAGCCCCGACCAGACCGTTGCCCAGATCAACGTCGTCCTGAACGGCGCGCCGTACGCGAACGCGTCCCTCGACCTGGTCGACGGCAAGCTGCGCGACGTCGTCCACGCCGAGACGCCGTCCGGGACGACGGCGCTGCTCGGCGGGGTGACGGCCGGCTACACCGACATCCGGGACGCGAACAGCCGCGACCTGAAGGTGATCTTCCCGGTCGCCGGCGGTCTGATCGCGATCATCCTCGCGTTGCTGCTGCGGTCGCTGGTCGCGCCGGTGATCCTGATGCTGGCCGTCGTCCTGAGCTTCTTCAGCTCGATCGGCGCGACGGTCTTCGTCTTCCAGGGCGCGGCCGGGCACGCGGGCGTCACGTTCTCGCTGCCGATCATGCTCTACCTGTTCGTCGTTGCCATCGGCACCGACTACAACATCCTGATGATCGCGCGACTGCGCGAAGAGGCCGAGCAGGGCACCGATCCGCGCGAGGCCGCCGATCTCGCGATCGAGCACGGCGGGCCGTCGGTGGCCGCGGCCGGGCTGATCCTGGCCGGGACGTTCTCCTCGCTGATGCTGGCCGGGATGGCGCTGCTGACCGAGATGGGCTTCTCGGTCGCGGCCGGGATCGTGATCTCGGCGTTCGTGATGTCGATCTTCCTGGTGCCGAGCCTGACCGCCCTACTGGGCAAGTGGGCCTGGTGGCCGCGCGCGCCGAAGGTCCGGACGACGGCGTCCGCAGAGCGAGAGCTGGAGCCGGTCGGCTAGTCGCAACGGGATCCCGAGCCCCCTGGTTCGGGATCCCGTTGCCGTCTCAGTCGGTCTTCAAGCGGACCGTGAACAGTGGCAGCAGCAGGTGCAGTAGCGGACCGATCGACAGCGCGTAGACGACCGTGCCCACTCCGATCGCACCGCCGAGCAGGAAGCCGATCGCGACCACCGCGATCTCGATCGACGTCCGGACCAGCCGGATACTCAGACCGGTACGCCGAACCAGACCGGTCATCAGCCCGTCGCGGGGGCCCGGGCCGAACTGGGCGCCGATGTAGAGCGCGCCGGCGAGCGCGTTGACGACGACGCCCGCGACCATGAAGACGATCTTCAGCCACAGCGCGTCCGGCCGGTCGACCGTCGCCAGCGTGAGGTCGGTGGCTAGGCCGATCACCACGGCGTTGCTGATCGTCCCCAGCCCGGGCCATTGGCGCAGCGGGATCCAGGCCAGCAGGACGACGAAGCTCATCACGATCACGACCGTGCCGAAGCTCAGCGGGACGTGCTTGATGATGCCGGAGTGCAGCACGTCCCACGGGTCGAGGCCGAGGTTGCCCTGGATCATCAGGCCCATCGAGGCGCCGTACAGGACCAGCCCGACGTACAGCTGGACGAGACGTCGCGGCAGGTGGCCTGCTTTGAGCTGCTGAATCGGGTTCAGGGCGGCGAGCTGCCGCGGCGGGGCTGACGAAGTGGCGGTCACTTCTTCAGTTTGCGTGTCAAGTGGCCTGGTGATCGATAGCCAATTGCGCAATAGTGGACTGCATGAACGCGCAGCAACTCCCCGCCAGCTCGGTCGTCGGCCTGCTCGGGAGCTGGTCCGGCGACTCCGGCCCGGCGTACCGGGTGCTCGCCGAGCGGCTCCGCCTGCTGATCGCGGACGGGCGGATCATGCCCGGCGCGCGGCTGCCGAGCGAGCGTGAGCTGACCGATGCCCTCGGGGTCAGCCGGACGACGGTGGCCTCGGCGTACCGGGAGCTGCGGGACAGTGGGTACCTGGTCAGCCGGCGCGGGTCGGGCAGCGTGACCGCGCTGCCGACGAAGGTCGGGCCCGAGCTCGGGCGGCACCACGCGCCCGGGATCGACACCGAGGGCCTGTTCGACTTCACCTGCGCGGCGCCGGCCGCCGTACCGGGGATCAGTACGGCGGTGGCTGCCGCGGCGGAGCAGCTCCCGGCGCATTTGGCCACGCCCGGGTATCACCCGCAGGGGCTGCCGGAGCTGCGGGCCGAGATCGCGGCGACGTACGCCGAACGCGGGCTGCCGACGTCCCCGGATCAGATCATCGTCACCGCCGGAGCCCTGGCGGCGACGTCGATCGCGATCCGGGCGTTCACGCAGATCGGCGATCGGGTGCTGACCGAGAGCCCGACACATCCGAACTCGGTGGACGCGATCCGGCGCAGCGGGTGCCGCGTCGTGGCCGCGCCGATGAGCCCGGACGGCTGGGACCTTCCCTTGCTGGAGGCAACTATTCGGCAGACGGCGCCGCGAGCGGCCTGGATGGTGGTCGACTTCCAGAATCCAACCGGTTGGTTACTTACCGCGGCGGATCGGCAGCGGCTCGCGATCGCGTTCGCACGCAGCCGGACGACGGCGATCATCGACGAGACGCTGGGCGAGCTGTGGCTCGACGGCCAGGAGATGCCGCCGCCGTTCGCGTCGTACCACCCGGACGGCGTCATCACGGTCGGCTCGGTCAGCAAGTCGTATTGGGGCGGACTGCGGATCGGCTGGATGCGCGTCCCGTCCGCACTGGTCGCACGGGTGCTGGACGCACGCGCCTCCCTCGACCTGGGTGCGCCCGTCCTCGATCAGCTCGTCGTCGCCGACCTGCTCCGCAACTGCGCCACACTGCTCCCCGAACGCCGAGCCGAGCTCGCCCGTCGCCGCGACGCCCTGGCCGCCGCAGTCACCGCCGAACTGCCCAGCTGGCGTTTCCGCCTCCCCGGTGGCGGCCTGTCCCTGTGGTGCGAGCTCCCCGAGCCCGTCGGCTCCAGCCTGGTCGGCGTCGCCCAACGCAACGGCGTCCTCCTGGTCGCCGGCTCCCGCTTCTCCCCCGACGGCGGCCTCGAATCCTTCATCCGCCTCCCCTACACCCTCGACCCCGACACGCTCCGCGACGGCGTCCACCGCCTGGCCGCCTCCTACAACTCCCTCACCACTGCCCCGACCACCCCCTACACCCCCGCGATGATCGCCTGACCCGGACCGAACAACGGGTAGACCTCTCCCCCACCGCGCCCGTCCCAGCCTGCGCGAGCCCACCCCGGGGTGACTACTACCCGTCCGTCCGTACACGTCATCGTCCCGTAAGGGGTGCGGGGAAGGTTCACCCGACGAGGGGTGTTGAGACACTATGTAAGCCGCACTGCGAAAGGCGTGAGAATGTCGTTCTTCAGCCGCAAGTCCACCCTCGTCGAGCCCGAGGCCGCGCTACCCGGCCGCCCGACCCCCGGCTACGCCGTACCCGCCGACAACATCGTCCTGGGCACCCCGCAGACCGCTGCGGCGCCGGAGGGCTTCGAGGAGGTCTGGTTCGGCACCGGCTGCTTCTGGGGCACCGAGGAGATCTTCTGGCAGCTGCCCGGGGTCTACACGACCGCCGTCGGGTACGCCGGTGGCTACAGCCCGAACCCGTCGTACGAAGAGGTCTGCTCCGGCGGCACCGGCCACACCGAGGCCGTCCGCGTCGTCTACGACCCCACCAAGACCACCTTCACCGACCTCCTGAAGGTCTTCTGGGAAACCCACGACCCGACCCAGGGCATGCGCCAGGGCAACGACCTCGGCTCCCAGTACCGCTCCGCCATCTACTACACCACCGACGCCCAGCGCACCGAGGCCGAGCGCACCCGCGACCTCTACGCCCCCGTCATCAAACCCCGCGGCTACGGCGACATCACCACCGAGATCGCCCCCGCCACCACCTTCTACTACGCCGAGCCCTACCACCAGCAGTACCTGCACAAGAACCCCCACGGCTACCGCTGCCACAGCAACACCGGAGTCCCCTTCCCCTCCGAAAGCTAACCCCAAAGGGCGTCACCCCACCGGTGACGCCCTTCGCATGTCAGACGTCTTCAGGAGGTGACTGCTGGCGAGTCAGCTCGTTCAGGCGCTCCCGAAGCTCCACAGCCGGTTCGCCGAGCACGACCGCGCTGAGCACCAACTCCAGCAGAGTCGCGTCGAACGTGTCGTCAAGACGACGGTGGCTCGGCCGCAACCGCCAGACGACAGCTAACGGATGACGAGCGACCCGGGCCGAGGCGATGCGCCATCCGCCGCTCTCGACCGGCACGAACGTCGCCTCGTAGTACCCGATACCTGTCCAGCTGCGATGGCAGAAGACGGTCTGCCCCTCGGCGAAGACGTTCCACTTCTCTTCCATGGAGCCTGCTCCGTACCCGAGCTGCAGCCGCCGCCAGTCCTCGTCCGACCAGACTCTGCTCGGCACATCCGGCAGCCGACGCGGCCAGCGCATCCGCTTGAGCCCGTCGCGTTGCGCTCGTTCCATGCCGCCAATTATCGCTGGGAAACGCGGCGGGCTAGGTGGGCGTGGACTTGGGCGTCCAGTTCGACGGTTTCGGGGAGGACTGCGCGGACGAGGCGGAAGACTTCGGCTCGGTCGGCGTCGGGGAGGATGACGTAGGCGGAGACGGTGGAGAGGTGGCCGATGTAGTCGTCGGCGCTCATGGTGAGGCGATGTTCGACGACCTCCTGGCGGACGTCGGTGAACCACTCGGACTGCTCGAGTTCGGTGCCGGGCCACTGCATGGGCAGGTCGGCGGGGGTGCCGTCGGGCGATGGGACGCCGTCGTCCGCCAGGTAGGGGGCGCGGGCGGCCCGGGCGGCCTCGCGGAGAGTCAGGTCGGCGAGCTGGATCGGTGCGCCGAAGGAGGCGAAGACGCCGCCTGGGCGGACGAGGGCGGCCATCCGCTCCCAGCGGCCCTCGGGCTTGGTCCAGTGCAGCGCGGCGGCTGAGTAGACGAGGTCGTACGCCGAATCCAGCGGCAGCTCCTCGAAGAGCGCCTGGACGCCGGTGACACTCGCCGGCAGATGCTTCCGGAGCTCGGCCAGCATCGCCGCATCGGGCTCGGACGCCGTCACCGTGATCCCACCGGACGCGAAAACCCGCGTCGCCTTCCCCGTCCCGGCCCCGATCTCCAGCGCCGTCCGGACCGGCCCTCCGGCGTACGACGTCACCAGCTCGAGCAACTCCGCCGGATACCCCGGCCGGAACCGCTCGTACGTCTCCGCCACCGCTCCGAAACTCAACGCCCGCTCAACCATGCCAGCATCCTCACACCCGACGAGCCGCGGCGCCCGCGATTTTCCGCCCCCAGCAAGGGCACCTGTCGAATCGGGCGGTGGCGGTTCGTTGCAGGGGAAAGACGAGTGGGAGGTTGCGATGTCGCGGTACTTGATTTCGTTCGGGAACGGCGCGATGGATCACATTCCGGCCGAAGAGCTCGGGGAAGTCGGGCGGGCGGCGCACGCGGTGGTCCGGGAGTCGGAGGCCGCCGGGGTGTTCGTGTTCGGCGGTGGGCTGCTGTACGACGGCAACGCGGTCGAGCACGCGGTGGTGGGGACGGACGGCGTCGTCGCGGAGGAGGCTTACCCGGAGAGCAAAGGGCTGCTGGGCGGGATGACGATCGTGGACGTGCCCACTCGAGCGGAAGCACTCGAGTGGGCCGCGAAACTCGCGGTCGCGTGCCGATGCGCGCAACACGTCCGGACGTTCGGGGAGGTGCCGGAGGACTAGGACCGCAGGACGGACTGCGGGAAGTCGAAGGCGTTGTTCGGGTCGAAGGAGCGGACGGTGGTCTTGAGGCGGGACAGGTTGCCGCCCCAGAACGCCGTCCCCCAGTTCGTCTGCTGGGGGTGGATGTAGTTCACGTACGAGCCGGAGCCGGCGACCGAGCTGAGCGAGTTCTGCACGGAGGTGACGCCTGAGCTGTTGCCGCCGTTCCAGGTGTAGATCTGGACGGAGGCGACGGCGGAGCGGTGCGGGTACGCCGTGTCGCCGCTGCTCAGCGTCTTGACCTTGCCGCCGAGCGCGTCGAACAGCAGGACCATGTCGCGCTGCCCGCGCATGATCTCGACGATCTGGTCGGCCTTGGACTTGCTGAGCGTGGACGCCAGCATCCGTGACCCGGCGCGGAAGGTCTCCCGCGGGATCGTGCCGCCGGGCTCGGTGTTCAGGTAGCAGGCGTTGATCGGCTTCCCGGCGCAACCGGCGAAGTGCTGCATGGTGTCGAGGTAGGTGCGCTTCTTCGTCGTCCGCTTGGACGGCGACGACCCGACCGCGGACACCAGCGCGTTGAGGTGGCTGTCGAGCTCACTGCTCGAGCCGAGCCACGTCCCGGTGATCTCGTTACTGGGCGAGGATCCGGCGCCGACGGACAGCGTCGTCGTCAGTCCGTCCGGGGCGGAGTTCTGCCACGACGACCACGCCGACAGGACGTTCGCCGTCCGGCTGGCCGAGAACGCGATCTCGAACGTCGTCGGGCTCGGCGCCGGAACCGTGTTGAACACGAACTCGGTCACGATGCCCGCATGCCCACCACCGCCGCCACGCAGCGCCCAGTACAGATCGGCGTCCCGCTGCGCATCGACCGTGTGGACGACGCCGTCCGCCGTCACGATCGTCGCGGACTTGAGCAGGTCACACGTCAGCCCGAACGGCCGCGTCAGGACGCCGATGCCGCCGCCAAGCGTCAGCCCGGCAATCCCCACGGTCGAGCAGGTGCCTCCCGGTAGCGCGCGGCCACTCGCGGCCAGACCGGCGTACACATCAATCAGCTTGGCACCAGCACCGATCGCCACCGTGTTGTCGGAGCGGACCGTCACCTGCTTCAACGCAGCCACGTCAACCACGACACCGGCGTCCGGCGTCGAGTAGCCGGCGTAGCTGTGCCCGCCGGACCGCGCCGCGAACGGTACGCCGCGACCGGCGGCCCGCTGGATGCACTGGATGACATCTGCCTGGTTGGCCACCTGCGCGATCGCTGCGGGCTGCCGCGACGGCAGCGCCAGGTTCCACGTCCGGGCGGCCTCGCTGTAACCGGAGTCCCCCGGCCGAAGCAGTCTGCCGCTCATCGCGGCCTTCAAACCCGCATAGTCAATATCTGCGGTTCCCCGCGCAATCGCGCGCGGAACCAACGTCCCACCGAGGGCTGTCGCACCAGCGACAGCCGCACCAGCGGCAAGAAACCTACGCCTACTGAATCCGGCTTGGCTCACGGAATCCTCCAGTCGTACTCGGGGCGGGGAGTGCGGCTACCCCCGAGGCTACTGTCCGCCCCCACCCCACGCGACCACCCCCGGGAAGCGCTTACCCACCCCTCCCCGCCATCCCGCCAAATCCACCCCACCCAAGAGACACAACTCACACCCCACCCACCAGCCGAACTAACGGTCTGTGGGCATGTGGGGTGGACGTCGGGGGGTGGGGGTTGGTTGGGGCGTGGTTGACTCGGGGGTTTGGTGTCGAGGGAAGGTGTGAGGTTGTGATGGGTCGGGCGTTGCGGGTTGTGTTGGGGATTCCGGCGGCGGTGGTGCTGGTGGCGGTGGGGTCTACGACGATGTCGTGGGCGGCGGAGGGGAAGCCGAGTGGGGCGCCGCCGGAGGGGGAGATCGGGGTTTGGTGTGTGTCGGTGACGGGGGCGAAGGCTTGTTTCGGGCATTACGGGGACAAGGTGTGGGTGAAGGACACGAAGGCGAACGGGGAGCCGGCGGCGGGGACGATCTATGAGCGGCCGGCGCCGTCGAGCTGGTCGCGGGAGTGTTTCAACCGGCGTGGGGCGGACGGCGGTTGGGTGATGTGCAACTTCGACGTACCGGAGTACTCCGAGGGGCTGTTGTGGGCGGTGAACAATCCGTTCGTCGGCGCGCAGGGGAGCGTGAAGATCAACACGACCGTCATCTGAGCTGTCACAGGCGGCGGGGGCGTTCTGTCTTGCGGGTATGGCAATCAACGACGTCGACGACCTTCGCGAGCATCTCCAGTGGGCCGTGGAGCTGGAGCACGCGACGCTCCCGCCGTACCTGTGTGCGTTGTACTCGCTGGATCCGGAGCGGAACGCGGATGCGGTCGAGGTGGTGAGCGGTGTGTTCGTGGAGGAGATGATCCATCTCTCGCTGGCCGCGAACATCCTGAACGCGGTCGGCGGCGCGCCGCGCCTGGATGCGCCGGAGCTGCTGCCCGGCTTTCCGCGCCGGCTGCCGCACGGGTCGGTGGAGCTGGAGCTGCTGCCGTTCGGTGATGCGGCGCTAGAGATGTTCCTCAAGCTGGAGCAGCCCGAGGCGGCGGGCGCGCCGCCGCAGGACGACCGCTACGAGACGATCGGCCAGTTCTACAAAGCGATCGAGCTCGGACTGCGGGAGCTGTGCGAGCGGTTCGGCGAGGACAAGGTGTTCACCGGGGATCCGAAGCGGCAGGTGACCGTCAACACGTTCCTGCACACCAACGGGAAGCTGGACGCCGTCACCGACCTCGCCTCGGCGCTGGCCGCGCTGGAGGAGATCGTCGAGCAGGGCGAGGGCGCCGGCGGGATCTGGGACGGCGACCGCGACTTCAGCCACCCCGATCGGGACGAAGTCGCGCACTACTACCGCTTCAAGGAGCTCCAGCTCGGACGCCGGTACCAGCACGGCGACACCCCGGCGTCCGGCCCGACCGGCGATCCCATCACGCTCGACCCCGCGGGGATCGCCGCCATGCAGCCGAACCCGCAGCCGGCCGCGGACCCCGTCGTCCGCGCGGCCCAGCTGGAGTTCGACAACACCTACTGCATGGTCCTCTACCTGCTCGAGCAGACCTTCAACGGCGAGCCCGCCATGATCCGGGACTCGATCCGCGCCATGTACGGCCTCAAAGCCGGCATGCTCAAACTCCTCAAGGACGGCGCCGGCCCGACGTTCGGCTACATCGCGCCGGACGACCGCACCTAGCCCATCGTCTTCTGGCCGTCGATCGTCTCCCGGATGATGTCCGCGTGCCCGGCGTGCTGCGCGGTCTCCGCGGTGATGTGCAGGAAGACGCGGCGGACGGACCAGAAGACGCCCGGCGGCTGCCAGGGCGCCGCCGGCAGCTCGTACGTCATGTTCAGGTCGAGCGTGCGAACGAGCTCGTCGGTCGCGGCCGCCGTCTTCTCGTACTCCGCGAGGACGTCGGCCAGCGTCTCACCCTTGACGAGCCGGAAGTTGTCCTCCCACGCGGCGAGCATCTCCGGCGTGTACTCGGTCGCGCTGTCGGCCGCGTAGTCCACCTCGGGCGTCCCGCTCCGCGCGAAGGCCGCCCAGTTCTTCTCGACCGTGGTCACGTGTTTGATCAGCCCGCCGATGGTGAGCGCGCTGACGGTGCTGGCGGTGTTCGCCTGCTCGTCGGTCAGGCCCTGGGCCGTGTGGCGCAGGAACCAGCGGTGCTTGCCGAGGAAGTCCAGGAGGTCGGCCTGCTCGCTCTGTGCGTTCGTCATACCCAGAACTCTAAGAGCAGTAGCGGACAGATCACGTCCGCTACCTCACAGAAATTCCCGCGCCTTTCCAGCCGCCGCCCGCCTACGCTCCCAGACATGAACCTGGTGATCCGCGCCCTCCAGCCCGAAGATCCGCCGGTGATCGCCGCCGCGTTCGCGCGACTCGGCTGGCCCAAGCCCGAATCGCAGTACGAGCGCTACCTCGAGGAGCAGCAAGCAGGCGACCGCGACATCCTGGTCGCCTTCCTCGACAACCAGTACGTCGGCTACCTGACGATCCGCTGGGAGTCGCCGTACGAGCCCTTCGCCGGCATCCCCGAGATCCAGGACTTCAACGTCCTCCCCGAAGTCCGCCGGCGCGGCATCGGCACCGCCCTCATGGACGCCGCCGAGGCCCGCATCGCCACCCGCTCCCCCGTCGTCGGCATCGGCGTCGGCCTCTACCCCGACTACGGCAACGCCCAGCGCATGTACGTCCGCCGCGGCTACATCCCGGACGGCCGCGGCCTCATCTACGACGGCCGCCAAGTCGCCCCCATGCAAACCGTCACCAACGACGACAGCCTCACCCTCATGTTCACCAAGCAGCTGTAAACGGACGGGATTCGTCCGGAACCACCGTTAGCGTGGGCGGTATGGGTGAGACGTTCGTTGATCGGGATTTGCGTGGGGCTGTGGTTCGGGACGTGGATTTTCGGGATTCGCGGTTCGAGCGGGTGGGGTTCGGGGGGTCGGTGTTTCGGAGTGTGTTGTTCGAGGGGGTGCGGATCGAGGGGGTGATCGAGGGGCTGACGGTCAACGGGGTCGAGGTTGCGCCGTTGGTGGAGGCGGAGCTGGATCGGCGGTATCCGGAGCGGGTGAAGATGCGGCCGACGGATGCTGACGGGTTCCGTGTGGGGTGGGATGTGGTCGAGGAGATGTGGGCAGGCACGATCGCGCGGGTGCGTGAGTTGCCGGCCGAGCAGTTGCAGGTGCGGGTGGACGGCGAGTGGTCGTTCATTCAGACGCTGCGGCATCTGGTCTATGCGACCGACACCTGGATGAGCCGCGCGATTCTCGGCGATCCGGAGCCGTGGGATGCGCTTGATCTCCCGTTCGATGGCTGTCCGCCGGACCCTAGGCTGCCGTGGGACCTCGACGTCCAGCCGTCGCTCGACGAGGTGCTCGTCTTGCGGGCGGACCGGATGGGTCGTGTCCGCCGGTACGTCGATGCGCTGACCGACGACGTCCTCGACTCCGAGACCACTCCGGTCGACGGGCCGAGTTACCCGCCGGCGGCGGCGTACCCGGTGCGCGGTTGTCTGGAGACGATCCTCAATGAGGAGTGGTGGCACCGCCGGTACGCCGAGCGCGACCTAGAGCTGCTCTAACCGCTGCGCCAACGCGGCCGCGCAGCGGCACTCCGGGTCGTCCGAGCAGAGCAATGCGCCTGGGTCGTCGAGGATCAGCTGCCGGGCCGCCGCCAGCACTGCGGCGACCGGGATCAGCCGCGCCCGGCATGCCCCGATCCGCACCTCTTTCGTTGCTGCCAGCAACGAGGGCTCGATCGCGTCGAAGCGGTGGCTCTCCCCCGGTAGGTTCGGGAACTCGGACCAGACGCCGTCCCCGGTCTTCGCGTATCGGTAGAAGCGGGACATCCCGAGCTGCTGCTCGGCCAGATGGATCGTCGTGTTCGAGGTGTGGCCGACCCCGAGCAGCAGCACCTCGCCGTCCAGCGCTTCGATCGGGCCGAGCGGCCAGTCGACCCGCTGCGCGGCCAGCACCTCCTCGGCTCGCTCGCCGATCGCCTGGTACGAGAAGAGCGGGTGCGTCGTCCGCGGCGGCGCGAAGACCGAGCGCATCACATCCGGCACCACCCCGAGCCAGCGGTCGACCGGCAGATCCGGCCGGTACGCCGAGGCCCGGCGAACCGACTCGTCGAAGGTTGCCCAGTCCACGGCGGGCCGGAACGCGTTGTTCGGCCGAGCCGAGCCCGGCGGCGCGGCGACCACGGTCGAATCCCAGGTGCCGCCCGGCATCAGGACCGTCCCGCACGTGTCGATCAGCGCCTGACAGACCGCCTCGGCGCCGCCGTCCACCTGCCCGAACGACCGCAGCGACGTATGCACGATCACGCTCGCCGACCGCCCCAACCCCAGCTGCCGCAACCCGTCGGCGATCTCAGCTCTGGTGACCATCGGCCGATCATCCCAACCCGGCCCCCACCCCGCACCCCGATTTCGGAAGGTGAACCGCCACCGCTTCACAATTGGCCGATCGGCGAACCGCCCCGCGGGGAGCGGCGTGGGAACGGCAATTGTGGAGCTCTGGAGGTTCGTCAATGCGTGAGCGGGTGTTGCGGGCGGCGGCGGACTGGGTGTTCGTACCGGCGGATGCGGACGACGTCCAGACGGCGGAGTACCGGCTGATTCGGTACCCGGACCGTGCCTCGGTGCAGTGGTCGGTCACGGACCGCCCGGTCGAGGACGTGGTCGCCGAGGTGCGAGCGCGGAGTTCGGCGGATCTGAAGCTGCGGTGGTGGGTGAACAATCGCACCGCGCCCGCCGATACCGCGGAAACCCTGCAGGGGCTCGGATTCCGGCAGATCGAGGAGCTGGAGATCCTGGCCTGCGACCTCACGGATCTCGCGACGCTGGTCGACCGGCTGCAGGTGCCGGACGACGTCCAGGTCCGAGTCGCGACGGACGCCGAAACCATCAAGCGCGCCGCGGCCGTGGACGTCGAGGTGTTCGGCTGTGCAGGGCCGACGCCGCACGAACTGGAGTTGGAGATCGCGGCCGCCGCGCGAGGTGACCACTCACCACTCCGTTTCGTCGCCGAACTCGACGGCGAGATCGTTGCCTCGTCCGGCTACACCCTGATGGGCGACGTCGTCGGACTCTGGGGCGCCGGCGTCCTGCCGAAAGCCCGCGGCCGCGGCGTCTACCGCGCCCTCATCGCCGCCCGCTGCCAAGCCGCCCGCACCGACGGCGCCACCCTGGCCCTCGTCACCGCCCGCACCACCACCAGCGCCCCCACCCTCCGCCGAGCCGGCTTCGTTGCCCACGGCACCAAGCGCTGCTACGAACTCTGGAACACCCCGGACTCCCGATAGGCCGCGTACAACCCGAGCACCACCTCGGTCGGCGGATGCAACTCGCCCGGCGGCTCCGCGAAGAAGCCGACCTCCAACACCTCACCAGGCTCGGCCCGCAGCTCACCGGTCCAGCGCCGAGCCTCGAAGCAGAGCGCAAAACACTGCAGTACGTCGCCATTCGGGTACGTCAGCGTGTGGACGTCGGCCCGGGACAGCGCCGCGAACGGGACCAGCTCGTCCGGGTCGACGATGAGGCCGGTCTCCTCGGCGAGCTCGCGGGCGGCCGTCGTCCGGAAGGTGTCGCCTGGTTCGGCAGCGCCGGCGGGGAGCTCCCAGCGGCCGGTGTCGCGGCTGCGCTGGAAGAGGATGCGGTCGGCGGCGTCCAGGAGGAGGACTTGGGCGCCGGGCATCAGTAGGAGCTGGGAACCGACCTGTTGGCGGAGTGACCACAGGTACGAGCCTTGGTAGGTCATGGTGAGAGGGTAGGTGGATGGAATTACTGCGGCGGTGGGCGTTGGGGGCCGGGCTGGTCGGTGGGCTGGGGTGGACGGCGGCGGTCTCGATGTCGATGCCGGACTGGCTGGATCCGACCGACGCGTGCGCGCGGATGGCGGGGGCGGCGAGTAGCGCTGGGGTGACTGTGCAGACGAGCTGGTTCCCGCCGTCGGCGCGGTGCGACTTCGGGGACGGCGACGTCCGCGCGTACATCTCGACCGAGCGGTCGATCGTGTTGTCGGTGATCGGGGTCGCCCTGCTCGCGCTGATCCTGTTCGGCGCGGTCGCGACCATCCAGCGGTTATCCGGGCCGGCCGGGATGATCCGGACCGCCGACGAGGTCGACCTCCGCCGGCGACACCGGAACCACCTCTTCTTCGGAGCGCTCGACGTCCTGGTCGCCGCCGCGCTGCTCGTCTTCCTGAACACGATCGCCGTCGTGTTCGGTCAGTTCGCCGGCGGCCTGCTGTTCGCGCTCACGGCAATCACCGGCCTCGGCACCCTGGCCGCCCTCCTCGACCGGCACGTCGGCCCCCTCCCCAGCACCAACCTCGCCAGCCGCCGCCGCGGCGCCGTCGCCGGCGCCGCCATCTTCGCCGTGGTCTTCGTCGCGACCGCCCTCACCGGCCAACTCCCCTTCTTCCCGATCTGGACGGCGCCACTGGCCGCGATCACCTACGTCGCCGTCGCACACCTCCAATGGACCAAAGCCGCGACCCACCCGTCACATCAACCTTCTGACCGGTGACCCAGCGCTCAGGGTGTCCACGCTGGGCCTACTACCTCCTGTCGTTCGTGCAGAAGCCGTAGGGTCGGGGCCGTGAGTACAGCGACGATCGGCGGTCCGGGGCAGGTTCTCAGCGACGACGAGGTGGTGGCGTTCGTCGGCGAGGCGCTGGGAGGTGCGGGGCTCGAGGGCCGCAGTGTCTGCGTGATCGTCCCGGACGCGACGCGTAGTTGCCCGCTGCCGCTGCTGATGCGCGCGGTCCACGAGGCGCTGGCCGGGCGGGTGCGCCGGCTGACGATCTTGATTGCCCTCGGCACCCACGCCGAGATGACGCCGGACGAACTGCGCAAACACCTCGGCGGCGAGTACGACGGCGTCCTCAACCACGAGTGGTGGAAGCCGGAGACCTTTGCCGATCTCGGCACGATCAGCGCCGAGCGGGTCAGCGAGATCTCCGGCGGGCTGCTCCGCGACGAGGTCCCGGTCCGGCTCAACCGGGCGGTCGTCGAGCACGATGTCGCGCTCGTCGTCGGGCCGGTCTTCCCGCACGAGGTGGTCGGCTTCTCCGGTGGCAACAAGTACTTCTTCCCCGGCGTCGCCGGCCAGGAAGTCATCGACATGTCGCACTGGCTGGGCGCCCTCATCACCAGCGCCGACATCATCGGCACCCCCGGCATCACCCCCGTCCGCGCGCTGATCAACGAGGCCGCCGCGCTCATCCCCGCGCAGAAGCTGGCCCTGTCGGTCGTCGCCCAGTCGGGCACCGACGCCCTGCACGCGATCGCGTTCGGCGACACCGAATCGTCCTGGCGCGCCGCCGCCGAGGTCTCCGCGCAGACGCACGTCCGCTACCTCGACCGCCCGGTCCGCCGCGTCGTCTCGATCATGCCGGAGAAGTACGCCGACATCTGGACGGCGGCCAAGGGCTTCTACAAGCTCGAGCCGGTCGTCGCGGACGGCGGCGAAGTCATCCTCTACGCGCCGCACGTGAAGCAGATCGCCGCGATGCATCCCGAGATCGAGGAGATCGGCTACCACTGCCGCGACTACTTCCTCGGCCAGTGGGAGAAGTTCCGCGACGTCCATTGGGGCGTCCTCGCACACTCGACCCACCTCCGCGGCGCCGGCAGCTGGGACGCCGAGACCGGCGAGCACCTCCGCCTCCAGGTCACGCTCGCGACCGGCATCCCGGAGGACGTCGTCCGCCGCGCGAACCTCAACTACCTCGACCCGGCGACCGTCGACCTGGCCGCCTACGAGCAGGACCCCGACACCCTCGTCGTCCCGAACGCCGGCGAGATCCTGCACCGGTTGCGGTAGCCGGTTCCCATCCAGTTGACTCGCCGGTAACCTCGGGCGCTATGACAGCGGTCGTGATCATCGGGTCCGGGTTCGCCGGGTTGTGCATGGGCATCAAACTGCGGCAGGTCGGCTGCGAGGACTTCGTCATCCTGGAGAAGGCCGATCGGCTCGGCGGGACCTGGCGGGACAACACCTACCCCGGCTGCGCGTGCGACGTCCCGTCGTACCTCTACTCGTTCTCGTTCGAGCAGAACCCGCACTGGACCAGGATGTTCGCCCCCTGGGACGAGATCCTCACCTACCTCGAGCACTGCGCCGAGAAGTACGGCGTCGCCGGCAAGATCCGGTACGGCGCCGAGGTCACCGAGGCGGCCTTCGACGAGGCCACCGGCCGCTGGGCCGTCACGGTGAACGGCTCCGAGACCATCGAGGCCGACGCGCTGGTGACCGGGGTCGGCAGCCTGCAGCGGCCCAAGCTGCCCGAGATCCAGGGCCTGGATTCCTTCACCGGTACGGCGTTCCACTCGGCCCAGTGGGACCACGAGCAGGACCTCACCGGACGCCGGGTCGCCGTGATCGGCACCGGCGCGTCGGCGGTCCAGTTCGTGCCGAAGCTCGCCGAGCAGGTCGGGCAGCTCGACGTCTATCAGCGCAACGCGCCCTGGGTCACCTCAAAACCCGACCGCGCGATCGGCCCGGTGGAGCGCCGGCTGCACGAGCGGTTCCCGGCCGGTCAGCGCGCGATCCGGAACGCGATCTACTGGGGGCTGGAGATCCGCGGCGCCGGCTTCGCGGGGAACCCGAAGCTGATGAAAGGCCTGGAGCTGCAGGCCAAACAGCATCTGCGCAAACAGGTCCCGGATCCGGATCTGCGCGCCCGGCTGACCCCGAAGTACGACATCGGCTGCAAGCGGCTGCTCGTCTCCAACGACTACTACCCGACGTTCTCCCGGCCGAACGTCGACCTGGTGACGACGCCGATCAGCCGGATCACCGCGACCGGCGTCCAGACCGCGGACGGGATCGAGCGGCCGGCCGACACGATCGTGTTCGGCACCGGGTTCGACGTCGGCGCCAACCTGACCCGGATGCCGATCCTCGGCAAGGACGGCGTCGACCTGGCCGAACACTGGAAACGCGAGGGGATCAGCGCCCACCTCGGGATGACGGCCGCCGGCTACCCGAACCTCTACTTCCTGGTCGGCCCGAACACCGGCCTCGGCCACTCGTCGATGGTGTTCATGATCGAGGCCCAGGTCCGGTACGTGCTGCAGGCGCTCGAGCTGCGCCGGCGCCGCGGCGCGACGTACGTCGAGGTCCGGGCGGACGCCCAGCGCAAGTTCGCGGACGACGTCCAGGAGGAGCTCCGCGGGACGGTCTGGGAGTCCGGCTGTACGAGCTGGTACCACGACGAGACCGGGCGGAACTCGGTCGTCTGGCCCGAGTTCAGCGTCTCGTACTGGCGGAAGACCCGGAGGCTCGATCCGGCCGACTTCGTCCTGGTGCGGTAGTCCCCTAGGGGTCCCCCGCACTCCTGAAGGATGAGCGGACAGTAGCCGGCGTACGACCTTGGGATGAAGCCAAGACCGTGCCGCAGACCGATGTCCCGGCGGCCGCTCTGAAGGAACCTTGAGCTATGGAAATCCTTCAGATCGCGGGAGCAGCCGCCGTAGTCATCGGCATCGTCGTGATGGCCCTGCTCGCCATCGTGCCTTCGGTCGTGGACCGCTAAGTCTCTCCGAACGGGGAGTCAGTCGACAGCTAGATGGACCAGCAGGTCCTGCCGGGTCAGCACGCCCACCGGCTTGCCGTCGTCCAGCACCATCAGGGCGTCCCTTCCTTCGAGCAGCTCGACCGCTTTGGTGACGGCCTCGCCCGCGCCGAGAGACGGTAGCGACGGGTCCATGTGCTGCTCGACCATGTCAGCCAGCCGCGCCTTGCCGGAGTACAACGCGTCCATCAGCGTGCGCTCCGACACCGCGCCGGCCACCTCGGCCGCCATCACCGGTGGTTCCGCGCGGACCACCGGCATCTGGGAGACGCCGTACTCACGCAGGATCGCGACCGCCTCGGCGATCGTCTCATGCGGGTGGGTGTGCACCAGCGGCGGCAGGCTGCCGTCCTTACCGGCCAGGACGTCGCCGAGCGTCGTCCCCTGTTTGGTGTGCGCGAGGAAGCCGTACTGGGCCAGCCAGTCGTCGTTGAACACCTTCGTCAGGTAGCCGCGGCCGCCGTCCGGCAGCAGGACGACGATGACGGCGTCCGGGTCGTCGAGCTCCTGGGCGAGCCGGATCGCCGCCGCGGCCGCCATCCCGGCGGAGCCGCCGACGAGCATCGCCTCCTCGCGGGCCAGCCGGCGGGTCAGCGCGAACGAGTCGGCGTCCGAGACCTCGATGATCCGGTCGCAGATGTCGCGGTCGTAGGTCTCGGGCCAGAAGTCCTCGCCGACGCCCTCGACCAGGTACGGGCGGCCGGTGCCGCCGGAGTACACCGAACCCTCGGGGTCGGCGCCGATGATCTGGACGCGACCGCCGGACACCTCCTTGAGGTACTTACCGGTGCCGCTGATCGTGCCGCCGGTGCCGACACCCGCCACGAAGTGGGTGATCTTGCCCTCGGTCTGCTCCCACAGCTCCGGACCGGTGGTCTCGTAGTGCGAGCGCGGGTTGTTCTGGTTGGCGTACTGGTTCGGCTTCCAGGCGCCCTCGATCTCGCGGACCAGGCGGTCGGAGACGTTGTAGTACGAATCCGGGTGCTCCGGCGCGACCGCGGTCGGGCAGACCACGACCTCGGCGCCGTACGCCTTGAGCACGTTGCGCTTGTCCTCGCTGACCTTGTCCGGGCAGACGAAGACGCACTGGTAGCCCTTCTGCTGGGCCACCATCGCGAGCCCGACGCCGGTGTTCCCGGAGGTCGGCTCGACGATCGTCCCGCCGGGCTTGAGCTCGCCGGAGGCCTCCGCGGCCTCGATCATCCGGACCGCGATCCGGTCCTTCACCGAGCCGCCGGGGTTGAAGTACTCGACCTTGGCCAGGACGAGTGGTTTCGCCCCGTCCGTGGTCTTGGTCAGCCTGACCAGCGGGGTGTTGCCGACCAGGTCCAGGAGAGATTCTGCGTAGCGCACAACTTCACACTAGCGATGGTCGTGTCGTTTCCCCTATTTCACTTGCTTGTACGTCACAGCGTGTAATCCTTGTACTCATGAGTAAAGGTAAGGCCCGGGCCGCGCGGAAACTGGCCCAGGCCGCTGCCTTCGGGGGCGGGGGGCTCGGTCTCATCGGCGCCACCTTGTACGGCGTGCTGACCGCTGAGGCCGAGTACGCCAAACGGGTGATCGGCCCGATGCGGTACTACCCGACTCCGGGGAGCGGTCTGTTCGGCCGGTATCCAGGACACCCGATCACGTTCGCCATGCTCGGCGACTCCAGCGCGGCCGGCTACGGCACGGACTCGCCCGACGAGACGCCGGGGGTGATGCTCGCCTCCGGGCTGACCGATCTGGCGCAGCGTCCGGTCCGGCTCGTCGACGTCTCCAAGACCGGCGCCAAGTCGACCGACCTCGCCCAGCAGGTGGACGCCGCCCTGCAGGCCGGCCCGCATGTCGCCGTCATCCTGATCGGAGCGAACGACGTCAAGGCGCAGATGTCGCCGTCGGTCTCGGTCCGGCTGCTGTCGGCCGCCGTCCGCCGGCTGCGCGCCGCGAACTGCGAGGTCGTCGTCGGCACCTGCCCCGACCTGGGCGCCGTCCGCTCGATCATGCCGCCGCTGCGGCAGGTCGCGCGCGCCTGGAGCCACCGGCTCGCCGCCGCCCAGACGATCGCCGTCGTCGACGCCGGCGGCCGGACGGTCTCGCTCGGCTCGCTGCTCGGCCCGGCCTTCCGCGCCGACCCCACGATGTGGGGCCGGGACAACTTCCACCCCTCCGCGATCGGGTACGCCGCCGCGGCCGCCGCCCTGCTGCCCTCGGTCGCCGCCGCGATGGGAGTCGGTCCCGAGTCCTTCGTCCATCCGGAGTCGTTCCGCGGCGAGGCGATCCTGCCGATCGCCGAGGCCGCCGTCCAGGCCGTTCGCACCGCGGGTACGGAGGTCTCGGCCACCGAGGTCGCCGGTCGCGAGCGCGGCCCGCGCGGCCGCTGGGCCGAGCTCCGGCACCGCCGCCGGCACCCCAAGGCGCCGGTCGACCGGGTCGAGGACAGCACCGAGACGGACGCCGTACCGGTCTAGAAGTTCTTGCTCCGTTGGAACGTGACGGTTCAGTGCTTGAGTTGAGTACGGACTTTCATGTCGAACCCCTTGCCTGTAGGCGTCTTCGTGGTGCACAGTCGATAACAGACGCGATACCCCGATGACGGGAGGCGACGATGGGCTTGAACCACTCCGAGGAAACGCACCAGCGTTTGGTGGAGAAAGTGCCCAAGTGCACCGGACGCGAGATGACCGAGTGGTTCCAGCTGATGAACGACGGACCGTCGTTCCTGCGCTTCGACGACAGAGTGCGGTGGCTCTCCGGCGAGTACGAACTCGCGCACGGGCACGCAACCGCCATCGTCCACGAGTACGACCTCGTCAAAGCGCATCGGCGAATGGGCTGACAACCCGAACAGGAGAAGAGTTTTTCCGCGGCGGCCGACCCCTACAGGTGGAGGGATCGGCCGCCGTCGTTTACAGGTACACGCCGACAGTGCCGTGGCACAACCAGCACCGCAGATCCAGCGCGCCCGTGGCCGCGCGCAGTTCCGGCACGGCCTGATAGCAAGCAGCGCAGGCCAACGCCTGGCACGACGTACACCGGTAGCCCTGTCCCTGTAAGCCCAGGTCGTCCAGCGTCACATACGTGTAGACCCGTACTGATCCGGAAATGTCCGGCAAGCGGGGCCTCTTGAACGGGATCACGGAGAACCCGCACCGAGCACAATCGACCGTGGATCGGAGCGCTGTCGGCAGTGGCCGACGGACAGCCATCTCGACGAGGAATCCGTTGCTCTCACGGAAGATCATCACCAGGTCCTTGCCCAGGTTCTCTTGGGGAGTCTCGGCGATCACGTAGATCAGTTGGTCTCTGATCTCGCAGCCGCGGAGGAACTGCAGCGCCGCGGCCTCGCTCGGCAGGCTCTCGATCAGGTACAACCCGCTGCTCTGTCGCTGGGTACGCAGGCCGGCGGTCGGGTAACCCGGCGGCCAGGAGACCCGGGGTTGCCCACGATCCTCGACCTGCTGGGATCGCTGCTCCGGCGGCGCGCCCGACGATCGGACGCGGACGAACGCGAACGCCCCCACGACCAGCAGCGCCACCACGCCCAGCGTGATCCAGACCCACATCGCGCCTCCACTCGTCGCCGAGATTCGACGCTACGCGCCGGACGCCGGGAATTACGGGCGCTGGCAACAAGCGGACGCCGGGGTGAAACGGCCGGAGGGCCGGACCCTGATGTGGGCCGGCCCTCCGGTTCGTTGGTGTTACGGGGTGATCAGTCGCCGCCGCGCAGGATGGCGAGGATGCGCAGGATGTTCCAGTAGAGCCAGACCAGCGTGACGGTCAGGCCGAAGGCCGCGCGCCAGGCCTCGTTCTGCGGGGCGCCGGCGCGGATGCCCTGCTCGACCATGTCGAAGTCGAGGATCAGGTTGAACACGGCCAGGCCGGCGCCGAGGAAGGCGAACAGCAGGCCGAGCGGGCCCATCCCGCTGATACCGGTGGTGAGACCGAACAGCCCCAGCACGAAGTTGACCAGCAGCACGCCCGCGAAGCCCATCGTGGCCAGGATGACCATCTTCTGGAACCGCGGCGTCACCTTGATCGCGAAGTACTTGTACGTCGCCAGCGTCAGCCCGAAGGTGACCAGCGTCGCCAGCACCGCCTGGACAACGATCGCCGGGTCGTCGACCAGCACCGCGAAGAACTTGGAGCCGATCCCGAGGAACGCGCCCTCGGCAACGGCGTACGCCATCAGCACCGCAGGGTTGATCCGCCGGGAGAACGACAGCACCATCGCGATCGCGAACGCGACCAGCGCGCCGCCGATCAGCGTCGGCGTGACGAGGGCCTGCGGTACGAACCACCACGCGAACGCCGCCGCGACGACGACCACACCGAGCGTGGCCGCGGTCTTCACGATCACGTCGTCCAGCGTCATCGGCCGGCTGCCCGCTCCGGCGCCCTGGTACTGCTGGGGCGGCATGCCCGGGCCGCCGTACTGACCGGGCTGCTGGCCGTAAGGACCCGGCTGACCGTACGGAGCGGCCCCCGGATAAGCCTGGCCGTGGCCAGGCGCGAATGCACTCGACCGGTTCAGGACCGGGTTACTGCTCTGCATGTCTTCCTCCTGATGACCCACATCCGGGGTCGTATCGAAATACTACGGTCCCACCCTTAACAACATCTGAGAATCAACCCCTCGTTCCCCAACCGAAACCCGAAGCACCGATTTTCAATCGGCTTCCGATGTAATCCACCGCAGTTGTGTGCGGGCGGTAGGCGGCGCCCCGTCCAGCAGCCAGCGCCGGCCAGGCTGGTTCCAGGTCATCTCCGGCCGGGCCGGCTGCGCGGCGTACCACTCCAGCGCCCGCACGACCTGCTCCCGCCCCAGCAACTCGACCACACCCCGCAACGTCCGGCGCATGAACCACCGCCAGGTCGTCGCAATCACCACCAGTTGGACGCCGCGAACCATCAGCCAACCGCCTAGCGCGACAATCGCCAGGAAGGTCAAGGTGTCGTCGGTCGATCGGCCCGTCACGATCACCAGCGCGATGAAGAGCAGCGCGATGAGGAACGTCATTGCCTGACTTCGCCGCTGACGGTGGCGATGGATGCCGAGCTTGGCCTGCGCGAATTCCACCGCTGTCTCGTGCACCTGGACGAAGTCCGGCATCAGCTCGTTGATGTCTTTTCGGACGAAGACCATCGGGCCGACATGGCCGGGCGGCTGGAGGCAGATCGGCTGGGTGTTGGGCAGGCCGACGACCGGGGTGATCGGCGGGACGGGATTGCCGGTGCGGGTGGCCAGGTCGGCTACCTGGGCCGCGAACTCCTGTTCGTTCACGAGCACATGATGACGGATCGGAGCCTGCCCCGATCAAGTCGCCGTGGAGGCGCCTTGCGCTTCCAGCCATTGCAGGCGTTGCTTGGCTCGGGGCGGGCATCCACTGAGAGCCGAGGCGAGGAAGGTACCCGGAGTGAAGGGACACTCCTGGTGCTCGAGGCCCTCGCGAAAGGTGGCCGACCCGACGGCAGGGAGCAGCCGTTCGTCTATTCGGCGGGTCAGCCGACGGAGGTAGAGGCCCATGACCACCGCGCTCAGGACGAGCACGAGCGGAGCGGCAATCAGGAGCCCCGGGAGGTCGAAGTAGTAGGCACCGGCCGCGCCGGCCGCTGCGCCGCCGAGGCAGAAGATGACCCGGAGGAGGCGGATGCGGCGGTGGGCTTTGAGGCGGAAGGAGAGGAGGGTTTGGGTGATGAGTAGGTCTTGGAGGGCTGGGCACCAGGTGAGGATGTCGCGGCGGAGGCGCAGGACCGGGGTGGCGCCTTTGCGGTCGAGGGTGATGAAAGGGCCTTTGGCGGGTTGCCAGACGATGGCGGCGATCGGGTAGTCGGTGGCGGCTGACAGTTGGCCCACGCGGGCGGCGAGTTCCCCCTTTTCCATGCGGGCATGATGACGGACGTCGTCCGGCGTGAGAAGGGGTTTGCCGGTTGTTGCGAACGCGGCGGGGCGTCGCACCTGGTGAGGCAGGTACGACGCTTGCCGGCGGCCACCCGGGACGCGGTGCTCCCGCAGGCCGGTCAGTGGGGTTGCGGCGCCAAGGCGTGCGCGAGTTGGCCGGCCAGAGCGGCGGCTACTTGGCGTTGCTGGAGGTCGGGGTAGCTGATGCGGGTCGCGGCGGTGAGGAGGAAGCGGCCGCGGGTGCGGCCGGCATGCTGGACGGGGAGCTCGATCTCGGCGTTCGTCGGCAGGCCATCGCGCTCAACCTTGAGGAGGTGACCACCGCGCGTGACCGTGCCGTCCGGGTTGAGCCGGGGCGCCGTCGTCCGGTTGTCACCGGCAACGAAGCGAGCGCCGTCCAAGCGCAGTACGGCGGTCAGCTGCACACTCACGTGATCGATCAGCTCCTGCGTCGACCCACCGGCCGCGACCGCCTGCGAGGTGGTCAGGACGCCGTCCAGATAGCCGCTGTGCCGCGATGCCCGAGCTTGTTGCCGACGGCCCCAGATCGCGATCTCACTGACCGCGACCCCGATCACCACCAGCAGGATGGTGGTCTCCACGTCATCCCGGCTACTGATCGTCAGCGCGTGATACGGAACGGTCAGGAAGAAGTCGAACCAGATCGCGCTCGACACCGCCGCGACCAGCCCGGCCGAGCGGTACCCGAAGGCCGCGACACCTACGATCAGCGCCGCGAGCACGAGCGCGGCGTTCGCGTTGTCGAAACTGTCCCGGGCCAGAGCCAGCGCCGCACACGCGGCGGGCGGGACGAGCAACGCGGCAGCGAGCACAGCCTTACGGTTCACACTTCCATTCACCCTCCGCACCCCACCGACTTTCAAGCCCTCTCACAAACGTCTATCAGCCGTCATCCGTTGGTCACCTCGCCGCGCCGGTCTCCTGCCCGTTCGGTCGGCTCGGATCTTGCGGTTGCGTGACGGGTGGGTGGATAGCTGTCGGTGGGTGGGGAACAGGGTCACGATAGGGCCGTGGGACCTCACTCCAGGGAGGGATTTCGGTGGGTGAGATCACTCTCGGGAGGGTTTGTGAAAGTTTTCACGAACGCGTAACCTGAAGTAGACATGAAGTCGGAGAACCACTCAGGGAGAGTGAACCGCATGACAGCCCAGGTGCCGCACATCCTCGTCGTCGGAGGCGGTTACGTCGGGATGTACACCGCGTACGGACTGCGTCGCGCGGCCCGGAAAGGCAAGATCCGGGTGACCGTGGTCGACCCGCGGTCGGTGATGACCTACCAGCCGTTCCTGCCGGAGGCGGCGGCCGGTTCGGTGGAGCCGCGGCACGTCGTCGTGCCGCTGCGCAAGACGCTCAAGGGCTGCCGGGTGGTGACCGGGCGGGTGACCGGGATCGACCACGCGCACAAGGTCGCGAAGGTGCTGCCCGAGGAGGGCCCGGCGTACGAGCTGGCCTACGACCAGGTCGTGGTCGCGCTCGGCTCGATCGCGCGCACGCTGCCGATCCCCGGCCTGGCCGAGGAGGCCGCCGGGTTCAAGAACGTCGAAGAGGCGATCGCCCTGCGGAACAAGGTGCTCGACCGCCTGGACGTCGCGAGCTCGCAGCCCGACCCGGCGCTGCGCAAGGCCGCGCTCACCTTCGTCTTCGTCGGCGGCGGGTACGCCGGGGTCGAGGCGTTCGCCGAGCTCGAGGACATGGCCCGCTACGCGACCCGGTACTACGACAACATCCAGCCGTCCGACATGCGCTGGGTGCTGGTCGAGGCGACCAACCGGATCCTGCCCGAGGTGGGCCCGGATCTCGGCAAGTACACCGTCGACCAGCTCCGCAAGCGGAACATGGACATCAAGCTGGAGACCCGGTTGGAGTCCTGCGAGAAGGGCCGCGTCGTGCTCAGCGACGGCGAGGAGTTCGACGCCGACACGATCGTCTGGACGGCGGGTGTGAAGGCGAACCCGGCGCTGGCCGGCACCGACTTCCCGCTGGACGAGCGCGGCCGGGTCAAGTGCCTGCCGAACCTGCGCATCGAGGGCGTGGACGACGCCTGGTCGGCCGGCGACAACGCCGCCGTACCGGATCTCACCGCCGAGCCCGGCGTCTTCTGCGCGCCGAACGCGCAGCACGCCGTCCGGCAGGCCCACCAGCTCGCGGCGAACATCCTGCGGACCGTCGACGGCAAGGCGCCGACCGACTACAAGCACAAGTACGTCGGCTCGGTGGCCAGCCTCGGTCTGCACAAGGGCGTCGCCCAGCTGTTCGGGATCAAGATCAAGGGCTGGCCGGCCTGGTTCGTGCACCGCAGCTACCACGTCAGCCGCGTCCCCACCTTCAACCGCAAGGCTCGCGTCGTCCTGGACTGGACGCTCGCGCTGTTCTTCCGGCGCGAGGTCACCTCGCTGGGCACGCTGCAGGCGCCGCGCGAGGAGTTCCGCCGGGCGACGCAGTCCTAGTCGTGCAGCAGGCCCGCGTCGTGCACCAGTAGGGCGATCTGGACGCGGTTGTTCAGGTCGAGTTTGGTCAGGATGCGCGACACATGCGTCTTCACCGTGGGGACGCTCAGGTAGAGCGAGGCGCTGATCTCGGCGTTCGATTTACCCTCACCGACCGCGACGGCGATCTCCCGCTCGCGGTCGTTGAGGGTGCCCAGCCGCCGGACCGCCTTGGTCTTGCGCTCGTCGTGACCGGACGCCGCGACCCGGGTGATCAGCCGCTTGGTGACCGCGGGTGACAGCACCGGCTGACCGCCCGCGACTCGGCGTACCGACTCGACGATCTCGCCCGGCGGGGTGTCCTTGAGGACGAAGCCGGCCGCCCCGGCGCGCAGCGCCCGGAGTACGTGCTCGTCGGCGTCGAACGTGGTCAGGATGATGATCTCGGGCGCGCCCGGACGTCGGCGTACGGTCTCGGTCGTGGTCAGGCCGTCGGTGCCGGGCATCCGGATGTCCATCAGGACGACGTCCGGCGCGAGGCGCTCGATCAGGCCCGGGACGCCGCTGCCGTCACCGGCCTCACCGACGACGCGGATGTCCTCGGCGCCGCCCAGCATCAGCTTGAGGCCGGCGCGGAGCAGCGGGTCGTCGTCGACGATCAGTACCCGGATCATGCCGGCCACGGTAGCCAGGCGTACAGGCGGAAGTCGCCCTCGGGGGTGCGGCCGTACTCGATACGGCCCTCGACGAGCGCGGCGCGTTCGGTCAGGCCGAGCAGGCCCTGGCCCTCGCCGCGCCGCCGGTCGGGCGCCGGGTTGTGCACCTCGACTGTCAGACCGTTGCCGGGGGCACCGGTCAGGGCGATGGTGACCGGCTCGCCGGGCGCGTGTTTCATCGCGTTCGTCAGTCCTTCCTGGACGATCCGGTACGCCGTCCGCCCGACGTGATCCGGCAGCGTGCCGGCGACGTCCAGCGTGAGATCGACGGGCAGACCGGCCTGCTGCGCACCCTCGACCAGCGCCGGCAGATCGGCGAACGTCGGCTGCGGCAACTCCCCGACCGGCGCCCGCAGTACGCCGATCACCTCGCGGAGATCCTGCAGCGCCTGATGCGCGCTGGCCCGGATCACCTCCGCCGCACTCGCGACCTCCTCCGTCGAGGCGTCCGGCCGGTAGGCGAGGGCGCCGGCATGCACGCTGAGCAGGGAGAGCCGGTGGCCGAGGACGTCGTGCATCTCGCGGGCGATCTCCTCGCGGGCGCGGAGCTGGCCCTGCTCAGCCTGCAGCCGCGCGACGGTCTCGGCCCGGTCGGCGCGGTCCCGGAGGGTCTGCATGAGCTGGCGGCGGGAGCGGATGTAGAGCCCCCAGCCGGCGACGGCGATGTAGAGCGCGATGACCGCGACGGCCAGCGCGCCGCTCTCCGGCGGGCCCCTGAACTGCAGATAGAAGAACAGGGAGACCGAGTTCGCGCCGAAGACGAGCAACGTCGTCCGCACAGGGCGATAGACCGCCACGCTCAGGATCAGCACCAGCGCGGCGCCGCTGGCCATCTCCGAGAAGATCGTGACGACGGCGGCGATCAGCGCGAGCTGCACCGGCCACCGGCGGCGGAGCCAGATCGCGATGCACAGCGCGAAACCGGAGATGAGGTCCAGCAGCGTCAGCAGGTCCCGGCTCCCGGGCTGCACGCTGTCCTCGAAGACCGCGAGTCCGAAGATCAGCGCGAACAAGAAGACGGCCGTGTCGACGGCCCAGTCGCGCGGGCTGCGGCGGTGCGACGGCCGGTCCATGGGACGAATGTAGCGTCGCCGGGCCGCCGGCCGGGCCGTTCCGCGGCGTCCGGATACCGAAGTCGGTGTGATCGTCACCTTTGGTCGGCGGTAGGTTGCCGGGCATGAGTCAGCTCGCCGTCACCGTCATCGGCCCGGATCGCCCGGGCATCATCGCCGACGTCACCGAGGCCCTCGCCGGGACCGGCGTGAACCTCGAGGACTCCACGATGACGCTGCTGCGCGGTCATTTCGCGATGATGATCGTGTGCTCCGGCTCCCTCGACGAGGTCAAGGCGGCCGTCGAGCCGCTGCGCGGCGACCTGGTGATCACGGTCCGGGCGATGGGTCCGGAACACGCGCACGCCGCGATCGGCCCGTCGTACCTCCTGAGCGTGCACGGCGCGGACCGGCCGGGGATCGTCGCGGCGGTGACCCGGATGCTGGCCGCGGCCGGCGGCACGATCACCGACCTCGCCACCCGGCTCAGCGGCGACCTGTACGTCCTGACCGCCGAGGTCGAGCTGCCGCTGACCGCCGACCTCGAGACCCTGGACCGCGCCCTCGAGATCACCGCCGAAGAGCTGGGCGTCGGCGTCACCCTGAGCCCGGCGGAGAGCGACGACCTGTGACCGTCGCGCACCTCAACCAGACCCTCGCCGCCTGGAGTCCCGCCCAGCTCGGCCTGGTCGGCGACGTCCTGGAAGTGGTCCGCGCCCCGCACCCCGTGCTGGCCGCCGTCGGCGCCCCCGTCGACCCCCTCGACCCCACCATGGTCGCCCTGGCCGCCGACCTCGTCGCCACCATGCGCGTCTCCCCCGGCTGCGTCGGCCTCGCCGCCCCCCAGGTCGGCATCTCCGTCCAGATGTTCGCCCTCGACGTCACCGGCCACCCCAAGACCCGCACCTGCCACGGCGTCTTCGTCCTCTGCAACGCCGTCATCACCGAAGCCACCCGCCAGGAGAAAGCCCGCGAAGGCTGCATGTCCGTCCCCGACTTCACCGGCGACGTCAAACGCGCCACCCGCCTCACCGTCACCGGCACCCTCCCCGGCACCACCGACCAGGCCACCATCACCACCGACGCCTTCGAAGCCCGCGCCCTCCAGCACGAGATCGACCACTGCAACGGCAAACTCTTCCTCGACCGAGTAGCCGGCGCCCACGCCGTCCACCCCCGCAAGAACTACCAATAACGTACTCTCGTCCCGCGCCCGGGTGGCGGAACGGCAGACGCAGCGAGCTTAAACCTCGCAGCCGAAAGGCGTACGGGTTCGAATCCCGTCCCGGGCACCACGCAGGTGCGGATCTCCCCCACTCATCTAGTTGGGGTTGAGGGTTGGCGGCACGCTTGGCGGGGTGGGTGGGGGTGGGGGATTTTGGGGTTGGTGAGTGGCTGGGGTCCGGGGGTTCCCGGATTCGGCGGGGGCGGCTGGTCGTTGAGGGTGGTGGGTATGAGACGACTTGTTGGGGTTGTGGGGATTGTCGTGGCTGGGTTGGTGGGGGCGCCGTTGGGGGCGCAGGCGGGGCGGGGTGGGTTGCAGCGGGAGTTGGATGGGGTGGTGGGGGCGGCTGGGGTGGGGGCTCAGGTTGAGGTTTGGCGGGATGGGCGGGTTTGGCGGGGGCGGAGTGGGGTGGGGGAGGTTGAGACGGGGCGGCCGGTGCCAGGGGCGGGGCGGTTTCGGGTGGGGAGTGTGACTAAGACGTTTGTGGCTGTGGCGGTTCTGCAGTTGGCGGGGGCTGGGCGGTTGGGGCTGGATGATCCGGTGGAGAAGTGGTTGCCGGGGGTTCGGGCCGAGGGGGTGACGGTGCGACAGTTGATGAACCATACGAGCGGGTTGTACGACGTGCTGTACACGTTGCCGCGGCCGCCGGCGGCTGAGTTCTATGCGAATCGGTGGCGGACCTGGACGGCGGACGAGTTGATCGAACGCGCGTTGGCGAATCCGCCGACGTCCAAGCCTGGTGTGGCTTACAAGTACTCGAACACGAACTACCTGTTGCTCGGCGAGATTCTCGAGAAGGTGACCGGGATGTCGTACGCCGAGGTGGTGGAGCGGCGGGTGATTCGGCCGCTGAAGCTCCGCGACACGTCGTTTCCGGGGACGTCGCCGTGGATCCGGGGGCCGCATGCGCACGGGTACGTGCCGGGGCCGGACGGCGGGTTGATCGACTACACGGAGATGAATCCGTCGGTGTTCGGGGCGGCCGGGGAGATGATCTCGTCGACTCGGGATCTCGATCGGTTCGTGAATGCCTTACTGGGTGGGCGATTGCTCGCGCCGGAGCTGTTGGCGGAGATGAAGACACCCGGGGTGCAGGACGGTCGGTACGGGCTCGGGTTGACCTGGCGGACGACGACGTGCGGGACGACGGTGTACGGGAACGATGGTGACGCGTTGGCGTACCAGAGTTGGGTGTTCAGTACGGCGGATCGTCGGCAGCGGGTCAGCCTGCTGCTGACGCCGAACTTCGACGTCGACTCCGACGAGGTCGTGGATGCCTTTCTGGACAAGGCGTTCTGCGGTTAGACGCCGGCCAGCTCACGTGCTCGACGGAGTACCGCGTCCTGCATCTCTTCGGTCAGTTTGCCGGTGAAGGTGTTCTGTTGGCTGGGGTGGTAGGAGCCGATGACGGTCACGCCGTCGATCTCGTGTTCGACGGCGTGACCAAAGGCCGGCTTGGGTTTCGGGATGGTGGCGCCGAGGGAGGCGAGGCCGGCGAGGAGGGCGTCGTACCCGAACTTGCCGAGCGTGATGATCACGCGGGTGCTGGGCAGGACCAGCTCCAGCTCGCGGCGGAACCAGGGCGCGCAGGTGTCGCGCTCCAGCGGCGTCGGTTTGTTGGCGGGTGGGGCGCAGCGGACGGCGGCGATCATGCGAGTCGCGTACAGCTCCAGCCCGTCGCCCGCATGCTCGCTGGTCGGTTGATTGGCCAGGCCGACCCGATACAACGCCGCAAACAGCCAGTCCCCCGACCGATCACCGGTGAACACCCGGCCCGTCCGATTCCCGCCGTTCGCGGCCGGCGCCAGTCCGGCAATCAGAATCCGCGGCTCGGCCGCACCCCACCCCGGAATCGGCCGCCCCCAGTACGGCTGGTCGGCAAACGACTTTCGCTTGCTATGCGCAACATCTTCCCGCCACTCCACCAACCGCTCACAAGCCCGGCACACCGACACCCGAGCCTCCACCTCACCCAACTCCCCCACCGAAGCCAGCTCGACGACCTCCCCCGCCGTCCGAGCCACCGCCGTCCCCACCCCAGCCGGATCCCCCGGCCACCCACTCCCCGGCGGCACCGGACTCTCGAACAACTCCCCCGTCAACGGATGCGCCAACTTCACCCCCTCAGACTACGACCGGGGTGCGGCGGGGGGTGGGGATGGTTAGGGCTAGGAGGACGGCGGCGGCGGAGAAGGCTGAGAGGAGGAGGAAGGTGTCGGTGAAGCCGGATTCGGCGGGGAGGCCGGTTGGTTGGAGGTGGCCGGTGATGATGGAGCTGGAGAGGGCGGTGCCGATGGAGCCGCCGATGGTGCGGATGTTGGCGTTCATGCCGGTGGCGGCGCCGGTGTGTTCGCGGGGGACGTTCTGGACGATGAGGCTGGTCATGGAGGCGTAGGCGAAGCCGAGGCCGATGCCGAAGACGGCGGTGGAGATGGCGACCTGCCAGGGGTGGTTGTGCAGGCCGGCGAAGGTGAGCGAGGCGACCAGGCTGAGGGCGGAGCCGACGATGACCTGCAGCTTCACCGGGAAGTACGGCGCCAGGTGGCCGCTCAGGGTGCCGGTGACGGCCATGGTGACCAGCATCGGCAGCATCAGGACGCCGGCCTCGGAGACACTCGAGCCGAAGCCGAAACCCGCGACGGTCGGGATCTGCATGAACTGCGGGACGAAGGCGTAGACCGCGAACATCGCGGCGCCGAAGAGCAGTGCGACCAGGTTCGTCGTCCAGACGGCGGGGAGGCGCATCACGCGCATGTCGATCAGCGGGTTCTTCGACCGCAGCTCCACGGTCACCCAGGCCACGGCCAGGACGGCGGCCGCCGCGAACAGCCCGATCGTCAGCCCCGACGTCCAGCCCCACGAGCGTCCACTGCTCAGCGGCAGCAGCAGCGCGATCAGCCAGCTCGACAGGAGGACGGCGGCCAGCCAGTCGATCCGGCCGGGGTGACGGCTCGGCGAGGCCGGGATGTAGCGGCGGACCAAGGCGATCGCCGCGATGACCACACCGAGCGGGATCCAGAACAGCCAGCGCCAGCCGAGCGTCTCGACGATCGGCCCGGCGAGCACGATGCCGAGGCCGCCGCCGGCCGCGATGATCGCGGAGACGACGCCGACGGTCGCCGGCACCCGCTCGGCCGGGAACTCGTCGCGGATGATCCCGAACGCGAGCGGGAAGACCACCCCGCCGACGCCTTGGACGACCCGGGCCGCGATCAGGACGCCGATGTTCGGCGCGACCGCCGCGAGCAGACAGCCGACGGCGAGCGCGACCAGCCCGACGACGAGCGTGCGGTCCTTGCCGTACATGTCGCCGATCCGGCCGAGCAGCGGCGTGGAGACCGAGACCGAGAGCAGGAGCGCGGTGAAGACCCAGGTGACCGTGCCGGGGTCGGTGTGCAGATCACGCTGGATGACCGGCAGCGCCGGGCTGACCAGCGACTGCAGCATCGAGAAGGCGGCCACGACGATCGCCAGCACGGCCAGCGTCCGTCGGGTGGAATTTCCAGGCATGCCAAAGTCCTTCGAACAGGTATGGGGTTTCTCGGCCTGGTAAAGTCGAGGTATGCCTCCACTATAACGGAGGCACCCCTCCGGTATCAATCCGGAGCGAGGTGGGAAGGTGATGTCATGGCGACAGAGACGACGCGGCCCGTACTCCGGGTCGACATCAAGCGCCCGCAGCGCGCGGACGCCCGGCGGAACTTCGACGCCCTGCTGGCCGCCGCCCGGGACGCCTTCGCCGAGAAGGGCGTCGACGCCTCACTGGAGGACATCGCCCGCCGGGCCGGCGTCGGCATCGGCACGCTCTACCGGAACTTCCCCACCCGCCAGGATCTGCTCAGCGCGGTCTACTTCGGCGAGATCGAGGAGCTCTGCCTCGCCGCCGAGGAGGTCGCCGACCTGCCGCCCTGGGAGGCGCTGACCACCTGGCTGCGCCGCTTCGTCGCGTACGTCGCCACCAAGCGCGCGATCTGGGAGTCGCTGAACCGCGAGTCCGACAGCTTCCATGAGGCCCGCGAAGCGATGTACGCCGCGGGGACGCCGCTCTTCGAGCGCGTCCAAGCCGCCGGCGAGGCCCGCGCGGACATGTCGATCGACGACCTGCTCCGGATGGTCAGCGGCCTGACCGGCTGCAACTTCGTCGACGAGGCCCAGCGCGACCGCGTCCTCCAGATCGCCCTCGACGGCGTCCGCGCCCGCTAGCCCGATCCGCCACAGCTCCACAATCGCCGCCGAGAGCCGGCGCCACGCTCAGCCGGTGCCCGCGGGCGTCATTGTGATGGCGTGGCGAAACCGGGTCAGCGTCAGAGGAGCGACTGGGCGACGCCGTCCAGGATGTCGTGCTCGGAGACGATCACCTCGCCGACCGCCATCCGGTCGTAGAGGCGCTGCAGGATCAGGACGCCGGCGCCGATCACGTCCACCCGGCCCGGGTGGATCGCCGGGTTCGCGACCCGCTCGGCCTTCGTCGTCCGGGTCAGCCAGTACGTCGTCTCCCGCAGCTGCGGCCCCGAGATCCGGGCGTGGTGGATCCGGCTCGCGTCGTACTCGACCAGCTTGCCGATCACGGCCGCGACCGTGGTGACCGTCCCGGCGACGCCGATCAGCGCCCGCGCCTGCAGGATCGGCACCGTCGCGGTGTCCAGGATCGCGTCGATGTCCTTCCCGGCGGCCGCCAGCTCCAGCGCCGTCGACGGGTCCGACTTGATGTGCCGCTCGGTCATCCGCACCGAGCCGACGTTCAGCGATTGTGCCGCGATCACGCCGGAGGCGTCCCCGAGGATCAGCTCGGTCGACCCGCCGCCGATGTCCGCGACCAGATAAGGCCCCGGGACGGCGAGCGCGCTCAGCCCGGACGTCGCACCGCGGAAGCTCAGCTCGGCCTCTTCGGTCCCGCTGATGATCTCCGGTTTCACGCCGAGCCGCTGCGCGATCCCGGTGAAGAACTCGTCCCGGTTGCTCACGTCGCGCGCGGCCGACGTCGCCACGAACCGCGTCCGGGTGACCCCGGCCGCCCGGATCGCCGCGGCGTACTCGTCGGCGGCCGCGAAGACGCGCTGCAGCGCCTCGGGCGCGAACCGGCCGGTCGCGTCCACGCCCTGGCCGAGCCGGACGATCGTCATCCGCCGGTCGAGCTGCACGAGGCCGTCGGGGCCGGCCTCCGCGATCAGGAGCCGGATGGAGTTGGTGCCGCAGTCGATCGCCGCGACGCGGTCAGGCACAGGGCCCCCGGCGTCCCCAGTCCGCCAGTGCGTCGAGCGTTTCGTCGCCCAGCGGGTTCACGCCGGGGCCGGCGGCGAGGGCGTGACCGGCCAGGACGTGCAGGCACTTCACCCGCGTCGGCATCCCGCCGGCGGTGATCCCGGCGATCTCCTCGACGTGCGCGATCGACTCCCGGTGCGCGAGGTAGGACTCATGGGCGGCGCGGTACCGCGCGGCCAGCTCCTCGTCCTCGCCGAGGCGGTCCGTCATGTCCTTCATCAGGCCTTCGGCCTCGAGCGTGCCGATCGCGGACGCGAGCCGCGGGCACGTCACGTAGTACGTCGTCGGGAACGGCGTTCCGTCCGGCAGCCGGGGCTCGGTCTCGACGACATCCGGCAGGCCGCAGCTGCAGCGATGCGCGATGGACCGGATCCCGCGCGCGGTCCGGCCGAGCTGCCGGCCGACGGCCTCGATGTCCTCGGGGCTGACGCTCAACGGTTCACCTTTCCGGCGAGGGGGTCAAAATCGGTCTGGGTGTCGGTTTGGCCGGATTCTTCGCCGGCGCGGCCGGTGGTTTCCCGGCCCCTTCGACACTCCCCCACAGTTTGGTGTACCAGGTCGGCTTCTCCACCTCGGCCGCCTGATCGGCCGGGACGCCGGGCTCCGGCGGCGCGCCGACCGGCTTCCCGTCGGCGCCGATCACCCGGTAGCCGACCTCACCCGGCATCACCCAGCCGAGCCGCTGCCGCGCCTGCGCCTTGACGAACGCGTCGTCGTCCCAGCGCTCGATCTCCTCGTTCAGCTCGGAGACCCGCTTCTCGCGGTCCCGGATCTCCTGCTGCAGCGCGGTGATCTGCGAGTGCTGGTCGAACCAGACCCGCAGGCTCTGCGCGTACGACACGACGAGCGCGCCGAGCACGAGCAGGACGACGGCCGCCCGGCCGGTCAGGTTGCGGGAGCCCCGCGTCCGGACCGGGCCGGCCGGGGTGCCCGTCGTCCGGCGCTTCGGCTGGTCGCCCCGGCGGGCCGGTGGCCGCGTCTGGGTCCGGCCGCTGGACGGCCTCGAACCTGGACGCGCTCCGGAATCCCGGCGGGACGACGACATGCCTCAGCCTCCTGCGATCAGCCCTGGTACCGCGGGAAGGCCGAACGACCGGCGTAGACCGCCGCGTCGTCGAGCTCCTCCTCGATCCGGAGCAGCTGGTTGTACTTCGCCGTCCGGTCGGAGCGGGCCGGGGCGCCGGACTTGATCTGGCCGCAGTTGGTCGCGACGGCGAGGTCGGCGATCGTGGTGTCCTCGGTCTCGCCCGAGCGGTGGCTCATCATGCAGGTGAACCCGTTGCGGTGGGCCAGGTCGACGGCGTCCAGGGTCTCGGTCAGCGAGCCGATCTGGTTCACCTTGACGAGCAGGCTGTTCGCCGACTTCTCGGTGATCCCGCGCTGCAGGCGCTCGACGTTGGTGACGAACAGGTCGTCGCCGACGATCTGGATCTTGTCACCGAGCTGGGCGCTGAGGTTCTTCCAGCCCTCCCAGTCCTCCTCGTTCAGCGGGTCCTCGATCGAGACGATCGGGTACGACGCCACCAGGTCGGCGTAGTAGGCGATCATCTCGTCGCCCGACTTCTTGCCGCCCTCGAAGGCGTAGACGCCGTCGGTGTGGAACTCGCTCGCGGCGACGTCCATCGCCAGCGCGATGTCGGCGCCGAGCTTCAGGCCGGTCTTCTCGACCGCGACCGCGATCAGGTCGAGCGCCTCGCGGTTGCTGGCCAGGTTCGGCGCGAAACCGCCCTCGTCGCCGAGGCCGGTGGACAGGCCGCGCTCCTTCAGGACCGCCTTCAGCGCGTGGTAGACGCTCGCACCCTGCATCAGGGCCTCGGCGTACGTCGACGCGCCGATCGGGGCGATCATGAACTCCTGGACGTCGACGTTGCTGTCCGCGTGCGAGCCGCCGTTGAGGATGTTCATCATCGGGACCGGCAGGACGTGCGCGTTCGGGCCGCCGACGTAGCGGAACAGCGGCAGGCCGGAGCTCTCCGCGGCCGCCTTGGCGACGGCGAGGCTGACGCCGAGGATGGCGTTCGCGCCCAGCTTGGCCTTGTTCGGGGTGCCGTCCAGGTCGAGCAGCGCGTGGTCGATCAGCCGCTGCTCGTGGACGTCGTAGCCGACGATCTCCTTGTCGATGTCCTCGAGGATGGCGGTGATGGCCTTCTGCACGCCCTTGCCGCCGTACCGGCCCTTGTCGCCGTCGCGCAGCTCGACGGCCTCGAACTGACCGGTGGACGCACCCGACGGCACCGCGGCCCGGGCGACGGTGTCGTCGTCGAGGAGAACCTCGACCTCGACAGTGGGGTTGCCGCGCGAGTCGAGAATCTCGCGGGCGCCGACGGCCTCGATGGTGGCCACAATTGACTCCCAGGTTTCGATGACGAATCGGCTCCGAGCCTATCGGTGAGACCACCGCGCAGGGTGGACCGCGTCCACGATCGCACCCGGCGGGACCTCCCGAACCAGCAACACCCCGTTGGGCGCCCGATACACCGCCAAATTAACGGAAACCACACCCAGCCACACATCCACCTTGGTCTGCCGCCCCACCGGACTGCCGATTTCGGGCACCAGATGCACATGAGTACGCCGTCCCGGCTTCAGCCCTTCACGCCGAATCACCGGAACCACACGCTCAGTAGTTCCATGCCAGAGCAATTCATCGGGGTAGACCCGTTTCCAACTGTTCTCCAAAGCTTCACGAGTCACCGGCATCCCGGCCAGCGAATGCCCCTGACCAGCCCGAATCCGCTCCCCGTCAACCTGTAGCCGCTGTTTGTCGTTCTCGGCGACGGCTCGGTCCAGCCGCGCGCGCTCCATCCCGAGCACCCGCAGTACGTCGTCGATCGCCGACCAGCCGTCGGGCGTCATGGCGAGGCCACGCTCGCCCGCGGTATGCCGGAGCAGGCGGGAGATCATCCGGCTGTCGGCGCTCACTCGAAGTACTTCCGTGCGTCTGCCAGGCCGGTTCGGTTGCCGTTCGGGTCGTCGAGGCCGGTGGGGATGTTTTCGGCGCAGCGCCAGGCGAAGTAGCCGGCCTGGACGGCGTACCGCAGGCGCAGGAAGGCGTCCACGCCGCTCTCGAGCTCCGCGGCCAGCTCCGGCCGCTGGGTGAGGTACGCCGGGACGACGTGCGCCGGGCCGTGGAGGTACATGACGGCTGAGGCGACGTCGTACAGGACGGGGCCGCGGGACGCCGATCCCCAGTCGATCAGGCCGAGGTCGCCGTCCGGTTGGCGGAGGAAGGCCTCCGGGGCGGGGTCGCCGTGCAGCCAGGCCCAGGTCAGGGGCGGGAGGGCGCGGACGCCGTCGAGCGCGGCGTGGACGGCGGGTTCGATCCACTCCTCGTAGTCGAAGTAGTCCGCGAAGACGGTCGCCATCGACAGCCAGTCGTCCAGGTCGCCCGCAGGCTCGCGCAGGACGCCGTGCACACGCCCGAGCAGGACGCCGATGGCCCGCTGGTCCGCTTCGGCGTCCGTGAGCGGTTCACCTTCCACGAACTCGAGCACCGCGACCTGACGCCCGTCGACAACCTCACTCAGCCGTCCCGCCGCGCTAAGCCGCGGTCGCCCACTCACAACCCCCGCCGCACTCAGCCGCTCCGCAACCCGCAGTCCAGGGCCGAACCCGCTATCCGCCGCCGGCACGCTCTTCACCGCAACCCGCCACCCATCCCCCGCCACCTCCCACGCCGACGAGTTCATCCCGCCGCGCAACACCTCAACCCGCTCCGCCCGCAGCCCCCACACCTCACGCAGCACCCCAACAACATCCACGCCGCCACCCTGTCACCCCCACCACCCACCCGCAGCCCGTTTTCCACCCCAGAGCAGCGCCACACCCCATTCCCCAGGGGCGCAGCTGGTTCGGTCAGTCTGTGGATTCTGCGGCGCGGATGTCGGCGGCGAGACCGTGGAGCGTCGTCCGGAGGGCCTGCTCGGCGTCGATGCCCAGCGTGCGGGCCTCGCGGACGAGGGCGAGCAGTTCGGCGCCGATCCGCTCCTGGGCGTCAGCGGGTGTCTTGGGGGTCGGTGGGAGGACCTTGGCGGCGCGGCCGAGGATCTTGTCGGCCAGCGCGAGGGCGGGGAGGGCCGTCGGGATGCCTTCCAGGACCGAGGAGCGCTGCTTCTCGGCGGCCTTGATCGACTCCCAGTTCGCCTCGACGGCGGCGGCGTCGGCGGCGTCCACCGAGCCGAAGACGTGCGGATGCCGGCGGATCAGCTTCTCGACGATCCCGCCCGCGACGTCGTCGATCGTGAACGGCTCGTAGGGGTGGTCCTCGGCGACTCGGGCGTGGAAGGCGACCTGGAGCAACAGGTCCCCGAGCTCTTCGCGCAGGTGGTCGCGATCGCCGGTGTCGATCGCCTCGAGCGTCTCGTAGGTCTCTTCGAGCAGGTACTTCGCGAGGCTCTCGTGCGTCTGCTCCTGGTCCCACGGGCAGTTCCGGCGCAGCCGGTCCATCACCCGCACCAGGTCGACCAACCGCGCCCCCGGCACGTCGTACGACCCGTGCAGCACCTCGACCTCGTACGCCGGTCGCGGCTCCACACTCAACTGCCCGGCCACCACCCGCATCAACCCGGGCTCGCCGTCCTCCCCCACAACCCAAACCACCCGCCGCCCCTCCCGAGCAGCCGCCTCCAACCACGCCCAGTGCTCGGCAGACCCGCCCGCGACCTCCGAAACCACGAACCCCGAGCCCGCGATCGCCTCCACATCAGCCCCCCTCCCGGCCCCTGCGGGGCCGGGGAAGGACGAGGAGCCGCCAGCAGCCGCCGCGTTCGTGGCGTGCGGCGCTCCAGGCGCGACGCCGCCGACGGCGTGATCCGCGGAGCGAGCAGCTCGGCCGGTCGCCGCCGGGGCAGCGGCGATGGCGTCGGCGGCGGAGAGGGCTGTCCAGGCGAGGCGGGTGAGGAGGCCCGGTGGGACCCGGGGGCTGGTCAGGAGGAGCGTGATCGAGCCGCCGGGGGCACCGGGCATCGGAGGCGAACCTCAGCCCTGGGGCTGCTGCTGGCGCTGGGCGTCCTCGGCGGCCTGGCGCTTCGCCTTGGCCTGGTCGGACTCCTCGGACAGCGAGCCGGAGACGTCGGTCTTGAGCGCGCCGTCGACCCACTGGCCGAACCGCGGCGCGATGGCGACGTCGATGTTCTTCGCGGCGTCCTTGATGACGGCGACGCCGGCGCGCTGCGCCTGGGAGGCCTGCGGGTCGGTGACCCCGGTGCCGCCGCCGAGTTTGATCGTGGCGACCGCCGTCGCGGCGACCCGGTACAGGAAGTCGCGCGCGACCGGGTCGGCCTCGAACTTCTGGAACGCGGTCGCGTCCCGGACGACGAGCTTCGCCGCGGCCGCCGTCTCGGCGTCCGTCACGGTCACCGACCGCTGGTCGCGGACCTGCTGGACGAGGGCGTTGTTGACCAGCTCGTTCAGCGTGACCGCGGTCTCGAACGGCTGGCCGAGCGCGCCGGACACCGCGCGCGCGGTCTCGTCGACGTCGCTGACGCTGATCTCGGTCGCCCCGATCGTGGCCGCCGCACCCGGGTGCGTCCCGGCCGCGCAGCCGCCGGCCAGCAGCACCAGGGCCGCCGCCGCACCGAGAGCCCCGAACTTCCGCCCTCTGCTCACCGAATCTCCTCGTTTGCTCGTGATCACGCCGTCGCTCCGACCGGTTCGGCGACGATGTCGTCGATCAGCCGGGTACACCATTGCAGCAGCTCCTGGTCGCGGAGCGGCTGGCCGCCGATCGGCCGGGTGGCAGGTCTCGGCACCAGGATCGTACGCAGTTGCGGCTTGACCAGACTCTTCGGGTACAGCCTGTTCAGCCGCAGCACCTTCGAATCGGCCAGATCCACCGGCCCGAACCGGATGTTCGAACCCTGCAGTGTCACGTCCTGCAAGCCGGCCGCCCGGGCGTGATTGCGGAACTTCGCCACCTCGATCAGGTTCAGCACCGGCTGCGGGATGTTGCCGTACCGGTCGTGGAGCTCCTCGACCAGCTCCGCGATCCCGGCCGCGTCCCGGACGGCGGCCAGCCGCTGGTACATCTCCAGCCGCAGCCGCTGGGACGGGACGTAGTCGTGCGGCAGATGCGCGTCGATCGGCAGCTCGATCTTGACCTCGGGCTCCTCGGCCTGGGTGTCGCCGCGGTACTCCGCGACGGCCTCGCCGACGAGCCGGACGTACAGGTCGAACCCGACGTCCGCGATATGACCGGACTGCTCGCCGCCGAGCAGGTTGCCCGCGCCGCGGATCTCCAGGTCCTTCATCGCGACCGCCATCCCGCCGCCGAGATCGGCGTGCTGTGCGATCGTCGCCAGCCGGTCGTGCGCGGTCTCGGTGAGCGGCTTCTCCGGCGGGAAAAAGAAGTACGCGTACGCCCGCTCCCGCCCACGCCCGACCCGGCCGCGGAGCTGGTGCAGCTGCGAGAGCCCGAGCAGGTCGGACCGCTCGACGATCATCGTGTTCGCGTTCGAGATGTCGATCCCGGACTCGACGATCGTCGTACAGACGATCACGTCGGAGCGCTTCTCCCAGAAGTCCTGGATGACCTGTTCGAGGGTGTGCTCGTTCATCTGGCCGTGCGCGACACTCACCCGCGCCTCGGGCACCAGCTGGCGGATCCGCGCGGCCGCCTTCTCGATCGTGTTCACCCGGTTGTGGACGACGAAGACCTGGCCCTCGCGCAGCAACTCGCGCCGGATCGCCGCGGTCACCTGGCCCTCCTCGTACGCGCCGACGAAGGTCAGCACCGGATGCCGCTCCTCGGGCGGGGTCGCGATCGTCGACATCTCCCGGATGCCGGTGATCGACATCTCCAGCGTCCGCGGGATCGGCGTCGCCGACATCGTCAGGACGTCGACCGCCGTCCGCAGCCGTTTCAGCTGCTCCTTCGCCTCGACGCCGAACCGCTGCTCCTCGTCGACGATGACGAGCCCGAGATCCTTGAACTGGACCTCACCCGACAGCAGCCGGTGGGTGCCGATCACGACGTCGATCGAGCCGTTCGCCAGGCCCTCCAACGCCTCCTTGGCCTCCTTGTCGGTCTGGAACCGCGACAGCGGCGCCACCGTGACCGGGAAGGCGGCGTACCGCTCGGCGAACGTCGCGTAGTGCTGCTGCACGAGCAGCGTCGTCGGCACCAGGACAGCGACCTGCTTACCGTCCTGGACGGCCTTGAACGCGGCCCGGACGGCGATCTCGGTCTTGCCGTATCCGACATCGCCGCAGACGATCCGGTCCATCGGCATGACGCGTTCCATATCGCGTTTCACGTCGTCGATGGTGGCCAGCTGGTCGGGCGTCTCGACGAACGGGAACGCGTCCTCGAGCTCGCGCTGCCACGGGGTGTCCTTGGCGAACGCGTGCCCCTTGGTCGCCTGGCGGGCGGCGTACAGCTTGATCAGCTCGCCGGCGATCTGCTTGACCGCCTTGCGCGCGCGGCCCTTGCGCTTGGCCCAGTCGCCGCCGCCCATCCGGTCCAGCGTGGGCTGCTCACCGCCGACGTACCGGGTGACCTGGTCGAGCTGGTCGGTCGGGACGTACAACCGGTCCCCCGGTTGACCGCGTTTACTCGGCGCGAACTCGACGACGACGTACTCGCGGGTGGTCTTCTGGCTGCCGGTGCCGACGGTGCGCTGCATCATCTCGACGTACCGGCCGACGCCGTGCTGCTCGTGGACGACGAAGTCGCCGGGCTGCAGCTCGAGCGGGTCGACCGACTTCTTCCGCCGGGACGGCATCCGTTGCTGGGAACGGCGTTCGGCCGCGGACCGCTGGCCGGCCAGGTCGTTCTCGGTGAGGACGGCGAGTTTGATGCCATCGGCAATGAACCCGTGGTCGAGCGCGCCCTGCGAGATCAGCACGACCCCCGGCGCGGGGACCTCGGCGATCCCCTCGACCGTGCGGGCCGGGACCTCGGCGTCCGACAGCACCTCGGCCAGCCGCTGCGCGGGGCCCTGGCCCTCGGTCACGCAGACGACCCGCCAGCCGTCGCGCAGCCAGCCCCGGAGGTCCTCGATCGCGGACGCCGTCTCCCCGCGGTACGGATCGACCTCATGAGCCGCGATCGTCTTACTGCGAACGGCTCCCGCGTCGGTGTCGATGCTGAACGAGACCCGCTCGCCCATCGAGTCGCGCAGCTCGGGAGCGTCGTCCGGCGCGGCCGCGAACGGCGACAGACTCCACCACGCGAGGCCCTTGGCCAGCGCCTGCGACCGGACGTCGCCGAGCGACATGTACGCCGCCGCACCCAGATCGATCGGGGCCTCGCCGCCACCGGCCGCGGCCGCCCACGACGCCTCCAGGAACTCCTGGCTGGTGGCAACCAAGTCATGCGCCCGGGCGCGCACCCGCTCCGGATCGCTGACCACGACATGCGTGCCGGCCGGCATCAGATCGACCAGGAGCTCCATGTCGTCGACCAGAACCGGCGCGAGCGACTCCATCCCTTCGACCGCGTGCCCCTCGGCGAGCTTCTCGAACAGCTCGGCCAGCTCGGGGTGTTCCTTGGCCAGGACGCCGGCCCGCGCGCGGAGCTCGTCGGTCAGCAGCAGCTCGCGGCACGGCGGCGCCCAGAGCCCGTGCTCGGCGATCTCCAGCGAGCGCTGGTCGGCGACCGCGAAGTACCGGATCTCCTCGACGTCGTCGCCGAAGAAGTCGACCCGCAGCGGGTGCTCCTCGGTCGGCGGGAAGACGTCGATGATGCCACCGCGGACGGCGAACTCGCCGCGCCGCTCGACCAGGTCGACCCGGCTGTACGCGGCGCCCGCGAGCGCGGTCACGACCTCCTCGAGGTCGACCGTGTCGCCGACGTGCAGCTGGACGGGTTTGAGGTCGGCCAGCCCGGCGACCTGCGGCTGCAGCACCGACCGCACCGGCGCGACCAGGATCTTGATCGGCCCGGTCGTCTCGTCCGACGGGTCCGGGTGCACGAGGCGGCGCAGTACGGCGAGGCGGCGGCCGACCGTGTCGGAGCGAGGCGACAGCCGCTCGTGCGGCAGCGTCTCCCACGCGGGGTAGTAGGCGACCGAGGCCGGATCGACCAGACACTGCAGGGCCTCGGCGAGCTCCTCCCCTTCGCGGAAGGTGGCCGTGACGGCCAGCACCGGACGGTCCGCGCCCTGGGCGGCCGCGAGCGCGGCCAGCAGCACCGGCCGGATCGGGCCCGGCGCGGCGAGGTCGAGCGTGCTGCCGCCGTCGGCCCTGGCGTCCCGGACCGCGTCGGCCACCACCGGATCGGTGATCAGCGTGTCGACGAGACCGCTCAGTTTCACGCGTTGTCCAATCAGGAGTTGTACAGCCCTTGGGTGGCTTCGAGCCCCGCGGTCATCAGCGACTCGACGGCGTCCGCCGTCCGGTCGACGGCGAACGGAAGATCCTTGCGTTCCACGGAAGAGAACTCGTTCAGCACGAAGTCGGCGGGGCTCTGCCGGCCCGGCGGACGACCCACCCCGAACCGCACTCGATAGTACTCACCGGTGCCAAGCGATTTGCGCAGTGATTTCAGCCCGTTGTGCCCGTTGTCACCGCCGCCGAACTTGCAGCGCAGGACGCCGAAGTCGATGTCCAGCTCGTCGTGCACGGCGATCAGGTGGGCCGGGTCCACCTTGAAGAACTTGAGCAGGCCGGAGACCGGGCCGCCGGACTCGTTCATGTACGAGCGCGGTTTGGCCAGCACCGTCCGGAGGCCGCTGATCCGGGTCTCGACGACCTCGGCGCGGACCTGCTTGTGCTGCTTGAACTTGGCCCCCGTCCGGGCGGCCAGCTCGTCGGCGACCAGGTGGCCGATGTTGTGCCGCGTGCGGGCATAGGAAGGGCCGGGATTCCCCAGCCCGACGACCAACCACACGTCGTCCGCCACGGATCCCGGCCCTTCCTGAAAGTGTGTGCTGCTGCGCGGAGGAGATTACTCCGCGGCGGCGGCCACCGGCTCGGCGGCCGGCTCGTCCTTCTCGATGCCGGCCTCGGCCTCGGCGCCGGCCAGCTCGGCGTCGACCTGCTCGGCGGTCGGGGCGGCGGTGACGTTGACGATCAGCGTCTCCGGCTCGACGGCCAGCGTCGTCCCGGCCGGCAGCTGCAGGTCGGAGGCGTGGATCTGGGCGCCCGGCTCGAGGCCCTCGATCGACACGGTGATCTGCTCGGGCAGGTGGGTCGCCTCGGCCTCGACCAGGACCGTGGTGTGCTCGGTGACGACCAGGGCGTCGCTGACGGCCTCGCCCTCGAGGTGGACGGCGACCTCGACCTGGACCTTCTCACCGCGCTTCACGATGACCAGGTCGACGTGCTCGATGGTGCCCTTCAGCGGGTCGCGCTGGACCTGCTTCGGCAGCGCCAGGTGGCTCTCGCCGCCGGCGACCTCGATCAGCAGCAGGGCGTTGGCGGTCTTCAGGGCCAGCATGGTGTCGTGACCGGGCAGCGTGATGTGCACGGGGTCACTGCCGTGGCCGTAGAGGACGGCGGGCACCTTGTTGTCCCGGCGGATTCGGCGGGCAGCACCCTTGCCGAACTCCGAACGCGATTCGGCTTGGATCTTGACCTCGGCCACGAGATGAACTCCTCAGATGCGTTGCGGTGATCTGTTGACTGGCTGAAACTCGGCTGCGGCCTCAGCGGGCGCCTGCTGACACCGAGAAGGCATCAAGCAACGAACCACCGCGTCGATCACGGAGCCGCGCCCATCAGTTCTCGGGGGGCGTCCCTCGCCGAGGCAACCTCGACAGTCTACCCACCGAGGCGCTCAGATCAGAAATCCGGGCCCGGGCCCCTGGCCCACCCGCCGAACGACGACTTTTGGGCGTCCTCCGGGCCGGAATCGGGTGACCTTACTGAAAATGATTGTCAAGTCAGATAAAGTCCGCGGCTGTGACCGCCACGCACTCCCGTCCTGCCCTGCTGTCCGCGTTCCTGAGCCTCGTCCTCGGCACGCTCTGCCTGCTCGTCCCGCTGTCGGCGCAGGCCGCGCCCGAGGTGCTGCGCGCCGTCCACACCGACGCCCTGCACACGACGTACGACGGCGCCGCGCTGAACCTCGCCACCCGGATCGGCAGCGGCGACTACCGCGAGGCGGACCCGGCCGGCCTCGTCTTCAACCTCGAGGACCGCGGCTCGGCCCGCACCGAGCTCCCCGACCTGCCGGCCTTCGCCTTCCTCGGCGCCCCCGGCAGCACCGTCTTCATCGCCCCCGAGTCCCAGGACCCGGAGCTGATCTGGCCCGGCTGGGACACCGAGACCCTGCCCACCGGCGTCTTCCGCGACGACAGCATCGACCTCACCCTGCTGTCGGCCGAAGGCCCCGGAGCCGTCGAGGTCTTCTTCAACTACGACGAGTTCACCGGCGCCGTCCCCCGCCTCTTCAGCTCCGTCGACCCCGCCTACCGCACCCTCCGCCAGCCGGTCGGCCGGCACGTCCACGCCAACTGGTCCTTCTCCGCCCTCGGCACCTACACCCTCACCTTCCAGGCCACCGCGACCACCACCACCGGCGCCCACCTCACCTCCCGCCCCACCACCTACACCTGGGCAGTAGGCCCCTACACCCCGCCCACCACACCCCCAGCCACCCCACCCACCACACCGCCGGTCACTCCACCCACAACACCCCCGGGCACGCCACCTACGAGCCCTCCGACCACTCCGCCCGGCACCCCACCTGGTTCTCCCTCTCCCACGGGCCAACCGACTCCCACGGGCCAGCCGACCACCCCGCCGCCGACCAGCGGCCCGTCGGTCACCCCGACGTCCCAGCCCTCCACCCCGCACCCCACCGCCAGCTCCACGCCCACCCCTCGCCCCACCTCTCCCCCGGCCGCCCAACCGTCGACCACCTCCGCCCGTCCGCCGGGGACAGCCACCCGAACCACGGCCTGCATCACCACCCCTCCCCCCACCCAGACCACCACCCCGCCAACCACAGCGCCCCGAACGACCACCTCCCCCAGCACCACCACACCTCCGCCAACCACGACCACCACCCTGCAAGACGGCCACGCCGACTACGCCGTCCGGCTGGAGAACGGCGTACTGCGCTCCCGGGTGAAGGACGGCACCAAACCCGGCGCCCCCGTCTGGCGTGACCCGAAGACCGTCACCATCCGCCTGACACCGGCAGCCGGCACCACCTCCCCCGGCGGCGCCTTCAGCTTCCTCGGCCCCAAAGGCACCCCCGTCTGGCAGATCCCCCAGACCCAGAAGACAGGGGTGATCTGGCTCGGCTGGAACACCGAGGAGCTCAAACCCGGCCAGCTCCCCGCCGACAACGTCACCTGGCGTCTGGACGCCGTCACCGGCCCCGGCCGCTTCGCCGTCTTCGAGTTCAACCCCTTCGGCCAGCCGCAGATCATCTTCAACTCCGCCGACGGTCTCCCCGACACCTACAAGGTCCCCATCGGCACGCACGCCCACGGCAACTGGACCTTCACCAAGCCAGGCACCTACCGCCTCACCTTCACCCACGCGAGCGGCACGCAGACCGCCACCAACACCCTCACGGTCGTGGTCGCCCCCGGCGGCGCCCGTTCGATCCCGGCCGCAGCACCTCTGGCCGCAGCAACACCAGAACCGGACTGCCGTCTGGCTGCCACCGGCGCCGACCTGACCCCCGGCTGGATCGCCGCGGCAGTTCTGTTCCTGCTGCTCGGCACCGGTCTGCTACTAGTCGCTCGCCGAGGCAACCGATGAAGCGCGCCGCCGCAGTAGCCCTCAGCCTCACCCTGCTCACCGCCTGTGGCGCGGCCGCCGGTAACAGCACCGACAAGCTGAACGTCGTCACCACCACCGAGATCCTGGCCGATCTGGCCCAGCAGGTAGGCGGAGACCGCGTCCAGGCCTCCAGCCTCGTTCCGCCCGGCGGTGACCCGCACTCCTACGAGCCGACGCCCAAAGACGCCAAACGGGTAGCGCAGGCAGATGTCACCTTCACCAACCACCTACTACTGGAACCGCAGAGCCTGATCAAGACGATCGACGCGAACGCCGCCAAAGACGCCCCCAACGTCTCTCTCGCTGAAGCAGCCGAGTCGTACGGCGCCAACGTCATCCCCTTGGTGGAGAACATCGGTCTGGACGTGCTCTGGCTCGGACTCCGCGTCCGCGGCACCGGCAAACAGCGCGGTGCGACCAGGACGTCGTCCGTCCAGCTCGCTGCGACCAAACTCGACGGTCCGGGCCAGCTGGTCGCCTATCTGACGGAGTCGCTCGGTCAGCCCGACAAGTACTTCGACTCCACCGACGGCCTCGACAAATCCGACAGTACGACGCTGCCGCCCGCCGCCCATACGCATCTGAACTGGGCCTTCACCAAACCGGGCGTGTACCGCCTCACGCTGACCGGAGCCCTCGACAACAACGACGGCAAGCTCCAGCCGCTCGGCCAGGGCACCTTCACTTTTGCGGTCGGTGTCGAGCCGCACACGGTCAAACCGGGCGGCAACGGCCCAGCGACCGTGCTGGACGACGGTCACACCGATCTGACCGTAGACCTGGATTCCGGCCAGGTGTACGCGTACTCCGATGCCAAGAAGGTTGGTGCGCCGCAGACGCAGGTGCCGGCCGCCAATGTGGTGATCGACGTCCCAAACAAGGCGCTGGTCCCGATCCCGGACGACCAGCGGTTCAGCTTCCTCGGCAAACCGGGCACGCAGATCCACCAGCTGCCGCAGGCGGTCCTCGGCAAGCACGTACACGGCGAGATCGACCCGCACCTGTGGGAGGACGTCGCCAACGCCAAGGCGTACGCCCAGCTGATGCGGGACACACTCAGCTCCGCCGACCCGGACGGCAAGCAGACCTACGAGGCGAACACCAAGGCCTACCTGGCCAAGCTGGACGACCTCGACAGCTACGTCCGGACGACGCTGGCCACCATCCCGCCCGCCCGGCGCCAGCTCGTCACCACACACGATGCGTTCGGCTACCTGGCTTCGGCGTACGAGATGACGGTCGCGGGCTTCGTCGTCCCGAATCCGGCGCAGGAGCCGAGTGTCGAGCAGGTGCGCAAGCTGTCCGACACCATCCGCAACCTGCGCGTCCCGGCCGTGTTCACCGAGCCGAACCTGGCACAGCGGGCCTCGGTCCTGATCCAGGTCGCCCGCGACCAGGGCGTCCAGGTCTGCTCGCTGTACGGCGACTCGTTCGACGACCACGCCCGGACGTACGTCGACATGATGCGGCACAACGCCGACGAGCTGAAGCGCTGTCTGGGAGACCACCGATGAAGCTACTAGCCGCTCTGCTCCTCGCTGTCGCACCGCTGGTGCCGACCGCCGAACCTGTTGTCATTGGCAACGGCCATGTCGATCTCGGGCCGCGGTTCGTCGACGGCCGCTGGACCGTCCAGCTGCGCGACGACACGACCGATCCGGAGACCTGGCGAGATCTCGACGGCGTCGTCGTCCAGGCGAACGGCAAGTCGAAGATCGCCGTCCCGAACGACCCGGCGTACCAGTTCCTCGGCAAGCCGGGGCAGCCGGTCTGGGTGATCCCGCAGGTCCAGCAGGACGGCATCGTCTGGCCGGGCTGGAACACGCAGGATCGGGAGGTGGCTACGCGGGTGGACCGCGAAGTGACCTGGTCACTCGAGGGCGTGCAGGGGCCGGGTGCGTTCACGCTGTTCCTGAACTCGGACTTCGGTAAGCCGCAAGCGGTGTTCGACAGCCGCAAGCCGTTCCCGCAGCAGACCGGTGTCGACGTGAACACGCACGTCCACGGCAACTGGACGTTCGACGCCCCGGGCGCCTACCTGCTCGACGTCGCGATGACCGCCAAGCTCACCGACGGCAGTACCGCCACCGATCGCCGCACGCTGCGCATCTATGCCGGCGACGGCGACGCCCGGACAGCGTTCGCCACCCCAGCTCCGGTCGCCACGACGCAGTCCGACGGCGGCGTCGAGGTGTGGTGGTTCGTTGCCGGTGCGGTCGTTCTGGTCCTTGCAAGCACTGGAATCGTCGTAGCGAGGAAGCGCCGATGACTGTACTGACTGTCAGCGGAGTGGCCGTCGAGTTAGCCGGACGTCAGGTCCTGCACGACATCGACCTCAGCATCGCCGCCTCCGAACATGTCGGCCTGATCGGTCCGAACGGCGCCGGCAAGACCACACTGCTCCGGGCGCTGCTCGCACTGCTGCCCATCACCGCGGGCAGCATCACGATCAACGGCAGTACGCCGTCCGCAGCGCGCGGCTCGATCGGGTACGTGCCGCAGCGGCACGAGTTCGTCTGGGACTACCCGGTGCAGGTCCGCACTGCGGTGATGACCGGGCGGACACACCGCATCGGCTGGCTACGCCGTCCCGGGCAGTCCGACCGGGACGCCGTACAGGAGGCTCTGGAACGCGTCGACCTGGCCGACCTCGCCAACCGGCCGATCGGTGAGCTGTCCGGTGGCCAGCGGCAGCGGGTGCTAGTCGCGCGGGCGTTGGCGCTGCGGCCGCAGCTCCTGTTGCTGGACGAGCCGTTCACCGGTCTCGACGTACCGACGCAGGAAATCCTCACGCGGTTGTTCAAGGACCTCACCGCCGAGGGGACCGCGATTCTGATGACTACGCACGATCTGCCGGCCGCAGCGGACACCTGCCACCGGCTGTGTCTGTTGAACGGCACAGTCGTCGCAGATGGGCCGCCTGAGGAGCTGCGCGACCCTGCGGTCTGGCTGCGCGCCTTCGGCGTCGCTCGGTCCGAGCAGCTCTTGCACAGCCTGGGAGTGACCCGATGATCGAGTTCTTCACCGAGCCGTGGACGCATGTGTTCATGCAGCGCGCTTTCCTGGTCGTACTGATGTCCGGCGTCGTCTGCGGAGTGATCGGGACACATGTCGCACTGCGCGGGATGGCGTTCATCGGGGACGCCGTGGCGCACTCAGTGTTCCCAGGGATCGCGATCGCGTTCGTATTGAAGACCAGCCTGGTCCTGGGCGGCATCGTCGCCGGACTCGCCACAGCGGTGTCCGTCGCGATCTTCTCGCAGAACCGACGGCTCAAAGAGGACACCGTGATCGGAGTGTTCTTCGCCGGGGCTTTCGGCCTGGGCATCGTCGTGATGAGCACCGCGCCCGGCTACGGCGGCTCACTGGAGTCGTTCTTGTTCGGCTCCGTACTGGGGATCGGCAACGCCGATGTGGTCACGGTCGGCGTCGCCGGCGCCGCCCTGCTGCTCGTCACCGGCGCGTTCCACAAGGAGTTCGTGACGGTCGGTCTGGACCGCGAGACCGCGCGTTCGGTCGGACTGCCGATCTTCTGGCTCGACCTCGCGCTGTACGCGATGGTGACGGTCGCGATCGTCATCTCGATCCAGGCCGTCGGCAACATCCTCGTCCTGGCGCTGCTGATCACGCCGGCCGCCTGCGCGCGGCTGCTCACCGACCGGATCGGCGTGATGATGCTGATCGCGCCGCTGATCGGCGCCGGCTCCGGACTCACCGGGCTCTACCTCTCCTATGCCTTCAACCTCGCCGCCGGCGGGTTGATCGTGCTCACCGCCACGGCGGTGTTCATCGCCTGCTGGGTGTTCGCGCCCAAGCACGGCTTGCTGTCCCAGAAGAAGTCAACACAGTCATTGAAAGGAAACGCATGCGCAAGCTCCACCGCGTAGTGCTGTCCGCCACGACAGTCCTCGCGCTGACCGGCGTCGCCGTCCCAGCGAACGCCGCCACTGCCGTCGTCCTCGACCAGGGACATGTCGACGTCGTCGGCATCGCCTGGGAGGACAACGCTTTCAACGTCCACGTGCACGACGAGGAGAGCGCTACCGAGTACACCCCGGCCGAGGTGCAGCTGGTCGCCAAGCCAGGCGCCAAGATCGCCGTACCGAACGACCCGGCGTACAGCTTCCTCGGTACGCCGGGCAGCGCTGCCTGGGTGCTGCCGCAGGTCCAGGACCCGGAGCTGCTCTGGCCGGGGATCGGATCCGAGGAGATCGCCTCCGGCGTCTTCACCAACGACGCGCTGAAGGTCACGCTGGTCGGAGTGACCGGCCCGGCCGACTTCAGCATCTTCACGACCGACGCCTTCGGTACGCCGACCCGGCTGGCCGACAGCGGCAACGGGCTGCCGGACACCATCAACACGACGGCCGGTGGTCACCTGCACGCCAACTGGGCTTTCGAGGCGGCTGGCACCTACAAGCTGAAGTTCAAGGTCAGCGGCACGCTGGCCGCCACTGGCAAGAAGGTCACCTCGGCTGTCGCCACCTACACCTTCAAGGTGCAGAAGTGACGGCCCGTGCGGTAGCCGGCGCTCTGGTCGCCGGAATCGCCGCCACTGTCCTCGCAGTGACTCCGGCCTTCGCACTGACCACCATCTCGTCGGGTCACGTCGACGCCATCGACGTGGACTGGACGGGTTCCGCACTGACGCTGGACCTCAGGGACGGCACTGTCACCCCGGCTGTCGACCGGGCCCCGGCGGACGTCGTACTGAACGCAGTGTCGGCCAGCAAGACGACTGTGCCGTCGGGTTCGGCGTACTCGTTCCTGGGCGCGCCTGGCGACCCGGTCTGGATCCTGCCGCAGACGCAGGCCACCGGAATCGTCTGGCCGGGCTTCAGCACCGAGGGTGTCCCCAGCGGCGTCCTGTCCGGCAACAGCGTCTCCGTCAAGCTCATCTCCGTCAGCGGACCGGACGACGTAGCCGTCTACACGACCAGCTCCCTCGGCACCCCGACCGTCTGGTTCGACAGCGGCAACGGCCTCCCCGACACCCGCTCCCTGCCCATCAACACCCACGCCCACGCCAACTGGGCCTTCGAAGCCGCGGGCACCTACACCGCCACCTTCGAAGTGACCGCCACCACCACCGGCGGCACCGCCATCACCACCGGTCAGAAGACCTACACCTTCACCGTCCAGCCGTAACAGCACCGTGAACCGCAGGGGGCCTGGCGCCAGGCCCCCTGCACCCACACCTCAGCTAGGTTGGCGCGGTGGCTGCGATGCTTCTGCTCTACCTGGTGGGCGGCGTGCTGGTTGTCGTTGGGACGCTGGCGCTGATCGCCTACCTCAAGCGACGTCGGGAGGAGCTGCAGCAGCGCGCGCACGCGATGGCGCAGTACGGGTGGTTCCTGGCTCCACCGAGCCCGTGGCTGGCAGAGGTGGCTGCTCGGCTCTACACCAGGGGCGAGCCGGGGGAGATGTTCGCCGGTGACTTCCGTGGGCGCGGCCTGTGCGTTCTGGAGTACAAGTACACGACCAGCAACGGAAAGGCCTACCAGACACACACCGTGCATCTGGTAGCGCTGAACCTTCCCACCGCGCTGCCGCCGCTCACAGTGACGCACGACTCCGCGCTCCGGCGGGCTTTCAGCACCGACATCGAACTCGAGAGCAAGGCCTTCAACGACGCGTTCCGCGTCGATTGCCAGGACCAGCGCTACGCGTCCGCCGTACTGCACCCGCGGCTGATGGAGTGGATGCTCGTCAACTCGGCTCTCGAATGGCAGCTCGCCGGAAACGCGCTGGTCTCCTGGTCGTACGGCGCCTTCACCATCCCTGACCTCCTGGCCCGGCTGGAGGCGCTCCACGGCGTCCTCGACCGCATCCCGCCCTTCGTCATCCGGGACTACGGCGCATGACCGTCACGCTCATAGTCATCGCAGTCCTGGCGGCTGGGCTCGGCGCGCTGTACTTGCGGGTGCAGCGCCGGCAGCAGGCGTTCTTCCGGGACAGAGTGGCCAGTATCGGACTCAGCGAGGCGCCGGTCGAGCCGTGGCTCGCTGCAGCGGCGGAGCGAGCGTTCGGGGTGCAGGGGAACGCGGAGCGGATGGTCCGAGGTGAGCGGGTCTGGGCTTGCGACTTCACCTATCAGGCGATCCGTACGTCGACGGCGGCGAAGTGCCACGTCGTGGCGGTGGGTCTGCCGGGTGTGCTGCCGCCATTGGCAGTGTTCCCGAAAAACCCCATGCTGCCGGGGAATCTGGAGTTCGAGAGCGCCGAGTTCAACCGGACCTTCTCGGTGGAGTGCTTCGACCGGCGGTACGCGGGCGCCGTGCTGACGCCGCGGGTCATGGAGTGGTTGCTCAGCTACCCGAAGCTGCAGTGGCGAGTCGACGGCAACGTGCTGCTCGCCTGGAACGTCGGCTACTGGTCTGCTGACGTCGTAAGACACACGACCACGGCCTTCGAGGGCCTGCTGGAACGCATCGACCCTTACGTCTTCGAGGAGTTCAGGGCACACTAGTTGCTGCTTGCACCGTCTGGTTTGACCGCCCCCATACCGACGAGGAGTGCACTATGCAGACACGTGTCCGAGTAGGCCTGGCCATCGCCGGGCTGTTCGCTGCAACGTTTCCATTCACCAGTACGGCGACCGCCGCGATGACGCCGCAGGACTTCCGGTCCGAGGTCGTGTCGCGGACGAATGCCGAACGAGCGCGCGCCGGGTGTCCGGCGCTGAACCGGCACGGCGCGCTCGACAACGCCGCCCAGGGCCACGCCGCCGACATGGCCAACCGGAACTACTTCAGCCACACCAGCCAGGACGGACGCAGTCCGTTCGACCGGATGCGCCAGGCGGGCTATCCGAGTAACAGCGGGATGGCCGAGAACATCGCCGCCGGCTACGGCACACCGGCCGAGGTGGTCGCCGGCTGGATGAACTCGTCCGGCCATCGCGCCAACATCCTCAACTGCCGCTACCGCTCGATCGGCGTCGGCCACGCCTACCGGAGCGGCACCGCCTACGGCCACTACTGGGTGCAGAACTTCGGCACCGTCTAGGTCAGTTTGGTCCACACCTGGCGCAGGGCTCGGGCGGCGTCGCCCTCGAGCCCTGCGTCGTCCAGCGTCGCCGCCAGCTCGTCGAACTCCGGCCCCCAACGCCAGGCGACCGCCCGCAGCTGCTCCGGCAGCGCAGGGTCCTTCAGCGACCCGGCGTCCCCGCGGACCGTCTGTGCGGTGAGCGCCTCAGTGACACCATGCTTCTCGGCCAACTGGAACGCCAGAACAGCCAGCGCCGCCTTCCCCTTGTTGTAGAGCGCGTACGCCGACTTGGCCGCGCTAGCCGCGCCCGGCGCCGCACCGACAACCATCGGCGTCACCGTAGTCCCCTGCCACAGCGCAGCGACCTCAGCAGCCGCCGCACCGGACAGCATCAGATGCGTCGGGCTAGCCCCACCAGTAGGTGGCGGACCGACCACACCGGCGTCCACAAACGTCGCCTCCGGTACAGCGCCCTCCGCCTGCCGCAGCGACTCCGGCGACAGCGGGTTCGCCTCGACATACAGCCCAGCAAACCCAGCCGCCCCAACCTTCCGCGCGATCTCGACCGCACCCTGCGGCGCACACGAGACCAGTACGACGTCCGCCGTCCCAACCGCCTCGCCAAACGCCACACCACGCAGCCCAGCCACCTCAGCCCGCTCAACCGAAGCCGAACTACGCCCCTCCGGCACCCAACTCACCACGTGCCCAGCAGCAACCAACTCCCCAGCCAGTCGCGACCCCATGGCACCAGGATGAAAGACGGCGATTCGCATGCGGCTGAGTTACGCGCGGCCTTCGAACAGGCTGGTGACCGAGCCGTCCTCGAAGACCTCGCGGATGGCGCGGCTGATCAGTGGGGCGATCGAGAGCTCGGTCAGCTTGTCGAAGCGGCGCTCGGCCGAGATCGGCAGCGTGTTGGTGACGATCACCTCGCTGGCTTGGCAGTTCTTCAGGCGGTCGACCGCCGGGCCGGACAGGATGGCGTGCGTCGCGGCGATCACCACGCCGGCCGCGCCGTCGGCGTACAGGGCGTCGGCGGCCTTGGTGATGGTGCCGGCGGTGTCGATCATGTCGTCGACCAGGATGCAGACCCGGCCCTTGACCTCACCGACGACGCGGTTCGCGACGGTCTCGTTCGGCCGGTCGATGTCGCGGGTCTTGTGGATGAAGGCCAGCGGCGCGTTGTTCAGCCGGGCCGACCACTGCTCGGCGACCTTGATCCGGCCGGCGTCCGGCGAGACCACGGCCAGCTGCTGGTCGCCGTACTTGTCGCGGACGTAGTCGGACAGGATCGGCAGCGCCATCAGGTGGTCCACCGGGCCGTCGAAGAAACCCTGGATCTGCGAGGTGTGCAGGTCGACGCAGATCAGCCGGTTCGCGCCGGCGGTCTTGAACAGGTCGGCCATCAGCCGGGCCGAGATCGGCTCCCGGCCGCGGTGCTTCTTGTCCTGCCGGGCGTAGCCGTAGAACGGGAGCACGACCGTGATCCGCTTGGCCGACGCGCGCTTCAGCGCGTCGACCATGATCAGCTGCTCCATGATCCACTCGTTGATCGGCGAGGTGTGGCTCTGGATCACGAACGCATCGCTGCCCCGGACCGACTCCTCGAAGCGAACGTAGATCTCGCCGTTGGCGAAGTCGTACGCCGAGGTCGGCACCAGGCCGGAGCCCAGCTGCTCGGCGACCTCCTCGGCCAGCCCGGGATGGGCTCGGCCGGAGAACACCATCAGGTTCTTCTCGGTGGTTCGCTTCATCCCGCTCATGACCGGCCTCCCGTTACTTCGTGTCGCCAGTGTCGCCCGGCGTCGCCGCGTCCGCACCCTCGGCGAGCGCATCTGCGGCGGCCTGAGCCGTCTTGGTGCCGGCGCGTTTGCGCTCGACCCAGCCCTTGATGTTGCGCTGCCGGCCCCGGGCGACCGCGATCTCACCCGGTTCGACGTCCTCGGTCAGCGCCGTGCCGGCGGCCAGGTAGGCGCCGTCCGCGACCGTGCGGGGAGCGACGATGACCGAGTTGCTCCCGATGAACGAGTGCTTGCCGATCACGGTCGGGTACTTCTTCTGGCCGTCGTAGTTGGCGAAGATCGTGCCGGCGCCGATATTCGCGCCCTCGCCGATCGTCGCGTCCCCGGCGTACGTCAGGTGCGGCACCTTGGCGCCGTCGCCGATCGAGGTGTTCTTGGTCTCGACGAAGGTGCCGATCTTGCCCTTCACGCCGACCTTGGTCCCCGGCCGCAGGTAGGCGAACGGGCCGACGCTGGCGCCGTCGCCGAGCACCGAGCTGGAGCCGTGGGCGCGGATGATCGTCGCGCCTTCGCCGATCTGGACGTCGGTGAGCGTCGTGTCCGGGCCGATCGTCGTCCCGCTGCCGGCCGTGGTGGCGCCGTGCAGCTGCGTGTTCGGCAGCAGCGTCACGTCCTGGGCGAGGACGACGGTGCTGTCCACCCAGGTGGTGTTCGGGTCGACGACCGTGACGCCGGAGCGCATCAGCTTGTCCAGCGTGCGGCGGTTCAGCTCGGCGCGCAGAGCGGCCAGCTGGACGCGGTCGTTCACGCCCTCGGTCTGCATCGCGTCGTCGGTGACGTAGGCGCCGACGCGCTTGCCGTCGCCGCGGGCGATCGACAGGACGTCGGTCAGGTACAGCTCACCCTGCGCATTGTCGGTCGTCAGCCGGCTCAGCCCGTCACGCAGCGTTGCCGCGTCGAAGACGTAGATCCCGGCGTTGATCTCGTCGATCTGCCGCTGCTCCGGCGTGGCGTCCTTGTGCTCGACGATGCCGGCCACGGTGCCGTCGGCGCCCGGGATGATCCGGCCGTAGCCGGTCGGGTCGGCCACCCGCGCGGTCAGCACGGTGACGGCGTTGCCCTGCTTGTCGTGCTCGGCGACCAGCTCGCCCAGCGTCTCCGACTCCAGCAGCGGGACGTCGCCCGACGTCACCACGACCGAGCCGTCGAAGTCGGCCGGGACGGCGGTCAGCCCGGCGCGGACCGCGTCGCCGGTCCCCAGCTGCTGCTCCTGGACGGCGGTCTTCACGCCCGGGTCGAGCGCCTGCAGATGCGCCTCGACCAGCTCACGGCCGTTCCCGACGACCACCACGAGGTGCTCCGGCGCGAGCACCCGCGCCGTGACCACGGCGTGCCCGACGAGACTGCGCCCGCCGATCTCGTGCAGCACCTTCGGGGTTGCCGATTTCATCCGGGTACCCAGACCGGCGGCCATGATCACGACCGCCGCGGGACGATGGGAAGTCACGCGGTCTTCTCCTCGAGTTCCCTGCGAGTTTCTGGAACAAGTATCTGCACAGGCACCCGAAACAGTGCCCGCGCAAGCCTACTTGCTCCACCCGGGGATCCCGTAGTCGGCCGCTCAGGCGGCCGGACCGCGCAGGTTGGCGACCAGATCGTCGGCCGTGAGCCCGGCGTACGCCTGCATCATGCGGTTCCGGGCGTACTCGTTGTACCCGCGGCGGGCCACCTGGAGGTAGAACCGCGTGACCGATCCCACTCCGACGCCGCGGGCCATCAGGTCCACGGCGAGCCAGCTGACCTGGTAACTCTCCGTGGTCGTGAACTCGTCGTCCCGCGGGAGCCGCTCGATCCGGCCCTTGAGCCGGCGCGCCACCTCGGCCCGCTCCGCGGCCACCTCAGCCGACGGCCGGACCAGGTTGGCCGCGTACGCCGCCAGCCCCTCAGCCAGCCAGCGCGGTGCCTCGTCGCCCATCTTGACCGGCGTCAGATGCGTCAGCCCGTGCACCAGCTCAGGCAGCGTCGGCTCACCGGTCACCACAGTCCACCCGCCGACCGGACGGCCGTCGTCTGCCGGGCTGTGCATCGGCTGGACGCGCACCGGATCCTTCCCCGGCAGCGTCGCTGGCAGATCGGTCAGGACGCCGGGATCGGCGACTGCGACCACCAGCGGGATCTCCTGCAGCGGCCCAGGCCACAGCCGCCGCACCACGACCGCAGCGCGCGCAGTCGCCGCCGCAATCCGCTCCCCCTTCGCCCGCTGCCCCCGATCAACCAGTACGACGACGCCGTCCTTTTCGACCACGTCCAGGTCAGCCACATCCCACGGCTGCCGGTTGCTCTTCAGCACCCCGTCCAGCCGGGTCACATCGACCAGCTCCGCTTTCCCGGCCCGGACGACGTACGTGTAACCCAGATCGGTCGCAGCCGGCCGCAGCCCGGTCACGGCATACCGGAGGCTGACCCTGAAGGTCACAGCGCCGGCTCCATACCGCTGCACGGCCCCCGGGTCGGCCCAAGCCTCCCGACGCCGGAACCCGACCTGTGCGTTCAGGGCACGCAGATTCTGTAAGACGCGCAGCTGGCGTGCCTTGACCGCCGGTGCGACCTGAGCGACGAATCCACTCACGTCACCGCCCCGCACCGCCACCGCCTGCCGCGCCAGCGCGACGTCCACCGCATCCGCCACCAGCGGATCGACCTGACCATCCCCACTCCGCGGCCCGGCCACCTCCATCCCCACCGGCCAAACCCGAGCCTCACCACCCCCACTGCCCACCACCAGACCGCCGGCCAGCACAGCCCCCACCGCCAACCACCCGACCGCCTTCATGCCCTTCCCAACGACCCACCCCCCACCCAGGTAACCGCAACCTGTCGGCGCCGAGCGCGACACTGAAAACTCCACCCCACACCAGGAGCCCACATGCCTCTCACCCTCGGCGCCGTCGTCCTCAACACCACCCCCGCAGCCGCCGCCTTCTGGCGCCAAGCCCTCAACTACACCCCCTCCCCCACCAACCCCGACTTCCTCCTCCCACCCCCCACCACCCCCGCCACCCGCCTCCACCTCGACACCACCGACCAAACCCACCTCGACCTCTGGCCCACCCCCGGCTCCACCCCCGCCGCCGAACAAGCCCGCCTCCAAGCCCTAGGAGCCACCCTCGCCCCCTGGACCTACCCCACCAACCCCGACTTCACCGTCCTCCAAGCCCCCGACGGCACCCACTTCTGCATCATCGAATAACCCTCAAGTGGTTCCTCGGTCGAGGGCCTGGTGGCCGCGGCGCAGCTGATACTCGACGTCCGCGAGCGCGTGTTTCTTGCGGCGATAGCGCTTCTTGTGGAGCAGCTCGCCGTCGTCGCCGGCTGCCCGGACCCACAGCGTCCACCCGCCAAGGAAAACGATCAGGTGGACCAGCCACGTAAGCCCCCAGAGCACCGGCGCCACCAACAGCTCAACAACCTCGCCGCTCCCGCCCCCCGCCACATAATCCAGCTCAAACAACCCCGACCGCGCCAACTCAACCCGCACCAACGCGTCCCCACCCACCTCTTCCACCCCACCATCATCCCCTGGCAAGCCACCGCAACTTGCGACAAGACTGTGGGGCATGGACATCAAGCACCGGATGATCGTGTTCGACGCGGCCGACATCGATGCCGAGAGCACGTTCTGGGCCGAGTTCTTAGGTGGGACCGTCGAGAAGTGGTCCGAACGGTGGCATGCGATCTGGGTGGACGGCGGGTGGGCGCTCGGCGTCCAGCACGCACCCGGCCACGTCCCGCCGGACTGGCCGGACGGCGCCCCGCAACAGATCCACCTCGACTTCTACTTCGCGGCCGGCGACGCCCACACCGAGGCGCACAACCGAGCCCTCACCCTCGGCGCCCGCCTACTCAAACCCGCCGAAGACCCCCAGTCCGCCCGCGGCGTCCAGGTCTACGCCGACCCAGCCGGACACCCGTTCTGCCTCTGCTGGTTACCTAGCTAGGCGTACGGCGTTCGGCCCAGCGTGTGATCTCGTACGCCGCGCCGCCGGGCTCAGGTTGGCCACCTGAGCTGAGTTCGGCCGAGGTCAGCTTCGGGTTCGCGAAGGCGAAGGCGGTGGCGCCGGAGCGGAGCTGGATGACCAGCCCGAAGTAGTTGAAGTGGGCTGAAACCACCTCGGCGCGGGGGATCCGGTAGCCGCTGATCGGGTAGCGGACGATCACTTAGTCCGGCGTGATGCGGACGTCCGGCCGGGCGGCGAACACGATGACTAGCGTGGCTACCGGGATGATCGGCCAGGCCGTCCTCAGCTCACCCATCCACACCACAGCGACAACCATGCCTACCCAGACGAGCGTCCAGAAGCCGCGCGTCCAGCGGTTGTTGCCCCAGGTCTGGTCGTCCATGGCCGAACTTTAGAGCGCCGTCCAGCGGCGGTGGGCTGCGAGATCGACGTTGCTGCCGCAGATGATCGTCGCGATCCGGCGGCCGGCGAAGCGCTCGCGGTCCTCGAGGACGGCGGCGACGCCGAGCGCAGCTGAAGGTTCGACCAACAGACCGGCCTCCTCGTACAAAAGCCGCATGCCCGCCACGATCGACTCCTCTTGCACGAGGACGGCGTCGTCCGCGATCTCGAGCAGGTCCGCCAGCACCTCGGGGATCGGCCGCCGACCGGCAACGCCGTCCGCGATCGTGTTGATGGTTTCCGTCGTGACGACTCGCCGTTCGCGCCACGACAGCGTCAGCGCCGGCGCGCCCGCGGGCTGCACGCACACCACCTCCACCCCCGGTGCCAGCTCCTTCAACACCTGCCCCACCCCGGTCGCCATCGCCCCACCCCCGAGCGCGATCAGTACGACGTCGAACGGCGTCCCGGCCTCGACCAGCTCCAGCCCGATCGTCGCGGCGCCTTCACACGTCTCCAGGTCCAGACTGTCCTCCAACAACCGGATCCCCTCGGACGCCGCGATCTCCGCCGCCCGCTCCCGCGCCAACTCGTGATCACCGTCGACCAGCTCCAGCCGCGCACCGAGCGCCCGGATCCGCTCCAGCTTCGCCGGAGTCGCGAACCGCGACGCCACCACCGTCACCGCGAGCCCCCGCCGTCCACCGGACCACGCCAGCGCCTGCCCCAAATTCCCCGCACTCGCACAAACCACCGGCGCCCCAGCAAGCCCCTCCGCCACCAGCTCCGTCCCGCGCCCCTTGAAACTCCGCACCGGATTCGCCGTCTCGAGCTTCACCCCCACCCCACACCCGAGCCGCTCCCCCAACGCCTCACACCCATAAAAGGGCGTCCCCAGAAAAACCGGATTGATCAGCCCCCGAGCCGCCCGGATCCTGTCCACATCAAGCCTCGTCACCCCCAAAGGACACCCCATGCGCCACCACGAAGTCGAACCGAAGTCCGTCTACCACCAACCGCTGACCTGAAGGTGCTGCATGTTCAATCACGCGCCGGCTGACTACGACTGTCCGTTCTGCCGTCTTGTCGGCGGGGGTGAGGACGACGTGGCCTGTCAGGCGGACGTCGTCTTTCGGACCGACCGGGCGCTGGCGTTCGTCGCCTCGCGCTGGTGGCCCAACAACCCGGGCCACGTTCTCGTCGTCCCCACCGCACACCACGAGAACCTCTACGACCTCCCACCGGAGGCGGGCCATGCGGTCCACGACGTCGTCCGAACCATCGCCGTCGCCATCCGCTACACCTACGGCTGCGCCGGCACGTCAGTCCGCCAACACAACGAACCCGCCGGCTACCAGGACGCCTGGCACCACCACGTCCACGTCTTCCCCCGCTACCCCCACGACAACCTCTACAACCTCCTCCCCCTCCCAACCCCCGCAACCCCCACCCAACGAGCCCCCTACGCCACCAAACTCCGCACCCACCTCGCTGCCGCCGCCGAGCGATAGGCGGTCGAGGGCGTGACTGGACGGCGGGGTGGGGTTGGCCACATGGGGGGGGGAAAGAGAAACCCCAGGTCAGGCGGGCTGACCTGGGGTTTTGGCTCCCCCACCAGGTTTCGATCCTGGTCTTCGAGATTCAAAGTCTCGCGGGCTGCCGATTACCCCACGGGGGATCGTGGTTGCCGGGACATCTTGTCATGAGTGGGGTGGATGACACGCTGAGGGGTTCCTTACCTACGGTGTCGTAGGTTACGGTTGCGTAGGTAAGCCGTCCTCCACCTGAGGGATACAGAACATGACTCCTCCCCCTGTTGCCGCGCCGGAGGCGCCTGAGCGCGCTGGGCAGGTTGACGAGCTCGACGTGCACACCGGGACGCTCGGGGGTGAGCAGAAGCAGGTGTGGGAGCAGGTCGCGCTGGCGCTGTTCATCGGGATTCCGTTCCTGGCGGTGCTGGCGGCGGTGCCGATCGCGTGGGGCGGGTTCCTGGGGTGGCGGGACGTCGTGATCGCGGTGGTGTTCTACACGATCGCGGGGCACGGGATCTCGATCGGTTTCCACCGGTTGTTCACGCACAAGTCGTTCAAGCCGAACCGGGCGACGAAGTACGCGCTGGCGATCGCCGGGTCGCTGGCGATCGAGGGGCCGGTGATCCGGTGGGTCGCCGACCACCGCAAGCACCACAAGTTCTCCGACCGGGACGGCGACCCGCACAGCCCGTGGAAGTACGGGAACACGCTGGGCGCGCTGACCAAGGGCTTCTTCCACGCGCATGTCGGGTGGTTGTTCGACACCGAGCAGACGCCGCAGCGGCAGTACGCGCCGGATCTGCTGAAGGACAAGGACATCGTGAAGGTGTCGCGGCTGTTCCCGGTGCTGGTGACGATCTCACTGCTGCTGCCGGCCGTGATCGGCGGCCTGTGGTCGTGGTCGTGGCAGGGCGCGCTGACGGCGTTCTTCTGGGCCAGCCTGGTCCGGATCGCGCTGCTGCACCACGTGACCTGGTCGATCAACTCGATCTGCCACACGATCGGCGACCGGCCGTTCAAGAGCCGGGACAAGTCGGGCAACGTGTGGTGGCTGGCGATCCTCAGCCAGGGCGAGTCGTGGCACAACCTGCACCACTCCGACCCGACCTGCGCGCGGCACGGCGTCCTCAAGGGCCAGCTCGACACGTCGGCGCGGACCATCTGGTTCTTCGAGAAGATGGGCTGGGTCAGCGATGTCCGCTGGCCGGTCAAGGAGCGGCTCGAGGCCCGGCGTCAGGACGACTCGCGCCGCACCCTGAAAGCGGCCTGACCGTAAAACTCCCACCCCGCGGCACCGGAATGCGGCATGATGCAGACGTGATCTCGACGTGACGGAACCCAAACCGCGGCGGTCCGGCCGAATCCGGATGACGAGTGCCGAGCGTCGTGAGCAGCTGATCGTGATCGCGCGCGGCCTGTTCGCCCAGCGCGGGTACGAAGCGACGTCGGTGGAGGAGATCGCCAACCGCGCGGAGGTCTCCAAGCCGGTCGTCTACGAGCACTTCGGCGGTAAAGAGGGTCTGTACGCCGTCGTCGTGGACCGCGAGGTCCGCGCGCTGCTGGACGGCGTCACCCAGTCGCTGACGGCGGGCCGGGCGCACGAGCTGGTCGAGCAGGCGGCGCTCGCGCTGCTCGACTACATCGAGAACAACTCCGACGGCTTCCGGATCCTGGTCCGGGATTCGCCGGTCGGCTCCGCGAGCGGTTCGTTCATCTCGATCCTGAGCGACGTCGGCACCCGGGTCGAGCACATCCTCGCGGAGAACTTCAAACGCCGCGGCCTGGACCCGAAGAACGCCCCGATGTACGCCCAGATGCTGGTCGGCATGGTGGCGCTCACCGGCCAGTGGTGGCTCGACGCGCGCCGCCCGCGCAAACAGGACGTCGCCGCCCACCTGGTCAACCTCGCCTGGAACGGCCTGTCCGGGCTGGAGCTCAAGCCGACCCTCTCGACGCGGCCGCACAAGTAGCGGACCGCCAGCACCCACCAACTCGCCAAATCGCCCTTCCAAAGCGGCGGCTCACGCTCAGCGAGGCGGTACTCCGCATAGTTGGTGAGTGGCAGCGGTCCGCCCTCCCCGAGTAGTACGACGACATCCGACCGTGGGTTGACTCGGGGCGGCGGGGCGCGCCGTACGCTGGCCGCTATGACGGGGTTCATGACCGCGCGGCCTTTGCCTGCCCGCAGTAAGGCGTTCGACCTGCTGCTCGCGGGCGCGCTGTGCATGTCGCTCGGGTTCCTGAGCCTCGCCCAAGCGGGGTACGGCGGTGTGCTCGCGTTCGCGATGCTCGGCCCGCTGTGGTGGCGGCGCTCCTACCCCGAGCTGGTCTTCTTCGGCGTCGCCGCGGTGGCCGTTTTGCAGTGGCTGACCGGCGTCGACCTCATCCCCGGCAACGTCGGCCTGCTGATCGCCCTCTACACGATCTCCGTGTACGGCGACGTCCGCTACAGCCGGATCGCGCTCGGCGTCGGCGGCCTCGGCGTCCTGATGGCCACCTCGCGCTACTGGTCGAACTCCGACTGGCGCCAGCAGGTGACGATGATGGTCGCACTCGGCGCCGTCGTCCTCGGCGTCTGGGCCTTCGGCGAACGCCGCCGGACCCGCGGCCTGTATGTCGCCCAGCTCGAAGCCCGCGCCGCCCAGCTCGAACGCGACCGCGACCGCGAGTCCCAGCTCGCCGTCTCCGCGGAGCGGACCCGGATCGCCCGCGAGATCCATGACGTCGTCGCGCACGGCCTGTCGATCATGATCGTCCAGGCGGACGGCGGTCTGTACGCCGCTGACCAGTCGCCCGAGGCCGCGAAGAAGGCGCTGGCCACGATCGGCGACACCGGCCGCGCGAGCCTGACCGAGATGCGCAAGATGCTCGGTCTGCTCAAGGCCGACGAGCAGCGCGAACTCGACCCGAACCAGCCGCGCCCGCAGCCGGGCGTCTCCAGCCTGCCCGAGCTGATCGAGAACGTCCGCGAGGCCGGCCTCTCGGTCGACTACTCGGTCACCGGCCAGCCGCGCGACCTCCCGGCGTTGCTCGGGCTGACGGCGTACCGGATCGTGCAGGAGGGCCTGACCAACACACTGAAACACGCCGGGCCGGGAGCGCGCACCTCCGTCGCGCTGGACTTCGGTCGCGAGATGTTGACCGTGGTGGTCATCGACGACGGCCGCGGCGGCGGCGTCGCCCCGAGTGTCGAGCCAGGGCACGGCCTGGTGGGGATGCATCAACGCGCATCCGTCTCAGGCGGTACGGTGAGCGCCGGACCGAAGGCGGGCGGCGGTTACGAGGTGATCGCCAAGCTGCCGTACAACCTGCCGACCGGAGGCCAGCAGTGAGTGAAGACAACATCCGGGTGTTCCTGGTGGACGACCAGGAGCTGGTCCGGGCCGGGTTCACGATGCTGGTGGACTCGCAGCCCGACATGCGGGTGGTCGGTCAGGCCGGGGACGGCGGCGAGGCGGTCGAGAAGATCTCGGTGACCGGGTGCGACGTCGTCCTGATGGACGTCCGGATGCCGAGGCTGGACGGTGTCCAGGCCACCCAGCAGCTGCAGTCGTTGCCGCAGGCCCCGAAGGTGATCGTGCTGACCACCTTCGACCTGGACGAGTACGCGTTCGCCGCGATCAAGGCCGGCGCGGCCGGTTTCCTGCTCAAGAACACCCCGCCGGCCGATCTGCTGTCCGCGATCCGCCAGGTGTACTCCGGCGACGCCGTCGTCTCCCCCAGTACGACGAAGCGGCTGCTCGAGCACTTCGCGGGCGCGCTCCCGGACGCCGAGGTCGAGCGTCCCGATCTGGCCGACCTGACGGCTCGCGAGCGCGAGGTGCTGATCGAGGTCGCGCGCGGCCTGTCGAACACCGAGATCGCGACGCTGTTCACGTTGTCCGAGGCAACGGTGAAGACGCATATCGGCCGCATCCTGGCGAAAACCGGCCTCCGCGACCGGGTTGCGCTCGTCGTTCTCGGGTACGAGACCGGGCTGGTCCGGCCGACCAAGTAATACCCAGGTAGTAGACGGAATACGTTCCGTGGGACGACGTAGCGGGGCGCGGCTTTCACTACCTTGAGGAGCATGACAGGGCGGGCCTGTCGATGATCCGAGGAGTGACATGAGTTTGCAGACCGGTGGACTTGCGGTGGGGCGGCTGCCGCAGGACGGGATGCCGCGTACGGCGATCCGCGCGCACGAGCTGCGTAAGGTGTACGGCCAGGGCGACACCGCCGTGGCCGCGCTGGACGGCGTGTCGGTCGACTTCGCGGTCGGCAACTTCACCGCGATCATGGGCCCGTCCGGCTCGGGCAAGTCGACGCTGATGCACTGCCTGGCCGGCCTGGACACCCCGACCGGCGGTCAGGTCCTGCTCGGCGAGACCGAGCTGACCCAGCTGCCGGACGCCGCGCTGACCAAGATCCGCCGCGATCGCGTCGGCTTCGTCTTCCAGTCGTTCAACCTGTTGCCGATGCTGTCCGCCAAGGACAACATCCTGCTCCCGCTCGAGCTGGGCAACCGCAAACCAGACGAGCAGTGGCTCGCGACGCTGGTCGACGTCCTCGGCCTGCAGGACCGGCTCACGCACCGGCCGTCGGAGCTGTCCGGCGGTCAGCAGCAGCGGGTCGCCGTCGCACGCGCCCTGGTCGGGCGGCCGGAGGTCGTCTTCGCCGACGAGCCGACCGGTAACCTCGACTCCCGCTCGGGCGCCGAGGTGCTCGGCTTCCTGCGCCGCAGCGTCCGCGAGTTCGGCCAGACGGTCGTCATGGTCACCCACGACCCGCTGGCCGCGTCGTACGCCGACCGCGTCGTGATGCTTGCCGACGGCAAGCTCGCCGGCGAGCTGCGCGACCCGAAGCCCGAGACCGTCCTCGACGCCCTGCGCCAGCTGGGGGCGTGACGTGCGTCGTTCACTGCTCTCTTCGCTGCGCGCCCACCTGGGCCGCTTGATCGCCGCCTGTCTGGCGATCGTGCTGGGCGTCGGCTTCGCCGCCCTGGCGATGACCGCGCACGCCTCCGCGTCGCACGGGATCGACGAGACGATCGGCGCCCAGTACAAGGGCGTCGACGCTTACCTGGAAAGCCGGAGCGAGAACCTCACCCCGGCGATCGTGGCCAAGGTGAAGGCGCTCCCGCAGGTCGCCGAGGTCGCGCCGAAGACGACCGCCTACATGGAGGCGAGCTTCCCCGGGCTGGTCCGGCCGGTCAACCTGGCCGTCGACGCGCTCTACCAGACCACTCAGATCGCAAGCCCCGGGACGTCGTCCGGGCGGTTGCCCACCGCAACCGACGAGATCGCCCTGCCGAACAAGCTGGCCGCCAAGCACAACGTGACGCTTGGCCAGACGCTGCGGATCACGTCGTACGAGAAGAAGTCCTGGAACGTGAAGGTCGTCGGCCTGATCGACGACAAGAGCGCCTTCGGTCTCGGCGCCGCGGTCGCAACGCCGGCCGCGGTCCAGATCTTCGAGAAGAACAACTGGATCAGCGGACTCGCGATCGCCGGTAAGTCCGGCACGGACTCCCAGGCGCTGATGTCGGCCGTTCAGGCGGCGGCCGGCCCCGGCTTCGCGGTCGCCACCGGCGCGGACAAGATCGCACAGGAGGTGAAGAACTACACCAACGGGATCGACGTCCTCGGCGGCGTGTTCGGGATGTTCGCCGTGATCGCGCTGTTCGTCGCGTGTCTGGTGATCAGCAACACCTTCACGATCGTGATCGCCCAGCGCACCCGGGAGATGGCGCTGCTGCGCTGCGTCGGCGCCTCCAAACGCCAGGTCTTCAGCTCGGTACTCGCCGAGGCGACCGTGGTCGGTGTGGTCGCCTCCGCGATCGGCGTGGTCTTCGGGGTCGCGCTGTCCGCGCTGGCGCTCGCCCTGTCCCGCGAGTTCGACTGGGGAATCCCGCCGGTCTCGCTGCACCTCGGCCTGACGTCGATCTTCGTCCCGCTGCTGCTCGGCACGCTGGCCACGATCGTCGCGGCCGTCGTCCCGGCCCGCCGGGCGACCAAGGTCGCGCCGCTGGCCGCGCTCCGGCCCGAGGCCGCGCCGGCTGCGGCGTCCAAACGCGGTGCCGTCCGGCTCGCCTTCGGCTTCCTGCTGCTCGCCGGCGGCGGTGCGCTGCTGGCGACCGCCTACACCGGGCACAACATCATCGCCGGCGTCGCCGGCGGCGTGGTCTCCTTCCTCGGCGTCCTGGCGATCAGCTCGCTGCTGGTGCCCGCGCTGATCCGGGTGCTCGGCGCGCTGCCGGCCAAGACCGGCGTCCCGTCCCGGATCGCCGTCGCGAACGCCGTCCGGAACCCGAAGCGGACGGCGGCGACCACCGCCGCGCTGCTCATCGGCGTGACGCTGATCAGCCTGACCTGTGTCGGGATCGCCTCGGTGCAGAAGACCTTCGACGTGTCGATGGACGCGCAGTACCCGGTCGATCTGACGGCGACGACGTACAACGAGAAGCTGCCGGCCAGCGCCGAGCAGCAGCTCAAGGAGATCAAGGGCATCACGCACGTCGTCCCGATCCGGACGGTGCTGGTGAAGTCGGCGGGGAACGAGTTCCCGGCCGTCGGGGTCGACCCGGGCAGCGCCGGATCGATCATCCACAACTCGCAGCTGGTCGCGGATCTGAAGCCCGGGACGGCGCTCGTCGACCACAACACGCTGTACATGCTGAAGGTCAAGGAAGGCGACACCGTCACGATCGTCTCCGGGAAGAACAAGCTCACGGTGACGCTCAAGCTGGGGCTCGGCCTGGAGCCGTTCAACCTGACGACGACCGACCTGGCCAAGCTGGCTCCGAACGCGCCGATCGGCGCCTACTGGCTGGCGGCCGACCCGAACGCGGACGGCGCCGACGTGATCGACGCGCTCGGTCAGTCGATGCCTTCGGTACAGAACCTCGAGATCAGCGGCGGGCTGGCGAAGCGGACGGCGTACACGAAGATCTTCGAAGTCCTGCTGGCCGTCGGGATCGGGCTGCTCGGGGTCTCGGTGCTGATCGCGCTGGTCGGCGTCGGTAACACGCTCAGCCTGTCGGTCCTGGAGCGGACCCGGGAGAACGCGTTGCTCAGGGCAATGGGTCTGACCCGGCGCCAGCTGCGCAGCATGCTCGCGATCGAGTCGGTGCTGATGGCGCTGGTCGCCGCCGGCCTCGGCATCGCCCTCGGCCTGATCTACGGCTGGGTCGGGACGACGGCGCTGATGGGCAACCAGACCAAGGACGGCACGGTCGAGTACGCCCTGCCGGTCGGGCTGCTGATCGCGATCGCCGCGATCGCCATCGTGGCCGGTCTGCTCGCCTCGGTCCTGCCCGCTCGCCGGGCCGCCAAGGTCGCACCGGCCGGAGCGCTGGCGACGGAGTAAGTGAAGCTAGCGGCTCGCCCGGCTTGAGGGGGCTGGGCGAGCCGCTGTTTTTCAGACGATCTCGATCCGGTTCCCGTGGCCGTCGGCGGTGTGAAACCGCCTGCGGCCCGGGATCGTTTCGTTGTCCCAGGCAACTGGGTATCCCTGGTTCTCCAGTCTGGCTGCCAAAGCGTCCAGGTCGTCGACGGCGAGGGCTGGATGGGCTTTGCGGGCCGGGCGGAAGTCCGGCTCGACGCCGACGTGGATCTCCGCGTCGCCACGCCGGAACCAGCAGCCGCCGCGCGGTTTCAGCAGCTCGGGTTTCTCGAGTTCGATCATGCCGAGCGCATCCCGGTAGAAGGCTCGGGCGACATCCTCGCCGCCGGGCGGGCAGGAGACCTGCACGTGATCGAGTCTCATCGCTTCTGCGCAACCGCGAAGATCCGGCGGAACGGGAGCAGCGTCCCGTAGTCCCGCTGCGGATACGCCTCGGCCAGCCGAGCGCCGTACTCGGCCTCGAACTCCGCCCGCAGCCCGTCCGGCAGCGACTGCAGCACCGGCCGCGCGCCCGTCCCCTTCACCCACTCCAGGACGGCGTTGTCGCCTTGCAGAGCGTGGATGTACGTCGTCTCCCACGCGTTCACCACGCAGCCTTCGGCGCTCAGGACGTCGATGTAGTCGGCCGGGCCGGGGACGTCGGGGCGCAGCGAGGTGTCGCGCGCGAACTCGGCGTACGGCTCCTTCGCGGCGAGCTCCCGCAGGATCGCGTGCGACGGGGCGTCGCCGTTACCGGGGATCTGGATCGCGAGCGTGCCGCCGGGGCGGAGCGCTTTGACGAAGCCGGGCAGCAGGTCGAGCTGGTCGGGCACCCACTGCAGGGTCGCGTTGGTGACGATGACGTCGAGGCTCGCCGCGGGCGCCGTCCACTCGCGGACGTCGCCGAGCGCGAAGGTCAGCCGCTCGTCGGCGTACGACTGGGCGGCCTCGATCATCTGCGGCGAGCTGTCGATCCCGACGATGGACGCCGCCGGCCAGGCGTCGCGCAGGGTCGCGGTCAGGCCGCCGGGGCCGCAGCCGAGGTCGACGACGTCCGCCACCTCGGTGGTGCGGATCTGCCGGATCAGGTCCGCGAAGGGGCGGCCACGCTCGTCGGCGTACGTGCCGTACTGCTCGGGACTCCAGACGGGGGACGTGCGCATCTCGCACCTCTCATCAGCGATTTATCTTGATGTCAAGATACATTGAACGCTCTGAGGTCTCTTGATGTCAAGAGTCTTGATGGCGTACGCTCGCGCTATGGAAGACGAGGTCGATCGGCTGCTGGAGGCCTGGCGCCGGGAACGGCCCGATCTCGACGTGACCCCGATGGAGGTGCTCTCGCGGGTCAGCCGGCTCGCCCGGCACCTGGACCGGGCGCGCAGCCAGGCGTTCGAGACGCACGGGCTGGAGTCCTGGGAGTTCGACGTCCTCGCGGCCCTGCGGCGGGCCGGATCGCCGTACCAGCTCTCGCCGGGGCGGCTGCTGAAGGAGACCCTGGTGACGTCGGGCACGATGACGAACCGGGTCGACCGGCTGACCGCGCGCGGGCTGGTCGAGCGGCTGCCCGACCCGGGCGACCGGCGCGGCGTCCTGGTGCAGCTCACCGACGCCGGCCGGGACGCGGTGGATGCGGCCATGGCCGATTTACTCGCCCACGAGCGGACGCTGCTCGGGTCGATCAGCGAGCAGGACCAGACGCACATCGCGCAGGTGCTGCGCGAGCTGGTCCGCCCGTTCGACCTGGAAAAACACTGAGCGTTTTGTATACACATTAGTTGAGCAGAAATCCGCCGCAATTCTTCGAAATCCCGGGGCGTCACTTCGGATCTCCCGAATCGTTGCTAGTTGCAACGAGATCGAGAGGCTGTTGTAGCGGACGACTATCGACACTGAGTGATCGGGACCACTAGGGTCATCACTGTCGGTGGTTGATCGACTACAAAACGTTAGAGATACACGGTGACTTCGGCGGCAAGAGGTGGTCCGCCGAAAGCGGTCGCGCGGTGTCCGGGGCTCGGGGCCCGAACAACGCCGACCGGCACGGGGCCCGCTCACCCTTGGCGGCGAGCCCTCCGAATCACAGGGGATCGGAGGGCCGCCGCCTTCCACAGGCCCCGACGGATTTGATCAGATTTACCGGCTGCCATTTCCGCCGCGCACATTCCGCGCCGTCCGCCGCGGAAAATACCGCGCATTCCGTCGCGCCACTCCGACGCGACCCGCGCATTCCGCAGCGGCGTACCGACGAACGGGTAGTAGTCAGCCGCTCCGAACCCGCCGCAGCGGGAGACACCGGCCGGCGACCCCACTACTACCCGTTGCTCCGCACGCCGCTACTCGGCGCGTTCGGCAGCGTCGAACCAGGCGGTTTCCAGTTCACCGCGTTCGTCGCCGAGTTTGCGCAGCTCGGCGTCCAGCTCGGCGAGGCGTTCGTAGTTACTCGCGTTGGCCGCGATCTGGTCGTGCAGCTTCGCCTCGGACTCGGTCAGCTTCTGCAGCTGCCGCTCGATCCGGTTCAGCTCCTTCTTCGCTGCCCGGGCCGCGGCGGCGTCGACCACCGGGGCCTCGGCCGCGGCCTGGGGCTGCTGCGCCGGCTCCGCCGTCCGCTTCGGGGCGCTGTCGAGCTCCTCGATGTACTGGTCGACACCGCGCGGGAGGTGCCGGACGCGGGCGTCGCCCATGATCGCGTAGACCATGTCGCTGACCCGCTCGAGGAAGTACCGGTCGTGGGTGACCGTGACGACGACGCCCGGCCAGCTGTCCAGGAAGTCCTCCAGGACGGTGAGCGTCTCGACGTCCAGGTCGTTGGTCGGTTCGTCGAGGATCAGCACGTTCGGCTCGTCGAGCAGGATCCGGAGCAGCTGCAGGCGCCGGCGTTCGCCACCGGACAGATCCGAGATGCGGGTCGTCAGCCGGTCGCCGGTGAACCCGAACCGCTCCAGCAGCTGGGACGACGTCAGCTCCCCGCCTTTGCCGGCGAGCGCCGCCGTCCGCTTGATCGAGGTGATGTGGTCGAGGACCGTCGCCGTCCCGTCGATCTCCTCGAGGTTCTGCGACAGGTTCGCCGTCCGCACGGTCTTACCCTGTTTGACCAGGCCGCTGTCCGGCGCGAGCTGGCCGGTGAGCACCTTGAGGAAGGTCGTCTTGCCGGCGCCGTTCGGGCCGAGCAGGCCGATCCGGTCCGCCGGGCCGAGCCGGAACGTGACGTGGTCCAGCATCTTGCGCGCGCCGAAGCTCAGGCTGACGTCCTCGGCGTCGAACACGTCCTTGCCCAAGCGGGCCGTCGCCAGCTTCGACAGCGCGAGCTTGTCGCGCGGCTCCGGCTCGTTCTCGATCAGGGCGTTCGCGGCGTCGATCCGGAACTTCGGCTTACTCGTCCGCGCGGGTGCACCGCGGCGCAGCCAGGCCAGCTCCTTCTTCAGCAGGTTCTGCCGCTTGGCCTCACTCACCTGCGCCGACCGCGACCGCTCCGCCTTGGCCAGCACGTAGGCGGCGTACCCGCCGTCGTACGACGTGACATTCCCGTTCTGCACTTCCCAGGTGTCGGTGCAGACGGCGTCCAGGAACCACCGGTCGTGGGTCACCACGATCAGCGCCCCGGCCCGATCGACCACATGCGCGGCCAGCCAGTTGACCGCCTCGATGTCCAGGTGGTTGGTCGGCTCGTCCAGGATCAGCAGGTCGACGTCCGTCAGCAGCAGCTTCGCGAGACTCGCCCGCCGCCGCTCCCCACCGCTCAGCGTCCCCACCTTGGCGCCGTGGTCGACTCCACCCAGCAAGTGCTCCATCACCGACCGCGCCCGCGGATCCGCGGCCCACGTATACGTCTCGACATCCCCCAGGACGGCGTACTCCACCGTCTCCTCGGGATTCAGCTCGTCCGCCTGCCCCAAATACCCCAGCCGCAGATCCCGCACATGCGTGATCCGCCCCCCATCCGGCTCCAACCGCCTGGCCAGCACCTGCAACAACGTCGACTTCCCGTCGCCGTTGCGCCCCACCACCCCGACCCGATCGCCCTTCCCCACCCCCAGGCTCACCGAATCCAGCAACACCCGCGTCCCGAACCCCTTGGACACGCCTTCCAAATTCACCAAATTAGCGGCACCCATAACCGCCCCAGCGTACCTGTCCCCAACCCGCCCATGTTCCTCCAGCCCGCGGAGATGCGTAGGACGTCACCCAGCGCGAGCCCGTAGGCGACGAGCGGGATACAGCAGAGCTCGGCCAGGTCCTCCCCGGTCCGGAGTAGCCAGACCTGTTCCCAATGGCATGAAGCCCATTCGAAAACTGGCGGGCTGTTGCTGTGGGCATCTTTGTGATCAGGCTGTGATCCAACTAAGTCGGGGGTGGTGGCGTCTCTACTGGCGGCGGGCTCAATGGGGGCCCTTGCAGATGAGGGGAAAGTACGATGCGCGTTCGTTCTCAGGTGGTTCGGCGGGTCACGGCTGTTGCTGCTGGGCTGGGGCTGGCCGCCGGTGCGGTGGTCGGGATCGTGGGCGCCACGGCCGCCAACGCCGAGACCAAGCAGACCACGACGACCGCCGCGGCCGCGGTGAAGAAGTCGGTCACCATCGACGCTTCCGACTGGACCGTCCCGGCCGGCGCGAAGGTCCGCTACTTCGGCAAGACCACCGGTATCGCCAAGAACACCGTGGTCCAGGTCCAGCGCCTCGACGGCAAGAAGTGGGTCAACTTCCCGGCCACCACCAAGGTCACCTCCAAGGGCACCTACTCCGTCTACGTCCAGACCTCCCGCCTCGGCAAGCACCAGTTCCGCATCGCCGTCGCCGGCCTCGTCACCAAGCCCCAGCACCTCACCATCACCAAGAAGTGACCCCACCCCCGGCGCCCGAAGTCCCCCCGGACTCCGGGCGCCGGCGCATTTCCAACTAGGAAGACGCCCGGCGGATCGTCTTCAGCCGTTCGGACGCCAGGTTGCGGGCACGCCGCGTCCGGGCCTCCACAGCCAGCTTCTCGAGGGTCGCCTCGCTGGCGCTCGTGGTCGCGACCCGACGGAGAAGCCAGTCCGACCATTCAGATACGTCCGCGGGCGGCGCACCGCTGCGGTGGACGTCGGCAATCGTCAGCTCCTCGGACCTACGGATCGGAAATGCCCGCCACCGGCGTGGTAGTACGTCGATCCAGGCATCGCGGTCGTCGGGTGAGACATGTTCGAACAGCGCGACGACGACTGCGCTCGCCAAGCTCTGCACCGGCTCCCCCGCGATCGCGAATCGCAGCGCAGAGTGAGCCTCCGGATTCGCCAGCACACGTTGGTAGATCGCCCAGCGGACGTGCTCGTCCGTCGTATCCGCTCCGGGCATTGCCGCCGCCTCGACGAGGCTCCCCCACGGGTCCGGTGAATCGTCGTCACACTTGACCAGGAACAGATCGTAGGTGCCTTCGGCCACGAGGTCGCGGACAGCCGCGACGATCGCGTCAACCCCCGGTACCCCAACGATGAGATTGCCGACGCCGGCGAAGTACGTCCCTTCTCCGCTCTCACGCCAACGGTCGAGCAGGCGGCGTACCTCGTCCACAGAGAAGATGGACGCCGACCAGGTACCACGGCCCGGGATCTCCAGGAAAGCATCGGCGTTGCAGACCAGATCCAAGGGCTCACCGGGGTCCAGGAGGAGGCGGAGGACGAAGGCGGGGTCGGTGAACACGTAGTACGGCGGGTCTTCGGTCCAGGCGGTCATCGCGTGCCGTTCAGGTGGGTTTGGTACTCCGAGGCGTTGAGGGGGTTGCCGTCTGTTCGTGGGGCGGTGGGGTAGGGGGGTTGGGTGGGGTGGTGGGAGTGGAAGGTGGTGGTGAGGAGGGATTCGCCGTGGGTTTGGGCGGGGAGGGCGGATTCGAGGGGGGCGGTGCGGGCGGCGGGGAGGGTGCCTTCGAGGTGGGTGGGGGTGATGTGGGTGGGGGTGGCTTGGTGGTCAGCGAGGAGGGCTAGGACTTGGGGGAGGGTGCCGGGTGGGATGTCCAGGGAGAAGTGGTTGATGGGTTCCTGGACGGTGGTGCCGGCCTGGTTGACGGCCTCCAGGAGGACTGGGGGGACGAGGCGGCGGAAGTCGGCGGCGGTGGTGCCGACGCTGCTGTAGGCGGTGTGGGTGAGGGTGATGTGGATGTTGGGGATCTCCCAGCCGTAGAGGCCCTGGTGGAGGGTTTGGCGGATCGTCTCCTCGATGGCGGTGTGGAAGGCGCGCGGTAGGGCGCCGAGCTCGACGGCGAGCTGGTAGCTGAGGCCCTCGTCGTGCGGGGCGACGTGGAAGCCGACGCCGGCGATGCAGAGGTTGCCGGGGGCACCCATCTCGCGACGGGCCGCGCCGGGGCCGTTGAGGTGCTCGATGTAGATCGGGGTGGTGGGGCTGAAGTCTGCTTGCAGGCCGTACTCGGACTCCAGCAGCGCGGCGATGACTTCCTTCTGGACTTCGCCGTACAGACGGACGGTGATGTCGTCGGCGCGGCGAACCTGGATGAGCGGGTCCTGCTCGGCGAGCTGAGTGAGCGCTTGGAAGAGCCGGCCGCGATCGCCGGCCGTGACGACGGTCTCCAGGGTTGGGCGAGCGAAGAGCTCCGGGACGTCGGACGCCGGGACGCCGAGCTGGTCGCCGATCCGGATGTCCTTGAGCCCGCGGAGCGCGATGATCTGACCGGCCTCGGCGCGGGACGTCGTACGCCGGACGCCGCGCTCGTACACCTCGAGCGTGGTCGGGCGGGCCTGATAAGCGCGACCCGCGGTGTGGACGTCGACGTACGTACGCTCACTCAGCGCACCGGCGTAGATCCGCGCCGAGGCAAGCTTCTGCCCCGCGGCAACCCGCTCGACCTTGAAAACCTTGGCAACTAAGGGCTCCCCTGACACAGCGGTTGCTCGCGGCAACCAATCACGGATCCCGTCGATCAGCTCCGGGACGCCTACGCCCGTCATCGCGGACCCGAAGTACACCGGATGCGCAACCCCGGCGCCGACCTGCCGGCGCAACTCGGCCGCGTAATCCTCGTCCGTCAAACCGCCTTCCAGATAACGCTCCAGGAAAGCATCGTTGCGCTCAGCAAGGAACTCCCCCAGCTCGAGCGGCGCAGCCGTGAAGGCGGCCGCCCGCGTACCCAACCCGTCAACAACCCCCATCGATACAGCATTCGGCGTGAGCAACCGATCGATATCCGCGAGCAGCAAGCTGTCGCGAGCCCCCACCCGGTCGATCTTGTTCACGAAGATCAAGGTCGGGATGCCGAGGCGCCGCAGGGTCCGCATCAGCAGCCGGGTCTGCGCCTGCACCCCCTCGACGGCGGACAGGACGAGGACGGCGCCGTCCAGCACGGACAGCGCGCGCTCCACCTCGGCAATGAAATCGGAGTGGCCCGGGGTGTCGATCAGGTTGACCGGAAGGTCGCCCAGCTCGAACGCGACCACCGCCGAGCGGATCGTGATCCCCCGGCGGCGCTCCAGCTCCATGGAGTCGGTCCGGGTGTTCCCGTCATCGACCCGCCCGACCCGGTCGATCACCCCGGCGGCATACAGCAGCCGCTCGGTCAGGCTGGTCTTACCGGCGTCGACATGCGCGACAATACCCATCGTCAAAGAGTTCAACGGTCCTCGCGAGTGCTTCGAAGTGATCAGTCCAGCTGGGTTCGATCACTACGCACCGCATCCCGTTCTCCTTCACTCCCGGTAGATACTCCGGAAGCTAGCACCCCGCGGCCCGCGGGGCGACCGATTTACCGGCTGATGGTGGCGGGGAGGATTCGGGCGCCGGGGACGGGGGCCTCGGCTTGGCGGACCATGCGGCAGAGGCCGGACTCGGCGAGCTCGACGGCCAGATCGACGGCGGAGCGGGAGTCCGCGGCGAGGAAGAGGCAGGTGGGGCCGGAGCCGGAGATCTGGGCGGCGAGGGCGCCCTGGTCGAGGCCGAACTGCAGGGTGTCGCCGAGCTCGGGGCGGAGTGAGAGGGCGGCGGCCTGCAGGTCGTTGCTGAGGGCAACAGCAAGGGCTTCGGGACGGCCGGAGAGCAGGGCGGACATCAGCTCGGGGCGGACCTGGGGCGGTTCGACGCGGCGGAGCGGGCGGAGGCGGTCGAGCTCCTGGTAGACGGCGGGGGTGGAGAGGCCGCCGTCCGCGATCGCGAAGACCCAGTGGAACGTGCCGCGCGACATCACTTCGGTGACCTGCTCGCCACGCCCCTGCCCGAGGGCGGTGTGGCCGACCAGGCAGAAGGGCACGTCGGAGCCCAGCTCGGCCGCGAGCCCTTGGAGCTCGGTCTGCGACAGCTGCAGTCCCCAGAGCCGGTTGCAGGCGACGAGCGTCGCCGCGGCGTCGGTCGAGCCGCCGGCCATGCCACCGGCGACCGGGATGGTCTTCCGGATGGTCAGGTCGACACCCTCGTCGATGTCGTACTCGGCCTGCAGCAGCCGCGCGGCCTTGACGGCGAGGTTCGACTCGTCGGTCGGCACCTCCCCCGCGAAGTCACCGGTCACCTCGACCGAGATCGCCGGATCGTCGTCGCGCAGGACGGCCGTGACGTCGTCGTACAGCGCCACGGCCTGGTAGACCGTGGCCACCGGGTGGAAGCCGTCCGGCAACGGCGGACCGACCGACAGACCCAGGTTGATCTTGGCCGGCGCTCGCACCGTGACCTCAGCAGAAGGTGGCACGGGCACACACTAGGACATCAGGCAGGCTTGAACGACTGTCCTGCACCGGCCAGGGCGGCGAACTCGGCGATTCCGAGCATCTCGCCGCGCAGTCCCGGGTCGATCCCTGTGACGCGGAACACCTCGTCGAGGGCCGCGCGGTCCGGCATCCAGCGGGCGAGCGCCGAGCGAACCGTCTTACGCCGCTGCGAGAACGCCGCCTCGATCACCGCGAAGGTCTCCTCGCGCGAAGCCGCCGTCACCGGGGGCTCGCGGCGCTCGAAGGCGACCAGGCCGGAGTCGACGTTGGGGGCCGGCCAGAACACGTTCCGCCCGATCGGCCCGGCGCGCCGGACCTCGGCGTACCAGGCCGCCTTGGCCGACGGGACGCCGTACGTCCGCGAGCCGGGCCCGGCCGCGAGCCGATCGGCCACCTCCGACTGGACCATCACCAGCCCGTGCCGCAACGACGGCGATACCGCGAGCAGATGCAGCAGGACCGGGACGGCGACGTTGTACGGCAGGTTCGCCACGCAGGCGGACGGCGTCCCGATCTGGTCGGCCGTCACCGTCATGGCATCCGCCTCGATCACCGCGAAGTCGCCGACCTGACCGGGCGCGTACGACGCGATCGTCGAGGGCAGGGCCTGCGCGAGCACGGGATCGATCTCGACCGCGGTGACCCGGTGGCCCTCGGCAAGTAAGGCCAGCGTCAGCGACCCGAGCCCCGGCCCGACCTCGAGCACGGTCTCGCCGTCTGCCGACAGCTCAGCGGCGCGGACGATCCGGCGGACGGTGTTCGGGTCGATGACGAAGTTCTGGCCGCGCTGTTTGGTCGGACGGACGCCGAGCGTCGCGGCCAGTGAACGCACATCGGCCGGACCGAGGAGTCTCGGTCCGGCCGTTGTGGATGAATCAGACGAGGTCACCCCGTCAGTCTCGCACTATCAGGCTTTCTTGCCGCAGTGCGGCCAGTCACCGTAGCCACCGCGCGCCGCGCGAACCTTCTCGGCGATCGCGATCTGCTGGGCCTTGCTGGCCTGGTGCGCGTTCGGGGCGTACGTCCGGCCGCCGTAGGCCGCCCACGTCCCGCTGCTGAACTGCAGACCGCCGTAGAACCCGTTGCCGGTGTTCAAGCTCCAGCGGCCACCGGACTCGCACGCGGCGATCCGGTCCCAGGCGCCGGCGTTACCGCTGGTCGGCGGCTCCGGAGCCTCGGGCTTCTCCTTGGTGCCGACGGTGACCTTCTCGTCGACGGCCTCGGTGAGCACCTTGCTGGTGACGACCTTGGTGGCGCTGAGCTTGCCGTCCAGGTACGTGTACAGGTAGGTGACCGACTTGGAGCCGTCGGTGCCCTTGGCGGTGACCTTCTTCTCGCCCTCGAGCATCTCGGCGGACTCGGTCTCGTCGGTGCCGTGGGCGACCTTCTCGGTCTTGGTGGCCCGCTTGAGGTCGACCTTGACGAAGCTGATCTTGTTCACGCCCGACTTCAGCACGGTGGCCGGCGCCGGGACGATCCTGTCGTTCTCGTCCCAGGCGATCTTGGCCGCGGTCAGCGCCTCGCCGACGGTCGAGGCCATCAGCTTCGCGGTCGACGGCTTACCGGCCCGGACGATCTGGACCGTCCGCGGGGTCTTGACCGTGAGCTCCAGCCCGTCGCGCCCGATCGGGGCCGAACGGCTGGTCGAGAAGTAGGCGCCGGTGTCATATCGCAGGCCCAGGTCGGCCAGCGCCTCGGTGACGGTGTCGGCCGTCGTCCAGAAGGCCTTCTTGACGCCGTCGGCGTTCACGGTCAGCTGGCGGCCGTACTGCACCGCGATCTCCTGGCCGTCCTGCAGCTTCGAATCCAGCGCGGGGGCGACCACGTCGTGCTCGCCGACCTGAACTTGTTCGGCCTTCAGGGCGTCGGAGACGGTGGAGCCGAAGGTGTGCACCTTCTGCACCTGGCCGTCGATGGAGAGGCTGACCGTCTTGCTCTTCGCGGCATACGCCACGGAGCCACCGATGACGGCGAACGCGGCTGTCGCACCGACGGCCACGATGATGGACTTACGCACTAACGCTCCCAGGTTGAGCTACCCGGGCACGGGGTGGGACAGCACTGGCAGCGGCCACAATCTCCGGGCTGGGGGCCCGGCTACCACGGTCGACGCCGAGGGGCGTGCTGTCCGGAATCTTCCCCGATCCCGGCCAACATCACGGGACCATAACGAAGAAGTCGCGTTAACGCCAATCCTCTTCCCGGCGCGTCGGAAAAAGGTGTAACGCCACGACTACTCCGAGTGAATACCCCACTGGCCGCGATGGACCACCTCGGCCGTCGTCCGGCGTCCGCGCTTCAATGACGGAGACCGTTTGTCCGGGGCCCGGTAGCCGATCGAGAGCACCCCGACCAGGTCGAACCCCGCCGGTACGCCGAACTCCGTCAGCACGGCCCCGACCTTGTCGGCCGGAACGCCGAAGAAGCAGGCGCCCAAGCCTTCGTCGACCACCGTCTGCAGCATCAGCAGCGACGCCATCCCGGTGTCGACGAACCAGTACGGCGCCGTCCAGCGGGACTCGTCGCGGTCGGTCCAGCCTTTGTCCGGCGCGGTGTACCGATCGAGGTAGGCGTCCTTGTGCGCGAAGGCCAGGATCAGCAGCGGCGCCCGGCGCAGCCCTGTGACCCATTCCACATACTTGGGATCGGGGTCCGCGGCCGCGATCGCCCAGTAGCGCTCGCGATCCGCGCCCTCCAGGGTGAGGAAGGCCCAGCCCTGGGTGAACCCGCCGGACGGCGCGCGGAGACCGTTCTCCAGGATCCGCTCGCGGATCTCGGCCGGGACCGGGCGGTCCGGGTCGTAGTTGCGCACCATCCGGCGCCGGCGGACGACCTCGCTGAACTCCATTACCAGGCCCCGCCGAAGGCGCGGTTCGCGTTGTCGTTCAGCGCGGCGCACAGCTCGGGCACCGAGATGTTGAGGACGCCGGCCATCTTCCGCACGGTGTGCGGGATCAGGTACGACGCGTTCGGCTGACCGCGATGCGGGGACGGCGTCAGGTACGGCGCGTCCGTCTCGACCAGTACCCGGTCCAGCGGCGTGACCGCCAGCGCGTCGCGCAGCGAGGTCGCGTTCTTGAATGTGACCACCCCGGCGAAGCTCAGGAACGCGCCGCGGTTCACGCACTCGCGCGCGAACTCGGTGTCCCCCGAGAAACAGTGCATGACGAGCCGATCCGGCACGCCCTCGCGGTCCAGGATCCGCAGGACGTCGTCGTGCGCGTCGCGGTCGTGGATCATCAGCGTCTTGCCGAGCCGTTTGGCCAGCTCGATGTGCGCCGCGAACGACTCGTGCTGCGCGGCGCGCCCGTCCTCGCCGGTGCGGAAGTAGTCGAGCCCGGTCTCGCCGATCACGCGGACCTTGTCGGAGACCTGAGCCAGCCGCTCGATCTCGGCAAGCGCACTGTCCAGCTCACCGGCGGCCTTCAGCTTCGGCGCCTCGTTCGGGTGCAGGGATACGCCGGCGATCAGGTTCGGGTACTGCGTCGCCGCCTCGACCGCCCAGACCGATCCGGGCAGGTCGCAACCGACCTGGACGATCCGCGTCACGCCGACCGAGGCCGCCAGCTTGATCGCCTCGGCCGGGCTCAGCCAGGCGCCGTCCTCGCCGTCGGCGATATCGAGGTGGCAGTGCGCGTCGACCACGCTCATCGGCAGCGGATCCGGCAACGCCGGCCGGCTCCGGTCCCGCGATCGCCCGTCCTCACTGACCGCCGCCCGCTCGCGCGTCGGCCCGCCGATGTCTGCACCCATGCGCCCAAGGTTACGGGGCGGACCGCCACCACTCACCAACTATGCGGACTACCGGCACCGCCACGCTCAGCCGCGCTGGTCGGACCCTCGCTGAGGCAGGTTGGTGGGTGGTACAGGTCCGCTCGCCAACCGAGCCAGCTCTTCCTCGACCACCTCCGCCCCGAGTTTCGCGAAGACCGGCCGAGGCGCGGCGACCGGCGTACCCGGGACGATCGGCGCGGATGCCCAGCGCGGCTGGGATTCGTAGTCGCCGGCGATGATCGGGTAGCCCGGGCCGCCGTCCAGGTCGGCGACCTCGCGGATCTCCGGCGTCGGCAGGAAGGCGCCCCGCCCACCCAGAGCCTCGTGGACGCGCTGCGCCGCATGCGGGAGCACTGGCGCCAGCAGGAGGTTGGTGTCGGCGACGACCTGGGCGGCGACATGCAGGATGGTTGCCTTGCGCTCGCGGTCGAACAGCTTCCACGGGGCCTGCTGGGAGAGGTACTGGTTCGCCTCGGCGGCGTTGCGCATCGCGGCGTTGACGCCTTGCCGGAGGCGCTGCCGACCGAGCAGATCACCGACCACCGTGAAGGCCTGCTTGCTCTTGGCAAGCAACTCGTGGTCCGCGGCGGTCAGTTCACCGGCGGGCGGGATCTCGCCGTAGTTCTTCGCGATCATGGACGCCGTCCGGTTCACGAGATTGCCCCAGGTGCCGACCAGCTCGTCGTTGGTCCGGCGGACGAACTCCGACCAGGTGAAGTCGGTGTCCTGCGTCTCCGGCCCGGCGACCGCGATGAAATAGCGCAACGGATCCGGCCCGTAGCGCTCCAGGACATCGCGGACGTAGATCACCACCGACCGGGACGACGAGAACTTCCGCCCCTCCTGCGTCAGGTACTCGCTGCTCACCACCTCGGTCGGCAGATTCAGGACGCCGTACTCCCCCGGCGCGGCGTTGTACGCGAGCAGCTCGGCCGGCCAGATCTGGGTGTGGAAGGTGATGTTGTCCTTCCCCATGAAGTAGTACGACTCGGCCGCCGGATCGCACCACCACTTCCGCCACGCGTCGGGATCGCTGCCGCGCCGGGCCCACTCGACGCTGGCCGAGAGGTACCCGATCACCGCGTCGAACCACACGTACAGCCGCTTCGATCCCCAGCCCGGCAGCGGGACCGGGATCCCCCAGTCGATGTCGCGAGTCATCGCCCGCGGGCGGACGTCGTCCAGCAGGTTGGTCGCGAACTTCAGCACGTTCGGCCGCCAGCCGGACCGCGTCTGCAGCCAGCCGCCCAGCTGATCGGCCAGCGCGGGCAGGTCGAGAAAGAGATGCTCGGTCTCGACGAAGGCCGGCGTCTCGCCGTTGATCCGGCTGCGCGGGTTGCGCAGGTCGACCGCGTCGAGCTGGTTCCCGCAGTTGTCGCATTGGTCGCCCCGGGCGGCGGCGTACCCGCAGATCGGGCAGGTGCCCTCGATGTAGCGGTCGGGCAGCGTCCGGCCGGTGGACGGCGAGATCGCGCCCTGCGTGGTCTTCGGCACCAGAAAGCCGTTCCGGTGCACGACTTTGAACAGCTCCTGCGCGACGGCGTAGTGGTTGCGCGTCGTCGTCCGGGTGAACAGGTCGTACGACAGGCCGAGCCCTTGCAGGTCCTCGACGATGACCCGGTTGTACCGGTCCGCGAGCTGCTGCGGGCTGACGCCGTCCCGCTCGGCCTGGACGAGGATCGGCGTCCCGTGCTCATCGGACCCGGACACCATCAGCACGTCGTGACCGGCCATCCGCGAGTACCGGCTGAAGACATCGGACGGTACGCCGAACCCCGACACATGCCCGATGTGCCGGGGTCCGTTCGCGTACGGCCAGGCGACCGCGGAAAGGATGTTGGTCATGCGGCCGACTGTAGGGAACCGGCCGCGGCCGAACCAACCTTTTACGGCTGGACGACGAGCTTCCCCTGGGCGTGGCCGCCCTCGCTGATCTCCTGCGCCTTGGCGGCGTCGGTCAGCGCGAAGGTCTCGGCGACGCGGACGACGAGCTTGCCGTCGGCCGCCGCCTGGAGCTGCGAGTCCAGACCGGCCCGGACCTCCTCGGGGCTCCCGGAGCCGCTGGCCGAGGCGTGGACGCCGAGCTCGCCGGCGCTGAAGTCGGCGATCGTGATGACCCGCTCGGGACCGCCGATCAGCTCGATCGACTCCGGCAGACCACCCTGGCCGGCGGTGTCGAAGGCCGCGTCGACACCCTGCGGCGCGACGGCGCGGACGCGGTCGACCAGGCCGTCGCCGTACTCGACCGGAATCGCGCCGAGCTCGCGCAGGAAGTCGTGGTTACGCGGCGACGCGGTCCCGATCACGGTCAGGCCGGCGGCCTTCGCGAGCTGGACGGCGATCGAGCCGACCGCCCCCGCGGCGCCGTGGATGAGGAGGGTCTCGCCGGACTTCACCTCGAGCAGGTCCAGGACGCGCTGCGCGGTCTCGCCCGCCACCGGGAGGCCGACCGCCTGCTCCCAGCTGACGCCCGCGGGCTTGCGGGTCACGTTGCCGGCGATCGCGTACTCGGCGTACGAACCGCCCGCGGCCCAGCCGACCACCTCGTCACCGACCGCGAACTCGGCGCCGTCACCGGCCTGGTCGACGACCCCGGCGACCTCGTACCCGGGAGTCGCGGGGAACGTGACGTCGAACATGCCCTGCATGTAGCCCCGGCGGACCTTGTAGTCCATCGGGTTCACCCCGGCCGCATAGACCTTGATCCGGACCTGCCCGGCGCCCGCCTGCGGCTCCGGCACCTCCTGGACCTTGAGCACCTCAGGACCGCCGAACTCCTCGAACACCACCGCTTGCATGTCACGCCTCCATCGGAATTTGCTTGATGCTTCAATCAATCATCCAGCCATCCCGGATATTCCCGACTGGCCGAACGGATGGTTGCGCACTGGTCGTTCGGCCAGCCCAGGTGGACGCGTCAACCGACGTACGCTGGCTGTCATGGACGTACTGGCCGCGGCGGCGCAGATCCTGGACGGATCGCCGGAGGAGCTGCTCCCCCGGCTCTCGACCGCACTCGCGGAGCTCGTCCCGCATCGCGCGGTCGCGCAGCTGGCCAGCCAGTGCGCGGCGACGCCCGTCTTCACGCACGGCGAGCCGACCCTCGCCCGCGCGATCACCGGCGCGGAGCTGGCCGGCCTACTCGGCACCGTCACCGCGGGCCGGCCGTGGCACGGCGTCGTCGCCGTCGGCGGGGTGGACTACCCGGCCCTCGCGATCGCCAGCGACCGGGCGCCGCGCGGGTCGGTGCTGCTGTTCATCAAGGTGGACGGCGTCGAGTACGGCGCGAGCGACGCCGTCGTCCAGGCGCTGTGGGATCTGGCGACCATCCACATGTACCGGCTGACTCAGGAGAGCGATCCGAGCGCGGCCGCGCAGTCCAGAGCCGTTGCGGACGCGCGGTTCGACGTCGCCGCCGAGCTGGGCGAGGCGCACGCGGCCACGCTCGCGACGCTGCTCGGCGTCCTGCGGAACCAGCGGATCGACGACGCCGCCGCCCGGACGACGGCGGTCGAAGTCGCGCTGAACAGCCTGGCCGAGCTGCGGATCGACACCCGACGCGAGCCCTCGTACCACGGCGAGGAGTCGGCCGGAAAGGCCTTCGACCGGCTGGCCGAGTCCCTCCGCACCCTGCTCCGGCACACGACCGTCGAGCTCGAGCTAGATGCTCCCGGCAACGATCGGATGCTGCCCGGCAGCCTCGCCCACACCGCCCGCGTCGCCGTCCGCTCCGTCGTCCTGGCGATGCTGACCCAGGACGACGTACGCCGCATCCGCGTCCGCTGGCAGTGGGACGGGACGGACCTGCACGCGACCATCCGCGACGACGGCCCCGGCCTGCTGGACGGCGTCCTCGTCCTCGGTCAGCTCTCCGAACGCCTCCGCCTCCGGGCCGGCCAACTCGACGTCGAAGCCGTCCCCGGCTGGGGCCTCACCGCCCGCATCACTCTCAGCCTCGGCTCGACCCCGCTCCCGACCGAGGACCCGCTGGCTCCCCTCGGCACCCGCGAACTCGAAGTCCTCGAACGCATCGCCCAAGGCTCTCGCAACCGCTCCATCGCCGACGACCTCCACATCAGCGAATCCACCGTCAAGTTCCACGTCGCCAACATCCTGACCAAACTCGCCGTCACCACCCGAACCCAAGCCGCCGCGCTCTACCACGCCACCTCCGCCTGACCCAGGCTGCCGGCGTACGGAGGAACGGGTAGTAGTCGGGCGGGGCATAGGCCTCTGAGCGTGCGAATGCCCGCCCAGCCGAGCTGGGCGGGCACCTTTACCCGTTGGTCGGTCCGGGGCTCAGGACTCTTCGAGACGGGGGAAGAGGGGGTCGCCCTTCACGAGGAGGGAGCCGGCGGGGAGCTGGGCCCAGGCTCCGGCGTCCTGGAGGCGCTGGTCGGCCAGGGCGCCGAGCTTTGCCTCGGCGCCGAGGAGCTCCCAGAGCTTGGCGGCGGTCTTGGGCATGGTCGGGTTGTGCAGGACGGCGACCGCGCGCAGGGTCTCGGCGGCGGAGTAGAGGATGGTGGCGAGGCGGGCGCGCTGCGACTCGTCCTTCGCGACCTTCCAGGGCTCCTGCTCGGTGACATAGCCGTTGACCGCGCCGACCAGGTCGTTGATCGCGGCCAGCGCGTCGTGGAAGGCGAGCTTCTCGATCGCGGCGTCGGCCGTCGTGACCGTCTGGGCCAGCTTGTCGGCCAGCGCCTGCTCGGCCGGGCCGTGGTCGGTGGCCTCGGGCAGCGCGCCGTCGAAGTACTTGCCGACCATGGCGGCGATCCGGCTGGCCAGGTTGCCGAGACCGTTGGCGAGCTCGGAGGTGTAGACCGCGTTCAGGTGCTCCCACGAGAACGAGCCGTCGGAACCGAACTGGATCGTCCGCAGGAAGTAGTAGCGGAAGGCATCCGAACCGAAGTGGTCGGTGATCTCCTTCGGGGCGATCGCGGTGAGCTTGGACTTGCTCATCTTCTCGCCGCCGACCAGCAGCCACCCGTGCGCGAAGACCTGCTTCGGCGTCGCGACCTCGGCCGCCATCAGCATCGCCGGCCAGATCACCGCGTGGAACCGCAGGATGTCCTTACCGACCAGGTGCACGTCGACCGGCCACAGCTCCTCGAACCGCTTCGGGTCGGTGCCGTAGCCCGCGGCCGTCACGTAGTTCAGCAGCGCGTCGATCCAGACGTAGAGGACGTGGTCCTCGTCCCACGGGACCGGGATCCCCCAGTCGAAGGTCGACCGGGTGATCGACAGGTCCTGCAGGCCCTGCTTGACGAACGCGATCACCTCGTTGCGCGCGCTCGCGGGCGCCACGAAGTCCGGCTGCGATTCGTAGAGCTCGAGCAGCTTGTCGCCGTACGCCGAGAGCCGGAAGAAGTAGTTGGTCTCGGAGACCGTCTCCAGCTCGGTGCCGTGGATCATGCACCGCTGGGTGCCGTCCTCGTCGGTACGGATGTCGGTCGGCAGCTTGAACTCCTCGCAGCCGACGCAGTACAGCCCCTCGTACTCGCCCTTGTAGACGTCGCCCTTGTCGTACAGCTTCTGCCAGAACTCGCGCACCCGCTCGGTGTGCCGCTGCTCGGTCGTCCGGATGAAGTCGTCGTACGCGATGTCGACGTCCACCCAGGCCGGCTTCCAGGCCTCCTCGACCAGCTTGTCCGTCCACGCCTGCGGCGTCATGCCCTGCGCCTCGGCGCTGCGCATCACCTTCTCGCCGTGCTCGTCAGTACCCGTCAGGTACCACTTGTGCTCACCCCGCTGCGCGTGCCAGCGGGTCAGGACGTCCCCGGCCACCGTCGTATAGGCGCTGCCGATGTGCGGCGGAGCCGTGACGTAGTAGATCGGGGTGGTGACGTAATAGGCCTTCTCGGACATGCCTCAAGCCTAGTCCCGCGAGCCAGTGCTATTTACCAGGGTCCCGGGCGGCGAGGACGGCGTCGTACACGGTGCGTTTGGGGACGTTGAAGCGCTTCGCGACGTCGGCGATGGCCTGTTTGCGCGGGGTGCCGGCTTCCTCGTCGGTGGCGACCTCGCGGGCCAGGTCCTCCGGTGTGAGCACCTTGTCGGGGTCGGCGCCGGCCACGACGACGGTGATCTCGCCGCGGACGCCGTCCTTGGACCAGCTGATCAGCTCGTCGAGCGGGCCGCGTTTGACCTCTTCATAGGTCTTGGTGAGCTCGCGGCAGACCGCCGTCCGCCGATCCGCGCCGAAGGCCTCGGCCATCGACTCCAGGGACGCCGTCAGCCGGTGCGGAGCCTCGAAGAACACCATCGTCCGCGGCTCGTCGGCCAGGTCGGTCAGTCGTTTGAGGCGCTCGCCGGGCTTGCGCGGCAGGAAGCCCTCGAAGGTGAAGCGGTCGACCGGGAGGCCGCTGAGCGCGAGCGCGGTCAGCACGGCCGAGGGGCCCGGGACGGAGGTGACGTCGATCCCGGCCTCGATGGCGGCGGCGACCAGCCGGTAACCGGGGTCCGACACGCTGGGCATCCCGGCGTCGGTCGCCACGACGACCGTCTGCCCTTCGACGAGCGCCTGCAGCAGCTCCGGCGTCCGCTCGCGCTCGTTGCCCTCGAAGTAGCTGACCACTCGGCCACTGACAGTGATGCCCAGGTCGCCGGTCAGCCGGCGCAGCCGCCGGGTGTCCTCCGCGGCCACCACATCCGCCTCCGCCAGCACCCGCGCCAACCGCGGCGAAGCATCCGACACGTCCCCAATAGGAGTCCCCGCCAACACCAATCGCCCGGTCACCCGGCCATCATTCCAGGCCGCTCCTGCGATGGGAGGAGGCGGTGAGACTCCGGGCTCCGTACGATGGCGGTCGTGACGGCTGTGATCGAGGACGGAACCGCGCGCCGGGACGAGGCTGCCGAGGGCCGGGAGGCGCTGGGCAGGGACGTGCTGGGACGGCGGTTGCCGCCGCTGGCCGACCGGCTGTACCCGCCGATGCCGAAGGACTTCGAGGGCGGGTGGATCGCGACGCTGGCGATCACCGCGCTGGCCGCGTTCATCCGGTTCTGGGACCTGGCGAACCCGGTGAAGTTCGTCTTCGACGAGACGTACTACGCCAAGGACGCCTACAGCCTGCTCAAGTTCGGGTACGCGCGGCAGTTCATCGACCAGCCCGAGGGGGCCGCCGACAAGGCGATCCTGGCCGGCAACCTGGACGTGTTCAAACCGAGCCCGAGCCTGACCGTGCACCCCGAGGTCGGCAAGTGGATGATCGCGGCCGGTGAGCAGCTGTTCGGGATGACGCCGTTCGGCTGGCGGTTCATGCCGGCCCTGTTCGGCGCGCTGACCGTCCTGCTGGTGATCCGCACCGTCCGCCGGATGACCCGCTCGACCCTGATCGGCGCGATCGCCGGCCTGCTGCTGGCCGTCGACGGGCTGCACTTCGTGATGTCGCGGGTCGCGCTGCTCGACATCTTCCTCGCGTTCTGGCTGGTCGCCGCGATCTCCTGCCTGGTCGCCGACCGGGACTGGACCAGACGCCGGCACGCCGACTCGGTCCGCACGCTCGGCGAGCCGGACGACTTCGCCCCGCGCAAGTTCGGCCGCTGGCTGCTGCTGCGGCCGTGGCGGATCCTGGCCGGCGTCTGCTTCGGCCTCGCGCTCGGCACCAAGTGGTCCGCGGTCTGGGTGATCGCCGGTTTCGGCCTCCTCGTCTTCGCTTGGGACCTCGGCGCCCGGCGCGCGCTCGGCGTCCGGTTCGCGTTCGTGAAATCGGCGCTGATCGACGGCATCCCGGCGTTCCTGAGCATCGTGCTGGTCGCGCTCGTCACCTACACCGCGACCTGGACCGGCTGGCTGCTGCACGACAACGCCTACAGCCACGACTACGCCTCGAAGAACCCGGCGACCGGCGTGATGAAGATCGTCCCGGACGACTTCCGCTCACTGCTGCACTACCACCAAGAGGTCTACGAGTTCCACACCGGCGACTACATCAAGAACGCCACCCACCCCTACTCCTCGAACCCGGCCGGCTGGCCGATCATCGCCCGTCCGATCGGGTTCGACGCGGTCAACGACATCAAGCCCGGCTCCCCCGGCTGCGATGCCCCCGCCGGGACGAACTGCCTGTCGGTGATCTCCGCCGTCGGGACGCCGTTGCTGTGGTGGGGCGGCGCGCTCGCGCTGCTGGCGGCGGTCGTGTTGTGGATCGGCCAGCGGGACTGGCGGTTCGGCGTACCGATCATCGGATTCGCGACCTGCTGGGTGCCGTGGTTCGCCTACGACGACCGGCCGATCTTCTTCTTCTACGCCGTCACGATGATCCCGTTCACGGTGATGGCGGTGGCGCTCGTCCTGGGCAAGATCCTCGGCCCGGCCCGAACAGCCAGCGGGGCCGCCGCCCCACGCCGCCTGATCGGCAGCGCGATCGTGGGCGCCTTCGTCGTCCTCGTGGTGCTGAACTTCGCCTACATCTGGCCGATCCTCACCGACCAGGTCCTCCCGCACCCGGACTGGCTCAGCCGGATGTGGTTCAAGACCTGGATCTGAGCAGCTCCACAATCGGCGCCGCCCGGGCCGCCTGAGCGTGCGGCGGCCTGGTGCGGGCGATTGTGATGGCGTGGCGGAACGTGGCTCAGCAGCCGTGGCCGAGTTGGCCGTGGCCCTTCTTCTTGCCGTGCCGCTTGTTCGACGTGCGGCCGCCGACGCCGCCGAACAGGGCGAGGCCCTTGATGACGACGGTGGGGGCGTCTGGGTGCGGCTCGGTGTCGCCCTCGAAACCGAAGCCGCCGAAGATGCCGATGCCCTCGTTGCGGACGGTGACGCCTTCGGGGACGGTGATGTCGATCCCGCCGAAGACGGCGAAGGTCCAGACCGTCACCTCGCGGCCCTCGAAGACGGCGTGCGTCATGTCGAGGTCGTGACCGCCGAAGACGGCGAAGACGTTCGTCCGGCGCTTGACCCGCCAGCGGCCCTTGCGCTCACCGCCGCCGAAGATCGCGACCATCGTGGTGAAGCTGTCGTCGGGGTTGGCCGGCTCCTCGATCGGGACCGGGCTGCTCGACACCGGCCGCGCCGGGGCGGCCGACGCGAGCGGGGTCAGATGCGCACCGGGGACGATCAGGTCGCTGGTGATCGGCTCGAGCTCGCCCAGCGTGCGGGCCTGCAGGGTCTGCTCGAGCCGGTCGGCGTGCTCCTCCTGGGTCAACCGGCCGGCCATCAGCGCATCCCGCAGGACGTCGACGACCTGGTCGCGGTCGATGTCGGACGCGCGCAGGTGCGCGTGCGGGTTCGGGCGGTCGGGCAGGTTGTCCATACCTGGACGATATATCGCCTAACGGCGTACGCGCAGTGCGCAGAGCACCGCAACCAGGGTGATCGAGGCGAAAGTCAGGGCCGTCCCGGGGTAACCACCGAGGCCGAGGCCGAGGCCGCCGAGCGCGGCGCCGAGGAAGGTGCCCAGGCTCATCCCGGCCGCGTTCACGCTGAGGGCCGAGCCGCGGAGGTCGCCACTGCGCCGGACGAGCAGCGTGGTGACGCAGGCGGCGACGGTCGCGTGACTCGCGCCCATCAGGGCGGTCAGCAGCAGCGTCAGCGGGATGGTCGGCGAGAAGTAGAACGCCGAGACGCTGACCAGCGCGACGCCGAGGCCGACCAGCAGCATCCGCTCCGGGCCGATCCACGGCCGCTCGATCGCGAGGAACCGGCCGGAGAGCAGGTTGCCGAGGAAGAACGACGCGCCGCTCAGCGACCAGACCAGCGCGAACCAGCCCGGCTCCAAGTCGAACCGCTGGTCGTAGAACGCGGCGAGGTAGGCGAGGTAGCCCATGAACGCCGCCGTCCGCAGCATCGCGACGATCAGCAGCGGGACGGCGCCCGGGATCCGGCCGAGCTCACGGTAGGTCGCGAGGTAGCTCATCCGGGGCGCGCCGTCCGCCCGCAACGGCGCCGTCCGCCCGCGGCCGCGCCAGAAGAACGCGGCCGACAGGACGAGCGAGACCACCGCGGCGGCGATCAGGTTCCCCCGCCAGCCCCACACGATGCCCGGGACGGCGAGCACCGGCGCGGCCAGCATCGCCATCGCGGACGTCGTCGCCGAAACCAGCGTCGCCGCGCGCCCGGCCGCGGCCGGCGTACTGAACCGGTCGGCCGCGGCGGCGCCGATCGACGGGGCCAGGATGGACGTCGACGCCGCGATCAGCAGACAGAACGCGGCCAGCGCGAACACGTTGCCAACAGCACCCAAAAGCGCCGAGACCCCCAGCAAGGCCAACCCGCCCGCGGCCACCAGCTCCCGCGCCAGCCGATCGATCAACGGCGCCACCGAGAACCCCACCACCAACGCGGCCAGACCACCGAGCCCCCGCAGCCCGCCGATCTCCGCCACGTTCCCGTCCGCCGCCGCCGCGATCGGCACCAAGTACATCCCGAACACCGTGAACGGAATCAAACTCACCGTAGAAGCCAGCAAAAACGGCCAAAGCCTCTTCACCATCTGCCAATCCCCCGGCACCTCAGGCGGGTTCACGGGGGGCGGCAGCGCGCCGCCGTTCGGGGTGAGGTTCGGGGCCGCCGGCAACGGGTTGGGACGGGAGGGGGTGGTGGTCATGTGAGGTTCCTGGGGAGGTAGCGGTAGAGGGAGGTGGGGCGGGCGGAGAACTGGGAGAAGGGGAAGGGTTCGGCGGAGAGGGCGGTGACGCCGGCGCCGAGGAAGGCGCGGGCGACGGCGCTTCCGGTCTGAGCATAGATGGCCAGGGGCTTTGATTGCTGACGGCAACTAGCTAGGAGGGTGTCGAAGGAGCCGTTGGACAGCGTCATGCCGGTGGCGACGACGGCGTCGGCGGCGTCCACGACGGCGCGCATGTCGCGGGAGACCTCGAGACCGGAGGCGGTGCGGTCGAGGTTGAAGTCACAGGGCAGGCAGATGCCGCCGCGGGCGGTGATGGCGTCGACGAGGGGGTTGACGACGCCGATCAGCGCGACCTTGGTGCCTTCGGCAACATCCAGCAGGCCGGCGACGGCGGCGTCCCGGGCGCGGGCGCGGACGTCGGGGGCGCCGGCGGGGAGGACGACCTCTTCGGCCTCGGGCGCGAGGTGGTGCGGGGCGACGGCGGCCAGGTAGGCATCCAGGGCCGCGATGCGCACCGGGAGCGGATCATCCGACGTGAGCAGCTCGGCGAGAGTGCGCCCGGAGGTCTCGGCGCAGTACGCCGGCTCCAACTCACCCGCCTCGAAAGCGCAGGCGCCGAAGACCTCGCCGACGCGGAGCAGGACGTAGTAGTTGCGATAGGTGACATCCGCGCCGGGCAGCCGCGTGGTGTGGTGCAGCCAGAACGCGCTGATCACCGGCAACGAGGCCGGATCCGGGCCGTAGGACCCGGCGAGGACGGCGGTGGTGAGCTCGGAGACTGAGGTGGGGGCGGTCATGGCAGGGCGGCCAGCCTTTCGGGGTGGTAGGTGAGGGCGGAAAGCTCAGGACGACCAGCAGGCTGGAAGCAGTACAGAAGAGACCGCCGATCGGACGCCGTCCGGTTCGGCGCGGACCGATGCACCATCAGCCCCGGGAACATCAGCACCGACCCCGCCGGCGCCTCGACGGTCACAGCGCGCGCCACATCGACGGCGGCCGGATCGACGAGCAGCCCGGTCGGCTCCAGCGGATCCCGGCGTACCGGGCCCTCAGCAGGACTGCCCGGGATCAGCGTCAGCGCGCCGTTCGCGACCGTGTTGTCGTCAAGCATCACGATCGCCGTCGCGATGTCGTACGCCGAATCGCCCGCGCAGCAGTACCAGTACGGAAAATCCTGATGCCAGGCGAACTCCGACCCCACGCCGGCCCGCTTGAAGTTCAGCTTGGCCACGAACCGGCCCGCCGCCGCACCGATCAGCGAGCTCATCGGCTCGACCAGCCGCGGCTCCGACCACAGCTCGTCCAGCGCCGGATGCAACTGCGACACCGGCGACAGGCTGCGGACCGCCTTGCCGACCGCATCCGGCTCCCAGTGGATCGTCGTCCCGCGGACCTTCTCCAGGCGGTGCCCGTCCGGCCAGACGGTCACCTCGGTCTCCCCCGCCTCGGCCGCGGCGACGACGTCCACATGGACCTGCTCGACGACGCTCCGCAGCCACTCGACCTCGGCGGGCGTGAACAGTTCCGGCAGCAGCACATACCCCGTCATACCCATCACGTTAATGCGACGGGGTCGCGGATGGAAATTCCTCCCGCAGGGTTCGGGCGGGCTCCCGGCGGTCCCACGACATCGCCGACCAGGGCACCGCGAGCTCATCCAGGGAAGCGATCTCGCGCGGTCGCATCGAGGCCATCGGCAATGCGTCGGCATGCCGGGAAAAAGCGGACTCGACGTACCGGGTGCCGGTGTCGGCGGCCAGGAAGACGTGCGTGCGGGCGCTGTCACAGGTGTGTTCCCACAACGCGGTCAGGTACGCCGCCCCCGCGGACAGCCCGGCGAACACGCCCGACGTCCGGAGCAGGTCGACGGCCGCGGACATCGCGTAGTCGAACGACACCCAGTGCAGCCGGTCGTACAACTCGTGCCGCACGTTCCGGAACTCGATCGAGCTGCCGATCCCGGCGATGATCATCTCCGGATCCCGGGTGTGCCCGGCGCCGAAGGTGATACTGCCGAACGGCTGGACGCCGATCAGGTTCACGTCCCGGCCGCGGTTGCGCAGGTACTCCGCGATCGCGCCGGTCGACGCCCCGGTCCCGACCCCGCCGACCAGGCACAGCGGCCCCTCCGGCACCAGGTCGTTGACCTGGTCGGCCACCGCGCCGTACCCGAGGTAGTGGATGTCGTCGTGGTACTGCTGCATCCAGTGGTACGTCGGGTTGTCGCGCAGGATCTCGCCGATCCGGCGGACCCGCAGGTTCTGGTCGAGTTGCAGGTTGTTGGACGACGGGACCTGCTCGACGCTCGCGCCGAGGATCTCGAGCTGGATCTTCAGCGTCTTGTCGACCGTGGTCGAGCCGACGATGTGGCATTTCATCCCGTACCGGTGGCAGGCCAGCGCCAGCGCGTGCGCGTAGATCCCGCTCGAGCTGTCGATCAGCGTGTCCCCGGGCCGGACGACGCCGGTCTCCAGCAGGTGCCGGACCGCGCCGAGCGCGGAGTACACCTTCATGGTCTCGAACCGCAGGCAGATCAAGGCGTCACCGACCCGGATCGGGTCCGGGTCCTTGATCGCCTCCGCCAGGTGGTCGTGCAGTCGGACTGACGTCATCGCCGCGGTTCGCTCCTCGTGTCGGCAGTGTCGAAGGGCGGGACAGCAGGCGCGGGCGGCGGCTCCGGCGCCCGGCCGAGTCGCGCGGCCCGGACGAGCCGCTGGGTCAGGTCGTGCCGGGGCGTGCTCATGACTCGCGCGGACGGGCCCTCCTCGACGACCCGGCCGGCGTCCAGCACGAGTACGTGATCGGTGACGGAGGCAACCAGTCCGAGGTCGTGGCCGATCCAGACCAGCGCCGTCCCACGGGCTTTCAGATCGTTGAGCAGGTCGACGACGAGCGCCGTACCGTCGTCGTCGAGCGCGGTGGTGATCTCGTCGCAGATCAGGACGTCGGGCTCGGCCAGGACGGCGCGGGCGAGAGCCGCGCGTTGCAGCTCACCGCCGGAGAGCCGGCTGGGCGGCCGGGCAGCGGTCATCGCGGAGACGCCGAGCCGGGCGAGAGTCGCGACGGCTTCGGCGTGCGCCTGTTCGGCGGTGAGGCCGCGGAGGCGCTGCGCGGTCCGGGCGACCTGCTGGTCGACGGTACGCCGTTCGTCGAACGAGCCGCGGACTTCCTGCCAGACGTACTGAACGCGGCGGTTCTGCTCTCTCGAGCGTTTGCGGAGAACGGGCAGCGGGACGCCGTCCAGGAGGATGCTGCCGGTACTGCGTTCGTGCAGGCCGGCCAAACATCGAGCCAGGGTGGTCTTGCCGCTCCCCGAACGCCCGACGACGCCGACGCTCGCACCGGAGCGTACAGTCAGGTCGACGTCCTGCAGGATCGGCGTGCGACCGCGCGGACGCACCGAGGCGGCCAAGTTCATTGCTTGCAGCAATGACTTGCCCGGGTTACTGATTCCCGACTTCGGTGGGTCGATGGTCTGCGGCAGGACGTCGCCGATCACCCGGCCGGCATTCAGGACGACGACATGGGACGCGAGCTCGCGGACGAGGTCGAGGTCGTGGCTCAGCAGCAGGATGCCGAAGCCCTGAGTCGCCAGATCCTTGAGCTCACCGGCCAACTGGAGCCGGGTGACCGAATCCAGGCCGGTGCTGGGCTCGTCCAGGACGAGCACCTCAGGACGGCAGGTTAGCGCCTGCGCCAGGGCGACCCGCTGTCGCTGGCCGCCGGAGAACTCGTGCGGGAACCGGCGAAGGGTGTCACGGTCGCCGGGGAGTTGCGCGGCCCGAATCGCCTCCTGCACAACGCTTTTCCCGGGGTGATGAAGGCGCTCGAGCTCCTTGAGCGTGGCGCCGACTCGCCGAGCCGGGTTCAGCGCGCTGCCCGGATGCTGAGGCATATAAGCAACTACCCGGCCACGCACCGCGGCCGCCGCCGCGGTGATTCCGTTGCCGTCGACAACCGTTGCGCCGCCGACCACGACCGAACCCGACAGCTGGACGCCGTTGCCGCATTCACCGAGCAGGGCGAGCGCGGAGGTCGTCTTACCGGAGCCAGACGCGCCGACCAGAGCCGTGACCTGACCGGCGTACACGTCGAAGGAAACGTCGTCGACGAGGACGGCGTCGCCGGCTGTGGCCGAGAGGCGACGTACCTGGGCCACGATCGTCATGCGGTCACCTCCGCCGGACGACGGGTGCGGTGGACGAGGCGATCGGCGAGCAGGTTGAAGCCGAGCGTGAAGGCGACCAGCAGGAGCGCCGGGGCGAGGACGGACCAGGGTTGCAGGAGAAGCCCTTCGCGGTTGCGGGAGATGCTGACGGCCCAGTCGGGTGCGGTCGGGCTCAGCCCGAGACCGAGGAAGTTGACCGACGCGACCAGGAAGACCGCGAGCGTGATCCGGGTGCCGATGTCGGCGGCGACCGGGCCGAGGACGGCGCGTCCGACGTACCCGAGCTGGATCGTCACCCACGACTCACGTTGCATCCGCAGCGCCTCGACCACCGGCGAGCTGGCGGCGTCCAGGGCGGCCGCTCGCACGAGGCGCGCGACTGTCGGGACGTTCACCAGCGCGACGGCGACCGTGATCGCCAAGGCCGAGGCCTGCCAGCCGACGGCGCCCACACTGATCACCAGCAGCGAAGGCAGCGGCAGGAGGACGTCGAGGGGCCGGATCAACAGCTCGTCGAGCCAGCGGTGGCGGGTCGAGGCCGCGACGAGGCCGATCACCCCGCCGATCAGATAGGCGAGTACGACGGCGCCGATCGCCATCCCCAGCGCCGTCCGCCCGCCCACCAGCAGCAGACCCCAAACATCCCGCCCCAAGCCGTCAGTCCCCAACACCCCTTCCGGCCCGTACGGCATCCCGGGTTTGGCGTCGTGCGGAACGAGCGGCCCGAGGATCGCGATCAGCAGCGGTACTCCGACCAGAACCACCGACACCGCAACCGGGATCCGCCGTACAAGCGCGGGCAGCCGGAGGCCGCGAGTCCTACGAGTAGGGGCGCTCATTTGAGGAGGGCCGATCGGGGAACGAGGCGGTTACAGGTCAGGTCGGCCAGGAGGTTGAGCAGCAGGGCGGCGACGGCCAGGACGAGGGTGAGAGCTTGGACGACGGGGAGGTCGCGGGTCTCGACGGCGTCCACGAGGGCGGTGGCGAAGCCGGGGATGGCGAAGATCGCTTCGACGACGAGGACGCCGCCGAGAAGGGTGTCACCGGTACGAGCAAGCTCCTGGACGCCGGGCACGGCCGCGTTGGGGAGGACGTGGCGGAGCAGAAGGCGGTGGCGGGGGACGCCGAGGCGGCGGGCTTGGATGATGTAGTCGGCGTTGAGGGTGTTGATGGTGCCGGCCCGGACCTGGCGAGAGAGCAGACAGACGGTCCGTCCAAGCAGGACAGCGACCGGGAGGACCAGCAGGACCGGCGAGCTGAGCAGGTCGCCGCCGATCCAGGTCGCGGGCAGCCAACCGAGCTTCAGCGAGAAGATCGCGACCAGGACGACGGCGATCACGAAGTCCGGGATCGCGCTCAGGGCCAGCGTGAGCGAGGTGATCGCGCGGTCGAGCCGGCCGTTCTCCCGGGTGCCCATCAAGATGCCCAGGGCAACGGCCAGCGGGACGACGATCGCCAGCGTCGCGAGGGTGAGGACCAGCGTCGCGCCGACGGAGTCGCGGACGATGTCGATCACCGGCCCACCGCTGATCAGCGACGTCCCGAGATCACCCGTCAGCAGCTGGCCGAACCAGTGCCCGAACCGCTCGACGGCCGGCTGGTCCAGGCCGAGCTGCTCGCGCAACCGCTCGACCTGCTCCGGCGACAGCGTCTCGGTGAACCGCAGGTCGGCGGCGTCCCCCGGCAACAGCGAGGTGAGCGCGAAGACCAGCACGGACAGCACCGCGAGCTGGACGACGGCGAGCGCGGCGCGCCCAGCGGCGTACGACCGCATTCAGGCCAGCCACACCTTGTCGAACCGGCCGAAGTCCAAGGTGTTCGGCGGCGCCGCCTCGACCCCCTGGACCTTCGCCGACACCGCGACCAGGTAATCCGGAAGACCCCAGGCGATGATGCCGCCGTCGTCCCGAACGGTCTTCAGCAGCTCGCCGTACTTCTCCGACCGGGCGGCCTCGTCGGTCTGCACCTGGGCCGCCGCGAACGCCGCGTCGAACTCGGGCTTGCGCCAATGCGTCACGTTGAACGGCGACTTCGTCAGCAACCGGTCCGTCACGTACTGCGGGATCGGCATCGCGCCGGACCGATGGTTGCCGATGACACCCTTCGTCAGCAGGTCCTTGGAGTAGGTCTGCGCGCTGCCGGTGGTGACCTTGAGCTTCACCCCGGCCTCGGCGACCTGCTCGGCGAACAGCGTCGCCGACTCCACGAACCCGACCGACGCGTCGGCGGTGAAGATCTCGATCTCCTTGTTCACCAGCCCGGCCTTCTTCAGCAGCGCCTTGGCCTCGGTGACATCCCGCTCCCGCTGCGGCAGATCCTCGGGGTAGTACTGATATCCCTTGCCGGGCAGATCGTTGCCGACGGCACCGCGCCCGGCCAGGACGACGTCCACCAGCCGCTGCCGGTCCGCGAGCAGCTTGAACGCGAGCCGGACGTCGGGATTGTCGAACGGCGCCTGATCGACCTTCATCACGAACGCCTGCATCGTGCTCGCCTTGGCGGCCACGATCCGCACCGACTTACCGGCCTCCGCCGTCCGCGCGAAGGTCGCGGTCATGTCGTTCGCGTACTCCGCCTGACCACCCTGGACGGCGTTCGCCCGGGCCTCGGCGTCCGCGGAGAGCAGGTGCAGCTCCTCGATCTTCGCCGCGCCCTCCCAGTAGTCGTCGTACCGGGACGCGATCATCGAGCGACCGGCCTCGAACGACACGAACTTGAACGGCCCGGTCCCGATCGGCTTGGTCGGGTCGGTGAACCCGTCGCGGACGATCTGCGTCCCGATCCCGGCCAGCAGCGCGGGGAACTCGGCGTTCGGCGCGGCGAGCACGAGCTCGACCGTCCGCGGGTCGATCGCCTTGCTGCGGCGCAGGTCGAGCGCGGCCAGCGAGGACTGCGCCACCCGCTCCGGCGCCTTCGGATCGGCGACCCGGGCCAGGCTGAAGAGCACGTCCTCGGCGGTCAGCTTGCGGCCGTCGTGGAAGGTCGCGTCGCGCAGCGTGAACCGCCAGACGAGCGCCTTTCCGTCGTGGTCCCACTTCTCCGCGAGCCGTGGGACCGGCTTCAGATCGGGGCCGAGCTCGACGAGTTTCTCGTACATCGCCTTGTGCCGCGCGAGGTCGACGAACAGGCTCTGGACGTGCGGGTCGAGCACCTCCTTCGCCCCGCCGCCGGCGTACACGGCACGCAGCCGCCCGCCCGCTGAGGGCTGGGCGCCGGACGACTGGCCGCTCCCGCAACCGGTGAGCGCAGCCACCCCCAGCGCGCCGGCCAACCCGAGAAATCCACGACGGTTCAGAGCATCGGACACGCGCAACATCCTCACCTTAGTGAAAACGATTGTCAATTCAGCGCGCATCTGAACCGGGACGGCCTCATTCTTTCGCCCCCCGCCCGTCGACTGCTCTGCGTGACGGCGTGTCCCGCGCGCACTACCCCCGAGTACTCCGCGTGACCGTCACTGGACCGCGAGGATCTTGTAGCCGAACGCGGGCAACTGCACCTGGTACGCCGAACCGGTGATCGCCGGGCCGGGGCGGGACTCGACCAGATCCGTCGGGGTCTGAGCGGTCGCGATCCCGGTGCCGGTGAGGTCGACCGAGACCGTCTGCGGAGTGCTCTGGAAGTTGAGCAGGACGAGGGCCTTCGCCGTCCCGTCCTTGTTCAGCCGTTTGTAGGCGTAGTACTTGCGGTCGTCGTTGGTGGGGATTCGAACCCGCAGCCCTAGTGGCGCGAGGGCGGGAGAGGCGTTCTGAGCGCGCATCAGCTTGTCGAGCTGCTCGCGCTGGGCGGCAGACCAGTTCGGGATCTCCTGCTCGTCGGGCAGGATCGTGTAGTAGTCGTTGTGCAGGTAGAACAGCGTGCCCATCGAGGTGAGCATCGCGATCTCGAGCAGACGGCGGTCGACCGGATAGTTGACGCGACCCCAGTTCGGCGCGGTCTGAGTGATCCCGCCGGCGTTCACCATCAGGTCCCGGTAGTTCTTCAGCGTGTTCTCCAGACCGCTCGGATCACCGGAGTCGATCGCGTTCAGGATCGCGCTGGCGCCCTGGTTCGGCGGGATCCCCCACTGGGTGATCGGGTAGTCCTGCAGGCTGTTGTAGTGCCAGTCGTAGATGAACTCCGGCTCGCGGACGCCCTCGCCGTTCAGGAACGCATCGTAGTTACGCAGCACGTCGGTGATCGCATAGTTGTTCTTGGCAACAGTCGTGGTGTGGTAGACGTTGGGCGCGTCGAGCGCGATCCCGTCGACGCCCTTGTCCATCCAGAACCGCAGGTACTTGCGGGTCTCGTCGAGCCAGGCCTGGCTGGAGTAGTTGAAGGACGGGGCCTTCGCGTCCCACGTCCCCCAGTAGTAGCCCTGGGCGCGAGCGCTGTAATGCCAGAGCTCGGGATACTCACCACGCTGCTTGCGGATGTCGAACCAGGACCGCTCGAGACTCTGGACGCCGTTGCGGAAGTCGTCCTGAGCCTTCTGGAAGTACGGCGAATCGATCGACGCGTAGCCCGGGTTGGTGAAGATGATCACCTTCAGGCCGCGGGCGTGCGCGGCCGCGATCAGCTCCTCGAAGTCCTGCATGGTGCCGATATCGGGGTCGATCGTGTAGAGGTTCATCACCGGGAGGCCGGCCCACAGGTTGCGGTCGCCGTCGTTGACCGGAGAGAGCTCGATCGCGCGGAAACCCCTGGCTTTCAGGGAATCCAGCCGCGCGGTGATGTCGTCGAGGCGGAGCTGTTGCCAGATCGGGTAGTACCGCATCACGCCGGAGCGATTCTCCCACCACTTGGTCGTGACGGGCTCGCCGGAGCCGAAGACCTTCAGCTCCTGACTGCAGGCCCAGTGGCCGGCGCCGCTGTAGAGGACGGTGAGTTTGACGTAGCGGTAGGTTCCGGCGACGTCCTGCCCGAAGACCCGACCGACCTCGTCCTTGCTGACCAGGGTCTGCCAGGTCTGTTTGTCCCGCGAGCCCTCGATGCGGAACTTCCAGTGGTCGTTGTCGACGAAGGACTGCTCGATCCGCGTCATCGCGATGTCGTTGCCGAAATCAAGCATCAGCCACTGCGGGAGATCGGGCTTCTCGGCGCCCCAGTACGTCGCCGGGTCGCCGTCGACCGCCTTGAACGGCTCGTACCCCGGGCCGAGTGAGGACGACGTGGCCGATACCGCGCGGGCCAGGTTTCGCGGCTGGTCGTCGTACCCGTTCACGACGAACTCCGTACTCCCGGCCCAGTAGCCGGCCGCGGACCCGGTGATCGTCAGCCGCACGTACCGGTACGAGCCGGTGACCGGCTGGGTGAACACCTGACCCCGCGCACCCCCGCGCCGGTCCAGCAGCGTCGTCCACCCGCTCCCGTCCGTCCGCCCCTCGATCACGAACGAGTGCACGTCGACGTCCTTGAAGTTCTGCTCCACCGAGGCCAGCTGGTGCACCTGCCCCAGATCGACCTCGAGCCACTTCGGCTTGGCCCCGTTCGAGGCCGCCCAGTACGTCGAGCTGTTCCCGTCCACCGCCTTCCCCGGCTCGAACCGCGCCAGGCTGTCGCTGGCCGTAGCCCGCGCACCCACGGCCAGATTCCGCACAGCAGCCACGACACCCCCAGCCGGCAGCGCACCAAGAGTCAACAATCCAGCCAGAACCAGGGCGGTGATCCTGCGCATGAGCAACTCCCTCCGAGTCCACTCACGGTCGCACAGGCCTCGATTCGACCGCAGACCTTTCGACCTGCGTCAAATGGGTGGAGGTGCGCCCCGAGCCGGTCGCACCTCCAACGACAGCCGTCAGGCCGCGGGGCGGACCGTCTTGAGTGCGTTCGACCAGCTGATGACCTGGTCGAGGGTCTGCTGCAGGGCGGGCTCCTGGTGCGGGAGCGGCGTGAACTTGGAGTAGTTTTCGAAGTCGGTCGACAGCGAGAGTGTGACCTGGCTGCGGACGGTGGCGACCTTGAGCTCGGCCATCACCAGGCGCAGGTGCTCGACGGCGCGAGCGCCGCCGACGGAGCCGTAGCTGACGAAGCCGGCCGCCTTGTCGTTCCACTCGGCGAAGAGGAAGTCGATGGCGTTCTTGAGTGCGCCGGACGTCGAGTGGTTGTACTCCGGGGTGACGAAGACGAAGCCGTCGAAGGAGGCGATCTTCTCGGCCCAGGCGAGCGTGTGCGGCTGGCTGTACTGACCCATCGCGGGCGGCATCGCCTCGTCGAGATGCGGCAGCTGGTACTCCGCGATGTCGACCAGCTCGAACTCGGCGTCAGCGCGCTGCTTGGCGATGTCGAGCACCCAGTGGGCGACGGCTTCGCCGTTGCGGCCCGGCCGGGTGCTGCCGAGGATGATCGCGATCTTGGGCATGACGGTTCCTTCACGACGCAGGGTGTGTCGCCATCATTTTGATGACGCATCACCAAAATACTCCTTCGAGATGACATGTCAACTCAAGAGGGGACGGACTACTCGGCGCAGTCACCGGACGGGTCGTCGCACGGCGAGCTGGGGATCCCGCCCAGCACCCGTTCGAGGACCGCGGTGAGCTCGCCGACCTCGGCCGGGCTCAGGTGATCGAAGAAGTACGTCCGGGCCGCCTCGACATGGTCCGGCGCGGCCGCCTCGACCGCCTTCCGGCCGAGCTCGGTGAGCCGGACCATCGAGCCGCGGGCGTCGTCCGCGCACTCCTCGCGGCGGACCAGCCCGCGCTTTTCCATCCGGCTGACCTGGTGCGACAGGCGGCTGCGCTCCCAGCCGACCGAGCGGCCGAGATCGCGCGTCCGCAGGACGCCGTCCGCCGAGCTCGACAGCGGATGCAGCAGCGCGTAGTCGGCGCCGGACAGGCCGGCGTTCGCGATCAGGCGGGCCTCGAGGACGCGGGTCAGCTCACGCTGGGTGTCCCGCCACGCCTGCCACAACCGCGCCTCTCGCGCGTCGAGCCAGCGTGGTTGGGTCATGCGGCCAGTGTACGGGCGGCTGTTGACATATCACCGACTCCGCGCGTCACGGGGTGCGCGAAAGGGCAACGGCGAGCCCGATCGTCGCCGCCATCACGATCAGCTCCCCGATCGCGAGCCGCCGGAAGGCGCCCGGACGGTCGGCGGCCAGCGCGGGCATCGTCGTCCGCCGATGCTGCCGGCCGATCGCGACCAGCCCGGCGTACGCGATCGCCTTGGCGAACACCAGCGCGCCGTACCCGGTCGTCACCCATTGGGTGATCAGCCCCCAGCCGTCCTCGCGACCGCCGAGGTGGATCTCCGCGGTCAGCAGCCCGGTCAGACCGATCGCCACCGCGCACCCGAGCGCCAGCGCGCTGAATCGCTCGACCGCAGCCGTCGTCCGGGCGTACCGCAGTACGCCGAGCAGCCCGCCCACCCACAGCGTCGCGGCAAACACGTGCACCACCAGGGACGTCGTCGCCGTCACCGACCAGAACGTCGTCCGCCCGATCGCCCCGTGCCCGGTCAGCAACGGACCGACCAGGGCCGCGCCGACCAGCACCAGCGTGATCCGCGCACCCCGCACGCTCTTGACGCCGCTCGCGAGGACCGCCAAGACAGCTGTCAGGGCAATCGCGACCGCAAGCGCCCTAACCTGGCTCAGCTGTCCGGCCTGACCGGCGTACTCGCCCAGCTGCGCCAGCGGCACGCCCAGGATCACCGCCGCCGTTGTCACCAGCCCACCGATACTCGCCAGCGCCCAGACCCCCGCGCCGAGAGCGGCGTCCTGGCAGGCCTTGAGCGCCCGCTCCCCCAGCGCACCATCCGTTGCTGGCAGCAACCAGGCTGCGGTCAGTAGCGCGCCACCGGTCAGTACGGCGGCGCCGTCCGCGATCAATCGCAGTACCGGTACCGCCCACGAGACCGGCAGCCCGGCTCCGTGCAGTCCGTGCGGGCTCGACTGCGGCGCACCACCGGCAGCCAGCAGCGCAACGATCAGCACCACGACCCCGGCCGCGGCCGTGCCACACCAGACCGCGAGCCGCGGAGAGCTCATGAACGAGCCGGACGGCGCCGCACGATGACGACTGCCAGCGCGACGACGACCAGCATGACCAGGCACATCGCCACGATGGTGACGGTGTTGTTGTTGCTCTCGGGGGTAGGCGGCGTTCCTGGCGGGCTGTTCGGCGGGTGCCCGGCATGCGTGACGGTGAATCCCGTACTGACGGTGATGGGGTGACCGTCGGCGGACACGACGCGGGCGTCGACCTGGTAGCGGCCGGTCTCGATCATCGCGCCGACCGGTTGGGTGACAGTGCCGTCGAGCACCTGCGGCTCGCCGGTGGCGACGTTCACCCCGGCCGGCGACTTCACCTGGACCTGGATGCCGCTACTCCCGACGGGCTCGTTGAAGGTCAGCACGACCTTCTCCGGCGGCGCGGCCATTGAGGTGCCGTCCGCGGGAGTGATGGAGTCGAGCTTGGCATGCGCCGCCGCCGGCCCGGTGGAGACCACCAGGGCCAGCAGCGACGCGACAAGGATTGCGAAGGGACGACGCACGACTACTACTGTGCCTTCTCGGTCTTGCGCGACCGCAATCCGAGGCCCAGCCCGATCAGACCGAGCAGCAGCCCCGCTCCGCCGAGCCAACGCGCCACCGGGTCCGAAGAGGCCTTCTCAACCGTGTCGGTCTTCGCCGCAACCGGAGTCACCGCAGCGGCCAGTTTCAGCGCGGGCGCCGGGTGCTCGGGCTCGTCTGCGCCCTCATTCCGCGGCTGGTCCCATTTGACGACTTCACCGTCGCTGTAGGTCTGCACGGCCGGGAAGCTGAGTGCATCGACCTTCTCCGGGAGGCGGCCGACCGACAGCGCGAACTCGTCGAAGTCGTTCGCCGGGACGCCGGCGCCGATCGCCGTCCAGGTGACGGTGGTGATCGCCTCGGACAGCGTCACGTCGCCGACCTTCACCGGATTGGCCAGCTTCTCGGTCGTCTTCTCGATCTTCCAGCCCTGCTTGACCTGCGCGCCGACGTGCGCGAACGGGTGCTCTTTGGGTAGCGAGACGACGAGCTTGGTAGTGGCGGCGGTGTCGGACTCGGTGGGCACCCGGAAGACGAGCTTCGCGTAGCCACCGGGCTTCGCGTCCGGCGACGACACCGAGACGTGTGCGGACGCCGGACCGGTCGCGCCGGCCAGGACGAGGGCGGACGCCGCGGCGATGGCGCCGGCCCGCAGAAAGAGCTTCTTGGACATGGCAGTGGGAACCTTTCGCGGTCATACGGGGGCGGCCCCGGCCGCGGAGACCACGACCGGTTCAGAACAGAGCTGACTGCACTCCGGCCCCAGGCGGTCCACGCCACGACACTGCCGAGCCGATCCACCGCCACTGACCCCACGACGCGACCGGAGTCGGCAACACCGGGACGGCGGTCTTCGCGGGCACCCGCCGTACGACGGGGAGCACCGGCAACAGCCGAGCGAGGATCGTGACGACCCGCCGCCCCCAGTCCTGCGCGAACCCGACCGCCAGCACACCGGCGGCCAGAGCGGCCAGGTGCGTCACCGTCATCACCAGGCTGCTGGTCAGGCCGGCCGACATCTGGTGGTCCGCCGAGTGTGCGGCGTCCAGAGTGACGTGGACGAAGAGCTGCACACCGCCGAGCACCAGCGCGATCAGAACCGGCTCGTCGGCCAGGTACTCCCCAAGGAGCCAGCAGACCGCCATCAGCGCCAGCAACGGCGGCAGCACCGGCAGTGGCACTGCACCGCCGCCCGCGAGCACGTGACCGACCGCCGCCACCACGACGCTCAGCGCCGCGACCACGGACGTCGTCCCCGCCTGCGCTCGCATGTGCCCTCCTCACCGGACCATCGGCTCAACTCTACGAGCACTCCCCGGCCGCGGTTCCCCGCGGCGGAGCGGCGAAATTCCGGTCTAGCCATGACCCGTTCACCGTTCACCATGATCCCGATCCGAAAAAGTGCCACCCACCGTGCAACCGCCCCGGCCGGTGACCGCGTTAGGCACGCAGAGGTCTGGAGAGGGTGGGGCATGAACAGCGAGGTCGAACAGGACTACATCGACTTCGTCCGGCATCAGGCGAACGCGCTGTGCCGGACCGCGTACCTGCTGTGCGGCGACTGGCGCCGTGCGGAGGACTCGACACAGGAGGCGCTGATCCGGATGTACCGGATCTGGAGCCGGATCCAGCGCAAGGGCAGCGTCAGCGCCTACGCGCGGAAGGTCGTCGTGTCCACCACGCTGGACGGGCTGCGCCGCAAGTCCAGTCAGGAGCTGGTCGGCGACAGCAGCCTGTTCGCCAGTCAGCAGGACCCGGCCGATCCCCTCGGCGTCCTGGAGAACCGGCTGGTGATCACCGAGGCTCTCGCCACTCTCCCGCCTCGCCAGCGTGCCTGCGTCGTGCTGCGGTACTTCGACGAGCTCTCGGTCGAAGAGACTGCCATCGCTCTCGACTGTCGGCCCGGGACGGTCAAGAGCCAGACGATGCGCGCATTGGAGAAGCTCCGTGAACACCCCGCACTCCAACACTTCTCGGAACTAGCCGGGTTGGGAGGCTGACATGACCGAAGACCTGAAAGCGCTGATGGAGCGCGAAAGCGACCGCTCCGACCACTACTTCGCACCGGACCCGGCTGCCATCCTCGCAGCCGGACGCCGCCGCGTCCGGATCCGGACTGCCACCGTCACCCTCACAGTCGTCGCTGCGCTCGCCGTACTGACCAGTGGGGTCGGGCTGGTGCTACGGGAGCGCGAGGCCCCGGTGGCGGGTCAGCCACGGCCCCCGCAGGAGGCCTGGTTGCAGTGCGACTCCTCCAGCGGCCGCCGGATGGGGAAGGAAACCTGGACCTGGCCGGTGGTTGTGGAGCAGCACGACGCCTACGGCGCGGCGTCCATCCGCAAGGATCCGAAGTCGAACATCTTCACCTACTGTCTGGCCCAGCCCGACAAAGGTCTTGCCCAGCTCCCCCTCAAGCACACGAACGGAATCATCCTCCGGAAGACCGCTGTCGGCGACGGCGCCAAACAGAGCGTCACCACCGTGTACGGCGTCCTGCCCGCTCCGAACCTGGAGGTGGACGTCGCCGACGGCGGCAGCTGGAAAGGCGAGCGGGCCGCGGTCCGCGACGGCTTCTTCATCTATCGGCGGCTGGATTCGCTGCCGTGGCCCGGTCCGTCCGCGAGCTGCGAGGTGATCATGCTGCCCGGCGGGCGGCAAGGGCTCCGCATCACGCAGTCGTGACACCGCGTGCGGGATGATGTGCGCATGGATGTACCGGTACTGGAGGTCGGGGGCAGTCACGTGACGGCGGCGGTCGTGTCGCCGGACGGATGGCGGGTCGAGGTGGTCGAGCGGATCGATCTCGCGTCGCAGCAGTCGGCGGAGGAGGTCGTCGGGCAGCTGGCCGCGGCCGCGCGGAAGCTGCCGGATCTGCACGGGCTGGCGATCGCGATCCCCGGGCCGTTCGACTACGAGGCCGGCGTCGGCTGGTACCAGGGGCAGACGAAGTTCGACGCGCTGTACGGCTTCGAGCTCGGTGCCGCGCTGCGGGCCGAGCTGGGGCTGGAGCGGCTCGAGTTCGTCAACGACGCCGAGGCGTTCGCCGTCGGCGAGTGGACCGCCGGGCTGACCCGCGGCGTCGAGCGCTGCGTCGGCGTCACGGTCGGCACCGGCATCGGCACGGCCTTCCTCGCCGACGGACACGTCGTCCGCACCGGCGGCAGCGTCCCGCCCGGCGGCGAGCTCTACCTCACCCAGTACGACGGCCGCCCGCTCGAGGACTCGATCTCCGGCCGCGCCCTCCTCAGGGGCTACTTCGACCGCACCGGAGCCGAAGAGCCCGGCATCGGCGTCAAACAGATCGCCGACCGAGCCCGCACCGGCGACGCCACGGCCCTCGACGCCCTCCGCGCCGGCTTCACCGTCCTGGCCGCGGCCCTCACCCCCTGGATCGACCGCTTCGCCGTCGCCCGCACCGTCCTCGGCGGCTCCATCTCCGGCGCCTTCGACCTGGTCCACGACGTCTTCCCGTTCGACGTAGTAGCCACCCAGGACACCGAACACTCCGCCCTCATCGGCGCCGCAGCCCACTCCCTGCGCACCCCCTGAAAGTTGTCGGTCGGCACGACTACGGTCTTCCTATGGCTTCTCGGAAGATTGCTGTGCCTCGGCTGCGGGCTCAGCTGGATATGAACCTGCCGGACGAGATCGAGGACGAGACGCGGCTGCTCGACCTGGGGCTGGAGGATGTCGACCTCAGTGATCTGGAGGTCGAACATCTGGAGCTGGGCGGGTGCCGGCTGGTGCGGTGCAAGCTGGCGGGGTCGGGGCTGGAGAAGCCGATCGTGGTGGACACGGAGCTGACGCAGTGTGACCTGGCGAACTCGCGCTGGGTGGATGCGGGGCTGACCCGGGTGGCGGTGGTGTCGTCGCGGCTGACCGGGTTCGCCGGGCCGGGGATGGTGCTGCAGCACACGACGTTCCGCGACAGCGTGCTCGACTACGCGTCGTTCCGGTTCGCGAAGTTCGTCCGGGTCGAGTTCACCGACTGCCGCCTGCAGAGCGCGGATCTGGTGTCCGCCGACCTCAGCGGGGCCGTCTTCCGCCGGTGCGATCTGAGCGGGACGGAGTTCTCCCAGGTGAAGGCGTCCGGCGCGGTGTTCGTCGACTGCACCTGGGACGGCGCGAAAGGGCTGGCGTCGCTGGCCGGGTCGACGGTGGCGGCGGCGTCCCCGATCGACACCCTCGGCTTCACCAGCGCGGTGACCGTCGCGGCCGGGATCACCCTGGCCCACCCGGACGACCTCGACGCGGCGTGAGCCTGCCCACGTGCGGGCAGCCCCGGACGGAGCGCCCATTAGGGTGGGCCCTGTGACTGACTCGACGATCATCTACACCCACACCGACGAGGCGCCCGCGCTGGCGACGTACTCGTTCCTCCCCGTGGTTCAGGCCTACGCCGGCCAGGCCGGTGTCGGCGTGGAGACCCGGGACATCTCGCTGGCCGGCCGCCTGATCGCGGTCTTCGGTGAGTACCTGACCGAAGACCAGCGGATCGCGGACGCGCTGGCCGAGCTCGGCGAGCTGGCCAAGACCCCGGCGGCCAACATCATCAAGCTGCCGAACGTCTCCGCCTCCATCCCGCAGCTGAAGGCCGCGGTCGCCGAGCTCCAGGCCCAGGGCTACGCGCTACCGGACTACCCCGACGAGCCGAAGACCGACGAGGAGCGGGAGATCCAGGCCCGCTACGACAAGGTCAAGGGCTCCGCGGTGAACCCGGTGCTCCGCGAGGGCAACTCCGACCGCCGCGCCCCCGCCTCGGTGAAGAACTACGCCAAGACGCACCCGCACCGGATGGGCGCCTGGACGGCCGACTCGAAGACCAACGTCGCGACGATGGGCCGCAACGACTTCCGCTCCACCGAGAAGTCGGTCGTGCTGGCCGCCGACGACACCCTGCGGATCGAGCACGTCGCCGCCGACGGGACGACGACCGTCCTGCGCGAGTCGGTCCCGGTGCTGGCCGGCGAGGTCGTCGACTCCTCCGTCATGCACGTCGCCGCGCTGCGCGAGTTCCTGACCGCGCAGGTCGCCCAGGCCAAGGCGGACGACGTCCTGTTCTCGCTGCACCTGAAGGCGACCATGATGAAGGTCTCCGACCCGATCGTGTTCGGCCACGCCGTCCGCGCCTTCTTCCCGAACACCTTCGCCCAGTACGGCGCGACGCTGGCCGCGGCCGGTCTGTCCCCGAACGACGGCCTCGGCGGCATCCTGGCCGGCCTGGCGAACCTGCCCGAGGGCGATGCGATCAAGGCGTCCTTCGACGCCGAGCTCGCGGCCGGCCCGAAGCTCGCGATGGTCGACTCCGACAAGGGCATCACCAACCTGCACGTGCCGTCCGACGTGATCGTCGACGCCTCGATGCCGGCCATGATCCGGACGTCGGGTCACATGTGGGGCCCGGACGGCGCCGAGGCCGACACCCTGGCCGTCCTGCCGGACAGCAGCTACGCGGGGATCTACCAGGTCGTCCTCGACGACTGCCGCGAGCACGGCGCGTTCGACCCGGCCACCATGGGCTCGGTGCCGAACGTCGGCCTGATGGCGCAGAAGGCCGAGGAGTACGGCTCGCACGACAAGACCTTCGAGGTCGCGGCCGCGGGCGTCGTCCGGCTGGTGAACGGCGCGGGTGACGCCGTCCTCGAGCAGGACGTCGAGGCCGGCGACATCTTCCGCGCCTGCCAGACCAAGGACGACCCGATCCGCGACTGGGTCAAGCTGGCCGTCACCCGGGCCCGGGCCACCGGCGACCCGGCGATCTTCTGGCTGGACGAGACCCGCGCCCACGACGCGAACCTGATCGACAAGGTGAACCGCTACCTGACCGATCACGACACCGAGGGCCTGGACCTGAAGATCCTCGCCCCGGTCGACGCGATCAAGCTGTCGCTGGACCGCATCCGCCGCGGTGAGAACACCATCTCGGTGACCGGTAACGTGCTGCGCGACTACCTGACCGACCTGTTCCCGATCCTCGAGCTGGGCACCAGCGCGAAGATGCTGTCGATCGTCCCGCTGATGGCCGGCGGCGGCCTGTTCGAGACCGGCGCCGGCGGCTCGGCCCCGAAGCACGTCCAGCAGCTGGTCAAGGAGAACTACCTGCGCTGGGACAGCCTGGGCGAGTTCTTCGCGCTGGCCGCGAGTTTCGAGCACCTGGCCCAGTCCACCGGTAACGCCCGGGCCCAGATCCTCGCCGACACCCTCGACCGCGCGACGGCGACCTTCCTCAACGAGGACAAGTCCCCGACCCGCCGCGTCGGCGGCATCGACAACCGCGGCAGCCACTTCTACCTGTCCCTCTACTGGGCCCAGGAGCTCGCCCGGCAGACCGACGACACCGAGCTGGCCGCCCAGTTCACCACCCTCGCCGACACCCTCACCACAGCCGAGCAGACCATCGTCGACGAACTGAACGCCGTCCAAGGCACCCCCGCCGAGCTCGGCGGCTACTACCAGCCCGACCCGGCCAAGGCCGCCGCGATCATGCGCCCCTCCAAAACCTGGAACGACGCCCTCGCGACCCTCTGATCGGTAACGTCAGCCCGGCGACCATGGTGTCGCCGGGCTTTCGTTTGCTTGAAATTGCTTCGCTTGCTGGGGGATCGCGTTCCTAGACTGGCGGGTATGACAGCGACCCGATCCGTGCTTGCGGCGCAGGCGACGGACTTTCCCCGGTGGTACCAGGACGTGATTGCCAAAGCCGAGCTCGCCGAGAACGGGCCGGTCCGGGGGACGATGGTGATTCGACCGTACGGGTACGGGATCTGGGAGTTGTTGCAGCAGGCAATGGATCGCCGGATCAAGGCGACCGGGGCCGAGAACGCGTACTTCCCGTTGCTGATCCCCGAGAGCTATCTGCAGCGGGAGGCCGAGCATGTCGAAGGTTTCAGCCCCGAGCTGGCCGTCGTCACGCATGCCGGGGGCAAGGAGCTCGAGGAGGCTGCCGTCATCCGCCCGACGTCGGAGACGATCGTCGGTGAGTACTTGGCCAAGTGGGTGCAGAGCTACCGCGATCTTCCGTTGCTGCTGAACCAGTGGGCCAACGTCGTGCGGTGGGAGCTGCGGCCGCGGGTGTTCCTGCGGACAACGGAGTTCCTGTGGCAGGAGGGGCATACGGCGCACGCGTCCGCCGCGGACGCTCGTGCTTATGCGATCCGGATCCTGCAGGAGGTGTATCGCGACATCATGGTCAACCACCTCGCGATTCCGGTGGTCGTGGGCCGGAAAACGCGGCGGGAGCGGTTTGCCGGGGCGGTGAACACGATGACGCTCGAAGGGATGACCGGCGACGGCAAGGCGTTGCAGCTGGGCACCTCGCACGAGCTCGGGCAGAACTTCGCCCGCGCCTTCGACATCGGTTATCTGCCGGCCGAGGGCCGGCGCGAGCATGCCTGGACGACGTCCTGGGGCACCAGTACGCGGATGCTCGGCGGGCTGATCATGGTGCACGGTGACGACGCAGGTCTGCGGATTCCGCCGAACGCCGCGCCCACGCAGGTCGTGGTCCTGGCGGTGCGCGACGAAACCCTCGAAGCCGCGCACCGCGTCGCCGCCGACCTGCGGGCCGCCGGCGTCCGGGTCCAGGTCGACACGCGCACCGACCAGCCCTTCGGACGACGTGCGATCGGCTGGGAGCTCAAGGGCGTCCCGATCCGGATCGAGCTCGGCCCGCGCGACCTGCAGTCCGGTGTGGCGACCGTCGTCCGCCGGCTGCGCACCTCGGAGAAGACCACAGCCGACCTCGGCAGCCTCACCGCAACCGTCGCCGAGTCCCTGGCTGCCGACCAGGCTTGGCTGCTCGACGAAGCGACCAAACGTCGAGACGCCCGGACGACGGCAGTCACCACCGTCGACGAGGCTCTCGAAGCGCGTGACTGGGTGACGATCCCGTACGACGCCGTCGGCGAAGCCGGCGAGGACCGCCTGGCCGCAGCCGGCCTGACCGTCCGCTGCCTGCAGCGCGCCGACGGCTCCCTGCCGACGGAGGACGACGAGCGCGGGCTGATCGCATTCGTCGCTCGGGCCTACTAAGCGGACCCCCACCACCCACCAACCTGCCGGCGGACCGGCGACACGCCGTAGTTGACGGCGTGTCGCGCGGTTACCCGAGAGTTGCTGAGTGGTGGCGGTTCGGCTCAGTCGTTGTACGCGTCTGCCTCCAGCCGCAAACCGCTGACTGACGTAGGCGTGGTGACCGTGACGGCCCGGGATTCGCCGGGGAGGAGCCAGAAGTAGTTGTCGGTATAGGTGGCAGGCAGGACGCGTTCGCCGTTCCGGTCGCGGAGCGACAACCTGATCAGCGCCGCGACCGTCTTGCCGGTGTTGCGCACAGTCGCCGTCAGTTTGCCGCGGCTTGCGGTGGAGCGGACGTCGAGCCGGGCGGCCGGCAGCGCGTTCAGCTGCTGGACGTCGGTCGCCTTGCGGTAGCGCCAGTAGGTGTTCTCCGACAACACCTTGCCCTGCGCATCGACCAGTTTGAGCCGGAGCAGGTGCAACGCCGGGAGCTCGGCGCCGAAGTCCACCTTGAACGACTCAGTCTTGTTGCTAGCAGCAACAGATATAGCAGCGGACTTCGAACCCAGTTTGGCGCCGTTGAGGTCGTAGAGATCCGCGACGATCGTGGCCGACAGCGGCGCTGTGGTGTGGTTGAGGGCGACCGTCGTCCAGTCCGTCGGGTTGGCCTGGACGTGGATCGGCTCGCAGCCCTTGCGGGCGCCGTAGTAGCTGCCGTTCACGTCGAGGTCGTAGTCGTAGGTCTGCCAGACCGTCGAATGCCAGGCCGGGTGCGACATCCAGAGCAGCAGCGCCGAGGCGTCCGTCCACAGATTCGCGTTCCAGGCCTCGAACATCGCCCGCATGTTCTCGTAGTTCACGAACTGCGCCTTACGGGTGAACTCCGTCAGCCCGCTCGACGATCCGAGCCGCTCGTCGATCGCGCCCAGGTACGTCGCCGGCCGCTGGTTCCCGTGTTCGGACCAGTCGTGGTGGTACCACGGCATCCCGATCGGCCAGCCCGCCTCGCCGTCCCCGACCAGGTTCCGCATACTCTCGATCACCGGGATCGTCGGCATCCCGATCTCGGTGTGGAAACCGAAGTTGAAGGTGTCGTAGGTGTTCGCGTCGAAATACTTGACCGGGTCGACCCAGTAGTACGGCCCGTGCCCGGAGACGAACCCGGCCGCCGAGTCCGGCAGGTACAGGATCTCGTCGTCCTCGGCCCGGATCGCGGCCTGGATCCCCTCGTGGATCGCGGGCGGCGGGTGCTGCTCGTTGGCCGCGCACCAGACCACGATCGACGGGTGCGTGCGGTACCGGACGATGGTGTCGCGGGCGATGTCGACGTACCCGGGCAGGTTGTCGCTGAACGGGCCGGCCTCCCAGAAGTCGTTCCAGACCAGGATGCCGTTCTCGTCGCAGGCCTGGTAGAACTCCTCGCGAGTGCTGGAGCCGATCCAGTTCCGGATCATCGTGAAGTTCATGTCGCGGTGCATGCCGATCACCGCGTCCATCTTCTCCTTCGGCATCCGGCGCAACAGCTCGTCCCAGCCCCAGTTGCCGCCGCGGACGAAGACGCGGACGCCGTTCACGCTGATCTTGAGCGGGATCGGCGCATTGTTGACCTCCTGCACCTTGCGCCACTCGTTGCCGTCGTCCGAGACCTGGATCTCGAACAGCGACGCGTACGCCGTCTCCCACAGCAGCTCGATCCGGTCGAAGCTCTTCGCCGCGCCGAGATCGACCTGGATCCACTCGTTGTCGTTGTACGCCGAGGACCAGCGACTGCGGTCGTTACCGTCGATCGCGTTCGCGGCCGGGCTGCCGTCGTCCGACGAAGCCGTCGCGGCGCCGGCGCGGGCGAGATCGACCGACGGGTCCGCACTGTCCTTGATCGCCAGCGTCCACAGCGAATAGCCCCAGCCGGTCGCGCGCCGGCGTCCCTGGATCCGGACGAACTTCGCGGTCTGCCGCGGGATCGAGACCGTCTGCGCGGCGCTGTTGGTGGCCGGGTCGACCTTGATCGGGATCTCGTAGTCGTAGCCGAACTCGCGGATACCGAACGTCGTCTTCCGGCTGTCGCTCTTGCTGCTGCCGACGAGTGCGGTGTAGGTGAGCTCGTGCAGGGCCGGATCGCCGTACCCGTTGGGCCACCAGAGCTTCGGCTTGTCGATCGTGACGGTGTCGAAGACGACGTTCACCGTCGCTCCGGCGGCGACCGTCACGGTCTTGCTCGCCGTCCGCCCGTCGAAGGCGGTCTTGACCGTGATCGTCTTCGCGCTCGTCGCCGCGTTCCGAACCGGGATGGTGATCGCGACCGTCGCGCGCTCCCGGCTCGGCACCTTGGTCACGACCCGCGGGTCGCCCAGGACGGCGTCCCCGGTGAAGCGCAGCCGGACGTGGTTCCAGATGCCGGCCGCGCGGTCGCGGACCGCGGGCATCCAGTCCCAGCCGGACGCCGCCAGCAGCGTCGGCGAGTCCAGATACAACGTCGCGGCCTGGACGAACGCCTGGCCCGCATCGCCTTTGTCACCAGCGGATCCGGGGTGCGGCATCGGCGTGATCTTCACCGCGAGCCCGTTCTTCGCCTTCAGCGCGGCCGTCACGTCGAGCGCCGTCCGCGCGAACGGGTGCTTGACCGTGCCGACCGAGACGCCGTTCAGCCAGACGTCGGCCTGGTGGTTGATCCCGTCGAACTCCAGCCAGACCCGCGATCCCGAGCCCGTCGGGCGATCGAACTTCCGGTGGTACCACCACACGTGCCGGCTGAGCGCCTCCGGGATCTCGAGGTTGTTCATCCCCTCGACCGGATCGGGGAACTGGCCCTGTTCCACCAGCGCACCGAGGACCGTGCCGGGCACGACCGCGGGCAGCCAGGCCGAGGTGTCCTTACCCGCCTGCGCGAGCGCCGCGCCGTCCGACGTACCGACGAAGTCGTCCATCGTCAGCGTCCAGCCGGACTCGATCGGGAACGTGCCGTCCGCGGCCTTGGTCAGCGCCGGCGGCCGGTCGCTGTGCTTGCCGAAGTCCGTCCAGCCGGTGACGGCCGGGCGGCTGCCGCTGGTGCCGTAGACCTGGAAGCCGTTCAGGCCGAGGGCGTTGGTGTTGGCCTGGCGGCTCGCGGTCAGCCGCACGTACTGCGCTGTGACCGGGCTGTCGAGTGTGACGTCGACAGTGCCACCAGCACTGTCGGTCGCCTGATGCACAGTTCGCCACGAAGCGCCGTCGGTCGAGATGTCGACGCGGAAATCCAGCGGCGAACTGGAGAGCAATTCCTGGCCGGTCGTGTTGCCGTACGGGTTCCACGGGGTGAAGTCGAAAGGCGGGTCCTGCGCGGTCGCCTCGAAGGTGAGCCGGACGGACTCGACCCGGCATTTCCCCTGCAGATCGACCACGATCCACTGCGGGTCCTTACCGGCGGCCCGCCAGCCCGAGCCGCGGACGCCGGGCACGGCCAGCCCGTCGACGGCGAACTCCGGCGGCGTCGCGGCGTACGCCGTCGAGGAAGCGCTGACGGGGCGGTACTTCGCGAGATCGGTCGCGGCCGCCTTGGCAGCTGGGGCCTGAGCCGCCCCAGCTGTTGCGGCCGGCAGTGTGACGCTGGCCAGCAGTCCACCACTGGCGGCCAGGAACGTACGACGGGACAGCGGATCGGGTACCACGAGAGCCTCCCAGGGCGGCGGGAAATATGCGCAGAAACAACCACCGGGGAAGTTACTTCAACCGATCAAGTATGTCGAGAGGGAATCAGCGGGCCAGGTATTTCCGAACGTCATCGGCAACCTGCGCCCGGTGCGCCATCGCGTATTTGCGCAAAATCGCACTCAGATGCGTCTTTACGGTATTGAGGCTGATCCCGAGTTCGGCCGCGAGCTGGTCGTTGTCGAGCCCGTCGGCGAGCAGGACGGCGATCCCCTGCTGGGCCTTGGTCAACCCGGCGAAGCGGCGTTCGGGCCCCTCGTCGGTCTCCATCAGCATCTCGATCAGCTCGGACTGGATGTGCTCGGTGGTGTCGATGATCCGGCTCAGATGACCGTGCGCCTCGGTCTCGCCCAGCGCCTCGACCGCGATCTCCCGGATCGCCGCGATCCGGTGCACGAGGTACTCCATCACGTGGTCCGAGGTCAGCAGGTTCGGCCCGATGTCACCGGCCGGCAACCGCCGTAACGCCTCCCGATCCTCCCCCTCGCGGGTCAGCACCCGCTCCACGACCCCAGCCAGCCACTCGAACGCCCGGACGGCGTTGTCGTCGTAACTACGCGCCTCGTAGCTCTGCATCGACAACATCCCGAACAGCTGGTCCGGCCCATCCTTCGCCGGCCGGAAGATCGGCACCGTGACCACATCCGCCGACCGCCGTCCGACCGCCCCGATCGGCACCCCGGCATGCAGCGCGGACCCGTTGTCGTACGCGTACCGATACGTCTGCCGATGCTTCAACAACCACGCCGTCTGCCCATTCGGCCCGTAGCTGTGCGTATCCGGCGCGACATAACGCCCATCGTCGTACCCGTACGGATACCGCACCCGATTGGCCCCGTGCAGAAACCCCACGAAGAACGTGTCCACCCGCGCGACTTTGGCCACCACCACCCGCACATAGTCGTACAGGCCGTAGTGATCGGCGCGGAACAGCGCCTCGATCTTGTGATAGGCCTCGCGCAGGATGATCGCGGTCTCGGCGTCAACCCTGAGCGGAGCCGCACCCGCCTCCGGCACGACACACTCCTGCTCCATCGATCAACTACGAATTTTGCCGAAGCCGCGGCCGGATGCCAAGCGATTCAAGCGCTTCGATTGATCGATACAGCAGTCGCGGGTGGGGTTCGGAGCCTCCGAGTCGCCCTCCCAAGCCTCGGTCGTACTCCCGTCCGCCACCCGCGACCACGTCCGGAACGCCGGCTGTCCCGCGACTCTCGACCCCACCTGAGATCGAAAGGCCCCCTGCGGTTGCCCGGGGTTCCCTCCCCCCTGCTGACTACAGCGTGCCACCGGGATCCGGGGGTTGCCTATCGCTCGCCGGATTAGCTGGTTGTGCTCTCAACCTCACCCCGGGAATGACTCACCAACTGGTGTCGAGGGGTTTGCCTTCGGCGTAGCCGGCGGCGGTCTGGAGGCCGACGACGGCCTTCTCGTGGAATTCGGCGAGGTTCGCGGCGCCGACGTACGTGCAGGAGCTGCGGATGCCGGAGACGATCGCGTCCAGGACGTCCTCGACGCTGGGGGTCTTGGGGTCGAGGTACATCCGGGCCGACGAGATGCCCTCCTCGAAGATCGCTTTGCGGGCGCGCTGGAACGGGGTGTCGTCGACCGTGCGCAGCCGCACCGCGCGCGCCGACGCCATCCCGAAGCTCTCCTTGTAGATGCGGCCGTCGCTGTCGCGATGCGCGTCGCCGGGCGACTCGTAGGTGCCGGCGAACCACGAGCCGATCATCACGCTCGACGCCCCGGCGGCCAGCGCCAGCGCGACGTCCCGTGGGTAGCGGACGCCGCCGTCCGCCCAGACGTGTTTACCCAGCTCACGCGCGCGGGCCGCGCACTCCAGCACCGCCGAGAACTGCGGCCGCCCGACCGCGGTCTGCATCCGCGTCGTACACATCGCGCCCGGACCGACGCCGACCTTCACGATATCCGCGCCGGCCGCGACCAGATCGCTCACGCCCTCGGCGGTGACGACGTTCCCCGCGACGACCGGCACCTCGGGATCGAGGCTCTTCACGATCTTCAGTACGTCGAGCATCCGCTCCTGGTGCCCGTGCGCGGTGTCGATCACCAGGACGTCGATTCCCGTGTCCAGCAAGGCTTTCGCGCGCTGCTCGACGTCCCCGTTGATCCCGATCGCCGCCGCCACCCGCAGCCGGTTGCGGGCATCCAGCGCCGGCTCGTACAAGGTCGCCCGGAGGGCCCGCTGCCGGGTGAGGATGCCGACGATCGTCCCGGCCGCGTCCACCACCGGCGCGAGTCGATGCCGCCCGTCGTGCAACTGATCGAACGCCGCCTCGGGATCAATCCCGGCCGGCACCGTCAGCAGCTCCCGCGACATCACCGCCGCCAACTGCGTGAACCGATCCACCCCCGCGCAGTCCGCCTCGGTCACCACCCCGACCGGCCGCCCGCCGTCAACCACCACCACCGCCCCGTGCCCCCGCTTGGGCAGCAGGTTCAACGCCTCCCCCACCGTCCCCGACGGCGGCAGCACCAGCGCCGTGTCATGCACCGGATCCCGTTCCTTGACCCAGGCAACAACCTCCGCCACCACCGGCACCGGAATGTCCTGCGGAATCACCGCCAGCCCACCACACCGAGCGATCGTCTCCGCCATCCGCCGCCCCGACACCGCCGTCATATTCGCGGCCACCACCGGAATCGACGCCCCACTCCCGTCCCCCGTCGCCAGATCGACATCCAGCCGCGAAGTCACCCGCGACCGACCCGGCACCAGAAAAACGTCACTGAACGTCAAATCCCCCGCAGGCTCCCGATCAAGATGAAACCGCATACCCATCCCTCCGCCGCCGACCCCACCACCCTCCCACCCACCCCCACCCCTCACAAGCAACCCCGGGGCGACATCTCAGCCTTCGTCCAAGAGTCTGCTCCTCGGCGCGCACACCCTCGCTGCGAGCAACCAAGCCGCCGACCTCACCCACCGAGATCCGCCGCCTGGTCGAGCGCGCGGCGCGGCAGTTCGATCCGACCGACCCGACGTCGCCGATGGGCAAGCTCACCCAGCAGCTCGAGCAGCGCCACGGCGAGCTCACCACGAAAGTCGAGGAGCTGACGACCACTCTGAAACTCCAGCAGGCCAAGGCCGAGCTCGCCAGCGTCACCCCACTCAAGGGCGACGCCTTCGAGGGCGCCCTCCACCAACTGTTGGGTGGTATCGCTTCCGCGGTCGGCGACGAGTACGCCGAGACCGGGACGCGAGTGGGTCGGGTGCCGCGTAGCAGGAAGGGGGACGGCGTGCTGACGGTCGCCGGCGCGGCTCGCGTGGTGCTGGAGATGACTGACTCGGCGCGGACCGGGTGGGGTGAGTACTTCGATGAGGCGGAGCGAAACCGGGGCGCGGTGGCGTCGATCGGGATCGTCCGGACGCCGCAGCAGAACGGCGGGCAGTGCCTGCGCGTGCTCGGTCCGCGGCGGATCGTCCTGTCCTTCGACCCGGAGTACGACGATCCCGAGCTGCTGCGCACCGTCATCCTGCTCACCCGCACGGCCGCGCTCGCCGCCGTGGCCCGGAGCGGCGCCGGCGAGGTCGCGACCGCCGAGGAGAAGGTCACTCAGGCCCTCGTCCACCTCGACAAACTCGCCAAGATCAAGCAGCTGGCCAACGGCATCCAGAAGAACGCCGTCCAGCTCGACAGCGAGTGCACCAGCCTGGACGCCGCTATCCGGCGCCTGCTCGACGAGACCCTGGCCGCGCTGGCCGGCGGCTCGGCCCGGGCGGTCGCGTGAGAACGCACGAACCGGCCCTCACCTGGTGGTGAGGGCCGGTTCGCGGTGGGTCAGCGGTGGAGGTCGAAGCGGTCGAGCTCCATGACCTTGTGCCAGGCGGCGACGAAGTCGGTGACGAACTTGGACTTGGCGTCGTCGGAGGCGTAGACCTCGGCGACGGCGCGGAGTTCGGAGTTCGAGCCGAAGACGAGGTCGGCGCGGGTACCGGTCCACTTGACGGCGCCGTCCGCACGGGCCTCGAAGAACTCCTGGCTGCTGTCCGTGGACTTCCACTCGGTGCTCAGGTCGAGCAGGTTCGCGAAGAAGTCGTTGGTCAGGGTGCCGGGGTTCTCGGTGAGGACGCCGTACGCCGAACCGTCGTAGTTGGCGCCGAGGACGCGCAGACCGCCGACGAGGACGGTCAGCTCGGGGGCGCTCAGCGTGAGCAGGTTGGCCTTGTCGAGCAGCAGGTATTCGGCCGGGTAGCGGTTGCCCTTGCCGTTGTAGTTACGGAAACCGTCGGCGGTCGGCTCGAGCGCGGCGAACGAGTCGACGTCCGTCTGCTCCAGCGTCGCGTCCGTCCGGCCCGGGGTGAACGGGACGTCGATGTCGTGGCCCGCGTTCTTCGCGGCCACCTCGACGCCGACGCCGCCGGCCAGCACGATCAGGTCGGCCAGGGAGATCTTCGCGCCGCTGGCGTTGAAACTCTCCTGGATGCCCTCGAGCGTGCGCAGCACCTGGGCGAGCTGGTCGGGGTTGTTGACCTCCCAGCCGGCCTGCGGCTGCAGGCGGATACGGGCGCCGTTCGCGCCACCGCGCTTGTCCGAACCGCGGAAGCTGGACGCCGAGGCCCACGCGGTCGAGACCAGCTGCGACACCGACAGGCCGGACGCCGCGATCTGCGCCTTCAGCGCGGTCACGTCGTCCGCGGAGACGAGGTCGCCCTCGACGGCCGGGACCGGGTCCTGCCAGATCAGCGTCTCGGCCGGAACCTCGGGACCGAGGTAGCGGACGACCGGGCCCATGTCGCGGTGGGTCAGCTTGAACCAGGCCCGCGCGAACGCGTCGGCGAACTGGTCCGGGTTGTCCTTGAAGCGGCGCGAGATCGGCTCGTAGATCGGGTCGAAGCGCAGCGCCAGGTCCGTCGTCAGCATCGTCGGCTTCTTCTTCGGGCCGTCGTACGCGTCCGGGATGATCGCCTCGGCGTCCTTCGCGACCCACTGGTTCGCACCCGACGGGGACTTGGTCAGCTCCCACTCGTAGCCGAACAGGATCTCGAAGAAGTCGTTACCCCACTTGGCCGGCGTCGTCGTCCAGGTGACCTCGAGGCCGCTGGTGATCGCGTCCTTGCCCTTGCCGGAGTTGAAGGTGCTCTTCCAGCCCAGGCCCTGGTGCTCCAGGTCGGCGCCCTCGGGCTCGACGCCGACGTGCTCCTCGGCGTTCCCGGCGCCGTGCGTCTTGCCGAAGGTGTGACCGCCGGCGATCAGCGCCACGGTCTCCTCGTCGTTCATCGCCATCCGGCCGAAGGTCTCGCGGATGTCGCGCGCCGAGGCGATCGGGTCCGGGTTGCCGTTCGGGCCTTCGGGGTTCACGTAGATGAGCCCCATCTGGACGGCGCCCAGCGGCTGCTGCAGCTCGCGGTCGCCGCTGTACCGCTCGTCGTCCAGCCAGCCGGTCTCCGGACCCCAGTAGACGTCCTCCTCCGGCTCCCACACGTCGGCGCGGCCGCCGGCGAAGCCGAAGGTCTGGAAGCCCATCGACTCCAGCGCGACGTTACCGGTCAGGATCAGCAGGTCGGCCCAGGAGATCTTCTGGCCGTACTTCTTCTTCACCGGCCAGAGCAGGCGGCGCGCCTTGTCCAGGTTGGCGTTGTCCGGCCAGCTGTTCAGCGGCGCGAACCGCTGCTGCCCGGCGCCCGCGCCACCGCGGCCGTCGCTGATCCGGTAGGTGCCGGCGCTGTGCCAGGCCATCCGGATCATCAGCGGGCCGTAGTGCCCGAAGTCGGCCGGCCACCAGTCCTGCGAGGTGGTCAGCACGTCGCGGATGTCCGCCTTCACGGCCGCCAGGTCCAGCGTCTGGAACTCCTTGGCGTAGTCGAACTCCTCGCCCAGCGGGTTCGAGACGGCCGGGTTCTTGGCCAGGATCTTCAGGTTCAGCTGGTTCGGCCACCAGCCCCGGTTGGCGTTGCCACTGGTCGGGTGCGCACCCTGACCGTGGGCCACCGGGCAGCCGCCCGCCGCCGCTGCGTCTTCGTGACCGCGGCTCTCCTCGCTGCCTTCACCGGGCAGCGGCTCGTGCCGCTCGTGGTTGTCGGACATCTAGTTCCTTCCAGGACTGGACGTTTTCGTGGTGGAAGTCAGGCGCACTCGGAGCAGAGCCCCCAGTAGATGACCTCGGCCTCGTCGATGACGAACCCGTGGTCGTCCGACGCGTGCAGGCAGGGCGCGTGCCCGACCGCACAGTCGACGTCGGCGATGGCGCCGCAGCTGCGGCACACGACGTGATGGTGGTTGTCGCCCACCCGGGACTCGTAGCGCGCCACCGAGCCGAGCGGCTGGATCCGGCGGACGAGGCCGGCTCCGGTCAGCGTGTGCAGCGAGTCGTAGACCGCCTGGTGCGACACCTCGGGCAGATCGTTGCGCACGGCACCGATCAGCGAGTCGGTGTCCGCATGCGGGTGCGCGTAGACGGCCTGCAGGACGGCGACCCGCGGCCGCGTCACCCGCAGCTCGGCGCCCCGCAGCAACTGCTGGAGCTCCTCGACCGTCGGCACGCTCAGAGTCTCGCGCGTTTTCTGGAATCAGTCAAGATTAGCTAAACCGTCAGGATCAGTCGGTCGCGGCGCCCAGCACCTGGTTGTCCGCGGCCTCGTCGTACCGTTCCTGGGCCTGCTGGACGTCGTCCACGTACGACTCGGCCCAGGTCTGCAGGGCGCGCAGCGGCTCGTGCAGCGTCCGGCCGAGGGGCGTCAGGTGATAGTGGACGCCGTCCTTCGCGACCATGCCGTCCCGTTCGAGCGCGCGCAGGCTGTCCACCAGCACCTTCTTGGTGATGCCGTCGACCTGCCGGTGCAGCTCGCCGAAGCGCAGCGGCTGCTCGTGCAGCAGAATGACGATCATCGCCGTCCACTTGTTCGCGATCCGGGCCAGCGACGCCCGCGACGGGCACTTCGCCGAGAACACCGTCCACTCCCGTGTTTCGGTCACGTTGAAGTAACCACCCTCTCCTCCGGCACGCTGGAATCCCAGCTAACCACGGAGGTCAGACATGTCAGCCATCGATGTCGTAGGCAAGTACGGCGCCGCCGCCGCAGCCGGCGACCTGGAGGCCCTCGCCGCCACCCTGCATCCCGACGCCGTCTGGCACCAGCCAGGTGCCAACCAGCTCTCCGGCGACCACACCGGCCCCGAAGCCATCGTCGCCCACCTCGGCCGGTTCTTCGCCCTCTCCAACGGAACCTTCACCCTGGAGACCACCTCCGCCACCGAATCCGGCGCCCTCGTCTCCACCACCGTCCGCTTCACCGCCCAGCGCGAAGGCCGCCCCGACCTGGACCAGCAAGGTGTGGACATCTTCCGCGTCGTCGGCGACAAGATCGCCGAGATCTGGCTGATCAGCGAGAACCAGCCCGAAGAAGACACCTTCTGGAACTGAAACAAGGCCGGTCCAAGTGGACCGGCCTTGTGCTTTCTTTCAGCCCTTGTACAGGCAGAACGAATAGATCGTCCGCCCCGTGGTCGTCGTGTCGCCACGCGGCTCGAACCACAGCGTGCCGTTCCCGCGCGCCTGATAGTTCAAGCTGACCGTCTTCGTCACCTTGCGCCCCGAAGTCCCGAGCAACGTCGTCGACGTGCTGGACGTCCCCTGCGCCTTCCGCACCCGAATCATCTTCTTGGTGCCCACGATCGAGTACGTGACCTTCACCTTCGCGTTCCCACCCGGCCAGTTCCGGTACGAGAACCCGATCCCCCGCCCCACCGAGTCCGTCTCACTCGACGACCGCACACAAGTCACCGCGGCCGCTTCCCCGACCGCCGGCCCCGCCACCAACCCAGCCGTCAGCATCCCCAACACCAACATCCCGCGCACAACAACTCTCACAACCCACTCCTACCTAGATCGGACCCCGCCAACCTAGAACCCACCCCCGCCATCCCCCTGCCCGTACCTCACCCGTACCACCCCCGGCAACGCGAAAGGCCCGTCCATCAGGACGGGCCTCTGCTTTGGGTGGAGCTGAGGGGATTCGAACCCCTGGCCTCTTCGTTGCGAACGAAGCGCGCTACCAACTGCGCCACAGCCCCAGATCGGTCGCTTCGGGTTTCCCCTGGCGACCGCGAAACTCTAACACGACAGGCCGTCGAGTCTAAAACCGGATTGCTAGTCGCCGACGGCCCGCTTGATCTCCGGCTCCTCGACCACGGGTGGCGGGGTCTCGGCGACGAACGGGGTCTCGGCGGGGTCGGTGGTGCGGGCGCTGGAGAAGACCTCGTCGTCGGTGAGGGAGATGGTCCGGACGGTGCGGTCCGGGGCCTTCTCCTTGAGGACGTACGTCGGGAGCGTGACGGGCACTGGATCCCAGAGGCCTTCGGCGGCCGGGGCCGGCTTCTCGACGACCGGTGCGGGGTCGGCGGGCAGCTTGACCTCGATCGTGAGCTCGTCGTCCGGGGACGGCGCGGGCTTGCCGGCCGGGCCACGGTCGTGCCGGGACTGCGCGCGCGTCCGCCGCTCGGCGGCCAGCCGGGCCCGCTCCTGGGCCTGACGGCGCAGCTGCACCCGAGTGAGGACGACGAAGCCCAGGATGAGCCCACCCGGGATGGCGACCGCCCACCACAGCAGGATGCCGAGGCCGGCCAGCGCTGTGACGGACAGCAGAGAAAGGGTCAGGATCGACAGCACCCGCCGGCGGCGCATAGCGGCCACCCGGCGGGCTCGGTTCGGGACGTACCGCGCAGGCGGCGGCAGGTCCTCGGCGGTGTCCGCCGTCTCGACAGGCTCGGTCGCACCGGCCGGACGGACGACGTACCGCGGCCGCGACGGGTCGCGCGAGAGCACGCGTCCGTCACCGGATGTCGGCACCGAGCGGGTCCTGGCCTCGTCGCTCCGCTTCAGCATCATCGGGACGAGGTAGGCGGCCCACGCGGCGACGATCGCCACATAGATCAATCCTGTCGTCCCCATGCGACGACGCTAGAGCGCCGCGACCAGAACTTCAGGTACGTGCCACGGTGTGTCGCAAGAAGACTCGTGTGACTGATGTGAACAGTACGCAGCGTAATCAGGTCAACCGGGCGACCAGGCCCGGTCCGACCTCTTCCCGGTTGAGCGCGAAGATGCGGTGGTCGCGCCAGTCGCCGTCGATGTGCAGGAAGCGCGGCCGCTCCCCCTCGTACCGGAAGCCGAGCTTGTCGACCACGCGCAGACTGGCCTTGTTCTCCGGCCGGATCGCCACCTCGATGCGGTGCAGCCCGAGCGCGAACCAGCAGTGGTCGGCCGCGAGTGCGACCGCGGTCGGCACGATGCCGCGCCCGGCGTACTGCTCGTCGACCCAGTAGCCGAGGTTGGCCCAGCGGGCCGAGCCGTAGGTGATGCCGGAGACGGTGAGCTGTCCGACGAGCGGCCACTTCGCCCGCGCGCCCGCGCCCGCGGCGCCGCCGTACGTGATGACGAAGGGCAGCATCCGGCCGTAGCGCGCCTGGCGGTTCCAGTCCCGCGCCATCGCGCGGAAGGTGCGGGCGCCGTCGTCCGCACCGGGCGGCTGGGTCGCATCCCACGGGCGGAGCCAGCTGACGTTTCGCTGCCGCGCGGCGGCCCACTCTGCTCCGTCGCCGGCCCGGAGCGGCCGCAGCGCGACCTGGCCGTGCTGCAGCTCGACCGGCCAGTGGACGATCGCCATCAGTCGCCGTCCGTCCGCACGTGGTCGCCGCCACGCACCTGCTCGACCGCATGCCGCAGCAGCGGCTCCAGCACGGCGAGCCCGTCCTTCACGCCACCACGCGATCCGGGCAGGTTCACGATCACCGTCGTACCGGCGACTCCAGCCAGCCCACGGGACAGCGCAGCCGTCGGTACGCCGTTCGCGACGCCGTAGGCCCGGATGGACTCCGCAATGCCCGGCACGACCTTGTCGAGCACGGCGACGGTCTCCTCCGGCGTCCGGTCCGTCGGCGAGATCCCGGTCCCACCTGTCGTCAGTACGACGTCGTACACCGATGCGACCGCAGCACGCAACGCCTCGCCCACCGGAGCGCCGTCCGGCACCACCTGCGGCCCGTCGACGTCGAAACCCCATTCGGTGAGCCGCTCCGCGATCAGCGGGCCGGTGGTGTCGCTGTAGACACCGGCAGCGGCCCGGTTGGACACGCTCACCACCAGCGCCTTCACGAGCGCTCCCACAAACCGGTCTTGCCACCCTCTTTGCGCTCGACGCGGACGTCGGACAGCACAGCAGCCGGGTCCAGCGCCTTCACCATGTCAATGACCGCCAGGCCGGCCACAGCCACCGCAGTGAGCGCCTCCATCTCGACGCCCGTCCGGTCGGTCGTCTTCACGGCCGCAGTGACCAGGACGGCGTCGTCCGCGACCTCGAGGTCGACCTTGACGCCGGTGATAGCGATCGGGTGGCAGAGCGGGACGAGGTCCGGCGTCCGCTTGGCGCCCATGATGCCCGCGATCCGCGCGACCGCCAGCGCGTCGCCCTTCGGCACTCCGTCGCCGCGGAGCGCACCGACCACCTCGGCCGAGACCAGAACCTTGCCGGAGGCAACGGCTCGCCGGGTGCTGGTGTCCTTGGCCGACACGTCCACCATCCGCGCCGCCCCCGTCTCGTCGACGTGGGTCAGCCCGCGGTCGTCCGTCATCGGTTCTCCTCGTCCAGCAGCAAGAGCTCCACCTGATCTCCGGCCCGGACCGACGTCACGTCCTCGGGCACCACGATCAGCGCGTTCGCCCGGCTCAGGCCGCCGAGCAGGTGCGAGCCGTGCCCGCCGACTGTACTGGCCATCCAGCCCTCGTCGCCGGACCTGGCCGCGGCGCGGACGAACTGCCGGCGCCCGGCTGGTGAGCTGAACCCGTCCAGCGACACTCCTCGCGCCAGCGCACGCTGGTACGGCATCTGGCCCATCAGCTTGCGCAGCGCGGGCCGGACAAACACCTCGAAGGAGACGTACGCCGACACCGGGTTCCCGGGCAGCGTGAAGATCGGCACGTCACCGAGCAGCCCGAAGCCCTGTGGCTTGCCAGGCTGCATAGCGACCTCTGGGAAGTCCACCGTCCCGGTTTGGCTCAGCACTTCCTTGACGATGTCGTAGGCGCCCTTGCTGACCCCGCCGGTGGTGACCACGAGGTCGGCACGGGACAGCTGATCGTTCAGCGTGTCCATGATCTTCTTCGGGTCGTCATCGACGATTCCGACCCGGTAGACCTCAGCACCGGCGTCCCGCGCGCAGGCGGCCATCGTGTAGCTGTTCGAGTCGTAGATCTGCCCCTCGCCCAGCGGGCCGCCCAGCTCGCGCAGCTCGGAGCCGGTCGACACCACGACCACCCGCGGTCGGGGACGCGCCTTGACCCGCGCCCGGCCGACAGCGGCCAGCACAGCGACCTGGCGCGGTCCGATCAGGGTGTCCCGGCTCAGCACCTGTTGCCCGACCTGGAGGTCCTCAGCGGCTCGGCGGACCGATCCACCCAGCGGCGGCTGCTGCGTGATCCGAACGTGCACGGTGCCGCCGTCCGTCCACTCCACCGGGACGACGCTGTCCGCGCCGCGCGGCATCGGCGCACCGGTCATGATCCGCACGCAGGTCCCCGGGGTGACCACGATCGGCTCGCTGCGACCCGCCCGCTGCTCACCGATGACAGGCAGCGTGACTGCCGCTTCTGACGTCGCACCGGCCAGATCCTCGGCCCGGACGGCGTACCCGTCCATGGCCGAGTTGTCGAAGCTCGGCAGACTCACCCCCGAGACGATGTCCTCGGCGAGCACCAGCCCGAGCGCTTCCAGTAGCGGTTGGTCGAACGCCGGCAGCGCGGTCACCCGCCCGAGCACAGCCTCCAGATGCTCATCAACACTCCGTCTCACGGAGTTGACCCTAGTCGGTGTGGCGCTCCGGGTGCGCACCCCACACCATCCGGACGTCCGGCGCTCGCTCCTCGTTGGCCGCGCCGTCCGTACGCCGTACTTCGACAAAGCCGTGGGATCGGTAGAACGCCTGGGCGCGCGTGTTGGTCTGAAAAGTCCACAGTGCGAGGCCACCGGGCCGCAGATCCTTGGCCAGCTCGACCAGGGTCGATCCGACGCCACGGCCGACCAGCTCCGGTTCGACGTACAGCTGGTCGAGGTCGTCGCCGTCCAGGGTGAGGACCGCGACGATGCGGCCGTCGTCGAGCCCCACCCAGGTCTGGGCGTCCGGCAGCAGCACGTCGGCGAACCACGTCGCCACCTGCTCCGGGCTGTGGATCGCCGGGGGCAGCTGGGAGCCCTCAGCGTGCCGGGAGCGCCACCAAACCTGCGCTGCCTCGTCGGTGTCGTACGGCTCCAGCGGCCGGATCAGCAGGTCGTCCATCAGCCTTCGAGAACCGTGCCGTCCGGGATCAGCCGCCGCTCGCCGGCCGGAGCCTCGATCTCGACCTCACCGGTCACGGTCACGTCCTTGCCGAACACCACGTCGCCCCGGACCTCCAGCCGGTCCGCCCGGACCAGGGACGGCGCACCGGCCGCGAAGCGGGAGTCGAAGTCGGCCAGGATCCGGTAGTACTCCGGGTCCAGATCGACGTACGGCTCGTCACCCTCGTGGGTCGTGGTCAGGTCGCCGGCGTCGTCCAGCTCGTAGACATCCGAGCGGAGAACGAGCAGGTCGTTCGTGGTCTTGACCGGCTTGAAGCGGCTGCGGTCCACGATGACGGCCTGCGAGCCCTCGAAGGTCTCGATCGCCGTCCCCATCCCGGTCTCCAGCTGGATGACCTTCGGCGACGTCGGGTCAGCCGGGTCGACGGTCTTGCGGTTGACCAGAATCGGCAGACCGAGGATGCCGTCGTGGCCGTCCATCAGCTCGGCCAGCCGGTCCAGGTCGATCCACAGGTTGTTGGTGTTGAACGTGCGGTGCCGGGTGACGTCCTGGAAGTACTGCGTGTCCTCCTCCGCGACCTGCGCGCTGTCCCGCAGGATCAGCCGGCCGTCGGACTTGCGCACGGCGACGTGACCGCCCTTGCGGTCGGAGCGTGTCCGCCGGCAGACCTCCATGCCGAACGGAACGTCGTGCTCGGCCATCCAGGCCGCGATCCGCGGGTCCGCCGTCGCACCGAGGTTGTCGGCGTTCGAGATGAACGCATGGCGGAAGCCGCGCTCGCGGAGCGCGTCCAGCGCGCCGGAGGCGACCAGCGCGGTGAACAGGTCGCCGTGGCCCGGCGGGCACCACGCCAGCTCCGGGTCGGGCTCCCACTCGGCCGGCGTGAGGTCGTCGACCAGGAGCTTCGGCTCCATGTTCTGCAGGAAGTCCAGCGGGACGCCGTCGACCGGGAGCCCGTCGTACTCGCCGAGGACGCGCAGCGACTCCTCGCGGGTGCGGAACGAGTTCATCAGGACGAGCGGTAGCGGTACGTCGTACTTGCGCCGCGTGCTCAGGATCTGCCGGGCGATGATGTCGAGGAAGCTGAGCCCGTCCTTGACCGGTAGCGCGGACTTCGGCCCGGTGACGCCCATCGACGTCCCGAGGCCGCCGTTGAGCTTGATCACCACGGTGCCGGACAGCGCGTCCCGCATGGCGTCGGTGTCCGGGTCGAGGTGGTCCAGGTGCGGCAGCTCACCGACCGGCTCGATGTCGTCCTCACGGATCTTCCCCTGCTGACCGGCCTCCAGCAGCCGGTAGTAGTGGGTGAACACCCGGATCGCGACGTCCGCAACGCCAGCCGCGCGCATCTTCTCCTGAGCCTGCTGTAACCCGGCCTCACTCATATGACAACCCTAGGGGACACGGAGCAATCGCAGTGTTAACCGCGTCACGCCGCCTACTATCAGCGCGTGTTCCCGACGAAGACCGCCGCCCGGCAGCACTTCCTCACCGCCCGCGCTGACCGGCCCGTAGCGGACCTGCTGCCGTCCGCCCGCGTGCAGCCGGCTGTGCAGAGCGCGCAGCGCGTCGCGCTGTACGTCTCCCGGACGCCGGAGCCGCCGACGGGCGCACTGATCGATTGGCTACTCGCCAACGGGCGCGAGGTGCTGCTGCCGATTCTGTACGCCGACAACGACCTGGGCTGGGGCGTCGCGCCCGGAGCGGCTGACCTGGTCCCTGGGCGGCTCGGGATGTCCGAGCCGCGGATCGACCTGGGCCCGTCCGCGATCAGCACCGCGGACCTGATCATCTGCCCGGCTGTCGCGGTCGCCCGGGACGGAGTCCGGCTGGGGCGCGGCGGCGGGTCCTACGACCGCGCGCTGACCCGGGCAACCGCCGGTACGCCGATCTGGGCCGCGGTCTACGACTCCGAGGTCGTCGAGACGCTACCGGCCGACCCGCACGACCACCTGGTCCAGGCCGCGCTGACGCCGACCGGGCTGATCCCGGTCGGCACCGCCGCTTAGCGCTCCGGCTTGGCGGTGAACGTCAGCGTGTGCTCGCGCCTGGACTCCACCGCGCCGCGGCTGAACGCCCAGGGCAGCGTCTCGCCCTTGACCCACAGCTCCGTCTGGTCGGTGTAGTTCGACGCGAACGCGTGACCGGAGACACCGGTCAGGTTGATCCAGCGCGACTTGTCGAAGTCGGACAGGTCCACCACCATGCGCATCGACGGCGTCGACGTCACGGTGTAGCCGATCGAGGCGTCCCAGCCGGTCGCGTCGACGATCGACGTACCGCCGCCGAGCTCGTAGGGGCCGCGGTTGAACAGCTTCTCGACCACTCCGATACCGGACGTACCCAGCGTCTGGTTGGTCAGCGTCAGCTTGTGCAGCCGGCCCCACTCCCAGTTCGAGGGCTCCCGGGCCATCTTCTTGGTGATCTCCGCGCGGGCGTCGATCATCGACTGCCGGAGAATGTCGTCGCGACTCTCGACCTGCGGCGTCCGGGTGTCGTCCCAGAAGGCGCTGTTCGGCTGCCCGAGCAGCGTGTGCACGACCTCCACCCACCGGGAGCCGCCGTCCGGCCAGGTGTCCTTCGGCAGCTGGTCGTGGAACGTCTGGGAGAGCAGGTTGCGCCAGACGACGTTGAAGTACGCCGCGGCGGCGGAGTCGGCCGGCTGGGTGAAGTCCCAGCCCTTCAAGGTGTCCTGGCCCTGCCGCTCGAAGGCGTCGTTGATCCCGATCTTGAGCAGGTACGGGACCAGCAGCTCGGCGGCGCGGTTCTTGGTGTCGAGCTGAATGGACGCCATCTCGTTCGGGTCGAGCTTCCCGGCGGCCTTGATCCGGTCCAGGATCTGCTGCGAGCGGTAGCCGTAGTCCCAGCTGTCGCTCAGGAAGTACGGGTAGGACTTCGGGACGACGGCCTGGTTCGCGGTGACGATGATGCCGTCGGCCGGGTCGTACTCGGTCGGCAGCGCGTCGAACGGGATGTAGCCGTTCCAGTCGTTCCGCGGATCCCAGCCGGCGACCGGCCACTTACCGCTCGCGATGCGCCGGATCGGGACCAGACCGGGCGCCTGATAGCCGATGTGCCCGTCCTTGTCGGCGTACACGAGGTTCTGCGCCGGGACCTCGAAGAGCTTCGCCGCGTCGCGGAACTGGTTCCAGTTCTGGGCGCGGTTGATCGCGAACAGGGCGTCCGCCGTGCGGCCCGGTTTCAGCGCCGTCCACTGCAGGGCGACGCCGTACGCGTTTGCGGACTTCTCCCGCCCGGCGTCGCGCTCACGCCCGGCGGCCAGCTCGCCGACCCGGCGCTCGTCCTCGCCGATGTCGGACAGCAGCGGGCCGTGCCGGGATTCGCGCACGGTGATCTTGACCGGCTCGTCCTGACCGGCGACCTGGAAGGTCTCCTCGCGCTTGCTCAGCGGCTTCCAGCGGTTGTTGTAGAGGACGTTGTCGCCGTCGAGCTTCTCCAGGTACAGGTCCTGGACGTCGGGATCGAGGTTGGTGAAACCCCAGGAGATCGAGTTGTTGTGCCCGATCACCACGCCGGGCAGGCCGGCGAAGCTGAAGCCGGAGACGTCGTACGGACAGGTGCGGTCGACCGACTTGCAGTGCAGACCGACCTGCGACCAGATGCCCGGCATGGTGGCGCCCAGGTGCGGGTCGTTGGCCAGCAGCGGCTTACCGGAGTCGGTGTGATCACCGGACACGACCCACGAGTTCGAACCGATGCCGTCACCCTGGCCGAGCAGCTGCGGCAGGCCCTTGACCACCTTGTCGACCGAGTCCAGCGACTTCAGCAGGTCCTTCGTGAGCATCCCGCGGCGCACCTCGCCGGTGGACGGCGCCGTGCTGAACTTGCCGCCGGGCGAGACCGAGGCGCTCGGCACGATCGGCTCGTTGCGGTCGAACGGGTACGGCGGGTAGAGCACGTCGACGCTCTTCGACGGCATCGCCGCCAGCAGCTTCGTGCGGGTGATCTCCTCGCCCAGGTTGCCGCCGAGGTCCCAGGCCATGGCTTTCAGCCAGGCCAGCGAGTCGGTCGCGTTCCACGGCTCCGGGCGATAGTCGCGGCGGCCGTTGGGGTCGAGGCTGAGGACGGCGTACTCGAGGCTGAGGCCGGAGCCGCTGTGCTTGTCGAGGTAGGCGTTCACGCCGCGGGCGTAGTCGTCCAGGTACTGCCGGGTGGCCGGGCTGAGCAGTTTGAGCTCCCGCTCGGCGACCCGGCGCCAGCCGAGCGTCCGGACGAACTTGTCCGTCTCCAGGGCGTCCTTACCGAACAGCTCGCTGAGCCGGCCGGCGGTCACGTGGCGGCGGAAGTCCATCTCGAAGAACCGGTCCTGCGCGTGGACGTACCCCTGCGCGGCGAACAGGTCGGACGGGCTCTGGGCGTAGATCTGGGGAATGCCGTTCGCATCCCGGACGACCTCGACGTCGGCGTCCAGCCCCGCGAGCTCGACGTTGCCGTCGTACGTCGGGAACGAGTGGCGGACGACGAAAACGGCGGTACCGGCGATCACCACGAGGACCGTGGCGAAGGCGATACCGCAGATGATGACGGCTCGAAGCAGGCGACGCACGGACCCAACCGTAGAGAATCCGGCCCGAGGCCCCAAATGGGGACCACGGAACTTTGCGTTGCTCTGCGTTCCGGCGGGGCTGCGGAGCGCGGTTCCAGGCGGGGCGCGACCCGCAGAGTTGGAATACTTCGGGTCGCTGACGCATTATTAGCAGTCGAGTAGTAGGAGTGCCAGCGGCCTGAAGGGAACCCGAACCGTGCCGACGTACCAGTACCAGTGCACCGACTGCGGTGAGGCGCTCGAGGTGCGGCAGAGCTTCACCGACGACGCGCTGACCGTCTGCCCCGCGTGCCAGGGCTCGCTGCGGAAGGTCTTCAACGCGGTGGGCGTGGTCTTCAAGGGCTCCGGTTTCTACCGCACCGACAGCCGCTCCTCGGGCAAGGGCTCGATCCCGGCCAAGTCGGAGTCGTCCTCGTCGTCGGGCTCCACCGGGTCCGGCTCGTCGTCCGCGTCGGAGTCGAAGCCGAAGTCGTCGGAGTCGAAGTCCACGGGTTCGTCGTCCGGCGGCTCCTCCTCGAGCACCAGCGCCGCCTGATTCCACGCCGGGCAAATTGCCCTGTGGACAACTGAGAACGGGGTGCCGGAGACTCATATGTTCTCCGGCATGACACTGCCTTCGTTCCTCCGTGACCTGTCCCGCGTGCTCCGCTGGCGCCGTCGGCTGCTGGCCGGCCTCGCCGCCGCGGCCGCCGTCTATCTCGGCCTGACCAGCCTCGCGCCCGATCCCCCGCCGACAATCGCCGTCCTCGCCGCGGCCCGGGATCTGCCGGGCGGAGCCGTGCCCGATGCGCTCCGGACGATTCAGCTACCTGTCGACGCCGTGCCCAGTGGCGCGATCAGACCTGGCGCGGATCTGGCGGCCCGGGTCCTGAGCGGGCCGGTCCGCGCCGGTGAACCGCTCACCGACGTCCGCTTCCTCGGCCCGCCGCTCGTGCCGACCGGCCTGGTCGCGTACCCGTTCCGAATCGACGACTCCGATATCGGCGCGCTCCTGCGCGTCGGCGACCGCCTCGATCTGTACGCCGGGACGAGTACCGCCGGGGATGCCGCGGGCCTGGTGGCGCAGGCCGTTCGGGTGATCGCGCTACCGAAGTCGACGTCGACCGGTGCGCTGATCGTCGTCGGCGTCACGCACTCGATGGCAGCCAGACTGGCCCAGGCCACAACGAATTCCAGGGTCTCGGTCGCGCTGACACCGGACACGAGTTGATCACGCGACGAACATTCGGCGACACGATGGGTAGTTGTGCGGCGCGGTCTCTCGCGTGACCAGCAGCGCGGTCCTACGTTGACTCGGGTACATCACCCGTTCGTGGAGGCACCGCAATGCTCAAGGGCTTCAAAGAATTCATCATGCGTGGGAACGTCGTCGACCTCGCGGTCGCCGTCGTCATCGGCGCTGCCTTCGGCAAGATCGTCACGGCGCTCGTCGACAACCTGATCAACCCATTGGTCGCCGCGATCTTCGGCAAGCAGGACATCAGCAAGGTATGGACGTTCAAGCTCAACGAGGCTGATTTCTCCGTCGGCGCCGTCCTGCAGGAGGTGCTCAACTTCCTGTTCGTCGCCGCGGCCGTCTACTTCTTCATCGTGTACCCGCTGAACAAGCTGGCCGAGCGTCGCAAGCGCGGCCAGGAGCCGGCGCCGGCGGACGACCCGCTGACCACCGACCAGCAGCTGCTGACCGAGATCCGCGACGCGCTGCGCGCCCGCTCCTGACCCACGGCTTGAGCCCTGGCTCAGATCGCGCGCTCCGCGGTCGTTCGCGCCGACCCCACCTCGGGTGTCACCCGTGGTGGGGCGGGACCTCACGCAGGATGCGCTCGTCGTCGTCGGAGCCGAAGTCGTTCTCGCCCCAGGAGCGCGGGTTGTCGTCGCTGGTCTGCTCGGGCAGCAGCGGCTCGTCGTCTTCGTACGGGCTCGTCATGGGTCCAGGTTAGCGAGTCAGCGGGAAGAGCCGGGGCCGAGCTCACGCGGTTGCTCGTCGACGATCTGGCCCTGGACGGCGCCGGGATCGAGAGTTGGCGCGGCGGCCGCGGCCTGGAGCAGCGGCTGGATGCCCGGTTCGCCGATCCACCGGTCGCCGAGCACGCACCAGGCGGTCAGCACGGACAGCGTCGGCGCGGTCAGGCCGGCGATGCGCAGCGGCTCGGCCTCCATGAAACCGAAGTTGATCATCCAGTTGGCCGGATCGGGATAGAACTCCTGAACCGAGTTGTAGTAGAAGCTCAGCCAGCCGCGCCCGGGCAGCTGGGTGAGGATCCGGTAGTTCGTCGCGACGGTCGGGACTTCCTGCAGGTCGCGCCACATCAGCTCGGTGTTGCGTTTGGCGACGGCCTTGCGGTTCATGTTCACGGCGGCGTTGGCCGCCAGGGCGCCGACGACCAGCGCCGGGTGACCGATGAACAGGCCACCGCTCTGCGTGTAGCGCCCACTCCCCCGGTACAACCGCGAGTAGTGCGTCTGCGTGTGCACGTAGGGCACCTCGCCGGGCTCCAGCACCAGGCCGTAGATCGTCAGCGGTTGCGGCTGGTTCCCGGCCAGGAGCCAGCGCGCCCAGTCGATACCGAGCTGCCATTCCTCGCGCTGGCGCTGTTCGATCGCGCCGTTCCGGTTCCGGGCCACGGCACAACATCGTAGTCGGGAAACGGCGTACAGTGCCTGCGCGTTACAGAACCGGCTCGGTTCCCCCACGATCCCAGGGCGTGACCGGAACGACGCGCCGCCGTGATCGTTTGGCACGCGCTATGAGACTCCGTTCAACCATCATGGGTGGCCTTGCCAACCGGAAGGACCCAGTCGTGAGCGCATTACGGACACGGGGCCTGATCGGTGCGACGCTCGTCGTGGCAGTACTCGGGATGGCCGCCGCCTGCGGCACCGAGAACGCCTCGTCTCCGCCCGCCGCCCAGCCCACCAACACCCCGAGCAGCACGCCGACGCCGCCGCCGAGCGCGACGCCGACCCCCAGTACGGACTGCCCCGACACGATCCAGTCGGTCCAGGAGGCGACCAACAAGGTCGCGTGGGGCACCGGAGCCGCGAAGTCGCTGTTCCAGCCCGTCGCCGTGACGATCTGCCAGTACGACGCCGGCGCGACCGGGCCGACGTACGCGAACGTCACCACCAAGCGCAACGGCGCCCAGGCGACCGGCTTGTTCGCCCTCGTGAACGCGGCCAAGCCGGTCGCGAAGAAGCCGGATTTCTGTACCAAGGAGCTGGGCCCGACCTGGGTGCTGCGGTTCACCGACAACGACCGCGGCGTCCTGTCCTACACGGTGGAGTCGTTCGGCTGCCGCCATCTGGTCGCGACCGGTCTGGAGGGCCAGGGCAAGCCCGGCGTCCTGCCGGCGCCGCGCCAGGCCACCCCCGAGCTGATCAAGTCGCTCGGCCTGCGCTGACCCTGCGCCGGACGCGCCCCCCGAAGCCGTCCGGACCGGGTCACACCGCGGTCCAGACCGGGAGACCGGTCTGGACCGCTCGGTGCGACGCAACCGGTGAGATGTAACTGTGCGACGAACCATGCAGCACTCTGAACACCTCGATGCATCTAATAGATGTGAGGTGTTGCACGCCCAGCCCGGGAGTCACGAGTGGAGTTCGAGGAGTACGTGTCCGCGCGCGGACAGGACCTGGTCCGGCTCGGTTTCACCGTCTCCGGCGACCACCAGCGCGCCGAGGACCTGGCCCAGACCGCGCTGATGCAGGCGTTCCGGTCCTGGCGCAAGGTGCGCGGGGCGGACGACCCGCACCACTACGTCCGGCGGATCCTGGTCAACGAGTACCTGGCGATGACACGTCGCCGCTCGTTCACCGAGGCCCCGACGGCCGATCTCGACCCGCGCCGTACCGTGCCCGACCCGGCCACCGACATCGTGAACTCCGACGACCTGTGGCACGCGCTGCAGGAGCTGTCGGGCCGGGAGCGGGTCGTGCTGGTCCTGCGCTACTACCAGGACCTCGACGACCACACGATCGCCGACCTGCTCGGCATCAAACCGTCCTCCGTCCGCTCGACGGCCAGCCGCGCGCTGACCGCACTGCGGAGGACCAGGCAGTCCCACCGTGTTGATGAGAGGTTGTCGTGAGTAACACCGATCTCGAGGATGAACTGCGCGGGACGCTGGACCGCGCCGCTGCTTCCGTACCGACGGCGGTCGGTCTGTCCGACCGGGCGACGTCCGGCGTCCGTCAGGCCAGGCGCCGGGCGTGGATCGTCTCCGGCGCCGCCGCGGCCGCTGTCGTCGCAGTGACGGCCGTGGGCTTCGGCCTGACCAGCCGCGACGCGACGAACCAGCCGGCCGTCGCCGGCGGCGGTGCGACGTCCCAGCCCACGCAGTCCGCCGAGCAGGCGCCGTCCGCCAAGACCCTCACCGGGAGCTGGAACGTGCTGCGGATCAGCGGCCAGTCGCTGAAGGCGCCCCGGCCCGACGTCCCGATCCTCAAGTTCCGCGCCGACGGGACGTGGAGCGGCTCGGACGGGTGCAACGGCGTCCAGGGCACCTACACGATCGGCCAACGCGGCGCGTTCAGCGCGAAGGCCGGTCCGCAGCGGCTGATCGGCTGCAACAACGTTCCGCACAGCGACGTGCTGCAGTCCGCCAAGCGGCTCGCGGTCACCGCGGGGAAGGACGCCGACACCCTGGCTTTCTACGCCGCGGACGGGCGTGAGCTTGCCAGATACGCTCGCGCACGGTAGTCAAATTTGCTTGCGGACCGTGATCGCCTATTGACTGAGCGGAGTCTCTCACCGGACGATTGACCGAGGTCGTCCACTGATAGGGGAGCTCTGTGCGACTCTCAGCCACCGTCCCACTGCTGGCCCTTGGCTCAGTCTCACTCTTCGCAGTCGGTCTCACGGCCACCGCGTCGACACGTTCGCCAGCCGTCGTCCCGGCCGGGGCGGTGACCGCGGAGGCCTGTTCGCACGGGCAGCCGTCGATCAGCGCGGCCTCGGCGAAGCGGCTCAGCCAGCCGACGTCGCCGAAGGATCCACGGCCGCTCGGCGAAACCCTCGGCGAGGGGGTCGGCACCGCGCTCCGCTCGCTCGAGCCGCTCGACGCGACCGGCCGCCCGAAGTCGGGTCTGCCGTACGGGTTGAGCCAAGGCGTGGTCGGGGTGATCGGCTCGGCCACGACCGGGTTCAAGGTCGTCGTCGATGCCAAGGTGCTGAACCAGAAGCGCTACCAGGCCGCGATGGCGAAGAACGTGCCGCCCGCGGGGAAGCAGCTGGTCGGCGTCGAGCGCAGCTGTCGCTCGGCGCAGGCGATCGCCGAGAGCTGGCGGGCCGTCGGCGCGCGGGCGTGGTCCGATGACGCGCAGCGGACGACGTTCGCCGCGGACCTCGATCCGAGCACCGAGAAGGTTCTGGTCGAGTACGACAAGGCGACCACCTCCCCCGAGTCGCTGACCGGGCTGCGCGGCCTGTCCGGCGTACAGCTCGTCGAGGGCGCGCTCGCGCGGACCTCGCGGCTCAGCGACACCCCGAAGGGCGGTCACTGGGGTGGCGCGCGGATCAGCTCGGCCAGCAAGAACTGCTCGGCCGGCTTCTCCGTCGTCCGCCGTTCCGACGGCAAGCGCGGCTCGGTCACCGCAGGGCACTGCGGCGGCGTCGGCACCGAGTGGAAGTCCGGCCCGAACTACTACGGCACGACCACCGTGCGGACGAAGTACCCGGACTACGACCAGTCGCTACTGACCGGCAGCAGCTACGGCACCAAAATCTGGACCGACGGCCCCGGCGACTCCGCCAACACCCGCACCGTCACCGGCGGCGCCGACCCCGGCGTCGGCACCTCCGTCTGCCAGTCCGGCAGCTTCAGCACCTCGCTCTGCGGTCTCACCGTCCGCTCCACCAACGCCCGCTACTGCGACACCGACGGCTGCACCACCTACGTCATCCGCGCCACCCGCGGCGGCCAAGTAGCCATCGTCGGCGGCGACTCCGGCGGCCCCCTCTACAGCCGCCCCGGCTCAGCCACCGCCACCATCCGCGGCATCACCTTCGCCGGCGCCGGCTGCGCCTCCTCCCGCTGCACCACCCTCTACGCCGAACGCTACGCCTCCATCACCGGCCACCTCGGCGTCCGCGCCCTCACCGGCTGACCCCTCCGCTAAGCTGTCCCCGCATCGTGCGCCCCCGTAGCTCAGGGGATAGAGCGTCGGTTTCCTAAACCGTGCGTCGCAGGTTCGAATCCTGCCGGGGGCACAACCGATCGGCGGGCTCTGCTCGCACAGCAGACCCGCTGCAACCACACGTCACACCACTCCCCGGACAAGCCCAGACCGACGATCGGCGGGCTCTGCTCGCACCGCGTTCGTGGGATCGCTTGTCCAGTGTTTCTGGACGCAGGCCCACCTCGCTCGGAGGGCCTGCAGCCGGGCTGTCGAGCTGCCCTCGCGTCCCAGCGCGGGAGCAGCTCGAGTTGGTCAGCGGCCGGTGGCTTCGCCGAATTTGTCGGTGGCCTGGTCGGTGAGGTTTTCGGTGGGGAGGTCGATACCGGTGGTTTCGGTGACCTGGTCGCCGAAGGCGTTGGCCTGGTCCTGGGCCGCTTCGGCGTGGCCTTGGGCGGTTTCGGTGAGGCCTTCGGCGGCCTGGGTGGCCTGGTCGGTGACACCGGAGACGTCGACGCCGGTGGTTTCGGCGATCTTGTCGGTGGCGCCGGACAGGTCGATGCCGGTCGCCTCGGTGACCTTGTCGGTGGCGCCCGAGAGGAGCTCGGAGGCCTTGTCCTTGAGGGAGTCGAAGATACCCATGCGGGGAGAACCCTTCAGTCATCGTTGGCTAGGAGGGGATCACCCAGCGTAACAAGCAAACCCAAGAGCTTCCTGAGGGAAGCTGCGGCAGAATCGCCTTGTGAAGAAACCGCAGTCCGATCCCGTCGTCGCCCGCAATCGCAAGGCGGCTCACGACTATCACCTGGGCGAGACCTGGGAGGCCGGGATCGTGCTGCAGGGGATGGAGGTGAAGGCGCTGCGGGCCGGGCGCGCTTCGCTGGTCGGCGGTTTCGCCATGGTCGAGGACCGTGAGATCTGGCTGCACGGCGTCCACATCCCGCAGTACTCGCAGGCGCGCTGGTTCAACGACGGCTCGCGCCGCAAACGCAAGCTGCTCCTGCATCGCGCCGAGATCGACAAGATCGAGCGCAAGGTCAACGAGGGCGGGCTCAGCCTCGTCCCCGTCACCCTCTACTTCAAAGCCAGCCACGCCAAGGTCGAGATCGCCCTCGCCCGCGGCAAGAAGACCTGGGACAAACGCCAGACCCTCGCCGAGCGCGAGGCCAACCGCGAAACCGAGCGCGTCCTCCAACGCCGCCTCAAGGGCCGCACCGACTGAGTCACGGCGTCGCGGCGAACGACTCCTGCTCAGCGACCGCTTCCGCCGGCAGGGCCGTGGTCAAGGTGCCCGTCGTGAAGGCGACCAGGAGCGCGGCCGCGGCGAGCACCAGCTGCCGACGAGACCGCCGCCGCGGGACGTGGACCACGGACACCGTGGGGGTGGGTGGCTGGGGGTGGGTGAGGTTCGTGTGGGTTTCGAGGTAGGGGTCGAGTTGGGGGTCGGTCAGGCCGCAGGCTCGGAGGTAGGTGCGGAGGAGGTCTTTGCGGGGGAGGGTTTCGCGGTTGAGCATGGTGGCGGTGGTGGAGGCGGGGAGGGATTCGCCCAGGCGGGCGGCGCGGCGTTCGAGTTCGCGGTAGCTGTGGCCGGTGCCGGCTTTGAGGCGTCTGAGGTCGGCCAGGAAGGCTGATTCTTCGGGGGTCATGGGGCTCCGTTCGTACGGGTTCGTACGCATTCGAACACCTGAAAGGGTTGTTCGGCGGTCGTTGCCCCGGTCAACGTGTGGATCTCCCCGAAACCGATCCCGGAGGTTCCATGTACCGCGTCGCGCTGGCGTTGCTCGTTGCGCTCGGCAGCACTGCCTGTTCCGCTCCCCCGACCGAATCGGTCGCGGCGTACCTCGCGCGCACCATCCCCGACGGGCCGGGTGGGACCGTGGTCGCGGCCCGCGGCGACCAGCTGGGGTACTGCGAGGGCTTCGGCCTGGCCGATCGCGAACGGCGCATCCCCGCCACCTGCGACACCGTGTACGACGTCATGTCCATCACCAAGCAGTTCACCGCAGCCGCGATCCTCAAGCTCGAGACGATGGGCAAGCTCCGCGTCACCGACCCCATCTCCCGCCACCTCGGCCCGGTCCCCGCCGACAAGCGCGGGATCACCGTCCACCACCTCCTCACCCACACGGCCGGGCTCGTCGAAGGGCTGGGCGACGACTACGACGTCCTGAGCCGTGAGCAGCTGATCGAGCAGGCGCTCGCCTCCAAGCTGACCCCCGGCGCAGAGTTCCAGTACTCGAACCTGGGTTACGGACTGCTCGCCGCCATCGTCGAGAAGGTGTCCGGTCTCGGCTACGAGGAGTTCCTCGCCAAGCACCTCTTCGGACCAGCCGGCATGACCGACACCGGCTACCTCCTCCCCCGCTGGCCCGTCGACCGCGTAGCCGTCGAGTACGACGCCGCCGGCCGCCGCCAGGGCCGTCCGATGGACCATCCCTGGGCGGACGACGGTCCGCACTGGAACCTTCGCGGCAGCGGTGGCCTCCTCTCCACCGCCCGCGACCTGTTCCGCTGGCACCGCGCCCTTCTCGACGACACCGTCCTACCGGCCGACGCCCGCACCAAGCTCTTCACCACCAGTGAGTCCTACGCCTACGGCTGGAACGTCCGCACCGCCGACGACGGCAACCGCCTCGCCTGGCACGACGGCGGCAACGACTGGTCCCTCGCCAACTACGTCCGCTCTCTCACCGACCACACCATGTCCTTCTGGGTCACCAACCAGGTCACAGGCCCCAACTGGAATCTCGAATCCCTCGAGCCCGACCTCACCTTCGGCATCCTCAACCGCGCCTGACCGGCCGGAGCTGACCTAGCTGGCGTGTTGGGAGCTCAGGGTGGAGAGGAAGGCTCGGGCAGTCGTGGCGTGGTGGTTGAAGCCAGCGGTCGTGGCGGCGTGGAGGGCGGTGGTGCAGAGGTTGGCTGCTTGGTCTGGGCGGTTGGTGGCTTGGTGGGTCGCGGCCAGGCCGAGAAGGGCTGAGACCTCCAGATAGCTGATGCGGTTCGTGCGGGCGGACTGGAGGCCCAGCTCGTAGTAGTGCTCGGCTCGGGCGTGGTTGCCAGTACGCAGGTGGACGGTGGCGAGCATGGTGAGGGTTGCCGTTTCAGCGCGTGGGTTGGCGATGTCCTGGGCGATAGCGAGGGCTGCCTGGGCTTCGGTCATGGCGGCGGTCAGCTCGCCGCGGTCCAGGTGAGCGGCCGCCAGGTTCTCCAGGGCGAAGGCTTCGCCGGCGCGGTTGCCGGTCGTGCGGTGCAGCTCCAGGCCTTCGGCGGCGCAGGTGCGGGCCTGATCGAGTCGCCCGGCGTGGCGGTGCACTGCGCTCAGCGAGGTGAGGCAGAAGGCCTTCTCGGGCGCAGTGACCTCGTCGAACTCGAGGACGGACGTGTACTCCTGTCCGGCCGCTTCGAAGCTGCCCATCTCCTCGTAGATGGCACCGAGGTTGGCGTGGATGGTGGTCGTGGGAAAGTCGTTGGTCTGGGCGATGCACAAGGCCGACTGCAGGCACGCCAGGGCTTGGGCGAGGTTTCCGAGCTCTCGATGGACGGCGCCGAGGTTGATCGACACACCAACCTGCCGACGTGCCAGACCAGCCTGTTCGCAGGCTGCGATCACCTGCTCGTACTGCGCGGTCGCAGGCTCGTACTGGCCCAGGCTCCAGTAGTGGTCGCCCAGGCAGTGCCGGGCCGCAGCGACCGCCTCCAGATCGGTGCCAGCCGCGGCCGCAGCCGCATCCGCGACGGCGAGCCACTCGGGGTGGCAACGCCGAGCCCAGAAGTAGCCGCGCAGCTGGTCGCACAGCCGCCAGGCCACTTCGGCTGGTCCGTGGGCCGCAGCGTACGTCGCGGCCGCGACCAGAGTGTCCCGCTGGGCGTCGAGCCAGGCGAGTGCCTCGGCGCTGTCCAGCAACTCCAGCGTGGGCAGGACGCTCGGAACCGGCCGAGTGACGCGGGCCATGGCTGAGCCCATCGTGACGACGGCCGTCTCGGTGTCTTGTACGTAGCCGGCCAGTAGCCGGTGCACTGCGTCCACCGGCTCGTCGGTCGCCTTCTCCTCGGCGTACCGGCGGAGCAGGTCGTGCATCGCGAACCGCCCGAGTGCACGGCGTTCGACCATGCTTGCAGTGCGGAGTACGTCGAGGAGCGTGTTCGCCGCCTCGGGGGTGGCATCCAGGAGAGCGGCAGCCGCGCGGTCCGTGAACCCGTGGCCGGGGACGAGTCCGAGCAGCCGGAAGAGCCGCTGAGCCGCCGGGTCGAGCGGCTCGTACGACGAATCGAACACCACGCGCACTGTCCGCGGCTCATCCTCCACGGCCAGCAGGTCGAGGGACTGCGGTTTGGCGAAGCCGGCGACGTAGTCCGCGATCGAGCCGTCGGTACCGGCGATCCGGGCCGCTGCGAGCCGCAGGGCCAGCGGGAGGTGCGCGCAGAGCTCGCCGAGCCGGGTGACGGCGTCCGGCTCGGCTGCTGCGCGGTCTGCCCCGAGGAGGCGGGTCAACAGTTCTGTGGTGTCTGGTGCGGTGAGGCCGCTGACGACTCGGGAGCGGGCACCGTCGAGAGCGACGAGTCCACTCAGGCGGTGCCGGCTGGTGACGAGGGTGAGGCAGCCGGGCTCGCCTGGTAGCAGCGGACGGATCTGCTCGGCAGATGCGGCGTTGTCCAGCACGACCAGGATGCGGCGTCCGGCGAGCATTGAACGGTACGTCGCGGTCGCCGTCACCACATCGGTAGGGATGCGCTCACTTGGTACGCCGAGCGCGCGCAGAAACCAGGTGAGTACTTCGATCGGCGCGGACGGCTCCAGTGCGCCGTGACCGCGCAGATCGGCATACAGCTGACCGCCCGGGAACCGGTCGGAGACTCGATGCGCCCACTGAACGGCCAGCGCGGTCTTTCCCATGCCTGCGCTACCAACCAGAGCTACGACGTTGGAGTCGGCACCGTCCAACCAGACGGACTCGTCGGCACGGCCGGTGAATCCCCAGACCGCTGGTGGCAGCTGACGAGGTGCTGTCCACGCTGCGACTGACGGCCTGGTCGGGGCCGGCGAGTCCAGAGTGGGGTCCGAGCGGAGGACCTGTCGGTGCAGTGCGCGCAGAGCGGCGCCGGGTTCGATACCGAGGTTTTCGTCGAGTAGCCGGTGGATGTCCTGGTAGGCGGCCAGCGCATCGGACTGTCTGCCGCAGCGGTACAGCGCGAGGATGCGCTGACCCCACAGCCGCTCGCGAAACTCGTACCGCGACGTCAGGACGGCGAGCTCCGCCGCGAGTGTGTCGTGCTGGCCCAGCTCAAGGCGGCTGTCGATGCATTCCTCGACCGCGATGAGTCGGAGGTCGTCCAGCCGCGTGATCTCCGGACGTACGACGTCCGGCGCCTGCAGGCCGTCCATGATCGGACCGCGCCACAACCCGGACGCCTGCGTCAGCCGCTCGACAGCGACTGCATGCCGACCGGCTGCTCGGGCTCGGCGTCCCTCCTCGACCAGCCGCTCGAACGCGAGCAGGTCAACGGCGTCCGGCTCGGCAACGAGCATGTACCCGCCGGCGCGCGTCTCGAGCGTCACTCCGGGACCGGCACTCGCCAGCAGCCGCCGGATGGTCGACATGTACGACGCAAGGTTCGCCGACGCCGACCGCGGCGGCCGGCCCTCCCAGAGCCCGGCGAGGATCACCTCCCGCGACACCAGCGTGTTCACCCGCAGCGTCAGCATCGCGAGCAGCACCCGCTCCTTGACCCGCCCCAGCGGGACCGGGCTGCCCTGATCACGGAACTCCACCGGTCCGAGCACACGCAGTCGCATCTGACCCCCAGCCGTCACAGTCGCCGCCCCCGCTACCGGCTGTCACAGCAGGTTTAGCACACCGCCAGGTCCATCCCAGGCGCGGTTGCACTCGACAACCACGCCTGGGAGGGGTGCGCTAGAGCTGCAGTTTCGGAGGGAAGGCGGCTGCGGCCTGGGTCAGAGCCTGGGCGATGGCCTGGTGGTAGGCGGCATTGGGTCGGTTGTTGGTCAGGTAGGCGGGGTTGGGATTCTGAGGTGCTGCGGGGTCGGCGAGGGCGGTGGCGATGTCCACGAAGTCGTTGGCGCCGAAATTGCGGTAGCTGGTTTTCAGCTCGGCGTTGATCTCGCGGCGGCGTTGCTCTCGCGGGTCGTCGGGTGCCAGGCCCAGCGGCGGAATGGCGAGTACGACGATGCGGACGCCGTTGCCGTCCTGTCGGCGGGTGTTGGCGGGGCTGGTCGCATTGGCCGGATGCATCAACCGGGTCAGGGCTTGTTTGACGGCTGGAGTGTCGGAGCCGGCCAGAATGTCGTTGGCACCGAGGGCGACGACGACCGTCCGCAGGTTGGGCTGGTTGCGGACGGTGCGGTCAAGGGTCCAGGGCGCGGCCTCGGCGCTGGGCGCGCCGAAACCGACAGCCGTACCACCGGCGTACGCAGCCGCGATGTCCTCGTTGGCGGCGGCCGCCTGGTAGGCCCGAACGTCCGATACCTGGCCCTGCAACGTACGACCGACCACGAACCGCTTCGTCGCGCCGACCGGGGTGGCGAGAGTGACTGCGCCTTGCGGAGCACGGTCCACCCACAGCGAGGCCGACTTGGCAGGTGCGTTGTAGCTGATCACCAGATGTGTCCAGACGCCGATGAGCGCCGGCGTCGTCGACACAACGCTGACGAACGGACTCCCCACGGTGTCACTCGTCGGCAGGTCCAGCACCCACCGCGGTGCCCCGCCGCCGGCGTACCGAAGCCGGAAGCCGTAGTTCGCATTCCCTTCTGTCTCGACGATGGTCTGGTCGGCCGCGGTGCCAGTCACCTTCGCCCAGAGCGCGACGGAGTAGCTGCCGTTGGTGGCGAACGGTGGTCGCGGTGCAGTGGCCGCCGTGCCGGTTCCGGCGAAGGAAAGAGCCCCTCCGCGCTCCGAGCTCCAGCTGACTCCACCGGCAAGCGTCAGCGGGCTGCTGCCTGCCGTGTCCCGCGCAGTCGTCCCAGAGGCGTCGTCGAGCCGCCACAGTCCGGCCGGAAGCACGCCGCTCCGCGACGCGTTCACCACGCCGCCCTGCAGCGGCACACCGGCGTCAGCCAGCTTGCCCGGCAGGTGGTCGACCCACGTTGGCTCGTTCGGGCCCACCGGTGCCGTAGCGCTCAGCTGATCACCCAGTACGACGACTGTCCCTTGAGTGTTGTCCGCGGTGGAGACCACCGCGCCGGCCACCAGGTACGACCCGTCCAGCAGTGTGCCGAACGGCGTACCCGAGGTGTCCGCAGTGACGTTCCCACTCGCCAGCAGTGTCGGCTCACTGTTCCGATTGGCCCGCTGATGCACCGGCGCGTACGGCGTTGCCTCCGGCAGATGCAAGCTGATCGACAAGTTCCCAGTCCCGGCACTGGTGTTCGGGTACGGGACCGGATCGCTCAACGCCTCTCCTCCGGCAGGCAGGGTCAGCCGAGCGGCGCCGCCGAAGGACAACGCAACCGGTGCGCCGACCAGACCGGGCCCCTCACCGATCTGCGCGCCCAGAGTCGCCGCTGCAATGGTGATCGACCGATTGGAGTGCGGGTTCGCAACTCGAATCCGCACCGAGCTGCCGGTTGCCTTCGGCTTGATCACCGAACGCACGGTCTGGTTGGCAAAGGACCCCGGCGTCGGTTTGGCGGCATCCGCGGGCGCAGTCCACGAACCGATCCAGCCGGCCTGTACTGGGCGCGGCGCGATCGACAGGACGTGTAGTGCCGGCGAACAGCTGTTCGGCAGCAGGTTCGTGCCGTAGTTGGGCAGCGAGATCGACTTGACCGTCTTCGTCGGGTCGGTCGGTACGAAGATCGCCGTCAGCCGCGGTCCCCGTTCCGGTGTCGGAACACCCAGCCGGTTCCACTGCGGCAGTACGAGCGTCGCACGGGACGTGTCCTGCGTGATCCAGTCCTGCAGGGCCGGCACCCGGGAGTCCTGGTAGCTGCCGTCGGTGTAGTTGACAGCCGCCGTCGCGACCGGGGTGTCGCCACAGGTCGATGCTGCGAGCAGTCCGATCGCTGTGGTCTTGACCTGCTGGGCAGCAGGTAGCGGGATGGTCTGCCCGATCGCGATGACGTTGTCGGCGCCATCCGCTCGTGCAGCGGGCATGGTGAAGGCGGCGCCGTCCACCGTCACGGTGGAGCCCGGGCCGTACCCGGTCGCGGCGAGGTTCTCGGCGGACAGCGAGCTGGACGACAGGTCGAGGTCGGCTGTGGTGCCGTCGGGCGCTATGCCGTCGTTGTTCATCGCTGCGGTGAAGTCGGCCGCGGTGACCTTGTTCAGCGGAACAGCGGTGATGTAGTCGGCCAGCGCCTTGTAGCCGCGGGAGGCCGCGTTCTTTCCGGTGACCTTGATCCGCATCCGGTGGACGCCCGCTGTCAGATGCACACCGCCGAGTGGCAGGTACTCCGTCTGCCCGACGGCCGCGTACCCGTCCCACGGGTTCGTATCGGTGCCCCGCAACGGTTTTCCGTCGACAGAGACCTCCAGCAGACCGCCCTCCGGTCCGCGGGCCAGACCGACGCCCAGGGCGTAGTCGGCCTCGATGCGGGTCCGGAAGGTCATCTCGAACGACTTACCGGCTTCAGCTCCCAGGAAGCCGATCGACTGCCCGCGCGAGTACAGTCCCCCGGCCAAAGTCTGGATGGGCTCCGGTGGCACCTGGTCGGGCGGCTGGCTCACCGTGACCATGGCCGGATCCTCTACCTCGGATCGGGTGGTCTGGCTGAGGGTCAGGTAGTCGACGCCGATCGTGTACCGCTCCCCCACCGACTTCGGGTTCGTCCCGACCGCGGTGATCTTGAGCGTATGGCTGCCCTTGGGTATTCGATGCGCGCCCAGCTGATGGCGAGCGGCCTGCCAGATCGGGTTGTAACCGTCGACCTCGACGGCCGGGTCGCCGATCCGCTGCCCGTCGAGCTCGAAGATCAGCCGGCCCATGTCGACCGACCTGGTCAGGCCGAGCGACAGGTTCCAGTCGGCGTCACCGGTGGTGTCGAAGGCCAGTGACAGCGACTGGCCGGCCGCGTTGCCGCGGAACCAGAGCGCCTTGCCGCCCGACCAGCCGACGTCGTTGTTCGTCTGCACCTCCACCGGCCGGTTCTGGCCGGCCGGCTGGGACTGCGGCATCGTCTCCGCCTCCAGCCGCTGGGACGCGTGCACTGCCTGCGGAGCGACGTAGAAGGTGAACGTCTCGGACTCCGGCGACAGGTTGTGCGCGTCGTCGAAGCTACGGACGTGCAGGGTGTGCCGCCCCGGCGGCATGGTCGCCGGCATCGGAATCACGTTCGGCGCGTTCTCGTTGTGCGGGATCCAGCCGCCGTTCAGCCCGAACACCCGGTTGTAGTTGCAGCTCGTGGTCGACGGGACCGTCTGCGTCCCGGTGCCGGTGAACGTGTAGGTGTAGCCGACGATGTTGGTCGCGCCGTTGGCGCTGACGGTGATGTTGCCCGGTGCGCCGTACGGCGTACTCCAGTAGTCCTTGGAGTAGTCCGAGCTGGGTTCGATCTTCGGCGCGACCGCCGGTTTTCGGGAGCGGACGGTGAAGTACTGCCAGTCGGTGTAGCCGGCGTTCATGTTGTGCGGATGGCCGGGATTGTTGTCGACGTAGACCCGCATCCGCATGTCGCCGTCGCCGAGGTCGTCCGGTAGCCAGCTGCCCTCGGTCCCGGAGGAGATCCGGACGCCGCCGCCGCTGCTCTTCTCGGTCCGGCCGTCCGCACTCCAGATGTGGAACCAGAGCGCCGGATTCAGCGGCGGGTTGTTGTTGTCGGTCGCCCTGGCGTAGACGCGCGGCCGCGAGTCCGGAGTGACGATCTTGCCGTTGCAGTTGACCGCATTGGACACCCGCAGATCGGTGGCCTTGTTCGGTGGGAAGGCGAACTCCACCTCGAGCACCGGGTTGTTGTCGAACACCTTCCACTGCAGCTCGACGTCCTCGTTCTCGGCGAGCAGACCGAAGTTGAGCGTCGTCCACCTGTTCTGGACTGCCTCGTCGACGAAGTTGCCGGTACCGAACTTGACGGCCCGGCCACCACCGCAGTCGACCTGCGCGCCGGACCACTGCGTGTCGAGCGAGCGGGCTGCCGGTCCACCCCAGCGGGTGTTGGAGTCGAAGGTGCCGGCGGCCCACAGCTCGGTCGGCTCACCTGGGTTGCAGTTCAGGTTGGCGGAGTGCAGCTGACCGACGATGTAGTCCTTGCGGAACAGCTTGGGGGCCGCACCGTTGTCCCGCGGCATCAGATCGCTGACGCCGACGCTGAAGTAGGAGCGGGCCGTCCAGAGCGGGCTACCGCACTGCCTCTTCCCGTTCCAGCAGCGGCCGACGCGCACCGGGTCCGTCGTCCGCCACTTCGGCGTCCAGTCCGACCGGGTGGTCACTTCGGTCCAGTTCTCCCGGTTCCGGGAGAACTGCGGGTCGATGTAGACCGGGTACCGCACGTCAGGACCGGTCAGCGCGGCCGCGTCCGGTGCGAGCGTCATCTCGACGGACGACGCCGCACCAGCGCGCAGCCCCGAATTCCCGAGCGCCTTGGCCGTGGTCGCGATCTCGTGCACCTCCGCGCCACCGGACCATTTCGCCGTCGGCGCCGGGCCGACCTGCGGGTCGTACGCCGAATCCCACATCCGCGGAGCGGAGCCGACGAAGACGTCCTTGCCGGCCTGGTCCACAGCTGTGACCCGGCCGTCGTCCGTCGTCCGCAGCGCCAGGTTCTCACCGGTGACAGTCACCTTGAGTGCCGCCAGCGCTGGGTTCCGCGCCGCTGCCGCATCCCGCACGACCAGCGTCTGGATGTAGGCATCGCCCTCGGCGATCAGCTTCAGATCAACACCAGGCAACACCTCGGCGTACGTCGCCGTGTTACCCGACAGCACCGGCTTCGGCAGCTCCCCCGGCCAGTTCACCGTCAGCGCCTGCTTGCCCTCGGCAACCCGCACCATTGGGTCCGTACCGCCACCGGAGAACTCCATCTCCTGCGCGGCGGCCACCGGCGCGACGCTCCCGTCCGGCAACACCTTCAGCGTCGTGTCGATCCCACGCCACACGCCGTCCTTGCGCACCCGAACCGGCCGCACGTTCGACCGCAACGTGAACGTCCCACTCGGGTTCGCCAGCACCTCCGACGTCTGCGTGTTCTTCTCCTGAACCTGCACCGCCCGACCGGTCTCCTTGGCCAGCCGCAACGCCTCGGCCTCGGTCACGGCGGTGGCGGCCGTCTGCTCCACCGGCTCGGCCACCGCCGGAACAGGCGTCAGCACGCCGGCCACCAGCGCCGCGACCACACCGGCCGCGACCGAAACTCTTACGCTCACTGTTCTCTTCCCTGCTGAAGTCGGATCGCCGGTCACTTGCCCGGTCGCGGCCATCGCTCGTCGAAGACATGCCCCGGGTTCGGTCCCGTCGTCCGGATGCCGATGATCCGGATGTGGGTGCCGCCCTGGGCACGCACCTGGTCCAGGTACTTGCCGGTGATGTGACTCTCGATCTCCCGGAAGCCCCGGCGACCGAGCGAACCGAGCAGATCGTCCGGGTCGACGTCCCGGTCGAGGGGCCAGATGTAGGCGTTGTTGATGATCACGGTGGTCCCGTCGATCTCGATGTCGCCGCCGAACTTGTACTCCATCCCGTTGGACAGCGTCATCCGGTCCTCCCACCACTCGTCGTCCCGGAACTCCGGGCACTGGTTGTGCACCAGGACCGGGTGGGCGCCGACCTTCACGTAGTAGGTGTGCAGGCCGGCCACGGTGAGGTTGTGCGCCGCCGCGATCCGCTGTGTCTGCGGACGCAGGCCGGCCACGCGGAGCTCCTGACCGTTCGGCCCGCGCAGGGTGTCCGAGTGGTCGAGCTGATCGGCGCGCTTCCACTGACGATCGGACTGGCTGTAGAAGGGGTGGTCCTCGGTCGTTGTGACCTTGGAGCCGTCCTTGGTGACCAGGTCGATCACGGTGTCCTCGTGGACGATGGTCGCGGTGACCGTTCGGGCGCCGGTTTCACCGGTGTCGGGATCGGTGGCGAGCACTTGGTCGCCCGCTGCGATCTCGGCGATCGGTTTGCTGGTGCCGTCGGCCATGACGACCTGGGTGTCACCGGTGAAACTGCAGGCCGGGCCTTGCAACGTTTGGTCCAGCAACTCCTTGGTGAACTTGCTGACTGCCTTGGAGTAGCCGCTGCGGCCGGTGCCGCGGCCGGGCAGTTTGCCACCGCCGCCGCGACCGCTGGCGGCGTCCACCCAGGTGCCGATCAGCGCCTGGACGCGCGCTGTCTCGCTGAGGATGAACATCTTGACGGTGTTGTCGCAGGTGTCGGCGCTGCGGCAGTAGGTCTGCATCGCGTTGACGGTCTGCTCGGCGTTCCAGTCGTCACCGATCTCGGTGGCGATGTCGCCGTGGTCCGCCTTCAGTTTCGGGATGATCTGGTCCGCGGCGATCGGGCTCCACGGCAGTTCGAAGATGCCGTTCAGGTACGCCGTACCGGTGTTGTCCACGATCAGCGACCAGTTACCGCCGTAGTCGACCCGTCCGGGGCGGCCCGGGCCCAGCTCGGTCGCTTTGGGCGGCGCGGACGGCGTCGGGCGGGACATCCCGCCGCCGTTCCCACAGGGACCGTCGTCCATACAAGGCGTCGCATAGAGACCACTCGGGTCGCTCAGCGTCGTCGGGTTGTTGTTCGCGTAGGTGTACGCCGCCCACTGCTGCGGGGTTGCCGCATCCAGGATCGGGTCGACCGAAGCGAAGCGGCCGGTGACCGGGTCGTACTTGCGGGCGCCGATGTCAGTGAGCCCGGTGAGCTCGTTGTGCGGTTTGTCGAGGAAACCGCGCTTGTCCGGCCAGGCACCTTGTGCGGCCAGCGGGTTGCCGTACGGGTCCAGATCGCGGCGAGTGGCGACGTACCCGTGCGCTGTGCGCTTTGCGGCGACCTGGTTGGTTCCGTGCTGATCTGCCTGCAGATACTGCAGATCGGCGTTGCCCACGCGTAGCGAGACGGTAGTGCCGTTCTGGCCGTAGTACCGGGTTCCGGTGATCGCACCGGTCGCTGTGTCGCGAGCGATCTCCTCACCGGCCAGGAACAAGGTCGTCCGGTCCGGGTCGTGCCGCATCAGCTGGCTGCCGTCAGCGTCGTACGTGTACGACGTAATGCCGTTCGGCGTGGTCACCGAAGCGACCTGGTTGGACTCGTTCCAGGCGAGGGTCTGCTTACCAGCCGACGACTGCCGGGTGGCTGTACTGCCGTTCTCGTTGTAGGTGTACGCCGTTGTGCTGGTCCCCGCCGGGCCACTCGTCCTGGTTCCGGTCAGCGCGTGCGGCTGCTCCTTCCCAGGGCCCGAGAGGGGATTGAAGTACTCCGTGGTCGTGTCGCCGGTCTGGCCGGGCAGCGCGTGCTGAATCTGCTTCTTCCGGAGACCAGTAGATTCGAATTCCCATGTCGTCCAGAAGGGTGCGGGGCCGCCGACAGTGGTCTGGGACGCCGCGGCCGCGCAGTTGTCGGTCGCAGTCCAGGCCTCGGACAGCCGGTTGAGGTCGTCGTAGTCGAAACACTGCGTTCGGACCGGGGCGCCATTGTTCGAGTCACCCCGGGTGTTGACGATCCGCTTCACGTTTCCGGCCGGGTCGTAGCTGTACCGGAGGTCGTCGAGCTGCGCGAACGCCTGCTGCGCGGACAGGTTCGCCTGGGTCAGCCGCCGGGTCTGCGCGTCCCGCTGGTAGGTCAGCCAGCCGCGGTTGTCGAGGACACCGAGGGTGTACTGCGCCACCTCGCCGTACGGCGTGTACTTGGTGTCCGAGACGTACTCGTTGTAGCCCTTGGTCGACTTGGGCTGGCCGTACCGGTCGTACTCGTGGACGAGCGTCTCGAACGGCAGCCCACCGATGGCCGGCTTGGTCACACTGCGCAGCAGGCCAGTGCTGGTGTAGGACATCTCCGACTCGTAACTCTGCGGGAGCCGCGGCTGTCCGGCCGGAGTCTGCGTCTCCGACACCGGCAGCGTGACGGTCTGCTTCGCCGGGTTGCCGAGACCGTCGTACTCGTTGATCGCGACGCTGTAGGCGCCCTTCGGCGTGTGGCGGACCGTGCTCGCCAGTTTGCCCAGGCCGTTGTCCGCCGTGTCGTACGTCCAGGAGGCGAGCTTGTTCGTGTCGGTCTTGACCGTGCCCTGGTACTCCGCGACCCGGCGTCCCAGCACGTCGTACTCGTACGACAGCACCTGACCTTTCGCGTCCTTGACGGTCTGGAGCTGGCCGGCCAGGTCGTACGTCGTCGTCCGCGTTCCCGAGTCCGGGTCGGACGCCGAGGTCTGCCGGCCCAGGAAGTCGTAGCCGTAGGACCAGACGTTGCCGCCGACGTCCGTCATCGAGGCGAGCTGACCGAGCGCGTTGTGGTCGTACTTGGTGAGCTGTGCCTCGCCGATCACGCTGGTGCCGAACTTCGTCTTGCTCAGCGTCGGCGGCGCCGAGTAGGTCAGCAGCTCGGTGCCCTGCCCCCACACGTCGACGACGCTGGTGGTCGGTACGCCGCCCTCCGGCGGGATGACTGTCGTCCGGTCGCCGCCGTGGACCGTGGTGGTCGCCTTGGTGACCTGCAGCCCCTTGTACGCCGTGGACTTCGTCGTCCGGCCGCTGCCGTCGTACGTCGTCAGCGTGCGATCGTCGACCGATTCCCCGGCGACGTCGATCAGCTTGGCCTCGGGCTTGCCGGTCGTCAGGTAGCGGTTGTTCGTCAACACCTCCCAGCCGTGCGAGTCGCGGAACACGTCCTTGACGATGCGGCGCTGCGCTCCGGTCGTATCGGAGAGGTCGTTCGTCTGGGTCTGGCGCAACTGCCCGAGGCCGTCGTACAGGTCGACCTTGGTGACGAAGCTGATCTGGTTCCCGTTGTCGACCAGCGTCTTGGAGGTGACTGCGAGCGGCTGGTCGAGGCTCTGCCGGTAGGTGTACTCGACACTCGGATCGGAGCTCCGCGAGCGCCCCGGCAGCCAGACAGCCGTCAGCCGGCCGGCCGGGTCGTACTTCGCCTCCGTCCGGCGGCCGCTCTCGTCGACCGCGGCCAGGACGGAGCCACGCGCCGGATCCCGCTCGGTGGTCGTGGCCTGGTTCTTGGGGTTGGTCGAGACCACAGCTGAGACGAGACCGGTGCCGTTCGCCGTGTAGGCGGTCTTGGTAGTGCGGTTAGCAGCGTCCGTCGTAGTGGTCACCCGACCGCGAGCGTCGTACCCGCTGGTGCCGACGGTCTGGTACGCCGGGACGCCGTTGGTCACACCGGTCGCTGTGTCGGTCCGAGTGGCCAGCCCGGCGCCCGGAACGGCGCCGAGGCTGGACGAGTTGTCGTAGTAGGTCCTGGTCGCGCCGACGATGGCGGTCGGCTGCCCGGTCGCCGGACAGGCTTGTTTGGCAGTGAGAGTCTGGCTGACCCGGTCCCGGATCCACTTGTCGACGTTGTCGGCGTACGTGACCGACTCACACATGGCGTCCGTGTCGTCACCGGCTCTGGTGGTCGCGACCGGACGGCCGAGGTCGTCGTACCGGTGGCTCACTGTGGTCTTCTGGATGGTGCCGGCCGCAGTCGGCGTCCGGCCACGCGTACGGCTCGTGACCACCTGGTTCGCGGTCAGCGGCTCCAGACCGGCCCGTGCACGGGTCGCTGTGGTGCGTCCGACCTTTTCGTCGCTGATCTCGGTCGAAATCAGCACGTTGCTGTCGCCGTCGAACGTCTGGGTCTCGTGGACCGCACCGGCGAGCGGGTTCGGGTCCTCGATGCTTTCGTCCAGCGAGTTCAAGAACGGCGTGCCCATACCGCGGTAGTAGGTGCTGCGGGTCAGCGTCTGTTTGTCCTTGGACTTGTCGAGTGCCAGCCCGTTCGCCGTGTTGCCGCTGCGTACCTCCACCTTGCCATAGCCGCGGAACTGCCCGTACGTCCGGTACTCGGCCTCGACAAGCTCGTTGTCGTCGAAATGCCAGGCCGGCGTGCCCAGGTACTTGTACGCCGTGATCTGCGTCGGAGCGAGTGCGTTCCGCTCCTGGATCTCGACCTGGTCGACGACGTACTTGTGGAAGAAGTCCTTGACCGGGTCCGGGTTGGCGTAGCCGAGGTCCCAGAACACGGGGTAGCAGCGCTTGGTGTTCTTGGTCAGATCCGCCGGTACGTCGGTGCCGGTGCAGTCTTCGGCGCTGTAGCGGATGTGGATGAGCGAACCGGTGTCGGTCGCGATGTCGGTCAGCCGCCAGTGCGGCATCGCCGGGTTGTTGTTGTAGCCCAGAACGCGGTTGGGCTTCGCCTGACTGGTGAACTCGACCGCCGGCAGCGGCAACGCCGTACCGTCCTTGGCAAACGCTGTACGGACCACTTTGTCCAGGCGGAGCGTCGGATCGGCGACCGTCGGGAACTCCTGGGTCAGCTCGTAGGTGTCGACCTTCACCGGCCCGCTACCGGCGTTGTACTGGGTGGTGATCTTGGCCAGCCGCTTGGTCGACCAGTAGGTCGGAGAGTGGTTGTTGCAGACCGCACCGCTCTTGCAGTCCTGGTCGACCGGGGTGTCCGGCCAGCGACTCGCATTCTCCGGAGTGAACTTGGCCGGATCGCAATTGAAGTCCGCGGTCGGCTTGCAGCGCTCAGTCGTCTCGAACACGACCTGGCCGGTCGGCGTCTGCCCGTAGATGGTGCCGTTGACCTGGCGGAACCCGTAGTCGATCCGCTTCAGCGTTCCGCCGCGCGTGTACTGGAAACCGGTGGTCTCCTTGTGCGCGCCGTACCAGTTGGTCTCCGGGGAGTAGTAGTAGACCTCGGTGTTACCCAGCGGGTCTTCGACGAAGTCGAGGTTCCAGCGGTAGATCTGGTCACAGGCCGACTTCGAGAACGTCGGGTCGTAGCACGGGTCACCGGGCTTCGCGCCGTACACACGGGTCTTCCAGGCCGAGTTCGTCAACTCCTGGTTGGTGTGGCCCGGCCCCTTGTTCCGGCCGAAGAAGTACTTCGTGCCGTCGGTCTTGGTCACCTCCCAGTGTTCACCTCCGACCAGCTGAATCCGCGTCCCGTTCTCGGTCTCCCCGTGCCAGCCCTTGTCCTTCTCGTAAACCAGCGGCATCGACTCACCGCCCAGGTTCATCGTGACGATGTCACCGGCCCAGCACTGGTCACCGCTCTTGCGTTCCTCCGGCAGGTCTTCAATGGACGCGCAGGTCCGGAAGGTGCGCTCGATGAACCCAGGGGTGTACTCCCAACCCTGTCCGACCCAGGAGGCCTGGCCGTTCGTCGCTGCTGTCCGCCCGTCCACCGAGGCCGAGCTGTACGTCAGCGTCACGGCCGGACCCGCTGCGGCGCCACTGCCGACCGGCGGCACCCCTACCGGGTACGACCAGTTGAATGCACCGGAGTTACCCGACACCGACCAGGTGCCGGACGGCGCCAGCGAGCTAGCCTCGAACGACCCGTTCGCCCCACTCGCGGCCGGTACGACAGCCAGCACCGTGTCGGACTGCGGAGCGACGTCCACCTCGGCCGAGACAGTCTGGGTCCGGCCGTCGTTGCGGGACCGCAGCGGCGTTTGCACCTGACAGGTCGGCACAGTCGGCGTAGTCAGCGCACACGCCGGCAGTTGCACCAGTCGCGCTCGGGGCCCGTACCCGGCAATGGCATTCTGGAACGAGCCGTACGGCACAGTCACTGTCGTCTGACCGGCCTTGCCCTGTGTCCCAGTAATCGCCAGCAGCACTCCGGAGACCGCAGCCTTCCGCGCCGCAACCTGGTCGGAGACCCGCACCCGTACGGCGTCCAGCCCGGCCTTGGCGGTCACACCAACGGCCAGCGAACCCACCTGCGCCGTTCCGGCCCGTTTCGCGCCGTTCAGCACCACCTCCGCGTCACCCGCCGGCGGCCAGGCCGTGTGTTTCCGGGGCTCACCCAACCCCGGATTCACCGGCGGCTGCACCGGAGCCAACGGAGTGGCGCTGGTCGCCACCAGCTTCTCCTCCGGCACCGGCGGCTGCGCTGATGCCGCCACCGCCTCCGGAGTCCCCGCACCGACCAACAGACCGGCGGCCAGCGCCACCGTCGTACCAATTGCCACTGCACGCATGAAGAGCCCCCAGGCTGAGCGCGATCCGAAGCTGACTGAACCCCCACCGACTAGCGCGGCGGCCTCACCACCCAGAAAGTCCGGTAGTGGTCGTTCGTGTAGTACACCGAGCCGTCACTCCCCCACACGAGACGTTCCCGGCCCCAACGCGGCCCGACGTCGACCTCCTTGTACCGGATCGGGCTGTCCTTCGAGCCGCGTGGCAGGAACATCCCGTCCTCCATCCCGTTGTTGCGGAACCGATCGAACCCGCCGCTTCCGGCAGGGAACCGGCCGGTCTCCTCGCGGAAGGAGACGACCGCCTCGATCTCGGCGGGAATCGGCCCCTCGTTGAACGTCTTGGCACGCGTCGGTTTGCGGTGGCAGACGTTGTGGACGAGGGTTTCGCGGGTTCCGACCTTGACGTAGTAGGTGTGCAGGTCGGCGACCGTCAGGTTGTACGCCGTGCTGAGGCGTCGGGTTCCGGGGAGGAGACCGACGACTCGGGCGCCCGCACCCTTGGACGCGCGGAGGAGCTCACCGGGCGCCAGCTCGTCGGCACGTTTCCACTGCCGGTCCGACTGGCTGTAGAACGGGTGATCCTCGGTCGTCGTCACCCGCGAGCCATCCGCGGTGAGCAGGTCCGTGACAGTGTCCTCGTGGACGATCGTCGCCGTCACCGTCCGGGCGCCGGTCGTACCGGTCTCCGGATCGCCGGCCAGGACCTGGTCGCCGACCTGGATCTCCGCGATGGGTTTGACCCGGCCGTCCGCCATCACCACCTCGGTCGCACCGGTGAAGCTGCAGGCCTGGTCCTGGAGAACCTTCTCGAGCAGGTCGCCGGTGAACTTCGCGGCCTTCGTCTTGGGGCCGCCGCCCCGGCCGACTCCCCGCCCGGGCAACCGGCTGCTGCTGCCGCGACCGCCGGCCTCTTCCCAGGTGCCCGCCAGATCCTGGACACGCGCAGCCTGCATCAGGACGAAGTCCCGCACCGGTCCAGCGCACGCCGATGCGTCCCGGCAGTAGGCCAGCATCGCATTCCAGGTCTGCTCGATGTTCCAGTCATCGCCGATCTCGGTCGGCAGGTCGCCCTGCTGCGCCTTGATCTTCGGGATGATCACGTCCGCGGCCAGCGGGCTCCACGGCAGTTCGAAGATGCCGTTCAGGTACGCCGTACCGGTGTTGTCCACCACCAGCGACCAGTTACCGCCGTAGTCGACCCGGCCAGGTCGCCCCGGGCCCAGCTCGGTCGCCTTGGGCGGCGTCGGGCGGGACATGCCGCCGCCGTTTCCACAGGGGCCATCGTCCATACAGGGCGTGGCATAGAGACCGCTCGGGTCGCTCAGCGTTGTTGGGTTGTTGTTGGCGTAGGTGTACGCCGCCCACTGCTGCGGTAGACCTGGATCGAGCAGCGGGTCGACCGAGACGAACCGGCCGGTGGACGGGTCGTACTGGCGAGCTCCGACGTCGGTCAGGCCAGTGGTCGCGTTGTGCGGTTTGTCGAGAAAGCCGTGGCTGTCAGGCCAGGCGCCCTGTGCCGACAGCAAGTTGCCGTAGGGGTCCAGCTCCCGCCGAGTGGCGGTGAAACCCTGTCCGGTGCGCTGGAGCGCGACCTGGTTCGTACCGTGCTGGTTGGCCTGCAGGTATTGCACAGTGGCAGTTCCGACCCGCACTGCCACCGTGGTGCCATTCTGGCCGTAGTACCGAGTGCCGGTGACCGCCCCGGTCGCACCGTCAACAGCGATCTCCTCACCAGGCAGGTACAGCGTGCTCTTGTTCGGATCGTGCCGCATCAGCTGGCTGCCGTCGCCGTCGTACACGTACGACGTCGTACCGGCTGGTGTGGTGACCGAGGCCATCGTGCCGTCGAGGTTCCAGGCGAAGGTCTGACGACCACTCGGCACGTCTCGGACCGTGGTGCTGCCATTAGCGTCGTACTCGTAGGCTGTGGTGCTCGTGCCGGCCGGACCGACAGTTTTGGTGCCGAGTAGCGCGTGCGGCCGAACCTTGCCCGGCCCGGTCGGCGGATTGGTGTAGTCGGTGACCGTGTCACCGGTCTTGCCGGGAAGTGCGTGCTGAACCTGCTTCGTCCGCAGGCCGTCCGCTGCGAACTCCCACGTCGTCCAGTACGGCGCCGGACCGCCGATATTGGCCCTGCCCGTTGCTGCCGTCGGTGCGCCCGCGCAGTTGTCGGTCGCCGTCCAGGCCTCGTCCAACCGGTTGAGCTCGTCGTACGTGAAGCACTGCGTCCGCACCGGAGCGCCGTTGCTGGGGTCGCCCTGGGTGTTGACCAGCCGCGTGACGTTACCCGCCGGGTCGTGGCTGTAGCGGACGTCGTCGATCTGCGGGAAAGCCTGCTGCGCCGACAGGTTGGCCTGCGTGACGAACCGGGTCTGCGCGTCGCGCTGGTAGGTCAGCCAAGCACTGTCGAGCACGCCCAGCGAGTACTGCGCAACCTCGCCGTACGGCGTGTAGTCCGTGCCGGAGACGTACTCGTTGTAGCCTCGGGTGCTCTTCGGTTGACCGTGCCGGTCGTAGTCGTAGGTGATCGTCTCGAACGGCAGTCCGCCGATCGCGGGCTTGGTCGCGCTGCGCAGCAGACCGGTCGACGTGTACGACATCTCCGACTCGTACAGCTTCTGCGGGAAACCCAGCTCCCCGGCCGGGAGCGAGATCGTCTGCTTGGCCGGGTTGCCCTGGCCGTCGTACTCGCCCACTCCGACCTGGTAGTTGCCCTTCGAGGTGTAGCGCGTGGTGCTCGCGAGCTTGCCGGTGCCGTTGTCGGCCGTGTCGTAGGTCCAGGACGCGGTCCGGTTCGCGGCGGTCTTGACGGTTCCCTTGTACTCGACGATCTTGCGGCCCAGCGCGTCGTAGTCGTAGCTGAGCTCCTGGCCCTTGGCGTCCCGCGTCGACAACACCTGACCGGCCACGTTGTACGTCGTCCGCCGGACTCCGGAGTCCGGGTCGGTGGCACTGGTCCGCCGGCCCAGGAAGTCGTAGGTGTACGACCATTCGTTGCCGTTGGCATCGGCCATCGCCGCGAGCTGGCCCAGCGCGTTGTGCCGGTACGTCGTCGTCTGCGCCGCCGCTGCCGACACCGCCGTGCCGAACTTCGTCCGGTGCACCGCCGGCGGCGTCGTGTAGGTCAGCAGAGCGGTGTTCTGGCCCCAGACGTCGACCACGGTGGTCGTCGGGACGCCGCCCTCCGGCGGGATGACCGTCGTCCGGTCGCCGCCGTGCACCGTCTTCGTCTCACGGGTTGCGGTCAGACCCTTGTAGGCGACGGATCGAGTCGTTCGGCCGGCGCCGTCGTACGCGGTCAGCGTGCGGTCCTCGACAGCGGTTCCGGCCACCTCGATCAGCGTTGCCTGCGGTCCGCCGGCAGCGACGTACCGGTTGTTGCTCAACACCGGCCAGCCATGCGAGTCGTAGAAGACGTCCTTGACGATTCGCCCCTCGACGCGGTTCGGGTTCGACCGGTCGTCGGTCTGTGTCTGGCGCAGCTGACCGAGGCCGTCGTACAGGTCGATCTGGGTGATCTGGCTGAGCTCCTGGCCGTTGTCCACCACGGTCTTGGTGGTCACCGCGAGCGGCTGGTCGAGGGTCTGCCGGTAGGCGTAGCTGACGCTGGGGTGCGGGTCGCTCTTCAACCGCCCGGGCAGCCAGACGGAGACGAGCCGGCCCAGCGGGTCGTATGCGGCCTCGGTCCGCCGTCCGGTGCTGTCCACCGCGGCCACGACCGCACCACGGGACGGCTCGCGCTCCGTCGTGGAGACGTGGCCCTTGGCGTTCGTCGAGGTCACTGTCTTGACCAGAGCCGATCCGGTCGGGCCGTAGCCCGTCCGGGTGGTGATGCCGGCCGCATCGGTCGACGATGTGACCCGGCCGCGTGCGTCGTACACGGTGCTGCCTGTCGTGACGTACGCCGGTTTGCCGTTGACGACTCCGGTGGCGGTGTCGGTGCGCGTCACCAGGCCTGCGCCCGGGACGGCGCCTGGGACCGCGGAGTTGTCGTAGTAGAGGTGTGTCGCGGCGACGACGGGAGCCGGATCGCCGGAGGACGGACAGGCCTGCTGCGAGGTGAGAGTCTCGCTGACGCGGTCCCGGATCCATTTGTCCACGTTGTCGGCGTACCGGACCGTCTCGCACATGGTCGCCGTCCCGTCACCTGCCCGGGTGGTGGCGATCGGCCGGCCGAGTTCGTCGTACCGGTACGTCATCGACGACTTCTGGACGGCGCCGGCCGCGGTCGGCGCGTGGGTGCGCGTCCGGCTGGTGACCACGACCTCCGCGGTCAGCGGGTCGAGCCCGGGCCGCACCCGGGTGGCCGTCGTCCGCTCGACGGACTTGTCGGTGATCTCGGTCGAGATGAGTACGTTGCTGTCGCCGTCGAAGGTCTGCACCTCGTGCGCCTCACCGGCCAAGGCATCCGGGTCGGCGACGCTCTCGTCCAGCGAGTTCGGGAACGCCTTGCCCATTCCGCGGAAGTACGTCGTCCGGGTCCGCGTCTGCTTGTCCTTGGAGCCGTCGAGGGCCAGTCCGTTCGCCGTGTTGCCGCTGCGGACCTCCACCTTGCCGTAGCCGCGGAACTGCCCGTACGTCCGATGCTTCGCCTCGACGAGCTCGTTGTCGTCGAAGCGCCAGGCCGCGCCGTCCAGGTACTTGTACGCCGTGATCTGGGTCGGAGTGAGCGAGTTACGGTCCTGGATCTCGACCTGGTCGACGACGTACTTGTGGAAGAAGTCCTTGACCGGCTCCGGGTTCGCGTACCCCAGGTCCCAGTTGACCGGGTAGCAGCGCCGGGTGTTGGTGGCCAGGTCGGCCGGGACGTCGGTCGCGCTGCAGTCCGTGCCGCTGTACCGGACGTGGATGAGCGAGCCAGTGTCGGTAGCGATGTCGGTCAACCGCCAATGCGGCATCGCCGGGTTGTTGTTGTAGCCCGAGACCCGGTTGTGGAACGCCTGGCTGGTGAACTCGACCGCCGGCAGCGCCAGCGCCGTACCGTTTGCGGCGAAGCCGGTGCGGACGATCTTGTCCAGCCGCAGCGTCGGGTCGGCGACCGTCGGGAACTCCTGGGTCAGCTCGTAGCTGTCGACCTTCACGGGACCACTGCCCGGGTTGTACTGGGTGGTGATCTTCGTGAGTCGTTTGGTCGACCAGTAGGTCGGAGAGTGGTTGTTGCAGACCTCACCGCTCTTGCAGAGCTGGTCGACCGGGGTGTCCGGCCAACGGCTCGCGTTCTCCGGAGTGAACTTGGCCGGGTCGCAATTGAAGTCCGCGGTCGGCTTGCAGCGCTCAGTCGTCTCGAACACGACCTGGCCGGTCGGCGTCTGCCCGTAGATGCTGTCGTTGACCTTCCGCAGGCCGTAGTCGATCCGCTCGAGCGAACCGCCCCGCGTGTACTCGAAACCGGTGGTTCCCTTGTGCGCGCCGTAGAAGTTGGTCTCAGGCTTGTAGTAGTAGGCCTCGACGTTGCCCTGGGTGTCTTCGACGAAGTCCAGGTTCCAGCGGTAGATCTGATCGCAGGCCGACTTGGCGAACGTCGGGTCGTAGCACGGGTCACCGGGCTTCGCGCCGTACACACGGGTCTTCCAGGCCGAGTTGGTGAGTGGCTGGTTGGTGTGGCCGGTGCTCTTGTTGCGGCCGAAGTAGTACCGGACGCCGTTGGTCTTGGTCACCTCCCAGTACTCGCCTCCGACCAGCTGGATCCGCGTCCCGTTCTCGGTCTCCCCGTGCCAGCCCTTGTCCTTCTCGTAAACCAGCGGCATCGACTCACCGCCCAGGTTCATCGTGACGATGTCACCGGCCCAGCACTGGTCACCGGTTTCACGCTCCTCGGGGATGCCCTCGATGGAGGCGCACGTCCGGAACGTCCGCTCGATGTAGCCCGGCGTGTACTCCCAGCCCTGCCCGACCCAGGAGGCCTGGCCATTCGTCACGGCAGTCCGACCATCGACGCTGCTGGAGCTGTAGGTCAGTGTCACGGCCGGTCCGGCGGCGGCGCCACTGCCGACTGGCGGGACGGCGATCGGGTACGACCAGTTGAACGAGCCAGAGCTGCCGGACACCGACCAGGTGCCGGACGGCGCCAGCGAGCTGGCTGCGAAGGTTCCGTTCGTTCCGCTCGCGGCCGGAACGACAGCGAGCACGGTGTCGGTCTGCGGAGTGAGCTCGACCTCGGCCGCGACAGTCTGGGCCTTCGGGTCGTTCCGGGAACGCAGCGGCGTCTGGACCTGACAGGCCGGCACAGCAGGTGTGGTCAGAGCGCAGGTCGGCAGCTGAACCAGGACTGCGCGGTGCCCGTAGCCTGCGATCGCGTTCTGGAACGAGCCGTACGGCACAGTGACTGCCGCCGGACCAGCCTTGCCCTGAGTCGCAGCGATGGCGAGTAGGACGCCGGAAACCGCCGCCCGACGCGCCGCGATCTGGTCGGTCACCCGCACGCGGACGGCGTCCGGCCCGGCCTTGGCGGTCACAGCAACCGGCAGCGTGCCCGCCTTCGCCGTGCCGGCCTTGGCCGCGCCGGTCAGCACCACCTCGGCGTCACCTGCCGGTGGCCACGTGGTGAACCTGCGGGGCTCGTCCTTCCCTGGAGTGGTCGGTAGCTCGACCCGCGTCAACGGCGCGTCCTGGTGCGGCAGCAGCTTCTCCTGCGGTACCGGGGGTCGTTTCGACACGGCCGCCGCTTCCGGAGCCGCCGCTCCGACCAGCAGACCGGCGGCCAGTGCCACCGTCGTACCGATAGCCACCGCACGCATGTAGAACCCCCAGGCTGAGCGCATCCCGATCCGGACCGACCGCTAACGCCCCGCCCGCCAGCTGGCGGTAACGTCCCGCAGCCGTTCATACGCGCGATACACGTCTTTGTATGGGCACGCTCAGCGGGCGGTGCGGGCTTCGAGTGGGGTCGAAAGGCCATCGGTTCGGGGGAGGTGTTCGTCCTGGGGGCTACGACTTTCCGAGGTGAGGAGTGGTTTCGTGGGTGTCGGACGAAGAGCGTCGGCTGTGGTGCTGGCCGGTGCGCTGGTCGTGGGTGGAGCCGGGCAGGGGGCTGCGGAGGCGAAGCGGCCTCCGGTGCCAGGGGTCGAGCAGGTGGTCACGCTGGTGACCGGGGACAAGGTGCGGGTCCGGCCGGTCGGTAAGAGCTGGGATGTGTCGGTCGAGGCTCGGGCCGGGCGGCGGGTCGGGTTTCTGCAGAGTGTGGGCCCCAAGGGTGTGACGGTCATTCCGGACGACGTTGCCGGGCTCGTGAAGGCTGGGAAGCTGGACAAGGCGTTGTTCGACGTCACTGGGTTGATCGAGCAGGGCTACGAGGACGCCAAGACCACATCGGTCCCGCTGCTGGTCCAGACGGACGGACGCCGGTCGGTCGGCGCGCTGGGCAAGGTGACCCGGCAGCTGGCGAAGGGCAACCTGACCGCGGTGACGTCGGCGAAGGAGAGCACTGCGCTGACGGCGTTGCCGGCCGGGGTCAAGAAGGTCTGGCTGAACGGCAAGGCGAAGCCGACACTGGATGTGAGCGTGCCGCAGGTCGGTGCGCCGGCGGCGTGGGCGGCCGGCCACACCGGTAAGGGCGCGAAGCTCGCCGTCCTGGACAGCGGGTACGACACCGAGCACCCGGACCTCGCCGGAGTCGTTGTCGGAAGCAAAGACTTCACCGGCGAGGGCATCCAGGACCGGGACGGTCATGGGACGCACGTCGCGTCGACTGCAGCCGGGCGCGGTACGGCGTCCGGCGGTAAGTACACCGGGGTCGCGAAGGGCGCCGACCTGCTGATCGGCAAGGTCTGCGCCCAGGATGGCTGTCCGTTCGACGCGATCGTCGCGGGTATGCAGTGGGCCGCGGACAGCGGTGCGCGGGTGGTCAACATGAGCCTCGGCGGCGATACCTCGGACGGCACCGACCTGCTCTCGACCGAGCTGAACCGAATCTCCGCCGCGTCCGGGACGCTGTTCGTCGTAGCCGCCGGCAACTTCGGGAGCGACAGCTCGGTGGCGAGCCCGGCGGCCGCCGATCGGGCGCTGGCGGTCGGCAGCGTCACGAAACAGGATGAGCTGAGCGAGTTCTCGTCCCGCGGCCCCCGGTACGGCGACTTCGGCCTCAAACCCGACATCGCCGCACCTGGCTCGGACATCGTCGCTGCCCGCGCCAAAGGCACGGACGGCGACACGGCGTACACCACGCTGTCCGGTACGTCGATGGCGTCACCGCACGTCGCCGGTGCAGCCGCCGTACTCGCGGCCCAGCACCCCGACTGGACCGGCGAACAGCTCAAAGCCGTGCTGATGAGCAGCGCCAAGCCGCTGGACGGGATCTCGGCCACCGCCCAGGGCGCCGGCCGCCTCGACCTCGCGCGGGCGGACCGGCAGCAGGTGATCACCGACGCGGCCGCGCTCCAGTTCGGGCTACTCAAGTGGCCGCACGACAACCGGCAGCCGATCGCCCGCAAGGTGACCTTCCGGAACCTCGGGAGCAGTGCGGTCACCTTGGCCACGCAGCTCGACGTCCAGGACGGCGAGGGCAAGCCGGCACCGGCCGGGTTCGCCACTGTCGACGCGCCGAGTGTGACGGTACCCGCCGGTGGTCAGGCGGTCGCCACGGTGACGATCGCTCCGCGGCTCGGTTCGCTGGGGACGTTCCAGGGCCGGCTCGTGGCGCGCTCGGCCGACGGCGCAGTCGTCGTCCAGACGCCGTTCGGCGTCCACAAGGAAGCGGAGAGCTTCGACCTTGAGGTGCGGGCGACCGACCGGAACGGCGTAGCGCTGCCGGCCGCGGACTCCGAGAGCGTGTCGGCAGTCATCAACCTCGATCAGCCCGACCAGATGTACTACCCGGTCGAGCCCGGCGAGAAGGTCCGGCTGCCCAAGGGCCGGTACAACGTCAGCACGTATGTCTACAGCGGCTCTGCCGATCACACGATCCCATCGGTCACGGCGGCGGCCGAGCCCGAGCTCATCCTGGACGCCGATCGCGTGGTCACGGTCGACGCCCGCGACGGGATGCCGGTTCGGCATCGGACCGACCGGCCTGGACGGACCGCTGGGACGTTCGGGCTGTTCGTCCGAAACGGCGATCAGCGCGGCGGGTACGGATCGTGGTTCGAGGATCGGGCGTACGCGGTCCCGACGAAGCGGTCCGCCGAGGGGTTCGCCTTCCTGGACGGGTCGTCGATCGAGGCCGCCGAGGCTCTCGTCGCCGATCAGCAGGGCAAGGCATTCCCGGCCGACTGGGCCTTCGGCAGCCCGCGTTTCCTGGGCAGCAAGAGGTTGCGGACGGTCGACGTCGGGCACGCCACCGAGGCCGAGGTGGCGAAGGTCGATGTCAAGGGCAAGCTTGCGTTGTTCACCCTGACCGCGGCCGAGGTCGGCGAGTACGCCGAACGCGTGCAGCGACTGGCGGATCGCGGTGCCGTTGCCACCCTCAACCACCTGAGCGACCTGAACGGGTGGCCCGGCGCCCAGCCGGCAATCCCGAGCATGGTTGCCGACGGCCCCGAAGTACGCAAGCTGGTCGCGAACGCCGGCTCCTGGGCAACACTGACCGGTAAGCCGCAGAGCCCGTACCGGTACGACCTCCTGCACGCGACGACCGGCGGGATCCCCGCGACGCTGGACCGGCGGATCCGGGACCGCGAGCTGGTCGCCGAGGACACGACGTACCACGGGACCGCGGGACAGACCGCTGCGATGCTGCCAGCCGGTTCCGTCGACGGCCTGCGGCTCGGCTTCGTCTTCGCCGAGCAGATGACGCTGCCGTTGCGTCGGACTCAGCTGCGCTCCCCCGCGCCGGTGAGCTGGTCGGACGAGCTGTACAGCGAGCTCGGTGTCCACCGAGGGAAGATGCAGCGACCGGCAGGGCAGATTCGAACCGACTGGCTCGCGCCGGTCACCGGACCGGCGCCTGCCGAGCAGGCAACCCGGGACGGCGACCAGGTGTCGATCAGGTTGCCACTGATCTCGGACGGCGCCGGCCACCCGGCTGCGGCGTCGGACGGTTACGAGGGCGGCGTCTCCCTCTGGGACGGCGATCGCGAGCTCGCTCGAACCGACAACCCGGGCGGCACCATCACCGCCGAACTCCCGGCCGGAGCATCGACGTACCGGCTGCGGGCGAGCGCACGTGGTGTCGGGGCAGCCGAAGTCACCGCGGAGTGGACCTTCAAATCCGCGCACACCAAGGGCATTGAGCCGCTTCCCCTGTTGACCGTCGGCCTCCAGCCGCCGGTCGCGCCGGACAACACGGCCCCCGGCAACCGATCGGTCCGGATCCCCGTCCAGGCTCGCGACGCGCGGATCGAGTCGGTCGAGTACTCCGCCGATCAGGGCAAGACGTGGACCCGGGCGCCGTACAAGGACGGCGCGGTCACGGTCAAGCACCCGGCCGGCGGCTCGATCTCCTTCCGGAGTATCGCAGTAGATGCTAAGGGCAACAAAGTTGTGCAGACCACGCTGAACGCCTACCAGCTGCGGTGACCCCAGAGCCCTCGGGTACGGCGATCACGTCGTACCCGAGGGCTTCGGGCCGGTGGAGCGCAGCGTGTTGAGGCGGGACAGTGTGTCGAACCAGAAGCGGGCGCCGGGCAAGGTGGACAACGCCATCAGCGCCCAGCCGAGCAGGACCAGCAGGAACGTGGTGAGGTCGCCGGCGAAGCCTCGTTCCGGGTCGGTGAGCGCATGCCGGTCGAGCCAGTTGCAGGAGTTGGTTTCGCAGCCGGGGGCCTGACTCCAGCCGAGCGGGAGTGCAGTGGGGACTTGGTCGCGAAGCTCGGCCAGGCAGTCGTCCGGGGTCTTGCTGGCGCAATCCGAAGTGGTCACGGCCTGCGCGACGACGGCGTCCCGGAGAGCGTCGTCGGTGTAGAGGGCGCGCGCCATCCCGACGACGTTCACGTTGAAGACGACGACCACGACCGCGGCGAAGGCCAGCGAGATCCAGCGGACGTGCCGTTTGTACCAGCCCGAGACGCGGGCCATGTGGTCGTCGTACCACTGCTCGACGTTGTCGCGGAACGTCGCGAGATCGTCACCGGCCTCGGCCAGCGCCCGCGCGAACGAACGCCCCGACACGTACGACGGGATCGCGTGCCGGTCCTTCGCGCTGAGCTTCGCATTCCCTGCGTTCGCCGGACCAGGTCGGGGAGCCGGAGCTCGAACCGGCTCTCGCCGTCGACCAGCGACCGGATCCCGCGCAGCAGGCGGGCCCGACAAGTCGGGCCGAACTGATCGCTGACGCGGGGCGTCGTACTTGGAACGCACGACCTATGCTGTGCGGGGTTCGACGGGGACGCCGACGCCGGAAGGGCTGGTATGACTGCGAGGAAACCACGTCGCTGGGGACGTCGGTTGCTGGTGACGCTGATCGTGCTCGGGGTGATCCTGGTCGCGGCCGACCGGGCCGCCGCCTGGGCCGCGGAGAAGCAGCTGGCCAAGATGGCCGTGACCCAGGCCGCGCGCTACGACCTGACCGCGGAGAGCACGTCGGTCGACATCGGCGGCTTCGGCTTCCTGCCGCAGGTGGTGCGCGAGGACTTCTCGTCGGTGACGCTGAACATGACCAAGCCGACCTTCTCCGAGGTCCCGGCCGAGGACCTGCAGGTGACGATGAAGGGCGTGCACGTCCCGCGCTCGGTCATCCAGCGCCAGGCCGGCGCCGCGGTCACCGTCGAGACGACCGACATCCGGCTGCAGCTGGCGCCGCCGGAGATCGCCAAACTGGCCGCGCGGGCGACCGGGCTGAACGGCCTGACCATGCGCGTCGTCGACGGCAAGCTGATGGCGAAGCTGTCCCTGCAGGGCGTCTCGGTCGACACCGAGGTGACGCCGACCGCGCGGAACGGCCGGGTTTCGCTGGCCGTCGGGGAGCTGGCCGGCAACGTGCCGAGCGTCGTCCGGGAGGTGCTGGAGGCCCGGTTGAAGCGCGGGATCGCGCTGCCGAAACTGCCGTACGACGCGACCCTCAAGGAGGTCGCCGTCGAGGGCGCCTCGGTGGTGCTGATCGCCAGCGCGGCGAATCTGTCGATGACGACCTGAGCTACGCCCGCTGTGGAACCCGTCGTCCCCTGAGAGGGGGCGGCGGGTTTTCTTAGGTTCGGATCCTTGGGCACCGAACGATCGCGATATATCGTCGACGTATCGCAAACGTGAAGGAACGGTGGTCGGGATGACGGGATCGGCGTACGCCGCCGGCTGGCCTTGGGCCGGTGCGGAACGGCACTGTGACGACTTCTTCGAGGGTCTCAAACGAGACTTGCAGACCGCGCTGAACGGGCGCCGCCGCGGGCACGGCGGGCAGCATCCGTTCGGCGGTCAGTGGGGCATGTTCGGCGGGCCGATGTTCGGGCCGCCGTGGGCGCAGGGGCCGCGGGGCCGCGGGCCGAAGGCGCGCCGCGGCGACGTCCGGGCCGCGATTCTCGCGGTGCTGGCCGAGCAGCCGATGAACGGCTATCAGCTGATCCAGGAGATCGCCGAGCGCAGCGGCGGCGCGTGGAAGCCGAGCCCCGGCTCGATCTACCCGACGCTGCAGCAGCTGGAGGACGAGGGCCTGGTGACGGCGGACGCCGCGGTCGGCCGGCGGACGTTCACGCTGACCGACGAGGGCCGGGCGTACGTCGCCGAGCACGCCGACGAGGTGACCGCGCCCTGGGAGGCGATGAGCGCGCCGACCGACGACGACAACGGGTTCAAGCCGGTGCTCGGCCAGGTCGCCGCCGCGATGTGGCAGATCATGTCGACCGGCACGCCGGAGCAGCAGGAGCGCGCCCGCGAGGCGGTCTCCGAGCTGCGCCGCAAGCTCTACGGCATCCTCGCCGACGACGAGCCGCAGTCATGACCTCGCCGTCCGAGCGGCAACAGCACGAAAACCGACGCCGGCGCGGCCGCCGAGCCGACTGGGCCGGGCCGGAGCGCGGTTTGTGGGTCGTTCCGCTCCGGGGCGGTCCGGCGGAGGAGCGGCGGGTGCGGATCGGGGACGCCGAGCGCGACCAGGCCGTCGAGGCGCTGAGTGAGCATTTCGTGGCCGGGCGGTTGACGCAGGTCGAGTTCGAGGAGCGTAGCGACCAGGCGACCCGGGCGCGGTTCTCCGACGAGTTGGACGGGTTGTTCGACGACTTGCCGACGTCCAACGAGGTGCAGCTCGCCCGTCGCGACACCTCGATGCAGAAGCTGACCGCGCCGTCCCCGCTGTACTTCCTGGCGCCGGTGCTGATGGTCGGCCTGGTCGTCACCGCAGTCACGCTGACCGCGCCGTGGCTGCTCTGGGGCCTGTTCTGGATCGCCCTGTTCAGCGGCGTCAACCGTCGCCGCTACCACCAATATCGGCGCTGATGTCAAAGCTCGTGATCCGGCTCCGACCGAAGGGTGACAGCAACCCTTCGGAAGGAGACGGACATGAGCAAGGTGATCGTCGCGAACTACACGGTCAGCCTCGACGGCTACGGCGCCGGGCCGAACCAGCGGCTGGACCAGCCCTTCGGCGATGACGCGGAGATCCTGCACGACTGGATGCTGATCGCGATGGCGGCCCGCGATCGCGGTGAGACCGGCCCCGGCGTCGACCAGCTGGACCGTTTCCGGGACGGCGTCGGCGCGACCATCATGGGCCGCAACATGTTCAGCCCGCTGCGCGGCGCCTGGGCCGACGAGTCCTGGCGCGGCTACTGGGGCGAGAACCCGCCGTACCACCACGCGACCTTCGTGCACACCCACCACGTCCGCCCCGACCTGGTGATGGACGGCGGCACCACCTTCCACTTCACCGACCAGCCCGTCGACGCCGTCCTGGACCGCGCCCGGCAAGCCGCCGACGGCCAGGACATCGTCATCGCGGGCGGCGCGGCGACCATCCGCCAGTACCTCGACGCCGATCTGATCGACGAGATCGACCTGATGGTCGCGCCGATTTTCCTCGGCGCCGGCGAAACCCCTTTCGGCGGCGACGCCCTGAAGAAGTTCGACGTCGCCGAGGCGATCGCCCTGCCCCGGGCGACCCTCTACCGACTGCGTCGGTAACGACAGGAGGTAGTCGCCGGATCGGGGCTTCCCGAGGAGGGCTCAGGCGTGGACCGGGCTATACGTAGACGACTACGTCATGTCCTACGGGACGCGTCTGAGCCAGTCGTCGGTGCCGAACTTGGTCTCGACCAGCTCTTCGGCGCGGGCGACGGTTTCGGCGTCGATCGCGCCTTCGGCCAGGCCGTAGCGGTTACCGAAGGAGGCGACCATCCGGTCGATGACCTCGGGCCGCGCGAGACCGGTCTGGCTGCGCAGCGGGTCGACGCGTTTGTTGGCGCTCGTGGTGCCCTTGTCGGAGAGCTTCTCGCGGCCGATGCGCAGTACCTGCAGCATTTTCGTGGCGTCCATGTCGTAGGCCATCGTGACGTGATGCAGGACGGCGCCGCCCGCGAACCGCTTCTGCGCGGCGCCCGCGATCTTGCCCGCGGGCGAGGTGATGTCGTTGATCGGCTGGTACGTCGCCGCGATCCCCAGCTCGTTCAGCGCGCCGATCACCCAGTCGTCGAGGAACGCGTACGACTCGACGAAGGACAGCCCGGAAACCAGCGATTCGGGGACGTAGAGCGAGTAGGTGATCGTGTTGCCCGGCTCGACGAACATCGCGCCGCCGCCGCTGATCCGGCGGACGACGGTGACGTCGTTCCGCTCGGCGCCGTCCAGGTCGACCTCGTTGGCCAGCGACTGGAAGCTGCCGATGATGACCGCGTTCGAGGCCCACTCCCACACCCGCAGCGTCGGCGGGCGCTCCCCCGCGCCGACCTGCTCGGTCAGCACCTCGTCGAGCGCCATCTGCAGCGCGGGCTCCCGCGGGACGTCGTGCACGAACTGCCAGTCGTGGTCGTGCCACCCGGTGGCGCCGGTCAGCGCCCGCCGGACCGCCACCGCGACGGCCTCCGGGGAGAACCCGACCATCTCGACACCGTCGCCGAGCACCCCACGCACCCGGGCCGCCACCTGCGCGGCCGGGGTCACGATCGGCAGACCGGCCAATGCGCCGTTGATCCGCTCCAGCGCATCATCGGGCTCCAGGAAGAAGTCTCCGCTGATCTGCGCCGACCGCACGTGGTCGCCCACGACGTCCAGGTCGGCGACCACCAACTTCCCGCCGGGAACCTTGTACTCACCATGCATATTCGTCACAACCCCTTACCGCGCTGGGTTGTTCCGCCGCTCAGCGCGCGGGCGTGAGCTGGTAGGTGATCTCGAGCAACCGCTCGCGGACCTCGGTGATGTCGCCGTTGCCGTCGATCTCGTGCAGCAGGCCGCGCTCGCCGTACAGGCTGAGCAACGGCACGGTCTGCTCGGAGTAGACCTCGAGCCGATGCCGGACGACGTCCTCGGAGTCGTCGGTGCGGCCTTGCGTCTGCGCGCGGTTCAGCAGCCGCGCGACCAGGGACTCACGATCGACGTGCAGGACGACGACCGCGGTCAGCTCGCGTCCCTGACCGACCAGCAGCTCGTCGAGGACGCCGGCCTGGTCGAGCGTGCGCGGGTAACCGTCGAGCAGGAACCCGGACCGGGCGTCCTCCGCGGCCAGCCGCTCCCGGATCATCGCGTTGGTCACCTCGTCGGGGACGTACGCGCCGGAATCGACGTACTGCTGGGCGGTCCGGCCCAGCTCGGACCCCGCGGCGACGTGCGCGCGGAAGATGTCACCAGTGGCGATCGCCGGGACGGCGATCTGCTCGGCCAGCGTGCCGGCGTGGGTACCTTTGCCGGCTCCGGGCGGGCCCATCAGGACGACGGTCGTCACTACAGCGCCTCCTGACTCACGGTAAGTTCGGATTCAGGTTAGAGGCTGGTGGCGGCGTTGCGATACGGCGTACGTCACGTCCGGGCCTGTGACGTACGCCGTATCCCGTGTTCACATAATGGGACGCAGCTCCACGGTGTCGCCCGGACCGGCGAACTGCTCGGCCACCTCGACCGCCCGTTCGGGCGACGCGACGTCGATCAGGAAGAACCCGGCCAGGTGCTCTTTGGCCTCGGCGTACGGGCCGTCCGTGGCGATCCGGCCATCGGGGCCGGTCCGGTAGAGCTTGGCGTCCGCCGGGTCGCCGAGGGCCTGGGCCTCGACCAGCTCGCCGGACTCCGACATCGCGGTCATCAGCTTCTCGAAATCGGCGTCCATCGCGGCCCGCTCGGCGGCCGGCATCGCCCGGCCCGCCTCGGTGTAGTCGAGGGTGGGGTGGCCCCACGGCTGCGGGTTGGAGTGGATCAGGATCACGTACTTCACGACAACATCCTCCTAGCTGGGCTCCGTTACGGCCGGGACGTCGGAGCCGTCGACCATTCCTCGACATTGTGGTCGCCGCGGCGGGCGATCCCGGCCAGCAGGTCGGCCACCTGGACCCGCGGATCGTGTTTGGAGTCGACCTGTTCGAAGCCGGCCAGCTCGGCGGCGCCGGCCTCGGCGAGGTACGCGCGGAGCCGGTCGACCCGGCGCCGGGTGAGCGCACTCTGCTCGTCGTGGACGACCGCGACCGAGCGGTCGCCCGCGCCCCAGAACAGGACGGTCTCGGCCAGCGCCGGGATCAGCGGTTCGAGCGGCGGCGGGATCGCGGGATCGTCGTCGATCAGCCGGCGCAGGATCTCCTCGACCTGCCCGCGGTTCAGCTCGATCAGCCCGGGCGGGCGAAGCGCGAAGAACCGGTCGATCGCGTCGTGGTCGAGCAGCCGCAGGCGCTTCGTCCGCGCCAGGATCAGGAACGCGTCCAGGAACGCCGTCCGTTCCTTGAGGTCGAGGACGTCGAACTCCCGGCCCAGGCGCGTGCCGTCGCCGTACGACGGTTCGCCGGTGAAGAGCTCGAGGACGCGGCGGGCGACGTACGTCCGCTTGTCGATGCGGTGCACGTGCGCCCGGCCGTCGAGCTGGCGCAGGAACCACTCCAGCGTCGGGCGCTGGGTCGGGCGGAGCAGCCGGTTCGACTTGTACTCCGTCGTCCGGCCGGTCCGCACCGCGGCGATCAGCTCGGCCGCCTCGGGGACGGCGAGATCCACACTCGCGTGGACGATCTCGGGCCACTCGGGATCGAGCAGATTGCTCCCGGAGAACCCGGACTCGTCACAAGCGATCACCAGGTCAGGCACGAGCGCCCACCTGATCAGCCATACCACCCATCATCGGCTCGGCGCCGACGCGGCACCACCTATTTGCGGGCCAGGACGCCGAGGATCAGGCGGGCCGCGCCCGTCGGGCTCAGCTTCTGCTGGCCGGCCGGCCACCAATGGGCCAGGTCGACCAGGCCCGGATCGAGCACCTCGAGGCCGGCCAGGGCCTCGGCGAGCTCATCGCGGGAGCGGAAGCGCAGCCCCGGGAAGGACTCCCGGAAGCGCTCCTCGATCGCGGTCGCGAACTCGGCCAGCCGACTACCGTCTCGCGGGTTCATCGGATGCGTGATCGCGATGTGTGAGCCGGCCGGGAGGCCGGACAGGTAGTCGTCGAGGAGGCGGCGCAGCTCGTCCTGGTCGACGACGGTGTGCAGCACCAGGCCGAAGACCAGGCCGACCGGGCGCTGCAGGTCGATGACGTCGGCGACGACCGGATGTTCGAGGACGCTCGCCGGGTCGCGCAGGTCGGCGGGCGCGAAGAACGAGGTCACCTCGTCGGCGAGCAGGGCCTGCCCGTGCGAGATCGCGGTCACGTCGTTGTCGACGTACACGACCCGAGCGGCCGGATCGACCGCGCGGGCGGCGTCGTGCAGGTTCGCGGTGGCCGGCAGGCCACAGCCGAGATCGAGGAACTGCCGGACTCCGGACTCCGCCATCCGGGTCACGGCGGCCGTCAGCCAGCGCCGGTTCTCGGCGGCCAGCTGCGGGGTCTCGGGGGCGAGCTTGAGCAGCTCGGCGAAGAACTGCCGGTCGACCTCGAAGTTGTTCTTACCGCCCAGCATCAGATCGTAGATCCGGGCGTCGGAGGGTCTGTTCAGGTCGAGCTCGGGGCCGATCCGGCGCGCCACATCCCCTGCCGTATCTCCCTGTGGCATCGCCCCGACCACCCCGCTCGAAAATCCGAAAAGACCGCTTGCCCGGAAGGCTACCGCGCACGTGCCCCGGGTCACCAAACGGGCTGTGTCGCGGAACATGCGGAGCGTGAGCTCCCATCCCACGGGAGTTTCCGCCGCGGGCGCGGTAAGCGCTTGCCCTCGGCTGGTCCGGACCCCAGACTGACGCCAGATTCTGCGTGCTCCACCCGCCCCGAACGACCGGAGACCCGATGACCGACCTACGTCGCCGTACCTTCCTGGCCGCCACCGCGCTGGCTTCCACCGCCCTCGTCCTGCAGCCGGCCGCCGCCCGGGCGCTCGCCGTCCAGGTCCGCTCGCTCGACGAGCTCCGGCGCGCGATCGCCGCGGCGGGCGCCGGCACCGAGATCGTGCTCGCCGACGGCACGTACGCCGTCAGCGGCAGCCAGGGCATCCCCGTCCAGGGCCGCCGCGGGACGGCGTCCGCGCCGATCGTCATCCGGGCCGCGACCATCGGCGGGGTGACGCTGACCGGCGACCGCGGCTTCGTGCTGGCCGATTCGGCGTACGTGGTGATCCAGGGGTTCAAGCTGCGGCAGCGGACGACGTTCGACATCCCTACCAGCTGCAAGAACATCCGGATCAGCCGCAACGACCTGCAGTTCGCCGATGTCGAAGGGCTGAACTGGCTGCTGGTCCGCGGTGACGCGACGACGATCGAGCGCAACCACTTCCACGGGAAGTCGACACTCGGCGTGTTCCTCGGAGTCGAGGGGCCGGGGAGCGCGGGGATGGCGACCGGCGTCCGGATCGCCCGGAACCACTTCTCCGATCACACCTTCGCCGGCGACAACGGCGGCGAGCCGATCCGGCTCGGGCTCAGCGGGCGGTCGCTCAGCGACGCCGGCGCGATCGTCGAGGAGAACCTGTTCGAGCGCGCGAACGGCGACCCGGAGGCGATCTCGGTGAAGTCGTCGGGGAACACGATCCGGTCCAACACCGTCCGGTCCAGCCTCGGCGGGATCGTGTTGCGGCACGGCAACCGGAGCCGCGTCGAGGGCAACTTCGTCCTGAACGGCAGCAACGGCATCCGGATCTACGGCAACGACCACCTGATCGTGAACAACTACGTCGAGAACGTGAGCGGCACCGGCATCGTGCTGGGCAGCGGGAACGTACGCGACCACAAACCCGAGGACTCCGCCGAGAGCCGCCGCGGCAACGACGCGCCCGACCGGGTCACGATCGCACTCAACACCGTCCTGTCCTCCGGGACGGCGATCGCCGGCGAATCCCAGCGCACCCTCGCCCCGGCCGGCTGCACGATCTCCGACAACCTTCTGGTCGGTGACGCCGGGAAGACCTTGGTCGCGATGCCCTTCCAGCAGGGCATCACCTGGGCCGGCAACCTCCTCTGGGGCGCCGCCGCCAACGGCAACCTCCCCAGCTCCGGCTTCACCCGCCAAGATCCCAAGCTCACCGCCACCGGCGTCCGCCACCTGACCGCCACCAGCCCCGCCATCAACGCCGCCGCCCGCAGCTATCCATCGGTCACCCAGGACCTGGACGGCCACCCGCGCACCGGCCGAGCCGACATCGGCGCCGACGAATACAGCACCGCCGCGCCGCTTCGGCGTCCCCTGACCGCCGCGGACGTCGGACCGCGGTCGTAGCCGGACCCCAGACACTCACCAACTACCGCTGCGGCCCGCTTCCTCAGGAGGCCGCAGGCGTGGCGGGCCGGTATTCCACATAGTTGGTGAGTGGGGGCGGTTCGCCCCGCGCCGATGAGTTTTCCGCGGCTCACTCGTCTCAAGGGTTATGGCGAAATTCTTGTACTCAGTGACCATGTCGGCGGACGGATTCATCGCGGGGCCGGGCGGTGACATGCAGTGGATGCGGCCTTATCTGGGGGCCAATGCCGAGGTCGCGGCATTGGTCCCCCGGATCGGGTCGATTCTGTCCGGCCGGCGTTCACATGACGGCGACGACCCGCACAAGGGCGAGGCTGGCGAGGGCGAGGCGTTCGGTGGCGGCTGGGACGGGCCGAACTTCGTGCTGACGCACCGGCTCCCAGCGAACCCCGAACCCGGCGTGACGTACGTCAATCAGTTGCCGACGGCAATCACAGCCGCCCGGGCCGCGGCCGGGGAGAAGTATGTGAACGTGATCGGCGCTGACGTGGCGCGGCAATGTCTGGAGGCCGGCGAGCTGGATGAGGTGCTACTGATCATCGCGCCGGTCTTCCTGGGCGCGGGCACCCGAGTCTTCGCTGGCGTCGGTCCAATCCCTCTCCGACGGCGCCGGGTCACCGAGTCGCCGTCGGGAACAAACCTGTGGTTCGACGTGCTGCGATCCTGATCAGCCGACGTGGGCGGCCAGCGTGACGCCGGTCAGATCTTCGGCGGCTGACCACAGCCGGGCGTTGTCGGCCTCGATCCGGGATCGCTTGGGGGCGTTGGTGAGTTTGGTGGGACCGACCAGACCGAAGCCTTTGGAGGGACCGTAGTAGGCGCCGTGCCGGGCGTCGGGACTGGTGGCGGCGTACAGGAGCGGTTCGGTGCCTTCGGCAACCTCTTGCGAGGGCAGCAGGCGACCGAGGACCCGGTTGACCAGCGGCTCCTTGGCGGCGCCGGCGCCGAGGGTGGCGCCGGCGGTCTGCAGGTTGGTGCGGGTGAAGCCGGGGTGGGCGGCGACGCTGAGCAGGTTCCAGCCGCGATCAGTGGCGATCCGGGCGAGCTCGTTGCTCATCATCAGGTCGGCGAGTTTGGACTGCGCGTACGCCATCCCGGTGCTGTAGCGCTTGTCCCAGTTCAGGTCGTCGAATTGGATCCGGCCGTAGTTCGCCGTCCCGCTGCTCATCGTGACGACGCGCGGCGCGGGCGCAGCCAGGATCAACGGCAGCAACCGCAGAGTGAGCGCGAACGGGCCGAGGAAGTTCGAACCGAACTGGAGCTCGAAACCGTCGGCGGTACTGAACCGCCGCGGCGGGTTCATCACGCCGGCGTTGTTGATCAGCAGGTCGAGCCGCGACTCGGCGGCGATCAGGCCGTCGGCGAACTCCTGGACCGAGGCCAGGTCGGCGAGGTCGATCCGGCGGACCTCGAGCCGCGCCGCCGGGTACTCGGCGAGGATCTCGGCCCGGGCCGCCTCACCCTTCGCGACAGTCCGGACCGCCATGATCACGCGCGCCCCGGCCGCGGCCAGCCGCTTGGCGGCCTCCTTGCCGGTCCCGCTGTTGGCGCCGGTGACGACGGCGAGCTTGCCGGTCTGATCGGGTACGACGTACATCGCGTCCTCCATAAGAGACTGATGGTCTGTTATGGCTCCGACGTTATCAGACCGATGGTTCGATAACAACAGACCGTCGGTCTGTAGACTGTGAGCGTGACGACATTCCAGCGCGCCCGCAACGAGGAGCAGCGCGCCGTCCGGCGGCAGGCGATCCTGGCCACGGCCGCGGCGATGCTGGCCGAGATGGCCGTCAGCGAGGTCAGCCTGAACGAGCTGAGCCGCCGGGCCGGCCTGGCCAAGTCGAACGTGCTCAAGTACTTCGACTCCCGCGAGGCGATCCTGCTCGAGCTGTCCAGCGCCGAGCTGACGGCCTGGGTCAGCGACCTGGCCGCGGGGACGGCGGCGCTACAGCAGTCCGCCTCGCTGACCGAGCGCGCGGAGCTGCTGGTGGAGGTCGTGGTCGACACGCTGAGCGCGCGTCCGGTGCTCTGCGATCTGATCAGCAGCCAGGCGGCGGTGCTGGAGCGCAACATCTCGGCCGAGACCGCGCTCACCTTCAAGCGCTCGGCGGCGGTCAACTACGAGCGGATGATCGAGGCCGTCGTCATCGCGCTCCCCGAGATCGGCCCCGACGGCGCGGCCCGGTTCATCCCCCCGGCGAGCATGCTGGCCGGGGCGATCTGGACACACGCCCACCCCACCCCGGCCATGCTGGCCGCCTACGACGCGGACCCCGCCCTCGCGCCGCTGCGGATGGAGTTCGCCCCCACCTTGCGCCAGCACCTGCGGACACTGATGGACGGCGTCCTGCCCTGAGACACCCAGACCGGCGTGCGGGCAGTCAGCTGACAGGTGTCATGGGTCAGGCGGGGTCGTAGGCCAGGTTCGGGCGGAGCCAGCGCTCGATCTCCTCGACGGTCTCGCCGCGGCGGGCGGCGTAGTCCGTAATCTGATCCTTGCCCAGGCGGCCGACGCTGAAGTAGCGGGACGCCGGGTGCTGGAAGATCAGGCCGGAGACCGCGGCGGCCGGCGTCATCGCGAACGACTCCGTCAGGGCCAGGCCGAGCTTGTCCGCTTCGAGCAGCTGGAACAGCTCCTGCTTCTCGCTGTGATCCGGGCTGGCGGGGTAGCCCAGCGCCGGGCGGATGCCGCGGAAGCGCTCGGCATGCAGATCGGACAGCTCTGGCTCGGCGTCCGGCTCGAACCAGGCCTTCCGCGCCTCCAGGTGGATCCACTCGGCGAACGCCTCGGCGAGCCGGTCGGCCAGGGCTTTCACCATGATCGCGCGGTAGTCGTCGTTCTTCGCCTCGTAGACCGCGGCCAGCTGCTCGGCGCCGTGGATCGCGACGCCGAAGCCGCCGAGGTAGTCGTCAGCCGGAGCGACGTAGTCCGCCAGGCAGCGGTTGTGCCGGCCGGCCGGCTTCTCGGTCTGCTGGCGCAGCATCGGGAACGAGACCTCCGTGCCGTCGAGCAGGATGTCGTCACCCTCGCTGTGCGCGGGCCAGAATCCGTAGGCGCCCTCGGCCGTGAAGGAGCCGTTGGCAATGATCTCGTCGAGCAGCGTCTGCGCGTCGTCGAAGAGCTCACGGGCCACCGGCTGCTCCAGGATCGCCGGGTACTTCCCCTTCAATTCCCAAGCCAGGAAGAGGAATTGCCAGTCGACCATCGCCCGCAGCGTCTCCAGACTCGGCGACACCCGGCGCAACCCAGTGAAAGCGGGGACGGGCGGCGTCCCGTGGTCGACGGGCTCGGCGTTCGCGCGGGCCTGCTCGACGGTCAGCAGCGGCGCGCGCTGTTTGTTGGCATGCTGCTCACGCAGGCGCTCCTGGTCCGCGGCGTTGCTGATGGCAAGCGCTTCGGCGCGGTCGTCGTCCAGCAGGTCGGAGACGACGCCGACCACGCGGGACGCATCCAGCACGTGGACGATCGTCTTGTCGTACGCCGGGGCGATCCGGACCGCGGTGTGCTGTTTCGAGGTGGTGGCGCCGCCGATCAGCAACGGCAGTTTGAGCCCGCGGCGCTGCATCTCGCTCGCGACGGCGACCATCTCGTCCAGGGACGGCGTGATCAGCCCGGACAGGCCGACCGCATCGGCGCCCTCGGCAACGGCCGTGTCGAGGATCTTTGCCGCCGGCACCATCACGCCGAGGTCGATCACCTCGTAGTTGTTACAGCCCAGGACGACGCCGACGATGTTCTTGCCGATGTCGTGCACATCGCCCTTCACCGTCGCCAGTACGACCTTGCCCTGACCGCGCACGGCCTCGGCGCGGCCCTCCCGGCGGGCCTGCTCCTTCTCTTCCTCCATGTACGGCTCGAGATAGGCGACCGAGCGCTTCATCACCCGCGCGCTCTTCACGACCTGCGGCAGGAACATCTTGCCCGCGCCGAACAGGTCGCCGACCACCTTCATCCCGTCCATCAACGGGCCCTCGATCACCTCGAGCGGCCGCGGCAGCTTCTGCCGGGCCTCCTCGGTGTCGGCCTCGATGTAGTCGACGATGCCGTGCACCAGCGCGTGCGACAACCGCGCCTCGACGGTGCCCTCGCGCCAGCTCAGGTCGACCTCGCGCTTGGTGCCCTTGCCCTTCACGGTTTCGGCGAACTCGACCAACCGGTCGGTGGCGTCGTCGCGGCGATCGAAGATGACGTCCTCGACCAGCTCCAGCAGGTCCTTCGGGATGTCCTCGTAGACGGCCAGCTGACCGGCGTTCACGATGCCCATGTCCAGGCCGACCTGACCCGCGTGGTACAGGAACGACGAGTGCATCGCCTCGCGGACGACGTCGTTCCCGCGGAACGAGAACGACAGGTTCGAGATACCGCCGCTGATGTGGACGCCGGGACAGCGCTGCTTGATCAGCGGCAGCGCGTCGATGAAGTTCTTCGCGTAGCCGTTGTGCTCCGACATCCCGGTCGCGACGGCCAGCACGTTCGGGTCGAAGATGATGTCCTCGGCCGGGAATCCGATCCCGGTCAGCAGGTCGTACGCGCGGCCGCAGATCTCCACCTTGCGCTCGACGGTGTCGGCCTGGCCCTGCTCGTCGAAGGCCATCACGACCGCGCCGGCGCCGTACGACATGATCTGCCGGGCCCGGTCGAGGAACTCCGCCTCGCCCTCCTTGAGGCTGATCGAGTTGACCACGCCCTTGCCCTGCACGCATTTCAGGCCGGCCTCGAGGACGGTCCACTTCGAGCTGTCGATCATGATCGGGATCCGGGCGACTTCGGGCTCGGTCGCGATCAGGTTCAGGAACGTCGTCATCGCCTGCTCGGAGTCCAGCAGGTCGGCGTCCATGTTGACGTCCAGCAGGTTCGCGCCGCCGCGGACCTGCTCCAGCGCGACGTCGACCGCGGCCTGGTGGTCGTCACCCTCGATCAGCCGGCGGAAGCGCGCCGAGCCGGTCACGTTGGTCCGCTCGCCGATCATCACGAAGCCGGTGTCGGCGCCGATCTTGAACGGCTCCAGGCCGGAGAAGCGGGTGGTGTGGTCGGACGGCGCGACCGGGCGCGGCGGCAGCCCCTTGACCGCGGTCGCGATCCGGTTGATGTGCGCGGGCGTCGTACCGCAGCAGCCGCCGACGGCGTTGACCAGGCCGGACTCCGCGAACTCCTGCAGGAGCGCGGCCGTCTGGTCCGGCGTCTCGTCGTACCCGCCGAAGGCGTTCGGGAGGCCGGCGTTCGGGTGGGCGGCGACGAAGGTGTCGGAGAACCGCGACAGATCGGCGACGTGCGGACGGGCCTCGGCCGCGCCGAGCGCACAGTTGACGCCGACAACCAGCGGCTTGGCATGCTCGATCGAGCTCCAGAACGCCTCGACGGTCTGGCCGGAGAGCGTCCGGCCGGACAGGTCGACGATCGTCACCGAGATCCACAGCGGCAGGTGCGGCGCGACCTCCTGGGCCGCGGCGACGGCGGCCTTCGCGTTCAGCGTGTCGAAGATCGTCTCGACCATCAGCAGGTCGACACCGCCTTCGGCCAGGCCGGCGATCTGTTCGGCGTACGTCGCCTTGACCTGCTCGAAGGTCACCGCCCGGTACGACGGGTCCTCGACCTTCGGCGACAGCGACAGCGTGACGTTGAGCGGGCCGATCGAACCGGCCACGAACCGGCCGCCGAACTCGTCGGCCGCCTGCCGCGCGAGCTGGGCGCCGCGAACGTTCATCTCGTGGACGTAGCTCTCCAGGCCGTAGTCGGCCTGGGCGATGCTCGTCGCGGTGAAGGTGTTGGTGGTGGTGATGTCGGCGCCCGCCGCCAGGTACTGCCGGTGGACGTCGAGGATGACGTCGGGCCGGGTCAGAATCAGCAGATCGGGGTCGCCGGTGACGTCATGGGTGTGATTCTGGAAGCGGTCGCCCTGGTAGTCCGCGGTCGTGAGTTTCGCGCCCTGCAGCATGGTGCCCCAGGCGCCGTCGAGAACCGCCACCCGCTCGGACAACAGCTCCCGCAGCTCGGCTTCACTCATCGGTCGCGTCACCTCCAGATTCGCTCCGGAGGCGCCCTTGCAACAGTGCCTCCCCACGAGGCCCCACCCGAGCGTGGCGGACCGTGACGATCCGTTGCAGCGCCTCTCGAGCTGGTCACCCCATGCTAGCGGCGGCACCGCCCGGGGTCAGGCCCACTATCCAGTGTATGAGACGGGTGTTCACATTTCGAATACTCAGTGGATCAGCTGCTGGATCCCCGGCGCGTAGAGCCCGACGATGCGTTCGACGTCCGCCGTCGCGGCCAGGCCCGTCCGGTCGATCGCCATCGCGGCGCTCAGGCCGAGCAGCTGGGCAGTGATCAGCTCGGCGCGGAGGTCGGCGTCCGGGCCGGTCAGGCGGGCGGCGAAGGCCTGGGTGACCTGGTCGCGGAAGTGCTCGCGGATCAGCGCGCGCTCGTCACCGCCGCCGGCCGCGAAGACCACCCGGAGCATCAGGTCGAGGCCGTTCTCGCGGCGATGGGTGATCAGCGTCCGGACGACGTGCGCGCCGAGCTCGCCGTCCGGCGCCGCCAGCAGGAGCTCGGCGGCCTCGCTGAAGTCGGCGACCCGCTCGAACAGCGCCTCTTTGCTGCCGAAGTGCTTGACGATCAGCGCGGCGCTGACGTTGGACTCCTTGGCGAGATCGCGCAGCGTCACCGCGGCGTACGGCTGCAGGGCGAACGCCCGGCGGGCCGCGCGCAGGATCGCCGTCCGGCTGGGATCGGTCACGACGTCCCCACCTCGGCCTTCGGGATCAGCAGCGCCAGGGCGGCCGCGACGGCCGCGGCCAGGCCGGCGGCCACGAACACGATCAGGTACGCCGACAGCGCGGGCGCGACCCGGCCGGCGTCCGCGATCGTGAGGTTGGCCAGGACGGTGGCGACGATCGCGCTGCAGATCGCCGTACCGACCGTGCGCATCAAGGCGTTGATTCCGTTGGCCGCGGCGGTCTCGGTCACTGGCACAGCATGCATGATCAGGGCCGGGAGTGCCGAATAGGCGATCGCCGTCCCGGCCGAGACGACGGTCGCGCCGATCACGATCCCGGCGATGCTCTGACTGGTGAACAGGCGGACGACGTACCCCACGGCCATCAGCACCGCCGCGATCCCGAGCGTGAACCGCGCGCCGCGGGCGCGGGAGATCCGGGCCGAGACCGGGGACAGCAACACCATCGCGATCCCGCCGGGAAGCAGGCACAGGCCGCTGACCACGATCGACTTGCCCAGGCCGTAGCCGGTCCAGGTCGGCTCCTGGACGAGCTGGGCGGTGGACAGCGAGTTCGCGTAGAAGGCGAAGCCGATCAGCAGCGCGCTCAGGTTCGTGTACAGGACGGCGGGGCGGGCCGACACCCGGAGATCGACGAGCGGCCCGATCGTCCGCAGCTCGTACCAGGCCCAGAACGGCACGACCGCGAGCGCGACGCCCACGAGCGCGATCGTCGGGCCCACGCCCCAGGCGCCGCCCTTCGAGATCGCGAGCAACAGGCAAACCAGGAACACGGTCAGCCCGACCGCCCCGATCACGTCGAACCGCCCCCTAGTCCGGACGGCGGACTCAGGGATGATCAACAGCACCAGCACGATGTCGAGCACCCCCAAGGCAGCGCACACCCAGAACATCGCCTGCCAGTTCCAGTACTCGACCACAAGCGTCGCGGCCGGGACGCCGAACGCCGCCCCGACCCCCAGCGTCGAACTCATCAACGCGATCGCCGGCAGCACCTGCCTTGGCGGCAACTCGTCCCGCAAAATGCTGATCCCCAGCGGCACCACCGCCACCGCGGCCCCCTGGAACCCCCGCCCCACCACCAACACCGCCAACGCACTACTAACCGCGCACAACACCGACCCAACCACCATCAACCCCAGCACCAGCACCAACACCCGGCGCTTCCCGTACATATCCCCCGCCCGCCCCAACAACGGCGTAAAAACCGCCCCCGCCAGCAAAGTCACCGTCAGCACCCAACTGACATCACTCCCCGACCGCCCCGTAATCCCTACCAACGCCGGCAACAACGGCACCACAATCGTCTGGCTGACCGAAACCAGCACCCCACAAAACCCCAAAACCCCCAACACCACCCGAGCCCTCACCCACCCAAGTAAACACCCGTTCACCACCCACCCCACAGCCACCCCGACTCGCGTGCCGGGTGGGACGCGAAGGGGCCCGGGCGCCTGGGGAGGGTAGGCGCGCCGGGCTTTGCGCAGCGAGGCGATCTTCGCGATGCCCGGCGAGGCCGTCGACGCGAAGAATGCTCCGCCGGTCAGCTCGCGCAAGCGCGGCCCACGCAGGCCGGGAACACCGAGATGCGGAGGGAAAGGTGCCGGGCCGAGCGGCCTCGATTCGTGTGCGGGGGTGGGACGTGAAGGGGCCCGGGCGCCTGGGGAGGGTAGGCGCGCCGGGCCCGGTGGGTCGTCGGCGAGGGGGTGGCGCTCGACGACCCGGATCGGGGGTCAGCGGACGGGGCCGGTGACCAGTTCGATGGTGGCTTTGTGGGAGGCGCCTTGCTGGTCGGTCCAGGTGACTTCGACCTTGTCGCCGGGGTGGTGGTTGTCGAGGAGGTCGGAGAGGGTTTCGGGGGAGGTGACGGGTTTGCCGTCGAAGGAGGTGATGACGTCGCCGGCCTGAATGCCGGCCTCGTCGGCCTTACCCTGCGGGATGACGTCCTGGACGGCGGCGCCCTGGACGCCGGCGTTCGGTGCGATCGAGATCCCGAGCAGCGGGTCGGCGCCGAGGTGGATCCCGGGAGAGTCCTTGCCGGAGCGGATCTTGTTGGCGATGTCCATGGCCTGGTTGATGGGGATCGCAAACCCCTGAGCACCGGAACCACTGCCCTGACCGCCATTACCTTGACCGCCATTGCCCTGCACGCCGTTCGGGTCACCCTGACCGTAGCCACCCGAATCGCCGCCGAAGCCAGGCCCGTTCCCCTGACCAAACCCGTTGCCCGAGCCGTCCCCAAACCCGTTCCCCGACCCATCGCCCGAGCCGTCCCCGAACCCGTTGCTCGACCCATCGCCGGTCCCGTTGCCCGCCCCGTCCGGACCCCCCGTGCCGTCCGGCGTCCCGTTGCCGTCAGCGGCGAGCGTGAGACCGGACTTCGAACCACCCGCACTGCCCGCGCCGTTCGCGGCGCCGTTGCCGTCGGCGGCGAGGGTGGAGCCGGACTTCGCACCGCCGACACCACCCGGGCTGCCCGCGCTGTTCGTGGCGCCGTTGCCGTCGGCGGCGAGGGTGGAGCCGGACTTGGCACCGCCGGACTTTGTTTGGCCGGGGAAGTTGTTGCCGCCGCCGTTGCCGCCGTTGTTGCCGGCGGTGTCGACGCCGATCACCTCGCCGTTGGTGTTGACCAGCGGCCCACCTGACTGGCCGGACTTGATCGGTGCGTCGGTCTGGATCAGGTTGCTCAGGTTCTCCGGGTCCTGCCCGTTCTGGTCGGTCGCGGTGATCGACTGGTTCAGCCCGGTGATCTTGCCGGAGGCGTAGCTCGGCGTACCGCCCTTGCCGCCCGCGTTGCCGATCCCGACCACCTGATCGCCGACCTTGATCTTCCCGGAGTCGCCGATCTTCGCGGTCTCCAGTCCGGACGCGTCCTTCAGCTTGAGGACGGCGATGTCGTGGTCCTCGTCGTACCCGACGACCGTCGCCTCGTACGTCTTCCCGTTCCCGACGTTCGTCACGGTGATCGACGTCGCGCCCTCGATGACGTGATGGTTGGTCAGGACGACGCCGTCCGGCGTGAGCACGATCCCGGTGCCCGCCGCCTTCGCGTTCTCCAGCCCGAGCACCGTGTTGATGTTGACCAGCCCTGGCGACACCTTCGCCGCCACCGACGCCGGATCGAACTGCTGCTGCGACAACTGCGACCCGTGCGTCCCGCCGACCTGCTGATCGATGCCCCAGGCAACCGACCCGGCAACGAGCAGCGCGGCGATACTCATCACCCCCGCGGCCAACAGCCGACGCTTCTTCCGCCGCGGCGGCCGCGCCGCCCCACTCCCGACCACCTGCCCCGGCACCGGCGGATACCCGCCACCGCCACCACCCGGCTGCCACGCATACTGCGCCGGCACCTGAGCCTGCTGCGCGTGCGGCCCGCCCGAAACAGGAGCCCCCGGCAACTGCCACCCAGGATTCTGGAACGGGATCTGCGGCGAGCCCATACCCTGCGGCGCCACACTCTGCACAAACCCTTGCTGCACAGCCTGTTCCGGCGCTTGGTACTGCGGACCCGCCGGCAGCGGAATCGCCGGACGCGACTCCTGCACCCCACCAGCCTGCCCCTGCAAACCCGCCTCAGCACCGCCCACCTGCGACTGCAGACCCACCTCGCCAG
>NZ_JBVJMQ010000001.1:559160-1734111 GCF_055584105.1 Kribbella sp. NPDC104218
CAGCACCACCCACCTGCGACCGCAGACCCACCTCGCCAGCACCACCCACCTGCGACCGCAGACCCACCTCGCCAGCACCACCCACCTGCGACCGCAGACCCACCTCGCCAGCACCACCCACCTGCGACCGCAAGCCTGGCTCACCAGCACCGCCCGCCTGCGACTGCAGTCCCGGCTCAGCACCACCAGCCTGCGCCCGCAGACCCGCCTCAACACCGCCCACCTGCGGCTGCAAGCCCGGCTCAGCAGCACCGCCCGCCGGCGAACTGGCGACAGGATCACTCACCTGCGAGCCCTCATCACGCTGACCTGCTGACTGCGCCGCCGGGGCGTGCGCTTCGGGCGTCGGGTCCGGAACCGCTTGAGCCCGAACCGTCTCGTCCGGAACCAGCTGGCCCGGATTCGCCTGCCCCTGCGGGGATTGCGGACTCTGCGCCTGCTGGTCGTCCTGGTGTCCCGTACCGTCGTTCATCGCCGTTGCCCTCCGTCAGCCAGTTCGCTCTGCCTTCGAGTAGAGCTCGCCAGACTGAGAACTCCATCGGGCCAACCAATGAATCAGCTGAGAATCTTCTCCACGGCCGCGACGACGGCCCGCCGGCGGACGATCCGGCTCGGCGCGGCGGCGCCGTACTCAGGGGTCATCGACGACCAGCTGGTCGCGATCGCCTGGATCAGCGACAGCAGCGTCACCGCGCTGAACTGCTTCGGTACGACGCGTCGCCGCTGCGCGCGTTCCAGCTCCTCGAGCCGGTCGTGGTTGACCGCGAGGACCGCCTCCAGCGGCTTACCGTCCGGCCGTTCGAGCCGGTACCAGCTGGTCAGCCGGAGCCGGGCCGGGTTGTCCTCGAAGTAGTCGAACAACCGCCCCGCGTACGCCGGGAGGTCACTGGTGTCGAAGCCGACCACCGTGAGGTACTCCTCGACGCTGGCGGTGAAGACGGCGTCGAACAAGCCGTCCTTGTTCCCGAAGTACGCGTAGAGCATGGCTTTGTTGCAGTCGGCCACTTCTGCGATCCGCTGCACCCGGGCGCCGGCGATCCCCCGCTCGGCGAACTCTTCGGTGGCGGCGGCCAGGATGCGGGCCCGGGTCCGGTCGGCGTTGCGCTGCTGCATGACACCAGCATAACCAACCGGTTGGTTGATTCCTCGGAGGTCGGGAGTTACCGTGGTCAAGTATCCAACCGTTTGGTTAGTTAGGACTGATCATGAGCAAGGTGTGGTTGATCACCGGAAGTTCCCGCGGCCTGGGGCGAGCGCTGGCCGAGGCTGTGCTGGCAGCCGGCGACCGGGTGGTCGCGACGGCGCGGACGCCGGAGCAGTTGAGTGACCTGGTGACGAAGTACGGCGACCAGGTCCGTGCGGTGGCGCTCGACGTCACCGACCCGGCTGCCGCGCGGAACGCCGTCCGGACGGCGGTCGCGGAGTTCGGCGGGCTCGACGTCGTGGCGAACAACGCCGGCTATGCGAACAGTGCGCCGATCGAGGAGATGGCGGACGACGACTTCCGCGCCCAGCTCGAGACGAACCTGTTCGGCGTGGTGAACGTGACGAAGGCCGCGCTACCCGTCTTCCGGGAGCAGCGCGGCGGGCACTTCCTGCAGTTCTCGTCGATCGGCGGGCGCGTCGGCGGGACACCCGGGATGGGCGCGTACCAGACCGCGAAGTTCGCCGTCGAAGGGTTCTCCGAGGTTCTCAGCAACGAAGTCCGGCCCTTCGGCGTCCGCGTCACTATCGTCGAGCCCGGCGCCTTCCGCACCGACTGGGGCGGCTCCTCGATGAGCATCGCCCCCGTCGGTGCCGACTACGAGCAGTCCGTCGGCGCCATGCACACCTTCCGCCGCGAAGCCGACGGCAACCAGGCCGGCGACCCCGCCAAAGCCGCCCAAGCCCTTCTCCACATCGTCAACCACCCCACTCCCCCACTCCGCCTCCTCCTCGGCACCGACGCCCTGACCCGAGCCCAACAAGGCGCCCAAGACCGCGCCACCGAAACCCAAACCTGGGCCCACCTATCAACCTCAACCGACTACTGACCCGCCAGCACCAGTCGCCCGAAGCGGCCGGACCCTCCGCTGCCGCTCACGTCCCCAGCGGCCGCGAGAGGGGATCCATCGAGCCCACCCACGGTGGGTGGGAGGGTGGGTGGCTGTCGGTCTGGCCGGTCGCCGGGCCACTCAGGTCGCCGGTGGCGCAGCTGACTGGCGCAGGTCCGGCGGCCACATCCGGCCCCTCGTAGGTGGCGAGCGGCCACGCACGCCAGTCGTCCGAAGCGGCCGGAGGCTCCGCTGCCGCTCTCGTCCCCAGCGGCCGCGGGAGGCGAGCCATCGAGCCCGCCCCCGGTGGGTGGGTGGCCGTCGGTCTGGCCGGTCACCGGGCCGCCTAGGTCGCCGGTGGCGCAGCTGACTGGCGCGGGACTGCGGCGCACTTGGCTGGCGTGGTCCGGTGACGCACTTGGCTGGCGTGGTCCGGCGGCGCGCACGGCGGCGGTCCGGCGGCGCAGATGGCGGCGGTCCGGCGGCGCGGATGGCCGGTGCGGGTCTGCGCCGCCGAAATCCGAAGCTGGGCCGACCTGGCCACCTCGACCGACTGCTGATTAGCGGAGGGGGTGGAAGAAGTGGCGGAGGTCGGTTAGGAGGAGGGTGGGTTCTTCTAGGGCGGCGAAGTGGCCGCCTTGGGGGACGTCGGTCCAGCGGGTGATGGTGTTCTCGCGTTCGGTGTAGGCGCGGATGGGGACGTCGTGGGCGAAGGCGAGGACGGCGGTGGGGACGCCGGAGTTGGGGCGGGTGGCGCCCCAGGGCTGGGATTGGGCGTAGCCGACGTAGGCGGCGGAGTTGGCGGTGCCGGTGAGCCAGTAGAGCATGGCGTTGGTGAGGAGACGGTCCTTGGGGATGATCTCGTCGGGGAGGGTTTGGGCGGGGTGGGTCCAGGCGTGGAACTTGTCCATGATCCAGGCGAGCTGGCCGACCGGGGAGTCGACGAGGCCGTAGCCGATCGTCTGCGGGCGGGTGGACTGGATGGCGATGTAGCCGAACTCCTGCTGGAGGAAGGTTTCGATCCGGGCGATCCGGTCCTGTTCGAGCGGCGTCATCGACTCGAGTTCGCCGGGTGCGAGCGGGAGGGTGGGCATGGGGCCGGGGCCGCCGTTGGTGTGGACGCCGACGACGTGCTCGCGGTCCGCGCGGGCGACCTCGGGTGAGACTGCGCCGCCGATGTCACCGCCCTGGACGCCGTACCGGGTGTAGCCGAGGCGGCTCATCAGCTCGGCCCAGACGCGGCCGATCCGCTCCGCCGTCCAGCCGCCCTCGGAGACCGGCCCGGAGAAGCCGAAACCGGGCAGCGAGGGGATGACGACGTGGAACGCGTCGGACGCGTCGCCGCCGTGGGCGACCGGGTCGGTGAGCGGGCCGATCAGGTCGAGGAACTCGACGATCGAGCCCGGCCAGCCGTGCGTCAGCAGCAGCGGGAGCGCGTTCGGCTCGGCCGAGGTGACGTGCAGGAAGTGGATCTGCTGCCCCTCGATCTCGGTCGTGTACTGCGGGTAGGCGTTCAGCTCGGCCTCGGCTGCCCGCCAGTCGTACGTCGTCCGCCAGTACTCGACCAGCTCGGACAGGTACCCGACCGGGACGCCGGTGTCCCAGTCGTCACCCGGCAGCGGAGTGGGCAGGCGGGTCGCGGCCAGCTTCGCCGCCAGGTCGTCCAGGGCGCTCTGCGGAATCTCGATGCGGAAGGGCTTGATCGTCGTCATGTCTTGTACTCTTTCAGCCAGTTAGGTCAGCTTTTGTCCTAAGTGACCGGAAGACTTCTGAACATGCTGGAAACCTCCGCACGCCTGCTCAAACTCCTGTCGCTCCTCCAGTCCCCGCGTGATTGGAGCGGCGCCGCGCTGGCCGCCGAGCTGGGCGTCGGCGTCCGCACCGTCCGCCGCGACGTCGACAAGCTCCGCAACCTCGGCTACCCGGTCGACGCCCTGCCCGGCGTCGCCGGTTACCGGCTCGGCGCCGGCGCATCGCTGCCGCCGCTCCTCCTGGACGACGACGAGGCCGTCGCGGTCGCGGTCGGACTGCGAGCTGCCGCGGGCGGACCGATCGCCGGGATCGAGGAGTCCTCGGTCCGGGCGCTGACCAAGCTCGAACAGGTCCTGCCGTCGCGGCTCCGCCATCGGGTCAAACTGCTCCAGACAGTCGCCGTGACGCCGTCCGGCGCGGCCGCCGTCCAGACCGACGTCCTGCTCGCCGTTGCTGAGGCCTGCCGCGACCATCAGCAGCTGCGGTTCGACTACCGCGATCACCACGGCGCATCGGCTCGGCGGACGACGCAGCCGCATCGGCTGGTCAACAACGGACGCCGCTGGTACCTCGTCGCCTGGGACGTCGACCGCGACGACTGGCGCACGTTCCGCCTCGACCGCCTGCAACCGGTGATCCCGACCGGCCCGCGCTTCACCCCGCGCGAAGTTCCCGAGCTGAAGTCGACCGCGGCCGGCGTCGCCTCCGGTGGATACCGCTACCAGGCAACCTTCCACATCACCGCCCCGGCCGACGTCCTCGCCGACCAGCTCCCACCAACCGTCGCCACCGTCACCCCCGTCGACGAGCACACCACCCGCGTCACCACCGGCTCCAACTCCCTCGACGAACTCACCCTCTACATCGCCCTCCTCGGCCACCCCTTCACCGTCGAGTCCCCACCCGAACTCATCACCCACATCCACACTCTCGCCACCCGCCTAACCACCGCCGTCCCCTGACCCAAACCCAAGCCAGCGGGTGGGTGTGGGGGTGGTGGGGTGGGCGGTACGGTTCGGGTATGACGGTCGGCGGGGTTGAGGATCGGTTTGTCGAGACTGGGTTGGGGCGGATTCGGCTGCGGGTGGGTGGGGCTGGGGCGGGGATCTTGTTCTGGCCCAGTTTGTTGATGGACGGGACGTTGTGGGCGGGGCAGGTTGAGCATTTTGCGGGGCGGTTCCGGGTGATCTTGGTGGATCCGCCGGGGCATGGGGGGAGTTCGCCGCTGACGAGGGCGTTCACGTTCGCGGAGTGTGCGGAGGTGGTGGTGGCGATCCTGGACGAGTTGGGGATCGAGAAGGTGCATCTGGTGGGGAACAGCTGGGGCGGGATGATCGGGGGGACGTTCGCGGCGTTGTATCCGGAGCGGATCGGGGTCGCGGTGTTGATGAATGCGACCGCGTCGCCGGCCGGGTGGGCGCAGAAGGTCGAGTACGGCCTGCTGGACAAGGCGACTCGGGTACTCGGGGGGATTCGGGGGCCGTTGGTGGGGCCGGTGGTGAACGCGTTCCTCGGGCCGACGGCGAAGCGGGAGAAACCCGAGGTCGTTGCCACGGTCAAGCAACTCGCGCGGCAGGTGGCGGTGAATTCCGGGCGGCACGCGGTGGCGAGTGTGGTGCCGCGGCGGCCGGATCAGCGGGAGTTGTTCGGGCGGATCCGGACGCCGGTGCTGGTCGTGGCGGGTGCGGAGGACGCGACGTTCCCGGTGGCCGAGACCGAGGCGATGGCCGATTCGATCCCGGGTGCGCGGTTCGTCGTCCTCGAGCAGTCCGCGCACCTTGCCGCGCTGGAGTCCCCAGCCGAGGTCAATACACTGATCGACGAGTTCATCGAGGACTACGGGTAGGGACCGGTGTTCGGGTGAGGTCGGCGGCTACGACGATCTCGCCGTCGAACTCGGCGGCGGCCTCCTCGTGGAAACGCTCAGGCTCCAAGTAGCGTTGGGAAAAGTGCGTCAGGACGAGTTTGCGGACGCCGCACTCGGCGGCCGCCCGCGCCGCCTGTTGCGCGGTGAGATGGCCGAAACGATGCGCCAGCTCGCGTTCGGCCGACAGGTACGTCGACTCGATCACCAGTAGATCGGCGCGATCGGCGAGTTTCAGTACGTTCGCGCACAGCCGGGTGTCCATCACGAACGCGAACCGCTGACCCGGCCGGGGCTCGCTCACCTCGTCGACGTGCACGGTCCGGCCGTCGACCTCGATCGAGCCGGTCCGTTGCAGCTGGGCGATGTCCGGCCCGGCGACGCCGTACGCCCGTAGCTTTTCCGGCAGCATCCGGCGTCCATCGGGCTCGATCAGCTGATAGCCGAACGACTCCAGCGAGTGCTCCAGCCGCCGCGCCCACAGCTGCCCGAACGAGCCGACCGCGAGCAGCCCGTCCTCCTCGACCGGCTCCTCCAGCAGCTCGGCCCGCTCGTAGAAGGACGCCGCATGGCGCAGGCGGTCGAAATACTGCTGGCCCGAGGCCGGGTAGTGCGCGCGGACGGCGTGCGGCACGTCGTCCAGTGACATCCGTTGGACGACGCCTGGTACGCCGAGGCAGTGGTCACCGTGGAAATGCGTGATGCAGAGGCGGGTGATCGCGCCGGCCGGGACACCGGCGAACAGCATCTGCCGCTGCGTCCCCTCCCCCGGGTCGAAGAGGAAGCCTTCGTCGTCCCAGCGCAGGAAGTAGCCGTTCTGGGTGCGTTCTCGCGACGGCACCTGACTCCCGGTGCCGAGCACCACCAGCTCGCGCATCTCAGGCGAGGACGGCGGCCAGCGTCGCCGAGGAGATGTTGGCGCCGCAGGACACGACCGCGACCCGGCCGCTGGTCAACCGGCGCGCGGCGGCGAACGCCATCGCGGCCGACCCCTCGATCAGGTGATGCTCGGTGTCGATGACGGTCTTCAGCGCGGAGCGGATCTCGGTCTCGTCGACGAGGATCCAGTCGTCGACCAGCTCGCGGCACAGCTCGAAGGTGATCGCGCCGGGCTCGACGCTGCCCGCCGTCCCGTCGGAGAGCGTCGGCGCGGCGTCCACCTGGATGATCTGACCGGCCCGGACCGACTCGGCCATCGCGGCGTCGGCGGCCGGGGAGGCGCCGTACACCTTGATCTCCGGGCGCTGTTGTTTGAGGACGGCGGCGATCCCGCTGATCAGCCCACCGCCGCCGACGGCGACGACGACCGCGTCGAGGGGTTCGCCGTCGAGCTGGCGGAGGAGCTCGACGGCGATCGTGCCCTGGCCGGCGATCACGTCGGCGTCGTTGTACGGCGAGGCGTAGGTGAGGCCGTGTTCCTCGGCGTACGCGCGGGCCTTCAGCTCTTGGGCTCCGGTGTCGGTGCCCTCGGCGCGCAGCTCGGCGCCGAGGCGGCGGAGGGCCGCGACCTTGCCGGCGGCGGCGTTCTCGGGGAGGTAGACGATCGCGTGGCCGCCGAGGAGGTTGAGCGCGTTGGCGACGCCGAGACCGTGGTTACCGGAGGACGCCGTCACGACGCCGGCCGCGCGCTGGGCGTCGGTCAGCGTGAGGATCTTGGCGAGCGCGCCGCGGGCCTTGAACGAGCCGGTCTGCTGGAGGTGTTCGCATTTCGCCAGGACGTCGACGCCGAGCTCCGCGCTGAAACCGCGGAACGGGAGCAGCGGGGTCGGCGGGAGGTACTCGTGCAGCGACGGCGCGATCCCTCGCGATCGGGCGGCGATCTCGGCTGCGGTCACGTGTGCTCCTCGTATTCTGTCGTCGTCGACTGCAGGCTATCCGGAGGGTGTTCGCGATGACGGAAGCACTGTGGAGCGGATACCAGTACGCCGACGTCGACGCCGACGGGTGGACGACGTTCTGGCGCCTCGACCCCCGCGGTCGCGACTTCACCCTGAACGACTGGACGGCGGACCGGGCTCGGCCGGAACACCGCCTCTGGGAGCGGGCCGCGACTCCGGCCGGTGTTCGCGGGGTATGGACGACGTCCGCGACCTCACTCCGCCTGGAGGTCCGGGCAGCCTTCGGTATCTCGAAGAAGATCGCACCCATAGATGTGCTCGTCGATGGGCAGTTGCACGCACGCTGCCCGCTGCAGGAAGGCGAGCAAGAGGTCGTCGTCGACCTACGGAAAGAGCGAAAACCAGGAGGCCCCGCATGGGCCGAAGCGGGCGCGGGAGACGGGGCGGGCGCGGGGGGCGGGGGTGCGGCGGTGGTTGAGGTTTGGTTGCCGCAGGCGGGGCGGGTCGAGGTTCGGGAGGTGGGGTTCGAGGGGGCGGCTGAAGCTGTGGTCTCGGGGGGTCCGCGGTGGGTGACCTATGGGAGTTCGATTACGCAGGCGGCGGGGGCGGCGGGGCCTTCGGAGACTTGGCCGGCTTTGGTGGCTCGGGCTCGGGGTTGGGAGCTGCGGTGTCTCGGGCTGTCCGGCGAGTGTCACCTGGATCCGGTGGTGGCGCGGACCATTCGGGACACGCCGGCTCGCCTGATCTCGATGTGCCTGGGCGTGAACATCTACGGGGGCGCGACGTTCAACGGGCGGACATTGCCAGGACAGGTCGAGCAGTTCATCCGGACCGTGCGGGACGGCCATCCGACAACGCCGATCGTGGTGATCACGGCGCTGACCGTGCCGGATCGGGACCGGACGCCGAATGCGGTCGGGCTGACACTGGACGACGTCCGGACCTGTGTCGAGCTGGGCGCCCGCCAGGATCCCGGCGTCCGGATCATCGGCGGGCGGACGATCCTGTCCGCGGACGAGACTCGGGCCCTGTACACAGATGGTCTGCATCCAGGGCCCGAGGGTTATCGCGTCATCGCGGAGCGGCTGACTCCGTTGCTCACTCTGCCGGAGTGAGCGAGGTGCCGAGGGCCTGCCAGTCGAGGACCGGGGCGGCCTGGGCGCCGATGGTGGCGAGCAGACCGAGGCGAGCGGCCCGGACGTCGGCGTCCTCGGCCATCACCAGGATCTCGTCGAAGAACGTGCTGACCGGCTCGACCAGGACGGACGCCGCGGTGGCGAAGTCGCCGAGCGCGATCGGGGCCTGACCGACCTTCTGGACGGCCTCGTGCAGGACGACCTCGGCCGGCTCGGTGAGCTTGCCCGCGTCGTACTCCGGCGCGGTGCCCTCCGGGACGATCCGGCGCACTCGCTGCAGCACGGCGACCAGCTGCGCGAACTCCGCGCTGCCGACCAGCGACTGCAGACTCGCCAGCGTCTCGTCCGCGACCGCCGGAGCCGTTGCCAACGGCAACACTGCCGCGACCTGCAGGTGGTCGTCACCGCGGTCGATCAGCTGCTGCTCGTAGCGCCGGACGGTGAACTCGACGACGTCCTCGATCGACTCGCCGGACACCTCGATGCCCTGGGCGCCGATCTCGGTCGCGGCGGCCTGCAGGCCCGCGGTCAGCGTGATCGCGCGCAGCGCCGGGTGCTCGCGCAGGATCGCGACCACACCGCCGGCCGCGCGCCGCAGGGCGAACGGGTCCGAGCTGCCGGTCGGCTTGGCGCCGATCCCGAACAGCCCGGCCAGCAGGTCGAACCGGTCCGCGAGCGCGAGCAGCGCGCCCGGGATCGTGGACGGCGTCGGGTCACCCGCCGAGCGCGGCAGCTCCATGTCGAACAGGGCCTGCGCGACGGCTTCGGTCTCACCGGCCCGGCGCGCGTACTCGCGAGCCATCGTGCCGGCCAGGCTGGTCAGCTCGACCACCATCTGCGAACCGAGGTCGAACTTCGCCAGCTCGGCCGCCCGCTGCAACGTGGCCAGGTCGTCGCCCTCGACGCCGGCGACCGGCGCCAGCGCGAGCGCGATCCGGCCGATCCGACCGGCCCGATCGGCCATCGAGCCGAGCTTCTCCTCGAAGGCGAGCTTGTCCAGCTCGGCCTTCATCGACTCCAGCGGGGTGTCGAGGTCGGCGCGCCAGAAGAACGCGGCGTCCTCGTAGCGGGCCCGCAGGACGCCCTCGTTCCCGTTCCGGACGGTCGCCTCGTTCACCGAACCGTTGGCGACGGCAACGAAGTGCGGCAGCAGCTCGCCGTCCGCGCCGCGGACCGGCAGGTAGCGCTGGTGCTTGCGCATCACCGTGGTCAGGATCTCGCTCGGCAGGTCGAGGTAGTCGGCCGCGAAGTTGCCGAGGATCGGGGTCGGCTCCTCGACCAGGTTGACGATCTGGTCCAGCAGCGCGGACTCCGCGGTGAAGTCGATCGAGCCGGTGACCTCGGCGGCGAGCCGCTCGGAGGTCTCGACGATCTGCTGCCGGCGGCGGGCCGGGTCGGCCTCGATGCCGTGGATGCGGAGCAGGTCCAGGTAGCCCTCGGCGGAGGCGATCTCCACCTTCGGCTGCGCGGCCGTGCGGTGCACGCGCGTCGTCCGGCCGGCGGCCAGCGAGGACACCGAGACCGGGACGATCTCGTCGCCGAGCAACGCGACCAGCCAGCGGACCGGCCGGGTGAAGGACAGCTTCGCGTCGTTCCAGCGCATGTTCTTGTCCGAGCGCAGACCGGCGACGATCTCGCTCAGCACGCCGCTCAGCACTTCGGCCGCACCGCGACCCGGGTCGGGCTTGGTGACCGCGACGTATTCGACGCCGCCGACCTCGATCGTGTGCAGCGCTTCGGCGTCCACGCCCTGACCGCGGGCGAACCCGGCGGCGGCCTTGGTGACGTTGCCGTCGGCGTCGTACGCGGCGGCCTTCTTCGGGCCGCGGGCGACGCGCTCGGCGTCCGGCTCACCGGCCTGCACCTCGGCGACGAACGCGACCACGCGGCGCGGCGTCGCGTACGTCGTGATCGCGCCGTGCCCGAGCCGGGTCGCGGCCAGCTTCTCGGTCAGCGCCGTCTTCACCGCGGCCGCGGTCTTGGTGACCTCGGACGGCGGCATCTCCTCGGTGCCGATCTCGAACGTCAGCTGCCGCGTGCCCGTGCTGACCGGGTACGACGTCGGCTCGGGCGCCGCGGCCGGGAGCTCGGCCAGGCCGAGCGGGTGCTCGAGCTCCGTCCGCCGCTCGGCCCAGAGCTGGGCGACCTCACGGGCCAGCGTGCGCATCCGGGCGAAGGCCTTCGCGCGCTCCGTCGTACTGACGGCGCCGCGGGCGTCGAGGACGTTGAAGGTGTGCGAACAACGCAGCACCTGGATGTGCGCGGGGACGGGCAGCCGGGCGTCGAGCATCCGCCGGGCCTCGCTCGCGTACTCCTCGAAGAGGCGCTTCTGCGACTCCACGTCGGCGTCGTCGAGGTAGTAACGGCTCATCTCGTACTCGGCCTGGCCGAACGCCTCGCCGTACGAGATGCCCGGCGCGTAGGCGATGTCCTTGAAGTGCGAGACGCCCTGCAGCGCCATCATGATCCGCTCGATGCCGTAGGTGATCTCGACCGACACCGGGTCCAGCGTCATGCCGCCGGCCTGCTGGAAGTAGGTGAACTGGGTGATCTCCAGACCGTCCAGCCAGACCTCCCAGCCGAGCCCCCAGGAGCCCGTCGCCGGGTTCGCCCAGTTGTCCTCGACGAAGCGCACGTCGTGCGCGTGGATGTCGATGCCGAGCGCGGTCAGGCTCTCCAGGAACAGCTCCTGCGGGTTGCCCGGATCCGGCTTGAGGACCACCTGGAACTGGGTGTGCGTCTGCAGGCGGTTCGGGTTCTCGCCGTAGCGCGCGTCGTCGGGCCGGACACTCGGCTCGACGTACGCCACCCGCCACGGCTCGGGACCGAGCACGCGCAGGATCGTCGCCGGGTTCAGCGTCCCGGCGCCGACCTCGGTGTTGAACGGCTGCACGACCATGCAGCCCCGGTCGGTCCAGTACTTCGTCAGCGCGATCAGCGCGTCCTGCATGGTCAGCACAACAAACCTCAAGCCGTCTTCCGGAGGATCTACAAAGCGGAAGTCTAGGGGGCGCGCGCCGGGCGCCACGACCGGTCCGCGACCTAGACGCCCAGCTGGTCCAGGTTGGTCTCGACCCAGCTGCGGAGGGCCGACAGCGGGACGGCGACGCTGCGGCCGAGGCCGGTCAGGGAGTACTCGACGTGGAGCGGGACGGCCGGGTAGACCTCGCGGTGCAGGAAGCCGTGGTCCTGCAGCCGGCGGAGCGTCTGGGTGAGGACCTTCGGGCTGATGCCCTGGAGGCGGCGCTGCAGCTCGCCGAACCGCAGCGGACCGGCTTCGAGCGCGCCGATCGCGAGGGCGGCCCACTTGTTCGCGAGCAGGTCGAGGACGTCGCGGCAGGGGCACTGCGCGGCGTAGACGTCGTGCTTGTCGTGGGCTCCGGTGGAGCAGGTGGCGCTCATACTTCCCAAAGGATAGCAATATTCCTTGCGGGAAACTACGGTCCTGGGGATAGCTTGCGGGACATGAGAGCCATCAGCCAAGAAGAGTTCGGCGGACCCGAGGTCCTGCAGGTGATCGAGACCGCGCGGCCGGAGCCGTTGCCGACGGAGGTGCTGGTCCGGGTCGAGGCGGCCGGCGTCAATCCGGTGGACGCGAAGACGCGGGCCGGGAGCGGTGTCGCCGGAGTGCTCGGGACGCCGCCGTTCGTGCTCGGGTGGGACGTGTCGGGGGTCGTCGAGGCGGTCGGGCACGGCGTCCATACGGTCGCGGTCGGGGACGAGGTGTACGGGATGCCTTGGTTTCCGCGGGCGGCTTCGGCGTACGCGGAGTACGTCACCGCGCCGTCCCGGCACTTCGCCCGGAAGCCGTCGAACCTCAGCCACGTTGAGGCGGCGGCGGTGCCGTTGGCCGGGCTGACGGCGTACCAGATCTTGACCGCGCTGGCGGATGTGCAGGCTGGGCAGCGAGTGCTCGTGCACGCGGCGGCCGGAGGCGTCGGGCATCTGGCGGTCCAGTTCGCGAAGCAGCTGGGCGCTTTCGTGGTCGGGACGGCGAGCGCCGGGAAGCACGACTGGTTGCGCGAACTCGGTGCCGACGAGCTGATCGACTACCACTCGACGGCTGTTCCGGACGCGACCGGCGACCTCGATCTGGTCGTCGATCTGATCGGGAGCGAGCAGACTCTGGCCGAGTCGGTCGCCGTCCTGAAGCCCGGTGGACTGTTGGTCGCCGTGCCGTCCGGGACGTCACCGGAGCTGCTGGCCAAGGCCGAGGCGGCCGGCGTCCGGGTCTCCGGTTTTCTGGTCGAGCCGGACGGTCATGCGCTCGGCGAGATCGCGCAGCTGATCGAGAAGGGCGCCGTCCGAGTCGAGGTCGAGCAGGTCTTCCCGCTGTCCGACGTCGCCGAGGCCCACCGCCAGCTGGAGAACGGCCGCACCCGCGGCAAGCTCGTCCTCGATCTCCGTCGGTAAGGACAGGAGGTAGTCGGCCGAAGAGCGAACCCGCCCGCCTGCACCAGGCGGGTGAGCGGGCCGAGAGCGCGACTACCTCATGTCGTTAGCGACGGCCTCCGGCATCGGCAGCCAGCCGTCGGGGATGTCCGGCCAGTCGGGGGCCAGCTCGTCGATGGCGGCATGGAGCGCGGCCAGGCCGGGGTGGGTGAAGTTGGCGCGCCAGATCATCGACCAGGGGTAGAGGGCGACGGGGTCGACGAGAGGGCGGAGGACGGCGCCGGGGACGGCGGGCTGCGTGGTCATCGTGAGGATCGGGGCGTTCCGGTCCTTGATGTGCCGCGCCAGCTCGTCGGTCCCCTGGACATGCGGGTGCGCTTTCGCGGCGTCCACCCCGAAGGGCGCGAGCAGTTGGTGGACGGCGTGCTCCCAGCCGGGAGTCGCGTGGTTCCCGGCCCGGGAGCAGACGCCCGTCCCCCGCAGCCGCTCGAACGGTACGGCGTCCAGCTCGGCCAAGGGATGCCGCTCCGGAAGGAGTACCGCGATCGGCTCGTGGCGGACGACGCGCTGCCGCAGACCGTCCATCGGACCGGGATGCCGGCCGAAGGTGACGTCGATGCGCTCCGCGAGCAGCAGCGGGACCGCGGCCTCGGCGCCGGTCTGATAGCGGGCGAAGTACTCGAGCTCCGGCGTCCGCCGCCGCGCGGCCGCGAGCACCAGCGTCGGCGTCAACCCCGCCCCGACCACGTCGACGGTCAACGACGGCGCCGCGCCACGCATCTCCTGCACGGTCAGATCGTGTAAGGCGATCAACTCACGCGCCCGGCCGAGGAGCTGCTGCCCGGACGGCGTCAGCTCGACCCGTCGCGTCGTCCGATCGAGCAGCCGGACGCCGAGCCGCTCCTCGAGTCGCCGGATGTCGCGGCTCAGCGCCTGCTGCGCGACGAACAGCCGTTGCGCCGCGCGACTGAAGTGCAACTCTTCGGCGACGACAACGAAGTAGCGCAGCAGTCTGATCTCCAGGTCGTCGGCCACGCCTCCTTATTAACACGCGAGGAGCGTCAATCGACCGCCAACAGGTGTTGGAGTTCAGGCCGGATTCTCCCGCATGGTCGAGACATGGAAACCAAAACTCTCGACACCGCCGATGGCCTGCTCTACTACGAACTGCGTGGTGACGGACCGCTCGTCGTCCTGGCAGGCGCCCCGATGGACGCCGACTCGTTCGCGCCGCTCGCCGAACTCCTGGCCGCCGAGTACACCGTGCTGACGACGGACCCGCGCGGTATCAAACGCAGCCCACTCGACGAACCGGAGCAGGATTCAACCCCCGAGCAGCGCGCCGGGGATCTGGCCGCGCTGATCAAGGCGGCCGGCGGGCCGGCGATCGTGTTCGGTTCGAGCGGCGGCGCCGTCAGCTCACTCGCGCTGGCTCAGCACTACCCCGAGCTGGTCCGCGCCGTGATCGCGCACGAGCCGCCGCTGCTCAGGCTGCTCGACGACAGCGCCGACCAGTTGGCCCGGTCGGCCGCGATGCAAACGACGTACCTCGGCGGGGATGTCCTCGGCGGCTGGGAGCAGTTCTTCGCGCAAGCGAACATCGCCGTCCCGGACGGGATGCTGGAGATGGCGTTCGGCGGCGAGCGTGATCCGCAGGTGGTCGCCGACGAACAGTTCTGGTTCGCCCACGAACTCGGTCCGAGCGTCGGCTGGCAGCCAGACCTCGACGTCCTCCGGAACACCCCGATCGTGGTCGGGATCGGGGTCGAGTCGGCCGGTCAGCTGTGCGAGCGGACGTCGTCCGCGCTGGCCGCCGGGCTGGGGACGCAGCCGGTCCGGTTCCCGGGCGACCACACCGGATTCGCGGAGGACCCGAACGGTTTCCTGCCCGCGCTGCGGGCGGTGTTAGCCGACATCTGACACCCGGAGTCGCTCCCGCGGCGGCATGTGTGAAGCTGGGGTGGTCCGGTGCGTGCGCTCGGCGGTTCGGAGCGGTCGTACCGGGCACCGGTCGGGTGCCGGGCGGACCGTCCCACCGCGTGGCGTCTTGACCTCAACCGTGGTTGAAGTTTCAAGCTGGTGCCAGCACCAGGACACGGCGATATCCGGCCCCCGCGGGGCCCCGACGAAGGAGCAGAGTTGACCACGTACACGCTTCCCGATCTTTCCTACGACTACGGCGCCCTCGCTCCGAGCATCGCCGGCGAGATCATGGAGCTGCACCACTCCAAGCACCACGCCACCTACGTGAAGGGCCTGAACGACACCCTCGACAAGCTGGCCGAGGCCCGCGACAAGGGTGACTTCGGCGCGATCGTCGGGCTGGAGAAGACGCTCGCCTTCAACCTGGGCGGTCACGTCAACCACTCGATCTTCTGGAAGAACCTCTCCCCGGAAGGCGGCGACAAGCCGACCGGCGAGCTGGCCGCCGCGATCGACGAGTTCTTCGGCTCGTTCGACGGCTTCCAGTCGCACTTCACCGCCGCCGCGACCACGATCCAGGGTTCCGGCTGGGCCATCCTGGGCTGGGACGCGCTGGCCGGCCGCCTGCTGGTGCACCAGCTGTACGACCAGCAGGGCAACCTGCCGGCCGGGCAGATCCCGATCGCGATGCTGGACATGTGGGAGCACGCCTTCTACCTGCAGTACAAGAACGTGAAGCCGGACTACGTCAAGGCCTGGTGGAACGTCGTCAACTGGGGTGACGCGCAGGCGCGTTTCGACGCCGCGCGCGGCGCGAGCGGGCTCATCACCGGAGCCTGATCGCCCACGCCATCACAATCGGCCGCGCCCGCTCGGCGCCCGCTCACGCGGGCCCGGCGGGCGCAGTTGTGATGGCGTAGCGGATCGGCCCTACCCGCAGAACCCAGCCACCACCGGGGCGATCGCGCTCGCCTTGATCACGTGGTTCTGGCCGGGCACCTCGACATGCGTGCTCCCCGGGAGGGCGGCCGCCAGCGCCCGGTTCGAGGTCTTCATCCAGCCCGGGCTCTTACCGCCGTTCACGACCTGGAGCGGGACGTCGATCGCCGCCCACTGGGCCGCGTCGAGGGGCCGGCCGAAGCAGTTGTCGCCGAGCATCCGGGCGTCGTACGGGAGCGTGTGCGCGACGGCCTTCATCCCCTTCCAGGCCGGCATCAGCTTCATCATCGCGACCACGAAGCCGGGCAGCCCGATCCCCTTGGTCATGAAGTACTTGACCGCCGCACCCGGCTCGAGCGCCTCCAGGTCCGCGACCCACGTCGCCGGGATCTGCTTGCGGCTGTCGTCGACGACGAACGGCGGCTCGAACACGACCGCCCGGTCGACGGCCACCCCGGCGGCCAGCGCGCGGAGCAGCAGCGCCGCGCCGGATGACGTCCCGTACACGGACGCCGAACCGCCCGCGACCTCGATCATCGCGGCCAGATCCTCGATCTCCCGCTCGACGGAGTACGTCGTCGCGTCACCGGAGTCGCCGCGGCCGCGCCGGTCGTAGTTGTAGACGGTGAAGCGATCCGCCAGCAGCTCGGCGAGCTCCGGCATCGGGCCCTGCGCGCGGCTGCAGAGCGCGCCGTCCACCAGGATCAGCGCCGGCCCCGTGCCGCGCCGGTCGTACGCGATCGTCGTGCCGTCCTTGGAAACCGTCGTGTGCATCGCACTGCTCCTTCATCGGTGGTCTTGCCAGTGCGTCGAACATCTTGCCGCCAGATCGACACGGATCGGCCAAAAAATCGGCCCGAAATCGACGCAGCGTGCGGAAATTACCCGGAGTGAGGAGGAAAACCCGTGTACTTCGGAGACCAATGTGACTTGGATCACGGTCGGTCGCGATTCGCAGTCACCGGATGACAGGGTGCGGTCAACAAGCGTCCGCCCCGCTTGTGACCACAGGTGGGGCTGGGCGTTTCCGGCCAGGAGCGAGCTTGGGGGCTCGTCACCGTTCCTGGCGCCAGACGGAAACCTGGGAGGAACCCTGTGAAAGCCCGTACCTGGCTGGCCGGCCTTGCCGCCGGCGCAGTCGCTCTGACGCTGGCAGCGCCCAACGCTGCCATCGGCGCCCCGACGGCCGACCCGGCTCCGAAGAGCCCCGAGGTCCGCACGCTGAGCGCCCCGAAGGGTGGCGGCAGCGACTACGTGAAGAAGCGCGACGCCCTCGGGCGCGCGAAGTCGATCCGCCCGGCGACTCCGCTCAAGGCGCCCGCGGCCGTCAGCGGCAAGGCGGCCAAGTCCGCCACCAGCAAGCCCGACTCGGCCGCCGTCGCCAAGGCCCAGGTCGACGCGGTCGCGCCGTACTTCGGCGCCCGCCCGGCCGACCTGGTCGCCAAGACCACCGAGCTGTCGGAGTACGGCTCGCAGACGCGCTTCCAGCAGACCATCGACGGCGTCCAGGTGTTCGGCGGCGAGATCGTCACCAACCTGGACAAGGCCGGCGCGCTGGAGTCCGCGAACGGCGAGGTCGCGCTCGCGACGTACGGCGCCTTCCCGGCCGCCGACCAGGCCGACGCGGCGAAGTCCAAGGCTCAGGGCTCGGCCCTGCAGGCCGTCGCCACCCGCGGCAAGTTCGACGCCGCCAAGCTGGACGCCGAGCTGATCGGCCCGCGCTGGTTCGACATGGGCCTGGTGACCCGGCAGCCCGGCTCGGTCGCGATCCCGGTGTACATGTACGAGGTGCACGGCCCGGGCGACATCCGCTGGCAGGCCATGGTGCACGCCTCGGGCCAGGCGCTGCTCGCCTGGGACCTGCAGGAGAAGATCAACCGCGTCGTCTGCGACGCCGACCGCGCGATCATCCAGACCGGCGCCGAGGACGTCCGCTGCGGCGGCGGCGTGTTCGCGCCGACCCGCGTCGAGGGCGGCCCGACCTCCACGGTCGCCGACGTCAACCAGGTCTTCGACTTCTTCGGCGACACCTCCGACACCTACGCGTCGCTCGGCACCGACCTCACCCAGCTGATCGGCGTCGACTACGGCGACGGCCTCGGCAAGGCGATCCGCGGCACCGTCCGGGTCTGCGTGGACGGCGGCTGCCCGTTCGCGAACGCCTTCTGGAACGGTGAGCAGATGGCCTTCGGCGAGGGCGTCTCGACCGATGACGTGACCGGTCACGAGCTGACCCACGGCGTCACCCAGCACACCGCGGGCCTGGCCTACCTGTGGGAGGCCGGCGCGATCAACGAGGCGCTGTCCGACATCATGGGCGAGTTCGTCGACCTGACCAACGGCTCGGCCGACGACACCGCCGAGAACCGCTGGCAGATCGGCGAGGGCTCCAGCCTCGGCGTGATCCGGTCGATGTCCGACCCGACGAAGTACAACGACCCGGACAAGATGACCAGCCCGAAGTGGTTCGACGACGACTTCTTCCAGGACAACGGCGGCGTCCACTTCAACTCCGGCGTCGGCAACAAGACGGCGTACCTGATCGCGGACGGCGGCTCGTTCAACGGCCAGAAGATGCTCGGGATCGGCCTGGCCCGCTCGCAGGTGCTGTGGCACGAGACCCAGAAGATCCTCACCACCGGCGCCGACTACGGCGACCTGGCCGAGGGCCTGCGGGCCAGCTGCGACAAGCTCGCCAAGAAGAAGAAGTCCGGTATGACCAAGAAGGACTGCGTCCAGGTCGGCCTGGCCATCAAGGCCACCGAGCTCGACCTCGAGCCGGCCGGCGGCCTGCCGGCCCAGGCCCCGGTCTGCGACACCGCCGGCGCCAAGGCGAAGAACCTGTTCAAGACCAGCTTCGCCGAGTACCCCGACGGCAAGGTCGTCCGGGACCAGGGCTGGGTCCTCGGCAAGGCCGAGGGCGTCGAGGGCTCGCTCGTCGACACGTCGTACAGCAAGGACGGTGACGACTCGATGCTCGGCGTCGTGACCGCCCCGGACCAGTCGATCGGCATCCAGACCGCCAACGGCACCAAGATCAAGAACCCGAAGACGTACCTGCGCTTCCAGCACGCGTACAACTTCTACAACGTGTTCATCATCTTCGGCGTCCGCACCGGTACCGGCACCCTGGAGTACTCCGACAACGGCGGCGCCACCTGGAAGGACAGCGCCGCGCTCACCGGCTGGACCAACGGCCCGACCGTCGACCCGAACTTCGACGACGAGCCGGCCGCCTGGCACGGCAACTCCGGCGGCTGGGAGACCAGCCGGCTCGACCTGACCGAGCTCAAGGGCAAGCAGGTCAAGTTCCGCTGGACCGAGCACGGCAAGGACTTCGCCGACCTGCTCCCGGCGAACTGGTGGCTCGACAACGCGTCGATCTACACCTGCTCCAAGTAACACCCGCTGTTCCGAAGGCCCGGTGGTTCACCCACCGGGCCTTCGGCCTGTCTGCGTAGTCTTCGGCGAGGTGGGTACCGGTCGGTCGAGCCGATCACGGGAGGCCGAAGATGACTGTGACACGTCCGGTGGTGGAGAACGAGCGCGTCGGGGCGCTGGTGAGTCAGGTGACCAGCGATGTGAGCCGGCTGGTTCGGGACGAGCTGCAGCTGGCGAAGGCCGAGCTGAAGGACAAGGGCAAAGAGGCCGGCGTCGGGATCGGATTGTTCGGTGGGGCCGGGACCGTCGCGTTGTACGGGCTCGGAGCTTTGATCGCGGCAGCCATTTGCGGGCTCGCCGTCGTACTACCGGCTTGGCTGGCCGCGTTGATCGTCGCGGTGGTGCTGTTCGCGGTTGCCGCGGTCGCGGCGCTGCTCGGCAAGAAACATGTCAGCCAGGCCACTCCGCCCATTCCGCAGCGCGCCGTCGACGGCGTGCACGAGGACCTCGAAGCACTGAAGGGCCATCAGCCGGAAGGGAAGATCACCGCATGACCACCTCGAAACATCGCGAGCCGATGTCCGAGACCGAGTCCTTGCGTCTCGAACTCGAAATGACGCGCCAGCACCTCGCCGACACCGTGCAGGAGCTGACCCGGCAGCTGAACGTCCCGCGCCGGATCAAGGAATCCGCCGGTCAGGCCGGACACCGGGTCAAGGAATCCGCCGGGTCAGCCGGGCATCGGATGAAAGAGAGTGCCGGGTACGCCGGACTCCGGATGAAGGAGTCGGCCGGGCAGGCCGGGCATCGGGTCAAGGCATCCGCTGGGCATGCCGGGCAGGTGATGAAGGAGAACGCCGGGGTGGCTGGACAGCGGGTGCGCGAAGGCGCGGGCCAGCTGCCGTCGACGACCAAGCAGCACCCCAAGGCGGCCGCGGCCGTCGGCGGCGCGATGCTGCTCGGCGCCGGCGCCATCGCGTGGATGGTCAGCCGCAACAAGTAGCGGCACGTCACCGGGCTGTGGTGATCGGAAAAGCTGGTTCGGCCTCCGGGTTGGACCTCTCAGCCGTCGGCGGACTCCCGGTTTCCCCGGGGTCCGTAGACGGTTTTCCGCGTGGTTATGGGCATTCTTCGCGGGTTATCCCCTGCGTTGGGGCTGAGGGGGTGCGCCGGGGTGGCGGGTTTGGCACTGTCGGACCCAGTAGCGACACGTAGTCCCCACGTCGCTCTTCGCATCCGCCCCAGTTTCGGAGTGAGGCCCGCCCATGTCACATCGTCATGCCCTGACAGCCCTCGCCGTACTCGCCACCGCCGGCGCCCTGGCCGCGCCGACCGCCGCCGCGGCACCCGTCCCCGAAGCCGCGCCGACGACGATTTCGGCCTACACCGGATCGCCGGCCGACGAGGCTGCCACCAAGGCCTTCTACGAGGCCGTCCGCAAGTCCGTACTCGCCAAGCGCGCGGCGGCCGCCAAGAACGGCCAGAAGCTGGCCGCCGTCACCGTCACCTACCGGGTGAACGCGCCGACGTTCCGGGCCCAGATCAACCGCAGCACACAGATCTGGAACTCTTCGGTCGTCGACGTCCGGCTGGCCGAGGTCAGCAGCGGCGCCGATTTCAGCTACCGGGAGGGTAATGACTCTCGCGGCTCGTATGCTTCGACCGACGGACGCGGTCACGGCTACATCTTCATCGACTACCGGCAGGCCCGGCAGTACGACTCGACCCGGATCACCGCCCACGAGACGGGTCACGTCCTCGGTCTGCCGGACCACTACTCCGGGCCCTGCTCGGAGCTGATGTCCGGTGGCGGCCCCGGCACGTCCTGCACGAACGCCGTCCCGAACGCCGCCGAGCGCCGCCGGGTCGACCAGATCTGGTGACGTAACAGGTCCCGGCCCGGGAGCCTCCGCTGCAAGGGGCTCCCGGGCCGCACGTTTTCTCAGCAAGCAGCGGCGCGATCGAGGAGGAGCGCGCGCTCCCGTTCGTTGCGGGTCAGGCCGGCGGCCTTCTCGAACTCCTTGCGGGCCTCGTCGAGCCGGCCGAGTTTGAACAGCAGATCACCGCGGACACTCGGCAGCAGGTGATAGTCCTTCAGGGACGGCTCGTCCGCGAGCGCGTCGACCGCCGTCAGGCCCTGTTCGGGCCCGAACGCCATCGAGATCGCGACCGCGCGGTTGAGCTCGACGACCGGTGACGGCACGAGCTGTGCGAGGACGGCGTACAGGCCGGCGATCGTCGTCCAGTCGGTGGCGTCGGGGTCGGCCGCTCGGGCATGGCAGGCGGCGATCGCGGCCTGCACGAGGTACGGGCCGGGCGGTTTGTCCAGGGCCCAGGCGCGGTCGAGGCCGGCCAGGCCGCGGCCGATCAGGAGGCGGTCCCAGCGGCGGCGATCCTGGTCGAGAAGGAGAACCGGCTCGCCTGTCGGGCTGACGCGGGTGTTCGCGCGGGACGACTGCAGCTCCATCAGCGCAAGCAGACCGTGGACTTCGGGCTCCTCCGGCATCAGCTCGGCGAGCAGCCGGCCGAGCCGCATCGCCTCGTTGCACAGCTCCGGGCGCATCCAGTCGTCGCCGGCGGTCGCGGAGTACCCCTCGTTGTAGATCAGGTAGACGACCTCGAGGACGCTCGCCAATCGGTCGAGCAGCTCCTGGCCGGCCGGGACCTCGAACCCGACGCCGGCCTTGGCCAGGTTGCGTTTCGCGCGGACAACGCGCTGCGCGATCGTCGCCTCCGGCGCGAGGAACGCGCGGGCGATCTCGTCGGTCTTCAGGCCGCCGAGCAGTTTGAGCGTCAGCGTCACCCGCGCGTCCATCGTCAGCACCGGGTGGCACGCGGTGAACACGAGCCGGAGCAGGTCGTCCTCGATGTGGTCCTCGAGAATCGCCTCGACGTCGTCCTCGACGCTCTCGCCGTCGATCTCCAGGTCGTGGCCCAGCTCCGCGAGCTTGCGCTGGTAGGTCTCCTTACGCCGGATCAGGTCGATCGCCCGCCGCTTCGCGATCGCCATCAGCCAGGCGCCCGGGTTCTGCGGGACGCCGGACTCCGGCCACTGCTCCAGCGCCGCCACCAACGCGTCACCGGCCAGCTCCTCCGCGAGCCCGACGTCCCGCACGATCCGTGCCACCCCGGCCACGATCCGCGCCGACTCGATCCGCCACACCGCATCAATCGCCCCGTGCACATCCGTCACCCGGCCGATACAACCCCACGACCCTGATCCGCGGCAACTGCCCTGCGGCGTACCGAGCAACGGGTAGAGGTCGGCGATTCAGCCCCGCGGACGGGCCGGCGCCGCTTGCCCCCTGCTTGGCGACCGGCGGACTACCCGTTCGTCGGTCCGCCGTAGAGCTCGGACTCCGGGTCGAAGTCGGCCTCCTCGACGACCCGGCGGACCTCGACCTCGTTGCCGAGCGCCTCGGCGAGGCGGGCGGCCCACTCGACGGCCTCGTCACGGGAGCGGACCTCGAGGACCATCACGCCGCCGATCAACTCCTTGGTTTCCGCGAACGGGCCATCGGTGACGGTCCGGCGTCCGGCGTCCACCTTGACCCGGGCGCCGAGCGCGCTGCGGTGCACCCCTTCGGCGAACAGCAGTACGCCGGCCTTGGACAGGTCCTCGACGACCCGGCCGACGCCCTCGACGACGTCCGGCCCGGGGAACTTCCCGGCCTCGCTGTCGGCGTCCGCCTTGTTGATGATCATGTAACGCATAGCGCTCGGCTCCTCTGTCTCGGTCGATCTCCTACTCTCACGTCGGACGACGGTCGACCGGATCGACACTCAGCGGCGCACAGATTCCAGCATCGGGGCCGTCAGCTCGTACAGCCGCCGCGCGTTCGCCGGGTCGAACGTCGGCAGCCCCGGGTCGACCGGCTTCCCGACCGCGCGCAGGATCAGCCGCTCGGCGGGCTGGTCGTCCATGACCGCGAGTGTGTCGCGGACGCCGTCCGCGGGGGATTTCGCGAACGCCGCGGCGGTCAGGCGGCTGAGCGTGCGCAGCGGCTGCGGCAGGTGGTTGCCTGGGGTATTCGTGTATGGCGGCTGGATGCCGAAGTACTTCGTCCGGCCGTCGGGGTGGTTCTGCAGGTAGTGGATCGGCAGCAGGTCGTTGGCGCGGCCGTTCGCGATGGTCGCCTGGACGACGCCGTACTTCCGCTCGCTCTGCAGGTCGTCCCAGGCGACGGCGCCCTTGGTGATCCCGGTGGCGCCGATGTTGGCGATGATCGGCGTCCCGCCGCGCTCCAGCAGCTCGGTCAACCCGTAGCTGAGCAGGAACCGGCTCAGGTAGTAGAGGACGAACCCGCCCTCGAACCCGTCCACCGTCACCTTCCGCTTCACGAACGGCACCATCGCCGTCAGCACCAGCGCATCCAGCGCCTCGTGCCGCGCCCCGACCTCCTCGATCACCCGCCGGTTCTCCGCGAGCGACGTCAGATCCGCCGCCACGAACGCCGCCTCCCCCGGCAACCCCGCGACGTCGTCCAGAAACACCTGTCCGCGCTCCGGCGTACTCCCGACCACCGTCACCCGCGCCCCGCGGCGCAGGTAATGCACGGCGATCTCCCGCCCCAGCCCCGTCGTCCCACCGGCCACCACCACGTCCCGCATCCCGACCTCCTCCCAAGTCATCGATCGATGACTTATCTGGTGACGAGGCTAGCCAGCCCGCGGGTACGATGTCAACACTCGATGACTTGGAGGCGAGATGCCGAACCCCGACAGCCCCGCGGACACCCGGCAGAACGCCGGGCGGAAGCCGGCGGCAGACGCGGGGCAGGGCGCCGGGCGAAAGCGGGACCGGGAGGCGACGCGGGCGCGGTTGGTGGAGTGCGCGCGGCTGCGCTTCGCGCGGGACGGGTACGACGGGACGTCGGTACGCGACGTCGCGGGGGACGTCGGGGTCGACCCGGCGCTCGTCTTCCGCTACTTCGGCTCGAAATCAGGCCTCTTCACCGAGGCCATGGCGACCTCCCAGGACGCCGTCCCGCTCCCCGACGGCCCACTCGAGGACCTCCCCGCCAAACTCATGCACCAGCTCGTCTTCCAGGACTGGTCCGAGTACGCCGGCGAGCACCCCCTGATCGCCATGCTCCGCTCCGCCTCCCACGAGGACACCCGCGACCGCCTCCGCCAACAGGTCTGCGACGGCTACCTCGGCGTCCTCGCAGAACTTGCCGAAGGCAACGAAGACAAAGCCCTCCGCGCCGAACTCTTCGGCGCCTTCCTCCTCGGCATCGGCATCCTCCGCACCGCCGTCGGCACCCCCCACCTGACCGCCGCCACCGAACCCGACCTAACCCCCCACCTAACCGCCGTAACCAAAGCCCTCTTCACCCCCACCACAACCTGACCCACCCCACCCGCCCACCACCCAACCAACACACCCCCGCAGCTAGCCACCACACCCCCGCACGACCAGCCCCGCACCAGCACACCCCGGCAGCGCCGCACGAGCAGCCCCCGCACCACCGCACCCCCCGCACGACCGCACCCCGCACCCCGCACCGCCGCACGACCGGAGCGCCGCACCCCGCACCCCCGCACGACCGGACCGCCGCACCCCGCACCCCGCACCCCCGCACGACCGGACCGCCGCACCCCGCACCCCCGCACCCCGCACCCCGCACCCCGCAGCAGCCTCGCGTCACACCACCTGCCGGCGCTGACAACCTGACCAAGGCCGACGTCCCGCCGGCCTGTCACGAACCCGCGCCAGGCCGCAGTCCCACCGTCCCCGACAACCGGCGGACGCTACACGCCGGTCCAGTCGCCACCGCCGGCGGTAGGCGTGCATGCACCTGGCAGGTGGGCGCGGCGTCCAGTGGAACCTATGGCGCGTGATCCGGCCGGACGCCGGTGAAGCTCAGCCACGACCCGGCTCCGGAGCATCCGGCCGGTCCGCGGGCAGCGGACGTCGGTCCGGGCGCCAGCGGACGTCGGGCAGACACAGTCAGCCGACCGGAGCGTGATCAGCGACCGGAGGCCTCGCCATGAACAACGACGATCGGAAGCGTCAGGCGAACAGGCAGTCGCCGCTCCCCTTCGGTTACAGGCCGCGAGAGCTAGCTGGGTTGGTTGGTTTCGGGTTGGTAGGCGCAGGCGTCTACGAGGTTTTGGGTGGGGGGTTTGGGGGTGTTGGTGGATTTGGTGGGGGGTTTGGGGGTTTTGGCGGTGGGTTTGGCGGTGGGGGGTGGAGCGGGGGCTTCGAGGGCGTCGGCGATGGCTTCGCGCATGCCTTCGTAGTCGGGGTGGAGGTACTTCATGCGGAGTTTCGACACGTCGAGGTTGATGTTGGAGACGGTGCCGGACTTGACCTTGAGGGCGAGGGTGACGAGGGCCGGCAGGAGCTCTTGGGGGATGTCGGTGCGGAGCAGGTGCCGGCCGGCTTTGGCGATCGCCTTGTACTTGGTGACGAGGGTGGCGGGGTCGGCGGCGTCGACCATGGCCTTGATCGTGCAGCGCTGGCGGATCTGGCGCTGGTCGTCGTCGGCGTTGTAGCGGCCGCGGGCGAACCAGAGGGCGTGCCGGCCGTCGAGGTGCTGTTTCGGGCCCGGCTCGATCCACTCCTTGGGCGGGATGTGGGCGCTGCTGACGCCGCCCATCGCGACCCGTTCGTTGACGTTGACGGTGATCCCGCCGAGCGCGTTCACCAGCTCGGGGAAACCGGTCAGGTTCACCTGGAGGTAGTAGTCGATCTTCAGGCCGGTCGCCGCGCCGACGGACTGTTTGAGGACGTCGGCGCCCTCGTTGTCCGACGGGCCGAGGATGCCGGGGTGCGCGGCCGGGACGTTCTCGTACATGGCGGTCAGCATCCACTCCAGCCGACCCTCCAGGCTGAGCCCCTCCTTGCCGAAACCGTTCGGGTACTTGCGGTACAGCGGCGAGTCCTTCGGGAACGGCATGAAGGTGAGCTGGCGCGGCATCGAGATCAGCGCGGTGTTACCGGTCTTGGTGTCGATACTCGCGACGATGACGGTGTCGGTCCGGACGCCGACGCGGCTCGGCGCGTCGTCACCGCCGAGCAGCAGCAGGTTCAGCCGCGGGCGGTCCTCCCACGGGTCCTTGATGTTGACGGTCTTCGGCCGGGTCGCGCTCTTGCTCTCGCCCTGCGCGACGAAAACGTCCTGGACCAGGTCCCGCTGGGCCATCACGTTCTGGACGGCGACCGCGGCCGGGGCCGCGATCGCGAAACACAGCACCCCGACGAAGGCCGCGCCGAGCGCCCGCCGGCCGGCGCCGCCCGTTGCCGGACGCAACGACCGGTGCGAGGCGACGATCACCACGATCCAGAGCAGCGCGAGCGCGCCGATCGTCACCGAGGTGATCAGCAACCGGCTCGGTACGACGGCGGCCGCGAGCACCTCCTGGCGACGCGTCAGCCCGACGTACACGCCGAGACCGACCAGGCCGAGGGTGATGGTGAGGACGAACGCGCCGATCCGCCGGCGTCCACCGGCGATCAGCCCGACCCCGGGCACGAGCGCGCCCAGCAACGTCCAGCCCAGCAGCTTCGGCACCGAGCGTGGCCGGTCGACCGCCGTGTGCGAGTGTCTCCCCATTGACTCCCCTGTCGCCGTCCAGGTGTGTCCCGGGAGACACGCCCTCACAAGTGTGCATCGTTGCAGCACGCTCTACAGCTTCAGACGTGTTACAGGGCCATTCGGTTGTCACACGGGCAGATGACCGCCGGCGAAGCCTTCGGTCTCGACCAGGGTCCGGACCACTCGGGCGATCTGTTCCGGCGGGGTCCAGCCGCTGGTGTCGGCGCCCGGGCGGGCCGCGCGGTTGGCCGCGGTGTCGATGGTCGCGGGCAGGATCGTGTTCACCCGGACGCCGTCACGCGCGTACTCCGCGTGCAGCGCGTCGGCGAAGGCGATCACGCCGGCCTTCGCGGCGATGTACCCGGCCGCGCCGGCGAACGGCCGGATCGCCGACCGGCTCGACGTACAGACGATCGCCCCGGCGCCCGCGGCGAGCAGGTGCGGCAGGACGGCCTGCGTGATCAGGTACGTCGGCCGCAGGTTGATCCGGAACTGCTCCTCGAACTCCTCGATCGGCGTCTCGTGCACGCGCCCGCCGGCCGCGAACCCGCCGACCAGGTTGACCAGCGCGGTCAGCGGCGCACTCTCGTCGGACGCCGCCAGCGCGACGACGTCCGCGATATCGGCGGGGTCGCACGGGTCGGCGACGATCGGGCTCAGCGCGGGGTGCGCGCCGAGCCGCCCGACCGTCTGCTCGGTCCGGCCGGGCGCGACCACCCGCCAGCCGGCGTCCAGGAACTCCGCGACCACCGCCCGGCCGAGGCCTCCGGTGCCTCCGGCAACAACCACCGTCTGCGTCATGACGGCGAGCTTAATCGGCTCGCGCCGGCGGTGGGACGGCGTTAGCGTCGGGCGGATGCGGATGCTGGCGCTGGGCGGGAACGGGTTTCTTGGACGCGCGATCGTGCTGGACGCGCTGGCGCACGGCGCGGAGGTGACGTCGTTCAGCCGCGGGATGAGTGGCGAGCGCCTGCCGGACGCGGTCGTGCAGCTGGCCGGCGACCGGTCGCGCGGGGACTACGCGGCGTTGGCTTCCGGCGAGTGGGACGTCGTCGTCGACCTGAGCGGGTACCAGAGCCGCGAGGTCGACGAGGCGATGGACGCGCTCGGCGATCGGGTCGGGCGGTACATGTTCATGTCGAGCCACGCGGTGTACGCGCTCGATCTGCCGGCCGGGGCGACCGAGGACGCCGTCCGCCGGGAGCCGCTGCGCGCGGCCGACATCCTCACGAACGACACCTACGGGCCGTGCAAGGTCGCGTGTGAGGACGACGTCCTGGCGCGGTACGGCGACCGAGCGACGATCGTCCGCCCGGGTCGAGTGACCGGGCCGGGCGACTCCGCCGAAACCGTTCTCTACTGGGTACGCCGAGGCGCGCGCGGCGGCCGGGTCGCCGTCCCCACCAGCCCCGACCAGCCCCTCCAACTGGTCGACAGCCGGGACGTCGCCCGCCTCGTCGTCCAACTAGCCACCGACAACCGCCCCGGCGCCTACACCGCCGTCGGCCCCGACTCCACCCTCGGCGAACTCATCACCACCGCAGCCACCCTCACCAACACCACCGTCGACCTCATCCAGATCCCCACCACCGCCGTCCCACCCAACTTCCCCCTCGTCGAACCCCCACCCCTCTGGCCCACCCGCCGCCGCAACCCCACCAAAGCCCGCTCCGCCGGCCTCCCCACCACTCCCCTCCCCCAAACCCTCGCCGCCCTCCACACCTGGGACCACCACCGCGGCCACCCACCCCTCACCACCGGCCCAACCCCCGAAGCTGAATCCGCCCTCCTCCAGAACTACTAGTCGGGGAGGGTGAGGGTTTTGCCGGCGGTGCGGGCGGCGGTGATGGAGCGGGTGAGGGTTTGGCGGAGGGCGGTGGCTTCTTCGGTGAAGTTTTCGAGGAGGGTGTTGTTGTGGAGGGGTTCGGTGCGGGCGAGGAGGTCGAGGTAGCGGTCGGAGTCGGCGAGGGCGGCTTCGGCGCGGAGGGCGGCGTCGGCGGCGCGGACGCGGTCGGCGTACTGCTCGAAGAGGGCTACTTTGCGGTCGATGGCGGCGACGGAGAGGGCGAGGGCGCGGCGCTGGGGGCCGAGGACGGTGTCGAGTTCGGCGGTGGCCATGCCGCGGGCGACGTCCTGCTGGCGGGCGCGGAGGACGGTCTGCTCGCGGAGGACCTGGGCGATGTCCCAGAGCTGTTCGGGCAGGACGAGCTCGTTCTGCATGTCGTCGAGCAGGCCACGCCGGGTGACTGTTGCCTCCAGCACCGATTTGACCGCGCGCTGGGCGCGGGTGAGCAGGCGGGCGGCGGGTTCGTCGAAGTCGGCGGGCAGCAGGTACTTGCCGTGCTGCAGCCGGACCGACTTGTGCCCGCGGTCCTCGACCACCGACTTGACCAGGATGCCGGCGGTGGACAGGACGGCGAGCGCGGCCAGCGCGGTCGCGACCCAGATCGTCACGGTCGTCGGCAGCACCGCGCCCATCACGATCGTCGCGAGGATCCACCCGCCCACGCAGACCGTGACCCAGACCAGCAACTGGCCAAGGGTGTTCGCGGGCGTCCCCGACCAGGACGTCTGCCGCTTCGGCCGCTGCGCGTCCGCCGGGACGAACAGCTCGGGCCGGTGCTCGTAGAGCCGTCGTACCGCGACCGGCACATCGGGTGCGAACACCGGATCCATCGCCACCTCCGCAGGCTTCATCAGCACACAGCGTAGCTGGGCCGCTGCAGGTTCAAGTGCAGGTGAGATCTGAACGATATTGCTGACAGGTTAGGTAAGGCTATGCTTTCGGCCATGCGCGATCAGGCAGGGTTGACCGGTGACGATCTGCGCCTGGGCTATCACGGAAAGCGCGTGGTGGACGGCGCTTCGCTGCGCATCGAGGCAGCGAGTGTGACCGCGCTCGTCGGGCCCAACGGCAGCGGCAAGTCCACGCTGCTGCGCGCCCTCGCCCGGCTGCACCAGCCGGAGTCCGGCAGCATCACCTTCCCGGACGGCGGGAACGCGCTCGCCTTGTCGAGCAAGGAGTTCGCCCGCAAGGTGACGCTGCTCTCGCAGTCCCGCCCGACGCCGAACGGCGTCTCGGTCCACGACGTCGTCGGGTACGGACGCCACCCGCACCGGGGCCGCTGGCGCGGCGACGACCCGGACGGCCACCGCGCCATCGAGCACGCCATGGCCGTGACCGGGGTGACCGACATGGCCGATCGCTCGGTCGACGAGCTGTCCGGCGGCGAGTTGCAGCGCGTCTGGCTCGCGACCTGCCTGGCCCAGGACACCGGCGTCCTGCTGCTCGACGAGCCGACCACTTTTCTCGATCTGCGCTACCAGATCGAGATCCTCGACCTGATGCGTGACCTGGCCGACGACCACGGGGTCGCGGTGGGCGTCGTCCTGCACGACCTCAACCAGGCCGCCGCGGTCGCGGACCGGATCGCACTACTCGATCAGGGGCGAGTACGTGCGACCGGCACTCCCGCCGAGGTCCTGGACGCCGCCGCGCTGTCCGAGACCTACGGCATCGCGATCGAGGTGGGTACCGACCCGGCCACCGGCCTGGTCAGCACCCGCCCGATCGGCAAGCACCTCAGTCGCATTCCAACCAGCTGAAAGTACTGTCATGAAGCGAACCGCTGCTCTCGCCATCTCCGCGCTGATCGCCTTGACGGCGTGCGGAACGAGTGAACCCGCCGCCGACGAGAACGCCGGCGGCACCGCGACGGCGACGCCGGTGCCGGTCTCGATCACCGACGCCCGGAACAAGAAGATCGACCTCAAGGCGCCGGCCACCCGCGTCGTCGGCCTGGAGTGGGGCGTCGTCGAGAACCTGATCTCGGTCGGCGTGATGCCGGTCGGCGTCGCGGACGTGAAGGGTTACACCGCCTGGGTGACGGCGGCCAAACTCGACCCGTCGGTGAAGGACGTCGGCACCCGCGGCGAGTCCAGCGTCGACGCGATCGTTGCCCTCAACCCCGATCTGGTGATCACCACCAGCGACGAGTCCAAGAGCGCGATCGAGCAGATCGAGAAGGCCGTGCCGGTGCTGGTGGTCCGGGCCGCGGACGCGAAGAACGCGATCCCGCAGATGAAGTCCAACCTGGAGCTGACCGCGAGCGCCGTCGGCCGGACGCCGGAGGCCCAGCAGATCAACGCCGACTTCGACAAGGCGGTTGCCGAGGGCAAGAAGAAGATCACCGACGCGGGGAAGGCCGGGACGGCGTTCACGATGGCCGACGGCTGGAAGGACGGCAGCTCGATCTCGATCCGGATGTACACGTCCGGCTCGCTGCTCGGGGCCGTCGGCAACGAGCTCGGCCTGAAGAACGCCTGGCCGGGCGAGGGTGACAAGGACTACGGCCTGGCCCAGAGCGATCTCGAGGGCATGACGAAGCTGAAGGACGGCGAGTTCCTCTACATCGCGAACAAGTCCGACGGCGGCGACGTGTTCGGCGACGACCTGGCCAAGAACGCGATCTGGAAGAACCTGCCGTTCGTGAAGAGCGACAACGTGCACCGGCTCGAGGACGGTATCTGGATGTTCGGCGGCCCGAAGTCCACCGAGCAGTTCATCGACGCGGCCGTCCAGGCAGTCACCTCTTGACCCAGCTCGACACCGCGCGGGCAGCTGACGAAGCTGCCGCGGCGCTGCGCCGGCCGGTGCGGCGGATCCGCGTCGCCGGGGTCTTCGTCCTGACCCTGGCCGCGGTCGTCGTGCTGGCCGGCGTCCATCTCACCCAAGGTACGTCGACGGTTGGCGCCGGCGACCTGATCAAGCTGGTCTTCGGCCAGGGCACCGACAACACCGCGAACGTGCTGGTCGCGTCCCGGCTGCCCCGGCTGCTCGCCGGCGTCCTCGTGGGGATCGCCCTCGGGTTCGCCGGGGCCGGTCTGCAGTCGCTGGCCCGCAACCCGCTCGCCTCCCCCGACACGCTGGGCGTCAACGCCGGCGCCTATCTGGCCGTCGTGACCGTCGCCGCGCTTGGCATCCAGCTTCCGGTGCTCCCCGCGGGCGGCGTCGCCTTCACCGGCGGTCTGGCCGCCGCCGTCCTCGTTCTGGCGTTGTCGGCGGGTGGCACGACCGGTCCGACCCGGCTGATCCTGGCCGGGTCGGCGGTGGCGATGGCGCTCGGCGGCGTCACGACGACGCTGATGCTGCTGTACCGCGAGGAGACCGTCGGCACGTTCGCGTGGAGCGCGGGCACGCTCGTCCAGACCGATCTGAACGCCGTCAGCCAGATGGCCCCGGTCGTCGCGGTCGGCATCATCGGATCGCTGATCCTGGCGGGCAAACTCGACATCCTGGCCCTCGGCGACGACACGGCGTCCGTCCTCGGTGTGCACGTACGCCGGGTGCGCGTGATCGTCACGCTGCTCACCGTGCTGTTGTCGGCCGCGGCCGTGACGGTGACGGGCCCGGTCGGCTTCGTCGGCCTGGTCGCGCCGGTGCTGGTCCGGCTGCTCGTACCGCTGGTTCCCGGCCTGCTGCGGCACCGCGTCCTGCTGCCGCTGTCCGGGCTGGCCGGCATCCTCGTCGTCCTGCTGTCGGACGTCGTACTCCGTGCGGCCCTCGGCGGTCAGGCCGGGGTCGAGATCCCGACCGGCATCATGACGATGGTGGTCGGCGCGATCGTGCTGGTCTGGCTGGCCCGCCGCTACCGCGACTCCGGCCCGAGCCGCTCCCCCGGCGGGGCCGGCGGCGGGCTGCGCAGCCGCCGGACGTTCCTGCTGGTCACCGCCGTCCTGCTGATCCTCCTGGTCGCGTTCGCGGTCTTCGCGATGCTCTCCGGTGATGCCTTCCTGCGGACGGGCGACATCGTCAACTGGGCCAACAACCGCTCCGGCCGGGTCATCACCTATGTGCTCGACGCGCGGTTCCCGCGGGTGCTGGCCGCGATCCTGTCCGGTGCCGCGCTCGCGATCGCGGGCGCCGTCGTCCAGGCGGTCTGCCGGAACCCGCTGGCCGAGCCTGGCATTCTCGGGATCACCGGCGGCGCGGGCGTCGGTGCCGTGGCCACTCTGGTCCTGGCGCCGGCGGCCGGTATCTGGCTGCTCTCCGGGGTCGCCGCAGTGGGTGCGCTGGCGACGTTCGCTCTGGTCTACCTGGTGTCGTGGCGGGGCGGGCTGAGCTCGGACCGGCTGGTGCTGATCGGTGTCGGCGTCTCGTCGGCCGCGACGGCGGTGATCACGCTGATGATCGTCGCGACCGACCCCTGGAACATCAGCCTCGCGATGACGTGGCTGTCCGGGAGCACCTACGGCCGGACGCTTCCGCAGGTCCTTCCGGTCACGCTGGCGTTGCTGGTGCTGACGCCGGTGATGCTGCATGCGCGGCGCGAGCTCGACCTGCTCGCGCTGGACGACGACGTCCCGCGCGTGCTCGGCGTCCGCCTGGAGCGGACCAGGCTCGTCATGCTGCTCTGCGCGGCGCTGATGACCGCGGCCGCGGTGTCGGCGATCGGCGTGGTCGGCTTCGTCGGGCTGGTCGCACCGCACGCCGCTCGTGCTCTGGTCGGCGGGAGCCACGCCCGGATCCTGCCGGTCGCCGCGCTGCTCGGCGCCGTCCTGGTCAGCATCTCGGACAGCCTCGGCCGCACGCTGATCGCACCGGCGCAAATTCCGGCCGGTCTGCTCACAGCGATGATCGGAGCGCCGTACTTCGTCTACCTGCTCTGGCGAACCAGAGTGCCCGTGTCAAGATGAGTACATGCTGCGCGAACTGCACCTGACCGGCGATCCGGCCGCGGACAAGCTGCTCAACGACGACCCGTTCGCCCTGCTGGTCGGGATGCTGCTGGACCAGCAGTACCCGATGGAGCACGCGTTCGCCGGCCCGCGGAAGATCGCGGACCGGATGGACGGGTTCGACCTGGTCAAGATCGCCAACTCGGACGTCGAGACGTTCGTCGAGCTGTGCGTGACCCCGCCGGCCATCCACCGCTACGGCGGCTCGATGGGACGCCGGGTGCACGCGCTGGCCCAGCACATCATCGAGAACTACGACGGCGACACCACGAACATCTGGACGGCCGGCAAACCCAAGCCGGACGGCGCCGAGGTGCTCAAGCGGCTCAAGGCCCTGCCCGGTTTCGGCGAGCAGAAGGCGAAGATCTTCCTCGCGATGCTCGGCAAGCAGCGTGGCGTCGAGCCCAAGGGCTGGCGGGAGGCGGCCGGCTCGTACGGCGACCGCGGCTCCCGGCGCTCGATCGCGGACGTCGTCGACGCCAAGACCCTCGGCGAGGTCCGCGCGTTCAAGAAGGAAGCGAAAGCCGCCGCCAAGGCCGCTACGACCTGAGCCTGTACTAGAGCGTCAGCGCGAGCCGGGTGGCCTGGTCGATGGCTCGTTTGGCGTCGAGCTCGGCCGCGACGTCGGCGCCGCCGATGATGTGCACCGGCTTACCGGCGAGCGCGTCGGCCAGGTCGCGGACCGACTCCTGCCCGGCGCAGATCACCACGGTGTCGACGGCCAGGACGCGCGGCTTCTCCCGCTGCGGCCCGAAGGTCAGGTGCAGTCCTTCGTCGTCGATGCGCTCGTAGTTGACGCCGCGCAGCTGCTCGACCTGCTTGTTCTTCAGCGCGGCCCGATGCACCCAGCCGGTCGTCTTGCCGAGCCCGGCCCCGATCCGCCCGGGCTTGCGCTGCAGCAGATAGACCTGCCGCGGCGAAGCCTCCGGAGCCGGTACGCCGAGGGCGCCTGGAGCGACCGTGGGGTCGGCGACTCCCCACTCGGCCTTCCACGCCGCCAGATCCAGGGCCGGCGACTCCGCGGTGGTCAGGAACTCACTGACATCCACCCCGATCCCGCCCGCGCCGATCACCGCGACCGAGCCGCCGACCGGCTTCCCGTTCCGGACGACATCGACGTACGAGAGCACCTTCGGGTGGTCGATCCCGGGGATGGCCGGGACCCGCGGGACGACGCCGGTCGCGAGCACGATCTCATCGAATCCGGCCAGGTCCGCGGCGCTCGCCCGGCGGCCGAGATGCAGTTTGACGCCGGTGAGCTCCAGCCGGCGCCGGTAGTACCGGATCGTCTCGGCGAACTCCTCCTTACCGGGGATCCGCTGCGCGATCCCGAACTGGCCGCCCACCTCGGACTCGGCCTCGAACAGCTCGACCCGATGCCCGCGCTCGGCCGCCGTGACGGCCGCGGCGAGCCCGGCCGGGCCGGCGCCGACCACCGCGACATGCTTGACCTTGCGGGTCGGCAGCAGCCGCAGCTCGGTCTCCCGCGCGGCCCGCGGGTTGACCATGCAGCTCGCCTTCTTCTTGGCGAACACGTGGTCCAGACAGGCCTGATTACAGGCGATACAGACGTTGATCTCGTCGGCGCGCTCGGTCATCGCCTTGCGCACCCAGTCCGGATCGGCGAGGAAGGGCCGCGCCATGCTGACCAGGTCGGCGTCGCCGCGGGCGAGCACCTCTTCGGCGACCTGCGGCAGGTTGATCCGGTTCGAGGTGACGACCGGGATGGTCACATGCGGTTTGAAGGACGCCGTCACACTCGTGAACGCCGCCCGCGGCACCGAGGTGACGATCGTCGGCACCCGCGCTTCGTGCCAGCCGATCCCGGTGTTGATGATCGACGCCCCGGCCGCCTCGATCTCCTTGCCCAGCGCAACGACTTCGTCCCAGGACTGCCCGCCCTCGACCAGATCGGCCATCGACAGCCGGTAGATGATCAGGAAGTTCGGGCCGACCCGCTCCCGCGTACGGCGGACGATCTCGACCGCGAGCCGGCGCCGGTTCTCCGCACTGCCGCCCCAGCGGTCGGTCCGTTTGTTGGTCCGCTCGGCCAGGAACTGGTTGATGAAGTACCCCTCGGAGCCCATGATCTCGACCCCGTCGTACCCGGCCTCCTGCGCGAGCGCCGCGCAATCGACGTACGCCGCGATCTGCCGCCGTACCCCGCGGTCGGACAGCGCGCGCGGCTTGAACGGGTTGATCGGAGCCTTCAGCGCGGACGCCGAGACGCTGAACGGGTGGTACGCGTACCGGCCGGCGTGCAGGATCTGGAGCGCAATCTTGCCGCCCGCGGCGTGCACGGTCGCGGTCAGGTCGCGATGCCTGCGCGCCTGCCGACGGCTCCGCAGTGTCGATCCGAACGGCGTCAGCCAGCCGGTCCGGTTCGGGGCGTAGCCGCCGGTGACGATCAGGCCGACGCCGCCGCGTGCCCGCTCGGCGAAGTACGCCGCGAGCTTGGGCAGGTCGCTCAGCCGGTCCTCCAGACCGGTGTGCATCGAGCCCATGATGACCCGGTTCGGCAGCACCACATGACCGAGATCGAGCGGCTCCAGCAGGTGCGGGTAGTCCGTCATGACGTCTCCTTCTGCAGGGCTTCGAGCACTTCGTCACACCACGCCACGAACGACTCCTCGGCCCGGATCCCGCCGCGCAGCACCAGGTACTGGTGCAGCTCGCGACCGTTCAGCGTGTCCGGCTTGGGGAAGTCGCGGGTCTGGATCCCGCGGTACACCTCGAGGCGGGTGGCATGCTCCGCGCGATGCCGCGCGACCTCCCGCACGACGGCGTCGACGCCGCCGATCGAGGCGCCGCGCAGTTTCACGCCGAGGGCGTCGCGCAGGACGACGGCGTCACTCGGCTCGGCGATCCAGCGGGCCAGCTCGGCGCGACCGGCGCCGGCGATCCGGTAGACCTTCTTGTCCGGCCGGCCCTCCTGGGCGACGTCGGTATGGGTGATCCAGCCGGCCTCGTCCATCCGGCGCAGCACCCGGTAGATCTGCTGATGGGTGGCCGGCCAGAAGTAGCCGATCGACCGGTCGAACCGCCGGGCCAGCTCGTACCCGGACCCGGCCCGCTCGGTCAGGGAGACCAGGATCGCGTGCTCCAGCGCCATCCCCTGATCATACCTATGCAACTCGTTGCAGTGCACCTGGTTGCAGCACAAGTCACATTCAGGCAGCGGACAGAGTTGTCAGGACTTGAGATAATGGTTGCAGACGCCATCTATCCGGCGCCGGACGATCGAGGGAGCACCATGGACCAGCAGGCCCACCCGACCAAGACGACGCTGCCCGGGATCGGCACCCGGTACGACCTGGTCACCGAAGGCGGTAAACACGTCTCCGTGGTGGTCCGCAACGACGGGCGGCGCTTCCTCGGCTTCCACGATCCGGACGACGACGACACCTGTACCAACTCGGTCCCGCTCGATCCGGGCGAAGCGGCCGCGCTGGCGAACCTGCTGATCCCCGAGCAGATCGACCCGGTCCGCAACGAGATCGAGATCGACCTCGTCACCGAGCACATCCCGATCAGCGGCAAGTCGCCGTACGCCGGGCGCACCCTCGGCGACACCCAGGCGCGCAGCCGGACCGGCGCGTCGATCGTGGCCGTCCTGCGCCGGACCGGCGCGACCCCGTCGCCGACGCCGGACTTCCGGTTCGCGACCGGCGACACCCTGGTCGTCGTGGGGACGCGCGAAGGTGTGGACGCGGTGGCCGATCTGATTCTGGGAGGGTGAGATGCACGAGAACATCACGATGCTGCTGATCGAGCTCGGCGCGGTCATCCTCGCGCTCGGCATCCTCGGCCGGATCGCCGGCCGGGTCGGGTTCTCCCCGATCCCGCTCTACCTGCTCGCCGGTCTCGCCTTCGGGCACGGCGGTTTGCTGCCGCTGGCAGCCAGTGAGGAGTTCGTCGCCACCGGCGCCGAGATCGGCGTCATCCTGCTCCTGCTGCTGCTCGGCCTGGAGTACACCGCGTCCGACCTGGTCGGCACGCTCAAGACGCAGTACCTGTCCGGTGTCGTCGACTTCGTGCTGAACGCGCTGCCCGGTGCGGCGGTCGCGCTGATGCTCGGCTGGGGCCCGGTGGCCGCGGTCGCGCTCGCCGGCGTCACCTGGATCTCGTCGTCCGGCGTGATCGCCAAGGTAGTCGGGGACCTGGGCCGTCTGGGTAACCGCGAGACGCCGGTGATCCTCGGCATCCTCGTCCTCGAGGACCTGTCGATGGCGGTCTACCTGCCGATCCTGACCGCGCTGCTCGCGGGCGTCGGCCTGGCCGGCGGCAGCGTGACGCTGCTGATCTCGCTCGGCACGGTCAGCATCGTCCTGTTCCTCGCGCTCCGGTACGGGCGCGTGATCAGCCGGGCAGTCTCGTCGGACAACCCCGAGATGCTGCTGCTCGTCGTCCTCGGTCTGACCCTGCTGGTCGCCGGCATCGCCCAGCAGCTGCAGGTGTCGGCGGCCGTCGGCGCCTTCCTGGTCGGGATCGCGCTGTCCGGTGAGGTCGCGCACGGCGCGCGGAACCTGCTCAGCCCGCTGCGCGACCTGTTCGCCGCGGTGTTCTTCGTCTTCTTCGGGTTGAGTACCGACCCGCGGGAGATCCCGCCGGTGCTCGCGATCGCGTTCGCGCTCGCCGTCGTCACCGCACTGACGAAGATCGCCACCGGCTGGTACGCCGCGCGCCGGGCGGGTGTGAAGTCGGCCGGTCGCTGGCGGGCCGGCGGGACGCTGGTCGCGCGCGGCGAGTTCTCGATCGTGATCGCGGGTCTGGCGGTCGGCGTCGAGCCGCGGCTCGGCCCGCTGGCGACGGCGTACGTGCTGATCCTGGTCATCCTCGGCCCGATCGCGGCCCGCTACACCGAGCCGATCGCGCGCCGGTTCAGCAAGCAGCAGCCGGTCGCGGCGATCGAGGCGCCGGCCGCCGAGCGGATCGACGACACGGCCAACACCACCAGATAGTTCCCTTCCGGAGGCACCCGGCTCACTTTGGCGAGCCGTGAAACCGAACGGCAGTCCCCAGACATTTAAGGGGAAATCTGCTGAGAGGTGACCTCCGATGGCTGTACTGACCAGACCGAACACCGCCGGCCGTGGGGGCAGGCCGGCGGTGTTTCACGCCCGGCCGCCGCTGAGCCACTCCGAGTACCTGGCTCTGCGGCGGTTTCCGGCCCTCGACGGACTGCGCGCGATCGCCGCGTTGCTGGTGGTCTTCTTCCACAACAACGGGCCCGGCCGGCTGCAAGGCTGGATCGGCGTCCAGATCTTCTTCGTGATCTCCGGGTACCTGATCACCTCGCTGATGCTGCGCGAGGAGGATCGGGACGGCCGGATCTCGTTCCGGAACTTCTACCTGCGCAGGGTTTTCCGCATCCTGCCGGTGTACTTCGTCGTCCTGCTGGCGACCCTGATCGCGCAACTCGCCGCGGGCACGCTGACCAGAAGCGCGCCGGGCTCGGAGTTGCCGCTCTACTTGTTCTTCTGGACCGAGTTCGGCAACGGCGGCCTCTACGGCCAGGCCTGGTCACTCGGGATCGAGCAGAAGTTCTACCTGCTCTGGCCGTTGCTCGCGTTCGCGACGATCGTCGCGCAGCGGCGCGCGAAGTCCGGCCTCCGGATCGGGCTGACGCTGGCGCTGATGGCGCTGTCGCTGCTCGCCGTCCCGCTCTCGGTGCCGGTAAGTGGCACGCTGCAGGGCTGGCCGGCACACTACTTCGCGATCCTGATCGGCTGTCTGGTCGGCATTCTGCTGCACCACCCGAAGGGATTCGCGTTGCTCCAGCCGCTGACCCGGCCGTGGGTCGCGACCGTCGCGGCCGGGCTGTTCCTGGTCGCGCACCTGTTGGTGCTGCCGGCAACGAACCTGATCGATCGGCACGACCTGGTCGGCAGCATCCCCGGCTTCATGGCGATCACCCCGCCGTACGTCGTCCTGGTCGCCTTCCTGCTCCTGCCCGCGCTGATCGCGAACGCGCTGCCGCAGCGGCTGCTGTCGACGCGGACGATGGTGTGGCTGGGTGAACGCTCGTACTCGATCTACCTCGTGCAGAACCTCGCGCACGAGCTGGGTGCCTGGCTGTGCGGGCTGATCGGGCTGGAGCTGTCGAGGAGCCCGCTGATGTTCCTGGTCGCGGGCGCGCTGACGATCGGGATCGCACACTTCACCTACCGCTGGGTGGAGCTGCCGATGATCGCCCTGGGACGCCGGCTGATCCAGCGCTAGCTCAGAACAGGGCGTCACCGCGTTCGTGGTCGAGGAGGGCCTGCTTGTTGTGCAGGCCCCCGCCGTACCCGGTGAGACTGCCGCTGGAACCGATCACGCGATGGCAGGGGACGATGATGGAGACCGGGTTCTTCCCGTTGGCCAGACCGACGGCGCGGGAGGCGCCCGGGACCATCCCGAGCTCGCGCGCCAGCTCGCCGTACGTGCGGATCTCGCCGTACGGGATGTCTTGGAGTGCGGCCCAGACGCGCTGCTGGAACGGCGTCCCGGGCAGGTGCAGCGGGAGGTCGAAGGTCTTCCGGTCGTGCGCGAAGTACTCGGTGAGCTGCTCGACGGCGGCGGGCAGGACGTCGTCGTCGCGGGCGCCGAAGGTTTCGAACGGCGGCTGGTGCCGGTGCTCGGTCATGTAGAGACCGGCCAGCTCACCGGCGTCGGTCGCGACCAGAGTGAGCGGGCCGACCGGGCTGTCCATCACGGCGTACGTCATCGGCTGATCCGGTAGAGGACGTGCCGCTGCAGGCGATGACCGGCCGGGATCCGCGGATGGTCGAAGTCACCGGCCTCGTCGCGGGTCATCCCGATCTTCTGCATCACCCGCTGGGACGGCAGGTTGGTGGTCGCGGTGAACGAGAGGATCTCGGTCAGGCCGGCCGGGCCGAAGCCGTAGTCGAGCGCGGCGCGGGCCGCCTCGGTCGCGTAACCGTTGCCCCAGGCACTCTTCGCGAGCCGCCAGCCGATCTCCACCCCAGGCAGGAACGGCGCGTCGAACCGCGGCACCGCCATCCCGGTGAACCCGATGAACTCACCGGTCGCGCGCACCTCGACCGCCCACAGGCCCCAGCCCTGCTCGGCGATCCGCGCGGACGTGTGGTCGACCAGGGCGTCGCTGTCCTCCCGGCTGACGGTCCGCAGGAAATGCTCCATCACGACCGGGTCGGCATTGAGCGCTGCGAACGGCTCCTTGTCGGACTCCCGCCACTGCCTGAGCAGCAACCGGTCGGTGGTCAGGTCGGCCATCATCACTCCGGAATCTTGTTGATGGGATGGTCTCCGGTCGCCCAGAGGTACTGCACGGCGTAAGCCCGCCAGGGCCGCCAGGCGGCCGCGTGGGCAGTCAGCGCCTTCGGCGCCTCGGGCAACCCTAGGTCGCGCGCGGCGTACCGGATGCCGAGGTCGCTGGCGACGAACGCGTCCGGGTCGCCGAGGGCACGCATCGCGATCGACTCGACCGTCCACGGGCCGATCCCCGGCAAGGCCGCGAGCTGCGCGCGGGCCTGCTCCCAGTCGGCGCCCGCGCCGAGGTCGATCTCACCCGCGGCGAGCGTCTCGATCAGCGTGCAGAGCGTCGTCCGCCGGGACTTCGGGAAGGCCAGCTGCTCCGGGTCGAGGCCCGCGAGCGCCTGCATGGTCGGGAACAGGTGGGTGAGGCCGCCGGCCGGATCCTCGATCGGGTCGCCGTGCTGGCGGACGAGCCGATGCGCGTGCGTCCGGGCGGCGGCGGTCGAGACCTGCTGACCGAGAACCGCGCGGACGGCGAACTCCTCGCCATCGACCGTATGCGGAACACGACGACCGGGCGCCTTCGCGACCAGCGGCGCCAGCACCGGATCGGCCGCGAGCAGCTCGTCGACGGCGACCGGGTCGGCGTCCAGATCGAGCATCCGGCGGCAGCGGCTGATCGCGATCGCGAGGTCGCGCTGGTCGGTGAGCGACAGCTGGCAGGCGATGTGGTCGGGCATGGGCTTGAGCGCGACGAGACCATGGCCGTGCGGGAGCCGAAGCGTTCGGCGGTAGTAGCCGTCGCGCCACTCCTCGACGCCTGGGACACCGGTGGCGATCAGATGACCGAAGAGGTTGTCCGGCGTCAGCGGGGCCCGGAAGGGCAGCCGCAACGCGATGGTGCCGGGCGCGGCGATCGGCGTCCCGCGGCGCCGCAACTCACTGGGCGACAGCGCGAAGACCTGTTGAACGGTCTCGTTGAACGTCCGCACACTGGCGAATCCAGCGGCAAAGGCGACATCCGCCAGCCGTAGATCGCTGGTCTCGATCAACAGCCGCGCGGTCTGAGCGCGCTGCGCCCGCGCAAGCGCCAACGGACCGGCCCCCAACTCGGCCAACAGCTGCCGCTGGACCTGCCGCACGCTGTACCCCAGCCGGCTCGCCAGCCCCGGTACGCCGTCCCGATCAACCACGCCATCCGCGATCAGCCGCATCGCGCGCGCCACGACGTCCGCCCGATCGTTCCACTCCGGCGACCCAGGGCTCGCATCCGGCTGGCACCGCTTACAAGCGCGAAACCCAGCCTGCTGCGCCGCGGCCGCACTCGGGTAGAACACCATGTTCTCAACCTTCGGCGGCACCACCGGACAACTCGGCCGACAGTAGATCCGCGTCGTCAGCACAGCCGTGAAGAACCACCCGTCGAACCGCGCATCCTTCGACTGCACCGCCCGAACGCACCGCTCCCTCGACTCGTACACCACCCCAGCATCCCCGCCCCCACCGACAGAACCTAGCGACTTTGCGACATCGAGCCAGGCGCCTCTGATGTCGGTGGTGATGTCTAGGGTCCAGGACATGCGCTACTCGGTGACGGTGGGAGCTGTTGGGGGCGGCGACGTCTCGGGTGCGGATCGGGACGACGGTGACGCCGCTGCCGCGGCGGAATCCGTGGCAGGTCGCGGCGGAGGCGGTGGCGCTGGATCACCTGACGGGTGGTCGATTCGTGTTGGGGGTGGGGACCGGCGATCCGAATGATCCGTTTCTGCCGCGGCGGCCGGCGCGGGTGCTGGCGGAGATGCTGGACGAAGGCCTGACGGTGATTGATCGATTGTGGTCGGGCGAGCCGGTTGATTTCGTGGGGAAGCACTATCGGCTGGAAGGCGCGCAGCTGACGGCCCGGCCGGTGCAACGGCCGCGGATCCCGGTCTGGGTGGGTGGGAACCTGCTGGTCCCGGCGGTGCGGCGGCGGATTCTGCGGTGGGACGGGAGCTGTGCTTACAAGGGCAGTACGAGCGCGCCGCAGCAGATGACACCGGACGACGTCCGCGGGTTGCTCGCGGAGCGGCCTGAGCTCGAGGTGAAGGTGAGCGGCGGGGATCCGGCGGCCTTCGCGGCAGCGGGCGCGTCGTGGTGGGGGCGGTGGATCGGGCCGGCGTCGTGGGCGGAGACGGTTGCGGTGGTGCGGCGCGGTCCGGTGGGGTGAGGCGTTGACAGGGGGAGGTGGGCGGGGGAGGATGCGAAGGGTTTTAACGTTCAAAAGGCCTGGGGGAGGTTGTTGTGGCGACGTTGAAGCAGGTTGCCGCGCACGCGGAGGTGTCGGTGCAGACGGTGTCGAACGCGTTGAACGCGCCGCACCGGTTGCGGCCGGACACCCTGGCGCGGGTGAACGCCTCGATCGAGCTGCTCAACTACCGGCCCAATCGTAATGCCCGGAGTCTGCGGACGAGCGCGGTCGAGTTGATCGGGTACTGCGTGCCGAGCTGGCCGAATCAGACGCATCTGGTGATGGACCAGTTCTTGCATGCGCTGTGTGCGGCGGCGGAGCGGACCGGGCGGCACATCTTGTTGTTCACGGCGCCGGCCGGGGTCGAGGGGATGCCGGTGTACGACGATCTGCACGCGCGGCGGCTGGTCGACGGGTTCGTGTTGTCGCAGACCGAGACGCGGGATCCGCGGCACGGGTGGCTGAAGGAGAAGAAGATCCCGTTCGTGTCGTTCGGGCGGGTGTGGAAGGAGAGCACGCAGCCCGGCGCGTGGGTAGACGTCGACGGCGCGGCCGGATCGGCGCTCGCCGTCCGCCATCTGTACGAGACCGGACGCCGCCGGATCGCCTTCCTCAGCTGGCCGAAGACCTCCGGGCTCGCCGAGGACCGTCTGTACGGCTGGCGCACCACCTGCGCGGAGCTCGGCCTGCCGACCACCGGCCTCGCCGTCCGCTGCCGCGAGGACACCCTCGACGAAGGCGCCCGCGCCACCGCCCAGCTCCTCGACTCCCCCGAACCCCCGGACGGCATCGTCGCCCTCTCCGACGTCCTCGCCCTCGGCGCCCTCCGCGAGCTCACCCGCCGCAACCTCACCCCCGGCCGCGACCTCGGCGTCACCGGCTTCGACGACTCCCCCCTCGCCGACGTCGTCACCCCCGGCCTCACCACCCTCCGCCAGCCCATGGACGAGATCGCCACCCACCTCATCACCACCCTCACCACCCAATCTCCCGCCGCCCACCTCCTCCACCCCACCTTGGTCATCCGAGGCAGCACCGCCCCTGGCTAACCCCCAAAGGAGACCCGCCATGACTCCGCACACCCCTGCCACCCCGCCCCGCGGGCAGAGCAACTCCTCCACGAGCCGCACCCCCGCACCCGGCGCGATCCGCCGCTTCCTCAGCAACTGGTTGGAGCCGGCGCGAAGCCGGGCCGGCGCGAAGCGGCGGGTTGTGGGGGTTGGGTTGTTGGCGCTGGGGGTGGGGTTGGCCGGGACGGCGTCGGCTCGGGCGGACGGGGTGCCGGGTGAAGGGACGACGGCGAGTGCCGGGGCGGGGGCCTCGGCACGTGAGTTGTCGGAGTCGAGTCGGTTGGGGGATCGGCGCGGGTTGGTGGTGGGGGATCGGGCTTATGTCATGGGGGACGAGAACGGGTTGTATCCGGCGACGGGGTGGCATGTGCGCGGGGAGATGGGCGGGTTCTGGGCGCAGCCGTTGAAGTTGCTGGACGGGTTGTGGTTCGGCCTGGACGGCGAGTGGTTGCAGGAGGCATCGAAGTACACGAGCGGATGGGGCTACAGCCGAGTCGAGTACGGCGGCGACGTACAGGTCCGCAGGACAGACTTCGTACCGGACGGCGTCCGCGGAGCCGTCGTCGGGCTGACCTTGCGGGCCGGGACGACGCGCAAGGTGAAGCTGGACGTCGATGCGCATTCGGAGCTGATGTCGTCGTACCCGTGGGGCTGGACGACGCCGAGCGCGGCCGACGCCAACCTGCCGGATACCGGTGATTACCAGAGCGGCGCCTTGCGGTTCCGGGAGCAGGGGACGCCGGCCTATCCGAATGCGAGCAAGCACGACTACGCGGCGTACGTCGGCTCGTCGCTGAAGCCGACCGCGCACACACTCGGGCCGGACCATCGAGGCCCACAGAGCCCAGCGGTGATCTGCCCGCCCGACGGTACGACGCCGGCCCGATGCGACGACTCGTTGATCGGAAAGGGCACCGGCGGGCGGCTGAGCTACGAGGTCGCCCTGCAGGCGAACAAGGAGCGGACAATCTGGTTCGCGGTCGCGGGCTCGGACGACGGTAGCGCTGCCGCCAAACGCGAGTACGACAAAGCGCTGCGCAACCCAGACCAGTTGCTGCAGGCAAAGATCCGGCAGCGCGCGGAGCTCGACGAACGCTCGAAGGTCGAGCTCCCGGGTGATCCGCTGCTGGAGCAGAGCGTCGCGTGGAGCAAGCAGAACCTGGCCGACTCGGTCCAGGAGGCCCGCAACCTGCAGGTCCGCGACGTCAATGAGGGCAAGGACTACCCAGCCCCAGCAGGCCGGATCGACACCGCGCGCTGGTTCGGCGCCGGCTTCCCCGATTATCCCTGGCTGTTCGCGACGGACGGCGAGTACACGTCGTACGCCGCCGTCGCCGCCGGCCAGTTCGACACGGTCAAGGCGCATCTGCGCGCACTCCGTGACATCAGCGATCTGCTCAACCGGCGCAGCGGCAAGGTCGCACACGAGATCATCCCGACCGGTGACGTGTACTTCGGCTCCAACCAGAGCGCCGGTAACACCGACGAGACGGTGAAGTTCCCCAGTATCGTCGCGCTGCTCTGGCGCTGGACCGGCGACGACCGCTTCCGCGACGAGATGTACGACTTCAGCGTCCGCAACCTGCGCTACGTCTACCGTGAGCTCGACCAGGACCAGGACGGCTGGCCCGAGGGCCTGGCGAACGTCGAGCGCAGCGGGATGGGCGCCGAGAAACTCGACAGCACGGTCTATCTCGCGCGCGGTCTGCGCGACCTCGCCGATCTGGCCGACGCCCGCGGCGATCACCGGACCGAGCAGTGGGCGACCGCGCGCGCAACCGACCTCGAGCGCCGCTTCGAGGCCCAGTGGTGGGTGCCGAAGGCGCTCGGGTACGCCGATTCCGTCGATGACCCGGCCGATCCCGCGAACGACAACACCCCGATCTTCCAGCGGCACTGGACCGGCGTCACCCCGATGGAGGCCGAGCTGGTCCGGCCCGGCAAGCCGACCTCCCCGCTCGCCTCCCCCGAGCACGCCGCCGCGGCGCTCGACCAGCGCGAGAAACCCTGCTACACCGGCGAATTCGGCCTGTTCCACACCGGCACCGGCCCGACGTCCGACCCGGCCGGCAACCCCGGGGCGAGCTGCGACCCGGTGGTCTCCCAGGTGAAGAGCGAGCGCAGCATCTTCTCCCTCAACACCTCGATCATGGCGGTTGCCGAGGGCAACTATGGACGGCTCGGCAAGGCCCAGCAGCAGGTCTACACGACCGGCAACGCCCGGATCCAGCTCGATCCGTCGGTCTGGGAGACGCCGGGCGCGATGCCGGAGATCGCCCCCTCCCCCGACTCCCCCGCCAATATCGGCCGCCCGTTCTACGACCGTTCGATGAACCTCCAGGCCTGGGGCACGTACGGCGTCCTCTGGCCGGTCATTCACCAGCAGCTCGGCGTCGACCCCGATCTCGGTCGCGACCGGCTCGCGATCGTCCCGCAGCTTCCCGAAGGCCAGCAGAAGGTGGCCGGCAGCAACATCCGGCTCGACCGCGGCGCCGTCGACGTGACCGCACGGCTTACCGGTAAGGAGTTGCGGACCGACGTCAGCTCGGACGGCGTCAGCGCGAAGCTCACCATCGGGGCCGTGTTACCGGCGGGCGCGTCCGTACAGCGTGTGACGCTCAACGGTCAGACGGTCAACTACCAGCTGCAGAAGACCAGCCGCGGCACCGAGTTGCACGTCGCGGCCCGCGGCCCGCTGAACCGGCTGCGCATCACGCTTCGCTAACCGGCACCGCCGGGTATCGAATCACCGAGGGGCCTCGCATGAAGCGGGGCCCCTCCGAGTATGAGTCGGAGGGGCCCCTCAGTAGCTGAAGGAAGGTGACGTCTCCAGCCTCCCGAGCAAGATCCGTGGGACCGGCAGACCCCGTCACCGGTCTACCTCAGTGGGGATCCCCACCGCGTGGGCCCTCGGTTTCTCGTCGACCCGCCGCTGTTCGACACAACGGCGTGTCGACATTTGTACCGCCGCCGACCGGGGCCGCACAACCCTTTCCAGACAACAGTTCTTGCGACTCCGCGACTATCTGCGTGTCGTCCACAGCGAGCACGCAACCGTCCACAGAACGCACCCGACTTATACACATCCCCTGTGCATAACTCAGCCCTTGGCGGGTTTCAGCGGCATCGGCCGCAGCACCCGGTGCCCGGCGTACAGGCCGAGCGCGGTGACCAGCAGGACGGCCGGGACGGCGATCGCCAGCGGCGGCCGCTCGTACAGGCCGGACAGCGGCCCGGCCAGCCACTGGGAGACGAGCAGGAACTCCGTCGCCGCGGCCGGCAGCAGCGACAGCGGGACGAGCGCCAGCGCCCGCCAGAAGCCGAACCGGTAGAAGGTGACCCCCAGCAACCACCCGGTCGCCTCGTGCGAAACGATCAGCAGGAAGAACTCGACGAAGATCAGTCCGCCCTGGGACGTACTGGTGAAAAGATGCGCGTTCTCCAGGCCCTGGCCCCAGCCCTGCGCGTCGTAGACCACGCGCTCGATCTGGTAGCCCAGCACCCACAGCAACGCCGTGGTGGCCGCGGCCAGCGTCAGGAAGATGCTCGCGGCAACCGAGAACATCCGCCGGGTGACGCCCTGGGCGACGAGCAGGTTCAGGTACGCCGGCGCGAGGCTGATCCCGGCCGCCATCGAGAAGTACTTCGGCGACTGGGTGCCGTAGTCCCACATGCTGTTGCCGGTGCCGTCGTTCAGGGCCTGGACGGCGAAACCGCCGGCGATGAACAGGACCAGCATCACGCCCCAGTAGACGCTCAGCATCGGCATGGAGCCGATCCGCATCGCGCGCAGCACCTGCCGGAGCCGATCGAGGTTGGTGACTCCTCGCGGCAGCTCCACGGTCGTGGCGGTCATCGGCGGTCTCCCTTCGGCGCCGGAGCGGTGAGATGGACGAAGAGGTCCTGCAGACCGACCAGACCGATCTCCAGCCCGGACGCCGCGGCCTCCGCACGCAGCGCCGGATCGAGGTCACCGAGCACGGTCGCGGACTTCGTCCCGCCGAGCCGCTCCTCGGCCAGCACGGTGAAACCGGCCGCGAACTTGTCGACCAGCGCCACCGGCCCGACGATCGCCGCGCCGCGCCCGCGCAGCGCGTCCACCGGCGACTGCGTGACGAGCCGGCCGTTGTCGAGGATGACCACCTCTTCGAGCAGCGTGCTGACCTCGCTGACCAGGTGCGTGGACAGGACGATCGTCCGCGGCACTTCGGCGTAGTCGGCGAGCAGCGCGGCGTAGAACGCGTTCCGGGAGGGGACGTCCATCCCGAGGTAGGTCTCGTCGAAGATCGTCAGCGGCGCGCGGCTGGCCAGCCCGAGAACCGCCCCGAGCGCCGACCGCTTACCGCGGGACAGCTTCGAGATCCGCTTGTTCGTCGGGACTTCGAAGCGGTCCAGCAGCTCGCCCGCCAGCTCGGCGTCCCAGTACGGGCGCAGGCTCGCCGCCAGCCCGAGCACCTGCCGGACCGGGGCGCTGTCGACGAGGTCGCCGGACTCCCGGATCAGGCAGACCCGGCTCGTCACGACGGCGTTCTCGTACGGCGGCATCGGCGTCCCGAGCCCGGCGCCGTCGATCAGCACCCGGCCGTCGTCGGGCTGCCGGAACCCGGCCAGGACGGCGGCCAGCGTGCTCTTGCCGGAGCCGTTGCGGCCGAGCAGGCCGTGGATCTTGCCCGGCGCGAGCCGCAGATCCAGCCGGTCCAGGGCCGGGACGCCGCCGAAGCGGACGGTGAGTTCCTCGGTACGCACTCCGAGGGCGGATCGGTGCACAGTGCTCGTGGTCATCACGCGTCTCCGTACTCGCGGATGTGCTGGACGACGTCCCGGAGCGGCACGCCGAGGGCCTTGGCCTCACGGATCATCGGGTCGACGACGTCGGCGAAGAAGCCCTCGCGGCGTCCGGTGCGGAGCAGATCGCGCGCGTTCGGGCTGACGAACATCCCGATCCCGCGCTTCTTGTACAGCACCCCTTCGTCGACCAGCTGGGCGAAACCCTTGGCCGCGGTCGCCGGGTTGATCCGGTAGAACGCGGCGTACTGGTTCGTCGACATCACCTGCTCGTCCTCGGCGAGCGCGCCGCTGACGATGTCGTTCTTGATCTGGTCCGCGATCTGCAGGTAGATCGGGCTGCGCTCGTCGAACACGACACCTCTCCCCTCAGCAGATCTCGCAGGCTCTATGGTTCCTTACTTGAGTAACGAACCATAGCACCCTCCGGATCTCCCTGGTCAAGCCGCACCCGAGGCCGCGTGCTGCGCGGCTTGCAGGGCCTTCTTGAGCGCCGGAGCCACCGGCCCGACCCGAACCGCCAGCTGGGCCAGGCGATTCTTGTGCTGCCGCTGCTGCTCCTTGGACAGGACGACCCGCAGGTCGGCGGTCGCCGCCAGGACGATCAGCGCGGCGTCCCGGAGGTCGACCTGACTGACCGGGCGGGACGGGCGCAGTACGTCGGTCGCACGCTGCACCAACTGCCGCCGGACGAGCGGATGCCGGACGGTGATCCGGTCGTTCGGGATCAGGCCGAGCCACCGGCGGCGCTCGACCTTGATCACCTGGTCGTGCTCCAGCCCGTCGCGGACCTGACGCAGGATCGCGCCCTGCCGGCGATCGATCCAGGCCCGCCACTTCTTCGGCCGGGACGCCTCGATATCGGCCAGGATGCCGATCAGCACATCATCGGACGGGACCGCCGGTTTCACCTCGACCCGGACCTTACCGTTGTCATCGGCAACATTCCCCCGGAGTTGCAGATCGATCAGCGCCGCGGCCCGGAGCAACCGGCCGAGTTTCGCCTTCGCCGTCAACCGGCCCTTGGCCGGATCGTAAGCCAGTAAGAACATTCGCGCCGCCAGCGGCTCCGGCACGACGGGCGCCCCGACCCCCGCCGGCCGGCGTACTCGACTCGTCATCATTCGTCCTCTTCCCCCTTGGCCGGGCGGCCCGGGCCGCGCTGCTTGCCGACCCCCGACGGGAGCCGGCCGGCTTCGGCCAGCGCCCGCCGGAGCAGGAACTCGATCTGGGCGTTGGTACTGCGCAGATCATCGGCCGCCCAGCGCGCGAGCGCGTCGTGCACGCCGGGATCCAGCCGGAGCAGGATCTTCTTGCGTTCCACGGCCATGACGGCCGCTTACTGGTAGAGCGAACCGGTGTTGACCACGGGCTGGGCGTCCCGGTCACCACACAGCACGACCAGCAGGTTGCTGACCATGGTCGCCTTGCGCTCCTCGTCGAGCTCGACCACGTTGTGCTCGGACAGCCGGTCCAGCGCGAGCTCGACCATGCCGACCGCGCCCTCGACGATCCGCTGCCGGGCCGCGACGACCGCGCCCGCCTGCTGGCGGCGCAGCATCGCCTGCGCGATCTCCGGCGCGTACGCCAGGTGGGTGATCCGGGACTCGATGACATGGACGCCGGCCGCCTGCACCCGGGCGCCGATCTCGGTCGACAGCGTCTCGGTGATCTCGTCGGTGCTGTCCCGCAGCGACATCCCGCCCTCGTCGGTGTGCACGTCGTACGGGTAGCTGTTCGCGATGTGCCGGACGGCGGTCTCGGTCTGGATCGCGACGAACTCGACGAAGTCGTCCACCTCGAACATCGCCTGCGCGGTGTCCTCGACCTGCCAGACCACCACGGCCGCGATCTCGATCGGGTTGCCGTCGGCATCGTTGACCTTGGCCACCGCCGTCTCGTGGTTCCGGATCCGGGTCGAGACCTCGTGCCGCGAGCTGATCGGGTTCACCCAGCGCAGCCCGTCGGTCCGCAGCGTTCCGGAGTACCGCCCGAGGATCTGCAGCACCCGCGCCCGCCCCGGCGCGACCGGCGTCAGCCCCGCAGCCAGAAACGCACCGACCAGGAAGGCCACCACCCCGAGCACCAGCACCGGAACGGCCCCCTTCACGGCCGCGACACTGAACAGCGCACCGCCGCCCACCACCAGCACGAAGGCCGCACCGGCCATCGGCCAGCCGTTGACCTCCCGCGCCGCGCGCTCGCGCACCTTCGGCGCCGGCATCTCCACCACATCCACGTCCACCATGGCCCACTCCCTTCGGATGTCCAAAAGGTAGCAAACTGATATCACATTTACAAGCGGGCTTCGCCGCTGTCGCCGACCACCCAGAACTAGAGCGGGGCGGCGAGGGACGTCAGGTGGGATTGCCAGGTGGGGGCTGTGGAGTTGGGGAGGGGGTCTATCGGGGAGTCGTTCCAGGCGTGGACCGGGCGGATGCCGTGGAGGGCGTTGAGGAGCCAGACCTCGGTGGTGTGGAGGTCGGCGGGGGTGCGGGTGCGGTGGGCGGTGGGGGTGTCGTTGGTGGCGGCGAGGGTGCGGAGGAGGGTGGCGGTGACGGAGGGGAGAATCGGGGCGGTGGGGAGGGGGAAGCAGAGGGTGCCGTCCTCCCACCAGGCGATGGCCGAGTAGGCGGCTTCGAGGACGGAGCCGTCGGCGTCCAGGAAGAGGAGCTCGTCGGCCCGGTGCGGGGCGGCGTCCTTGAGTTTGCCGAGGAGGTCCAGGTCGGGGCCTTTGACGCGCGGGTTGGCGCGCGGGTCGGGCCCTTCGTGGACGGCGACGCGGACGCGGCCGCCGGTGGTCGGGGCGGGCCGGCGCAGGACGGCGAGTTCGCCGGTGTCGCGGAGCTCGAAGCGGGGGAACCAGCGGCCGAAACCGGGCAGGCGGCTGACCTGCTGCGCCCAGAACGGCTCCGCGTCCACGCCGGCCGCGGCGCAGGAGCCGACGAACCGCTCGCGGTGCAGGTCGAGCCCGCGCACCGCCCCGTCGACGACCAAGAACGAGTCCGCCACCTGCAAACCGGTCATTCCCCCACCTTCCCACCCAGGGCAGCCGTTGCCTTGAGCACCATTTCGTCGTACTCCGCGCTCGCGTCGGAATCGAGCACGATCGCTCCCCCGGCGCCGATCACCGTCTCGTCCGGGGTCAGCACCGCCGTCCGGATCACCACGCTGAGATCCGCCCGGCCGTCGAGTGTCAGGTAACCGAGCGCGCCGGAGTACACCCCGCGGGCACTCGGCTCGAGCTCGTCGAGCAGCTCCATCGTCCGGATCTTCGGCGCCCCCGTCATCGACCCCGGCGGGAAGCACGCGCGGACGGCGTCCACCGCGGTCACGTCCGCGCGCAGCCGGCCGCGGACCGTGGTGACGAGCTGGTGCAGCGTCCGGTAGCTCTCGACCTGCATCAGCTGCGGGACCTGGACGCTGCCGGGCTCGCTGACCCGGCCGAGGTCGTTACGGATCAGGTCGACGATCATCAGGTTCTCGGCGCGGGTCTTCTCGTCCTCGGCGAGCGCCTTCGCGGCGATCTGGTCCGCCTGCGGATCGGCATCCCGCGGCGCGGTGCCCTTGATCGGGCGGCACTCGGCCCAGCGGTCGCCGTCCACGGTCAGGAACCGCTCCGGCGACGAGCTCGCCACCGCCAGCTCGCCGTACCGGAGGAAGGCGGCGTACGGCGCTGGGTTCGTCGCGCGCTGCCAGCAGAAGAACCCGAACGGGTCGTCGACGGCCGGGAGGCGGACGCGGTTGGTCAGACAGACCTCGTACGTCTCCCCCGCCTCCAGCGCGGTCATACAGCGCCCGATCGCGGCCAGGTACGCCGTCCGGTCCAGCTCGAGATGCGCCTCGACGTCCAGCTCGGCGATCGCCGGCCGCTCGACCCCGGACATCCACCAGCCGCCGGACGCCGCGCGATCCAGCCAGCGCTCGTCCTGCGCGACCAGGAAGCTGACCTCCCGGTCGTGGTCGATCACGACGAACCGATCGGCCCAGATCCACAGCGCGTCCGGCGTCGGCGCAGCATGCGCGGCCGCGCCACCCGTGAGCGCCTTCAGCTCGTACCCGAAGTACCCGACGTATCCGCCGCTGAAGTACCCCTCCAGCCCAGCCGGCGCCGGAACAGCCCGCGCCGCGAGCAACTCCGTCAGCTCGGCGAACACGTCCCCGTCGGCAGCATCCCGAACCAGTACGTCGGACAGCGGCCCGGTCCCCAGCACGGAGACCCGCCGCTCGACGCGATCGGTCAGGCTGCCGTCGAGCCAGAACGCGACCGGCTCGTCGGCCAGCAGCTCGCGGTAGACCGTCTCACCGTCGAGCGCCCGATCCACCGTCCGCACGGACCAGCTCAGCGCACCCACAGGAACACGCTACTTCCCCGCGCGGGCCGTCCGGCCACTGACTCGTCAGGTGGTCAGGGCAACCTTCGTCCGCATCGCGGTGATCCGGCGGATCGGGATCGCGACCTCCAGCCCGTCCTTGGACTCCGCGCGGTCGGCCAGCCACTCCGCGGCGGTGTCGCGACGGGCGTCCGGCGTACCGGGCAGGTAGACGGCGTTGACGAGCCGCTGCGCGTCGTCCCGGCTGCGGATCGTGTAGACGTACCGCTCGCGCTGGCTCTCCATCACGTCGAACCCTGCCTGCCGCAGCTTCTCCTTCAGCTCGGTGATCTCACCACCGGCCGGGAACTGCGGGGTCGACCGCAGCCGCGTGGTCAGCCCGCTCAGCGTGCGGATGTCGCCGCGCCGCAGCGGCCGGACGGCGGGAACGATCGCCGCCAGCACCCCGCCCCGGCGCAGGACGCGCGCCGCCTCGGACAGGACGGCGGGCAGCGGCTGCAGCACCATCAGCCCCATCGAGCAGGTGACGACGTCGAAGACCTCGTTGGCGAAGGGCAGGTGCAGCGCGTCGGCCTGGACCTTAGGACCAGGCGCTCCGGCCAGCTGGGCGGAGTTGTTGTCGACCCCGACCACCCACCGCCCGTACAGCTCACGGGCGACCGGGCCGTTTCCACAGGCGAGGTCGAGGACGCGGCGCGCCTCGCCGGAGACAGCGCGGACCAGCCACCGGTACGGCGTGTGATCGCCGGCGACGGCTCGGGACAACAGGGCTTCGGTGCTGCCCGGGGCCGCGGTGTGGAACTCCCGCAGGTACTGGGGCCAGTCGATGACGTTTTCGGACATTTCAGCGAGACGGTACCCGCTGAGCACACGACGTACCGCATCGAGTGCTCAGCGTTAACGGAGCTTTGACCTCAGACGATGCTGACGAAGATGTGCCCGGCGGTCTCGTCGCTGATCACGCCGCCGGCCTCCCGGCTGCCGACCAGCACGCCCTCGGCGTCCAGCGCGGAGTCGACCTCGCGGCCCGGCAGGGCGCCGGCCTTGCGCAGGACGGCCATCGCGCTGTCGTCGGTCTGCACCGGCTCGGCGATCCGGCGGACCAGCACCCGGACGCTCTGCCCGGTGGCCTGGTCGAGGACCTTGTCCAGCGGCTCGACGCCGATCCGGAAGTCCTCCGTGGCGCTGGCCTGGCCGTCGGTGAGCAACTCCTCCAGGCCCGGGATCGGGTTGCCGTACGGCGACTCGGTCGGGTTGTCCAGGATCTTCAGCAGCCGCAGCTCGACCGCGTCGCTCATCACGTGCTCCCAGCGACAGGCCTCGGCGTGCACGTCCTCCCACTCCAGGCCGATCACGTCGACCAGCAGCCGCTCGGCCAGGCGGTGCTTGCGCATCACCCGGACCGCCTGCTTGCGCCCGACGGCGGTGAGCTCGAGGTGCCGGTCGCCCTCGACCGTGACGAGACCGTCGCGCTCCATCCGCGCCACCGTCTGACTGACTGTCGGCCCGGACTGGTGCAACCGTTCGGCGATCCGCGCGCGCAGCGGCAGGATGCCCTCTTCTTCCAGCTCGTAGACAGTCCGCAGGTACATCTCGGTGGTATCGATCAGCTCGCTCACGAAACCCATTCTCGCTTATGCGGGCAAGTCTGCCCGCATTGCCACGGGTACTGGCGTTAGATGCCGGACGTGACAGCACTGATGTGGTTCCGCCGTGATCTCCGATTGAGCGACAACCCGGCCCTCCTGGACGCCGTGAGCGCGGGTGCCGGCCGGGTGCTCGGCGTCTTCGTCGTGGATCCCTTGCTCTGGGAGCGTTCCGGCGATCCGCGCCGCGAGCACCTGACCGCCTCGTTGACAGCGTTGTCGGCGGCCATGGACGGCCGGCTGGTGATCCGCCGCGGCGATCCGGCCCGGGTGATCGCGGAGCTGGCGAAGGAGATCGAAGCGGTCAGCGTCCACATCAGCGCGGACCACGCGCCGTACGGGCAGCGCCGCGACCAAGAAGTTGAAGCCGCATTGAAGTGTCCGCTGGTCGCGACCGGTTCGCCGTACGCGATCGCCCCGGGCCGGATCCTCAACCAGCAAGGACGCTCGTACCAGGTCTTCACGCCGTACTTCCGCGCCTGGCTCGAGCACGGCTGGCGCAAGCCGGTCGACGCGCCCGCCGACGTCCAGTGGCTGAAGGCAGACAGCGAGCCGCTCCCCGAGTCCGACCTCGGCACTGCCGGTGAGCAGGCGACCCGGAAACACTGGCAGAGCTGGCTGGACGACGTCGCGGACTACGACGACGAACGCGATCGGCCCGATCTCGACAGCACCTCGCGGATGTCGATCCCGCTGAAATGGGGCGAGATCCATCCGCGCACGATGCTTTTCGACCTGTCCCACAAGCGCAGCGCAGGCGCCGAGGCCTACCGCCGCGAGCTCGCCTGGCGCGAGTTCTGCGCCGACCTGCTGGCCCGCCATCCGGACGCCGCCTGGAAACCGCTGCGCCCCGAGTTCGAGCGGATGGTCTACGACGAGCCCGGCGACCAGCTCGAAGCCTGGCAGCAGGGCCGCACCGGCTTCCCGATCGTGGACGCCGGGATGCGGCAGCTCAACGAGTCCGGCTTCATGCACAACCGGGTCCGGATGGTCGTCGCGTCCTTCCTGATCAAGGACCTGCACGTGCACTGGAAGTACGGCGCCCGCTGGTTCATGCAGCGCTTGTACGACGGCGACCTGGCCTCGAACTCGCTGAACTGGCAATGGGTCGCCGGCTGCGGCGCCGACGCGTCGCCGTACTTCCGGATCTTCAACCCGATCACCCAGGGCCTGAAGTTCGACCCCCAGGGCGAGTACGTCCGCCGCTGGATCCCCGAACTCCGCGACCTGCCCGGCAAACAGGCCCACGAACCCTGGAAACACGGCGGCGCCGCCGGCTACCCCGACCAGATCGTCGACCACGCCGAAGCCCGTCTGGAGTCCCTCCGCCGCTACGAGGCGATTCGCTCTTGAGGGGCGGTCCGGCCTAGGCCTTCAGGAGGGTGAGGAGGCGGGCGACCTCGGTGGCGACTGCATCGCGGGCGGGGCCGAGGTACTTGCGGGTGTCGACGAGGGTGGGTGCGTCGGCGAGGGTTTGGCGGACGGAGGCGGTGAAGACGTTGTTGAGATGGGTAGCGATGTTGACCTTCGTCATGCCGGCCTCGACGGCGCGGGTCAGGTCGGGGTCGGCGACGCCGGAGGAGCCGTGCAGGACGAGCGGGACGGCGACGGCCGCGCGCAGCTCGGCGATCAGGTCGAAGTCGAGGGCGGCGGTGCGCTCGGTCATCGCGTGCGAGGAGCCGACCGCGACGGCGAGGGCGTCGACGCCGGTGGCCTCGGCGAAGGCGACGGCCTCGTCGGGGCGGGTGCGGACGCCGGGCGCGTGGACGCCGTCCTTGCCGCCGACCTCTCCGATCTCGGCCTCGACGAAGACGCCGTGGTCGTGGCAGAACTTCGTCACCTCGGTGGTCGCGGCGACGTTGTCGGCGTACTCGAGTTTCGAGGCGTCGTACATGACGGAGGTGAAGCCGAGGCCGACGGCCTCGGTGACCAGGTCGCGGTCCATCGCGTGATCGAGGTGGACGACGACCGGGACGGCGGCGTCCGCGGCGGCGGCCAGGGTGGCGACGCCGATCGGCTTCAGCGCGCCGTGGTACTTGACCGCGTTCTCGCTGATCTGCAGGACGACCGGCGTCCCCGCCTGCTCGGCGCCCGCGATCAGAGCGGTCGCGTGCTCGAGCTGGATCACATTGAAAGCGCCGACACCCCGACCGGCCTTCGCCGCAGCCAGAACAACTTCGGCACCAGATACCAACGGCATGAAAATCTCCTTAAAAGCAAAAGAAAAAAGAGCGGAGAGGGCTACCTGACGGTGACCTGCGGCTGCCAACGGCGGTAGGCGGCGAGGTCGATGTCTCCGGCAACGGGTGTCAGCACGGCCGCGGCGGACGCGGCGACGGCTGCTTTCAGGACGACGGACCAGTCGGGCTCGGGTGATTCGGCGACCGCGGCCGCGACGACCGCCGTACAGGCATCGCCGGCTCCGGTCGGGTTACCGGACACGCGCTCGACCGGCAAGGCGCGCCAGACGCCCTTGTTGCTAGCAGCAACCATCCCGTGCGCGCCGTCCGTAATGACCGCGGCGGTAGCGCCCAGCTCGACCAGCTGCCGCGCGCCGTCCTCGACCTCGACATCGCCAACGGCTTCCCGCAGCTCGGCGGCATTGGAACGCACCACGGCCCCAGCCTTGGCGGCCGCGACCAGAGCCGCGCCGCTGGCATCGATCACCGACAGGACGTCGTGATGCCGGGCGCGGACGGCGAGCTCGGCGTACGCGTCGGCCGGCAGCCCCGGCGGAAGGCTGCCCGAGCAGGCGAGGACGCCGAGGCGGCCCCACGGCATCCGCTCGCCGAAGGCACGCCACTCGTCGGCCGAGACGGACGGCCCGCCCTCGTTGAAGATCGTCGCGTCACCGTCGACTCCGTTGACGATGGCAACCGTCCGGCGCGTCTCACCACTGATCGGCGTCAGCAGCGCGGTCAGCCCGGCTTCGAACAGCTCGGCGGCCACGGCCTCGCCGGTGACACCCCCGACGAATCCGAGGACCAGCACCTGATGGCCGAGCGTCGCGGCGACCCTGGCGACGTTCACCCCTTTGCCGCCGGCGCGCGCCCGAACGGCGCCGACGCGATGACTTCCACCGACCTTGAGCTCGTCGACCTCGTAGGTGACGTCGAGCGCCAGGTTGAGCGTGACAGTGCCGATCAGAGCCATGCGCCGGCCCGCATCACCTTCTGTACGACGTATTCGTCGTCCAGGACGACCAGATCCGCGCGGCGGCCGGTCTCGATCGCGCCGACGTCGTACCAGCCGAAGGCATGCGCCGGGGTGGTCGAGGCCAGTCGGGCGGCGTCGACGAGCGACGTCCCGGCCTTGACCGCGTTGCGGAAGGCGACGTCCATGGTCAGCGTGCTGCCGGCGATCGAGTGCGGCGGTTCGGCGAGCGTGGCCAGGCCGTCCTTGACGTCGACCTCGAGATCGCCGATCTTGTAGCGGCCGTTCCCCATCCCGGTCGCCTCCATCGCGTCGGTGATGAGCGCGATCCGGTGCACGCCGGCCGCGGCCAGCGCGACCCGGACGACCTGCGGATCCAGGTGCATGCCGTCGTTGATCACCTCGAGCAGCAGCCGCTCGTCGTTGATCGCGGCGCCCACCGGGCCGGGGTCGCGGTGGTGGAACGGCCGCATCCCGTTGAACAGGTGCGTCGCGACGGTGGCGCCGGCGTCCGCACCGGCGATCATCTGCTCGTACGTCGCGTCGGTGTGACCGAGCGCGGCGACCGCACCGGCGTCCACGACCTGCCGGATCGCCTGCAGGCCGTGCTCCAGCTCAGGAGCGATCGTCACCATCCGGACGACGTCGCTGAGCACCTTCGAGACGTCGTCCGCCACCGGGTCCCGCAACAGCGTCGGCTCGTGCGCACCGCAGCGGGCCGCAGACAGGAACGGCCCCTCCAGATGCACACCGGCGATCACGCCGTCCTTGACCAGATCCGCCAGACAGGCGGCCTGCGAGGCCAGGACGTCGAGCGGGCCGGTGACCAGGCTGGCCATGGTCGTCGTCGTCCCGTGCTTGGCGTGGAAGGCCGCGACCTTCCGCGCCTCCTCCGGGTCGGTGGTCGAGTACGACGATCCGCCGCCGCCGTGGGTGTGGATGTCGACGAAGCCGGGGACGACGGTCACGTCGCCGAGGTCGACAGGGCGCTGCCCGTCCGCGGGCATCCCGTCGGAGCGGCGTCCGTAGGCGAGGATGTCCTGGTCGACGACCTGGACCCAGGCGCCTTCCAGCACGTCGTCCGGGGTGACGAGGCGTCCCACCCGATAGGTCGTCATGCGGGCTGTTCCCCACTCTCTTCGTCGGCAGTGACTCGATCCCAGGCCATCAGCGCGGCGCCGAGGCAGCCGGCCTCCTCCCCCAGCACGGCGGCCACGATCTCCGGCTCGCGCTGGAACGTCAGACGCGCATGGACGCCGTCGCGCAGCGGCTGCAGCAGCGTCTCCCCCGCGCCGACCAGCCCGCCGCCGATGGCGATCCGGGTCGGCGCGACCAGGGTCGTGTAGAGGACCAGCGCGTCGACCAGCACGGTCAGCGCCTCCTCCCAGACCGCAGCGGCGTCCTGATCGCCGGCTGCTCGCAGCTCCAGCACCTCGCGGGCGCCGTCCACGGTCCGGCCCGTGCGGGCGGCGTACCGACGGGCGATCGCGGCCGCGGAGGCGACTGTCTCCAGGCAGCCCCACTGGCCGCAGGCGCACAGCTCAGCCGCGTCGCCGTGGATGAATCGGGTGTGGCCGAGCTCGCCGGCGTAGCCGTCGCCGCTGACCAGTGAGCCGTCGACGACCATCGCGGCAGCGATACCGGTGCCGAGCGGCAGGAAGAGCGAGTTCGTCGTGCCGACCAGGGCGCCTTGGCGGAGCTCGGCGTACCCGCCGCTGCGGACGTCGTGCGCGAGCACGATCGGGACGTCGGCGCCCACTGCGGCGACCAACGCGTCCCGGACCGGCAGATCGGCCCAGGCCAGGTTTTCCGCGACGACCGTGCCGTTGTCGGCGTCGATGATGCCGGGGACGACGACACCGATCGCACGCACCCGGTGACCGTCCGCGGTCGCCTTCTGCCAGAGCTCGCCCACGGTCTCCAGCAAAGCATCCAGAACGGCGCGACCCCCAGCCTCCCGGGGCGTGGGCCTGGTCTCGCGGTGCACGACGGCACCGTCCGCGGCGACCAGGCCGCACTTCATCCGGGTTCCACCGAGATCGACGGCAACCACGACTTCACTGGGGTCCACGGAGCGCCATTATGCAGCGTTACCCACCGGTCCGAACATCCATGAGCAATTTCTGGACAGTCACGATCGCAATCCGCGGTCGAAGGCCGCGACCAGGAACGCGATCAGGTTCTCCGCCAGCTTGCCCGTGTCGGCCGGCTCGGCGTCCGCTCCGCCGGGGGCCGGCGACAGCGCCTGGGACTGGTGCAGCGCGAGCAGGCCGAGCATGTTCACGTACCCGAACGCGACCGCCTCGGGCGCCGCATGCGGTAGCGCGGCCCGCAACGCGGCCAGGTACCGCGACTCGATCGGATCCGACTCGGCGGCGTACAGCTCCCGGATCCGCTGGCTCGGGTCGAACGCGATCCGCCCGATGAACCGGGCCACCACCGCACCGCGCTCGCCGCGGCGCAGGACCAGATCCAGCCCCGGCTCGACGAAGGCGCGGATCAGATCCTCCGCGGTCGGCGTCCCCCTGGCCTCCAACTGGTCCAGCCGGCGCCGCCGTTCGGTGTTGACGGGCGCCATCGCACGGGCGACCGCCGCCCGCAGCAGCGCCTCCTTCGAGCCGAAGTGATAGTTCACCGCGGCGATGTTCGCCGCCGCCGCGACCGTGATGGCGCGCAGCGACGTCCCTTCGTATCCCCCCTCGCCGAAACGCTGCTCGGCGATGTTCAGCAATCGTTCCCGGGTCGATTCGACCGGTGTCTCCACAGAGTTCTCCTTCCCCCCGGCTACTGCTTGCCCAGGCACCCCACCTGCTCACGCGCCGTAGCCTGCAGTCAGCATAGTTCAAACGGTCGTTTGAATCAGAGGGCTCAGCTCATCTCTTTCCGAGAAATCCTCAGATTTCCCTGGAATCCGATTCCTTCCCTCCCTTCCCGCTACTCACACCTGCTCGGGCCCTCACTCTGCGGAGGCGCGAGAGTGCGCTTTAAATACCTGTTGGGTTCCTGGTGAGTTCCGGAACCGCGTGGCTAGGGTCGGGGACATGAGTTCGGTACGCGTCGAGCGGCGCTTCCAAGGTCCAGCCAAATCCGGGAACGGCGGGTATGTCGCCGGCCTGGTCGGGGTGGCGCTGGCCGCGCGGCTCGGCGCCGGCGAGGTCCCGCAGGTGACCCTCCGGGTGCCGCCGCCGCTCGAAACCGACCTCGAGCTGGTGGTCGACGCGGCGGGCGTGGACGGCGGGCCGGCGACCGGCGTCCGGCTTCTCGATGGGGAGCAGCTGGTCGCCGCCGGTGCTCCCGTCCCGGCCGACTTTCTGGCCGACGCGACCGTCGAGCCGGTCTCCTTCGAGGAGGCCGCCGCTGCCGAGTCTGCTTACCGAGGTCTGGGCAACCACCCGTTCCCCGGCTGCTTCGTCTGCGGGCCGGCCAATCCGAGCGGGCTCCAACTCAGACCCGGTCCGCTCGGCGACGGGCGGACCGCCTGCACTTGGGTGCCGGCTGCCGACCTCGCGCCGGGCGGTCTCGTCAACCCCGTCCATCTTTGGGCGGCGCTGGATTGCCCGAGCGGGTGGGCGATCGATCTGGAGGGCCGGCCGTCGGTGCTGGGTCAGTTGACCGCGTGTATCGACGCGCGGCCGCGGGCCGGCGAGGAGTGCGTCGTCCTCGGGCGGCTGCTCGGCGAGGACGGGCGGAAGACGCTGACCGCGAGCACGCTCTACGACTCGGACGGGAGGGTCCTGGCCAGAGCCCGGGCGACGTGGATCCTGGTTGACCCAGCCCTGTTCAACTAGCGCGTGCGGGCGGCGTGGGCGCGGACTTTGGCGCGGTTACCGCAGGTGGCCATCGAGCACCAGCGGCGGCGGCCGCGCGCATCGAGGAAGAGCCAGCCGCAGCCGGGGCAGGTGCGGACGTGGGCGCGTTCATGGCTGGTGATCAGGTCAGCGGCCAGTAGCGCGAGGTGATCGAGCGGGCGGGCGAGATCCTCGGGGAGCTCCCAGACGGCGCCGTCGTCCTCGGTGGGGAGGAACCGGCGGCGGCCGGAGGCCTTCTCGATCACCCGCGCCACCGCCTCGAACGACCCTTCGGTCCCCTGCCCGGTCAGGACGTCGTACAGGTCGATCCGGAAGTCGAGGGTGCCGGTCAGCCGGCGGGCCGCCTCGGTCGGTTTCCCGCCGGCCTGCTCGATCAGCCGGAAAACCGCCGCCGGCGACAGCAGGCCGACGGCGGAGTTCCAGATCAGGAAGGCCTCGTACGACGTCAGCCACTCGGTCCGGGCCGGGCCGCGGGTGGTCCAGTCGGACCGGGTGTTGACGAAGTCGAGCACCGGGTGCGCGCCGACCGGCTTGGGCAGGACGACGCCCTGCACGAGCTCGAGATGTGACGGCAGCGCACTCATCGCAGGGTCAGCGTTCCGTGGGGAGGGTCGCCGTGCCGGTCGGGACGCTGACGTTGGTGCCCTGCGGGATGACCATGAACTGGATCTTGCCCGATTCGATCGCGGTCTTCAGCAGGTAACCCTGGGCGCCGAGCATCTGGACCTGCTTCTTCACCGACTCCAGCTCGACGTTGACCCGCTGGTTGGTCTGCTCCTGGGTGGCCTTGGCCAGCTCGGCGCGCTGCTTGGCCTCCAGGCCGTCGATGATGCCCTTGTCCAGCGGGGTCGGCTTCTGGACCGTGAAGGAGAGCTCACCGCACGCGTTACCGCCGTTGTAGCTCGGGCCGCAGAAGTAGTCGCCGCCGACGGCGGCCGGCAGCAGCCGGGTGAACTCCTTGGCCGCGGCCGTCTGGAACTCCGACTTCTTCGCCTCGTTGTTGTACAGCTCGGCCCACGCGTAGTTGGTCGCGACCGCGGACAGCGCCCGGTCGATCTGCGGCCGGAAGTAGGACTGCAGCATGTCGTTCCAGCCGCGGTCGGTGTAGGCGTCGGTCTTCAGGCCGATCCGCTCGTGGAACGACTTCAGCGTCTCCTCGGTCCGGTTCAGCGTGAAGTACACCTGCACGCGGACGCCGAGCCGTACGTTGTCCTTGCTGACCACGGTGACCTCGTCACCCGCGTCGGTGTCCGCGCCGGCGCCGCCGATGATGTACGAGCGCTGATCGATCGGGTACGCGTAGACGGTGTCGCCCGGGCCGATCAGGCTGTTCGTCGAGCCCGGCGCGATGACCGACTTGAACTTCTTGTCCTCGACCACGCCGCCGCCGTAGTGCAGGCCGATCTTGTTCGCGTCGGTGTCCGCGAAATTGAAGATGTTGAACAGCGCGATGATCACGATGATCGCGACGACGATGAAACCGATCACCTTGCCGACGGCGCCGCCGTTCGACTTGACCGTGGTGGTCCCCAACTTGGCCATCAGTCCTCTAACTCCTTGCGTTCCACCAGTCGCCGGACGTCGGCGAGGGTCAAGTCGGCGGTCACCGCGACGTCGCGCGGTACCGACGGATGCGAGCTGAGCGTACGCAAGCCCTGCTCGGCAGCCGCCACCGCCCGTTCGAGCCCCCTGACCTCGTGCAGCAACGCCCGGTGTTCGGCGTTCATCTCGGCCAGGGCGCGCTCGGCCTGGGCGGCCCGGCGGTACGACGCCCAGGCGAACCACGCGGTTCCGACCAGCAGCAGGATGACGGGCAGACCCAGCCTCAAGACCATGGGCCCGATTCTCGGTCATAAACCGGTTGAACGGGGGCCGGCTCCGACGTAGATTTTCGGTACACGCGAAGGGAGGTGGTCCTAAGAATGAATTCTTACCGGACTCGTGAGGTGGCGGCGGGCTGACCGCCAACCACTAGCTATGTGGGCAAGTGGTCGGCCAATCCAACGCCGCCACCGGACCCGCGGGCAGCCAGGTAGTCCGCCTGGCCCTGGATCGTTGCCATCCGGCAACGGACAGGAAGCGCCCGCGGGTTTCTTCTACTCAGGAGCCGGGCAGTCCAGGCCCATCGCCAGGCCGATCTCGTAGAGCTGCGCCTCGAAGTACGCGCCGGCCTCGGGCAGCACCCAGTGCAGCTGGCCGAAGACCTCCATACAGATCAGGCCGTAGAGGCGCGTCCAGTAGGTCAGGCCGAGATAGATCGCCCCCGGCGGCATCCCGTGGAACTCCGCGGCCTCGGCGCTGAGCTGGGCGAGCAGCGTCGGCCCGAGCACCTCGTCCGGCGGGTATGGGAACGGCTTCTCGTGCCAGATCGCCGCGACCAGCTCCTTGAACAGCGCGCCGAACCGCATCGCGGCCTGGTGTCCCGGCGTGTCGTTGTGGTCGTCGGCGTCCGGGCTCGGCACCGTCGTCCCGAACAGCAGCGCGAACTCGGCCGGATGCGCGAGCGCCCAGTCCCGCAGTCCGTTGGCCAGCAGGTAGAGCTGCGCGCCGAGGTCGCCCTCACTCTCGGAGCCGAGCTCCAGCAGGGCGGTCGTGAGCTCGTCGTACAGGTCGGCGATCAGCTGGGTGACCAGGGCCTCGTGACTCGGGAAGTATCGGTAGAGCGCGGGCGCGGTGAGGTTCACCTCGCGAGCGACGGCCCGCAGGCCGATCGCCGCGACACCGCCGCTGACCAGCAGCCGCCGCGCGGCCGCCAGGATCGCGGCCAGCGTCGCCGCTCGCGCCTCGTCACGCCGGTTCATCACCACACTCCTTGACACCGTCGAGTCTTGAGTGAACACTGTTAACAGTTAACGCTGTTCACTCAAATCTTTCCGCCTGACTTTACGCCCCTCGGGAGTGTTCGTGTTCGAGACGCTCGGCCGTTTCAGCTACCGGCGGCGCCGCCTGGTGCTCGCCCTCACCGCGGCGTTCGTCGCCCTCGGCCTGATCTGGGGGCTCGGCGTCTTCGGGTCGCTCGCGAACGGCGGCTTCGACGCCCCCGACACCGAGGCCGCGAACGCCGTCGCGACGATCGAGGAGAACGTCGGCCGGACCGGCACCGACCTGATCGTGCTCTATCGCAGCGCCGACCGCACGGTCGCCGACCCGGCCTTCCGCAGCGCCGTCGAGCAGGACCTGGCCGAGCTCCCCCGCACGGACGTCGTCCGGACGACGACGTACTGGAGCAGCAAGTCGCCGGTCTTCGCCTCCAAGGACCAGCACAGCACGTACGCCGTCCTGACACTGGCCGGCACGACACCCGAGGAGCGGCTCACGACGTTCCACCGGATCGCGGATCAGGTCCGGACCGGGCCGGCCGGGCTGGACACCAAGGTCGGCGGTGAGATCGCGGTCTTCGACGAGGTGAACACGCAGACCGAGCACGACATCGTGAAGGCCGAGACGATCTCGCTGCCGATCGTGCTGGTGCTGCTGATCGTGGTCTTCGGCGGGCTGGTCGCGGCGTCGCTGCCGTTGTTCGTGGGTGCGCTGGCGATCCTCGGCGCGTTCGTCCTGCTGCGCGGGCTGTCCGCGGTCACCGACGTGTCGATCTTCTCGATCAACCTGGTCACGATGATCGGGCTCGGCCTGGCGATCGACTACGCGCTGTTCATCGTCACCCGGTTCCGCGAGGAGCTTGCCAAGGGCAATGATGTCGAGACCGCGCTGAGCGTGACGATGGCGACGGCCGGGCGGACGGTCGCGTTCTCCGGCGTCACGGTCGGCGTCGCGATCAGCAGCCTCGCGCTGTTCCCGGTGATGTTCCTGCGCTCGATGGCGTACGGCGGGGTCGCGGCGGTCGCGGTCGCGATGCTGGCGGCGTTGACCGCGCTGCCCGCACTGCTCGCGGTGCTCGGCCACCGGGTGAACAACCTGCGGCTGCCGTTCCTGCGCCGCCGGACAGCTCCTGCCACGGAGGCTCACCACGGGGCTTGGTACCGCCTGGCGCACAGCGTGATGCGGCGGCCGCTGCGCTACATCGTCGTCCTGATCCCGTTGCTGCTGATCCTTGGCATCCCGTTCCTGCAGGCCCAGCTGGGCGGAGTCGACCACCGGGCGCTGCCGTCCGGTGCGACGTCCCGGACGGTCACTGAGACGCTGCAGCGGGACTTCGCCGGCGCCGGCGGGTCGGATGTGTTCGTCGCCGTCCGGTTCGATCAGCCACCGGCGGATCCGGCCCCTGCGCTGCAGCCCTACCTGGCCGAGCTCGGCCGAGTCGCCGACGTGGGGAACGTGCGGATCGGCGGCTACGAGAACGGCGTCGCCGAGGTCGTCGTCCACACGCACTTCACCGCGCAGGAGTTGCCCGCGCGGGACGTCGTCCACGACGTCCGGGCGATCGCTCCGCCGGGCGGGACATCGACGCAGGTCGGTGGCGAGACGGCGGCGTTGATCGATCTGCTCGACGTCCTGGCCGAGCGGGTGCCGTACATGGCGGGCTTCGTCGTCCTGGTCACGTTCGCCCTGCTGTTCCTGGCGTTCGGGTCGTTCGTCCTGCCGGCCAAGGCGCTGCTGATGAACGTGCTGTCGCTGTCGGCGGCGTTCGGCGCGATGGTGTGGATCTTCCAGGACGGCAATCTGTCCGGGCTGCTCGACTTCACCTCCACCGGATTCCTGGAGGCGACCAACCCGGTGCTGCTGTTCGCGGTCCTGTTCGGGCTGTCGATGGACTACGAGGTGTTCCTGCTCAGCCGGGTGCGCGAGGAGTACGACCGGACCGGCGACAACACGCAGGCGGTCGCGCTCGGCCTGCAGCGGACCGGCGGGATCATCACCAGCGCGGCGTTGCTGCTGATCATCGTGGTCGGGGCGTTCTCGACCTCGGGCATCGTGTTCGTGAAGATGATCGGGGTCGGGCTGGTGATCGCGATCGCCCTGGACGCGACGATCGTCCGGGCGTTGCTGGTCCCGGCGACGATGCGGCTGCTCGGCCGGGTGAACTGGTGGGCCCCCGCGCCGATGGTGCGCTGGTGGGAGAAGCACGGCATCCGGGAGAGCTCAGAAGCGCCTCAAGGTTGGAGCCGGAGCAGCTCCCAGGAGGAGTCGGAGCTGGTCCGCCGGTAGGCCAGGCGGTCGTGCAGCCGACCGACCCGGCCCTGCCAGAACTCGAACGCGTGCGGCTCGACCCGGTACCCGCCCCAGAAGTACGGCGTCGCGATCTCGGTCCCTTCGGGCCACTGGCGCTCGTACGAGGCGTACTGCAGGTCGAGCTCCGCACGGGAGTCGACCGGCTGGCTCTGCTGGGAGGCCCACGCTCCTAGCTGCGACTCGCGTGGCCGGGCGGCGAAGTACGCGTCGACCTCTTCGGTGGGCAGCTTGGTGACTGTGCCCTCGATGCGGACCTGACGCTCCATGGCGTGCCAGGGGAAGATGATCGCGCAGTGCGGGTTCGCAGCGAGCTCGTCGGCCTTCCGGGACTGCTGGTTCGTGTAGAAGACCAGACCGCGCGCGTCGAGGCCTTTGAGCAGCACGGTCCGCGCCGACGGACGGCCGTCGGCGTCCGCAGTCGCCAGAACCATCGCATTGGGCTCGTGCAGGCCGGCCTCGGTCGCCTGCGCGAGCCAGGTGCCGAACTGTTCGATCGGGTCCGGGTTCAGCTGCTCCTCGAGTAGCTCACCGAGACCGTACGTCTGCCGCATCTGCGCAAGATCCACCCTGCTGACCTTACTGGGCTGACCTTTCTGGGCTGAGGTGCCTGTTCACCTCGGCCAGGAACAGGTCGAACGTTGCGCGTCGCAGGGCCTGCTGCAGCATCGCCTCAGCCGCAGCCGAGCTCGCACCGGCAACGGATGCGGCCCACAGCGTGCTCAACGCCCGGTTGTCGAATCCGTCGACGTCGACGAGCAGAAACTCGATCCGGTCCCGGTCCGGCGCGTCGGCGAGCCGCTGCGGACGACGTACGCCTGGTGTGCCGGTTCGGCGTACATGCTCGACTTCGTAGAAGTAGTCGAGGAGCTGGGCGTCCTGCACCCCAGCACGGACGGCGTCGCGCAGCGTCTGCCCGATCTGGACTGCGACTGCGTATCTGGCCGCATCGGACGGGCCTGCTGCGGGGACGAGTGTGGTGAGCAGATGCTGAGTGACGGCCTGCAGCGAATCCAGCTTGGGCGGCGGGACCGGGTAGTACTGGCCGTAGATGTCGTGGACTGGACTGATGCCTTCGGTACGCCGATGCCAGCTCAGCGCCTGGTCGATCCGGCCTGCTGCCGCTGGCTCATCGTCGTCCTTGCCATCGGCCACGATGTCCGTCCGGCTGAGCACACCCTCGTACGGCGTACTGTCGGCAAGGAACCAGCCGCATGCGGCGGCATACGTCCAGCCGCGTGACGACGGCACTGCAGGGATGCCTGCGAACAGGAGCGCGGCGATCGGGCGGTTGCTCCACACCGAGCCGTCAGGCCGCCGTACCTCGTACAGACGGTCACCGGCGAACAGCTCCTGCAGGGCGGCTGTGCTGCCGTCGGTCCGGTTGTGGCCGACGTCACGGCCGTAGTACGCCTCGACGCGGGCTGCGCGCTCCGCTGCGTCAGGCCCGGGTGCGGCGTAGGCGACCAGAGTTTCCACGTTCTACCCGATGCGATTCAGCCCACGAAAGTTACACCCACGTGTCGTGGGAGAACTATGCTGCCTGGGCGCCGACCATGAGGACGAGGGAGTGGTATGTCAGATCCGAAGACCGAGGTGCAGCACGGGCTGGAAGGTGTGATCGCGTTCGACACGCAGATCGCCGAGCCGGACAAGGAAGGGTCGGCGCTGCGCTACCGCGGCGTGGACATCGAGGACCTGGTCGGTCGGGTGCCGTTCGAGAACGTCTGGGGCCTGCTGGTCGACGGAGCGTTCACCCCGGGCCTGCCGCCGGCCGAGCCGTTCCCGCTGCCGGTGCACACCGGTGACATCCGCGTCGACGTCCAGTCCGCGCTGGCGATGCTGGCGCCCGCGTGGGGGCTGCGGCCGCTGTACGACATCGACGACGTCCAAGCCCGGGAGGACCTGTCCCGCGCCGCGGTGATGGCGCTGTCGTACGTCGCCCAGGCCGCTCGCGGCATCGGGCAGCCGATGGTGCCGCAACGTGAGGTGGACAAGGCGAAGACGATCACCGAGCGGTTCATGATCCGCTGGCGCGGCGAGCCGGATCCCAAGCACGTGAAGGCCGTCGACGCCTACTGGACGTCCGCGGCTGAGCACGGCATGAACGCCTCCACATTCACCGCCCGGGTGATCGCTTCGACCGGTGCTGACGTCGCTGCGGCGCTGTCGGGCGCGGTGGGCGCGATGTCCGGCCCGCTGCACGGCGGTGCGCCGGCGCGGGTGCTGACCATGATCGAGGGGGTCGAGCGGTCTGGTGACGCGCGGGCCTACGTGAAGGGCCTGCTGGACGCCGGTGAGCGGCTGATGGGCTTCGGCCACCGGGTGTACCGCGCCGAGGACCCGCGGGCGCGCGTGCTTCGGCGTACGGCGCAGGAGCTGGCCGCACCGCGCTACGAGGTGGCGCAGGCGCTGGAGCAGGCCGCGCTGGCCGAGCTGCGCGAACGGCGTCCGGACCGGGTGCTGGAGACCAACGTCGAGTTCTGGGCAGCGATCGTGCTCGACTTCGCGGAGGTCCCGCCGCCGATGTTCACGTCCATGTTCACCTGCGCGCGGACGGCGGGCTGGAGCGCGCACGTTCTGGAGCAGAAGCGGACCGGGCGGCTGATCCGGCCGTCCGCGATCTACTCCGGTCCCGGCACGCGGCCGGCGACGTCCATCGAGGGTTGGAACGACGCCTGGAGCTAGGGCCTGTCCTGGCTCGGGGCGCGGCCGGTGCGCTGTTTGTACTGCCGGCTGAAGTACGGAACGTCTGTGTAGCCGAGGGCGGTGGCGGTCTGGCCGACCGTCATCCCGCTCTCGGTGAGCAGCTGATGGGCGCGGTCGATCCGCGCCTGGATCAGATACTGCGCGGGTGACATCCCGAACTGGGTAACGAACCTGCGCGTGAACTGCGCCCGCGACAGCGCTGCGCTACCGGCCATCTCGGCCACACTCCACTCCCGCCCGGGGTCCTGGCGGAGCTGACGGGCGATCTCGTCCACAGCGGTGTCGACTACGGCCCGGCTGGGGTTGTGAACAGCGTCCCAGATCAGGCCGATCAGCTGCTCGAGACAGAGCTCGGCCTGACGCCGCCCGAGCGCGTCGCCCCGCCGGTACGCCGCATCGCTCGTCCGGGCGAGGACGCCGAGTAGCTCGCGGTCGTGGACCTCACCCCAGCGCGGCTCGGGGACGACGGCGTTTGGTGCCTCGAAGTGCATGCCGAAGACCAGTAGCCGCCGGTGCGGGTCGTGAGTGGCGCGTGGGGCGTCACCCGGTTGGAAGAGCGCGCAGACGCCGGGGCTGAGCTCCTGGTGTGCGCCGTCCAGCTCCAGGCGGCCGCGGCCGTCCAGCACGCACCACAGCAGATGGTCGGCCTGCACCGGCGACTCCCAGGACCAGCTCGGCTCGCACCGCCAGAAGGTCGGCGGCGACAGGCGGGTGACCTGGAGCGGCTGCATCAAAAGTGCAACTCCTCGCGTGAATCGTCCGTGGCTGCTGGGGCTGTTGGTCTGGAGAATTGTCGTGTTGACGACAATACGCGGGAGCTGGCGATGAGCGATTCGTTCAAGGTACATCGGGCAGAGTTCGAGCAGGACGGGTACACCTTGGTGCGCGGGCTGTTCGGCGCCGAGGAGGTCGCGGAGCTCCGCGACCACTACATGACGCTGCGCAAGCGCGGGTCGTACGAGAACGACGAGGTCGGCGTCCAGGCGGGCAGCCGGGACCCGCTGCGGCGGTACCCGCGGATGGCGCAGATGCACCGCTGGGACGACGTCTCCTTGCGCTGGCTGATCGACGTCCGGCTCGATCAGGTGCTGACCGCGCTGCTCGACCGGTCGCCGTACGCGGTGCAGACTATGATCTACTTCAAACCGCCGGGATCACGCGGGCAGGCCCTGCACCAGGACAACTTCTACCTGAAGGCCGAGCCCGGCACCTGTATCGCCGCCTGGATGGCCCTCGACCCCGTCGACCAGGCCAACGGCTGCCTCGAAGTCGTCCCCGGCAGCCACCGCTGGCCCATCCTCTGCACCGAGAAGGCCGACACCGCCGTCAGCTTCACCGACGTCACCGTCCCCCTCCCCACCCCCGACCCCGCAACCCCCGTCCCCATGTCCCCCGGCGACGTCCTCTTCTTCCACGGCGCCCTCGTCCACGGCTCCGCCCCCAACACCACCTCCGACCGCTTCCGCCGCGCCCTCATCGGCCACTACATCCAAGGCGAAGCCCAAGCCGTCGCGTCCTACTACCACCCCGCCCTCCGCATGAACGGCACCGAACTCCCCCTCCAAACCGCCGAAGGCGGCGGCGCCTGCGGTCAATGGACCGAAACCCCCACCGGCCCCGTAGCCCTCCTCACCGGCACCCAACACCTCACCCGCAAACACGAATGAGGTGAGACCGGGGACGGTGCTTGCGGGGAGGTGTGCGAGGATGGGCGTGCTGACAGCGTCGTCGGCGCTTGTACTGCCAGACGACGAAGGGACACGCTGGTGACCAGCGACATTGTCATTCCTGATGAGCTGAAGCCTGTTGACGGGCGGTTCGGGGCCGGGCCCTCGAAGGTGCGGCCGGAGGCTGTCGCCGCGCTGGCGACGGAGGGCGCGAAGCTGCTGGGGACGTCGCACCGGCAGGCGCCGGTGAAGAACCTGGTGGCGCGCGTGCAGCAGGGCGTCTCGGACCTGTTCAACCTGCCGGACGGCTACCAGGTGGTGCTCGGCAACGGCGGGTCGACGGCGTTCTGGGACGTGGCCACGTTCGCCCTGATCCGGGAGAAGAGCCAGCACCTGAGCTTCGGTGAGTTCTCCTCGAAGTTCGCGAAGGCCGCGCAGCTCGCGCCGCACCTGGGCGACCCGACGGTCGTCAAGGCCGACCCGGGCAGCCGCCCGGCCGCCGTCGCCGAGGCCGGCGTCGACCTGTACGCCTGGCCGCACAACGAGACCTCCACCGGCGTGATGGCGCCGATCAAGCGCGTCGAGGGCGCGGACGCCGGCGCATTGGTCGCGATCGACGCGACGTCCGGCGCGGGCGGCCTGCCGGTCGACATCGCCGAGACCGACGCCTACTACTTCGCCCCGCAGAAGTGCTTCGCCTCGGACGGCGGCCTGTGGATCGCGATCCTCTCCCCCGCGGCACTCGCCCGCGTCGAGGAGATCACCGCCTCCGGCCGCTGGATCCCCGCCTTCCTCGACCTCGCCACCGCGGTCGACAACTCCAGCAAGAACCAGACCTACAACACCCCGTCGCTGTCCACGCTCTTCCTGATGGCCGAGCAGACCGACTGGATCAACAGCCAGGGCGGCCTGGACTGGAGCGTCGCCCGCACCACCGACTCCAGCAACCGCCTCTACACCTGGGCCGAGAAGTCCGACTACGCAACCCCGTACGTCACCGACCCCGACGCCCGCTCCCTCGTCATCGGCACCATCGACCTCGACGACTCCATCGACGCCGCCGCCGTCGCCAAAACCCTCCGCGCCAACGGCATCGTCGACACCGAGCCCTACCGCAAACTCGGCCGCAACCAACTCCGCGTCGCCATGTTCCCCGCCGTAGACCCCGACGACGTCGAAAAACTCACCCAGTCCATCGACCACATCGTCAACAACCTCAAATAACGCCCACTCCCCACGACCGCCGGCCCCCAGCCGGCGGTCGTTCGTTTCCCTGCATCCTCCAGTCGACACCCGACACGAGCAACAGGACGCGGGGCCGGCCAGAAGCCGCGTGCAGCATGTGCAGGGCGGGTGACGGCTGGGGTGGGTGCCGGGCCGGCACCAGGTGGCAGGCAGAAACCGGGCGTCGGGTGCCAGACACACCAGGCCGAGCCGGAAACCGCGCGCGGTACTACCCGGGCGGGGTGGCCGCCGAGCTCCAGGTGGGCGCCCAGCCGGAGCCGGACACCGGACGAGGCCGGTGGACGCCGGGGACTCGTACGGAGGGTTCGGCGCTGTGATGGCAGCAGGCGGAGGGCCGAGCCGGGAACCACGCGTTGCACGGAACATTTGTGTCGCCTGGCGGCTTCTTCTTTCCGTCTAACGCGGCGCGCGCCGGCGCGGAGCCGGGCACCGGGCGAGGGCGGCGGACGCCGGGCTGCGGCCAGGTGCGAGGGCGAGCCCGGCATCGGTTGACGTAGGTCGCCAGGCCGAGCCGGAAACCGCATGCGGTACCTGCCGGACGGCGCCGGGTGGTGAGGCAGGGCGGAGGCAGGCACCGGACGACGTCGGTGAGTGCCGAGCGCAGCCGGGCACGGGCCGGTGTCGGTGGGCGCCGGTGAGGGCCGGGCGGAGGCGGGTGCCGGACGAGGTCGGTAGGCGCCGGGGATTCGTGCGGAGGGTCCGGCGCTGTGGTGGCGGCAGGTGGAGGGCCGAGCCGGGAACCACGCGTTGCGCGGAACGTTTGTGTCGCCTAGCGGCTTCTTCTTTCCGTCTAACGCGGCGTGCGCCGGGTGAGCGCCGGGGCGGAGCCGGACACCGGACGAGGTCGATGAGCGCTGGACGGGACTTCGCGCGGGAGGTCAGGCGCTGCGGCGGCAGATGGGGCACCGGGCAGGAACTGCGCGAAGTATGTGCAGGGCGGGTGCCGGGTGGGGGTGGGGGTCAAGGCGGCAGCCGGGTGGCAGGCAGAAGCCGGGCGTCGGGTGCCAGAGATGCTAGGCCGAGCCGGGAACCGCCTGCGGTACCTGCCGAACGGCACCGGGTGCAGGGCGGATGGCAGGCGCCGGACGCCGTCGGTCAGCGCCGGGCGCAGCCGGGCACCGAACCGTGTCGGCGGGCGCCGGTGAGGGCCGGGCGGAGCCGGGATCCAGACGAGGTCGGTCAGCGCCGGAGGCTCGTGCGGAGGGCCGGCGTTGTGGTGGCAGCGGGTGGAGGGGCGAGCCGGGGACCGCGCGTTGCGCGGAACGTTTGTGTCGCCTGGCGGCGTTTTCTTTCCGGCCAACGCCGCATGTGCCGGGCGGAGGCGGGTGCCGAACGAGGGCGGAGGGTGCCGGGCGGACTCGTGCGGAGGGGTCGGCGTTGTGGTGGCAGCGGGGGGAGGGCCGGGCCGGGGACCGCGCGTTGCGCGGAACATTTGTGTCGCCTGGGGGCGTTTTCTTTCCGTCCAACGCGGCGTGCGCCGGGCGGAGGCGAGGGCCGGACGAGGCCGGTGGGTGCCGGGGGGGGGACTCGTGCGGAGGGGTTGGCGTTGTGGTGGCAGCGGGGGAGGGGCGGGGCGGGGACCGCGCGTTGCGCGGGACGTTTGTTTTGCCTGGCGGCGTTTCTTTTCGTTCGGCGCGGGGTGGGGCGGATGGACGCCGGGTGGGGGTTGGGGGGTTAGGCGCTGTGGCGGCGGCGGGTGGGGGTGGGGGGTGGGGGGTGGGCTCCGGTTAGGCGGGCGTTTTCGGCCATGCGGTCTTGGCGTTCGCGGCGGCCTGGGGGGAAGGTGAGGACGGTGACTACCAGGGCGAAGAGGGCGGCGCCGATGAGGATCCAGCGGAGGGAGTGGTTTTTGTCGGTGGGGGTGGCGGCTGGGTCGGGGGCGCCGCTGGTGGGTTTGGGGGTGGCGGTGCCGGGTGGGGTGTTGGTGCCTGCTTTGGCGGGGACGGGGACTTGGTAGACGGCTGAGTTGGCGCCTTCGCTGCCGACCAGGAGGGTGTTGTCGGAGGCGCCGATGGCTACTGACTCGCCTTGGGCGAGTGGCACGGGGCCGCGGGCGACGAGGGCCGGGGTCGTGCCCCAGGAGAGGGTGGCGACGTCGGTGTAGGAGCGCAGGACGATCTGCTCGCCGTCGGGGAGGAAGGTGCCGTCGGTGTACTGGCCCTTGGGCGCCGAGGCGTATTTCGTCAGCTCGTTGGTGCCCTGGCGGGACGGCGACTTCGGGGCGGCGTAGATGGCCGGCGTCTTCTTGGTCGTCTTGGTGACGATGAACAGCCGGTTGGTCTGCGGCTGGACGAGCAGCGTCTCGGCGTCGTGCGCGCCGTCGGGGTACTTGAAGTCGTACCGGTGGTAGCGGACGTTCTCGGCGTCCTGCAGGCTCTCCGGCTCGGGGATCGTGTAGATCTCGATCATGTCCCGGGAGGCGTTGTTGTCGCCGATGTCGGCGATGTAGATCGTGCCGTCCGCATCGACCGCGATCGCCTCGACGTCCCGGACCTCGGCCTTGAACCGCAGCACCACCTTGACGTCACCGGTGGTATCCACGCCGAACACGCGCGCGGAGTCGCCCGAGTCGTTGATCGTCCAGTACAGGTCGTCGTGCTTCGCGCTCTTCGCCAGCCCGGACGACTCCTTCAGCCGGGAGTCCTTGATCGTGAACAGCTTCTTCGGCGGTGTCGGATCGGCCGCGACCGCGGCGCCCCCGGCGGCGGCCGTCTCCCCCGCGGTGGCCGGGAGCACGGCCCCGGCGCCCGCGAGGCAGGTCGCCGCGGTCAGCAGCAGAGCGCGCCGAAGCACCTTCACGAGACCACCTCCGCCGGAGCAGGCCGGGCGGGCAGCAGGAGCTGCGCCAGCCGCGGCTGCACCTGCCAGGTGGCGGCGAGCGCGTCGTAGTCCGCAACCAGGTCGGGGGTCGCGGGAGCGTTCGTCCGGGCGGCTCGGAGCAGCAGGTTGCGAGGGGTGTGTTGGCTGTCCACGAACTGCACTACCTCCACGCGGTATCCGAGCTGTCGCAGCACCGCCGCACGCAAGCTATCCGTCAGGATGTCGGCGAACCGCTCACGAACGATGCCATATCGGGTCATCAGCGCATAAGGCGCCGGTGGTGAGACGCTCTTGAGCTGCTTCTGGATGTCGTGATGGCAGCACGGAGCCGCCAGCACCAGCGGCGCCTCCCAGCGGACCGCCCGGGCCAGCGCGTCGTCGGTCGCCGTGTCGCAGGCGTGCAGGGCGAGCACGACATCCGGCCGGACGTCGAGCTCGGCGCCCTGGATCGTGGCGTCGACGAAGCGCAGGTGCTCCTGCCAGCCGAGCGCGGTCACGACCCGGGTGTTCCGGGTGCGGGCCGCCGGATTGTGGTCCACACCGGTCATCCGGACGTCGTGCCCGGCCGCGGTCAGCAGGTGGTACGCCGCGAGTGTCAGGTACGCGTTCCCGCAGCCGAGGTCGACGACCTGCAGCGGACGGCCGGTCGCGATCCGGCCGGCGCCCAGCGCCTCCTCGAGCGCAGGCTCGAGGAGTTTGCAGAACTCCTCGATCTGCTTGTACTTCGCCTGCCGGGACGGCTTCACCCGGCCCTGATGGTCGCTGATCCCGAGCTCGACCAGGAACGGCGCCGCCGGGTCGAGCACCCGCTGCTTCACCCGGTCGTGGCCGGTGACCTGCTCCCGGCTCTCCGCCTGCCGGTGCAGCAGTTCCTTGCCCTTCTTGGTGTAGCGCAGCCGCAGCGTCTCCGTCGTGGTCTCGACATGCCACGTGCCGTACGGCAGCGTCAGCAGCTCGTCGATCAGCGCCCCGGCCTCGCCGGCCGCGACGTTCCGCGTGTGGGCCTGCCGCTCGTCGTACTCGGTGAGCTGCAGATGCCGCTTCCCCTTGAGGTCGACGTAGCGCAGCTCGAGACGCTGGTACGACGGCTGGTCCAGACCGCGGCGCCGGCCCGACGCGACCGCACGCACCAGGCCGGCCTGGTCCAGCAGGGCCGCCCGGATCGCCTCCCACGCCCCCGTCTCGCCCGCCGCCTGCGCGGTCGGCTCGTCGAGTACGCCGGGACCCACCTCTGCCTGCATCGCGCCATTGTCGCCGACGGCTGTATGTGATCACAAAAGGGTCTCGCCCACGGCGCGTGGCGGCGGGGCTGCTCACAGCAGTTTCGCGTCCTCCTCGAGGAGACCGAGGGCGCGCAGCCTGGTCGCGATCCCGCCCTCCTGCCGGCCGAGCGTCTCCATCATCCGCTCCTTGTCCGCGCCTTCGTTGAACAGGTCGGTGAGCAGCTGCTCGTCCGCCGCCGTCCACGGGCGGAACGCGTTCGGGTGGCTGCGCCGGGCCGCCTTGATCCGCCGCGTCATCGAGCGGGTGTCCTGCAGCTCCAGCGAGCGGATCCGCGCCTGGCGGTGCCGGCCGACCTCCTCACCCTCCCGCCAGAACACGACCGCCTCCTCGTCGAACGTCATCAGGTCAGCCGCAACATCGCAGTAGTCGGCGTCCTCGAGCATCACTCGCAGCATCGTGGGTCTCTCCGTGTCATGAGGTGGCCGCTTCACGACCACCGATCGATTTGTCACCGGAGAAGATGCCGCGAATCACCCCGCTCCCAACGACCGATTCGCAACCTGTGGATAACCCGGAGCTCAGCGCACCGGGTCCGACGGGTCCTCGGGGAACCGCGGCGCCGCCGGGTCGGGCGGCAGGCCGAGCGGGGTCGTCGCGCCCGGCTGCTTCTCGGCCAGCTCCGCCTCGCGCTGCATCCGGTCCCGCTCGGCGCGCAGCAGGCCCAGCAGCACCAGGTCCAGCAGCATGCCGCCCGCGGCCGCGAACTGCGTCCCGGCGAACTGGAAGACCTGCGTCATCAGCAGCGATACCAGCACAGCGAGCTCGAACAACCGCACCGCCCGCGCCCGGTTCCCCTTCCGCAGCTGCAGCCAGCCGCGGAACGTGAAGGTTGCGGACAGCAGACTCCCGACCGTGACGCCGGTCACCGACAGCCCGGTGACGCCGGCGTTCACCACCCCCGCGATCAGCGGCGCGCCGATCGCCTGGATGGTCAGGACTACGACCGCCACGACCGGGGCCTTCGGGTGCGTGGCCAGCCGCTCGAAACCGCGCTGCAGCGCCCGCCAGGCCGCGTCCACCGGCGCGGCCAGCTCCACCTCGTCGTGCGGGCAGGCGTCCAGCAGCGCCGCGGTCTCCCGCCGCCCCTGGACGTTCGGCTCGACGTCGCGCAGCAGCTCGTCCGCCTGGGCCCGCCGCTGCCGCGACAGGCCGCCCGCGACGCCCTCGACCGCGTGGTCGATCACGTTCGCCAGCTCCTCGCGCGGATCGATGGGCCGCCGCGTACTCAGGAACCGGCTGGCGAGCACGATCAGCACGAAGACGACGTACACGATCGCGGCCGTCGGCTTGTAGAAGTAGTTGTTGTCGGAGGTGACGAACTTGCCGACCTCGTCGATGAACAGGCCGAACCCGATCCCGCCGACCAGTGCGGCGGCGGGCCGGACGACCGGGCCGACGTACGCCAGCAGCAGCGAGATCGCGATCAGCATCAGCACGCCGCCCGGCAGGACGTGCGCGATGTGCAGGCCCTTCCCGCCGATCTGCGGGTAGCCGCTCAGGCTGAGGAACAGGCGGGTGATCAGCACCGTCGCCACGCCGGACACCACGAACGTGGTCAGATGCTCACCCGACCGCACGTTCCGAACCAGACCCGCGCGCATGAGGTACGACGACCGCGTCGTGGTGGAGGTCATGCGCCAGAAGGTTAGTTCACTGGACGAGGGCCGCGATGACCACCATGGCGACCAGCGCCACCAGAACAAGCGTCGTCACCAGGCGGCGTGTGCGGGGGTCCACCGGCTCAGGTTAATCGACTCCCGCTCCGGGCTGATCAGGGCAGGGGGTATTTCCGATCGGGGGTGAGCGTGCGTGGTGGGCCGGGAGGGGTGGTTCAGAGGGTGACCAGTGGCTCCGGGCGGTGGACGCCGCGGGGGCGGTAGCCGAGCGCGTCGGAGTGGCCCAGGTAGTCGGAGAGCAGCCAGATGACGGACAGCCACATCTCGGTGCCTTGCAGACCCGGGACGGCGCGGTCGTCTATTCCGTCCGGAGCGAAGGCGAAACCGGCGCCGTCGGTCCAGCGGGTGAGGATCGCCGTCAGCTGGTGTTCCGCCCACTGTTTGGCGTCCGCTTCGCCGTACGACGTTTGGCGGCGGGCGAGCCAGAGTGGGTGGATGACGTCGAGGACGTTGCAGGCGTTGTAGTTGTCACCGGTGAACATGCGTCGGTCATTGCTGTGCGCAAGCACCATCTTGACGGCTTGTTCGGGGTACGGGAGTGGCAGGCCGAACTGGGCGTAGGTGCCGCGGGTGAGCCGGTAGAAGCCGTTGACCACTTGGAGCCAGCCGTCGTCCGGATGCGGGGTGCCCCAGGCGCCGCTGACGCGGTCGGCGTTGATGGTGAGCCAGCCGATCAGCTTCTCGAGAGGGCCGGATTCGTTGTGGTCGTGGTGATTGCGGGCGATCGCGGTGCCGAGGGCGTCGATCGCGGCGCCGGCCGACCAGGCGTTTCTTGCCCAGGGCAAGTTGTCGAGCTGGGCCGTGGTGAAGGCGGTGTCGATCGGGTGCTCGAAGGTGCTGCCGAGGACCTGGAGGGCGTAGCCGACGCAGAGTACGTGGTACGGCGCTTCGCCTTGCAGGACGGCGAGTTCGGCATCTGACGGTACGTCGAGGCCGGCGTCGGAGAGGTCTCCTGGTGCGACCAGTCCGGTCTTCGGGTCCTGGCGGGCGCGGAAGCGGCGGACGAGGTCGTCGCGGGTGTGGCCGGCCGGAGTACGGCGTACCAGCAGGTCGGCGATCTCCACCGCGTCACACCACGGCCGAACAGCAGGCGCACTCCCGATCCCCGGCCGATCCACGAACCGCTCGCCGTCCCACGAGCGCGCCAGCACGTCGTCCACCTGATCACGAGCCCGCGCCGCAAAGTCCGCCAACCGAGAAGGAAGTCCGGCAACAGGCTTTACAGATCCATTCCGGGAGCGGAGGACTCGGGCGGGGTTGCCGGCGGCTATGGAGTGGGCGGGGATGGGTTTGGTGACGATGGCGCCGGCTCCGATGATGGCGTGGGGGCCGATGGTGACGCCGTCCAGGATGGTGACGCCGGAGCCGATCCAGACGTCGTCGCCGATGGTGATGCCGCGGGCGGTGTGGGGCTGGCGGAAGATGGGTTCGCCGGGGGCGGTGCCGTGGTTGAAGGCGAGGATCGAGGTGTGCGCGCCGATCCGGACGCCGTCGCCGATGGTGACCTGACCGCGGACGGCGGTGAACGGGTTGATGGTGGAGTCGGCGCCGAGGGTGACGGATCCGGTGACGTAGGCGTGGGCGGCGATGTAGGACCGCTCCCCCAGCCGGAGCTCGTCACAGTAGACCGCGGCCGACTCGGCGACGTACGCGTCGGCGGCCAGGTCGACCGCTCCGGTGAGGCGCGCCTGCCGGGCGAGCTGACTTTCGCGCTCGGCCTCGGTGGCGGTCCGCTTGTACTCCCACGGCAGGAAATCCAGTCGCAACGGCTCGGCAGAGGTCATGGGATAACGCTATCCAACACTCGCGATCCCCGCGTGGCCGAAACCGGCGCTGCTAATCTCCCGCTGTGCGGGGAGCCAACAGATGACAGCAAGCGACGATTCCGAGCCGACCTCCGAGGGAAACGGCGCTCGGCGTACTCAGCGCGTCACGATCAGCGACCTCGCGCGCCGCCTGCAGATCTCCAAGGCCTCGGTCTCCTACGCGCTGAACGGCCGCGCCGGCGTCAGCGACGAGACCCGGCAGCGCGTCCTCGACCTGGCCGAGGAGCTCGGCTTCCACCCGAACTCCGCCGCCGTCGCGCTCTCGGCCAGCCGGACCCGGACGATCGGCATCGTGATCGCCCGCGACCCCGCGCTGATCTCGACCGAGGCGTTCTACATGCGCACGCTGGTCGGCATCGAGCAGTACCTCAACGAGGTCGACGCCTCGCTGCTCCTGCGGCTGACCGGCGAGCAGGGCGAGGACCTCGACGTCCTCCGGCGCTGGTCGCGGCAGGGCCGCGTCGACGGGTTCATCCTGTTCGACGAACACGACAACGACCCGCGGATCCCGCTGCTCAAGGAGCTCGGGATCCCCTGTGTGGTGGTCAGCTCGAACGCGCCCGACGATCAGGTCGGCCGCCTGATCAGCTCCCCCACCGAGACCGTCAGCCTGCTGCTCGACCACCTGGCCGCGCTCGGCCACCGCGAGATCGCGCACATCAGCGGGCCGTTCATGTTCGTCCACGAGCGGCTCCGGGTGCAGACCCTGCGCGAGCTCGCCGCCGACCGCGGGATGACGGTCCGTCAGCTCGAGGGCAGCTACCGGTACGACGACGGCGCCGAGCTGACCCGCGAGCTGCTCACCGGCCCGAACCCGCCGACCGCGATCATCCTCGGCAACGACCTGATGGCGGTCGCCGCGCTCCGGGTCGCGATCGACCTCGGGACGCCGGTCCCTGGTCAGGTCTCGATCGTCGCCTGGGACGACTCGCCGCTGTGCGAGCTGGCCCACCCCGGGATCACCGCGGTCGACCAGAAGACGATGGAACGCGGCCGCGCCGCCGCCGATCTGCTCTTCCGGGTCGCCGCCGGCCAAGACGACGTCCACGAGCAGGCCCCCGCCGGCGAACTCAAGGCCCGCGCTTCCTCGGGCCCCGCGACACCCCGCTGAACCACTACGCTATGGAAGCGGATCCTCACTCCAAGTACTGATCGAATCACGAGGCAGTAACGAACATCACGTAACTGAACCGGTTAGGGTTGTCGAACTTAACCGGTTAGGCCACGATGGGCCCACCAACCACGGGACGAAAAGCTAGGAGTCCGACGTGAGACTGCGTTCGCTTGTAGCCGCGGTAGCGGCGACCGCTCTGGGAGTCAGCCTGGCCGCTTGCGGCGGCAGTGATTCCGGTTCGGACGGCGGGTCCGGCGGGGACCAGACGCTGACCTACTGGGCCAGCAACCAGGGCACCAGCCTGGACAACGACAAGCAGGTCCTGACCCCGGTGCTGGAGAAGTTCACCCAGGAGACCGGCATCAAGGTCAACCTCGAGGTGATCGGCTGGAACGACCTGCAGACCCGGATCCAGACCGCGGTCACCTCCGGCCAGGCGCCCGACGTGGTCAACATCGGCAACACCTGGGCCGCCTCGCTGCAGGCCACCGGCGCGTTCCTGCCGTTCGACGGTGACGCGATGACCGCGATCGGCGGCAAGGACAAGTTCGTGCCGACGGCCCTGGCGACCGGCGGCAAGGAGGGCGAGGACCCGACGTCCGTCCCGCTCTACGGGCTGGCCTACGGCCTGTACTACAACAAGGCGATGTTCGCCGCGGCCGGTCTGCAGCCGCCGAAGACCTGGGAGGAGATGGTCAGCGCCGCTCAGAAGCTGACCAACCCCGCCAAGAACCAGTGGGGGATGGCGCTGGCCGCCGGTAGCTACACCGAGAACGTGCACTTCGCGTTCATCAACGGCGCGCAGAACAAGTCCGACTGGTTCGACGGCGAGGGCAAGCCGACCTTCACCACCGACGGCAACGTCCAGGGCGTGCTGCGCTACCTCGACCTGATGCAGAAGGACAAGGTCGCGAACCCGTCCAACGCGCAGTACGACAACGGCACCAAGTCGGTCAACGACTTCGCGACCAAGAAGGTCGCGATGGTGATCAACCAGAACAACGCCGATTCCTCGATCGTTGCCAACGGCATGAAAGCCGGCGAGTACGGCGTCGTCCCGTTCCCGTCGCCGGCCGGCGGCGAGCAGGTCGCCAGCCACGTCGCGGGGATCAACCTGTCGGTGTTCAAGAACACCAAGCAGAAGGAGTCGGCGCTGAAGTTCGTCAAGTACATGACGGACGCCGGCACCCAGACCACGCTGGGCAAGCCGTTCGCCTCGCTGCCGGTGCTCAAGGACGCCAAGCCGGTGTTCACCTCGGACGCCGCGGAGGCCGCGATCTTCCAGGACATCTACAACACGAAGTCCAAGCCGCTGCCGCTGGTGCCGGCCGAGGACCAGTTCGAGAGCACCGTCGGTAAGGCGATGAACAACATGTTCGCCAAGATCGCCACCGGCGGGACCGTGAGCGCGGACGAGGTGAAGGCGGCGCTGAAGACCGCCGAGGACCAGGTCGCCGCGGGCAGCTGACGGACGACGGCGTCCCGGTTCCGGCCGGGACGCCGTCCCGCCCCGCCCATCCCGCGACCTCAAGGACAGGAGGCGACCACCCAGATGTCCGTCGCCACAACCGATGCGACCACCGCCGGGGCGCCGAAGAAGAAGGCCCCGAAGAAGGCAGGGCTCGAACAACGGCCCGGGCTGCGGCGCTGGTTGCCGTACGCGCTGCTGGCCCCGGCCGTCGTCCTGGAACTGTTCATCCACATCGTCCCGATGCTCGTCGGGATCTGGGTGAGCTTCGTCAAACTGACCCGGATCTACATCGCCAACTGGTCGCAGGCGCCCGGCGCCGGGCTCGGCAACTACAAGGTGGCGATCGACTTCGACAACGCGGTCGGCGCCGGGCTGCTGAAGTCCTTCGGCGTCACCGTGGTCTTCTCACTCGTCACGGTCGGCCTGTCCTGGGTGCTCGGGATGGCCGCCGCGGTGGCGCTGCAGCCGGCGTTCCGCGGCCGGAACCTGGTCCGCACGCTGTTCCTGGTCCCGTACGCGCTCCCGGCGTACGCGGGGATCCTGACCTGGAACTTCATGCTGCAACGCGACACCGGCGCCGTGAACCACGTGCTCAACCAGCTGCACATCACTTCGGACCGGCCGTTCTGGCTGATCGGCGGCAACGCGCTGGCGGCGCTGATCACGGTCGCGACCTGGAAGCTGTGGACGTTCGCCTTCCTGACCCTGATGGCCGGTCTGCAGAGCATCCCCAACGAGCTCTACGAGGCCGCCTCGGTGGACGGCGCCGGCAACCTGCGGCAGTGGCGCAACATCACGCTGCCGCAGCTGCGCCCGGTCAACCTCGTGCTGGTACTGGTCCTGTTCCTGTGGACGTTCAGCGACTTCAACACGCCGTACGTCCTGTTCGGGACCGCGCAGCCGCCGGCGGGTGACCTGATCACCTTCCACATCTACAACGCCTCGTTCCTGACCTGGAACTTCGGCACCGGCGCCGCGATGTCCGTACTGCTGCTGATCTTCCTGATGGTTGTCACCGGCATCTACCTGCTCGTCACCGGAAGGCGGTCGCGTCGTGCGTGAGACCAGAGGCTTCAAGATCTACCGCGGCGTCGTCCTCGCGGTACTCGGCCTGTTCGTGCTGATCCCGCTGTACGTGATGGTGACGTCGTCGCTGAAACCGCTCAAGGACGTCCAGGGCGCGTTCACCTGGTGGCCGTCGAACCTGACCGTCGCGCCGTTCATCGACATGTGGAAAACGGTGCCGCTGGCAAGGTACTTCGTGAACAGCACGATCGTGGCCGTCGCCGCGACGGTCTTCTCGGTGGCGATCGCGATCGTGGCCGCGTTCGCGGTGTCCCGCTTCCGGTTCCGCGGGCGGACGGCGTTCACCACCACGGTGCTGTCGACGCAGATGTTCCCCGGCGTGCTGTTCCTGCTGCCGCTGTACCTGATCTTCGTGAACATCAACAACGAGTTCGGCCTGCAGCTGGTCGGCACCCGGCTCGGCCTGATCATCACCTACCTGACGTTCAGCCTGCCGTTCTCGATCTGGATGCTCGCCGGGTACTTCGACAGCATCCCGCGCGAGCTCGACGAGGCCGCGCTGGTGGACGGCTGCGGCCCGATGGGCGCGCTGGCCCGCGTCGTCCTGCCGGCCGCGCGGCCCGGAGTGATTGCCGTGGCCATCTATTCGTTCATGACCGCCTGGGGCGAGGTGCTGTTCGCCTCGGTGATGACGACCGAAGCCAACCGGACACTCTCCGTAGGCCTGCGGCAGTACTCCACCCAGACCAACATCTACTGGAACCAGATCATGGCCGCGGCCCTCGTGGTCAGCATCCCGGTCGTGATCGGATTTTTGCTTGCCCAGCGCCACTTTGTCGCCGGTGTGACGGCGGGGGCAGTCAAATAGTTGTTTGATCAGTATCTTTGAGGTCATGTACCTCGAGGACTACGTGGTGGGGACGCGGACCGAGCATCCGGGCCGGGTCGTGGTCGGGCAGGGTGAGATCGTCGAGTTCGCGCGGCGATTCGACCCGCAGCCCGTCCATGTCGACCCGGCGGCGGCGTCCGACGGTCCCTACCACGGCCTGATCGCCAGCGGCTGGCACACCGCGGGCCTGATGATGCGCCTGTACGCCGACCAGTACCTCTCCAAGGTCGCCAGCCTCGGCGGCCCCGGCGTCGACGAGCTCCGCTGGCACCTCCCGGTCCGCCCGGGCGACATCCTCCGCCTGACCACCGAAGTCCTCGAGGCCGACCGCTCCCGCGCCAAACCCGACCGCGGCCTGGTCCGCACCCGGGTCGAGCTCCACAACCAGGACAACACGCTCGTCCTGTCCTGCGTCGTCCTCAACCTCTTCAGCGCGCGAGCCCTCCCCGCGCGCCCTTAGCCGCTCCAGCCGTCGACGTAGAGCGACGTGGAGTACGACGTCGCGTAGCGCCCGTTCTTGCCGAGGGAGACGCCGCTGTAGCCATGGGTCGAGGCGCGGTAGCTACCTTCGATCGGGAGGTTCTGCACGCCGCTCGGGCCGGTGTCCGGCCGGCCGATGTTCTTGGCGGCGAAGGCGATGAGCTGCTGCCGGATCGCCGCGTCCGGGACGAAGTACGGCAGGACGGTCGGCAGCCCCTGCTTCAGCGCGGCGATCGCACCCGGGATGCACTCCGGGCAGTCCTGCTTCTTGGCACTGGCCGAGCCGCTGATGTTGATCCGCTCGACGTAGGCCTTGTTCGAGTAGTCGGGATGGACGGTGACCTCGAGATTGCCCTTCGCGCACCTGATCCCCAGGACGCTGTCCGTTCTACAGGCGTAGCCCTTCGCCTTCAGCGTCTTGACACTGGCGTTGACCGTGATGCCGGCCATACAACCGTCACAGGGCTGTTTCGGCCCGGCCGGCGTCGACGGACTGTCACCGGCGGTCGGGCTGCCACCGGAGCTGACCTCTGGGCTCGGGACGCCGGTGGGCTGGGAGGCGACTGGGGTGCCGCCGCCGGCGGTGTCGTCGGAGCTGCCGCCGGTGAAGCGGCTGATGACGAAGATGCCGGCCCCCAGGACGACCATCACCACGACGACGGCGAAGATGATCAGCGGGGCCTTGCCGCCCTTCTTCGGCGGCGGTGGCGGCGGGTAACCGCCGTACTGCTGACCGTACGGCGGTTGCCCGGGCGGCGGGCCGTACTGCGGCTGTCCGTACTGGGGCTGAGCCTGCGGCTGGCCGTACGGCGGCGGTTGCTGTCCGTAAGGAGGCTGCTGGCCGTACGGCGGCTGCTGGTTGCTCACGCCGTCAATGTAGTCAGAATCCGGTTCAGGCGAAGAGTTTCTCGCCCCAGTAGGAGCCAGGTGTGACACCACCGGGACATGCGAAGATGCCGGAGCCGACGTGGTGGATGTACTCGTTGAGCGTGTCGGTGCGGGCCAGCTGGGTCTGGACGGGGATGAACTGCTTGCGCGGGTCGCGTTGGTAGGCGAGGAAGAACAGGCCGGCGTCCAGGCGGCCGAGCCCGTCGGAGCCGTCGACGAAGTTGTAGCCGCGGCGGAGCAGCTCGGCGCCGTTGTTGAACTGCGGGTGCGCGAGCCGGATGTGGGAGTCCATCGGGATTTTCGCTTCGCCGTCGGCGTTCTTGGCGGCGAAGTCGATCGGGTCGAACTCGTCGGCCTTACCGAGTGGGGCGCCGGTGCCTTTGCCGCGGCCGATGATGGTTTCCTGCTCGCCGAGCGACGTCCGGTCCCAGATCTCGATGTTCATCCGGATCCGGCGCGCGACCAGGTAGGAGCCGCCGGCCATCCAGTCGGCGCCGTCGCTCGCTTGGACCCAGACGTGTTGGTCGAGTTTGTCGGCGTCCTCGAGTTTGAGGTTGTTGGTGCCGTCCTTGAAGCCGAACAGGTTCCGCGGGGTGGTTTGGGCGCGTGAGGTGGACGACGTCCGCCCGAAGCCGAGCTGTGAGTAGCGGACGGCGACGCGGCCGAAGCCGATCCGGGCGAGGTTGCGGATGGCGTGCACGGCGACTTGGGGGTCGTCCGAACAGGCTTGGACGGCGATGTCGCCGCCGGACCGGTTGGGGTCGAGGTCGTCGCCGATGAAATGGGGCAAATCGACCAGGGCGGCCGGGCGTTTCGCGGCGAGGCCGAAGCGTTTGTCGAACAGGGACGGCCCGAAGCCGATGGTGAGTGTGAGTCGCGCCGGCGGCAGGCCGACCGCTTCGCCGGTGTCTTCGGGTGGGGCCTCGCCTGGGCCGTTGACGGCGCCGTACTGGCCGATGTCGCGACCGGCAGTGAGCAGCGCGGCTGCCGCCGTCCACTCTTTCAGTAGCGCGATCAGCTCGTCACGTTTGGTGGTGGTGACGTCGAACGCGGCGAAGTGCAGCCGGTCCTGGACGGCGGTGACGATGCCGGCTTGGTGTGGGCCGTGGAACTCGACCGGGCCGTTGGCATCCGCGGCCTGCGACTCCTCGCCGGCCAGCACCGAGTGCGCGGCGTAGCCGGCGACTCCGGTCGCGACGGCTGCTCCCGCCGCGCCGATCAGGCCGCGCCGGGAGATGCCCTTACGTTCCACGGGTTCCGTCATTTCTTCGCGATCACACCGGCGACCTTGGAGACCGGCTCGGCCAGCCCGTCGACGACCTGCCCGAGCGCCTTCTTCTCGGCGTCCGTCACGTTGTAGGGCTTGAAACCGTCACCCTCGCGGTACTTGTCGACCGCGGCGAACACCGCCGTGAAGTTCGTGTCGAGCGCGGCGACCAGGGCCGGGTCGCGCTTCTGCAGCGCCGGGCGCAGCGCCTGGATCGCGGCCTGCGAACCCTCGACGTTGGCCTGGAAATCCCACAGGTCGGTATGCGAGTAACGGTCCTCCTCACCGGTGATCTTGCCGGTGGCAACCTCGTCCAGAAGCTCCTTCGCACCGTTCGCGAGCTGCAACGGGTTGAGCTGCACGACCTTCGCCTTCGAGACAACGGTCTTCACATCGACCAGCAGCTGATCGGCGTACTTCGCCATCCCAGCCGTGCTGTTCTTCTCCCACAGGGCCTGCTCGATCCGGTGGTAACCGGTCCACTCGGTCCCCGGCTCGACATCGTTGACCCGGGCATCGATCTTCGGATCCAGATCACCGAACGACTCCGCGACCGGCTCGATCCGCTCCCAGTACGTCCGCGACACCGGGAACAACGCCTTCGCCTTCGCCACGTCACCAGCCTTCACCGCGTCGACGAACTCGGTCGTCTTCTGCTCCAGCGCGACCGCCTGCGAGTTCACGTACCGCTGGTAGCTCACGGTCGCCTGCTTCAGCAGTGTGTCCTCGTCGACCTGCGCGGGCGCGTCCCCGGCAACAGTCAGATCGCCACGGATCCCGTCACCGACCATGCCAGGCTTGCAGACCGCGTGGTACTTACCGGTCGGCAGCTCGACGATCAGCTCCCGCTGCAGACCCGGGCCGATGTTCTCGACCTCGCCCATCACGCGGTCGCCCTCGGCGTACACGTAGAACTCCGTGACCTTGCTGCCGCCGTTCGAGACCGCGAACGTGCTGGTACCGGACTTCACATCGCGACGACTCAGGTCGCAGGACGAATCGGTCGCCTTGACCGTCACCGGGCCGGTGCCGTCGTCGGTCGCGGCCGGCTTGTCCTCGGCGCACGCGGTGAGCGCGGCGAGCCCCAGGACGACGCCGACGGTGGTGGCCTTAAGAGTCTTGGACCTGGACATGTTTCTCCTGGACAGGGGTGATCGGACGGAAGTACAGCACCAGCACGGGCACCAGGTAGGCCAGCCAGGCGATCGACTCGACGACGGTCGGGGCCGGGTTGAAGTTGAAGATGCCCTTGAGCAGGACGCCGTACCAGCTGTCCGGCGCGATGACGTGCGAGATGTCGAACGCCAGGTTGTGCAGGCCGGGCAGGAGGTTGGCCTCCTGCAGGTCGTGAAAGCCGTAGGCGAAGATGCCGGCGGCGACCAGGATGAGGATCGCTCCGGTCCACTTGAAGAAGACCGCGAGGTTGATCCGGACGGCACCGCGGTAGATCAGCACGCCGAGGACGACGGCCGTCGCGAGCCCGAGCACGACGCCGGTGAACGGGCCCGCGGTGGTCGCGGTGGCGGCTGACGCGTAGACGATGAACGCGGTCTCGATGCTCTCCCGGAAGACGGCCAGGAAGGCCAGGATCACGACCGCCCGGGGGCCGATCGCGAGCGCCTGGTCCATCCGTTCGCGCAGTTCCCTGGCGATACCGCGGGACGCCTTGCGCATCCAGAAGATCATCCAGGTGACGAAGCCGACCGCGAGGATCGACATCACCCCGCCGACGGTCTCCTGGGTGGTGAAGGACTTCGCGGTCAGCGCGGTCACGAACTGCAGCAGCCCCCAGGCGGCGGCCGCCACGGCCAGCGCCGCGCCGACTCCGATCCAGACCAGTTTCAGCCGGTCCCGGCGTCCGGACCGGACCAGGAAGGTCGCGAGGATGCTGACCACCAGCGATGCCTCGAGCCCCTCACGGAGCCCGATCAGGTAGTTCGCGAGCATGGCGGACGATCCTCATTACCTTAGGAATGGCTAACCTTCCTGAGGTTAACCTAAGAATTCCCATTCGCCCACTGTGGCGTACGCCGCAGAACGGCCCACTCCTTCACCCAGCCGGGACTCGATCAGCTGCAGGCTCCCGGCCGTCCACTCGGCGCCGTCGTACGTGTCGAAGACCCGCACCCAGCGGGTCACGTCGATCGGCCGGCGCAGCCGCGCCAGCGTCAGGTGCGGGACGAACTTGCGCCCGTCCACGGTCACACCCGAGTGGTTGGCCGCCGCCCGCGTCGTCTTCGACAAGTGCTTGAGCGCGTCGGTCTCGTCCCGGACGCCGGTGTACAGCACCCGCGCCTCCGGCACACCGGGAAACGCGCCGGCCCCGGCCAGCCGCAACGGGAACGGCCGCTGCCGCTTCGCGACCGCCTCCAGCCGCTCGCCCAACTCATCGGTCTTCCAGTCCGGCACGTCACCCAGGAACGCCAGCGTGATGTGCCAGTGCTCGTCCGCGGCCCACCGGATGTCGTCATCCGGATGCTCCCGCCGCGGTCCGACGAACTCGCTCAGATCCTCCACAACTTCGATGGGTGGCACCACGGCCACGAACAATCGCATCCGATCAGCCTATCGGTGGTGGAAACTGAGTTTGTGGAACGGAAACTGCCGTCGCCGTGTGTGGTGATCCTGGTCGGGCCGGGGGCCGCCGGGAAGTCGAGCTGGGCGGCGGCGGAGTTCGCGCCGGAGCTGGTCGTGTCGAGTGATCGGCTGCGGGCGCTGGTCGGTGCGGGCGAGGACGACCTGGCGGCCAGCGCGGATGCGTTCGCGCTGCTGGAGACCGTGGTCGAGCAGCGGATCGGGCGGCGGCTGACGACTGTGATCGACACGCTCGGCCTCGATCGCGACCGGAGGTTGCGGTGGCTCGGGCTGGCGCGAGCAGCCGGAATGCCTTGTGTGGCAGTCGCTTTCGACACCCCGGCAGCCGAGTGCCGGCGACGTAACCGCGAGCGCCCGAAGCGGATCCCGGCCGACGTCCTGACCGGGCAGCTGCGTACCTGGGCCGCGGCGCGCGACGAGCTGGCGACGGAAGGGTACGACGACGTCCTCCGGCCGACCGCAGTACGCGTCGTCCCAGCGGCGTTCGTGAGCGCGGACGCAGCCGTCGAGCGGCAGACCGCAACACCGACCGGAATGCGATTCGGCCTGCAGCTGAGCAGTTACCCGGGCGGCCGCGCGGGGCTGTCCGCGTGGACCCGCGAAGTCGCGGCAAAGGCCGAAGAAGTCGGCTTCGACGCCATCTACGTCATGGACCACTTCCGCCAGATCCCGCAGGTAGGCCGCGCCTGGGACGACTTCCTGGAAAGCTGGACGACGCTCGGCTACCTGGCCGCCTGCACAACGCGCGTCCGCCTCGGCACACTCGTCTCCGGCATCACCTACCGCAACGTCGCCCACCTCGGCAAGATCGCCGCGACCCTCGACGTCCTGAGCTCCGGACGCGCCGTCTGCGGCCTCGGCCTGGCCTGGTTCGAAGCCGAACACAAAGCCTACGGCTGGCCCTTCCCCTCGGTCAGCGATCGCTACGCACTGCTGGAAGACGCGCTACAGCTACTCCCCATCATGTGGGGACCAGGCAACAAACCCTTCCACGGCCGAGTCCTCGATATCCCCGACACCACCTGCTATCCACGCCCCCTGCAGGAAAAGTTGCCCCTCCTAGTTGGTGGCAGTGGGCAACGAACCCTCCGCCTCGCCGCCCGCCACGCCGACGCGGTGAACATCTTCGGCGACCTCCCCACCGTCCGCGCCCGAGCGGCGTACGTCCGCTCACTCACCGACCGCCCGATCGACATCACCCACCTCTCCACCACCCTCGTCGGCGACCACGCCCTGGTCGAACGCCTCCGCCCCCGCAACCAGAACCCAGCGAAATACGCCGCCACCGTCAACGCCGGCACCATCGACGACCAAATAGGCCGCTTCCGCGAACTGGCCGAAGCCGGCGTCTCCGAAGTAATGCTCAGCCTCCCCGACCTCGACACCCTCGACGACGTCGGCCAGGTGATCTCAGCCTTTCGGCTCGAGGGGTAGGGCGAGGAGGGCGTTTTCGATGAGTTCGGGCATGGCGGGGTGGATCCAGTACTGGTTGCGGGCCATTTCGTAGGCGCCGAGGCCGAAGGACATGGCTTGGATGAGGGGCTGGATGACGGTGGCGGCCTGGGGGCCGAGGATGTGGGCGCCGAGGAGTTGGCCGGTGGTGGGGTCGGCGAGGAGTTTGGCGAAGCCGGTGGTGTCTTCCATGGCCCAGCCGTAGGCGATGTCGGCGTATTTCTGGCGGCTGACGACGTAGTCGAGGCCCTGGTCCTGGGCTTGTTGTTCGGTGAGGCCGACGGAGGCGATCTGGGGGGAGCTGAAGACGGCGTGCGGGACGAAGCGGTGGTCGGCCTTGATCCGGTCGGCGGGCTCGAGGAGGTTGTGTTTGACGACGCGGGCCTCGTGGTTGGCGACGTGTTTGAGCTGGTGCGGGGAGGTCAGGTCGCCGAGGGCGTAGATGCCGTCGACGGCGGTCTGCTGGTACTCGTCGACGACGACGCGGCCCTCGTGGTCGACCTCGACGCCGGTGGCCTGCGGGTTGAGCAGGTCGGAGTTCGGCGTCCGGCCGACGGCGACCAGGAGCTCGTCGACGATCAGCATGTCCTTGCCGTCCGGATGCAGCACCATCAGCTCGACCCTGCCGTCCGGCAGGCGGGTCGCCCGGACGGTCTCGTGCTGCAGGCGGACGTCGTACTTCCCCTTGGCGAGCTCCGTGAAGTGCTCGGCGAGCTCGGCGTCCTCGCCGCGCAGCAGCGTCTTCGAGCGGGCGATCAGCGTCACGTCCACGCCGAACGAGGCGAAGACATGCGCGAACTCGGCGGCGACGAACCCGCTGCCGATGATCGCCAGCCGGGCCGGCAGCTCCTCGAGCCGCATGATCGTGTCGGAGGTGTGGAAGCCGGTCTCCTCCAGCCCGACGATCGGCGGGATCACCGGCCGGCTGCCCGAGGCGAGCACGAACCGGTCGCCGGTGACGACGCTGCTCCCGCCGTCGTTGCCGTCGACGGTCAGCTCCTTGACGCCGGTGAACCGGCCGGTGCCGTCGTACACGGTCACGTTGGCGTTGTCCGCGTTGTGGTGCCGGTACTCCGAGCCCGCGGCGGAGATCGGGTCGATCCGGCCGAAGATCCGGTCCCGGACGTCGGGCCAGCGGACGCCGAGCAGCTGCTCGTCGACGCCGTACCGCGCGCTGCCGGCCGGGGTGGCGGCGACGTCCGCGGTGTGCACGAACATCTTGGTCGGGATGCAGCCCTTGTTCAGGCAGGTCCCGCCGAAGGTGCCGCGCTCGACGATCGCCACCTTCCAGTCCGCGAACCGATGGTTCACGATCGTGTTGCCGGAGCCGGTACCGATGACGACGAGATCGTAATGGGTCACACCCCATTATGTGTCTGACCCCAAGAGAGGGTTGGATGGTCACTCGTGGTGAGGCTGCAGACCGGGACCGGCACGCTCGAGTGGGATGGCTCCGGGGCGCTCCGGATCCGGTACGCCGGGGCGCTGGCCGGCCTCGGCGAGCGGACACTCCCGGTCGAGGCGTTGCGGGCCGTCGAGGTGTCGGCCACGGAGCTGGTGCTGGAGCTGCGCGACCATGCCGACCCGCTGCTGAGTGTGAGCGGCGAGGCGTTGACCTCGATCTACCGGTTCGAGGTCGCCGGCGCCGAGCGGCTCGCGTCCGAGCTCCGGATCGCTCGTGCGCGGCGCGGCGTACCGGAAACGGCAGCGCCGGCCTGGCTGGTCGCGACCCCGCCCGCGGCGGACGCGTTGAAGGGCAAGGACGCGACGGTCGCGGTCGCGAACGGGCAGCTAATGTTCAGCTACCCGCGATCGGCTTCACGGCGCAAGAAGGCCGAGGGGAACCCCCGGTCCGTGCCGCTGACCGACATCATCGACGTGTCGTGGGAGCCCGGGCTGTTCCGGATCGGTACGGCGCGGACGCCGCTGGATCGGCCGAAGCCGCGCCACGACCCGGCCGCGGTCCGCGTACCGGGTCGCGAACTCGACGCCCTGTTCTTCGCCGCCCGGCTCCTGACCCGAATCCAGCCCTGAGCCATCACACCCGGTCGTCCAGGCTCCTGGTCAGCGCGGCGGCCCACGACGCGACGGTGTCCGGCGTGAAGAGGTCGGTCGAGTACTCGATGTCCAGCGTCAGCCCCGCATCAGTGAGCGTGAAGACGACGTACAGCTCGGTCCGCGCCTGATCCGCGGAAGGTTGTGGACGGACGGCGAACTCGCCCCACGGGAGCGCGAGCGTCGCCGGCGGAGCAGTGATCACCGTGAAGAGGACGGCCGGGTAGGGCAACTCAGCCTCGTGTGGAAGCGCGACGCGGACGACCTCGGCCAACGGCAGCGCCTCATGGTCGAGAGCCGAGTAGAGCGACCTGGCCGTCTCCGCGACCAGATCGTCGGCGTCCAGCGGCACCCGGACGAGCACGGCCTCACCGACGTACCCGATCACCTCTTCGTGCTCGGCTCGCCCCCGCCGAGCGCTCGACACCGGGAGGACGACGTCCTGTTGGCCGCACAGCGCACCCAGCCATTCGGCGAAGGCGGTCGCGATCAGCACGTACGGCGTCGTCCCAGCCGCGGCCGCTGTGGATCGCAGCGCGGTGGTCAGCTCGGCCGGCAGCTCCAGGTGGTGGCTGGCGCCGCGCCCGGACAGCAACTGCGGGCGTGGGTGGTCCACCGGCAGGTCCGGGCGGAGCGTCGCGCCGGCTAGTTCGTCCCGCCAGAACGCTTCAAGTTTGGCCCGGTTCGTTCCAGTCAGGTTTTCCTGTTCCCAGCGGGCGTAGTCCGCGTAGTCGGCCGCTGGTGCAGCTAGCTCCTCGCCGCGATACAAGGCCGACAGCTCGGACCAGAACAGCCCCTGCGACCAGCCGTCGAAGATGATGTGGTGGACGGCCAGCACGAGGACCCATCGGTCCGCGGCGACCCGCCCGAGCAGGGCCCGCCAGATCGGGGCCGTCTCCGGCTCGAGCGCGGGTTTCGCGGTCGCCAGACACCACTCGCGGATCTGCTCCTCGTCGTCCGGAAGATCCACCACCGGTAGCTCAACCGGCACGGTCGGCAGCACCTCCTGCCGGTCCTCGAACACCCTGGTCCGCAGCGCGCCGTGCCGCTGCACCAGCTTCTGCAACGCACGCCGCAGAAGCTCCGGATCGAGAGCACCGTTGATGTCGACTCGGCCCAAGCTGTTGTAGATCGAGCCGTCCGTCCGGCCACGATGCCGTCGCAGCACCCGCCGTTGCGCGAACGTCAACGGCGCGATCTCCGGTCCGGCCAGCGCGCGGATCGTCGGCGAGCGGAAGAACTCCGACAGCGTCAGGTCAACACTTGTTGCTGCCCGCAACCGATTCAGCAGCCGGACGGCGAGCAACGAGTGCCCGCCCAGCTCGAAGAAGGAGTCGGTCACGCCGACATCGGCGCGTTGCAGTACCTCGCACCAGACCGCCTGCAACTCCTGCTCCGCCACGGTTGCCGGGGCGACCCGCGCGCGATCGGACGTCGGGGCCGGCAGCGCTGCCCGGTCGAGTTTGCCGCTGGTTGTCAAGGGCAAATGTTCCAGAGCGACCCAGCGCCGGGGAACCAGATACCGCGGCAAGCGCTCCGCGAGATACTCGGTCAGGACGTCGTGGTCGACGTCGGCGACCGTGTATCCGACCAGCTCGCCGTCGAGGACGACGACCGCGGCCGCGCGCACCTCCGGGTGGTCGAGGATCGCGGCGCGCACTTCACCGGGCTCGATCCGGATGCCGCGCAGCTGGACCTGCTCGTCGGCACGGCCGTGAAACTCCAGCATTCCGTCGGATCGCCAGCGCCCGAGGTCGCCGGTCGCGTACCAGCCCGGCGCGAAGAAGGACGCCGCCGTCTCGGCCGGCCGGTTCAGGTACCCATCGGTGACGCAGACCCCTTCGACACAGATCTCCCCGACGGCGCCGACCGGTACCGGACGGCGATCCGCGTCGAGCAGGCGCACCCGAACACCCGCGATCGGCCGACCGATCGGCGGCTGGCCCTCCCCCGAATCGACCCGGTACTCGGTCACGATGATCGACGACTCCGTCGGCCCGTACGCGTTGTACAGCACGCAGTCCGGGTGCGCGGCGAGGAACTCGTGCTCAGCCGCGCCGGGCGTCGTCGCCTCGCCGGCCGAGTAGATCTCGCGCAGCGACGGCAACTCGGGCCGGGTCGACAGCAACGACTGGACGGCGCTGAACGGCATCGCGATCCGCTCGACCTGGTAGCGGCGAAGCTTCTCGGCGAGCTCCACCGGGTCGTACCGCGCGGCGTCCTCGATCAGGAACAGCGTCTGGCCCGCGGCGAACGTCGTGAAGATCTCGTGCACGCTCACGTCGAACGTCGGCGCGACCCACTGCAGCGCGCTGGTCGCCGGATGGGTGGCCCGGTAGGCCAGCACATGATTCACCGGCCCGCGGTGCGGGACCAGCACTCCCTTAGGCGTACCGGTCGACCCGGAGGTGTACATGACGTAGGCGAGATCGCCAGGCGTCACCTTCGTCGGCGCCGGTTCGCCGGGGACGAGATCTTCGAGGCGTAGCGTCGGCCCGCCGTCCAGCTCCGGCATACCCGCGCAGGTCACCCGAGCGACTGGACGCGCGTCGTCCAGCAGGAAACGCAATCGCTCAATGGGCGCCTCCGGGTCCAGCGGCAGATAGGCGGCCCCGGACTTGAGGACGCCGAGCAGGACGGCGATTTGCTCGATGCCGCGCGGCAGGCAGCAGGCAATCAGCTCGCCCGGGCGAGCTCCCATCCCAAGCAAAGCGGCGGCGACGTCGTTCGCGCGCTGGTCGAGTTCGGCGTACGTCAGCGCACCGAAGTCGCCGGAAAGGGCGATCGCTTGCGGGTGCAGCGCGACCTGCTGCTCGAACAGCTCATGCAGGCAGTACTCCGGTGCCGCGCCCGACTCGCCCTCCAGCGTAGGCAGGAGTTTTTCGTCCGACTCAGACAGCGCCGGTTGCCCGGTCGCGCTGTCGAGGGTCAGCTCGAGATAGTCCAGCAGCCGGACGACGGTGCTCTCGTCGAACAGGTTCGTGTCGTACTCGACGACGCATTCGATCCCGGCCAGGCCCGCGGTCAAGTAGAGCAACAGATCCATCGGTGCTCGCTCGCTCGGCAGATCCAGCAGGGCAGCCGAAATCTCCGGCGCGAACGTGACCTCGCTCGTCCCGCGCTCGAACTCGACCATGACGCCGAACAACGGATTGCGCCCGGCCGAGCGCTCCGGGTTGAGCTCGGCGACGATCTGCTCGAACGGCACGTCGCGGTGATCGACGGCATCCATCAGGGCAAGGCCGAACGATCGGGCCAGGTCGGTGAGGCCGGCGCCTTCGGGGAGGCGGAGGCGCAGCGGAAGGGTGTCGATGAACATGCCGACGGCGTCCGCTGCCGCGCGGTCCCGGCCGGAGACTCCGGTGCCGATCACGAAGTCACGTTGCCCGCTGAATCGAGAGAGCACGGTGCCGAGACCGGCGAGCAGGACGCTGAACACAGTGACCCGCTCGCCCGCAGCGAGGGCGTGCACTCGGGTGCTGAGCTCGCTGTTCAGCAGCCGGGTCAGCGAGCGACCGGCCGCACTCTGCGACCGTGGCCGGTCGGTGGGCAGGCGGAGCTCGGGAGCGCCGGTCAACTCGGTCAGCCAGAAATCCGGATCGGCCGGTTCGGCGGTGCGGGGGTGGAGTCCATCGGTGGCGGGCGGTAGGCCAGGGTCGGCGGGCCAGGCCTGGTAGTAGGCGCCGAGATCGCGGACGACGGCTGCGGTCGAGGCGGCGTCCCAGATGATGTGGTGGCCGACGAGCAACAGCACGTGGTGGTCCTCGGCGTGGCGGATGAGCTGGGCCCGGACGAGTGGCGCGGTGCCGAGATCGAGCTCACCGAGGCGGACGTCGTACAAGTCGTTGCCCTTGGCATCTACCAACGGACAGTCGAGGTGTGCGGCCGGCCGGACCCAGGCACGCGGCTCGCCGTCCACCTCGCCGAACTCGGTGCGGAGGGCCGGGTGGCGGTCGACGACCCGTTGCAGCGCGCCGCGAAGAGCCGTTGGGTCCAAGGGGCCGCGGAGTTCGATGGCTTTCGGTTCGTGGTACGTGTTCGCACCGGGGTCGAGCTGTTCCAGGAACCAGATCCGGCGCTCGGGCGGAGTGAGCGCGCGGCCGCGGTCAACTGGATCTTCGGCGTACTCGGCGCGAAGTCCGTCGACGATGGACAGGCTGGACATGACGTCCTCGGGGGCGAGGCCGAAGTCGACGAAGCAGGCGACCTCGTCCACGCCGATCGCGATCAGCTGGTCGACGATCGGGCGGCAGCTGTCCGGCGTACCGATCAGGGCGCGGGACGCGCAGTACCGCTGATAGGCCTGGCCGAGCAGGAACGCGACGTCGTCCGGCGCGGTCTTCTCCAGATCGATCTGGAAGCCCAGGCTGTTGGTGACCTGGCCGAACAGGGACAGCGAGGAGCGGAGATAGTCGCAGAACGGCTGGTACGCCGCCGTTCGGACCACCTCCAGGTCGTCGCCGAGGTAGGTGTGCAGCAGGACGACGACACGACCGGCGGCCGGGTCGAGACCGTGCTCGGCGCGGGTCGCGCGGTACCGGGCGATATTCGCGGCGAGGTCCTCGACGGACTGCGCCATCAGGTTGGTGACGATGCCGAGACCGTTGCGGGCCGCCAGCTCGTAGGACTGCGGGTTGCCGACGACGGCGGTGAACAGCGGCGGCTCGTCCTGGAGCGGCCGGGGGTAGAGCTGGAGCTCAGTGGGTTGACCGTCACCGGCCGGCGCGGTGATCGTCTCACCGGCCCACAACCGGCGGACGGTGTCGAGCCGGTCGTACATCTCGGCCCGATGGTTGCCATAGGCATCGGGTGCGAGGGCGAAGTCGCGCGCATGCCAGCCGCTCGCCACGCACAGCCCGACCCGGCCACCGGACAGGTTGTCGACGACCGACCACTCTTCGGCCACACGGATCGGGTGGTGCAGCGGGAGGACGACGGACCCCGCGTTCAGCCGGATCTGGCTCGTCCGGGTGGCCAGAGCGGCGGCGAGCACGGACGGGTTCGGGAACAGGGCGCCGAACGAGTGGAAGTGCCGCTCCGGCAGCCAGACCGAGTGAAACCCATTTCGGTCGGCGAACTCGGTGGCGTTGAGGATGAGGCCGTACTTGTCCTGTGCGGCCGAGTCGGGGTAGTCCCCGAAAAAGTACACGCTGAAGTCACACCTGGTCTGCCGGCTGGCCTGCGGCTGCGGTTGCCGCGGTCGCTCGGCGGACGGCGGCTGCGGGCTCTGCTGGGTGGGCGCTGCCAACTGGGTTGGTGTGCCACCGAGGCTGAGGTGTGCGGCGAGTTTGGTGAGCGTGTCGACGTCACCGAAGAGCGAACGGAGCGGGACGGTCGCACCGAAGGTGTCAGTGAGGTCGCCGACCAGGCGCATCAGCGAGAGGGAGTCCGCGCCCATGCTGAGGAACGAGACATCCGGCTGGATCTGCGCCGGCTGCACCCCGAGAACCGGAGCAAGCAACTCCCGAAGCTGCCCAAGCACGTCACTCGCCACCGGAGCGGTTGGCAGGGCACTCGCCGTCGGGGCAGGACTCTGGGTGGGGCGGGCCAAGGGGTGGCCGGGGAGGGGGATTCGGCGGCCTGTAGCCAGGGGTTGCCAGGTGAGGGGCGTGCCGGCGCGGTAGAGGGCGGCCAGCGTTTCGGGGAAGTGGGTTGGGGAGTTGGGGCGCTGGCTGGCGAGCCAGGTGGTGTTGGGGGCGGCTCGGGGGCCCAGCGGGGTGAGGGTCGCGTCGGGGCCCAGCTCCAGGAAGCGGGTGACGCCGTCCTGGACTGCGGCCGCAGCGGCGAGCTCGAAACGGACTGGTCGACGTGCCTGGTCGACGACGTAGCTGCTGGTGAGGTGGGTCCGGCGGACGCCGTCCAGGCTGCTGATGAAGGGGATGGCGAGGGGCTGGAAGACGACCCGGTCGGCGGCGGCTCGGAGGTCGTCGAGGAGCGGGTCGACCAGAGCGGAGTGGAACGCACGGGTGACGGGAAGGCGACGCCAGGGGACGCCGCTGCGGTCGAGGAGCTCGGTCGCGGCGGACATCACCTCTTCCGGGCCGGAGAGCACCAGCCGGTCCCGGCCGTTGACCGCGGCAACTTCCAGACCGCATTCGGCCGCGAGCTGCGCACCGGTCGAGTGGTCCACGGCGACCGCGACCATCGCGCCAGGCCGCATCCGCGTCCACATCAGCTCACCGCGGCGAGCCATCAGCCGCACCCCGTCGGCGAGCGACAGGCCGCCCGCCGCGTACAGCGCGGCGTACTCACCGGCGCTGTGCCCGATGACCGCCTCAGGGACGACGCCGAGCGCTCGCCAGACCTCCGTCCAGGCCACTTGATGCGCGAACAGCGCGACCTGGGCGAGTTCGTCGCGTTCGCTGCTGAGGACGTCGTCCCCCAGCACCTCTGACACCTCGTCGAACACCGCTCGCGCAGCCTCGAACCGGCCGGCGAGCCAACCGGACATCCCCGCGTACGACGCCCCCTGGCCCGAGTACGCAAACGCCAACGGGCCCGGCGTACCGGGCTCCGCGACCGTCGCCCGGCTGAGCGCGGCGGCGAGCGAACCCGCATCAGCGCCGACGACGGCGATCCGATGCTGATGGTGCCGACGGCCGAGTGCGAGGGTGGTCGCGACGTCCGCTGCGGCCAGCTCCGGCGTCGCCGTCAGCTGCTCCCGCAATGAGTCGACCAGCTTCGCCAGCGCGGTCGTCGAGGTCGCCGACACCGGCACGACCACCGGCTCGCTCGCGCGGTGCTCGCGAACCGCCGGCGGTTCTTCGAGGACGATGTGCGCGTTGGTCCCGCCGACGCCGAGTGCGGTGACCCCGGCGCGGCGCGGCCCGTCCCCCGCGGGCCAGTCGCGCGTCTCGGCGACCAGCTCGAACGGACTGCTCTCGATCCGCAGCTCGGGATGCGGCCGGTGGAGATTGATCGTCGGGACCAACCGGCCGTGCCGCAGCATCAGGACGGTCTTGAGCAGGCCGGCCATCCCCGCGCACGAATCCAGATGCCCGACATTCGCCTTCACCGATCCAAGTCCACACCGGGCCGGCCGGTTCCCCGACGAGCCGAACACCTGGGTCAGCGCCGCGACCTCGATCGGGTCGCCGAGCGCCGTCCCGGTCCCGTGGGCTTCGACGTACGAGATCGCCTCGGGGCCGACGCCGGCCCGGTCGAGCGCCCGGCGGACGACCTCGACCTGCCCCGGCACGCTCGGCGCGGTGAACCCGACCTTGCCGGCGCCGTCGTTGTTCACCGCGCTGCCGAGAATCACGCCGTGGATCGTGTCGCCGTCGGCGATCGCACGGTCCAGCCGCTTCAGCAACACCGCGGCGACGCCGTTCCCACCGACCGTGCCGTCAGCCTCCGCGTCGAACGGCCGGCAGCGCCCGCTCTGCGACAAGATCGAGCCGGGCACGTACCGGTACCCCGCATCCTGTGGCAACCGGATCGCCGCCGCGCCCGCCAGCGCGAGATCCGTGTCGGATGTCAGCAAGGCCTGCACCGCGAGATGGACCGCGACCAGCGAGGTCGAGCACGCGGTCTGGACGCCGATCGCCGGCCCGGTCAGCCCGAGCCGGTACGCGACCCGGCTGGCGAGGAAATCCGCCGTACCGCCGATCGTCGCCTGCATCGCGGTGGGGACGTCGCTGGGCTGGTCGCCGTCCGGCGGGTTGAGCCGATCCTGGTGTCCGTAGAGGTTCATCCCCGATCCGGCGTATACGCCGATCCGCTGCCCGGCCGAGTCGGCGTATCCCCCATGCTCCAAGGCCTCGTAGGCGACCTCCAGGAACTGGCGATGGGCCGGGTCGGTCAGCGCAGCCTCCTTCGGCGACAGCCCGAAGTACTCCGGGTCGAACCCCTCCGCGTCATCGAGCACTCCGCCCGCGCGCACCCAACCGTCCGCGCTTTCGGCGACGGAGACGCTGTCCACTCCCCCGCACAGATTGGTCCAGAACTCACCGACCGTCCGCGCGCCCGGGAAACGCGCCGCCATGCCGACGATCGCGACCCGCCGATCCGTCGCCGCTGCCTCGCTCGCACCCTGCACCGCAAGCGGTTCGGCACCGGTCAGCCAGCCGGCCAGGGCAACCGCCGTCGGGTACTCGAACGGGACCGTCGCAGGTACCTCGATCCCGAAGCTCTCGGCCAGCATCGCCCGCAGCCGCATCAGCTGAACCGATGTCAGCCCCAGCTCGTAGAACGGCGTCTCCGGAGCCACCGGCCGACCCGCCAGCTCCGTCAGCAACCGGCTGACCTCGGCTGTCACCTCACGAGCTGACGCCGGACGCCGATCGACGTACCGATCCCGCAGTTCGTTGCGACGGACCTTGCCGCTCGTCGTCCGCGGCAACTCCCCGGCGGGGACGACGTCCGCCGTCAGCCGAAGTCGCTCGAAGACCGCCGCCTTGACCGCAGAACTCACCGCGGCACCCGCCTCGACGAAGATCACCAGATCCTCGGTCCCGGTCGCCGCGTTCGGCACTCCAACGGCCGCTACCGCATTCAGCCTGAGCCCTGCGGCGGCCGCGGCGACGCCCTCGATCTCGTGGCAGAACAGCGTGTTCCCGTTGACCACCACGGTGTCGCTCTCGCGGCCGGTGATCACCAACTGCCCGGCCGCGACGAAGGCCAAGTCACCGGTCCGCAGCCATTCGCCGTCCGGCAAGGCGGACGCCGTCGCCGCCGGGTTGTTCTCGTAGCCCGTGGTGACGCGGTTGGACCGCACCTGCAGCCGTCCGATCCGCAGCTCCGGCAGGACGTCGTCGTCCGCATCGACCACCCGGATCGAAACCCCCGCGGCCGGTACGCCAACCGCGACGTACGTCGTGCACTCCGGCTCAGGCACCTCGGGACCAGCGAGCTCCAGCGGCGACTTCCGCACCCGGACCACACAGCCGGGATCGGTCAATCGGCCGAAGGTGATACCCGTCGTCGTCTCCGCCATCCCCCAAGCCGGCCGGAAACTGGACCGCGCCACCCCGGTCGCCGCCAAGAACCGCTCGACGACCGGCAGCACGATCTGCTCGCCACCGCTGACGAACGACCGGACACCGCTCAGATCGAAGGTCTTCCCGGCCGGCAACGCATCGGTGAGAAGTTGCAGCCCGAAGGTCGGCGCCCAGGTGTGCTCCACCTGACACTCAGCTACTTTTTCCAACCAGAGCAGGGGATTCGCGAGGACGTCGGCCGCCGGCAAATGCACCCCGGTGGCCCCGGCGAACACCGGCAGGACGTGGTACAGCAGCAACGCGGCACTGTGATCCAACGGCAGCCAGTTGAGCATGGACTCACCGGGCTGCAGGTCGAGCAGCAGCCGGGTCCCGAGCGCGAACTCGGCGAGCGCCTGGTGCGTGAGCGCGGCCGCCTTCGGCGCGCCGGTGCTGCCTGACGACAGGACCAACACGGCGACGTCGTCCGGCGCCGGCTCGTGCAGCTCGCCGGCCGGCTCCAGCCCGGCGAACTCCTGGACGGCGACCGCGGGCAGCGGGAGCTCGCGATCGGCCAGGATCAGCGGCTCGTCGAGCAGCTCCCAGGTGTGCCGGAGGCGTTCGAGCGCCGTCGGGTCGCTGATCGGCGCGGGCCGCAGTCCGCCGAGGATGCAGGCCCAGAACGCGGCGAAGAAGTCCTCAGCCGCGAGCCCGTGCAGGATCACCACGGCTCCGGGCGTCGCGCCGCGTGCCCGCAGCCCGGTCAGCATCCGGCGCGCCCGGCCGAGCAGCTCCGGATAGGTCAGGAGCCCGGACGGCGTCCGCACGCCGGCGGTCGGGAACTCGGCGGCGGCCCGGAGCAGCGCTTGGACCGCGTCAGCCGGATCAGCCCCGGTCGGCGCCAGCCGCGGGCCGTGCACGATCGACGAGTTCGCCATGATGCCTCCTCGGGAACAACCCACTCGACAAGAGCAGAAAGATCAGGACGCCGGTCACCGCGATCCCGTGCAGACCGGCGACGACCGGCAGCACCGGCAGGACGTCGAGCAGACCGCCGGCGAGCAGCATCCCGCCCGCGAACGCCGAGTTCTCCACGCTCGCGGACAGCCCGAAGACGCGCGTCCGCTCTTCCTCGGGCCGGGCCTGCAAGGTGGACAGGTAGCCGATCTCGCTCACCCCGTCGGCGACCCCGGCCAGGAACGCGACCGCGATCAGGCCCGCCGCGGGCAACCCGGTGAAGGCGAGCACGAAACACACCGACATCGCGCAGGTCGCGACGGCGAACGCGCGGTGGTCGAGCCGCTTCAGGACCCTGCTGACCAGCTGATGGGCGCTCACGCTGCCGATCGCCCAGGCGGTGAAGAACTGCGCACTGACCGCGGCCGGGTTGTCCGGCGCGGTCAGGGTGGCGTAGAGCGGGAGCGCGACGTTGTGCCCGGCCGAGGCGAGCGCGTCGATGCCGCGGACGGCGATCATCGCGACGATCAGCCCCGGCAGGAACTGCCACGGCCGGCGCCGGTCCTGGGTGGGTTCGCGTTCCGGCGTCCGTCCAGTGGTTCGGTTCGGCCAGACCACGAAGGCCTGGAGCGCCGCCGAGATCAGGAAGGACGCCGCGTTCACGGCGAAGGCGAGGTCGTAGCCGCCGAGGTCGATCACGAGCGCCGCCGTACCGAATCCGAACACGCTGGCCAACGATCGGCCGGTCACCACCCGCCCGTTGGCCCGGGCCCGTTGGTCAGCCCCGACCAGCTCCGGGATCGCGCTGCGCAGCGCCACGACGAAGGTGGTGTTGCCGAAGCCGAGGACGAGGGCTACCACGACCAGCGTGACCAGGCTCGGCGCCACGATCAGCACGAGCATCGCGGCCGCCTGCATCAGGTCGAGCCCGACCAGCAGCGGCCGGCGCGGCAGCCGGAGCAGGACGCGGCCGGCCACCAGCCCGGCCAGGAACCCGGAGCCGAGCCGGATCGCCATCACCGCACCGGTGACCCAGGTGCTCTGCGACCAGTGGAAGCTGAACAGGCCGAGCGCGACCAGGTTCAGATAGTTGCCGTACGACGACGCGGTGTAACCGCTCAGCAGAAGCCAGAAGGCGCGCGTCATTCCGCGTGCTCCCTCCTGGCTGGGCGGGGCGGCTACCCAGGTGGCGCACAGCTTAGAAAGGTTCCGCCTATCTGGCCATGGATCTGGTGAACTTCCGACAGATCACCAGATCAGGCGACTCGGGGATCCTTCACCGGACCGGTCTCGACGATGGCCTTCTCCGCCAGCAGCTCGGACTGCGGGAGGATGTCCAACCGCGGGCGGGGCAGCAGCCGCGGCCGGATCGTCAGGCCGCGGCGGCGGGAGAAGTAGAGGACCGAGCCGATGGCGCCGAGGGCGGTCAGGCCGCCGCCGACGATCAGCGAGTAGCGGGCGCCGAGCTCCTGGCCGACGAAGCCGATCAGCGGCGAGCCGATCGTCGTCCCGCCCATCAGGACGGTCATGTAGAGGGCCATCACCCGGCCGCGCATGGTCGGCTCGATGCTGAGCTGCATGGTCGCGTTGGCCGCGGTCAGCATGGTCAGCGAGGCCAGCCCGATCAGCGGGAGCACGACGGCGAACGTCAGGTACGACGGCATCACCGCGCTGACCACCTCGAGCAGGCCGAACGCGATCGCGGCGCCGATCACCAGCCGGGCCCGGATCCGCACCCGGCGGGCGGCCAGCAGCGCGCCGGACAGCGAGCCGATCGCGAGGATCGAGCCCAGGATGCCGAACTCGCCAGCGCCCTTGTGGAAGACCTCGGTCGCCATCAGCGCCGACGTCAGCTGGAAGTTCAGGCCGAACATCCCGGCGAAGGCGACGGTGACCAGGACCATCATCAGATCCGGACGGCGCCACAGGTAGCGCATGCCGTCGCGGATCATGCCCTTCTCGCGGCCCGCGACCTTCGGGGTGTGCAGCTCCGAGCGCCGCATCAGCCGCAGCGACAAGATGACGGCGGCGTAGCTGACGCCGTTCGCGATGATCACCGGGCCGGTGCCGACCCAGTGGATCAGCAGACCGGCCAGACCGGGGCCGATCAGGCGGGCGGCGTTGAAGGACGCCGAGTTCAGCCCGACGGCGTTGGACAGGTCGTCGCGGCCGACCATCTCGACCACGAACGCCTGCCGGGCCGGCGCGTCGAACGCCGTACCGATACCGAACAGGAAGGCGAGCGCGAAGACATGCCACGGCTCGACCAGGCCGGTCACCGTCAGCGTCCCCAGCAGTAGCGCGGCCACGCCCATCCAGACCTGGGTGAGCATCAGCAGCTTGCGCTTCGGGAAACGGTCGGCCACGAGCCCGGCGTACGGGCCCAGGAGGAGGGCCGGGGCGAACTGGAGACCGGTCACGATCCCCAGCGCCGTCCCCGAGTGGGTGAGCTCGAGGACCAGCCAGTCCTGCGCGACGCGCTGCATCCAGGTGCCGACGTTCGAGACGATCGCGCCCGTGGCGTAGAGCCGGAAGTTACGGACGCGGAACGCGCGGAACGTCGGGCTCATCGGGCCGCCAGCCGTTCGAGAACAGGTGCCGCCTTACGCAGGATGTCACGCTCCTCGGGAGTCAGTTGTTTCAGCTTGGTCTGCAGCCACTCGTCGCGGCGCCGGCGGTTGGCGAGGATCAGCTCGTCGGCCTTGGGGGTCAGCTCGACGGTGATCTGGCGTTTGTCGGACGGATGCGGACGCCGGACCACCAGCCCGGACTCCTCCATGATCGACACGATCCGCGTCATCGACGGCGGTTTCACCTGCTCGTGCGCGGCGAGCTCGCCGATCGTCATCAGCTCGTGTTTGGCCAGCGCGCCCAGCACGGACAGCTGGTTCGCCGTCAGCTCGTGACCCGGCTCGCGCTGCCGGCGGATCTGCCGGGACAACCGCAACGTCGACGACCGCAGCGCGCTCGCCAGCCCCACGTCACTCTTCACCTGCTGTGCTACGACTTCCGGCATATCCTTACCTTAACTCATTACCTTTGCTAACTAAAACGATGATCCGCCTGGTGGTATTCCCGGTGGTCTAGAGTTCGGTGCCATGGGGACGTCTGGTGAGCTCGCGCGGTACGAGCGGCAGTTCCGGCGGGCCGGGCTGCCGCTGTTCATCGAGGACTTCTCGCCGACGCACGACATCTTCAACCGGGCCGCGCCGCTGCTCACGCTGGTGTTCCTGACCGAGATGCTCGGCGCGACGTCCCTGAAGGACAAGGTCTGGCAGAACGTACTGGCGGCCGGGCTGGCGCTCCTGGTGCTGATCACGGCGTTCGGCGTCCTGAACGTGGTTCGCAAACGACCGTTCTTCTCGTTCCCGACCCGCTTCGGCCTACCCGAGCTTGCGGTCTTCGTGTTCGTGCCCGCGCTGCTGCCGCTCGTCACCGAAGGGCAGCTGAAACAGTTCTTCGTGTTTGCCATCGGCAACTTGTTGCTGATCGGAGCGGTGTACGTCGTCGTCGGCCTACGGGCTGATCGCGACGACGTACTGGAGTCTGCGCCGGATCGCCGGCGAGCTGGCCAACTCGCTGACCAGCCTGGTCCGGGCGCTGCCGCTGCTGCTGGTCTTCTCGCTGGTGCTGTTCATCAACACCGAGATGTGGCAGGTCTTCTCCGGGATGCCGGTCGCGTTCATCGTGCTGTCGGTGCTCGCGTTCACCCTGCTCAGCACGTTGTTCCTGATGGTCCGGCTGCCCAAGGAGCTGGATGCGATCGAGGACGACGTCAAGACGGATCCGCCGTTGCGCCGGGTGCAGCGGCTGAACCTGAGCGTCAACCTGGTGATCCGGCAGTGGGTGCAGGCGCTGGTGGTGAGTACCGGGGTCGGGCTGTTCTTCGTTGCCTTCGGCATGCTCGGGATCAGCGCGTCGATCTACGAGTCCTGGAGTATCCCGGTCGGCTCCTGGTCACTGCCGGTGAAGTTCCTGGACCACGAGATGCTGCTCAGCGCCAGCCTGGTGAAGGTTGCCATCGGCATCGCCAACTTCACCGGGCTGTACTACTCGATCGCGCTGCTGACCGATTCGTCGTACCGGGAGGAGTTCCTGGACAACGTCAGCGCCGAGCTGCGCTCACTGTTCGCGGCTCGGGCCGACTACCTGGTGCTGCGGGCTCAGGTGAGCCAGTCGGACAGCGGGCCGATCGCGAAGTAGATCACGAACAGGGCCGACACGATCCACATCAGCGGATGGACCTGCCGGGCCTTGCCGCGGACCGCCTTGAGGATCACGAACGAGACGAAACCGGCGCCGATCCCGGCCGTGATCGAGTACGTGAACGGCATCAGGATGATCGTCAGGAAGGCCGGGAACGCGACCTCGATATCGTCGAAGTCGATCCCCTTGACCTGCGTCATCATCAGGAAGCCGACCAGGATCAGCGCGGGCGTCGCGGCCTCGTACGGGACGAGCGTGACCAGCGGCGCGACCACCATCGAGATCAGGAAGCAGACACCGGTGACCACGCTGGCCAGGCCGGTCCGCGCGCCCTCGCCGACCCCGGAGGCGGACTCGATGTACGACGTGTTGCTCGAGACCGACGCGGCGCCGCCGGCCGCGGCCGCGACGCTGTCCACGATCAGGATGCGCTGCGAGTTCGGCGGGTTGCCATCGGCGTCCAGCAGGTTCGCCTCGGCTCCGATCGCGGTCATCGTGCCCATCGTGTCGAAGAAGTCGGCCAGCATCAGCGTGAAGATCAGCAGCAGCGCGGAGATCACGCCGATCCGCTCGAACGAGCCGAACAGGTTGAACTCGCCGACCAGATCGAAGTTCGGGGTGGTGAAGATCTGGTCCGGCAGGGCCGGCACGCTCAGGCCCCAGCCGCCCGGGTTCTCCGGCGTCCGGCCGCCGATCTTGGCGACCGCCTCGACCACGATCGCGAGGATCGTCGCGGCCACGATCCCGATCAGGATCGCGCCTTTCACCTTCCGCGCGTAGAGCGTGATGATCAGGATCAGGCCGACCACGAACACGACCACCGGCCAGCCGCGAAGGTTGCCGCCGACCCCCAGTTCGACCGGGGGCGCGCCCGGCGCGTCGGTCCGCCGGACGAAACCGGCGTCCACCACGCCGATGAACGCGATGAACAGGCCGATGCCGACGCTGATCGCCACCTTCAGCTGCACCGGCACCGCCTCGAACACCGCTTTCCGGAAGCCGGTCAGCACCAGGACCAGGATGATCAGGCCCTCGATCACCACCAGCCCCATCGCGTCGGCCCACGTCATCTTGCTCGCCACGCTGAACGCGATGAACGCGTTCAGCCCGAGCCCGGTCGCCAGCGCCAGCGGGAAGTTCGCCACCAGCCCCATCAGGATCGTGACGATCCCGGCCACCAGCGCCGTCGTCACCGCCACCTTGGCGATCGCGGCGCCCGAATCCAGCCCGCCGCCGATGAACTGCCCGCCGCCGTCCTTGGCCGAGCCGATGATCAACGGGTTCAGCACCACGATGTAGGCCATCGTGAAGAACGTGACCAGCCCGCCGCGAATCTCCCGGCCGACCGTGGAGCCGCGCTGACTGATCTTGAAGAACGAGTCGAAGGGATTCGATCCGGAGCGGGCCGTCGTGGCCTGGGACGAGCTCATGACGGCATGGTCTCAGGTCCAGCCACCCCGTCGCGAGCAGTATCCGCGAGCCTTTCGGGCGGGCCGTCTATGGTGGACCCGTGACGGAGGAGCAGCCCGCGCCCAAGAAGCGCACCGACCCCACCAGCCAGCTCGCCCGCGGCGAGCTGGTCCACGCCGACGTCAAACCCCTGGACCTGTCCGGCATGCCCACCGTGATCGTCGGCATCGCCGCCTGGGCCATCGCCTTCGCCGTCCTGCTCATCTTCCGCTCCACCCTCGAACGCGACGGCCTCGAATGGTGGATCTGGGTCGCCGCCGCCGGCTTCGGCCTCGGCTGGATCGGCCTCTGGTACTGCCACCGCCGCTGGACCAAGATCAAAGCCGGCCACCCCGTCCGCGACTGACCCCACCGCGCCGCAGTACCGACCAACGGGTAGACCTCCCCCGCGCCGACCGTGCGGCAGCGGACGACGGCGTCCGGCAGCCCCACTACTACCCGTTCGCCGGTACGCCGATCGCGGCGATCAGGCGTCGGCAGCGCCCGGGGCCTCAGCCGTCAGCTCGGCGTCCGACTGCGGTTCGTCGGTGGCCTCGACCTCGACCTGGACGGCGTCCGCTTCGGCGGCCAGCTCGAGGGCGTCGTAGCCGGTGGTGTCGAAGGCGTGGTCGGCGACCGGGGGCTCGGTGATGTCGATGACGGCGTCCGAGTGGGCGCCGCAGCCGTAGTCCGAGGCGACGACGCGGCCTTCGCCGGGGGCCATCTCGTTGGCGCAGGCGCCGAAGGAACGGCCGAGGCTGTCCCCGAGGCGGATCCAGTAGCCGCAGCCGACGCACTTGTACGGAACGGCCTGGGCGATCGCGGACGACGGGCCGAACTCGCCCGCGGCCCAGCGGTCGGCGGCCTCGTCCCGCCCGAACAGCGAGAGCACGCGCTCGCGGCCGAGGCCGAGCTCCTCGACGATCTCGAGCGTCTCCTCGGGGGCGCCGGTGTCGTTGAAACCGGGCTCGAGCCGCGGGTCGTCGGCCGGGGTCGGGAACAGGTCGCCCGGGCGCAGGTCGCCGGGCTGGACACGCTCGGACCACGGCACCCACTCGGGCGCGACGATGGCCTCGCCGCCGGGCAGCATGACGACCTCGTTGACCGTGACCGTCTTCGCGCGCGAGGCGCGGGTCAGCGTGACCGCCCAGCGCCAGCCGCGGTAGCCGGGATGGGTCGAGGCGAAGTAGTGCGTGACGAGGCGCTCGCCCTCGACCAGATGACCGAGGTGTTCGCCGATCTGCGCGGCGCCCGCTTCGTCGATCGCAGCCTCACGAGCAGCGTCGATCGCGGCGACGCAGACCGCGTCGGCCTTGGCACGCACGGGGTCCGGAGTTCTGACGGGGGTCACGGTCGCCCATTCTCGCATGTCTCCGGTCATCGTTCGAACGCGCCGTGACTGCGCTCCGTCCCCGGCACGAGGCAGGATGGAGACATGCACACGCCAGACCCGGCCGACCAGCCGCGCGGCCCCGGGAGTACGCCGGGCCCGGGCGCGGCCCGAGGCGCGCGCAAACCGGCGGACGACGGTCCGAAGAAGTCGGCCGGTGAGCGGGTCGGCGCAGCGCGTGAGCGGCTCGGTACCGCGGGCCGGAAGTTCGGCCGGGCGTCCAAGGCCGGCGCGACCGGCGTCGCCGCGGCGTCCAAGAAGACGGCGACCGTCGGCGGCAACGTCGGCCGCTGGACCGGACGCCGGATCAGCGGCCTGACCGGGGCACAGGGCGCTCGCGAGTCCGGCCTGTCCCGGCTGATCGAGCTCGGCGCGGTGAACGCGGCGGGTGACACGGCGTTCGCGGTCTCCCTCGCGGGCACGGTCTTCTTCACCGTCCCGAGCGACCAGGCGCGGGACCGGGTGGCGCTCTTCCTGCTGCTGACGATGGCGCCGTTCGCGCTGATGGCCCCGCTGATCGGCCCGATCCTGGACCGGTTCCGCCACGGCCGCCGTTGGGCGATCGGCGCGACGCTCGGCGCCCGCGGCTTCCTGGTCTGGAGCCTGGCCGCCTCGATCAACGACAGCAGCTCGGTCTGGCTCTACCCAGCGGCCCTCGGTTGCCTGGTGGCCTCCAAGGCGTACGGCGTCACCCGGGCGTCCGCCGTCCCGAGGCTGCTCCCCAAGGGGATCACGCTCGTCACGGCCAACTCCCGGATCTCGCTGGCCGGGGTCGCCGGTGCGACCGTCGGCGCCGGGATCGCGGGCGCCTTCGCCGCGATCGGCCCGCAGTGGTCGCTGCGCTGGGCCGCCGTCGTGTACGGCGTCGGCCTGATCCTCGCGATCCGGCTGCCGGCCGCGGTCGACTCGCCGGCCGGCGAGGAGATGACCGGGACGGCGGGCCGCGAAGCCCGCCGGAAGGCGATCACCGCGGCGGTCGCTCGCGGCATCCGCTGCAACCTCGGCCTGCGGTTCGTCTCCGGCTTCCTGACCATGTACCTGGCGTTCCTGCTCCGCGACCAGCCGATCGCGGGGATCAACGGCACGGTCGCCGCCGGCGCGGTGGTCGCGGCGGCCGGCATCGGCAACAGCCTCGGCACGCTGGCCGGCTCGTTACTGAAGGCCCGAAAACCGGAGACCGTCGTCCTGGTCGTGCTGCTCGCCGACGCGGCGATCGCCGTCCTGGTCGCGATCTTCTACGGATTCCCGATACTCATCGCGCTCGGCCTGGTGGCCGGCTCGTGCAGCTCGCTCGGCAAGTTGTCGCTGGACGCGATGATCCAGCGCGACGTCCCCGAGACCGTCCGGACGTCGGTGTTCGCGCGCTCGGAGACCGTGCTGCAGCTGTCCTGGGTGCTGGGCGGGGGCTGCGGGATCGTGCTGCCGCTGATCCCCCGCCTCGGCTTCGGCTTCCTCGCGGCGGTGCTGCTGATCGCCGTCGTCCTGGTCCTGCGGATGAAACCGTCCGGTGTCCCGGGCGTCGGCGGCGTCCGTCGTCCCGGCTCGCCGAAATCGCCGAAGCCGTCCGAGCCGCGCGGTACGACGCGGACGGTCATGACGACGAGCATCGCCGAGCAGCGGGCCAGTCGCGCCGAGCGGCCCCAAGACGACGGCGCCGAGCCGACTGTCGAGGTCAAGACCCAGCAGCCGGTCGGCAAGTGGTGGAGCGGCCAGCCCGAGGACGACGCCGACGAGCAGCCCGCCCCCTGGGCCGAAGAGCCGACCCTCGAGAACAACCGCCGCCCGGAGCCGCCGCGCTGACCGGCGGCTCAGACGTCGAGTTTGTCGGCGACGCCGCGGAGTACGGTGGCGACCTGGCGGGCGGCCTTGCCGTCGGGGTGGCGGCCGCGGCGGTAGCCCTCGCCGAGGTTGTCGAGGAGTTTGATCAGGTCCTCGATGACGAGCTGCATCTCCTCCGGCTTCGGGCGCATCGCCTTCACCACCGACGGCGGCGGGTCGATCAGCCGGACCTGCAGCGCCTGCTCGCCCTTACGGCCCTCGACGACGCCGAACTCGACCTTCTGGCCGGGCTTGAGGTTGGTCACACCGGCCGGCAACGCCTCGGCGCGGACGTAGACGTCACCGCCCTCTTCCTTGCTGAGGAAGCCGAACCCCTTCTCGGAGTCATACCACTTGACCTTGCCAACGGGCACGGGAACCTCTTCAAAATCAATCGTCGGAAAACCCTGACCGGGCGGGCGGCCCGATCGGCTACCCAGCGTACGTGACCGGCGGCGTCAGCGCCTCTGGGAAACAGTCGTCACCGGTACTTCTCCGGATCCTTCAACCGCTCGTTCATCGATCCGGACCGGAAACCGCGCGGGTCGACTGTCGCGGCCAGGAAGCCCTCGGCCACCACCGCGGCGACCAGCTCGGCATGGTCGACCCGATCGAGCAGGTCGCGGTCGATCTCGATACTCGCGCTCGCCCCCAGATCGCGGACGCGCACGTTCTGGACGCCGTCCGCCGCCAGCCGGGACCGGACCACCTGCTCGGCCCGATCCACCCGCGCGAGCAGGCTCGGCGTGATCCGGACGCCGTACGCGATCCGGCTGGACAGGCAGGCCGCGGCCGGTTTGTCGGACGTCGCCAGCCCCCAGCTGCGCGACGCCGTACGGATCTGCGCCTTGGTCAGCCGCGCGTCCTTCAGCGGGGTGATCGCGCCGCGCTCGTGCGCCGCCCGGATCCCCGGCCGGAAGCCGGCCTTCGCGTCGTCGGCGTTCGTCCCGGTGGCGATCGCGGGGATGCCGAACTCGTCGGCGATCGGCTGCAGCGTCTCGACCAGCTCGGCCTTGCAGAAATAGCACCGGTCCCCAGCGTTCGCCTGGTAGCCCTCGCGCTCCATCTCGTGGGTGTGCGGGGTGACATGGCGGACGCCGAGTCCGTCGGCGAAGCGGGCCGCGGGCTCCAGCTCGGCGACCGGCAGGCTCGGGGAGATCGCCGTCGCGGCGACCACGTTCGCCGCGCCGATCGCGCGGGCGGCCGCGGCCAGCAGGAACGCCGAGTCGGCGCCGCCGCTGAACGCGACGACCAGCTTGTCGTAGGTGGTCAGGCGTTTCATCAACGCCTCCAGCCGCTGCTCGAGCACGTACGCGTCGAGCCAGGCCGGGAACTCGGTCAGATCGTTCAGCACGACATCCGCGCCGTACGCACGCAGCTCGTCGGCGGTGAACGGGCCGGTCGCCACCGCGACCGCCAGCGCACCGGCCGCGTGCGCGCCGTCGATGTCGGCGGTGTGGTCGCCGACGAAGATCGAGGCGTTGTGCTCGCGCAGGGCCGTGCCCTTCTCGGCGCCGTGCAGGTCGCCGACGGGCTCGTCGACGTCCAGGCCGAGATGCGTCAGGTGCAGCTTGACCGACGGCGTGTACTTCGCGGAGACGACGACCGTCCGCCCGTGCAGGGCGCGGATCGCGGCCAGCGACTCGGCCACGCCGGGCAGCGGCAGGCTGCCGGTGATCGCCTGCGACGGGTAGTGCTCGCGGTAGCGGGTGACCATCGCGTCGACCTGCTCGGCGGGGAACCAGTTCGCCATTTCCCAGGTCAGGGGCGGGCCGAGCCGGCTGACGACGAGATCGGAATCGATCTGGACGCCGGTCTCGGCGGCGAGCAGCTCCCAGACCGCGCGGATCCCAGGGCGGGAGTCGATCAGCGTCATGTCCAGGTCGAAGCCGACCACGAGCTCCGGCACGTCGTACCCGGCGGGGGCGGGTTGCAGGTCGGCGGTTGACACGTCCCCAACCCTACGTCCTGCCGCCGACAGACCGGTCTCGCATCCCGAAACAGCTGTTATGTGCATTGAATCAATCGGATTATGGACCGAACCCTTGGAGGAAACATGACCGCTCAGCTCGAAGCGCCCGAGATCACCGTCGCCAAGGCCGGTGGTGCGATCGGCGCGGTGATCGGCAACGTCCAACTCGGCGGCGGGCTCGCGCCGGAGACCGTCGCGGCGATCCGGCAGGCCCTGCTCGACCACAAGGTGATCTTCTTCCGCGACCAGCACGAGCTGGACGACGCCGGCCAGCTCGCCTTCGCGAAGCTGCTCGGGACGCCGACCCTCGCGCACCCGACCTCGCGGAGCGTGGACGGCGCCGCGAACGTGCTGCCGATCGACTCCGACTACAGCAAGGCCAACAGCTGGCACACCGACGTCACGTTCGTCGACCGGATCCCCGCCATGAGCCTGCTGCGCGCGGTCACACTCCCGGCGTACGGCGGCAACACGACCTGGGCCAACACGGTGACGGCGTACGCGAAACTCCCGGCGCCGCTGCAGGCGCTCGTCGACCGGCTGTGGGCCGTGCACAGCAACGTGTACGACTACGCCGGGCACGCGGACGAGGGCCGGATCGGCGGCGTCGACGTGAAGTTCGAGGAGTACCAGAAGGAGTTCGAGTCGAAGCTGTTCGAGACCGAGCACCCGGTCGTGCGGGTCCACCCGGAGACCGGTGAGCGCGCGCTCGTCCTGGGCCACTTCGTCCGCCGGTTCGTCGGCCTGAGCAGCACCGAGACGACCGCGCTGTTCCAGCTGCTGCAGAACCGGATCACCAACCTCGACAACACCGTCCGCTGGCAGTGGCAGCCCGGCGACCTCGCGATCTGGGACAACCGCGCCACCCAGCACTACGGCGTCGCGGACTACGACGACCAGCCCCGCCGGCTGCACCGGATCACGCTGGCCGGCGACGTCCCAGTGAGCGTGGATGGCGTCCGCAGCACCCCGCGCACCGGCGACGCGGCGCACTTCTCGTCACTTGACACCTGAGGATTACTTGTTCGACCTCTTGACATATGAGGGTGAAATGTAAACCCTCAGAGTCATGGACTCGTTCGCGGACCGCACCAAGCGCCGGTTACGCGACGAGCTGCTCGACGCCGCGTACGACGCGATCGTGGCCGGCGGGTACGACGGGCTCCGGATGGCCGACGTGGGTCGGCGTACCGGAGTGTCCCGGCAGACCGTCTACAACGAGTTCGGCGACAAGTGGGGCGTGCTGCAGGCGGTCGCGGCACGGGAGACGGAACGGTTCCTGCTGGACGTGAACGCGGCGCTCGCCGAGGCCCCCACCCCGATCGCCGGTTTGCAGGCCGCGGTCGAGCGGGCTCTCGCACTGGCCGGGGAGAACCCGCTGGTGAAGGCGGCGCTGGGACAGCCGGGGTCGGACCAGGCCAGCCAGCTGCTGACCACACGGGGGCAGCAGCTGCTGGAGGTGTGCCACCAGGCGCTCGATGCGCACGTCCGTGCGCACTGGCCCGAGGTGCCACCGCAGGACGCGACCAGCTGCGTCGACATCGCACTCCGCGTTGTCTTGAGCCACATCGTCACGCCGGGGCCCCCACCGGCGGCTGTGGCGGCGCAGCTCGGTCGCGTGCTCAGTCCCTTTCTGACTCAGTCCAGGAGGCAGTGATGACGAATCCGTTGCACAGGCAGGGTTTCAGCTCATTGAAGTCCGGCGGCTTCAACTGGGACGCACTGCCGCTGCGCCTCTTCGACAAGGGCAACCGGAAGTTCTGGAACCCCCGCGACATCGACTTCAGTCAGGACGCCAAGGACTGGCAGGAGCTCAGTGCGAACGACAAGGACAACGCGCTACTGCTCTGCGCGCAGTTCATCGCCGGCGAGGAGGCGGTCACCGAGGACCTGCAACCGTTCCTGCAGGCGATGTCGGCCGAGGGCCGCTTCGGCGACGAGATGTACCTGACGCAGTTCTGTTTCGAGGAGGCGAAGCACACTGCGGTCTTCCGGCTCTGGCTGGACGCGGTCGGCGTCACCGAGGACCTGCATCACTATGTGGAGAACAACCCGGGCTACCGAGCGATCTTCTACGAAGCCCTCCCCGTTGCGCTCAAGTCGCTGAGTGCCGACCCCTCACCAGCCAACCAGGTCCGCGCCTCCGTCACCTACAACCACGTCGTCGAGGGCACACTCGCACTGACCGGCTACCACGCCTGGAACCTGCTCTGTACGGCGCGCGGCATCCTGCCCGGCATGCAGGAGCTGATCCGCCGGATCGGTGACGACGAACGCCGCCACATGGCATGGGGCACCTTCACCTGCCGCCGTCACGTAGCTGCCGACGCCTCCAACTGGAAGGTCGTCACCGACACCATGGAAGAGCTCCTCCCCCATGCGCTCACCCAAATCCAGTGGGCCCTCGACAACTCCTCAGAACTGCCTCCAGAGATCAACCCGACCGCACTGATGACGTACGCCGGCGACCGCGCGACCCGCCGCCTCGGCGCCATCGAGTCCGCCGTAGGCGCCGACGTGGCCGGCATCGACCTCGACTACTCCCCGGAGAAGCTGGAAGACGTCTTCGGCGCCGAAGACTCCGCCGCACTCGCCGCCGTCCGCTAGCAGCGCACGTACAGTGAGGTGGCATGTCGCGCGAAGTGGTCATCGGCCGTTGGCTCTGGGGCCTCGTGCCACCGCTGTACTTCGGTCTGCAGCTTTTCGTCGCCGGCGCCTGGCCCGTCCCGTACAGCGCCTCCAGTCGTGCCGTGGTGAGCACGGCTCCAGGACGCCGCTGGGACGGCGTTCGGTGACGCAGGTCGTCCAGAACCTGACCGCCCACAGCCTGCTCGCACTCCCCTTGTTTGTAGGGACGGTCGTCGTGCTGTTCCGGAGCGTCGGGCTACTGGCCGGGCGGGCTCGCGTCAGCTGAGTCCGAGCAGGTCGACGGACTTCTCGCGCATCTCGACCTTGCGGATCTTGCCGGTCACCGTCATCGGGAAGTCCTCGACGAGCAGGACGTACTTGGGGATCTTGAAGTGCGCGAGTTTGCCGGTGGCGAAGGCGCGGACGGCGGCGGCGTCCAGGGGCTCGGCGCCGGGCTTAAGCTTGATCCAGGCGCAGAGTTCTTCGCCGTACTTGGCGTCCGGGACGCCGATCACCTGGACGTCGGCGACCGCCGGATGCGTGTAGAGGAACTCCTCGATCTCGCGCGGGTACACGTTCTCGCCGCCGCGGATCACCATGTCCTTGATGCGGCCGACGATGTTCACGTAGCCGTCCTCACGCATCACTGCGAGGTCGCCGGTGTGCATCCAGCGCGCCTGGTCGATCGCCTCGGCCGTCTTGGCCGGCTCGTCCCAGTAGCCGAGCATGACCGAGTAGCCACGCGTACACAGCTCGCCTGGCTCGCCGCGCTCGACCACCAGACCAGTGGCCGGGTCCACCAGCTTCACCTCGACATGCGGCATGACTCGGCCGACGGTCGACGTCCGCCGGTCCAGATCGTCGTCCCGGCGCGTCTGCGTGGACACCGGCGACGTCTCGGTCATGCCGTAGCAGATGGCCACCTCAGCCATGTGCATGTCCGCCAGACAGCGCTTCATCACCTCGATCGGGCACGGCGACCCGGCCATCACGCCGGTGCGCAGCGTCGACAGGTCGTACTCGTCGAAATTCGGTAGCCCCAGCTCGGCGATGAACATCGTCGGTACGCCGTACAGCGCGGTGCACCTCTCGTCCTGGACGGCCTGCAGCGTCGCAGCGGGGTCGAACGCCGGCCCCGGGATCACCATGCACGCACCGTGCGTCGTACAGCCCAGGTTGGCCATCACCATGCCGAAGCAGTGGTAGAAGGGCACCGGAATGCACAGCCGGTCCTCAGCGGTGAAGGCGATCGTCTCGGTGACGAAGAAGCCGTTGTTGAGGATGTTGTGGTGGCTGAGTGTCGCGCCCTTCGGAAAGCCCGTTGTGCCACTGGTGTACTGGATGTTGATCGGGTCATCGAACGACAGCTCGGCCGCCCGTTTCTGCAGTTCGTCATCCGGTACGGCGGACGCGGCATCGCGCAGGCCGTCCCAGTCACCAGTGCCGATGTAGACGATCTCTTCGAGCGCACCGCAGTCCGGGCGTACCTCATCAACCATGGCGCGGTAGTCACTGGTCTTGAACTCGGTAGCCGAGATCAACAACCGCACACCGGACTGGTTGAGCGCGTAGGCCAGCTCGTGCGTGCGGTACGCCGGATTGATGTTGACCAGGATGGCCCCGACAGACGCCGTCGCGTACTGCGTGATGGTCCACTCCGCGCAGTTCGGCGCCCAGATGCCGACCCGGTCGCCTTTGGCGATGCCACGGGCCAGCAGGCCGCGCGCGACCAGATCGACCTCCGCCCCGAACTCGGCGTACGTCCAGCGCCTGCCGGTCTGCACCTCGACCAGCGCGTCCCGGTCGCCGTACCGCTCGACCGTCCGTCTGAGGTTGGCGCCGATCGTCTCACCCAGCAACGGCACCTCGGCGATTCCGGACGCGTACGAAGGCAGGCTCATGGTTGTCATCGTGGCCCTGCGCGGATACCCGTGCAACCGCACGTGCGGCGGGAAACAGGGGGTGGACGGCAAGCAATGTCCTTGCCAACTCTCCGTCACATTGGTCGCGCTGCGTGGTTGGACCGTTACCTTGGATCGGAGAGGTGTGAGGCGATGGGCCGAACCGATGAGGGGTACGCCCGCAGCGACCGTCCGCCCGGACGTACCGCCGAGGCGGCACAACGTACCGCTGCGGTAGGCGAGCGCGTCCGGGACCTGGGCAACCTCCTGGCCGACGCGCTGGCGATCGATGTGCACGGCACCGACCTGCAGACCCTGAAACGGGCGCCGCGGCGTGCTCCGCCGACAGTCGCGGCTGCTGATCTCACTGCGCGTCCCGGGCCGGTCTGGGACGCGTTCTTGCCCCAGGCGCCCGGGCCGTTCCGCTGGTGGGGCTCCGAACGCCGGTACGCGCGGCGGCTGGCCGCAGCCGAGGACAGGTTCGCGGAGGCGATCGAGCGACACCGGATCGCCGAGGAGAACCGAAGGGACCGCGTTGCCCGGGCGCTACGCGAGCAGGTCGACCAGCAACGCCGGCTGGACGAGGCGACCGCGGAACAGCACGCGCGCGTCGACGCCTACCAGCGCGCAGTAATGGGTCACGACCGTGCTGCGGTCACCCGGTACTTCCATAAGGCGCTTGAACGAGTGGCCGAACCACTCGGCTTCCCCCGCCGTCGGCGCGTCAGCTACGTGCCGGAGTCCACCTTGCTGGCCGTGGAATGGGACCTCCCGGAGATGTCGGTCGTCCCGCGGGAGGCGTCGTACCGGTACGACCGAGAGGTGGACGCTGTCGTCGCCGTCCCCCGGCCGGAGAAGGAGGTGCGGCTGCTCTACCAGCAGCTGGTCGCTCAGCTGGCGCTCCGGGCGCTGCACCTGATCTTCGGCAGCGATCGGTACGGCGTCGTCGACACCGTCGTGTTCAACGGGATGGTTGAGGCGGTGGACCTGCCGACCGGCCAGACCGTGCGGCCGTGTCTGATCACGCTTCGGGCCACCCGAGAGCAGTTCCAAGCCCTAGTACTCGACCAGCTGGACCCGGTGGCCTGCGTCCGGCACTACTTCGCCGCAGAGGTGTCACGGCACCCGGAGGAGCTGCAGCCGGTCGAGCCGGTACTCGAGTTCGACCTGGCCGACCCGCGAACCATCGAACCGATCGATGTGCTCAGTGAGATCGACAGCCGACCCAACCTCCTCGAGCTGAGCCCGGACTCGTTCGAACACCTCGTCCAGAACCTGCTGACCCGGATGGGCCTCGAGACCCGCCTGTTCCGGCGTGGCACCGACGGCGGCATCGACTGCGTCGCCTACGACCCACGGCCGATCACCGGCGGCAAGTTCGTCGTCCAGGCCAAGCTCTGGACCCGTACCGTCCCGCCCTCCGCCGTCCGCGACCTGTTCGGCACCGTCGTGGACGCCGGCGCCACCAAGGGCATCCTGATCACCACCAGCGGCTTCGGTCCCACCAGCTACCAGTTCGCGACCGGCAAGCCCCTCCAGCTCATCGACGGCACCGCGCTGCTGGCCCTCTGTCACCTGCACGACATCCCGGCCCGCATCATCCCCCGCGCTAGCTGATCGGAGGTGTCAGACTAACGCCCATGGAAACTGGGGTGACGGTTGTCGGATCAGGTCAGGTCAGTACGGCGCCCGACGTACTACGGGTGTCTCTCAGCGTGGAGCATGTCGCACCGGACGTGGCTGCCGCGGTCGCACAGGTCGGTGAACGCACGGATGCGGTGATTGCCGCGCTCCGGGAGCAGGGTGTCGCGCAGTCCGACATCGGCACCGCCACGGTGAACGTGTACCAGGAGTACCGCGAGCCAGGCACCGCACCGGCGTACCGGGGCGCGCACCACCTCACCATCAACCTCAAGGACCTCGCCGGCTTCGGTGCGCTGCTCAACGCGGCAGTGAACGCGGCGGGCAACAATCTGAATCTGCAGTCGCTCCAGTTCGACGTCCAGGACAAGTCCGCGCTGCTCACCCGCGCCCGGGAGCTGGCCTTCGGTCAGGCCCAGGACAAGGCCACCGAGCTGGCCGCGCTGGCCGGGTTCACGCTCGGCTCGGTCACGGCCATCACCGAGACCCACGGTCAGGCGCCGCGGTTCGAGGCCCAGGCCGCCGGAGCGAAGCTGTCGTTCGATTCCGCGGTCAACGTCGTCCCGGGCGACCAGACCGTCGAGGTGTCGCTCGAGGTCCACTTCTCCTGGGGAGCGTAAGGCTGATATGACGCGAGTCTTCGCCGTCAGTGACATCCACGGGCATCCCGAGAAGCTGCAGGCCTCCCTGCTCGCGGCCGGCCTGACCGACGCGGACGGCAACTGGGCGGGGGCTGACGCGCGACTGTGGGTGCTCGGCGACTTCTTCGACCGTGGTCCGGACGGCATCGGCGCGCTGCGGTTCGTCCGCGGTCTGGTCGACCAGGCGCCCGCCGAGGCGGTCAACGTGCTGCTCGGCAACCACGAGATCCTGGCACTCGGCATGCGCAAGTTCGGTGACACCTTCGTCCCGCACGAGGGCATCACCAGCCGCAGCTTCGAACGGTCCTGGGCGCTGAACGGCGGCCAGGACCGCGACCAGGAGCTGATCAGCGACGACGACGTCGCCTGGCTGCTGGACCAGCCGCTGCTCGGTCTGGACGCCGACCACCTGCTGATGCACTCCGACACCGCGGAGTACGTCGACTGGGGTGACACGCTCGACCAGATCAACACCCGCGCCCACGCCGACCTGCACAGCGACGACATCGTGGTCTGGTGGGAGATCTGGCGCCGGATGACGTCGCGCTACGCGTTCCGCGGACCAGGCGGTCCCGAGATCGCCCGGATCCTGCTCCAGGCCCTCGGCGGCCGCCGGATCGTCCACGGCCACAGCATCGTCGCGGACCAGCTCGGCATCCTCCCGCAGTTCCTCACCGGCCCGCACCTGTACGCCGACGACCTGGTCCTCGGCATCGACGGCGGCGCGTTCGACGGCGGCCCCTGCCTGGTCGTGGAGCTGGAGCAGCCGTAGGGAATGCCCGCCGGCAGCAGACGGTTGAAAACCGTCATGGCTGACAAGACGCGGAAGTTGCCCGGAGCGAACCACCCGATCACCGTCGCGAAGAATCCGGACCGAGTGGTCGTCAAGCTCGGCGACGTGGTCCTGGCCGACACCAGGGACGCGCTGTCGCTCCAGGAGTCGACGTACCCGGCGGTCCAGTACCTCACCCGGGCGGACGTTGACTTCACAGCGTTGGAGCGGACGGAGCACACGACGTACTGCCCCTACAAGGGCGACGCCGCGTACTACAGCATCGTGGCGGCCGGCGCCGACGGTGAGAACGCAGTCTGGACCTACGAGCAGCCGTACGACGCGGTCGGCGACATCCGCGACCACGTCGCCTTCTACCCGAACAAGGTGACCGTCGAGATCATCGCGGACTGAGAAACGTCCGCAGCACCGGCGCGAGCAGCTCCGGTGCCACTGCGTGGCCCTGGTCGGGCAGCTCGGTCAGTGTGCCGGCGGTCAGCAGTTTCACCGCCCGGTGCGCGGCGTCCACCATGAACGGCGGTGACGCCGTCCCGGCCAGGACCAGCGTCGGTTGGCTGACCCGCGCCAGCAGGTCAGCCGGTAGACCGCCGCCAGGGGTGCCGTGGTCCATCACGGCGAAGTCGTACGCCAGTGTCGGCGCCAGCTCGGCCACACCGGGCGCAGCGGCGTACTCCAGCGCCTCAGCCGTCGGCATCCCCGCCATGACCAGGAAGAGCTCAACAGCCTCCCGGTTCTGCCCTTGGGCGAGCAGGTTGAGCACCTGAGCGCCGTCCTCGCTGGAGTCGACGTCGTCCGGCCCATACGGCGGTTCATGCAGAACCACCCGGGTGAACGGCAGACCGCTGCCCGCCGCGATCGCCGCCAGGCCCGCGCCGGAGGAATGCCCGTAAACGGCCGCACTGCCACCGAGCACCTGGACCAGCGCGGCGATGTCTTCGACCTCACGCTGGACGGCGTACGACGTGCTGTCGCCGGAGTCACCGCGGCCGCGCCGGTCGTAGCTGATGACGTCGAAAGCCCCGGCCAACTCGTCAGCGAGCGGTCTGAGTGCACCGCGGTCACACAGCGCACCCGCGACCAGAACGAGCGGCATCCCCCGGCCCACTCGCTCGTAAGCGATCGTCGTGCCATCTGCAGAAGTCACGTCCATGAGAGTCCTCCTATGGTCTGTTGCCGGTACGTCGGAGCCACGTGGGAGGTTTCGACGTTTCGGGCGACGGTTAGTGATCCGTGAGCTCGGGCCGTACCGTTGGAGGGATGAGCACGTCCGACCGTAACCGCCCACGCACCCTCGCAGAGGCCCTGCGTACCTGGGACGACGCTGCCCTCGGACGCCTCTTGCAGCAGCGGCCGGACTTGGCGATGCCCATTCCGGCGGACACCAGCCAGCTGGCAGCGCGTGCCACGACCAATGCGTCGGCCGCGCGGGCGATCAACCGGCTCGACGAGTTCGGCGTCGACCTGCTGGAGGCGCTGTCTGCTCTGCCTGAGCCAGTGAGCCTGGCAGACCTCGCTGCGGGCGCAGCCCAGCCGGTTGAGGTCGTCCAGCCGCGAGTGGCCGAGCTGCTCGATCTCGCGCTGGTGTGGGGTACCGAGGATGACCTGCGGCTGATTCGCGCCGTCCACGAGTTGCTCGGTCCGACACCCGCTGGGCTCGGTCCGATCACCACTCGGCATTTCGGCGATCTGGACCAGCTGATCGAGGACGCCGGGCCGGAGGCGCGTGAGGTGCTCGACAAGCTGACGTGGGGGCCTCCGACCGGTTCCGTCGAGAAGGCCGAGCGGCCGGTGACGATCGCGTCGGCCCGTACGCCGGTCGAACGGTTGCTGGCGCGTGGCCTCGTCGTACCGCGCGATCCGAACACCGTCGTACTGCCGCGGCAGATCGGCCTGCACCTCCGCGGTGGGCGCGTTCTGGCCGCTACCCGGCCGACTCCGCCGCCGCTGGACGGCAAGAAGGTGACGGCGACCATCGTCGACCACGCTGCTGCCGGTGCGGCGTTGGATCTGGTCCGGCAGGTCGACAGAGCGCTCGAGCAGCTCGGCATCGAGCCTCCGCCGGTTCTGCGGACCGGCGGCATCGGAGTCCGCGAGCTGCGCAATCTGGCCGGGAAGATCGGCGCAGACGAGCCGACCACGGCTGCAGTACTGGAAATCGCGTACGCCGCCGGTCTGGTCGCGGCTGTTGAGGTCGGGACCAGTGAGCTCTGGTTGCCCACGAGCGCGTACGACGACTGGTTGGACCTGGATCTGTCGCACCGGTGGGCGCAGCTCGTCATGGCCTGGTTCGGCGGCATGCGGGCGATCGGACTGATCGGACGCCGAGACAGCTCCGGCGCCACGGCCGCTGCGCGCGAGCGCCTGATCAACGCACTCGCACCGGATCTGGAGCGGTTGCTGGCTCCAGAGGTACGGGTGCTGACGCTGCGCGCGCTGGGTGAGGCGCCGGCCGGAGTCGCCCCAGCCACGCAGTCCGTCGTCACCTGGGTGGCCTGGCATCGGCCGCGTCGTGGCGGGCAGTTCCGTGACGAGCTGGTCGAGTGGGCCATCACCGAGGCCGCTCTGCTCGGTCTGACCGGGCTCGGCGCGATGGCTCGGCATGCGCGCCCGCTGCTGACCCAAGAGCCGACGGTCGACGAGCTGGCCCAGGCTATCAGCCCGCTCGTACCAGAGCCGGTGTCCGAGATCCTGCTCCAGGCTGACCTGACCGCCGTCGCTCCGGGGCCGCTCGTCCGCGTCGTCCAGGATGAGCTGTCCGCCATGGCGGACGTCGAGTCCCACGGCGGTGCGGCGGTCTACCGGTTCAGCGAAGGCTCGGTACGCCGAGCGTTCGACCTCGGCCGGACGGCAGACCAGCTACACCAGTGGCTGGCTGCCCACTCGCGGACTCCGATCCCCCAGCCGCTGACCTACCTGGTGGACGACGTCGCCCGGCGGCACGGCGTCCTGCGGCTGGGCACGGCGTCGACGTACCTGCGCTGTGACGACGAGGCGGTGCTCACCCACCTGCTGAGCTCGAACCTGCCCGGTGTGCAGTTCCGCCGGCTGGCGCCGACCGTGGTGGTCTCGCCCGCACCGCCGGACATCGTGCTGAACCGCCTCCGCGAGGCCGGGCTCGCGCCACTGGCCGAGACCTTCGACGGCGTCGTCCACATCAGCACCGCCTCGAACCGCCGCGGCGAGCCACCGCGCCGACGTACCAGCCGCGACTTCGCCGACAGCACCATCGAGCTCACCACCGACCAGGTGAAAGCCGTCATCGAGAAGGTCCGCGCCGGCGACCGCCTGGCCGCAGACCGTCCCAGCGACGAAACCCCCGAGCCGGCTGCCCCCGCCGAGACCATCGCCGTCCTCACCAACGCCGCGGAGTCCCACACCCGCACCTGGATCTCCTACGTCGACCACAACGGCACCGCGTCCGAGCGCGTCGTAGAGCCCACCCGAGTCGCCGACGGCTGGCTCACCGCCTACGACCCCACCACCAACCAGCCCAGCACCTACGCCCTGCACCGCATCTCCGCCGCGCGGCCAGTCGACAGCTAGTCGCCGCCCCCGCCCCCACCGCCGTCGCCACCGGAGAAGCCGCCGTCGCCGCTGCCGTGGCCGTAGTAGCCACTACCGACGTCACCGACCGCACCGCCGCCGAGGAACGACTGGGCGATATGCGCCGCACCAGCTCCGGTGACGAAGTAGCCGTGCCCGTACGGCGCGGCCGACGCGCCCGCCTCCCAGTACGGCACCCGTCGGTTGCCGATGATGACGTACCGCACCTCCGGCTCTTCATGAGCCGCCAGCCGCGCCGCATCCTGCGCACACACCGGCACCCGCCTGGTACCGCGTTTGGGCTGCGTCCAGACCACCTCGGTAACCGACGGCCCGTGCTGCGGGTTGAAGAAGCACGGCACTCGGAGCTCCGGGACCGCCACCCCCGCAACGCGTGCCCGAACGCACGCCATCTTGTAGCGGGCCGACGCAAGCGTGTCCGCGATCGTGCTGACGGCATCGGTCCGCTTCATCCCCGGTACGGCCCGCTGCGCGGTCTCGTACGCATCCAGCGCCTGCTGGTAGTCGAGCCGGGTATCCGCAGCCAGCTCGACCCCCGCGACCTCCTCCCCCAGCCGCGTCAGCTGCTCACCCAACAGCGTCACGTCCTCGTCGAGGAGCCGCTTGACCTGGTCGAGCTCGAGAGCCGCCTCCCGACGTCCCGATCGCCGCGCGAGGGCGTACCGCCCCAGTGCCACCACTCCGCCCGCACCCAGCACCGCCAGCAGCCACTCCATCCCCTCACGATAGGGCCGTTCAGGCGGCCGCGGCTGTCGTTTGGCATTAACAGGCACAATGGAGGGTCGGGCGAGTGATGGGAGTGGCGCGTGACGGACGGGCCGTTGATTGTGCAGTCGGACAAGACTCTGTTGCTGGAGACTGCGCATCCGGATTCTGGGCAGTGCCGGAAGGCTATTGCGCCGTTCGCTGAGTTGGAGCGCGCGCCGGAGCATGTGCACACCTACCGGCTGACGCCGCTGGGGCTGTGGAACGCGCGGGCTGCCGGCCACGATGCGGAGCAGGTCATCGACGTGCTGCTGCGCTACAGCCGGTACCCGGTGCCGCACTCGCTGCTGGTCGACATCGCCGAGACGCTGGACCGCTACGGGCGGCTGCGGCTGGAGAAGCACCCGCAGCACGGCCTGGTGCTGGTCACGACCGACCGTCCGGTGCTGGAGGAGGTGCTGCGTTCCGCGAAGGTGAAGCCGATGCTGGGGGCGCGCATCGACGACGACACCGTGCTCGTCCATCCGTCGGAGCGCGGTCACCTCAAGCAGACGCTGCTGAAGCTCGGCTGGCCTGCTGAGGACCTTGCCGGGTACGTCGACGGCGAAGCCCACCAGATCGACCTCATGAAGGACGGCTGGGAGCTACGGCCGTACCAGGAGCAGGCGGTCGAGTCGTTCTGGCACGGCGGATCGGGCGTCGTCGTACTGCCCTGTGGCGCCGGTAAGACGATCGTCGGCGCGGCTGCGATGGCGCAGGCCTCGGCGACGACGCTGATCCTGGTCACGAACACGGTGTCCGCCCGGCAGTGGAAAGACGAGCTGCTGAAGCGGACGTCGCTGACCGAGGAGGAGATCGGCGAGTACTCCGGCTCCCGCAAGGAGATCCGACCGGTGACGATCGCGACGTACCAGGTGATGACGACCCGCCGGAAGGGCGTCTACACGCACCTGGAGCTGTTCGACGCCCGCGACTGGGGCCTCATCGTGTACGACGAGGTCCACCTGCTGCCGGCCCCCATCTTCCGGATGACCGCCGACCTGCAGACCAGGCGGCGCCTCGGTCTGACGGCGACGCTGGTGCGCGAGGACGGTCGCGAGGGCGACGTCTTCTCGCTGATCGGTCCGAAGCGCTACGACGCGCCCTGGAAGGACATCGAGTCCCAGGGCTGGATCGCCCCGGCGGACTGCGTCGAGGTCCGCGTCGACCTGGAGCAGAGCGAACGCTTCGTCTACGCCACCGCCGAGCCGGAGGACCGCTACCGGCTGGCGGCGTCCACACCGGCCAAGTCCCGACTGGTCCGTCGGATCGCCGACCACTACAAGGGCGAGCCGCTGCTGGTCATCGGCCAGTACATCGACCAGCTGGACGAGCTGGGCGAGCGGCTGGAGTGTCCGGTGATCAAGGGCGAGACGACCGTGAAGGAGCGGCAGCGGCTGTTCGACGCGTTCCGCACCGGTGAGATCGACCGTCTGGTGGTCAGCAAGGTCGCCAACTTCTCCATCGACCTGCCCGAGGCCTCGGTGGCCATCCAGGTCTCCGGCACCTTCGGCTCCCGCCAGGAGGAGGCCCAGCGCCTCGGCCGCGTCCTGCGCCCGAAGGCGGACGGTCGCACCGCCCGCTTCTACTCGATCGTCGCCCGCGACACCATCGACGCCGAGTTCGCCGCCCACCGCCAGCGCTTCCTGGCCGAACAGGGCTATGCGTACACGATTGTCGACGCCGAGAATCTATTCGCCTAGGCGGCTGTGGATGCCGTTGAAGTGGCTGCGCATGGAGCGGGCGAAGGCATCGGGGTCGGCGAGTTTGTCGAGCAGGTCCCGGTGCCAGGCGGCGGCGTCCGCGGGGGTGTAGCGGGCGCCGGGCAGCCGGGCGTCGACCTCGGCGAAGGTGCGCCAGAACACCGACAGCAGGTCGATGACGAGGGCGTTGCCGAGCGGCTCGTAGAGGGCCTGGTGGAAGGCCCAGTCCTCGTCGGGGAAGTACTCGCCGGCCGCGGCCTTGGCCTCCATCCGCTGGACGAGGTCCTCGAGGACGTCGGCGTCGTGCGTGGCGAAGTGGGCGACCACGTCCTCCGCGAGCCCGACCTCGAGCGCCTGACGGACCTCCAGCACGTTCTGCACGTCGCGGAGGTCGCCGGCCATGGACTGCGACATCCGGAACGCGAGGCCGTCCTCCAGGGACTGCAGCGACACCGCACCGACGTACGTGCCGTAGCCGTGCCGGATCTCGATGATGCCGACGGCCTGCAGCGCCTTCATCGCCTCCCGCAGCGGGTGTCTGCCGACGCCGAGCTGTGCCATCAGCTCCTGCTCGTTGGGCAGCGGGTCACCGGCCTTCAGCCCGCGCTCGAGGATGAAGGACTTCATCTGGTCGCGGATGAAGGACTGATTGCCTGCCGCGCCCCGAGCCCGGCTGAGCCCACCCGTCGTCACTGCCCGGCCTCCCTTGGTAGAGACCGCTCAGTGTAATCCGGCGCGGTCCAGCAACGGCCGGATCGCCGCGATCTCGGCGTCGTCCAGTGGAATCCCCGGGTACGCCGGGATCGGGCAGTCGATCACCCCGAGCAGATGCAGCGCGGCCTTGAACGCTCCCAGCGCAGCCGAGCTGGCGCCCATCCGCCCGCGGTCCGCGACGTCGACTAGCTCGAACAACCGGATCAGCCGCTCCTGCTCCGCTCGCGCTGCCGCACCTCTCGCACCGAACAGCCGCACGTAGCCCGCCGGGTCCACATTTCCCAGCCCTGGGACGACGCCGTCCACTCCGAAGGCCAGTGCGGAGTCGACCGAGACCTCCGACCCCGTCATGATCGCGAACCCTTCCAGCCCGGCGTCGCGTCGTTCCAGCACCAGGCGACGCAGACTCGACTCCTGGCCGCTGGAATCCTTCACACCGGCAATCACACCGGCCTTCGCGAGCGAAATCATCAGGGGCGCCGGCAGCTTGGTTCCGACCCGCACTGGGATGTCGTAGGCGTACAAGGGCGTTTCACCGGCCAGTTCGGCCAGCCGGGTGAAGTGCCGCCGGATCTCGGCCGAATGCGTGGCCGCGTAGAAAGGCGCCGTGGCAACCAGACCGTCCACTCCGGTCTTCAGAGCGGCAGAGATATGCGCACCAACGCGAGCAGTCGACGCATCGATCACCCCGGCCAGCACCGGCACCTGACCGCCGACCTCACCAACGACCGTCTCCAGCACCACCTGGCGCTGCTCATCACTCAAGAAGGTGCCCTCACCAGAGGTGCCCAGCACGAAGATGCCGCTGACTCCACCAGCCAGCTGGTACTGCACCAGCCGGGCCAGCGACGCAGTGTCGACGTCGTACGACGGGGTGAACGGTGTGACGAGGGGCGGTACGACACCAGTCAGCAAGGCGATCTCCCAACGGTCAAAGGGCGAATGTGGCAAAGCGCAACGCAGCGAACGACGACGTCTCGCCCGCCTCGTAGAAGACACCGACTGAGCCATCGGGCAGCAGCGTCAGATCGGAGTACCCGGCCATGCCGGAGTGCACGACCAGGCCGGGCTCCCAGGACACACCGGCGTCGGAGCTCACGAAAACGGTCAGTTCCCGGCGCACCGCCGGGTCAGTAGGTGTCGAGAGCAACAACCGCCCGTCGGGCAGTGTCAGCACGCTCCCCTGAATCCCGGGTGCGGTGATCGCTGGTATCCCGGCGTACGGCGCATCCAGCGTGACTCCGCCGTCAGACGACCAGGCGTGTACTCGGGCCGGCCCTGTGCCGAGGTGATTGCGGGCGTTGAAGTAGAGCCGCCCGTCAGGCAGCTGTGCGACTGCGGTCTCGTTGGCGTTGATTTCTGGCCCGTCATTGCGGTCGACGAAGCCGACCGACCAGGTCCAACCAGAGTCATCACTCAGCAGGCAGTGGCCGCCGTTGACCCCACTGGGGACCACCGAGTGATTTGCGGGCACCACGAGCCGGCCGTCTCGTAATGCGATCCCGTGGCACGGCCCTGTCGCGTACCAGCCCCAGTCCGCCGGTTTGACCTGCGCAGTGATCTCGCGAGCCGAGCTCCAGGTCGCACCGTCGTCCGCAGACCACTGAACGAACACTCGGCGGCCGTCGACGTCGTCACCGTGCGCCAAGGCGGACTCCACCGCGTCGGCGCCGTTCTGCACCGACAGCAGCACGATGTCGCCACTGATCGGGTCGATGACCGGCGCCGGGTTTCCACAGGTCTTTCCCGGCACCGCAAGCACCATCTGCAGCGGTAGCCAGGTCTGCCCGCCGTCGAGCGAACGCCGTAGCACCAGCTCGATCTCGCCCGAGTCACCTGGCCCGTGCCGGCGGCCCTCGCAGAAGGCCAGCACCAGCTGGCCCCGCGACACCACCGCCGGGATCCGGAACGTGTGATACCCCGACCCGGCCGGGTCGAAGACCACCACCGGAGCGGCACCGACTCTTGAAGACATAGGACGTACTATGTCATGGTGTGGTCTCCGACGGAAGGTGAGGCCTCATGTCAGTCAGCAGACGTACGTTCCTCGGCGGCGGATTGGCCGCCGCCGCTGTCGCCGTCACCGGTACGCCGTTGCTGACCGCCTGCGGCCCGAACCAGAACAACGCCGCGGCCGCCAACCGCGCCGTCCGGCTGCCGACGTACACCAAGTACGCCGGCGTCACACCGGACCTGCCCGGCGACGGCGTCGTCCTCGACGCCTTCCTGAAGTACCCGGCGAACCCGGTCAAGGCCATCACCGAGGCGCCTGGCGACGGGCAGCCGATCACGTTCCTGACCAACATCCCGGGCGCGATTCCGCCGGCCGCGGACCGCAACCAGTTCTGGCAGGCGCTGAACGAGCGGCTCGGCTCCGAGCTCCGGATCAGCATGGCGTCGAACGACGAGTACAAGGACAAGTTCGCCACCCGCATCGCCGGCGGCGACCTGCCGGACATCCTCAACATCCCGGTCGACACCGCGCAGATCCCTGGCCTGGTGAAGGCCAAGTGCCTGGATCTGACCGAGCACCTGTCCGGTGACGCGGTGCGGAAGTACCCGTTCCTCGCGAACATCCCGACGGACTTCTGGAAGGGCTGCGTCTTCAACGGCGCCATCTACGGCGTCCCGGTCCCGCGGGGCATGTCCCGCACCTCACTGGCGCTGTACCGCGAGGACCTGCTGGCAGCGAAGGGCATCAAGGACCCGGCGCCGAAGAACTTCGAGGAGTTCTTCGAGCTGGCCCAAGAGCTGACTGCGGCCAAGCAGAACCGGTGGGCCTGGACGCGGGTACCACTGTCGACCATCCGGCAGATGCTCGGCGTACCGAACGTCTGGAAGCAGGACGGCGGCAAGTTCAGCTCCAGCTACGAGCATGAGGCGAACGAACAGGCTCTCGAGTCCGGTCGCAAGATGGTCGCCGCCGGGGTAGTGAATCCGGATGCGTTCAACGACAAGGCCAGTGCGCGCAAACAGTGGTTCAACGGCGGCACTGCGGTCTTCGACTACGACAGCTTCGTCGCCTGGAACCAGTACTACGCCGACAACACCGCGGGCGACTCCTTCGCGGTCAACATGCTCGACGTCCCCGGTGGCACTCCGTGGATGGGTGGCGCACTGAACAACGTGACGGCGTTCAGCAAGGACACCAAGCACTCCCCCGAGACGCTGCTCAAGATCGCCAACTGGATGGCTGCACCGTTCGGCACCGAGGAGTACTTGTTCCGCAAGTACGGCGTCGCCGGCCGCCACTACGCCTTACAGGGCACGGATCCGGTCCCGTCGAAGGCCGGCGTCGTCGAGACCGGCATCGGACTGCAGTACATCAGCGACTCCCAGCTGTCGCTGTACTGGGCAGGCAAACCAGAGGTGCCGCGCAAACAGCACGCAGTCCAACAGAAGATCGCGAAACAGCTGGTGCACGATGCCTCGTACGGTCTGTACTCCGATACCCAGTCGAAGAAGCAGGCGCAGCTGGCCCGGACGATGACCGACCTGGAGACGCAGATCGTGCAGGGCCGGAAGCCGGTGTCGGGCTGGGCCCGCGGCGTGGCGGACTGGAAATCAGCCGGCGGCGACAAGATGCGCTCAGAGCTTGAGCAGGCGCTCGCGGACACGGCGGCGAAGGAGATGCCCGGTGTCTGGCGCCGGCTGACCCGTGACCGGGTGCTGCTGCTGTTCGCGCTGCCCGGCGCCGCATTGATCGTCGCGTTCCACTACGTGCCGCTGCTGGGCAATGTCATCGCCTTCAAGGACTACCAGCCGTTCCTCGGAATCGCCGGCAGCGACTGGTCCGGCTGGTCGAACTTCGCGGTGATCTTCAACGGCGATCCGGCGTTCTTGCGCGCGCTGCAGAACACGCTGGTCCTGACCAGCCTGCAGTCCATCTTTGTCTTCCCGGCGCCGATCCTGCTCGCACTGCTGCTCAACTCGCTGTTCTCCGAGCGGATCAAGCGCATTGCGCAGAGCATCCTCTACCTGCCGCACTTCATGTCCTGGGTGATTGTGGTCGCGCTCTTCCAGCAGATGCTGGGTGGCAGCGGACTACTGAACAACTACCTGCGTTCACACGACCTGGCCACGCTGAACATCATCGGTAACTCGGAGCTGTTCCATGTGCTGCTCACCTCCCAGATCATCTGGAAGGACTCTGGCTGGGCCACCATCCTCTTCCTGGCCGCACTGTCCCAGATCGACGCCCAGCTGTACGAAGCCGCCAGCGTCGACGGCGCCAGCCGGATGCGCCAGCTGTGGCACGTCACTCTGCCCGGTCTGCGCGGCATCATCATCCTGCTGTTCATCCTGCGCTTGGGCGACTCTCTGACCGTCGGCTTCGAGCAGATCATCCTGCAGCAACAGGCTGTCGGCCGTGATGTCAGTGAGGTGCTCGACACCTACGTCTACAACAACGGCGTCCTCGGCGGGGCCTGGGGTGTCGCTGCGGCGGTGGGACTGGTCAAAGGCCTGGTCGGCGTCGCACTGGTGCTGGCGGCAAACAAAGTCGCCCACCTCTTCGGAGAGCAAGGGGTGTACCGCCGATGAGTCGCAGAATCGTTCAGGGCGTGCCGATGCCCTCGTGGCCGATGCGCATCTTCAAAGGCCTGGTACTACTGGTGTTCTGCGCGGTGGTCATCGTTCCGTTCGTCGGAGTCCTCTCGACGAGCGTCGCACCGAACAAACAGATCAACGAGTCCGGCGGGCTGGTGCTGATCCCGGAGTCCATCGACTTCGCGGCGTACCGGTCGCTCTTCGCGGGTGGCGTCGTCACCCAGGCCCTGCTGATCAGCATCTTCGTCACCGTCGTCGGAACGCTACTGAGCCTGACCGTCTCCTGTCTGCTCGCCTACGCGCTGTCCAGGCCAGAGTTCGTGGCCGGGCGGCCGATTCTGCTGGTCGTGCTCTTCAGCATGCTGTTCTCGCCCGGCATCATCCCCACCTACCTGGTGGTCAAGGGAGCCGGGCTGCTGGACAGCATCTGGGCGCTGATCGTGCCGACCATGGTCAGTGCGTTCAACGTCGTCGTCCTGCGCGCGTTCTTCATGAATCTGCCGAGCGAGCTCACCGAGAGCGCCCGCATGGACGGCGCCGGCGAGCTGAAGACCTTCACCAACATCGTGCTGCCGCTGTCCCGGGCCGTGCTGTCGGTGATCGGGCTGTTCTACGCCGTGGCGTACTGGAACGCGTTCTTCTCCGCACTGCTCTACCTGAACGACAGCAGGCTCTGGCCGCTGCAGCTGGTGCTGCGGACGTACGTCATCAACGACACCCAGCTGGGTAGCGCTGAGCTAGGCACAGAACTGCTGCCGCCGCAGGCATCTATCCAGATGGCGATCCTGGTGGTGTCGATCGTGCCCATCCTGCTGGTCTACCCGTTCCTGCAGCGCCACTTCGCGAAGGGCGTCCTCACCGGCGCGGTGAAGGGTTAAATGAGTTTCACCGGAGCAGGGGCTCAAGTAACGTAGCTGGGCCCCCATCCCCTGCCGGAGGTTACTCATGCCCTCAGACGTGTCCGACACCCTCCTGGCCGAGCAGAACTATCTGAAGACCTCCCGGGCCGCGCTGGCGCAGATGCGGGAGAAGACCGGCGCGCTGGAGATCCACAGCGCCGATAGAGTGAACCAGGCGTTCCTCAAGGCCGCGATCTGGCGGCGGATGAAGGAGCTGGAGGACGACCCCGAGGTACCGCTGTTCTTCGGTCGGCTGGACTACGTGACTCCCGCACCGGAGACGTTCCACATCGGACGGCGGCACGTGAACGACGCGCTCGGCGAGCCACTGGTGGTCGACTGGCGCGCCGACATCTCGGTTCCGTTCTACCGGGCGAGCAAGACCGAGCCGATGGGGATCGGCAGCCGCCGCCGGTTCGGCTTCACCCACGGCGAGATGACAGCCTTCGAGGACGAGGACCTCACCTCCACGGCGCCGGCCGAGCAGCACAGCGACATTCTGGACGCCGAAATCGAGCGGCCACGCTCCGGCCCGATGCGGGACATCGTGGCAACGATCCAGCCCGAGCAGGACGTGATCGTCCGCTCCGGCGTCGAGGACACCATCTGCGTCCAGGGCGCACCCGGCACCGGTAAAACTGCCGTCGGCCTGCACCGCGCGGCGTACCTGCTCTATGCCTACCGCGACCAGCTCAGCCGGGCCGGAGTCCTCGTGGTCGGCCCGAACGCGAGCTTCCTGCGGTACATCGGCGACGTCCTGCCTGCGCTGGGTGAAATCGAGGCCAAACAGACCACCGTCGAGGAGCTGGTCGCCCACGTCCGGGTGAGCGGGCCGGGCAGTGCCGCTGTCGACGTACTGAAGGGCGACGCCCGGATGGCCGAGGTGTTGCACCGGGCCGTCTGGTCGCAGGTACAGGCGCCGAAGGAGGCCCTGGTCGTGCCACGCGGTTCACACCGCTGGCGAGTGTCGGCGTACGACGCCGAGGAGCTGGTCGCCGAGCTGCGGACGCGCGGCGTCCGGTACGGCGCCGGTCGCGCGATGCTGCCGCAGCGGCTGGCCCACGCCGTACTGCTCAAGATGGAGGCTGCCGGTGACTCGCCGGATGACCGCGTCCAGGACGCCGTCGCCCGCAGCCGCCCGGTCAAGCAGTACGCCGAAGCCCTGTGGCCCGCAGTCGACCCGGCGAAGCTGCTGTTCCGCCTCTTCACCGAGCCGGAGCTGCTCGCCGAACACGCGGACGGCATTCTGACCGCCGAAGAGCAGCTGCTGCTCACCTGGGCGAAGGCGCCGCGGACCGCGGGCTCAGCCAAGTGGTCCGTTGCCGACGCCACGCTGGTCGACGAGATCGCCGACCTGGTCGACCGGACGCCGTCGCTCGGCCACGTCGTCCTGGACGAGGCGCAGGACCTGTCCGCGATGCAGCTGCGCGCTGTCGGGCGGCGTTGCTCGACCGGCTCGATGACTGTCCTCGGTGACATCGCGCAGGGGACGACGCCGTGGGCCACGCCGTCCTGGGACGAGGCGCTCAAGCACCTGGGGAAGAGCGGTGCCCACACCGAGGAGCTGACCGCCGGCTTCCGCGTCCCAGGGCAGGTGATCGAGTACGCCGCACAGCTGCTCCCGGTCATCGCACCGCACCTGACCCCGCCGACCGCCGTCCGACGGGCGCGCGGTGAACTCAGCATCACCAGAGTCGACGACAGCCTGGCCGCTGCCGTGACGACTGTGACTGAGGTGTCGTCCCGGCCAGGCTCGATCGGCCTGATCGTCCCGGACGCACTGGTACCGGCCGCCCGGAAGGCGCTGCTGGCGCAGGACCTCGTGTTCGCGGTGCTCGGCGACGAGGACGACGTCGACGCGCACCTGGACGTCGTCCCGGCCTCTCTGGCCAAGGGTCTCGAGTTCGACCACGTCGTCCTCGTGGAGCCGGCCGGCATCGTGGCGGGTGAGGCCGACGAGCGCACCGGCCTCCGCCGGCTCTACGTCTGTCTGACTCGTGCGGTCACCTCGCTGGCCGTTCTGCACTGCGAGGACCTGCCGGCCGTCCTAGAAGCCGCGCGACCCGCCTGAGCGCCGCGACGAACGCCGCGAAGAGCCGCCACCGCTGGACCGGGTCCGCGACGAGAACGAGCGCCGCGACCCGCCGCCGTCATCGGACGACGAACCCGCCGAGGACATCGACCGGTTGATCGATTCGCCCATGGCGGCCGACATCCGACCGAAGCGGGACCGGGCCCGCCGCGACTGCCACCGGGCGCGCATCTGGTCACCAGCACGCCGGGCGCGCTCGTCGGGGAACCACCAGCGGCGGCCATCGCCCTGCGACCAGTAGCCGTCGATGTAGGCAGCCATGTCCTCGCCGTACGTCCAGTACGGACGCTCTTCACGTGAACCGGTCACCATCCGGATTTGGGGCGCCTCTCCGGCCTCATCGCGGCGCTTACAGGCTGCACAGACATCGACCTCACGTTCGGAACCGGACTCCGGCCGCCAGCTGATCTTGGCCGTGCTGGGCCCGTGGCGCGGGTCGTAGAAGCACGGCGGAGTCGGCTCCGGCATCGGCTGTCCAGCCCGGACCGCGTCGATGCAGACCAGCCCGTAGCGCGCTGAGCCGAGCAGAGTCGTGACCGCCTCGATGTCGGCGTCCCCCTTGGCCGCGTCCAGCCGGTGCCGGGCCTTCTCGACCGTGTCGAGGACGTCCTTGGACAGCTTGGCCTGCTGGGGCTCGGAGGTCGTCGGCAGCGCGGACACCTGCTGCGACAGCGCGATGATCTCCTCGTTGAGCAGCGGGCGCGTGTACGACAGATGGTCCTTCTCGTCCCGCCTCCGGGCCCGGACCGCGCCAAAGGTGACGACGCTCCACCACAGCGCGAAGATGCCCGCGATGCTGCCGGCCCACGGCGCAGCGTCGATGTAGAACGGCTTGTCGACCACCTGCGCCCGCGTGATGAACCTGGTCAGCATCCGCTCGTAGTTCGGCGCGCAGCAGTCCACGGCCTGGTCGACGGCGTCACCCACGTAGTACGTCGGCCCCTTGTCGGCTCGCTGGACGGCATGGAACCCGCGGCCGGCACTCTGCGACCTCGCATCGACCAGAACGGCGTACACGCCCTCGACACCGACCCGGTCGTAGAGCTGGTCGGCGATCTCCTCGCCCTGCCAGATCAGGCCTGAGTACTTGGTGGTCCTGAGCTTGTCCGCCGGCACAACCGCGATCCGGATCGGCGCGGCCGCGTTCTTCGCCGCGGCGTTCAGCTCTGCGACCTCGGACGCCGACAGCTCGCGCACCGCCGGGTCGACCCAGACACCGGGCTCGCCCAGCTGCGCAGCGACCTCGTTGAAGTAGTCGCCCGGAGCCGTGGTCGCAGCGTGGGCCGGGAGCACCGGTACGACCAGGAGCAGCGCCAGCGCGGCCAGCAGTCGCATCATCGCTTGCTCCTCGACAGTCTGTCCTGACAGGACTGACAGACCGGCACTTCCCGCGGCTTCCCGCCCGGCGGGGTGTACATCCAGTCAGTCACCGAGATGCCGTGTGCCGGGTCGAAGAAGCACTGCACCCGGCGGGGTGGCCGATCCGTGCCCGCAACGACTGCCTGCGCACAGGCGAGACGCCAACGGCCGTACTCGACCCGCGCCCGCACATCACGCAGCTCTTCGTCCTCCAGGTCACCGTCGACCACCCGGCTGGCATCGGCGTACGCGTCCATCGCCGCCTGTACATCCGCCGTGTTGTCCACGCCGTCCAGACGCACGTCCGCCGCATCCAGTTCCTCACCGAATCGCGTCACGTCCTCCCGAGCCAGCGCCTGCCGCTCGGTCAGCGTGTCCGCCTCGTCCGGCAGGACGGCGTACGACGGCCGGTACAGCGCCGGTCCGGCGTCGCTGCGGGGTCTGGACCGCCACCAGCGCAGGACCAGGCCGAATGCCGCGAACAGCACGAGCAGGAGCCCCACCAACCAGAGCCAGCTCGGCGGACCGCCGGCTGCCTTCGGTACGTCGAGCCGGTCGAGGACTCCGTGGAGTGTGCCGACCGCATCGGAACGGCTGTGTCTGGCCAGCTCCTCTGTGAGGATCTTTGCGATCGGGGTGTCCACACCGACCGCACTCCCCCAGGTGATCGCTCCGCCGAAGACAACCAGGTACACGCCGTCCGCAGCCTGCTTGTCGACCAGTGCGTCGACGTACGCCCGAGCGGCGGCAGCACTGTCACCACTGCCGTCGTTCAGCACAGATGCTGGTACGACGGCGATCCGGATCGCCTCATCGTGACCACCTAGGCGCTCCCGCAGCTCCGCCGCATCCTCGTCCGGGACCAGAGAGCGCTGTGTCGAGTCGACGTACACAGGTGAGGTCTTCCAACCGTCGACGACCGGAGTGGGGTCAGCCGCTCCGGTCATCGAGGTGGTGAGCACTAGCAGCGCGGCCAAAAGTCGCATGGCCGCTAGCCTGCCCTAGTCGGAGGCCGTTACCACCAGGGGCTCCTCGATGTGCTCCAAGTGCTCGATGTCCTCGAGGCCGGGGTTACGGCGCAGCGTGAACGTCAGAGCGAGCACGATCAGCGAGAGCAGCGCGGCCAGCGGCGGCAGGTACTGCAGTCCGGCGACGTGGATCACCAGACCGCCGACCACCGCGGACAGGCCGGCACCCAGGTAGATGGCTGAGGCGTTGAGCGCGATCAGCAGACCGCCACCGAGCTCCAGCAGGAGGTTCTGGATCGGCGGGTTGAAGGCCCAGGTGAACATGCCCCAGACGAACAAAGCCACTCCGGCGCCCGCGACACTGCGAGCCGTCAGATCCAGCGTGCTGACCGTCAGGATGATGCCGATCAGCAGCACGATCAGAGTGCGGATGCTGCCGAACCGGTCCGTGGCACGACCGCCGAGCAGGTTGCCCACGACAGCGCCAACGCCGTACACCAGCAGCAGGACGCCGGTGACGTTTCCGGTCAGACCAGCAGTCTCCTTGAGCAGCGGCACGATGTAGATGTAGACGCTGAAAGCGCCGAGAACACCCAGCACAGACATCGCCAGCACGATCTGCACGCGCCGATCAGCCAGACCGGCGAACCGCTCTCGCAACCCGACCACGGCAGGCGCGTCTACCCTCGGGAGCGCAGCGCGCTCGACCACCGCGACCAGCACCGCGATGACGGCAATCAGCGCGAAGACACCCTTGTAACCGAGTGTCGGGCCCAACAGGCTCCCCGCCGGAACGCCCAGCACCAGCGCGAAGGTCAGCCCGCCGAACACGACAGCCACGGCCCTACCGCGCTCCTCCGGTGGCAGCAGCCCAGTAGCGAACAGGGTGGCTGCCGGCGTGTACGCAGCCGCACCGAACGCCGCCACCACCCGCCCGACGACCAGCACCGGGTAGTTGGTTGCGACGGCGGCGATCAGGTTGCCCAGCGCGGCCAGGACCAGTGCGGCGATCAGGAGCGTCCGCCGCTCCCAGCGCCCGGTCAGCGTCGCCAGAATCGGCGCTCCGATGGCGTAGGCCAGAGAGAAGGCGGTTGCGAGCTGACCGGCGGCGGTCAGCGAGACGTGGAGCTCGGAGCTGACATCGGGCAGCACGCCGGACACGACATACGCGCTGGTGCCGACCGCGAACGCACCAGCGCCCAGCAGGTAGATCCGTGCGGACATGAGGTCCTTCCCGGGGAGATTCGATTAGTTCGATGAAGATCGTACTACGAAACTCATCGAACTTCGATATCCGTCGTACTATGGACTCATGACCAGGAAACAGCTCCCCCAGCCGGATCGGGCGGAGATCCGCGTCGAGGCGGTTCTGCAGGCCCTCGGCGAGCCGGTCCGCCTGCAGATCGTCCGGGCGCTCGCCGACGCGCCGGAGGGGATCGCGTGCGGCGAGATCGACCTGCCGGTCACGCCGTCCACCCGGGCGCACCACCTGCGCACGCTGCGGGAGGCCGGCGTCCTGACGACGCACACCGAAGGCACCCGCCGAATCAGCAGTCTCCGCCGCGACGACCTGGAGTCCCTGTACCCGGGCCTGCTCACCGGGGTGCTGTCCGCAGCGCAGTGACTGGCAGACTGTGGCGGTGGTTGAGCTGCGTGCGCGATGGGACGGTGTCGTACCCGGTCCCGGCGAGCTCGCCGACGAGCTGATCACCCGCTACGTCGAGCGCAACCGACGCGCGTACCGCGACCACTACCTCGAGATCGTGCTGGCCGCGCTGGAGTCACTGATTCAGCTGTCCACCGACCCGGCGTCGGTTCGGCTGGCCGCTTGGTTCCATCGCGCGGTCCACGAACCCGGTGGCTCACCAGCTGAGGACGCCGAGGCTTCGGCACAGCTGGCCGAACGGCTGCTGCCTCAGTACGGCGTCCAACCGATCCGTGTCGCCGAAGTGGCCCGGCTGGTCCGCCTCACCGGCGACCTGGACGCTCCGCCGCCAGACTCTTACGCACCGCCCAGACGCGACGCGAACGGCGACGTCCTGCTCGACTCGGTCAACGCCATCCTCTCCGCGGACCCGGTGCGGTACGCCGTCCACGTGGCTGAAGTGCGCCGTGATCTGGGCGAGCGACGCAGCGCCCTGGAACACCGGTACGACCACGTCCAGGAGCTACTCGAAGGCCACCTCTACCGGACGCAGCTCGCCAGACAGCGACTAGCACCAGTGGCCCGGGTCAACCTGGAAACCGAGCTGGCCGGTCTGGACAGTGAGCTCCCAGCACCGTGGCGTGGCTGGCAGCAGGCCGCACTGACCGCAACTGCGACGTTCGGAGCTATCGGAGCGGCGGTCGCCGCCATTGCCGCGTCCGGAGCGTCCTGGCAGATTCCGGCGGTCCCTAGCCAGGTCGGGTGGCCACCTGTTGCATTGGCGGGCTTCGCGTTGATCAGCGGGCCAGTGCTGTTTCGCTGCGCGCGCAGCTCGAGCCAGCGTGCCGGACTGATCGCGGGTGTCGTGATCGCGGTCGCAGCCACCGGGCTGTTGATCGCCTGGGCGCAGATGCCGCGGACCAACCCAGCTGTCGGTGTCGGTCTCCGAGTGCCGCTGCTGATCGCCGCTCTGCTATTACTGCTCTTGTCTGGCGGTTCTGCGCTCGCTGCGTCGCTTCTGCGGACCAGAACGGCCAGGTTCCTGCCCAGCCGGAACCTGGGGCAGCAGCTGGCCTGGCTGGCCGTGCCGGGTGTAGTCGCGCTGACGCTGCTGCTGATAGTGCAACCGCTGGCGCGCAACTACGTGCTGGGCTCGAACGAGCGCGTCGAAGGGCCGGACGCGACCGCCGGCAAAGCGGCTCCCTCGGTACTCAACGGCGCGGTCGCCTGGGTGAGCAAGTCAGTGCGCGGCACCGGCGCCGAGGAGGCGGTCGGGACGCAGTACGGAATCGCCGTTCCGCGCCCGGGCGGCGTGGTCGAGATGCTGGACGCCGCGACCGGTGACCTCCGTTGGCGATACAGCCGGTCCGACTCCGACGAGAAGCCGATCATCGTGGCGACCGGGGACGGCGACTACGTGCTGGCCGAGTTCGCCGACGTCGGCTACCTGCTCCTGGATGCCAACACCGGTCGCCGCAAGGCAGCCTGGTCCGGGCAGACGCGTGACCACCTCATCCAGCAGGCGCAGCCGCTGCTGACCGGTGAGCGCAGTCCGAGCGGAGCGGACAAACTGCACGGGGTCGACCCGAACGGCGACCAGCGCTGGACCTTCGAACCCGGCAAGTGCACCGACCTCGACGCAGTGGCGTCCATGGACACCGTGGTCGCGTTCCTCGGCAACTGCGGCGAGCGCTCCGACGAAATGGTCGGTCTCGACCTCAGGTCCGGGAAGCGGCTCTGGTCCCGCCCGACCGACGACACCTACCGCCGTCCGGTCGCTGTCGGCGGTGTGGTCGTGGTCGCCGAGCCAGGCGGCGACTCCGACGTACCGGAGGCGCTGACGGCGTTCGACCCGCGGACCGGCACCGTGAAGTGGCGGTGGGCGGTGCCGCAGTCCTGGGCCTGCCGGACGCTGCTGAACGCCGCCGGACGCTACCTCGTCGTGGTGGACTGCCCAGGGCCGAGCAGCGTCGAAAACCGCCGTACTGTCGTCACGGCGATCGATTCGAGTACCGGAAAGACCGCATGGCAGGTCACAGCGCCGGTCAGCCCACGGGCGAAGGTCACGGTGACCTCGGACGGCCGCGTGATCTCGCTCAGCCGCAGCAGCGAGGCCTGCTGGGCCAACGTGATCAGCCGGCGCGGCTTCCGGCAGGTGCGGCTGCCGCTCGGCATCTCGTGCAGCCGCGACGCGCATGCCGTCGGCAACCTGGTGCTGACGAGCGGCGCCGACAGCGTGATCGCCTTGCGCTGAACCGGTTCTGTCACCACGGAGTGTGACCTGGAACGCAACTACAACGGTGCAATTCGATGCCTGACGCACCAATCGAAGCGGTCAGGTGACGAGGCGATATCGCTTTGGCCACGACCGTCTCCGCGGACCCCTGATCGGCCGCTCCCGGCACGGGTTGGGTGCGAGACTCCCATGCCATGGACCTGCGCGACCAGTGGAATCGCCTGCTGCCGCACGCGCAGCCGTTGGGCGATGATCTGCTGGCTCGTTACGCGGAGCAACATCGGCACTATCACGACCAGCGTCACCTGACCGAAGTGTTACGCACCGTTGACGAACTGGCCGACGCCGCCGACGATCCGGACACCGTCCGGCTGGCCGCCTGGTTCCATGACGCGATCTACGACCCGCAGGCCGACCCCGGCGAGAACGAAGAGGTCTCGGCGCAGCTGGCCGAGCTCGAACTGGCGGCGTACGGCGTCGACGCGGCCAAGGTCGAGGAGGTCGGGCGGCTGGTCCGGCTGACCGCGAAACACGACTGCGCGCCCGACGACAAGAACGGCGCCGTCCTGTGCGACGCCGACCTGCGCATCCTCAGCCTGCCCGCGGAGCGGTACGACGAGTACTCGGCCGGCATCCGGCAGGAGTACGCGCACATCAGCGACCGCGACTTCGCCCGCGGCCGGATGTCGTTCCTGCAGGGCCTGGCCGAGACTCCGCTCTACGCGACCGACCGCGGACATGCCGACTGGGAACAGGCCGCCCGCGCCAACCTGGAACGGGAGATCGAGTCCTGGGGCCCTAAGGCGGCCCGGCCGATCGGCGGGCTGATCCCGATCGTGTACTTCGGCGCAGCGCTCGGTGTGGTCGTCGCGGCGTCAGTACTACTCGGCCGTGGTCTCGGCGCCGCGTCGAAATGGCCGGCCGACCCGAATGAGGTGACCGGCTTCCCGGTGTGGGCTCCCGTCGCCGGCACGCTGGCTGCGACCGGCCTGGCCTGCGCCTGGTTCCGCCGCGCTCGGCAGCGGCTCCTGGCAGTTCCCGCACTGATCTTCGCTGTGATCGGCGTACTGGGTGTCGGGCTGTGCTGGTGGCACTGGCCGGCCGCTCAGCCCGGTGCGGCGATGTCCGAGCGCTGGCCGTATCTGATGCTCACCTCGATCGCACTGATCCTGGCCGGCGGTCTGTTGGCGATCGCGCGTCGGTTGCGCCGGGCGCCGCCATACTCGCAGTCCCCGCCGCAGCGGCTCGGTGTCGCGGCTACTGCAGTCTGTGGAGCGCTGCTGGCCTGGATCGTCGTCTCTGCGGGTGAGCCGTTCGTCCAGGCTCGCCTGGAGACCGCCAACACGGTCAGTACGACGACCACCGCCGCACCCACCCAGCAGCCAGTGCAGCTGGACGGCACCCTGGCTTGGACCCGTGAGGTGCCCGCCGCAGGCGCCATCGCCGGTACGGCGGGCGGTGTGGCCGAGCTGCGGTCGGACGGCGTGGTCATGTCGGACGCGAACACCGGCCAAATTCGCTGGCGCTACGCGCGGGCCGACGTCAACGACGCCGCCTCCAGCGGTTCGAAGGGTCTGCTCGTCTCCGGCGACGGTCGCATCGTCGCCGCCAACCTGCCGTACGCCGCGTACCGCGCGCCGACCGGCATCGACCTGCCGACGTACGCCGTCCTGAATGCCGTCAGCGGCGAGGTGCTCACCGAGGTGCACACCGATGGCCGCGCGCTCGCAGTCGACCAGAACCAGCTGCTGATCGCCGAAGGGAACTACGTCGCCGCACACGGCGTGAGCAGCCCGACGCACTGGCGGACCCGGCTGCGCTGCAACGTGACCCAAGGCGAGCTCTTGGGCGACCAGGCTGTCGTGGTCGATGCCTGCGCCGGGAACGGAGCCGTCGTCCGCGGTCTGGACCTGAAGACCGGCGACCAGCGCTGGGAGGTCAAGCTGGGCGACCGCTTCGATCTGAGCGCCGAGCTGGACCCAGAGACCTGGGTCGGCGACCTGGTCGCCGTACCGGACACTCGTGAGGTAGCCGGCCTGATCTGGACGGCGTCCGCAGGCGGCACTCTCTACCAGTGGTCGATCGACGTCGGCGACGGTCGCGTCACCTGGTCGACTCCTGTACCGGGCACACCGCGGCCGCGACTCGGTCCGGCGTCCTGTGACGCGCAGCTGGCCGCTACGCACACCTCCCTGGTACTGATCACCTGCCGGAACGCGACTGACCCGCCCCAGCCCCAGACGTACGACGTGTCCGCGGCGAGCCCGGCCGACGGCACTCCGCAGTGGCACCACCTGCTGCAGGTACCGCCGCGGTTGCAGCAGCCGGAGTACGCCCGTGACGGCTTCGCGCTGCTGCCGGACGGCCGCGTGGTCACGCTGATGCCGCAGGTCAACGGCAGCTGCTCCCCGGTGATGATCGGCACCGCAGGTATCCAGCCGCACCCGATCCTGCCCGGCGCCCGCGCCAAGTCGGTCGCCCGGTCCGAAGAGGTCACCTGCAACAAACCGGCCACCACGGTGGCCGGCGCCCGGCCGGTGTTCTCCGACGGCACCCGCCTGTTCGCTCTGAACTGAGGCCCCGGGAATACCGTTGCTCCCGGCACGGTTGATGCCTACCGTGATGAACATGTTCCGCGTGGTTCTCGAGCGTGACCTGTCGGCCCTGGGCCTGACGGGCGCTCCCACGTGGGCTGCGTCAGTCGATAGCCGACCCTCTTCCTGCTGATCAGGACCCGCGGAAGAGGGTGGCCCGGAACCGGCCCCCTCCGCGCGGTGACAGCGCCGGCGGGCCTGCCGGAGGGTCCTGGCTCTCCAGAAGACTGCTGACCAGCAAAGGAACACACTGATGGCCAAGAGCCAGTTCGTGCGGACCAAGCCGCACCTCAACATCGGGACGATGGGTCACGTCGACCACGGCAAGACCACCCTCACCGCGGCGATCACCAAGGTGCTGGCCGAGCGCGACCCGGGCGTCAACCGCTTCGTCGCGTTCGACGGTATCGACCGGGCGCCGGAGGAGGTCGCGCGCGGGATCACGATCAACATCTCGCACGTGGAGTACGAGACCGCCACCCGGCACTACGCGCACGTCGACATGCCCGGGCACGCCGACTACGTGAAGAACATGATCACCGGCGCCGCCCAGGTGGACGCCGCGATCCTGGTCGTCTCCGCACAGGACGGCGCCATGCCGCAGACGCGGGAGCACGTGCTGCTCGCGCGCCGGGTGGGCGTGCCGTACCTGGTGGTCGCGCTGAACAAGGCGGACGCCGTCGACGACCCCGAGCTGCTCGACCTGGTCGAGCTGGAGGTCCGTGAGCTCCTGACGGAGTACGGCTTCCCGGGCGACGACGTACCGGTGGTGCGCGTTTCCGGCCTGAAGGCGCTGGAGGGCGAGCCGCAGTGGGTCGCTGCGATCGGCGAACTGCTGGACGCGGTCGACAGCTACGTTCCGACACCGGAGCGCGAGCTGACGGAGCCGTTCCTGATGCCGATCGAGGGTGTGCTCACGATCAGCGGCCGGGGCACGGTGGTCACCGGTGCGGTCGAGCGCGGCACTCTGCAGGTCGGTGCGGCGGTCGACGTGGTCGGTCTCGGCGAGACCATCAGCAGCACTGCCATCGGGCTGGAGACGTTCGGCAAGACGCTGGACGCCGTCCAGGCCGGTGACAACGCGGCGATCCTGCTTCGCGGTGTGAAGCGGGACGAGGTCCGTCGCGGCATGGTGGTCGCGGTCCCCGGCACGGTGCGTCCGCACCGCGCGTTCCGGGCGACGCTGCACGCGCTGTCCACCGCCGAGGGCGGCCGGCACACGCCGTTCGCCGCGGACTACCGCCCGCAGTTCTACTTCCGGACGACGGACGTGTCCGGCGGCATCGACCTCGGCACGATCACCCAGGTCATGCCGGGTGACACGGTCGACCTGGCCGTGGAGCTGGTGAAGCCGATCGCGATGAACGTCGGCCTCGGCTTCGCAGTCCGCGAAGGCGGTCACACCGTCGCCGCGGGCACGGTCACCGAGCTGCTCGACTGAGCAACAGCCCCCAACCTCACTCGGTTGGGGGCTGTCTCGTTTTGCGGTGCCGCAGGCCTGCTGCGGTGATGCGGCTGACCAGCTCGCGACTGGAGACCGGTACGGCGCCGGCGGCGACCAGGTCGTCGTAGCGGTCACTGGGGACGTCGTAGTGGTCGCGGTCGAAGCCGCGGGCGGGGATGCCGGCCGCTTTGGCGAAAGCGTGTAGCTCCTCGTGCGACTCGTCGCTGACGAGGTGGGACCAGAGGCGGTCCCAGGCGGACCAGGCCGGCGGGTCGATGAGGATCATCCGCGAGCGTCCTGCGCGTCGAGCAGATTGCGCCAGGAGCGGACGAAGCGGGAGTTGACGTAGGCCTTCGTCCAGGAGCCGTCCTGTCGGACCGACGAGCCGACGTGGAACCGGCGTACGCCGGACTGGTACAGCCAGGGCACATGCTCGGGCTTGAGTGCGCCACCGGCCATCATGACGCCCGCCACCGCCGGATCGGCCTTGGCCAGCTTGCACAGGTCATCCAGGCCGTGGCCGACGCCTATCGACGACCCGGCGGTCAGAACGCAGTCCAGACCCTGGAGCGTCCGCAGCGCCCGCCAGGCCGGCGCCTGCTCGAGGACTGCGTCGATCGCGCGGTGGAACGTCCACGGCGTACCGGCGAACGTGCTGACCAGCGCAGCGACCGATTCGACGTCGACCAGGTTGTCCGAAGTCAGGAAGCCGAGGACGAAGCCGTCCGCCCCGGCGGCCAGGTAGGACTGCGCCTGGGCGGTCATCCGGTTCAGCTCGGCGCCGTTCGTGGTGAACGAGTCGGACAGCCGCAGCATCACCCGCAGCGGCAGATCGGTCGCGCGGCGGATCGCACTGACCGTGGACACCGACGGCGAGAGGCCGTCGGCCTCCATCGACGCGCACAGCTCCAGCCGGTCCGCCCCGCCCTCCTGCGCCGCTTCGGCATCCGCCGGGTGCAGCGCGATCACCTCCAGCAACGAAGCCATGACGACATCATCCCAGGAATCCGTGTTGCGCTCGCGCACGGCCTTCTGTATCGTTTTTCTAGATCGATTTAGAAGAACGATACAGAAGGTGGTGCGGCGATGGCGGGCGTGACCTTGAAGACCGTGGCCAAGGCCGTGGGCGTCTCGCCGTCGACGGTGTCGAACGCGTACAACAAGCCCGGCCAGCTGTCCGCCGCGCTGCGCGAGCGGATCCTGGCGACCGCCCACGAGCTCGGGTACGCCGGGCCGGACGCGTCCGCGCGAGCCCTGCGCAGCGGCAAGGCCGGGGCGATCGGCGTCCTGTTCACGGACAAGCTGTCGTACGCCTTCTCGGACCCGTTCGCCGTCGGCTTCCTGGCCGGGCTGGCCGAGGTCGCCGAGGAGTTCAGCACCAGCCTGCTGTTGATGCCGGTGAGCTCGAGCGATCCCGAAGGCGGCAGCACTGCGGTCCAACAGGCCGCGATCGACGCCGCAGCGATCTTCTGCGTACCGCACGGCCATCCGTCGCTGGACATCCTCTCCGCCCGCGGAGTGCCGGCCGCTTCGACGGATCCGGGCACCTTCACCGACAGCTGGGTCGCCATCGACGAGGTGGCCGCCGCGGTCGAGCTGGGCGAGTACCTGACCCGGCTGGGCCACCGCGACATCGTCGTCCTGGTCGACAACGCTGCGGCGTCCGGCAGCAGACCGATGGAGATGGGTCTCGGCGACATCGGCAGCGGCAATCCGACTCTGCGGCTCGAGGGGCTGCGCAAGGCGATGCCAGAGGCCCGCATCCGACTCGTGTCGGGCGGACACAACGCCTTCGAGTCCGGAGTCGCCGGCGCCGGCTGGGTGCTGGACACACAGGATCGGCCGACCGCGATTGTCGGACTGAGCGACGTCCAGGCCCTCGGCGCGCTGGAGGCGTTGCGCATCCGCGGGCTGACCCCGGGGCGCGATGTGACCGTCACCGGCTTCGACGACATCCCGGCCGCCGAGCAGGCCGGACTGACCACGATTCACCAGCCCATCAAGGACAAGGGCCGCGCGCTCGGCCGCGTCCTGCTCGACCCCAGTACTACCGAACGCCAGCTCCTCATGCCCACCGAGCTGATCGTCCGCTCCAGCAGCGGACCAGCACCCAAGAACTGACCTGCTCTCAGGAGGGAGCACCATGACGTACTTCATCGCCGGCAACACCGCAGTCGAGAACTCACGCGCCCTGTCCCAGTCAGCGCTACCCAATGCCCCGCAGCAACCCCACGACGACCGCCCGCGCCGCACTCCGGCGTACCGGGCACAGTTCGGCGCCGCGCTGCGTGCAGTGGCCGAGCGACAGCTCCGCCTCGCCGAGCGGGTCGATCCCAGGCCCACCTGCTCGCCGACCTGACGCTGTGGTTTGTCGGTGCCGTCTGGCACGCTGATGGGGATGAGTGAGCCTGGAGTTCTACTGACCGCTCGCGCGCTGGTGCTGCACGATCTGGCCGCGCGCGGGTTCAACGACGCCGCAATGGTGTCGGCTTTGGAAGATGCGGTCGCCGAGCGCCAGTGGTGGCTCGACCAGTGGCCGGACGGTGCCGAGCACATCGCCGGCCTGATCGCACAGGACATGCAGGACCGCATCTTCGACTCCGGCATCCGCTGGCCGCGCTGCACGGCCTGCGACGACTTGCACGACCACGAGCTCCGCATCGAGCCGGAGCTCGGCCCCGACCCACACTGGGTCTGCGAGCGCGCCGGCATCACCGTCGCCCCGCTCGGCCACCTCACCTAAGTTTCGCGCACCCCCTCAGGGTTCCGGGGAGAGCTCTGTCCGGGTGATACCTGATTGATCTACATGTAGCCAGACTACTATTGTCTGGCTACATGAAGTGGCTCGCAGTCCTCCGCCTGGTCGCCGTCCTGCACGCGGCCGCGCTCTTCGTGCAGCCGATCGCGATCGGCGTTTACCTGAACGGCTCCCCCACCGGGCTGCGCATCCACGAACCGGTCGGCTTGGCAATCAGCTCGATCGGAGTCGCGCAGCTGCTGGTAGCGATCGGCTACTGGCGTTCCAGCGGCCGACGGCTCGCACCGGTCGCGGCACTGCTGATCTTGGCCGCGGAGTCCGTGCAGATCGCGATGGGCTACAACAAGCAGCTCCCGATCCACATCCCGCTCGGCATCGCGCTCATCGGCAGCGCAGTGGGCTTTGCGGCCTGGACCTACCGTTCGGCGGCGAAAGCATGAGGCGCCGTCCGCGACTCTCGCTGTGGACGCTGCGCGTCGTACTGCTACTCCACACGATCGCCATCTGCCTGCAGCCGATCATGGCCGGCTACTTCCTGGTCGGCGAGGTCGACGCGATGAATCTGCACAGTCCGCTCGGCTCCACGCTCTGGCTGCTGGGCATGGTCCAACTGTTGGCCGCGGCCATCTACTGGTTCCGCGGCGGCGGGCCCTACCCAACGCTGTGGTCAGCCGTGCTCTGTGTCGCGGAGTTCGTCCAGATCACCTTTGGCTACCTACAGAACTTCGCCGTCCACGTTCCGCTCGGTACGGCGATCGTCGTCATCGCGGTGTGGATGACGGTCCGGTCGTTCCGCCGCCAGGAGGTCGCTCAATGAAGATGTCCCGCCGCGGGTTCCTAGCCGTCACCGGCGCAGCCACACTGGCCGGTTGCGGCTTGGACGCGTCACCCGGACAGGCCGGCGAACTCCTGCGCAGCAAGGCGAAACTGCCCAAACCGTTCACAGTCCCGTTGCCGATCCCTCCGACGAAGCAACCGACGTCCCCCGGCCACTACCGCGTCGTACAACGCAAAGCCCGCTTGGAGATCCTGCCGGGTCTGAAAACAGAGGTCCTCGGGTACGACGGCCTGTTCCCCGGACCGACCTTCGACGTCCGCAGCGGCCAGACCACTGTCATCGAACAGGTCAACGAACTCGACCTACCGACCGCAGTGCACCTGCACGGCGGTCACACACCCGCAGCGAGCGACGGCTGGCCACTCGACCTACTGATGCCACCTGGCGGGCATCACCAGCACGGCCACCACAGCATGGACGGCGGCGACGTGAAGACCGGCAGCCGTCTCTACACCTATCCGAACGCGCAGCGTGCCGCCACGCTCTGGTACCACGACCACCGGATGGACTACACCGCTCCGCAGGTCTACCGCGGCCTGTTCGGCCTGCACCTCATTCGGGACGCCGAGGAGGACAAACTGCCACTCCCGGCCGGAGAGCGCGAAATCCCGCTAGTGCTCGCAGACCGGGCATTCGACGAGGACGGGTCCTTCATCTACCCGGCTGCGCAGGACGGGCCCGGAGTCGAGTCGAAGTACATGGAAGGCGTCATCGGTGACGTGACGCTGGTGAACGGCGCGCCCTGGCCGGTGCACGAGGTGGACGCCGTCCGCTACCGACTCCGGTTCCTCAACGCAGCCAACGCACGCCGCTACGAACTCGCCTTCGACAACGGACCAGCCAAGTTCATTCAGATCGGCAGCGATGGCGGCCTGCTCGGTGCACCGGTCGACCACCAGACGCTGGTGATCGCACCAGCTGAGCGTTTCGACGTCATCGTCGACTTCTCGGCGTACCGGCCGGGTGACGAGGTCACTCTGGTCAACCGGCTCGACAACAACGCCCCTGTGCTGCGTTTCAAGGTCGCTCGCCGAGCTGTCGACGACAGCAGCATCCCAGCACGACTCTCGGCGTACGCCGCCGCGGAACCACCAGCCGGCGCGGTACGGCGACTCTGGCGCTTCCGGCGCGGCTCTGCCGGCGGACACCAGGGCTGGACGATCAACGGCAAGGCCTTCGACCCGGTGCAGATGCAGGCCCAGGTGCGGCTCGACGAGTACGAGATCTGGTCGTTCGTCACCGACGTCCATCACCCGGTGCACGTCCACCTGGCGCCGTTCCAGGTGCTGAGCCGCCGCGGCGGCGACCCCGGCCCGTACGACGGAGGCTGGAAGGACACGGTCGACGTCCGGCCGGCCGAGGTGGTCGAGGTGCTGGTCAGGTTCAGCGCGCATCGGGGCAAGTACCTGATCCACTGCCACAACCTCGAGCACGAGGACATGGCGATGATGGCCGGTTTCGAGACGATCTGACCCCTTGACGCCGGGCACGACCACTCCCTATATTCAACACATCGGTTGATCAAGGGAATGGTTGATAAAGATGTCGGTTGACGATGACCAGCTCGATCGGGCCTTCGCCGCACTCGGCGATCCGGTCCGGCGGGCGATGATCGCGCGGCTGTCGCGCGGTCCGGCCACCGTCAACGAGCTCGCCGAGCCGTTCCCGATCACCAAACAGGCGGTGTCGCGGCACATCCAGGTGCTCGAGGCCGCCGGGCTGATCACCCGGACCCGCGACGGCCAGCGCCGTCCGTGTCATCTGGTGCCGGCCGCCCTCGAAGCACTGACCAGCTGGATCGACGAGTACCGGCTGGAGACCGAGCGCCGCTTCCGTCGCCTGGACGCGGTCCTGCAGAGCGTGAAGGAGCAAGAACGATGAGCACGACGATCAGCACCCCCGCCGGTACGCCGTTCGTGGAGGTCACCCGGGAGTTCGACGCCACTCCGGCCCAGCTGTTCAAGGTGATGACCAGCAAGGAGCTGCTGGGCCAGTGGCTCGGTCCGCGCGACCTGGAGGCCGAAATCCAGGAGTACGACGTCCGCCAGGGCGGGGCGTACCGCTACATCCACCGCGACGCCAACGGCGAGTACGCGTTCCGTGGCGTGTTCCACAGCGTCGAGCAGGACAAGATGGTCATCCAGACCTTCGAGTGGGAGGGGGCGCCAGGTGAGGTGTGCATCGAGAAGATGACCCTGGAGCCCACCGAAACCGGCGTCCTCCTGCGCCAGCGGTCCGTCTTCCCGTCCGTCGAGGCCCGCGACCAGGCCGTCGAGTTCGGCATGAACGACGGCGTCAACGACTCCATGGACCGCCTCGCCGAGCTGGTCGCCAAGGAAGGCTGACCAATGTCCACCGTGGTGGAAATCTCGGTGTCCCTCGACGGCTACGTCACCGGACCGAACCCCGGTCTCGACAACGGCCTAGGTGACGGTGGACTCGCACTGCACGACTGGGTGTTCCACGGCACCGACGCCGACCGCGCCGTCCTGGATGCCTCCTTCGCCGAGACCGGCGCGGTCATCCAAGGCCGGAACCTCTTCGACATCATCGACGGCCCCCAAGGCTGGAGCGACGAGATGGGCTACGGCGCCAAGCCGACAGGTGAGGTGAACCCGCCGATCTTCGTCGTCACCCACAGCGCACCCGAAAAGACCAGACTGGGCGATCGGTTCCGCTTTGTCGCCAGTCCGGAAGAGGCGGTCCAGCAGGCCCGCGCTGCGGCCGGCGAGAAGGACGTAGTCGTGATGGGAGGCGGTCAGATCTGCCACGAGGTGCTCGCTGCCGGGCTGGCCGATGTGCTGCGGCTACACGTCGCGCCCGTCGTACTCGGCTCCGGGACGCGGCTGTTCCCAGCCGGGGACGCACCGGCCTTCGACCTCGAGCTGACAGACGCAGTGTCGACGCCCAGCGCCCAGCACCTCACGTACGCCGTGGTGCGTCGTGGGTAGCGTGATCGCGTCAGCGGTGGTGTCGCTCGACGGCTTCATCGCTGACATGGACGACGGGGTCGGCCCGCTGTTCGACTGGTACAACAACGGACCGGTGGAGGTCTACGGCACCGACCAGAGCCGCCCGTTCCACGTCAGCCAAGCCAGCGCCGACTACCTCAACGACACCTGGCCGAACGTCCGCGTCTGCATCATCGGCCGCCGCCTCTTCGACCTGACCAACGGCTGGCACGGCGTCCCCGCCGTCGGCGACCACGTCATCGTCGTCACCCACCAGCCACCCACGGACTGGCCTTTCCCCGATGCCCCCTTCACCTTCGCCACCAGCATCGACGAGGCCATCACCCAAGCCCGCCACCGCGCCGGCGACGGCGACGTCTCCATCACCGGCGGCAACCTCACCGGCCAAGCCCTCGCCGCCGGCCTGGTCGACGAAATCGCCTACAACCTCGCCCCGGTCCTCCTAGGCACCGGCCGCAACTTCTTCGGCGACCACACCGGCCCCCGCCGCCTCCTCGACAACCCCCGCGTAATCCAAGGCGACCGCGTCACCCACCTGCACTACCGCCTCAGCTGAGGGTGGTCTGCGATTACGGTGCGGGAGCCGGGGTCGATTTCGGTGAAGCCGGCGTCCTGGACTACGGGGAGGACGGTCTGGCGCAGCTGGGTCCAGTGGGCTCGGCTGGCTCGGCGGACGGCTACGGGGAAGCCGGCGGCGGCCCACTCCTTGCGGTCCAGGGGTGAGAGCGCCAGCCAGGCGAGGTGCGCGCCGTGACCGACTTGGGCCATGGTTTTGCCGCTGGACATGGTCAGGGCTGGGTTGATCCAGAGGACGGGGACGCCGGGGTGCGGGACGGCAGGTGGCGTCGGCTGGTCGAAGTCGGTACCGGTGACCTGCAGCTTGGCGAGGTCCTTGGGGACGGCGTCCAGCGGGACCGGCGGGAAGACTCTGACCTCAGCCGTGCCACGCGTGACCGAGAGACCGGGCAGCGCCTCGGCGCGACCCCACTCGGCGCCGCGAGCCCGGCGGACCACTTTGCGGATGCGGTGGTCCTGCCAGGCGACCATGGCCTCGGCCCACTCCCCCTCGCCGCTGGAACGCTCGTCCGCCAAGATCGCCAGCACCGCGGCCGCTGCGGCCTCCAGAGCATCGGTCTGCTCGGGGCGGGCGCTCTTCTCGACGCGAATGACCAGAGTAAGGACGTGCTCCACGGGACCGAGTCTGTCAGGGAGTAGGTTGGCCGCATGCAGCAGTACCTCGATCTCCTCAGGCATGTGCTGGACCACGGGACGGAGAAGGGGGACCGGACGGGGACGGGCACGCTGAGCGTGTTCGGCTACCAGTCGCGGTACGACCTGCGCGCGGGTTTCCCGGCGGTCACCACGAAGAAGCTGCATCTACGGTCCGTGTTCGGTGAGCTGATCTGGTTCCTCAGCGGCTCGACCAACATCAAGTGGCTGCACGAGAACAACATCAAGATCTGGGACGAGTGGGCGGACGCCGACGGCGAGCTGGGCCCGGTCTACGGCTACCAGTGGCGTTCCTGGCCCACTCCGGACGGTCGGCACGTCGACCAGATCAGTGCGGTCGTGGAGTCCATCAAGAACAACCCGAACTCGCGCCGGCACATCGTGAACGCGTGGAACGTCGCGGACGTCGACGACATGGCGCTGCCGCCGTGTCACACGATGTTCCAGTTCTACGTCGCGGACGGCCGACTCTCCTGCCAGCTGTACCAGCGGTCGGCCGACATCTTCCTCGGCGTCCCGTTCAACATCGCCTCCTACGCGCTGCTGACCCACATGGTCGCCCAGCAGACCGGCCTCGAGGTGGGCGACTTCGTGCACACCCTCGGGGATGCGCACCTGTACCTGAACCACCTCGACCAGGCGAAGCTCCAGCTCACCCGGGAGCCCCGCCCGCTGCCGACGCTCCAGCTCACGCAGGCGGACTCGATCGACTCCTACGAGCTCGCCGACATCGAGCTGGTCGGCTACGACCCGCACCCGACCATCAAGGCGCCCATCGCGGTATGAGCATCATTCTGATCGCCGCAGTCGGCGCCAACGGCGTCATCGGCCGCGACAACGACCTGCCCTGGCGGATCCGCGAGGACCTGCAGCACTTCAAGCAGCTGACGCTCGGCCACACGCTGGTGATGGGCCGCAAGACCTACGACTCGATCGGCCGCCCGCTGCCCGGACGCCGGACTGTCGTCGTCACGCGGCAACCAGACTGGTCCGCGGACGGCGTCGACGTCGTCCACTCGCTCGAAGCGGCCCTCCAGTACGACGGCGACCTGTACGTCGCCGGCGGCGGCGACATCTACCGCCAGGCCCTCCCGTACGCCGACCGCCTCGAACTGACCGAGGTCGACCAGTCCCCCGCCGGCGACGTCACCTTCCCGCCCCTCGACCCCGCGGACTGGACCGAAACCGCCCGCACCCCCCACCCCGGCTTCACCTTCGTCAGCTACACGCGTCGCTGACCCGGCAACGACTACGCAACGACACCACACACTGGGCCGGGAACCGCGTAGATTGTGTGCGCGTCACGGAGGTGACAGCGCGCGAGGCGGGGGGACGTCTCGCGAAGGCCACCGGAGGGGAACGACGATGACCGAAGCCGACAACACCGCAGGTGCAGCGGAAACCGGAGCTGCGCAGGCTGCGGCGCCAGCGAGCGCGCAGCAGGCCATGTCGCCGCTGCAGCCACCCACGGCGACCGCTCCGGGACTGATACTGACCGCTCCGCCCGCGTCACAGCCAGTAGCGGCCACTGCGGCGCCCAGTCTGGCTCCCGCGGTCGATGCGGCCGCGCTGCCGGGTCTGGACGCGAAGGTCGACACCTTTCTGACCGCTTTGATGACTGCGGAGCCGCGGTCGCCGGAGTTCGCTGCCAAGGCCAGTGACGTCCGCAGCATGGGCGACCAGGACATCCGGTCGGCTGCCGAGAGCTCGAACCGGTTGCTGCAGCAGCCGGTCAAGGCGCTGCAGAGCGGCGGGCTGTCGGAGGGGTCGACCGTCGGTAAGACGCTGCTCGACCTGCGGCGTACGGTCGAGGATCTGGACCCGAAGGGCGCCACCGGGCCGAAGAAGCTGCTCGGGATGATCCCGTTCGGCGACAAGATCGAGGACTACTTCCGCAAGTACCAGAGCGCGCAGACGCACCTCGAAGGCATTCTGCACTCGCTGCGCAACGGCCAGGACGAGCTGGGCAAGGACAACGCCGCACTGAACCTGGAGAAGCAGAACCTCTGGGACGCGATGACCCGGCTGAACCAGTACGTGTACGTCGCCGAGCGGCTCGACGCGCGGCTGTCCGCCGCGATCGCCGAGCTGGAGGCGACGAACCCGGACAAGGCCAAGGCGTTCCGCGAGGACGTGCTGTTCTACGTCCGGCAGAAGCACCAGGACCTGCTCACCCAGCTGGCGGTGTCGATCCAGAACTACCTGGCCATCGACATCGTGATCAAGAACAACATCGAGCTGATCAAGGGCGTTGACCGCGCGTCGACGACCACTGTCTCGGCGCTGCGGACCGCTGTCATCGTCGCGCAGGCGCTGGGCAACCAGAAGCTCGTGCTGGACCAGATCACCGCGCTGAACACCACCACCAGCGGCATGATCGAGCGGACGTCGCAGATGCTTCGCGACAACTCGGTGGCGATCCAGCAGCAGGCCGCCTCGGCCACGATCGGGCTGCCGCAGCTGCAGGCGGCGTTCGCGAACATCTACGCGACCATGGACGCGATCGACACGTTCAAGTCCGAGGCGCTGGACAACATGGCCGCCACCATCGGCACCCTCGAGAACGAGGTGACCAAGTCGCGCAGCTACCTGGACCGGGTGGCCCAGCAGAACCAGCAGGTCGTCCACGGCAGCCTCGACCTGAACCTGGGTCGCTGAACACACACCTGTAGCGGGGGAATCACGTATGGCACTGGGGGACTTCTTCGCGCGGCTGACTGGTCGCAAGGAGGAGCCCCCGCCTGCCCCGGGGCCGCGGCCGCCGACGACGGATGACCTCCTGGAGGCGCTGGTCCGGGTCGAGCAGCTGGTCGCGGAGGGAGCCGTACCGGCTGTGGTGGCGTCGCGGGTGGGACGCGTCGTCCGGACGGTCCGGGAGACCATCCCCCGGCTGGGGAACCTGGCCGGCAGCGCACAGGCGTACTCCGTGATGGCGACGGCCACCGACTACCTGCCGGAGGCCATCGGCGGGTACCTGCGGCTGCCGCGCCAGTGGGCCGACACCCGGCCGGTGGACCGCGGCAAGACCTCACTGATGATCCTGATCGACCAGCTGGACCTGCTGGGCTCGACGATGGACAAGGTGTTCGACGCGGTCAACCGGGCGGACGCCGCGGCGCTGATCGCGCATGGCCGGTTCCTGCAAGAGAAGTTCGGTACGCCGTCCACTGGCGGATCCTTGGCCCTCGGTCCGACGCCGTCGACACCACCACCGGACACCGGACCACTCCAACCACCACCAGGACGAGGAGCGTCATGAGCGCCAAGGGGGGACTCGACGAGACGCTGAGCGCGCTGGTGGCCGTAGCCACCCGCGCCGGTGTCGCGGCCGACCGTGCGCGAGCGGAGGCGTTGTCGCTGGCTGCCGCGCTGGCGGAGTCCGCACCGGGCGCACCGGCCGATTGGGCCAAGGTGAGCCCCGGTGCGACCACACAGGACTTCTTCGACGCCGCCGTCCGCGGACGCCGCTGGCGGGGTGCGCCAACCGCCGTACTGACCGAGCTGGTCACGGCTGGCTCACCAGAGAAGGTTGCGTACGCCGAAGCGCTCGCGGAGGTCGCCTCTGCCGCATGCATGCTCGGCGAGCCGACCATGCGAGTAGTAGGCAACGCGTCGGTCGCGGCAGCTGCACAGCTGCAGGCGGCGGGCGCACGTCCGGTGCAGGTCGGCGGGCCGGCACCGGTTGCGACCGCACCGGCGGTTGAGACCGAACCAGAACCGGCGGCAGTAGAAGAGTCGGCCAAGACTGTTGAAGAGCTACTGGCTGAGCTGGATGCGCTGACCGGGTTGGGGACGGTCAAGCGCGAGGTGCATCGGCAGGTTGCGGTGCTGCGGGTGGAGAAGCTGCGGACCGAGGCTGGGCTGAAGAGTCCAACCATTACGCGGCATCTGGTGTTCGTGGGGAACCCGGGGACCGGCAAGACCACGGTGGCGCGGCTGGTCAGTGGGATCTACAAGGCGCTCGGGCTGCTGTCGAAGGGGCAGCTGGTCGAGGTGGACCGGTCGGAGCTGGTGGCCGGGTACCTCGGGCAGACCGCGACGAAGACCGCCGAGGTGGTCGCGTCGGCGGCCGGAGGCGTGCTGTTCATCGACGAGGCGTACAGCCTGACCGCAGGTGACCTCGGCGCCGACCAGTACGGGCGTGAGGCCGTGGACACGCTGGTCAAGGAGATGGAGGACCGACGGGACGACCTGGTCGTCATCGTCGCCGGCTACCCCGAGCCGATGGAGACGTTCATCGCGGCAAACCCTGGGCTGGCCAGCCGGTTCCGGACCACGATCGGGTTCGACGACTACACCGACGACGAGCTCACCGCCATCCTCACCGGCCTGGCCGACGGCGCGGACTACGAGCTGGTGCCCGACGCGCTGGAGCGGTTCCAGGAGATCCTCGCCGCGACCCCGCGAGGCCGCTCGTTCGGCAACGGCCGGTTCGCCCGCAACGTGCTGGAGGCCGCGATCGGCCGGCACGCCTGGCGGCTTCGCGACGTGACGGCACCCACCACGGACGAGCTGCGTCAGATCCTCGCGTCCGACCTGAGCGACGAACCAACTGAGCCTGAAGGAGAAGAGTCGTGACCCAGACTCAGAGTGCGCCGCCGACCGTCAGCTGGTCGCCACCACCGCCTCAGCAGGCGCCGCAACAGGCACCGAAGCAGCGCGGCATCACCGGCACCTGGTTCGACGGTACGCCGGGCCGGATGCGGGCGTTCCTGATCGCAGCAGCGGCCATCAGCGTGCTGTTCGGCCTCGCGGCCGCGCAGGGGTTCCAGCAGTCCGAGGGGGCCCTGCAGCGCGCCGATGCGAACGCAGCTCAGCTGGTGCGGATCCAGGCCATCCACACCAACCTGGTCAGCGCGAACGCCGACGCCACCAACGCCTTCCTCGTCGGCGGCCTGGAACCGCCGGCGCAGCGCCAGCACTTCGTCGACTCGATGGCATCTGCCGCCCGCCTCGTCGCGGACGCCGCCTCCGCCCAGCCGGCCGACCGCGAGGTCCTGGGCCAGCTCAACACCACTCTGGTCACCTACCAGGGGTTGATCGAGCAGGCCCGCGCCAACAACCGCCAGGGCCTCCCGATCGGCTCGCAGTACCTCCGCGACGCGAACGCCGTCCTCCAGAACGACTCTCTGCCGCTGGTGAAGGCTCTCGTCACCGCCAACGAGAAGCGCGTCGACACCGAGTTCAAAGGCGCCGACAACGGCGTCTTCTGGGTCTTCATCGCCGGCCTCCTCGCCGCCACGGTCCTCCTCACCACCCTCCGCTGGCTGGCCGGCCGCACCCACCGCTACCTCAACCTGCCGATCCTGGTCGGCGCCATCGTCATAACCCTCACCACCCTCATCGGCGGCTTCGCCCTGCTGTCCGCCTCGACCCAAGCCGAAGACACCCGCACCGGCGACTACGACACCACCCTCGCCGTCTCCCGCGCCCGCATCGCGGCCTACGACGCCCGCTCCAACGAAAGCCTCACGCTCATCGCCCGCGGCTCAGGCGACGCGTTCGACAAGGCCTACAACGCTTCTGCGCTGGTCGTCGACGACCAGCTCCGCAAGGCCAACAGCGCCGGGACGCTACAGGCGGACTGGGCGGCGTACCAGCAGGTCCACAAGTCGATCCGCGACCAGGACAAGGATGGACAGTGGGACAGCGCGGTCGCCAGCGCCGTCGGCGCGGCCAAGGAGCCCAACTCGGTCTCGACGTTCAGCGCCTTCGACAAGGCCTCGGCCGAGCAACTGAAGCTCAGCAGCGAGTCCGTCACCGCCAACCTGCGCAGTGCGCGCGACGGGCTGCCGCCGATCGGTCTGCTCGGGCTGCCGATCGGCATCGTGGTCGCGCTGCTGGTCGCCTGGGGAATCTCGCAGCGTCTGGGGGAATACCGATGAAGAAGCTGATCGCCGTCTCCGTCACGGCCCTGCTCACACTCACCGCCTGCAGCTCCGGCTCCTACACCGCCACCGAGCTCCCGGCCAAGCCGAAAGCGGAACAGCCGGCCGCGCCGGTCGCACCCGTCCCGTGCGACGAGCAGGGTGAGCTGGCGTCCTACGCGCCGGATGCCGCGAACATCCCCGAGGACGGCAAACTGGCTGCCATCAGGAGGAACAAGCGTCTGGTTGCGGGCGTGTCCGCCGACAGCCTGCACCTGGGCGCGCGGAACCCGATCACCGGCCAGATCGAGGGTTTCGACATCGACATGGTCAAGGCGGTCGCAAAGGCCATTTTCGGTAAGTGGGAAGGGCACCTGGAGTTGCGGGTGATCTCCAGCCCGCAGCGGATCCCATCGCTGATCGACAACTCTGTCGACATCGTGTCGCGCAACATGACGATCAACTGCACACGGTGGAAGCAGATCGCGTTCTCCGCCGAGTACTACCGGTCCGGCCAGAAGACGCTGGTACCTCTGGACTCCACAGCGAAGTCACTGGCTGATCTGAGTGGCAGAACGATCTGTGCGCCGGCAGGGTCGACGAGCCTGGACAACCTGAAGAAGGAGAACCCGAAGATCGTCCCGGTCACCGCGGACACCGACACCGGCTGTCTGGTGTTGTTCCAGTCCGGCAAGGCCTACGGCATCAGTGGCGACGACACTGTGCTCGCGGGTGACGCCGCACAGGACCCGTACGCCAAGGTGCTCGACGAGCGGATCAGCAATGAGCCGTACGGGCTGGGCATCTCCCGGGCGAACCCGAAGTTCGTCCAGTTCGTCAACCAGGTCCTGGAGGACATGAAGGCGAACGGCGAGTGGATGGCGTCGTACAACAAGTGGCTCGCTCCGGACCTCGGTCCGCTGAGCAGCCCGCCGGCGCCGCTCTACGGACGGCCGTTCAGCCGATGACGACTGCGACCGTGGCGGCGCCTGCGCCGCCGGGGCGGATGGGTAGTAGCGTCCCGGCGGCGGAGTTGTTGCCGTTTCTGGATGCGCTTGGGCGGTGGCGGGATCGGCGGAAGGCCGAGTTGGACGAGCTGGACCAGGCTGCGCTGCATGCGGACGACGCCGATGCGTTGAGTGCGGATGTGGTGCTCAGCATGGCGGTGTGGAAGGCCGTGTCGGATCGGTACGAGCTGATTCTCGTGACGTGGGACTCGGGGCGGGTCGGGGTCAAGGAGACCGAGCGGATCTCGACGCTGATCTGGGGTGGGCTGGACACCGGCGGCGCGGGCGGCTCGCTCGCCGTTTCGTTGCCTGAGGCATGCAAGTTGTCGGATGCGCTGGCGGCGAGTCTGCGGGCCAAGCTGGCGTTGGAGCCGGGGGACGCCGATCTCGCGGCGCGGCTGCGGCAGTTGCGCGCGCAGGTCGAGCGGATCGGTGATCTGGCCAAGCAGGAGCCTGCCGCCGTCCGGAACGCAGCTCTCGCGCAGCACCACGATCTGGACCGGCGGCTGACCGACCTGGTCGACCGCAACAAGCGCGGTGCGGACGTCGGTGGTCTGATCGGCCCGTTCGAGATCGACGCAGCGCGCTCGGAGCGCGATCTGATCGTCGGTGCGGCCACTCGACAGGAGCGTGCGGCCGATGTGGCCCGTGCGCGCTCGCTGCGTGGTGATCTGGAGGCGCAGGGCACCGCAGTGCGGGCCTTGGCGAGCAAGGCGGTCGCTGCGGTCGCACCGGCCCCGCGCCTCGCCGTACCGGATGTGACAGCGCTCGGGCCGGTGCCGAACACCCCAGCCGAGCTGGAGAAGTACCTGACCCGACTGGACGCCGTACGACGGGCGCTCGGTCAGGCGCAGGCGGCGTACGGCGCAGCCCTGCAGCGGCGGGACGAGCTCAGCGCGCTGCTGGACGCGTATCAGGTGAAGGCGGCCAAAGTGGCGCCGAACAACGAAGACCTTGCCGAGGTGTACCGGCGTGGCCGTGCGGTGATCGAGTCGGAGCCGGTGGACACCATCCGGCTCGCGGCGCTCGTCGCGGCGTACCAGGCCTATCTGGAGAGCACAGGAGGGACCAGATGACCACCATCGCCTGCACGCAGCCCGGCTGCACCGGCAGCATCGAGGACGGCTACTGCAACGTCTGCGGATCGCCCGCGGCCGCAGCGGCGTCCGCACCTGTTTCCGGAGGCTGCACGCAACCAGGCTGCACCGGTAGCTACGTCGACGGGTACTGCGACGTCTGCGGCTCCCCCGCCGGCGCAGCCGCCGCTGCCGACGAGCCGGATCCGATCAGCTCGCCGTCCACCGTCTCTCGGGCGTCGAACCGCCTGGCGTCCACACCTCTCGGTTCCGCGCGCGCTGCGCAGGCAGGCTCCAAGCTGACCCGCCGTCTGGGGACGTCGTCCACCCGGCTGCGCGGAGCGCGCCTCGGCGCCGGGCTGACGCACGTGCCGACGATTCCGGCGATTGACGCCAGCAAAGCGATCCTGACCAACCCGATGGTCCCGGAGGACCGCCGGAACTGCCCCAGCTGCGGCAACCCGGTCGGGCGCTCGCGTGGCGACCAGCAGGGCCGCAGTGAGGGCTTCTGCCCGAAGTGCCGCAACCCCTTCTCCTTCTCGCCGAAGCTGAAGGACGGCGACCTGGTCGGCGGGCAGTACCTGGTCAAGGGCTGTCTGGCGCACGGCGGCTTCGGCTGGATCTACATGGCCCAGGACCAGAACGTCTCCGACCGCTGGGTCGTCCTGAAGGGCCTGCTGAACTCCGAGGACCCGGACGCCGTCGCGGCCGCGATCGCCGAGCAGCAGTTCCTGGCCCGGGTCGAGCACCCGCTGATCGTCGAGATCTACAACTTCGTCACCCACGACGGCGCCGGTTACATCGTGATGGAGTACGTCGGCGGCACGTCGCTGAAGACGCTGCTCAAACAGCGCATGGCCGCCAACAACGGCCAGTACGACGCGCTGCCGATCGACCAGGCAATCGCGTACCTGCTGGAGATCCTGCCGGCGTTCTCGTACTTGCACGACCTCGGCCTGGTCTACTGCGACTTCAAGCCGGACAACATCATCCAGGTCGGCGACGCGGTCAAACTGATCGACCTCGGCGGCGTCCGGCGGATCGACGACCTGGATTCGGCCATCTACGGAACGGTCGGTTTCCAGGCGCCAGAGGTGGCTGAGGTCGGTCCGTCGATCGCCTCCGACATCTACACGCTCGGCCGGACGCTGTGCGTGCTGGCGATGGAGTTCCGCGGCTACCAGTCCCGCTACGTCACCTCGCTGCCTCCGGTCGGCGAAGTACCGCTGTTCCAGAAGTACGACTCGGTCTACCGGCTGCTGGCCAAGGCCTGCGCCAAGGACCCGGCTGACCGGTTCCAGACCGCTGACGAGTTCCGTGTGCAGCTGCTCGGCGTCCTGCGGGAGGTCGTCGCCGACAGGCAGGGCGTGCAGGCCGCGCAGCACTCGGCGTCGTCGCTGCTGTTCGGTACGCCGGGCGACCGGTCCGGTGGTCTGGGCGACGAGGCGGCGCCGTGGCAGCGGCTGCCGTCGCTGATCGCGGATGACAGCGACAAGATGGCCGGCTGGCTGAAGACGGTCAGCGTGCCGGACCCGGCGAAGCGGCTCGAGCTACTGGTCGATGCACCCGAGTCGTCGGCGCAGATCCTGCTGGAGATCGCCGGCGCCGCGCTGGAGGCCGGGCCGGACCGCTACGGCATGGTCGACACCGCGGTGTCCGATCTGCTCGCTGCGGACCCGTGGGAGTGGCGAGCGGTCTGGATGGCCGGTCTGGTCGCTCTGGCCCGTGGCGACGCGCCCGGGGCGCAGTCCGCTTTCAATGCGGTTTACGGGCAGGTCCCAGGTGAGCTGGCGCCGAAGCTGGCGCTGGCGATCGCCTGTGAGCTCAGCGGCGAGTTCGACGTTGCCGAGGGCCTCTATCAGACCTGTGCACGCACAGATGCCAACTACATCGCGCCGTCGGCCTTCGGGCTGGCAGCGATCCGGACCAAGCGCGACAACCTGGACGGCGCGCTCGCAGCGCTCGATCTGGTGCCGCCGACGAGCGGCGCGTACGTCCGGGCTCGTCGCCAGCGGGCCGGTCTGCTGGCAGGATCGGGGCGTGGCCTGGACGCACTCGCCCAGGCGATGGCCAGCATCGACTCGCTGACCATCGACCCGGTCGACCGGGCCACCCTGACCGCGGATGTGTTCCGGAACGCGCTGGACCAGGTCCTGCAGTCCGGGCCGCAGGCGGGGTTGCGGATCGACGGCCGGGAGGCCACCGAGCCCGCTCTGCGGGACGGGCTCGAGGCCACCTACCGGCAACTGGCAGCTGCTGCCCAGAGCCGGCCGGAGCGTATCGCCCTGGTCGATCTGGCAAACGATGTTCGAGGATGGACGATTCGATGACGAGTACGACCCCTACGGTCTGCCCCAACTGTGGCGGCGCGGTGGCTGACGCCGACCGCTACTGCGAGGCGTGCGGCACGGAGCTCAACCCGGCGGCGGCCAGTGCCGCCTCGCCGAACTCTCCGGCGCTGGACACCGACACCGAGCCGACCATCGAGATCAACACCGCCCCTCCGGTCGGTCCGTGTGTGTCCTGCGGCGGCGCCATCGGCGCCGACGGGTACTGCGAGACCTGCGGTGCGAAGGCAGCCAAGGTTCGCGACCACTTCAGTGAGCAGCCGTCGCCGTGGGTGGCCGGCGTCTGTGACCGCGGCATCCGCCACGCCCGGAACGAGGATGCGCTGGCGATCGCTGCGGACGCCGAGCCGGGCAGTCGGGCGCTTCTGGTCGTCTGCGACGGCGTCAGCTCGTCTCTGGACTCGGACGTCGCTTCGCTGGCCGCAGCGCGCGCCGCACGCGACGTACTGACCGCAGGGCACGCGCAGGGCATCGGCACCGAGTCCTCGCGGGCCAGCGCGATCGTGGCCCGGCTGAAGGCGGCTGCTGATGCTGCGAGTGATGCGGTGCTGGAGAACACCAGCCCGGACAGCCCGAACCCGGCGTCTTGTACGTTCGTCGCCGCCGTCCTGGAGAACGGCCTGCTCGTTGCGGGCAACGTCGGCGACAGCCGTGCGTACTGGTTCCCGGACAACTCCACACCGGTCGCGCTGACCGTGGACGACTCGTGGGCCGCTGAGCTGATCGCGACCGGCATCCCGCGGGAGCAGGCGGAGTCCGGCCCGCACGCACATGCGATCACCCGCTGGCTCGGCAAGGACGCACCGGACCACACCCCGCGGACGACGACGGTCAAGGTGGCCGAGCCGGGCTGGCTGCTCGTCTGCTCGGACGGCCTCTGGAATTACTGCTCCGAGGCGGCACCGCTGGCCGACCTCGTCCGTCAGACCGCTGCGGCCGCGGGCGGCGAGCCACTCGCCACTGCCGCCGCTCTGGTCGACTGGGCCAACGCCCAGGGCGGCCAGGACAACATCACCGTCGCGCTCGCGCGGATCTAGGGGAGGATTCAGAATGGCAAACTTCACCGCCGCCGTGTACCAGAACGAGTTCCTGCCGGACGGCGGGACCGACGTACACGCGATCGTCACGGTGAACTGCACGGGCGCCGGCGCGGCCGGACAGAGCGGTAGCGGCGACGCGGGCGAGATCATCATCGTCGACACCTCCGGCTCGATGGGCAAGGACGGCGTCCAGGCCGCGGCGTACGCCGCCCAGACGGCGCTCGACCAGATCCTCGACGGGGTCTGGTTCGCGGTGATCTCCGGGAACGACCGCGCCCAGCTGGCGTTCCCGCCGTCCGCCGAGCCGGTGATGGTGAAGATGGACCCCTACACCCGGCAGGCCGCCAAGGACGCCGTCGCCCGGTTCTACGCCGACGGCGGGACGGCCATGGGCACCTGGCTGCGGCTGGCGGGCCGCGTCTTCGCCACCGTCCCCACGCTGTCGCAGAAGCACGCCATCCTGCTGACCGACGGCGAGAACCAGCACGAGACGCCGGAGGCGCTGACCCAGGCCATCCAGGCGGTCACCGGCCAGTTCCAGTGCGACACCCGCGGCGTCGGCGTGGCCTGGCAGGTCGACGAGGTACGCCGAATCGCGCAGGCTCTGCTCGGTACGGTCGACATCATCCCCGCGCCGCACCAGCTCGCCGACGAGTTCGCCAAGCTGATCCAGAACGCGATGGGCCGCGGCGTCGCCCAAGCCGACCTCCGGGTCTGGGCGCCGCAGGGCGCCGAGGTTCTGTTCGTCCGCCAGGTCGCACCGACCGTCGAGGACCTCACCTCCCGTCGTACTGCGGTGAACGCACTGACCGGCTCCTACCCGACCGGCTCCTGGGGCGACGAGTCCCGCGACTACCACGTGGCGATCCGGCTGGCTGCGAAGGGCATCGGGCAGGAGCAGCTCGCGGCACGCGTCCAGCTCGCGCTCGGCGACCAGGTGGTCGCCAGCGAGTTGGTGAAGGCGCTCTGGTCGAACGACGAGGCGCTGACCACGCGCATCAGCCCTGAGGTCGCGCACTACACCGGTCAGACCGAGCTGGCCGAGGCGATCCAGGAGGGCCTGGCGGCCAAGGCTGCCGGCGACACCGCCACTGCGACCACCAAGCTCGGCCGTGCGGTCCAGCTGGCCGCGCAGACCGGTAACGAGGAGGCCACCAGCCGGCTCCGCAAGGTCGTCGACATCGACGACCAGGACACCGGTACGGTCCGACTGAAACGGACCGTGGAGAAGGCGGACGAGATGGCCCTCGACACGGCCTCCACCAAGACCACCCGGATCAAGAAATGAGCACAGTCAACTGTCCGAGCGGACACCCGTCCGCCTCGACCGACTACTGCGATGTCTGTGGGCTGCCGATCGGCGCTGCAGCCACGCCGTCCGCTGCAGAGGCTCCAGCCCCCGCACCGGCGCCGGCCGGGCAGACCTGTCCGAACTGCTCGGACAACGCGGCGCTGGACGCACTCTTCTGTGAGAACTGCGGCTACGACTTCACCACCGGCACCATGCCTCGTGCGGCGTCGTCGCTCGACCTGGCCGCGCCCCCGCCGGTTCCGCACGCGCCGTCCGCCGTAGTGGCCGAGTGGGTCGTCGAACGCTGGGTCGACCCCGACTGGTACGCCGTACAGCAGAGTGACGACCCGTGCCCGTCGCCAGGTCTGCCGGTGGTCATTCCGATCAGCGAGAAGAGCGTCCTGGTCGGACGGCCGTCCCGCGCCCGCGGAATCACACCCGAGATCGACTGCGGCGACGACACCGGCGTCAGCCGCCGCCAGGCCCAGCTCACCACCGACGGCCAGCGCTGGTGGGTCGAGGACCTGCAGTCCTCCAACGGCACGTACGTCGCGCCCGCGGCCGGTCCGCTGCCCGAGATCCCGATCCCACCCGGTCAGCGCCAGGAGCTGGACGCCGACGACCGCGTCTACGTCGGCGCGTGGACCCGGCTCGTCCTGCGCCGGGCCACCCCGGAAGAAAAAGCCGGCCAAGCCTGAAGTCGTTGTTGATTGCGGAAGAAAGTCTTCCGCAATCACTTCTACAGTCAGGGACATGACGACGAACACGGACATCCGGCCCTTCACCATCGAGATCCCGCAGCACGAGGTCGACGACCTGAACCTGCGGCTGCGGTCGGCCCGCTGGCCCGCCACGCCCGCGGTCGACGACTGGAGCCGCGGCGTCCCGGTCGGCTACCTGAAGGAGCTGGCGGCGTACTGGGCCGACGGGTACGACTGGCGCGCGGCCGAGGCCGAGCTGAACGCGATCCCGCAGTTCACCACCGAGATCAACGGACAGCGGATCCACTTCTTCCACCAGCAGTCGGCCGAGCCGAACGCCCTGCCGCTGATCCTGACGCACGGCTGGCCGGGCTCGCCGGTCGAGTTCCAGGCGCTGATCGGGCGGCTGACCGACCCAGTCGCGCACGGCGGCGACGCGGCCGACGCGTTCCACGTCGTCGTCCCGTCACTGCCCGGGTACGGCTTCTCGACGCCGCTCGGCCCGGCCGGCTTCAACCTGTTCGGAGTCGCGCAGATGTGGGCCGAGCTGATGAGCCGGCTCGGCTACGAGCGGTACGCGGCGCACGGCACGGACGCCGGGTCCGGCGTGACCGGCATGCTGACGATGATCGACGCGGCACATGTGGTCGGCGCGCACCTGGCCGGCGTCACGGCGTCCGCGCCGTTCGCTGGGCCGGTGTCGACCGATGGCCTGTCGGAGTCCGACACCAAGCGGGCTGAGACCTTCAACCAGTACCTGGAGGACGGGCTCGGCTACCTGGTGTCGCAGTCGACCCGGCCGCAGACTGTGGCCTACGGGCTGAACGACTCGCCGATCGCACAGCTGGCCTGGATCGTGGAGAAGTTCGCCGAGTGGACCGACCCGGACAAGAAGCTGCCGGAAGAGGCTGTGGACCGCGACCAGCTGCTGACCAACGTGAGCCTCTACTGGTTCACCGAGTCCGGCGCCTCGTCCGCGCACGCGCTCTACGAGGGCATGCAGGCCTGGAAGGCCATGCTGGCCCAGCAGAGCGGTGGAGGCGACTGGGGCTCGGACGACGGCGCCGAGAGCAGTGAGTGGGGTGGCGACGACAGCAGTGGTGACAGTGGCGACGGCGGTGCGGCTTGGGGGCAGTTCACTCCGCCGCCGACCGGCGTGGCCGTCTTCGGCGCCGAGACTGCGATCAAGAGCCTGGTCGACCCGGCCGGTGCGATGTCGCACTGGGTCGAGTACGAGCAGGGCGGCCACTTCGCCGCAATGGAGGTCCCGGACCTGCTGACCGCCGACCTACGCGCGTTCTTCCAGCCACTGCGCTGACGGCCTGAAGCAGTACCACTCGACCAGGGCGGTCCCGAGCACCACCGGGACCGCCCAGCTCCATGGCTGGTCCGGGAGCGTGGTGATCAGGATGCCGGTCCACAGTGCGATCCAGCTGCCGCCGTACCCGCGCAGTACGCCGCGGTACCAGAGGCCACCGGGCGCCTCGGCCGCACGCTGCCCGAAGTACACGAAGAGGTACGCCGCCAGCGCTATCGGCCAGAAGAACCACAGGCGCCGCCAGTCGTACGGGACCATCACCAGAGCGCTCAGACAGGTCAGCGCGAGGACCCAGTGGTAGGTCTCGCCTACCCAGTTCAGACGCCGCCGCCGTAGTGTCGCCGTGATGGCCGGGAGCCCCAGCAGTACTGCCAGGGCCCCCGCCACGACGTGCACGATCAGTGCGATATCTCGCACCGGAAACTCCCTGACATGTCAGGGGACTATAGGACCCGGCTACGCCTGCGGGAAGGACAGAACGCGGCGAACGGCGAAGTTTCGGTAGCCGCCGCGCTCGAACGCCTTCGCCATCGGCACGTTGCCGAAGTCGGTGTCGGCCCGGACCTTGACCGCGCCGGTCCCGGCCAGCAGGTGGGTGATCTCGGCCAGGATGTCGTCGATGTACCCGTTGCCGCGATGCTCGGGCAGGACGCCGAGGTACCCGACGACCGGACCGCCGTTGTTCGCCGACGGGATCGCGAAGCCGATCTCCTGCCCCGCGGCGTCGTACGCGAACCGCCACCAGTCGCGGTCACCCTCGAGGTGGGTCTCGTAGAGCTCGACCTCCTCACGGGCGGCTCCCTCGACGCCGAGGCGGGCGATGTCGCGCGCGGTCGCGGCGTCCAGGCTGCCTTCGCTGATCCGCATGAACATCTTCACGAAGGCCTCGTTGTCGGCCGGCTCGAACCGGAGCCGGGTCGACCGCGACGGCAGGCCGTACTCCGCCAGCCACTCGTACCGCAGCCGGTCGGTGACCTCGATCAGACCGGCTGCACCGGCGGCCAGCATCCGCGCCTTGACCGCGCCCGCGATCGCCGGATCGGACTGCCAGTCGGCGTCCAGGAAGATGTGGAACTCCGGCTGCTCGGCGTCGGCCGGCCGGTTCGCGAGGACGTGCTGCATCAAGGCGCTCCACGCTGGGACCGGGTCGCCGTCGCCGGCGAAGTACAGGCCGTCGACGCTGAACGGCTGGTCGTCCTCGCGGCCGCCCCACCAGATGGCCAGGGCCTGGATGACGCCGTTCTCCTCGACGACCCAGGACCACTCGTGCCGGTAGTAGCCGGACACGATGTACTCGTCGTAGCGCTCAGGCGTGACGGTGTTGATCGACTGCTGCTGCTTGATCAGCGCGCGAATGATGCCGAGATCGGACTCGGCGGTGTTGCGGATGTTCACAGTTCCTCCAACAGGAGGCGCGCCGCTCCGCTCAGTGCGAGCTGTGGTCGCGGGCAGGTCGCGCCGGAATACCTGACAGGTCGCTCATCGGTCGCTCCTTCCGCTGGGGGCATCTTCTCGCCGGGCCAGACTCTAGGACCCGAGGAGGTCATAGTCCAACTGTTATTCACACCTGGGATGTACCGCGGTCGTTTGCACTGGGCAACCTCCCGGCCATGAGAACCCTCGTCGCCGCCCTGGCCCTGGCCGCCACCACGACCCTCACCGCCCCCGCGTACGCCGCACTCCCCACCTGCGCGCTCAGCTCACTGCCGTCCCAAGCCTCCGACACTCTCCGGCTGATCCACTCCGGCGGGCCGTTCCCCTACCGCCAGGACGGCACCGTCCTCCAGAACCGCGAGGCGCTCCTCCCCCAGCAGTCCGCCGGCTACTACCACGAGTACACCGTCAAGACGCCGGGCTCACCCGACCGAGGCGCGCGCCGGCTGGTCGGCGGCGGCGCCAAGACCACGCCCGCGCACGTCTACTACACCGCCGACCACTACGCGTCATTCTGCGAGGTCGACGAGAGCCGCTGACAGCAAACGGCCCCGGGGCGAACCCCGGGGCCGTTCGTTCGTGCTGTCGGACTACTGGATCAGAAGTCCATGCCGCCCATGTCGGGCGCGCCGCCCGGAGCGGCCGCGGCCTTCTCCGGCTTGTCGGCGATGACGGCCTCGGTGGTGAGGAACAGGGCCGCGATCGAGGCTGCGTTCTGCAGCGCCGAGCGGGTCACCTTGGCCGGGTCGATGATGCCGGTGGCGATCAGGTCGACGTACTCGCCGGTCGCGGCGTTCAGGCCGTGACCCGGCTCGAGGTTGCGAACCTTCTCGACCACGACGCCGCCCTCGAGGCCGGCGTTCACGGAGATCTGCTTCAGCGGGGCCTCGACGGCCTGCCGAACGATCGCCGCGCCGGTGGCCTCGTCACCCTCGAGCTCCAGCTTCTCGAAGGCCTTGACCGACGCCTGCAGCAGCGCGACGCCGCCGCCGGCGACGATGCCCTCCTCGACGGCCGCCTTCGCGTTGCGAACGGCGTCCTCGATGCGGTGCTTGCGCTCCTTCAGCTCGACCTCGGTGGCCGCGCCGACCTTGATCACCGCAACACCGCCGGCCAGCTTGGCCAGGCGCTCCTGCAGCTTCTCGCGGTCGTAGTCGGAGTCCGACTTCTCGATCTCGGCGCGGATCTGGTTGACCCGGCCGGCGATCTGGTCCGCGTCGCCCTCGCCCTCGACGATGGTCGTCTCGTCCTTGGTGACGACGATCTTGCGGGCCTGGCCGAGCAGCTCCAGGTCGACGGTGTCGAGCTTGAGACCGACCTCCTCGGAGATGACCTCACCGCCCGTCAGCACCGCGATGTCGACCAGCATGGCCTTGCGGCGGTCACCGAAGCCCGGCGCCTTGACGGCGACGGCCTTGAAGGTGCCCTTGATCTTGTTGACGACCAGGGTCGCCAGCGCCTCGCCCTCGATGTCCTCGGCGATGATGGCCAGCGGCTTACCGGTCTGCATGACCTTCTCCAGCACCGGGACCAGGTCCTTGATGCTCGAGATCTTGCTGTTCACGATCAGGATGTACGGGTCGTCGAGGACCGCTTCCATCCGCTCGGTGTCGGTCACGAAGTAGGGCGAGATGTAGCCCTTGTCGAAGCGCATACCCTCGGTGAGCTCGAGCTCGAGGCCGAAGGTGTTGCTCTCCTCGACGGTGATGACGCCTTCCTTGCCGACCTTGTCCATCGCCTCGGCGATGATCGAGCCGACCTGGGTGTCGGCGGCCGAGATGGACGCCGTCGCCGCGATCTGCTCACGGGTCTCGACCGGCTTGGCCAGCGCGAGCAGCTGCTCGCTGATGGCCTCGGTCGCCTTCTCGATGCCCTTCTTCAGGCCCATCGGGTTGGCGCCGGCCGCGACGTTGCGCAGACCCTCGCGCACGAGCGCCTGGGCCAGCACGGTCGCGGTGGTGGTGCCGTCACCCGCGACGTCGTCGGTCTTCTTCGCAACTTCCTTGACGAGCTCGGCCCCGATCTTCTCGTACGGGTCCTCGAGCTCGATCTCCTTGGCGATGGAGACACCGTCGTTGGTGATCGTGGGGGCGCCCCACTTCTTCTCCAGGACGACGTTGCGGCCCTTCGGGCCGAGCGTCACCTTCACGGCGTCGGCGAGGGTGTTCATTCCCCGCTCGAGGCCACGGCGCGCCTCTTCATTGAAAGAAATCAGCTTGGGCATTCTCCGCGAGTCCTCCCGCGTCGAGTCTTTGGTGGTTCAGCCGGCCGGATGCCCGCGACGGACGGCGCCGGAGTCGTGGCGCTCATGTCCCGCCCCGCTCCCGGCACCTCATCGGGCCGTCTTCGTACACACCCCGCAGGCGCGAGTCTTGTCACTCTCGCCCTAGGAGTGCTAACCAAGTATTAGCACTCGCCCCAACCGAGTGCAAGCCGACCACCGCCGTCCAGCGCTCAGACGCGGGCCGTGAACGCGATCTCGATCAGCAGCTCCGGAAAGGCCAGCCGGGTGGTTCCGACGATCGTGCTCGCCACCTGCGGGTCCTCCCGCCCGTACGCCGCCTTCCGCACCGGCCCGGCGTACGGGAACGCCTCGTCCATGTCGCGGACGTAGAGCGTCTCCTCGACCACGTTCGCCAGCGAGGCGCCGTACCGCTGCAGCAGCTCCTCGGCGTTGGCGTACGCCTGCCGCATCTGCGCCTCGACCCCCTCGAGGATCTCGGTCCCCCGGTTCCCGACCTGGCCGGACAGATAGATGGTGTCGCCCGACCTGATCGCCTGGACGTAGCCGTAGTCGCGCTCCCACGGCAGCCCGAAGTTCTCGATCACGTGCACTCCTTTGGAAAGAACGATTTTCAACTAACCTAGGGAGGGCGGACAGGTCGCGGCCACCGGTCGCAGTGCCAGGAACCGCCGGATTCGTGCCTGCGGAGGAGCTGCCGTGCCGGAGCTGGAGGTGGCGCTGCTGAAGGTGCCGCGAGCCATCACGCTGGATCTGGCGCTGGCGGAGCATGTGTTCGGCAAGCACCCCGGCTACCGCGTGGCCGAGCACACCGACCCCGCAGCGGCGGCCGCCGCGGATCTGATCGTCGTGCCGGGGTACGACGACCCCGAGCTGCCGCTGCCCGCGCCGTACCTGGAGCTGCTCCGCGACACCGAGGCGCGGCTGGTCGGCATCTGTACCGGCACCTTCGCCCTGGCCGCGGCCGGCGTCCTGGACGGACGGGAGGCGACCACGCACTGGCACTACGTCGACGAGCTGCGCCGCCAGTTCCCGCAGGTGACCGTGCTGGACAACAGGCTGTTCGTCGAGGACGGCAAGGTCCTCACCTCCAGCGGCGGTGGTGCGGGGATCGACGCCGGTCTGCACGTCATCCGCACCGACTTCGGCGCCGCTGCGGCCGACGAGGTCGGCAAGTGGGTCGTCGCCGCCCCTGAGCGCGGCGCCGAACACCCCCAGTACGCCGACGCGCGGACGCCGTCCAGAGCGGACCTGGCCGCGACTCGGGCCTGGGTCCTCGACCATCTGGCCGAACCGATCACCATCGAGCTGCTGGCCACCCAGGCCGCGCTGTCCCGGCGTACGTTCATCCGGCACTTCGAACACGAGACCGGACTGCCACCGATGCGCTGGGTGGTCGCACAGCGCATCCGGAAGGCGCGCAGCCTGCTGGAAACCTCCGACTGGACTGTTGACCGCATCGCGGCCGCCACTGGCTTCGGCAGCGCCACCACCTTCCGGGAAGCGTTCCGGCGCGAGCTGGGCACCTCCCCCAGCACCTACCGCAAGACGGTCGGCGCTCCGAGCTGACGCCGAGTCAGTCGGCCAGCTGGGCGATCAGGTACTTCGGCGCGGTCAGTCGCCAGGCCTCGGTCAGCAGCTCGGCCACCTCGCGCTCGTCAGCCAGCGCCAGCGTCACATCCACCCAGGCGAACCGGCCGCTCTCCCAGGACGGCGCGTAGACCTCCGGGCTCTCCGCGATGAGCGCCTCCTGCTCCTCGCGGAAGGCTTTGACGATCAGCCGCGTCTCGTCCCCCGACAGGTACGCGAAGCCCTTCTTACGCACCTTGAACGCGGGCTGCCCGGCCCAGCCCTCGTGCTCCTCGGCTCCGGGCAGCCCCCGCACCAGCTTGTGCACCACCTGCGCGTCCATACCCCCGACGCTAGCGGCGCCCACCGACACTTCTCAGCCGACGACTGTCACCGTCACCGGCGTCCCGGGCGCGACAACCGTTCCTGCTGCCGGAGACACCGCGAGCACCGCACCGATCGGGTAGCCCTCCTTCTTGGCCGTCCGAACCTCCGGCTGCAGCCCGAGCTGCCGGAGCTCGTTCTGGTAGACCTCCGCGGGCTTCTTGTCCATGTCGAGCGTCTGGAAGCCCGGTACGCCGACCTGATCCGGCACGACGCGGATCTGCGCCAGGATGCGGTCGACCTCTGCCGCATTCGTGGAGGACTCCGCCCGGAACCACGCCTTCAGTGACGGGATCAGAACCGAGCCGGAGCAGACCGTCCCGGGATTGGTGGCCACGCAGGTCGTCTTCTCCCGCTGCGCCGCGACGCCGTCGATCTCGAACGACTCGGTGGCCTTGAAGTCGAGCCGCGGGGTCGGTGCGATTTCCACGCTCTCTACTCCGGGCCGGCGGGGGATCGCGCACATGGGTTGCGCTCCGGGGTCGACCACGACGGTGTCGGCGTCCGGCGTCCCACAGCGCAGTTTGTTGGTCCCCCAGGTCTTGGGCACCGCCACTGCGGCGTTTCCAACGCCGACCAGCCGCATACCGGCCGGCACGGGCGCAGCAGCCGGAGGCGGTCCAGCGACTGGCGGCTGGTCCACGGGCTTGGCACTCGGGCCCAGCAGAGTCGATCCGCCGATCACGGCGAGTACCGCGACCGCTGTGCCACCTACGGACCACAGAGCGGCCCGACGACGCCGTCGGCGGCCGGCGCCGGTCCGCATGGCGGCGACTGGCGGCGGGTTGACCGGAGTGCGGTCGGCAGCGCGTTCAAGGAGCTCGGACAGCTTTTGCTCGTTCATCGGGTTTCTCGCTGTTCTGCCAGGTTCGGGTCCAGGGCCAGGGCTTTCACGGCCCTGGAGAGCCGGCTCTTCACAGTGCCGGCAGCGACGCCCAGGACGGACGCCATCTGCTGCTCGCTGAGGTGTGCGTAGTACCGCAGTACGACGGCTGTTCGTTGCTCAACGGGCAGTTGGGCCAGTGCGCGCTGCAACAGGTCGGCGTCATCGACTCCGGCCGTTTCATCGGCATCGGCGTACTCAGGCAGGAACTCCGACGGTTTCTCGCCGTGCCAGCGGCGACGGCGTGAGGTGATGAGGCTGTTGACGAGCATGCGGTGCACGTAGGCGTCCCGATCCTCCGCCGTCCGCACGCGGTTCCACTTCAGCAGGCAGCGCTCCAGCACTGTCTGCACCAGATCCTCGGCTTCCGCGTGCGAGCACCCCAGGAGTACCGCGGAGCGCACCAGGATCGGCCAGCGCGCCGCCACGTACTCGGTGAAGTCGTCTTCCCCGCTCATTCCGCACCCCTCTGTCGGCGTCCCTCACGGTAAAGACAAGCTGGGCCACGGCCGGGGTTCCACACAAAGTCGTAGGGGTCGGATCAGGGGTGTCTCGGTACCGATCCCGATGTGGCGGCGGCCCCCGACCAGCGAGAGTTGACTCATGACGAACTCCAACGCACCGTTCTCGAACCTGTCCGGCAAGTCGCTGCGCCGCTCGACCTCGCAGCGCATGCTCTCCGGCGTCTCCGGCGGTTTCGCCGAGTACCTGAACATCGACGTCACCCTGGTCCGCCTCGGCATCGTCGGCCTGACCATCATCACCGGCGGCACCGCCATCCTCGGTTACGCGATCGCCTGGATCGTCATGCCCGAGGGCGACGGCAAGGCCGTCTGGCAGAACGTCCAGCACTCGGTCAACAACAACCAGTCCCAGACCCCCGAGGGCGACATCGCCGCCCGCATCTACGACGACGCCCCCAAGCCGCCGGCCGCATGATCCGGGGCGCCCGCCCAGCGGCGGGGTGAGAAGTACCCACCCCGCCGCCCGCACTGTCACACTGCTCCCGTGAGCAGCACCGACGAACTCGCCACCTGCCCGGACTGCGGCCAGCGGATCCGCGTCAACCGGCGCTACGTGACCTGGTGCGACAAGTGCGAGTGGAACGTCGACCCGACCCCAGAGGTCGATCTGACGCCCGCCTGGCGCCGCAAGCTCGAACAACGGCTCGCCGACTCGCTCTACCGCGAACTCGAGCACGGCTCCCTGAAGCGTCCGGGCTGGGACGCCGCCCGGGTAGCGGCCAGCCTGCTGGCCACAGCGATCCTGCTGCTCCCGCTGGTCGCCGTTGCGGCCGGAGTCGCGCTCCTGGTCTTCTACCGCCCCCTCTGGCTCAGCGTGCCCTTGGCCGCGCTGGCCTTCCTCACAGCTCTCACGTTCCGCCCACGAGCCGCAGACCTCCCCGACGACACCGTCCTGATCCATCGCGACCAGGCCCCCACACTCTTCGGTCTCCTCGACGAGATCGCCGCCGCCGTCGGTACCCGATCAGCTGCGGCCGTAGCGGTCACCTACGAGCCGAACCTCGCCTACACCCAGGTCGGCTGGCGCTTCCGGCCGGTCATCATCCTCGGCCTCCCGCTCTGGGCCGGCCACGGCCCGCAGGACCGGGTCGCGCTGCTGGCCCACGAGTTCGGGCACGGACGCCACGGCGACCAGGCCAGCGGTTGGCTGATCGCCAACGCCTACAACGTGCTGTCCGGACTGGACGAGACGTTCCGGGACGGCTACCTCGACGGCGTCCGCCGGGAAGAGGGCGTCGAGGACATCAGCGGAGCCACACTGGTCGGCCGGATGGTGAATGCGACCGTGGGCGTGCTGGTGCGAGGCGTGGCCGCTGCGTTGACTCGGCTGACGCTGCGCAGCGGCCAGCGCGCGGAGTACCTCGCGGACCGAAAGGCTGGTGAGATCGCCGGGTCGGAGGCGGCTGCGCACGCGTTGGAGCGGCTGGTGCTGGCTGACCTTTCGTTCGACGCCATGGCGCACGCGCTGCGGTTCCCCACCGAAGTGAGCCCGCTGGACGCCGTCCGGCGGGCAGTTACCGAGCTACCGGCTCGGGAGCTCGACCGTCGACTCCGCGTCAGCCGGCTCCGCGATGTACGGACGGACGCGACGCACCCGCCGACGTACCTGCGGGCCAGACTGCTGCGTGCTAGGCCGGCTACCTCGGCCCGCGTAGCTCTGGGCACGGACCGGTCGCGTGCTGTCGACCGGGAGCTTGCAGCGCCCACTGCCGACGTACTGCGGGCTTTGAAGGGTGAGCTTTAGCCGGGGAGGGACGCCGCCTTCAGAGTGGCGGCGGCCAGGTCGGGGTGGTCGGTGAAGACCGCGGAGATGCCTAGGCGAGCGAAGCGGGTCAGCTCGGCGCGGAAGTCGGTGGCGGTGGGGAGGAAGCGGCGTTCGGCGCGGAATGTCCAGAGCTGGATGCTGAGGCCGGCGCGGTGGGCTTGGTCGACCAGACGGGTCGGCTCGCCGAGGGCGCCGGTGGGGGTGCGTGGGATGACCAGGTCTTTGTGGGGCGCCAGAGCTTGGGCGTACGTCGCGATGTCGCGGAGACCGGCCGGTTCGACGAGGTCGGCGAAGGTACGGCGGTCGCCGAGCCGTAGTAGGTCGCTGGGGGCGCTCTCGGTGTCGATGAGCTGCACCAACGGCACCCTCGTCATCACAGCGAGGCGCCGCAGGCTGGTGGGCTCGAAGGACTGGACCATGATCTCCGTCGGGCGCAGCCGGAGGGCGAGGATGCGCTCGGTGAGCAGCTCCTCCAGCGGGAGGCCGAGCCGCCGGAAGTAGGCCGGATGCTTGATCTCGGGGATCACCCCGATCGGACGGCCCAGCCGCAGGGACTCCTGCCGGGCCAGCGCTACCACGTCGTCGAAGGTGGGGATCGCCTCGAGACCGTCGTACGCCGTGTTGGCCGACCGGAGCGCGGGCATCCGCTCGCGGGCGCGCAGCATGCGCAGCTCGGCGTAGGTGAAGTCCTCGACGAACCAGCCGGTGACGGCCTCGCCGTCGACCACCTTGGTGATCCGCCGGTCGGCGAACACCGGGCGGTCCGCGACGTCCGTCGTCCCGGAGATCTCGTTCTCGTGGCGGCAGACCAGGACGCCGTCGAGAGTGGCGACCAGGTCGGGCTCGAGGTAGTCGGCCCCCTGGGCCGCAGCCAGGCGGTAGGCCGCCGGCGTGTGTTCCGGTCGGTACCCGCTCGCTCCCCGATGCGCGATCACCAGCATGGTTCCAGGACAGGCGGCGGACATGGCCCGGCGGGAACTCGTTGCCCAACGCAAGGTGAAGGTCTTTTGATGCGCAAGGAGAGACCGAAGTAGTACCCACTGTCACCGGCGAGCGCCTACTGTCTGACGCATGACGGAGCGCGCCGGAACCCCGCCGACCACCGGTCCGACCGCCACTTCGGCACGGGCGCTCGGCCCCGATCTGGCCCGCGGAATTCTGCTGCTGTTCATCGCACTGGCCAACAGCCACGGCCTCCTGCACCCCGAGGGGGTGCGGACCATCCGCGCGATGCCGATCGCCACTGCGCTACCGGACCGGATCGTCGCGTTCATCGACACCACACTGATCGACGGACGCTCGTACACGATGTTCGCCGCGCTCTTCGGCTACGGCATGGTCCAGATCGCCCGCCGGCAGTCCGGCGACTGGAAGAGCACCCGGAAGCTGCTGCGCCGCCGCGCCTGGTGGCTGCTGCTCCTCGGCATCCTGCACGGGACGCTGCTGTACTACGGCGACATCCTGGCCGCCTACGGACTCATCGCCCTGCTGTTCATCTCGTTCGTCCGCTTCGACGACAAATGGGTGCTGTACGCCGCCGCAGTGATGGTGTTCGTCGGCTCCGGCGTTTACGGCATCCTGTCGACGCCAATCGACCCCAACACCGACGGCCGCGGGCCTTGGTACACCATCGCGATCAGTGCGCCGATTCTGATGCTCACTGCGGCCGGTCCGTTCCTCTTCGGGGTCTGGGCCGCCCGGCGACGCCTCTTCGAGGACGCCGAACAGCACCGCACCACGCTGCGCCGCATGGTCGCCATCGGCATCCCGCTGTCGTTCCTCGGCGGCATCCCACTCGCTCTGTACACCTCCGGCCTGCTGCACGCCACGGACACCAACGTCCTCCCGGCCGGGGCCCTCCACGCGCTGACCGGCTACGCGGGCGGTCCGGCGTACGCCGCACTCATAGCGCTCTGGTCGCTGCGAGTACGCCGGACTCCGATGGTGACTGCCCTCCAGGCGACCGGGCAGCGCTCGCTGACCTTCTACCTGACCCAGTCCGTCGTCTGGGCGATCGTCTTCACACTGCTCGATCTCGGCGGCTCGATGACGCTCTGGCAGGCAGCGCTGCTGGCCGTCGGCTGCTGGGCACTCACCGTGGTTCTGGCCGACTGGATGCGTCGCCGCGGGTTGCGAGGGCCGTTCGAGGTACTGCTCCGGCGGCTGACGTATAGGGAGTAATTCGCATGCGCCACGCCGGTGCGCCGACCTAGCCTGAACAGATATGAAGCAGCTGCCACTCGCCGATCCCGGCGTCCCCGATGACCGCTCGCCGACCCGCTACCTGTTGTGGGTCGCGCGCGGGCAGGCGCGTACCCTCGCGGGCGGGATGACGTTCGGCATCTTGTGGATGACAGCTCAGGCGTTCATCCCGGCCATCCTCGGTCTGGCGATCGACCAGGGTGTCGCGGCACGCGACGGCGACAAGCTGCTGCAGTGGACCGGCGTGCTCTTCGCGGTCGGAGTCCTGCAGGCGTTCGCCGGCATCATGCGACACCGGTTCGCGGTGACCAACTGGCTGACCGCGGCGTACCGCACGGTCCAGGTCGTCACGCGCAAGACGGCCGAGCTCGGCGCCACGCTGCCGAAGCAGCTGGCGACCGGTGAGGTGGTCAGCGTCGGCGCGAGCGACCTGGCCTACATCGGCACGTTGATGGAGGTGTCCGCCCGCGCAGCCGGTGCGGTGGTGGCGTTCGGCGTCGTCGCGGCGATTCTGCTGTCGTCGTCGACTGCGCTCGGTCTGGTCGTGCTGATCGGCGTACCGGTGATGTTGTTCGCCCTCGGCCCGATGCTGCGGCCGCTGCACCGGCGGCAGTTCGCGCAGCGCGAGGCGGTCGGCGAGCTGAACTCGCTGGGCTCGGACATCGTCGCCGGGCTCCGGGTGCTCCGCGGCATCGGCGGTGAGGAGTCGTTCTCGCGCCGCTACCGCAGCGAGTCACAACGCGTCCGGTTCGCCGGTGTCGGCGTAGCGCGGATTCAGTCCGTGCTGGACGCCGCACAGGTCCTGCTGCCGGGCATCTTCGTAGTGCTGGTCGTCGGGCTCGGTGCGCACTTCGCGCTCCGCGGTGACCTCAGCGAGGGCTCGCTGGTCGCCTTCTACGGGTACGCGACGTTCCTGGTGCTACCGCTGCGGACGGTGACCGATTTCGCGAACCAGCTGATGCGCGGGCTGGTCGCCGGGCGCCGGGTCATCCGGGTGCTCTCGCTGCGCTCCGACATCGTCGACCCTGCCCAGCCCGTGCAACTGCCTGCACAGGGCGACCTGGTCGACCCGGTCTCCGGCGTCCGGGCGCGGGACGGTCTGCTGACCGCGATCGTCATTGCCGAGCCGGACGCGTACGGCGCGCTGGCCGACCGCCTCGGCCGGTACGACGACACCAGCGAGGTCCGGTACGGCGGCGTCACGCTGGCAAGCGCGACCCGGGCCGACGTCCGCGGGCGGATCCTGGTCAGCGACACCGGCTCTCAGCTGTTCACGGGCAACCTGCGCACCGAGCTGGACCCGGAGGGGCGCTGGACGGACGAAGAGGTGCTCGCAGCGATCCGAACGGCGTCAGCGGACGACGTACTGGTCGCGCTGGCCGACGGCCTCGATTCTGAGGTCGAGGAGAAGGGCCGATCGTTCTCGGGCGGCCAGCGGCAGCGGCTGGTGCTGGTCCGGGCCTTGCTCGCCGATCCGTCCGTGCTGGTCCTGGTCGAGCCCACCTCAGCTGTCGACGCACACACCGAGGCGCGCATCGCCGACCGGCTGCAGGAGCACCGGTCCGGCCGGACAACCGTCGTACTGACCGGCAGCCCACTGCTGCTGGACCGGGTCGACGAAGTGCAGTTCATGGTCGCCGGGCGAGTGGTCGCGAGCGGCCGACACCGCGACCTCCTGGCGAGCGAACCGCGCTACCGCCGGACAGTGACCCGGCAGACCGAAGACGAAGAGCTGACGGAAGGAGCACGTCGATGAAGCAGATCCTGCCCGTGGCGGGCTCCGCCGAGGTCCGCAAGCATGCGCGCCGTCTGGTCCGTCGGCACCCGCGAGCGCTGGCCATCGCCCTGGCCCTGCACGCGGTCGCGGCGGTGACCGGGCTGGCTGCTCCGCGCCTGATCGGCGACCTGGTCGAGGACGTGCAGCACGGGACGACGGCCGGCGCGGTCAACCGGGTGATCCTGCTGATCGCGGCGTTCGTCGTCATCCAGTCGCTGCTGACGCGCTGGGCGCGGTACCGATCGTTCGCCCTGGGCGAGGAGGTCCTGGCCGAGCTGCGCGAGGACTTCGTCGACAACGCGCTGGCGCTACCGATCGGCACGGTCGAACGGGCCGGCACGGGCGACCTGTTGTCGCGGACGTCGCGGGACGTCGACACGCTGTCGCGCACTGTTCGGTTCGCAGTCCCGGAGACGATCATCGCCTGTGTCACCGTGCTGTTCGCAGTGACCGCGACAGTGCTGGTCGGCGTCTGGGTGCTCGTGCCGTTGGTTGCGATGGTGCCAGTGCTCTGGCTGAGCACCCGCTGGTACCTGCGGCGCGCGAAAGACGGCTACCTGCGGGAGAACGCGGCGTACGCCCAGATGACCAGCTCACTGGCCGAAACCGTCGAGGGCGCGCGCACTGTCGAGGCGCTGCGCCGGTACGACGCCCGCGTCCGCCGGACCGACGTCGACATCCGCGGCTCCTACCTCGCCGAGCGGTACACACTCGGTCTGCGGACAGTGTGGTTCCCGATGGTCGAGATCGGCTATCTCGTCCCAGTGGTCGGCACGCTGCTGTTCGGCGGCTTCCTGCACATCAACGGCCAGGTATCCCTCGGTGCGGTGACCGCTGGTGTTCTGTACGTCAACCAGCTGATCGACCCGGTCGACCGGCTGCTGCAGTGGATCGACGAACTGCAGTCCGGCAGCGCCGCCTTCGCGCGGCTGCTGGGTATCAGCGACGTACCGGACGACCGGACGCCGTCCGGCCGCACACCAGATGGCGAGCTGGTCGAGGCGCGGGACGTTCGGTTCTCGTACGTCGACGGCCGGGACGTGCTCCACGGTGTCGAGTTGGCTGTCCAGCCGGGTGAGCGGATCGCGATGGTCGGCCCATCCGGTGCCGGTAAGTCGACGCTGGGCCGTTTGGTCGCGGGCATCCACCCGCCCCGGACAGGCTCGGTCACCGTCGGCGGTGTCGGGATGACCGAGCTACCGCTGGACGAGCTGCGCAAGCAGGTCGCCCTGGTCACCCAGGAACACCACGTCTTCGTGGGCACATTGCGCGACAACCTGTCGATGGCACGCCCGTCAGCAACCGACACCGAACTGCTTGACGCGCTGACAGCCGTGGACGCTCGCGAGTGGGCCGAAGCGCTACCGGACGGCCTCGACACCCGAGTCGGCTCCGGCCAGACCGCACTGACGCCGGCACAGGCCCAACAGCTCGCTCTGGCCCGTCTGGTGCTCGCTGACCCGCACACCCTCGTCCTGGACGAGGCGACGTCACTGATCGACCCGCGCGCTGCGCGCCACCTGGAGCGCTCGCTCGCTGCCGTACTCGAGGGGCGGACCGTCATCGCGATCGCCCACCGCCTCTACACCGCCCACGACGCCGACCGGGTGGCCGTCGTCGAAGACGGTCGCATCAGCGAGCTGGGCAGTCACGACGAGCTGGTCGCCCGGAACGGCTCCTATGCAGCACTCTGGAACTCCTGGCACGGCTAAACCCTCCGGAGGACCAGGACCGCGGAGTCGACATGCGGCGGTGGGGTAAACGCCTTACGGGGAAGGCGAAGCCCCACCGTCGGCCGATACGCACGCAACCAGCGGTTGGCACCAGGCGCTTCACCACGCACGTAGCGATTCACCACCTGCCGCTGCAACACCAGGTCCGCCGAGACCAGGCGTGAGCCTGGTGCCAGCAGCAGCTTCAGCAACGCCGTGGAGACGTTGTACGGCGGGCTCGACACGACGCGAAACGGCCGCGTCGGCAGGCGGAGCGCACTGGCGTCAGCACGAACCACGGTCACCGGAGCGTCGGCGAACCGCCGCTGCAGCCGTTCGACACGACCCGGATGTAGCTCGACCGCAATCACGCGCGCACCAGCGCGAACCAACGGCGCCGTCAACGCACCGTGACCAGCGCCCACATCGAGCACGAGCTCACCGGGACGAACCCCGGCGGCATCAACAACTCGCTGGGCCCACCGGCTATCGAGTGGGTGCCATCCCCAGGCACCCCGCGCCTGCCCGGAGCCGGGCACGACGCACCATCACAAAGTTCGTAAACATGGCGCCGACCCTAGACCGCCGGACTCCAGGACCTCAAAGGATTTTCGGCGTCGCGCCCATCGACAGGACAGTCTCGGTGGTCCGCCGTTCCGCGAGCCGCAGCCGGGCGGCCTTCGCCCCAGCCACACCGTCACGGGCGAGCTCGCGCCGGACGTCGAGGATGCGGACCGGCAGCACATCCGTCATCAGCAGCGGCGCATACTCCGCCTGGGTCGTCGTCCACTTGTCCCCGGTGCGCTGGAAGGTGAAGCGGGTCAGCAAACCCTCGGCGCGGGTGCTGGCCGGCTGCCGATGCGCGGCGACCAGATTGCCGTGTCCGTAGGCGACCCACTTGCCGTTGTGTTGCTCCATCGGCTGGACGACGTGCGCGTGGTGACCGACGATCAGATCGATGTTGCTGTCAGCAAGGAGTTCCGGCGCGAGGTCACGTTGCTGCTCGTTGATCCGCGGCGAGTACTCCGTCCCCCAGTGACAGCTGACCACGACGATCTCGGCGCCGCGATCGCGCGCCTCCTTGGCCATCCGGGTCATGGCCGCCACGTCGAGCTTGCCCGCCCGCCAGGTCTGGCCCTTCGGGTACGGCAGACCGTTGAACCCGAACGTGTAGGAGAGTGAGGCAACCTTCACGCCACGGACGTCAATGATCGTGGGCGTCTCCGCCTCCTTGCGATCGCGAGCCATCCCGGAGGTCTTGAGCCCGGCGCGCTCGAGCGTCGCGAGGGTGCGATCCACGCCGGCCGCGCCGGAGTCGAAACTGTGGTTACTGGCCGTGGTGCAGAGGTCGTACCCGGTCTGCTTGAGCGCGGTCGCGATCTGCGGCGGCCCCTGGAAGAGCGGGTAGCCGCGGTACGGCCCGCCGAGCGGAGCCAGTGGCGTCTCGACGTGCGCGATGGCCAGATCGGCCTTCTCGACCAGCGGTTTCACACTCGCCAGCAGCGGCGCGAAGTCCCACTTGCCACCGGCGCCGTCGCGGCGCGCCGTTGTCCAGAGCCGCTCGTGCAGCAGAACGTCGCCAGTAGCAACAATCGTCAGCCGGTCCGGCCGATCCCCGGACGGCTGCCCGTCCGACGGTCCGCCGCTCGACGGCTGCTGCCCAGGCGGGCCGGCCGAACCGCCGTCCGTCGGCGGATCAACCGGGCGGACGCCGGCGTCCGCACAACCGCCGACGACGGACGCACCGGCCCCGGCCAGCAGCGCGCCGAGCACGGCGCGTCGTCTCATCGTCATCATCGCTCCCCAGGCTGTCGATTCGTTCGCCCACCAAGACGACGCGACGCGCGGCCGAGTTGGCTCGGTGACACGATCGTGTCCTTATGACCGCAAACGGCCAGCTACCGTGAGCGGGTACAGCTGTCCCTGAGGGTTGAGGAATGACGAATGGTCGAGCTGAAGTCGGCGACGGAGATCGAGCAGATGCGCGCGGCCGGACGGGTCGTCGCGACCGCGCTCGCCGCGGTGCGGAAACAGGCCGCGGTCGGCGTCTCGCTGCTCGAGCTCGACGAGACCGCCCGCGACGTGCTGCGCTCGGCCGGCGCGGTGTCGACGTTCGACGGTTATCAGCCAGGTTTCGCGGGGACTCCCTTCGTCGGTGTGATCTGCACCTCGGTGAATGACGCCGTCCTGCACGGCCTGCCCTCGGACTACCGGCTGGCCGACGGCGACCTGTTGAACGTCGACTGCGGCGCCTCACTCGACGGCTGGTGCGGCGACTCCGCGATCAGCTTCTGCATCGGCACCCCACGCCCCGAGGATCTGGAGCTGATCGCGACCACCGAGCGCGCGCTCGCCGCCGGGATCGCCGCGGCGCTCCCCGGTAACCGCCTCGGTGACGTCGGCGCGGCGATCGGGCGGATCGGCACGGCCGCCGGGCTCGGCACCAACCTCGACTTCGGCGGTCACGGGATCGGCCGCCGGATGCACGAGGAACCGCACATCGCGAACAACGGCCGCCCCGGCCGCGGCTTCAAACTCCAGCCCGGGCAGACGTTCGCGATCGAGCCCTGGTTCTGGACCGGGCCGGGCTCCACCTACGTCATCGACCCCGACGGCTGGACCCTTCGCTCCGCCGACCGGACGCGCGGCGCCCACGCCGAGCACACCGTCGCGATCACCGCCGACGGCCCGCAGATCCTCACGCTGGTCTAGAACAAGGCCTCCTGCGCCGGAGGCGCCTGTCTCTCCCGCACGACCGCGCGATGGTAAGCAGGACGGGCGAACCCGTGTTTGGTGAGCAACGGGCGAACCTTCTGCTCGAAGGCCTTCCGGAAGCTCGGAGCGGCGTACGCCCCGTGGGCGTAGAGGGATTCGTACCGCGCGACCAGCTCGGGATGATCATGGGCCAGCCAAGCCATGAACCACTCCCGGACCCCTGGTCGGAGATGCAGCACCAGCGGAGTCACCCCGGTCGCACCGGCAGCGGCCAACTCACCGAGCAGCTGATCCAGCTGATCAGCGGAGTCCGTCAGCCAGGGCAGCACCGGCGCGACCATCACGCCACACGGCAGCCCAGCCGCCCGCACCGCGCGAATCAGCTCCAACCGGCCACGCACCGACGGCACACCGGGCTCCAGTCGCCGGCGCAGCTCGTCGTCCCCGAGCGCCAGCGAGACCGCGATCCCGACTGGTACGTCGACAGCCGACAACTGCTCCAGATCACGCCGCAACAGCGTCCCCTTGGTCAGGATCGAGAACGGCGTCCCCGAACCGGCCAGCGCCGCGATGATCCCCGGCATCAGCGCATACCGCCCCTCGGCCCGCTGATACGGGTCGGTATTGGTGCCCAAGGCAACCTGTTCCCGTTGCCACGACGGCCGCGCCAGCTCCCGCCGCAGCACCTCGGCGACATTCGTCTTGACGACGATCTGCCGGTCGAAGTCGAGCCCCTGGTCGAGCTCGAGATACGTGTGCGTCGGCCGGGCGAAGCAGTACCGGCAGGCGTGACTGCAGCCGCGGTACGGGTTGACCGTCCACCCGAACGGCAACCCGCCCCCGGGCACCGAGTTCAGCGCGGAGCGCGCCAGCACCTCATGGAACGTGACCCCGCGGAACTCCGGCGTCGTCACCGACCGGACCAGCCCCGCGATCGACTGCAGCCCGGGCAACGCCCCGGCCACCTCCGCGTCGATTCGCTGCCCAGCCCACCTCATGTCGCATAGTCGAACACATGTTCGACTCGAACTCAAATCAGCCGAAGGCCGCGGCGTTCCGGACCGCCCATTCCGCGTACGTCGTGGCCGGCCGGCCCGTCAGCTCGGCGACCGTCGGCTCCGGCGTCATCGGATACTCGGCCATCATCCGGAAACCGTCCAGCAGCCACTGCGCCGTCTCCAACCCGATCACCGGCGCCAGCTGATCGAGGTACTCCTGCGGAGTCTGCTCCTCGAACTTCACCGGCCGGCCGATCGCGGCCGCGATCTGCTCGACCTCCTGCGGCTGAGTCAGCGCCTCCGGGCCGCTCATCACCAGCTTCTGACCGGCGAAGCCGTCACTCAGCAGCACCACCCGCGCGACCGCGGCAATGTCCACGAGGTCGATCGGGGTCTGCACCGCATCGGCGTACGGCGCCCGCACGACCCCTTCGGCCTGGATCGACGGCGCCCAGTCCAGCGTGTTGTTCATGAACTGCCCCGGCCGCAGGAAGGTCCACTCGAAACCGGCCTCCTCGATCGCCCGCTCCACCCGGTAGTAGTGCCAGGTCGACGGATCGCCCTGCGCCTCGTAGTCCGCAGGCTCGCCGGACAGCACCACTACGCGGCGCACGCCCGCCTCCCGCGCGCACCGGACGAAGTCGTCGACGTACGCCGGCAGCGGCGCCAGATAGACCGTTTCGATACCGGCCAGCGCCGCCGGCAGCGTCCCGGGTCGACCGAGGTAGCCGTGCGCGACCTCGACGCCAGCAGTTAGCGCCGCCCGCTTCGGATGGTTCGTGAGCGCCCGGACCGGCGCCCCGGCAGCCACCAGCTCGTCGACCAGCAACCGCCCGACACTCGCGGTCGCTCCCGTCACCAGGATCGTCATTCGTCGTTCCCCTCCAGCCTCGGCATCAATTCTCGTAGGGTATACGAGAATTGATTTCAGCGCCTATGGTTGCCCTGTGACGGTCAGGCGCAGCTCAGCGGGGCAACCCGATCGCTCTCTCGCCCTGCTGTGGCGCAAGCAGCATCCGCTGCCCCCGAAGGCGAAGGGCCGCCGCGCCTCCCTGGACGTCGACGAGGTGGTCGCCACCGCCATCCAGCTGGCCGATAGCGAGGGTCTGGCCGCCGCCTCCATGGGCGGCGTCGCCAAGGTGCTCGGAGTCGGCACGATGACGCTCTACACCTACGTGCCGTCGAAGGACGAGCTCCTCGACCTGATGGTCGACCAGGTGCTCGGCGAGCGCGCGCTGCCCGGCCCAGGCGACGACCGTCCGGCCGACTGGCGCGCTCAGGTCACGCTGTACTCCGACGAGACCCGTGCGATGTTCCGGCGGCACCCCTGGCTCTCCCAGGTCTCACCGATCCGGCCGCCGGTCGGTCCGGGCATGCTGGCCGCTTTCGAGTACCTACTGGCGGTCATGAGCGCGCTGCCACTCGGCCCGCGCGACATCAACATCGCAACGGAGTCAGTCGCGGCGTACGTCGAGGCCGGGGCCAGTCTGGCGGCGGAGAGCGCGCTGATCGAGCGCAGTACCGGTCAGAGCCATGACTCCTGGTGGACCGACCGCTCCGAGCTGTGGGAAACCTACTTCGACGTCGAGCGGCACCCTGCCATGACGGCGATCTGGAACGGCGGCGGCTTCGACTCCGGACCGGCAGACGTCGCGCTGGAGTCCTATCTGTACGGCCTGGAGCGGCTTCTGGACGGTATCGAAGCCAAGGCGGGACCAGCCATGACATAGGTTGGCGGCGACACGAGGGGGTAAGGGGTGAGCGAGAACTTCCAGGTCGATCTACAGGGGATCGTCGACCTGCTGAGCAACCACCTGTACAGCAGCCCGCGCGTATACCTGCGAGAGCTGCTGCAGAACGCCGTCGACGCGATCACCGCGCGTCAGGCCTCCGAACCGGACGCCCCGCGGCGGATCGACGTCCGGACCGCCGAGAACGAGCTGAGCATCGCCGACACCGGTATCGGCCTGCTGCCGGACCAGGTCCGTGAGCTGCTCGCCACGATCGGCCGCAGCTCCAAGCGCGACGAGATCGGGTTCGCCCGGTCGGAGTTCCTCGGCCAGTTCGGTATCGGCCTGCTATCCGCGTTCATGGTCGCCGACGAGATCGAGGTCGTCACCCAGCCGGCAGGCGGTCCTGCCACCCGCTGGATCGGTACTGCGGACGGTCGCTACACGATCGCCGACACAGCCGACCGCTCCGAGCCCGGCACGACGGTGACGCTCAAGGCCCGGCGCGGCGCCGAGCAGTGGTACAAACGCGCCACTGTGGTCGAGCTGATCCGGTTGTTCGGCGCACTGCTGCCGCTGGAGATCCGTGTCGACGGCGAACAGGTGACCGACGGCAAGGCCCCCTGGGAGAACACGGGCGCCCTGCAGCGCGCCGAGCTGGTCGGCTACGCGCAGGACAAACTCGGCTTCACCCCGTTCGACGTCATCCACCTGAACAACCCGGCCGCTGGTCTGACCGGGGTCGCATTCGTGCTGCCGTTCGCGGCCAACCCGGCGGAGCGGGCCACCCACCGGGTGTACCTGAAGCGGATGCTGCTGGCCGAGCACGTCGAAGGCCTCCTGCCGGACTGGGCGTTCTTCGTCCGTGCGGTCATCGACACCGCCGAGCTGCGTCCGACTGCGAGCCGGGAGGCGCTGTTCGACGACGGCACGCTCGAAGCCACGCGGGAGGCGTTGGGCGAGCAGCTCCGTGGCTGGCTCGTCCGGCTCGGCAACACCGACCCCGCCAAGCTGGACCGGTTCCTCGGCATCCACCAGCTCGGTGTGAAGGCCCTGGCGCTGCACGACGACGAGATGCTGCAACTGGTGCACCGCTGGCTGCGCTTCGAGACAAACCACGGCCGCATGACCACAGCGGAACTGCAGCAGCGCAGCGATCGTATTCGGTACGTGACAACGGTAGAGGAGTTCCGTCAGCTCGCAGCGGTTGCCGCTGCGCAGCAGATCACCGTTGTGAACGGCGGCTACACCTACGACAGTGAGCTGCTCGCACGGCTGCCGGAGGTCGTGCCGGAGCTGGTGACCAGCCGATTCGACCCGTCTGAGCTCAGCACGAGCTTCGACAGTCTCGACCCGGCGTCCGAGCTGCGGCTGCGGCCGTTCGTCCAGGTCGCCCAAGACGCGCTGGACTCCGTTGGCTGTGAGGTCGTCCTCCGCGCATTCGAGCCGGCCCAACTGCCGGCGCTGTACCTGGTCGACCGGTCCGCCCAGTTCGCCGGCGAGCTGCGGGCGACCAAAGACCGAGCGGACGCGCTGTGGGCTGAGGTGCTCGGCGCCCTGGACACGCACGATGACAGCCGGCCGCAGCTCGTCCTGAACTACCGCAGTCCGCTCGTCCGCCGGATGGCGTCGCTCGACGACCCTGAGCTCACCCGGCTCGCGGTCGAAGGCTTGTACGGCCACGCACTGATGCTCGGCTACCACCCGATCACCCCGGCCGACTCGGCCCTGGTGAACCGCTCCTTCCTCGGCCTGCTCGACCAGGCTGTGCCCACCACGGAGGAACCGACCGTATGAACCCGGAACTGATCGACCTGCTGCAGCGCGCCGAGGGTGCGCCGTACGGCAAAGTCCGGTCGGCCCTGCTCGAGGACGTCGTCCGCCGGGCGGATGCGGCGAGCGAGCCGGAGCTGGCGTTCTACAGCCGGCTCCAGCTCGTCACGGCGTACGTGATGGGCGGTGAGCCGCGGAAGTCCCTGGTGCCGTTCGCCCGTTGCGTCGCCGACTGGGACGCCGAGCCGGACCGGTACCGCGACCACTCGCATGCCTTCCACTGGTGCTACAAGTACGCACCCAGCACCCTCGCCAAGTTCCCTGAGGTGCCGCTGGACCGTGCCTACGCCGTTCTGGACGACATGGAGCAGCGGTGGCGCCTCAGCGGCCACAGCATGCACGCAGTGCACCAGCACCGCTGGCTGGTCGCGCATCACATCGGTGACTCGGCCACAGCCGCAGAGCAGTTCCGGCTGTGGTCGGTCGCGCCGCGCGATGACCTCTCGGACTGCATCGGCTGCGACCCGACGTCCAAGGTGCGCCACCTGACCACAGTCGGGCAGACGGCGGACGCTGTCGCGCTGGCCACGACAGTGCTCGACGGGCAGCTCACTTGCGCGGAGCAGCCGCAGCAGATGCTGACGGCGCTGCTGCCCGCATACGTTGCCGAAGGCATGTACGCCGAGGCTGTCGATGCGCACCGCAAGGGCTACCGGCTGCTGCGCGCCCGCGTCGGCGAGCTGAGCGAGCACGCGGACCACGTCACCTTTCTGGCCCGGACAGGTAACGAGCTCAAGGCCGTGGAGCTGATCGAGCGCCACGCGGCCGAGCTGGCCGACCCGCCGTCGCCCTGGGCCGAGATGAGCTTCGCCGCCGCCGCTGCGAACGCGCTCGGCCGCGTGGACAGCGACCTGGCGATCCGGCAGCCGCAGGCTGCGCCCGTACCGGCTGCGGCCTTGGCCGAGCAGCTGACCGCGCGAGCGCTGGAGCTCGCCGCGCAGTTCGACGCCCGGAACGGTACGACGTACCGCAGCGAGCAGATCCAGGCAGTGCTGGCCGCTGAGCCCTGGGTGGACTACCTGCCGCTGTCCGAGACCGCCCGGCGCGCACAGCTGCGCCAGCAGTCTCAGGCCGATCAGCAGACCACCCCTGAGCTCCCGGTCGACACCACACCGGTGTCAGGCCGCGGCTGGCTCGACCGCGCCGAGGAGGCCTGGGTGCGCTTCGCGCCGGAGACGGCAGCCGAAGCCTGGCAGGCGTTCGAGCGTGAAGTGCCGGAAAGCGAGTGGACGCCGTTCGACCGGGCCCGGGTGCTGGACGGGCGCGGTCTGCTCAGTAGCGACGGGCCGGAGCAGGTAGCCCGGTGGGGCGAGGCGCTGGAGCTGTACTCCGAGCTCGGCGAAGACATCCGCGTCCTGCGGGCACGGGCGCGGATCGGCCGGTCGCTGGTGGAGCGTGGCGAGGGCGATCAGGGCTTGGCCATTGCCGAAGAGCCGCTGCGGCAGCTAGCGGAAACAGACGACCCCGAGCGCCGCGCAGGCTGGCGGGACTCGCTGGCCATCATCTACATGCACTTGGAGCGCGGGGACGACGCCGTCCGCGAGCTGCAAGCGTTCGGCACCGACCTGAGCCCGAACAGCGCAATGCTGCTCTGCAACCTGCTGATGCAGACCGACCGGCTCGATGAGGCCGAAGCGGCAGCGGACATCGCCGTGACCAGCAAGATCGACCCGCAGCGGATGTTCGCCTACTACCTGCGTGGCCGGCTCCGCATCGCGAGCGACCGGCCCGCCGATGCAGTGGACGACCTGATCGAGTCGATCGCCATCGCCTCGACGCTGCCCGACATGGAGGTCCACCGGGTCGGAGCGCAGATGCTGCTCGCGCAGGCCTACCTATTCAGCGGCCGGCCGCTGGAGGCCGCTGAGAACGCCGAGGAGATCCTGCCGACCGTCGCCGATGACCCACAGGCCCTCGGCGAGGTCCGCGGCATACTGCTCGACGCCTACCGGATGCTGGGCGAGCGCGAAGCCGCTCTGGCCAAGATCCGCGAGCTGCTGGCCGACATCCCCGAGGACATCGAGCCGGCCCGGCTGGCCTCGATCCGGCAGGAAGAGGGCATTCTGCTCGAGCAGCTCGACCGTGACGACGAGGCGGTCGACGTCTTCCTGGCCGCGGCGCAGCTGTTCGCCGACGCCGGTGAGCCCATCCAGCTCACGCAGGCCGTGCGGCTGGCGGCGCAGTCCGCGCGCTACGTCGGGGACCACGACCGGGCCACCGCGCTGATCGAGTCCGCGCAGGAGGTCCTTCAGCAGCTGCCCGCAGACAACGGCGACGTGCTCTTCCAGTCAGCCGGCACCTACTGGGACCTGGCGCTGATCGCACTGCAGCAAGGCAAGACCCCGACTGCGGTCGAGCACGCCGACGAGGCGGCCGACCTGTACGAGCAGGGCGGCCACGAGGAGCAGTACCTGAACGCGCAGCTCTTGCTCGCTGAGCACGGCACCGAAGACGAGAAAGCCCTGGAGGAGCTCTTCGGCGAGCTGCCCCAGGGCACTGACCTCTGGTTCCGTACCGGCTATCTGTTGGTCGACCGGCTCCGCGCCGTCAGCCGCGCTGACGACGCCAACGCCCTGGAGGCTCGCCTCAACAGCGCCAACTGACGCAAGCCGAGCCCCCGGGGTCACTCCCACTCGATGGTGCCCGGGGGCTTGCTGGTGATGTCGACGGTGACGCGGTTGATCTCGTCGACCTCGTTGGTGATCCGAGTGGAGATGCGCTCCAGGACGTCGTACGGCAGGCGCGCCCAGTCCGCCGTCATGGCGTCCTCGCTGGTCACCGGGCGCAGGACGACCGGGTGGCCGTAGGTGCGGCCGTCGCCCTGGACGCCGACCGAACGGACATCGGCCAGCAGAACGACCGGGAACTGCCAGATCTCCCGGTCCAGACCGGCGGCGGTCAGCTCGGTGCGAGCGATCAGGTCGGCCTGCCGCAGGATGTCGAGCCGCTCCCGGGTCACCTCGCCGATGATGCGGATGCTCAGCCCCGGGCCGGGGAACGGGTGCCGGTAGACGAGTGACTCGGGCAGGCCGAGCGCGATGCCCAGCTCCCGCACCTCGTCCTTGAACAGCGTGCGCAGCGGCTCGATCAGCGAGAACTGCAGGTCGTCCGGCAGACCGCCGACGTTGTGGTGCGACTTGATGTTCGACGCGCCCGCGCCGCCGCCGGACTCGACGACGTCCGGGTAGAGGGTGCCCTGGACGAGGAACTCGATGTGCCGCTCGGCGTCCAGCTTGCGCGCGGTGGCCTCGAAGGTGCGGATGAACTCACGGCCGACGATCTTCCGCTTCTGCTCCGGGTCCGTGACGCCGGCCAGGGCGCCGAGGAACTGGTCCTCCGCGTCCACGACCTCCAGCCGCGTCCCGGTGACGGCGACGAAGTCCTTCTCGATCTGGTCGGACTCACCGGCCCGCTGCAGACCGTGGTCGACGTACACACAGGTCAGCTGGTCGCCGATGGCCCGGCTGACCAGCGCGGCGGCGACTGCGGAGTCCACACCACCGGACAGCGCGCACAGCACCTGCTTGTCGCCGACCTGCTGCCGGATGAGCTCGACCTGCTCGTCGACGACGTTCGTCGTGGTCCAGTCGCCCTTGCAGCCGGCGATGTCGTAGAGGAAGTGCTCCAGCACGGCCTGACCGGCCTGCGAGTGCAGCACCTCCGGGTGCCACTGCACGCCGGCCAACCGGCGCTCGACGTCCTCGAACGCCGCCACCGGCGCGCCCTCGGTCGTGGCCAGCACGGCGAAGCCGGCGGGCGCCGCATGCACAGCGTCACCGTGCGACATCCAGACGTTCAGATCCGCGGGGACGCCGGACAGCAGTGTGCCCGGCTCGCTCACGGTGACCGGAGTCCGGCCGAACTCACGCAGACCGGTCTTGCGGACCTCGCCGCCGAGCGTCTGCGCCATCGCCTGGAAGCCGTAGCAGATGCCGAACGTCGAGACGCCGGCGTCGAACAGCGCGGAGTCGATCCGCGGTGCGCCCTCGGCGTACACCGACTGCGGGCCGCCGGACAGGATGATCGCCTTCGGCTGCCTGGCCAGCATCTCCTCGACCGGCATCGAGTGCGGCACGATCTCGGAGTACACCTTCGCCTCGCGCACCCGCCGCGCGATCAGCTGCGCGTACTGCGCGCCGAAGTCAACGACCAGGACCAACTCATGCTCAGTCACGCCCAAAGGGTATCGGTGCAGGTCAGCGGGGCTGTAATCAGCTCAGTTCGGCGCTTTCTGCTCCACGTTGTGCTCTACCAGCGTCGCCGTGTACTTCGGCCCGCGGCGCGGGATCGTCGCCTGCGCCAGCTCACCGGCCGGGCAGGCGTTCTCGGTGCGGTCGACGCTGCCGTCAGGCCACTGGATCAGGACGTACGCGCAGTAGCCGTCGGCCAGGTGGTCGGTCCAGGAGAGGCGCAGCTCCCGGACGCAGTCCTCCAGTTTGGCTGTGCCCATCGGGGCGGCCAGTGAGTTGTAGGCGGTCGCGAAGCGCTCCGCGCACCCGTCGCCGTCCGGCTTCGACAGGTCCGGCTGCCCGATCAAGACCTTCACTTCGAGTGGATCGTCGGCCACGGCCACCACCCTGAAGCGCTGCGTGGCGACGACGATGAGCGCACCGACCAGCACCGCCACCGGGAGGAGCACCCAGAACCGACGAGACCGGCGAGCGGGCCGTACCGGCTCCTCGGCAACGTCCATGGGCTCCGCAACCGGCTCCTCGGAGCTGTCCGGCTCGTCCATTGACGAAACCGGCAGACCGCCCGTCACTGCGATGCCGTTGCGCCAGGTGAGCCAGCTGTAGACCTGGCGGCGCACCTCCTCCGGGCTGTCGCCCCGGAAGCGCAGACAAGCAGTCACATAGGCCGCGACGAAGTCGGCCTTCGGCAGCACCTCCGGCCGCTTGTGGTTGGCGAACTCCGACAGCGTCGCCGGGCTCAGCTTCAAACCGGTCGGCGCGAGTTTGCCGATCAGGACGGCGGCCTTCGGGTTCCCGACGTCGATCCGCAGCTCGTGCAGCCGGCTCCGGAACTCCCGGACCAGCTCGGCTGTGGACCGGAAGTCACTGTTCGGCGGCTCACCCGGGCCCCGGCCGTGGTCGTCCATCGCACTCTCTCCATCTGCTGTTTCCGCTGGTCAGGACGGGTTTCGGCGGATCGTTCGGCGGCTGTTCGGCCGAACGGTTGCGGCCGAATCGCCGCCCTGATTCTCTCACCGTGCGTAACCAACCACTCAGGTTCCGGAGAGAGGAGATCGAGAGTATGTCGGTCCAGGAGGTCAAGGCCGCAATCGCCAAGGCGAACACCGAATCGTCGGCCGGCGCGGCCGCGCTGAGCAGTTCGAGCGCCAAGCTCGACGAGGCGCTGACGATGCTGAATCGGGCCGCGGAGGGGACTGGCCACGAGCTGATCGGCCAGGCGCAGACCGCGCTCCGGGCGGCCAAGGCGAGTATCGAGGACGCCCGGAAAGCAATCGGGCGGTCGCAGGAGTCCGCGTCGACGTACTCGCGGTCGATCTGACCCATGTCCGCCGTCGGTTGGGAGAGCCAGGATGCTCTCGAGCAGATTCACCGCGGGCTCGCCTGGGCCCGCGGCAGCGTCCGGCAGCAGCGGGACACCGGTCGCCTGCCGGTCGCAGTGGACCGCACCCGGTACCTCACCGGGTCGCTGGACGACGTGCTGCGCGCACTCCCCAGTGCGGCCGTCGCACCGTGGTCGCAGACGACCGAGTTCGTGCAGACACCCGCCGGACCGCCGCCGCCACTGCGGATCGGTACGACGCGCATCGGACTGGGCCCGGACGGCATCGTCGACCTTCCAGTCCTGGTACCGCTCCTCGGTGCGGGTCACGTCCTGATCGGCCCGGCTCCGATGATCGGTGCGCCGCTGGGACAGGTATGTCCCGAGGAGACCGCGCAGATCGTCGACAACTTGGTGCTGCGGGCGCTCGCCACCACCAGTCCGGGGAAGCTCGTGGTGATCGGCGACCGCTGGCTGCCGCAGTTCCTGAACCGGGACGACGCCTACGACCACGAGCTGTGTTTCGACATCAACCCGGCGGACCCTGCCCAGGTCGACAACCTCCTCACTCGGCTGCGCCGGAACGTCGAAGAGACGACCGGTCCGCCGGAGAAGTACCGCCTGCTGGTCATCTCCGAACTCGACCAGCTCGCTGTGCACCAGCGCGAGGAGTTCCTCTGGCTGCTGCACGCCGGACCCGCCCGCGGGATCCACGCGATCGTCATCGACAGCCGGCTCCCAGCGCACATACCGGTCGAGTACGTCGAGGTCGCACCCCAGCGGGTGCGCAGTGCCGTGGCCGGGCCGCTATTAGAGGTCCGGCCGGACGGTCTGCCACTTCCGGGCACGCCCGCGATGACTGCGCTCGACCTGCGGATCACTGGCGGCGGTCTGTCCGCGCTGCAACTACAGCCGAGCCAGCTGTGGCAGGGACGCTCGGACGCCGGTCTCGAAGCCGCGGTAGGGAACGCCGGTGGTCGGCCGCAGACCATGCGCCTCGGCGACAGCCCAGCGCACGCTCTGATCGGCGGACGGACCGGTTCGGGTAAAACGAACTTCCTCTACGGGCTGATCCTCGGTCTGACGACGAACTACTCCCCCGATGAGGTCGAGCTGTACCTGCTGGACTTCAAGGAGAGCGTGTCGTTCGCCTCCTTCGCCCGAACCCCTGGCGCACTGCCGCATGCCCGCCTCATCGGTGTGCACATCAACTCGGACCGCGAGTTCGGTCTGGCCGCACTACGCGACCTGCACCGCCAGCTGGGCGTGCGGGCGGCCGCAGTGAAGGCACACGGGGTCGTCGACCTTCGCGGACTGCGGGCAGCGGACCCGAACGGTCGGTGGCCACGGATCGTGGCAGTGATCGACGAGTTCCAGATCCTGCTGGCCGGCTCGGACCGGATCACCGCGGAGGCGGTCGACCTTCTGGAGGACCTGGCCCGGCGCGGCCGGTCGTTCGGCATTCACCTGGTCCTGTCCAGCCAAGTGGTCTCCGGAATCGATGCGCTGTCCGGCCGGCCCGCTCTGGTCGCGCAGCTCACGTTGCGCGTAGCACTGCCCGGTGCCCGGCGTGTCCTTGCGGACGACAACAACGCGGCTGAACGGCTGCAGCCGTTCCACGCAGTGCTGAACGACGAGACCGGCCTGCGCGGACACGACCGGGTCGTCCAGCTCCCGCACTTCGACGAGGCAACGCTGCAGACCGTCCAGGACGAACTGGCACGCCGGGCTCCGCAGGCGCAGCCGGTCATCTTCGACGGGTCAGCCGTCCCGGAGCTCGACACCGCAGCCGGCTTCCGGGCGCTGGCACCCCGGGACCAGCGCGAGTGGACGGTCCTGCTCGGTCGGTCGTTCGACGTGACGGACGCGGCCGCAAGCGCCCGGCTCGCGTCCGGTCCGGCCCGAAACCTCGCGGTGATCGGCACCGACGCGACCGAGGTGTACGCCGTCCTCGGCGCGGCCGTTCGCTCACTGGCCCGCCAGGTGCCCCCGGACGCCGCGCGCTTCAGCATCCTGATCGGAGGCGCGGACGCGGAGCCCGAGCTCGCCACCCGGCTTGCCGGGCTGCTCGTCGGACACCACGTCGAGGTCGTCGCACGCGAGCGGATCGCCGACTTCGTCGAGGCCCTGGCGGCCCGTAGCGACACGTTGGCGACGGAGGCCGGGGCAGCACCGCACTTCGTCGTGTTCGTCGGTGTGGACGCTGCCGGCGCCGTCCTGCGGCGATCCGGCGCGAACCGGACCGGCCACGAGCAGCTGCGGCGGATCCTGCTCGACTCCGCCGAGACCGGGATCCGGCTGCTCGGCTGGTGGCGCAGCGTGAACCGGCTGAAGGACGACCTGAGCGACTACGACGCCCGGCTCGACGAGCAGATCGGGATCTGGGTCGCGCTCGATGCGCAAGGCAACGACTTGACCGCGCTCACCGGCGGCGAGCTGGTCAGCTGGAGCCCGCGGCCGCAGCGAGCGTTGTGGTTCGACCGAGCCGTGCACGACCGCCCGCAGCCGATGATCCTGTTCGGAGTGAACCGATGACGATGGACCACTACCGCGCCGCCCTGGCCGAGCTCGGCCGCGCCGACCACGTCGTCCAGGTCGACGACCGGGTCGACGCGCTCTGGCAGCAGGCCGTGCAGACCTTCGGCCCCGGGCTCGACGACCAGCAGTACGCGATGTTGCCGATCGTCGTGAGCCCGGACCTGACCGCACCACCGGACCTCGACATCACCGCGCAGCTTGACCGGATCGAGCGCCACGTCCGAGGCGACCAGCCCGAGCCGACGGCGCCCAGCCGCCTGCACTCGGCGCGCTGGACGCTGACCATCTGGCTCGGCGCCGCACTGCTGACCGCGCTGCTGCTGGGGATGACTGTGACCGGGCTGACCGTCGTACCGGCGTTCTTCCCGGCTCTGGTGGTCGGTGGGTTGTTGCTGCTCGCCGGACCAGGCCGAGTACCGGGGTGGATCTGGGCGCTCGGCCTGGCCTCGCTGTCACTGATCCTGCTGAGCGGCTCGCCGCCGTCGGACCCATCTCCCCTGCCGGTCCAGCCGCAATGGTTCCTGGGTGTGCTGTTCGTTCTGCTGGCTGCCGGCTTCGCACGCGGACTCCAGCTGTCCGGACGCCGTCGGCTGGCGCGGAAGGAGCAGGTCACTCCAGCTGAGGAGTTGGCGGCGGAGCGCCGTCCGCTGGAGTTCCTGCTGACGCTGACGCTGTTCGGGTCAATGACGGCCGGTGCTGATGTCGCTGTGCTCGTCATCATCGCCTCAGTGATCGGCCTGCTTCGGCGACGTCGGTGGACGAGTCTGCTGGCTGCTTTCATCGCAGTGCTCACCTTGCTGATCAGCATCCGCGACGCCGGCCGGGGGTACGACCCGGACTGGGCGCATCCGATCGTGATCGCAGCACTCGCCGCGTTCTGGGTCGTCGCTGCCTGGTACCGACCGTGGCAGCACCGCCTGAGCCGGACGGAGCGGATGCTGTCGCTCGCGGGCCGGACTGCGGCCGCCGGCTACCGCGCAGCGGAGTCCCGCATCGGCGTCCCCACTTTCACCGCAGCGCCGACGCAAGCGCCCATGCAGCAGGCAGAGCCGGATAAGTACCCGAAGGGACAGTTCGGGCGGTACTGCGCCAGCTGCACAGGTACGACCGCACACGTCTCGCGTGGGCTCTCTTCTCCGCAGTGCGTCCAGTGCGGCAGCCGCGCGGCCGGTGGCAGCGCGGGCGATCGCACCTACCCCGACTACTGCGCGCCCTGCGGCGGCACCACTCCACACACCAGCCACGGCTGCGTCGTCTGCCCCGGAGCCCGCTGATGCACGAGGACGGGATGGACGACGTCCTGGGTGACCTGGAACGGGTTTCCGAGCTCACCTGGTCGGCGCTGATCGACATCAGCCAGGTCGAGACCGACCTGGCGGCAGCCGCCGGCCTGCTGCTCCGCACGCTCGGCTCCGACCGCGACCACCTGCTACGCAAAGCCCACCGAGAGCTCTCCCCGCTGCACACCACTGAGGCTCAGGGGCATATCCGCACCGCCCGAAAGGCACTCCACGACTACGGCATCTCGGTCGCACCGAACCGGTTCTCATCCTTGTCGGACCTCGACGATGTCACGAAGACCGAGCACTCGTCCTACGTCCTGATCCAGAAGCACCGTGACAAGCCGCCGACGGTCACCTGGGTCTGCGATGAGCAAGGCACCTACCAGGAGACCGGGTACGTCGCACCGAACGCGACCTCCGATGCGGTCGTGACGAACCCGCAGCCGCCCGACCTGCACGGCGACAAGCTCGTCGTGGCCTCCATCATCGCCGGTGTCGTCATCTCGGCCCTGGTCCAACGCCTGCGAGGTGACAAGCGATGACACCGCTCGCCGAAGTGCTGGCGACTCGCGAAGTGCTCAGCTACTGCACCGAGCAGAGCGCAGCGGACTGGCCGGACGCGACCGCGATCAGCACCGCGCTGGCAGCAGCTGTCGGACGCCGGTGGCCGGCCGACGACCTGCGTGCCATCGCGGACTACGCCCGGGCCGAGGTGGAGCCAGCAGCGACCACCATCCCACCGCTGTACGCCGAGGCCGTGCTGCGGGCGGCCCGAGGCGAGACCCACTTGCTGATGGGTCTGCCGCGCGAGTACCACCTCACCTGGTCGGTCGACCTCTTGGTGTTGCTGACCGCCGACGAACAGGAGCAATGACGTGCAGACACCGTCCCGAGTCCAGGACCTGCTGGCCCGGCATCCGCGTCCGACTGCGCCGGCCCAAGCACCGTGGGAGATGTCGGCGTCCAGCCTGATCACGCCGTTCCTGCCCGGCTCCCTGTCCGCGCCCGCGGTGCTGGTCAACGGACTCGGCCGGATCCACCTGTCGCCGTACGGGCTCGCCATCGACCAGAAGGCGGTCGTCCCGTGGCAGCAGATCACACAGGTGCACACGAGACCTGCGTTCGAGCTGGTCACCGAGACGCTGATCGAGCGAGCGATCGCCAGGGCGACGTTCATGATCAAGCTGCCCGGCAAGGCGTGGGCGACGGACCTGGTCGCACAGAAGGCGCGTGACGCTGTCATGTCCGTGCTGCAGGTCGCACTGTCGGGTAACGCGCCCAGCCTCGCGTTCGACCTCCCGGTCGCGGTGGTTCATCAGAACGGCCGTAAGCAAGCAGAGATGACCCCTGGTGTGTTGTCGACAGCGCTGCTCGCGCTGCCCGGTGTCTCGGAGGCAATCCTGCACACCGCCGCGATGCACGCCGTCCCGGTGATCCGGCATCCCGCACAGACCTGGGTTCACGTCGATCGCGCGGCTCAGGTCGTTGCCGACCGCATCCGGCGCCTGACGACCGGACCGATCGAGGAGCCGCCCAGCGTGCAGCCGCAGCTGGCACCGCCCGTCCGGCGGGGCCGCGAATACACCGGCTAGTGCGTGACGAGGAGTCGCCGCGGCGCGCGGAACGACAGCAGGTCGATCATCGGCGGCTCCTCGACCAGGCGGACATCGCTGAGCAGCTCTGCGGCGTACTCCAACGCCACACGAGTCTCTAGTCGGGCCAGACCGGCGCCCAGACAGCGGTGAATGCCGACGCCGAAGGCCAGGTCCGCTGGTCCCCCGCGGCCACTCAGGCCCAGCAACACCGGCGCGCCGGCTGGCAACGCCACCTCACCGATCTGCGTCGCTTCGGCCGTGACCCGACGCCAAGTCGGCACAGAGGAGGCTGCGCGCAGCACCTCTTCCACATCCACCGTCTGCTGCCCCACTGAGTGTTGGAAGGCAGTCGAGATGAGCTGGGTGGTTGTCTCTTGCCCGGCGATCAGCAGGAAGTAGCCGACCGCGCACACCTCTTCGTCGGTCAGGCCCAGCCCGACCAGCACGCTGAACAGGTCGTCACCACCGTGCAGCCGGGCGGACGACGTCCGCGCGCGCAACCAGGCATAGAACTCGGCCGCACTATGCGCCAGCTCCAGTTGCCGATCGGCGTCCGGCCAGCCCCAGAACAGTTCGAGTGAGTCGAGGCTCCAGGCCTTGAGAGCCGGTACGTCGACCCCGGTCAGACCCAGCAGCTGCAGCAGAACCAGTGCGGGCGGCTCTCCCGCCACAGCCTGGACCAGGTCGACCTGCTCGCCCGCAGCGAGTCGAGCACGCGCTGCGTCCACCCGCTCAGCAGTCAGGTCACGGGTGAGCGGTTCAATGGCTGCAACGCGTGCTGGGCTGAAGAATCGCGCAACCGCGGCCCGGATCGGCCGGTGTGACTCTCCCGCGTTGTTCGCCAGTGTCGGCGGCAGCGCGAACCCCACTGCCGACAGCACCCGCAGCGCCTTCACCGACAGCGGCGTGTGGGCCAGTACGGCGTTGTCCGGCCGGAACGTCTCCGGGTCGAGTAGCACGCCACGTGCCTGCGCCGGGTCGTCGACGACCCAGTACCCGAGCTCCTCGTCGTACCGGGCCGGACAGCCGGTCACGCGAACCAGCCGGGCACTGCCTTCGTGAAGGTCTCCTGGTCGTAGTCCCCAGCACCGGCCGGGATGCGCGCCAGCACAGGGAGTCCAGTGGTTGCCGGCAGGTCCTCGAGGTTGCAGCGATCGGCCAGGTCCGGCTCGGCGGGCCAGGAGCCGATGATGAGCCCCTCTACCGGCAGGCCACGCGCTCGCAGCGCCTCGACCGTCAGACCGGTGTGGCTGAGCGTGCCCAGCCCTGCGCGGGCCACGATCACGAACTTGTACGGCTGGGTCAGGTGCTTGGCCAGGTGGGCCAGCGTGGCCCCATCGGCATCCAGCCCGACCAGCAGACCACCTGCGCCTTCGACGATCACGCTGTCGTGGGCCGCAGCCAGACCGTCGACGGACTTCGCGTGGATCTCGGCCGAGGGCAGCGGGACGCCCTCACGACGCGCAGCGGTCGTCGGCGCGAGCGGATCCCGCAGGCGAACGCCCTCGAACAGCGCGGTGATGCCGGTCAGCCGGTTGACGTCGTCGAGGTCACCCGGATCGTTCGGCCCGACACCTGTCTGCGCCGGCTTCACGACGGCGACCGTGCCCTTGGCGGCAGCGCGCACAGCGAGGGCAGCAGTGGCAACGGTCTTGCCGACGCCGGTGTCGGTACCGGTGACGATGGTGATCATGAGACCTCGCTGATGACTTGGGAGATGACGGTGCAGGCGCGGGTCAGGTCGGCCTCCGACAGACCGGCGTTGGCGGTCAGTCGCAGCCGGCTGACGCCGTCCGGCACCGAAGGCGGTCGGAAGCTGCCGACCAGTACGCCATTGTCCCGGCACAGCTCAGCCGCCAGGACAGTCTCTCGCGGACCGGGCATCGGGACCGAAACGACCGCACCGGCCGCAGCAGGCACGTCACACGCCGCAGCTAGCCGAGCTGCCGCGGAATGGATCGCTGCGGGCCGTTCCGGCTCAGCAACGAGCACACCCAGCGCGGCCAGCGCCGCAGCGCAGGCCGCCGGGTTGAGTGCGGTGTCGTAGATGAACGGACGCGAACGGTTGATCAGATGCGCCCGCAGAACCTCCGGGCCGAGTACGACGCCGCCCTGCGCGGCCAACGCCTTCGACAGCGTCATGGTGACGATCACGTGCTCCAGCCCGGCGAGGCCGGCCGCGTGGACCGAACCGCGGCCGCCGCCAGTGACTCCGACGCCGTGAGCCTCGTCGACCAGTAGTACTGCGTCGTTGGCCCGCGCAGTCTCGGCCAGCTCGACTAGTGGCGCCTCGTCGCTCAGAACGCTGAAGACGGACTCGGTCACGACGACCGCATGTGGCTCGTTGCGCTCGGCAAGCACTTTGGCAACCGCGTCGACGTCGTTGTGCGGGACGATCTCCACCCGCGAGCGCGCCAGCCGGCCCGCGTCGATCAACGAGGCGTGGACGTGCTCGTCGGAAACCAGCAGCGTCCCCGGGCCGCCCAGCGCCGTCACGACGCCCAGATTGGCCAGGTAACCCGAGGAGAACGCCAGCCCCGCCTCGTGGCCCGTGTACCCGGCCAACGTCGACTCCAGCTCCTCGTGGAGCGTCGTCGTCCCGGTGACCAGGCGAGACGCGGTCGCACCGGTCCCCCAGCGGCAGACCGCTTCGGCAGCGGCCTCGACCAGCCGGGAGTCCCGCGAGAGGCCCAGATAGTCGTTGCCGGCAAGGTCAATGGCTTCCGCGTCGGCGCTGCGCGCTCGCAGCCGTCGCGTCAGCCCACGGGACTCCAGGGCCGCAGCCTTCGGCGCCAGCCAGTCCGTCAGCACCCGACCTCCCGCACCGCTTCGGCGATCGCGGTCGTGATGGTGGCGATGTCCTCGTCCGTGCAGACGTACGGCGGCATCGTGTAGACGAGATCGCGGAACGGGCGGACCCAGACGCCCCGACGCAGTACGGCGTCCGTCATCCGCACCATGTCCACCGGGCCGCCCAGCTGGACGACGCCGACCGCGCCGAGCACCCGAACGTCCTTCACACCCGGCAGCTCGGCAACAGGCGCCAGCCCAGCCGACAGCCCCGCGGACAGCTCCGCAACCCGGCCAGCCCAGTCCTGAGCGAGCAGCAGGTCGATAGACGCCAGCGCGACTGAGCAGGCCAGCGGGTTCGCCATGAAGGTCGGACCGTGCATCAGCGCACCGCCCGGACCGTTGGAGACCGTCTGTGCGACCTCCGCCGTACAGAGCATCGCTGCGAGGCTCAGATAGCCGCCGGTGAGCGCCTTGCCGATGCAGAGGATGTCCGGGTCGACTCCGGCGTGCTCAGAGGCCCAGAGGGTCCCAGTGCGGCCGAAGCCGGTGGCGATCTCGTCCAGGATCAGCAGGAAGCCGTGCTGATCCGCCAGCTCGCGCAGCACGCGCAGACAGGCCGGGCTGTACGGATACATGCCGCCGGCACCTTGCAGAATCGGCTCGACCACGATGGCCGCGATCTGGCCGGCCTGCTGCTCAGCAACCGCGGCCATCGCCGCAGCCCAGGCCAGAAACTCCGGATCGTCGTCCGGACGGTCGAAACCCGCAGGCGGCTGCGGACCGAACACCTGCTCTTGCAGCGCGCCGGTGAACAGCGAATGCATCCCGTTCACCGGGTCACAGACACTCATCGGCGCGAACGTGTCGCCGTGGTAGCCGCCGCGGACTGTCAGCATCTTGGTCCGTCCGAGGCGCCCCCGGGCCACCTGGTACTGGAGCGCGATCTTGATCGCCACCTCGACCGACACCGACCCGGAGTCGCAGAAGAACACATGCTCCAGCGGTGCGGGCGTGATCTCGACCAGTCGCTCGGCCAGCCGGATCGCCGGCTCATGCGTCAGCCCGCCGAACATGACGTGGCTGAAGTCGTCCACCTGCTCCTTCACCGCGGCGTCGAGCACCGGGTGCCGGTAGCCGTGGATCATGCACCACCACGACGCCATGGCGTCGATCGCCTCGACAGCACCACCCGCTCCGTCGTCCAGTGTCAGCCGGACTCCGGAGGCCCCACGGACCAGCCGCACCGGAGAGGGCTCAGCCAGCGACGAGTACGGATGCCAGAGGAGCTGGGCATCCCGCTCCAGCCAACCACCGACCGACAGTGTCACCGCGACTCCTCCACGGGCAACCACGGTAATCGCTGGTCTGCCGCTGCAGTGCCGCGGGTGACTGAGATGTGAACAACATGTTCACCCTGTAGGCGAGCGACTACGAGCTGGTCATCGTGCCGTGCACGGAGCAGCGGGCGCTCCACCCCATCGGGTGAACCTGGACGACCATCCGGCGCCGGCACTCGGCGCAGTAGCGCGGCGGCTCCATCGCCAGGGCCTGACGGCAGCCGTCGTGGCTGCCGTCGGCCTGTTCGCGACCACAGTGGCCGCAGTAGACGAGCGTGGTCATCACAGCGTCTTCTGGAGTTCCTTGACCGGCATCTTGAGCTCGGCGAGCAGATCCAGGTCCGCAGTGGCCGGACGGCCCAGCGTGGTCAGGTAGTTGCCGACGATGACCGCGTTGATACCGCCGAGCAGCCCCTCACGGGTGCCGAGGTCGCCCAGGGTCAGCTCGCGCCCACCGGCGTACCGGAGCACGGTCCGCGGCATGGCCAGCCGGAACGCGGCGATCGTCCGCAGCGCGTCCTTGCCGCCCATGATCTCCATGTCGCCGAACGGCGTCCCCGGGCGCGGGTTCAGGAAGTTCAGCGGGACCTCGTGCGGCTCCAGCGACGCCAGCTGCGCGGCCAGCTCGGCGCGCTGCTCGAGCGTCTCGCCCATCCCGACCAGGCCGCCGCAGCACAGCTCCATGCCGGACTCCTTGACCATCAGGCAGGTCTCCCAGCGCTCCTCGAAGGAGTGCGTGGTGACAACGTCGCCGAAGTAGGAGCGGGCCGACTCCAGGTTGTGGTTGTACCGGTGCACACCCATCGCCTTGAGCTCGTCGACCTGCTCCTGGGTCAGCATGCCGAGCGAACAGGCGATGTTGATCTCCACCGCGGCGTTGATCGCCTCGATCCCGGCCTTCACCTGCGACATCAGCCGCGCGTCCGGACCACGGACCGCGGCGACGATGCAGAACTCGGTAGCGCCGGTCTTCGCGGTCTCCTTGGCCGCCTCGACCAGCTCCGGGATGTTCAGCCAGACCGAACGCACCGGCGAGGTGAACTGACCGGACTGCGAGCAGAAATGGCAGTCCTCTGGGCAGCCGCCGGTCTTCAGCGAGATGATCCCCTCGACCTCGACCTCCTCGCCGCACCACTTCACCCGGACGTCGTGCGCCAGCGCCAGCAGCTCCTCGAGCCGGTCGTCCGGAGTGTTCAGCACCTCGACCAGCTGCTCCTCGGTCAGGCCCGTGCCCTGCTCCAGAACCTGCTCGCGTGCCACGTCCAGGATGTCGCCCATGGTTCTCCTGCCTCAGTCGTCCGGTCGGCTCACACTAAGCCAGCGGACCGGTTCCGGGCTGCGGGGTGCGTCACGTGGAACAAACCGGGACCGAGTGCCACAGGCACGCTCCGCGACCACCGGGAACAGCTCGGAGAAAGTTTTTTGGATTTTCTCCGGAACCTCGTAACCCCCTGTAGATGGGCTCGTTGATGTGAGCAGAGGCGGTTACCGCAAGGAAGACCGCCACCCGGTGACAAAGAGCAACGAGCGCCGATCATTACGATCAGCACGCGGAGTGATCACAACCACTCAGTAAGGCTCGAAACTCTGGAAATCGGATGTAAGGTAGTTACCAAGAGCTCGGGTCGCCAGCCATGGTTGGTGACCCGATCCCAAAGCGCCGGGCGCCTCACCCCGGCTTGAGTGAGCCCCTCGGGAAACGATTTGGGCGGAAACGTTCCCGAGGGGCTCGCTCCCTTTTCTGGCCATTGTTCGGCATTAACCTCAACTCTCTCCGGGTTGAGGTTTTTTCATTTCTTCGGGGTTCACCCGGCGTGCGGTAAATCACGTCGATGGAACATCAGGGCTGCGTTACGGATTCGTCACAGCCTGTTTCGGGACGATCGGCAGCCGTAATGCCCCCGGGGCCGCGGCCGGCACCACCGGGCTCTTCGGCGGCACCGGGCCCAGCCGCCGGTACGCCGTCCCGACGGCCGGCCGGGTGTCCTGATCACCCTTGTTCGGCCAGAACGACAGCGCCCGCTCGGCCTGGGCGGTAATGGTCAGCGACGGGTTCACGCCGAGGTTCGCCGAGATCGCCGACCCGTCCAGGATGTGCAGGCCGTCGTACCCGTAGACGCGGTGATAGGGGTCGACGACGCCGGTCTCGGGCGAGTCGCCGATCGCGCAGCCGCCGATGAAGTGCGCGGTCATCGGCACGTTGAACGGCTCGCCGATCGTGCCGCCCGGCGTCCCCTTCATCAGGTTCGCCATCCGGCGGACGACCTGGTTCGCCACCGGGATCCAGGCCGGGTTCGGGGCGCCGTGGCCCTGTTTGGAGGTCAGCCGCCAGCGGCCGAGCCGGTCCCGCTTGCCGAACGTCGTGATCGAGTTGTCCGTCGTCTGCATGACGAGCGCGATCACGGCCCGCTCGGACCAGTGCTTGAGGTCGTACAGCCGGCGGATATTCTTCCGCTGGACGCGCAGCTCCCGCAGCCACGTCCGCCAGCGCGGCTCGGCGCCGTCCCCGTCCGTCAGCACGGTCTGCAGCAGCGACATCGCGTTACTACCCTTGCCGTAGCGGACCGGCTCGATGTGGGTGACGTCGTCCGGATGGAAGGACGACGTGATCGCCACGCCGCGGCTGTAGTCGATCGAGTCGTCACCGGCCATCGCCCCGAGCAAGGACTCGGAGTTGGTCCGGGTCAGGACGCCGAGACGCGGCGACAGCCGGGGCAGCTTGCCCTCGTCGCGGAGCCGGTGCAGGAGTTTCGCCGTCCCGAGGGCGGAGGCCGCGAAGACGACCTGGTCGGCGGTGAACCGGCGGACGACCTTCCGGTTCGCGGTGTGCCGGGTGACGACGACGTACCCGCCGCCGGGCCGCGGCTCGACCGACGTGACGGTCGTCATCGCGAAGACCTCGGCGCCGGCCTTCTCGGCCAGGTAGAGGTAGTTCTTGGTCAGCGTGTTCTTGGCGTTGTGCCGGCAGCCGGTCATGCACTCGCCGCAGTCGATACAGCCCGTCCGCCGGGGCCCGGCGCCGCCGAAGTACGGGTCCTCGACCTCGACCCCGGGCTGACCGAAGAAGACACCGACCGGTGTCGGGTGGAAGGTGTGGCCCACGCCCATGTCGTCCGCGACCTGTTTCATCACCTGGTCGGCGGGCGTGAAATGCGGGTAGGTCGCGACGCCGAGCATCCGCTTGGCCTGGTCGTAGTACGGCGCCAGCTCGCTCTTCCAGTCGGTGATGTGCGCCCACTGCCGGTCGGTGTAGAACGCCGCCAGCGGCTCGTACAGCGTGTTCGCGTAGACCAGGCTGCCGCCGCCGACCCCGGCGCCGGACAGGATGATCACGTCCCGCAGCGCGGTGATCCGCTGGATGCCGAACATCCCGAGCTTCGGCGCGAACAGGAACCGCTTGGCGTCCCACGAGTTCTTCGCGTACGTCGCGTCCTCGAACCGGGCCCCGGCCTCCAGCACCGCGACCTTGTACCCCTTCTCGGTCAGCCGCAGCGCGCTGACCGAGCCGCCGAAACCCGACCCGATGACGAGGACGTCGTAGTCGGCAGCCATGGCACTACGCCCGTCCCAGTTTCTTCAGGACTCGGAGGGCGCCGGTCATGAGCTCGGCGTAGGTCTCGTCGGGGATGCCGTGCGAGGCGGCGATCGGGAGCAGCCGCTGGGTCGCGATCGCCTGCGGATCGACGTACCGGCGGATCCCTTCGACGCCCTGGCGGCGGCCGAGGCCGGACGATCGCATCCCGCCCATCGGGGTGTCGATCGAGCCGAAGGTGGCCGCGTAGCCCTCGTTGACGTTGACGGTCCCGGCGACGAGCTGGGCGGCGACCGCACGGCCGCGGCGGGCGTCCCGGGTGTAGACGCTCGCGTTCAGGCCGTACTCACCCTCGTTGGCGCGCTGGATCGCCTCGGACTCGTCGGAGAACCGGTAGATCGACACGACCGGACCGAAGGTCTCGTTGTCGAAGCACTCCATCGCGGGCGTCACGCCGGACAGGACCGTCGGCTCGTAGAACAGCGGGCCGATGTCCGGCCGCGCCTTGCCCCCGGCCAGGACAACGGCGCCCTTGGCCTTGGCGTCGTCCACATGCCGGCTGACGGTCTCCAGCTGGGCCTTGGAGATCAGCGAGCCCATGTCGACGTCCCAGCCGGTGCCGGCCGAGAGGCGGAGCTTGTTGACGCGGTCCACGAACGCGGTGACGAAGGCGTCGTACACCTGGTCGGCGACGTACAGGCGCTCCATCGAGACGCAGAGCTGACCGGCGCTGGCGAAACAGGCGCGGACGGCGCCCTCGGCGGCCCGGTGCACATCGGCGTCGCGCAGGACCAGCATCGGGTTCTTGCCGCCGAGCTCGAGGCTGCAGCCGATCAGCCGCTCACCGGCCTGCTTCGCGACCAGACGGCCGGTCTTGGTCGAGCCGGTGAAACAGATGTAGTCGGTGTTCTGGATGATCGCGCCGCCGACGGTCGGGCCGTCGCCGTTCACCGGCACCCAGGCCTCGCGCGGCAGGCCGGCGTCGTACAGGAGCTCGATCGCGCGCAGCGCCGTCAGCGGGGTCTGGCTGTCGGGTTTGTGCACGACAGCGTTCCCGGCGAGGACGGCGGGCAGGCCGTCGGCCATCGCCATGCTGAGCGGGTAGTTCCACGGCGAGATGATGCCGACGACGCCCTTGGGTACGTAGCGCTGCTCGGCACGGGTCAGCACCGGGAACATGCCGAGTTTGCGCTGCGGGTCGAGCAGCTCGTGCGCCTTGCGGCCGTAGTACCGCGCTGTGAGCGCTACGTGCGCGACCTCCTCGAAGGCCTGCTTACGCGCCTTGCCGGACTCCCGGATGACCAGATCGACCAGCTCGTGCCGGTGGTCCAGCACGAGGTCGTGGTAGCGCAGCAGGATCGCAGCGCGCTCGTCGAGCGGCACCCGGCGCCAGGTCGCCTGCGTACGCCGGGCCGACCGGACCGCGCCGAGTACGTCGTCCGGGCTGGACACCGGCAGATCCGCGATCGGCTGGCCGGTCGCGGGCGCATAGGAGGTCCGGGTACCGGCGGTCGCCCGCAGCAGCCCCGACAACCGCCGGATGACCGACTGGTCGGTCGCGTACGACGCGGTCGGGTCGAGCTCCGGGTCCGCGGGAATCGACGTCTGCTCGCTCATTCACCTAGGCTACCTGCCGGTAATAGCAGGTGTCAGTACCGAATGGGCTTCGTGTCCCGCTGCACGTGCAGATGCATTGCCCTAGGGTTGACGGTTGAACCTGCGAAGGGGTGGAAACGCGAGATGGTGGACAGCGGGGGGCTTTGGACGCCTCCTGAGGACGAGCTCGGCGAGGCGCTGCAGACAGCCCAGGTGCTGATCGAGGAAGGCCGGGCGGACGAGGCCGGGCCGTATCAGCAGCGCGTGATCGAGCTTGCCCGGCAGCGGGCCGAGGAACAGCCCAATCACTACGAGGCCAAGCACCTGATGGCCGCGACGCACTACGAGCTGGCCGGTTCGCTGAACGCCGCAGGCCGGCACGAGGAAGCGCTTGCCGCGCTGCACGAGGCCCAGCTCGGCTACACCGAGCTCAGCGACGCCGGCGTGCTCGACGCGACGTCGTACCTCGCTGACATCCGCGCACGGCGCGCTATGACCCAGGCGCACCGCGGTCGCGGCGCCACCGCCGTACTGGAGATGGACGGCGCGGTCATCGCGTACGGCCAGCTCGTCGGCGGTGAAGAGGGCCTGCGGCACCAGCCGGACTTCGCCCGCGTCCTCGCGATGAATGCGCTCATCCTGCGCCGGTACGGCGATCCTGCACTCGCCGTCGCGTCTGCGGACGCAGCGACCCAGCTGTTCCTTCAGCTCGCGGACCAGATCAACGAGAGCCCGCAGTCCCTCTCGTACGCGCGCTACCTGTGTACGGCGACCGCAGTGTCGGCCGACGTCCACGCAGCGGAGGGTCGGCTCGACCTGGCCCTGGAGGCGGACGAGATCGGCCTGAACACCGCCGACACCCTCGCCGACTCGGACTCCGCGACCGACATGCGCACACTGGTCGCCGCACTCACCCGCAAGGGTAAGCACCTCGGCATCGTCGGTCGCATCATGGAGGGCGAGACCTGCCTGCGGACGGCGTTCGACACGGACGCCGAGACCGCAGCGCGAGTCACCGAAGAGCTGGAGCGTGGTCTGCCGCTGACTCTGGTCGCCGCTCTGGAGAACGCCGAGATCAAACTCGGGCCCTACGAGCAGTACTACCGGCTGCTTGCTCTGGCCGAGCCCGCTCCCGGTATGACGCTGGCAACGGTGTCGGGTCGCACTGACCCGGAGTCCGCCTGCGTACGAGCTACTGAGCTGGCCGAGCTCATCTCGGCACTGCTGATCCAGGACGTCGGCACTGCGATGACGCTGGGCCTGGAGGCGCACTACCTGTTCGCCATCTCGTCGGAGCGCGAGTCACAGCGGATGCGCTACGAGACCAGCACCTACGCGCCGATCTGGGCGAAGCTGCTGCTCGACATCTCCGGCGCGTACCACCAGGCTGGCCGCACCGAGCTGGCCCTGGACCTGGCCGGTTGGTGCGCAGAGGTCGCCACCGCGCTCATCCCGTTCACCGACGACGACCCGGAGATGACTGACCTGGCCGCCGCCTGCTACCGCCAGCACGGTGACCTCCTCGCCGCCACCGGCGACCTGACCGCCTCCCATCACGCACACGAGGCGGCCCAGCAACTCCTGGTAGGTCCCGAACGCCGCATCGGCGGCTAGTTCTTGACGCTTCCCTCGGTACGGCGGACGCTGGCGCTGAGGGGGCTCGTCATGGACATTGTTGAGTTACACAACCGCAGTGTGGGGGCGTTCGCGCAGCTGGTGCAGTCGGTGCGCCACGACCAGTGGTCGGCGCCGACGCCGTGCGCGGAGTGGGACGTCCACGCTCTGGTAAACCACGTGGTCGGTGAAGAACGGTGGACTGTGCCGCTGATGGCCGGTCGGACGATTGCGGACGTCGGGGCCGCGTTCGACGGTGATCTGCTTGGGGACGACGCCGCCCGGACCGCACTGATCGCGGCCGCCGAGGCGCAACTGGCGGCGAGTGCAGACGTGCCGACCGTGCACCTGTCGTACGGGGACGAGTCGACCGACGAGTACCTGCGCCAGCTTGTGGCGGACCATCTGATCCACACGTGGGACCTGGCCGCAGCACTCGGCACCGACCGCGGCCTCGACGCCGAGCTGGTCGCCGAGGTCACCCCCTGGTTCGCAGAGCGGGCTGAGCTGTACCGCTCGGCCGGCATGGTCGGCGACCCGCTCCCCGGCTCTGCCGACCCGGCTGACGCTCTGCTCGCCGCCTTCGGCCGCGACCCGGACTGGTCGCCCGCCCTCGCCCTGCTCAACCGCTTCGGTACGGCGTTCGACCGGTGCGACCTGGAGACGGTACTGGCGCTAGTCACGCCGGACTGCGTCTTCGAGTCCACCTCACCGGCCCCCGACGGTCAGCGCTTCAAAGGAGCCGACGCCGTCCGCGCCGAATGGCAGAAGCTCTTCGAGGGCACCACCGAGCCCCGCTTCGAAACCGAGGAGACGATCATCGCCGGCGACCGCGCCGTCGTCCGCTGGCACTACTCCTGGCGCGACGAGACCGGCGGCCGCGGGCACGTCCGCGGCGTCGACGTCATCCGGCTGCGCGACGGCAAGATCGCCGAGAAACTCTCCTACGTGAAGGGCTAGGCCTCCGCGTTCAGCGCACCCACGAACAACCCGGCCTCGACCTCGGTCATCCCCGTCTCGGACACCACCAGCGCCGTCGCCTGATGCAACTCCCCCGCCGCCTTCAGCGCCCGCGTCCGCTCCGCCAAATTCGTCCCCGGCACCCGCACCACCGGCGTGTCCCGCACCGGCGGCACATAAGTCCCGTACCGAATCTCCTCCACGATCTGCCGCGACTTCTTGATGTCCAGCCCGGTCCGGTCCCGCACCAACTTCGTCGCATGCACGAACAACCGCGACGTAATCAGAAACCGCACCTGATCCACGTCATCCGAAGTCAACATAGCCCGCGCCGTAGCCAGCGCCACATTGTCCGCTTCCCGGCTACCCCGACTGAACAATCCCATACCGCAATCCTTCCAGAACTCCCCAGGCCGGGCGCGCTACCGCACGTCGCTCGCGACGTGATTCAGCCGACGACTACTTCTACGCGCTGGAACTCTTTGAGTTCGGTGTAGCCGGTGGTGGCCATGGCTCGTTTGAGGGCGCCGACGAGGTTCATGGTGCCGTCGGGGACCCAGGAGGGGCCGAAGAGGATCTGGTTCATGGTGCCGGTGACGCCTACTTCGACGCGTTCGCCGCGGGGGAGGTCGGCGTGCCAGGCTTCGGCGCCCCAGTGGTAGCCGCCGCCGGGGGCGTCGGAGGCGCGGGCGAGGGGGGAGCCGACCATGACGGCGTCGGCGCCGCAGGCGATGGCCTTGGCGACGTCGCCGGAGCGGCCGACGGAGCCGTCGGCGATGACGTGGACGTAGCGGCCGCCGGACTCGTCCATGTAGTCGCGGCGGGCGGCGGCGACGTCGGCGACGGCCGAGGCCATCGGGACGGCGACGCCGAGGACCTTGCGGGTGGTGTGGGCGGCGCCGCCGCCGAAGCCGACCAGGACGCCGGCCGCGCCGGTGCGCATCAGGTGCAGCGCGGCCTGGTGGGTGGCGCAGCCGCCGACGATGACCGGGACGTCGAGGTCGTAGATGAACTGCTTGAGGTTCAGCGGCTCGGCCTGGCCGGAGACGTGCTCGGCGGAGACCGTCGTCCCGCGGATGACGAACAGGTCGACGCCGGCGTCCACCACGTGTTTGGCGAACTGCTTCGTCCGCTGCGGCGACAGCGCGCCCGCGACGGTCACCCCGGAGGCGCGGATCTCCTGGACGCGCTGCGAGATCAGCTCCGGCTTGATCGGCGCCGAGTAGATCTCCTGCAGCCGGTGCGTCGCGCGCTCGCGGTCCAGCGAGGTGATCTCCTCGAGCAGGCCGGTCGGGTCCTCGTAGCGGGTCCACAGACCTTCGAGGTTCAGGACGCCGAGACCACCGGCCTGACCGATCGCGATCGCGGTCGCCGGCGACATCACCGAGTCCATCGGGGCGGCCAGGATCGGCAGCTCGAACCGGTAGGCGTCGATCTGCCAGGCGGTCGAGACCTCCTCGGGGTCGCGCGTCCGGCGGGACGGCACGATCGCGATGTCGTCGAACGCGTACGCCTGCCGCCCGCGCTTGGCCCGGCCGATCTCGATCTCGGTCATCTGGTGTCCTTCGTAGGCAGGCGGATCAGCGGCCGGAGTAGTTCGGGGCCTCGACCGTCATCTGGATGTCGTGCGGGTGCGATTCTTGCAGGCCGGCCGAGGTGATCCGGACGAAGCGGCCGTTGTCCTGCAGTTCGGTCACGGTGCGCGAGCCGCAGTAGAACATCGACTGCCGCAGGCCGCCGATCAGCTGGTGCGCGACGGCCGCGAGCGGGCCGCGGTAGGGCACCTGGCCCTCGACGCCCTCGGCGATCAGCTTCTCGTCGCTGCCGACGTCACCCTGGAAGTAGCGGTCCTTGGAGTAGGACTTGCGCAGGCCGCCGGCCGACGACATCGCGCCGAGCGAACCCATCCCGCGGTAGGCCTTGAACTGCTTGCCGTTGATGAAGACCAGGTCGCCGGGCGACTCCTCGCAACCGGCCAGCAGCGAGCCGAGCATCACGGTGTCGGCGCCGGCGACGAGCGCCTTGGCGATGTCACCGGAGTACTGCAGACCGCCGTCGCCGATCACCGGCACGCCGGCCGGCTTACAGGCCAGCGAGGCCTCGTAGATCGCGGTCACCTGCGGGACGCCGACGCCCGACACGACCCGCGTCGTACAGATCGAGCCCGGGCCGACGCCGACCTTGACGCCGTCCGCGCCGGCATCGACCAGCGCCTGCGCGCCGCCGCGGGTGGCGACGTTACCGCCGACGATGTCGACGCCGCGGGTGGCCGGGTCGGCCTTGAGCTTGCGGATGATCTCCATCTGGGCCTTCGAGTGCGCATGCGCGGTGTCCACGACGAGGAGGTCGACACCCGCCTCGACCAGCGCCATCGCGCGCTTGTAGGCCTCGCCGAAGAAGCCGATCGCGGCACCGACGCGGAGCCGGCCGCTGTCGTCCTTGGTGGACAGCGGGAACTTGTCCCGCTTGACGAAGTCCTTCAGCGTGATCAGGCCGGTCAGCTTGCCGGCGTCGTCGACCAGCGGCAGCTTCTCGACCTTGTGCTTGCTGAGCAGCAGCATCGCGTCGTCCGCGGAGATGCCCTGTTTGCCGGTGATCAGCGGCTGCCGCGTCATCACCTCACGGACCGGCCGGGCCATGTCGTTCTCGAAGCGCATGTCACGGTTCGTGACGATGCCGACCAGGACGCCGGCGTCGTCCACGACCGGGACGCCGGAGATCCGGTACTGCCCGCAGAGCGCGTCCGCCTCGCCGATGGTCGCATCCGGCCCGATCGTGATCGGCTGGGCGATCATCCCGGACTCGGAGCGCTTGACCAGGTCGACCTGCTGGGCCTGGTCCTCGATCGACAGGTTGCGGTGCAGGACGCCGAGACCGCCCTGGCGGGCCATCGCGATCGCCATCCGCGCCTCGGTGACGGTGTCCATCGCGCTGGACAGCAGCGGGATGGAGACCTCGATGTTCCGGCTCACGCGGGAGCGGGTGCTCACCTCGGAGGGGATGACGTCGGACTCGTTGGGCTGCAGCAGGACGTCGTCGAAGGTCAGACCGAGGACGGCGAACTTGTCGGGAACTCCAGCGGGTGTGATGTCCATGGGAAAAACGAGCACCTTTGTCCGGCGAGAACGGAACACCATCCTATGCCGCCGTCACGAGGAGTCAGAATCGGCCGTCCACAGGCATGACCAGGGCCCGGGTACGGACCCGGGCCCCGCGTCGGCGTTCAGCTCACTTCTGGCGCTTGTTCAGCACTCCGAGAATCTGCAGGACGGCCTCGTCCTCGACCGACCCGTGGGTGCGCTCGATGGCCGCGTGCTTGCCCTCGACGTACTTGCCGGTGGAGTGCTTGCCCTTGGTGTAGGCCTTGCGGACCGAGCCGGAGGCGACCTTGCCGCTGGAGTGCTTGCCGAAGTACCGCTCGGCGCTGCGCAGCTCCAGCGGAGCGCCGGTCGGCGTCGGCAGGATCGGCGCGATCGCCTTCGCCAGCTTCTCGGCCTCGGCGACCGCCTTGTCCTCGATCGGCTTGACGTCGCCGCTCGGCGCGTCCCCGGTGGGCAGGCCGGTCGGGGTGTCCCCCGGCTTGGTGTCGCCGGTCTCACCGGTGTCCGAACCCGGCTGCTCCGGGAGGCCCGGGTTGCCGGAGCCCGGGTTCTCACCCGGGTTCTCGCTCGGCTGGCCGCCCGGGTTGGTCCCGGTGGTCGGCTGCGTGCTCGGCTGCGTCCCCGGGTTGCCGTTCTCGCCGTTCCCCGGCGCCGGTGTGGTCGGCGGGGTGCTCGGCTCGGTCGTCGGCGGCGTGGACGGCGGCGTCGTCGGCTCGGTCGGCGGCGTGCTCGGCTCCGTCGTCGGCGGCGGCGTGGACGGCGGCGGGTCGGACGGGACCGGGTCGGACGGCTTCTCCGTCGGGTCGCCGTTACCCGGCTGCGGCTCGGACGTCGTCGGCGGCTGCGTGGTCGTCGTCGGCGGCGGGACCACCGGCTGCTCGATCACCGTCGGGTTGGTGATCACGGCCGGCCGGGCCAGCGGCGGCAGTACGGCGACGGTGTCCTGCGGGACCTCGCCGTTGGCCAGCGTCTTGTCCTCGCCGGCCTCGGCCTCCGCGGCCTTCTGCTCCTGCTTCTTCTGGTAGTCCTTCGCGACCTTGACGATCGTCGTCCGGTCCACGACGGGCAGCCCCTCGAGCTGCTCCTTCGGGAAGTCCGTCGTCGGGCTGACCGCGTCGGTGATCTTCTCGATCACCTTCTCGTACGGCGACAGCGGGTCACCCGTGACCGCGGCGGCCACACCGGACACCGACAGCGCCGCCACCGCGGCGACGCCGAGCGCCAGACCACGGGCCGCCATCTTGCGGGCGAACGGGTCCGTCACCGGGTTCAGCGCCGCGCAGCGAGCCAGGAAGCTCTCCGCGTCGTCGATCGTCTCTTCGGGGAGCTCGTCCTCGACCTCCACCGCCAGCCGCAGCTCGGCCAGCAGTGCCACGGCCGGGTCGTGCTCGCCCGCGAACCGCGCGGACTCCCCTCCAGCGGCCAGCAGGTCGAGCAGTGCGTCATCGGCGTCGATCGCGTCGAGGTCGAAACGGTCAGCCATGATGCCCCTCCCCTGCTCCTCGTCCCTCATGCCCCACATACCCCCTGAGCGTGTTCAACGCCCGATGCTGTGCGACCCTCACCGCCCCCGGTGTCATCCCCAGTGCCCGGCCGGTCTCCTCGGCTGACAACCCCGCTACCACCCGGAGCCGCAGGATCTCCCGCAGCTTCTCCGGCAGTTTCTCCAGGAGGTCCATGATGTGCTGGACCTCCGAGTGCCGGACCGCGTGCTCCTCCGGCGTCGGTGACTCGTCGGCGCCGTCCGGCAGGTCCGGCGTCGAGACGTCGGCCACCGCGTACGCACGCTGGGCATCGGCGACCTTGCGGGCCGCGATGCCGTAGACGAAGGCCTCGAACGGCCTCCCCTCGTCCCGGTACCGGCCGAGTGCGCCGAAGACCGCGACACAAACCTCTTGAGCGACGTCGTCGACCATGTCGGCGCCGCCGGGATAGGTCCACAACCGGGACCGTACATAACGGTGCGCCACTGCGCGCACCCGGGTGAGCAGGTCGTTCAGAGCTGTGTGGTCGCCGCCGCTCGCCAGCGCGGCCAGATCCCTGAGCTCGACCCGGTCGTGGGTGTGCGGTACTCGGACCTCGGTCACCCCTCGCCCCCTCGTGTCGGACCGGTCAGCCTGAAAGATGGTACGACTCTCACCTCTGCTTGCCTAGTGGCAATTGGTGGCACTTAGTGGCCACTTCCAGCCATTTGCTCACGATTTGTGACTACTGGGCCGTACGGATGCCGTACTGGGCGATTTTCCGGTAGATCGTCGCCCGGCTCATCCCTAGCTCGTCAGCCGCGTCTTTCATCGACACGCCCGGCCGGCCGAGGACTCTGATGATCTCGTCGCGTTCGAAGCGCTCGATCGTGCTGAGCCGGTGGCTGGGCCCGGAGCGAAGCTCTCCAGGCAGATGCCGGACGTCGATGACGTCGGTGCGGCCGGCCACGACCTTGACCAGCCGGTGCAGCTGTTCGACGTTCCCTGGCCACGCGTAGTCGGTCAGCGCCCGCTGCGCGGCCGCGGTGAACTCGACGTCCCGCCCACGAGCGCGACGAGCGGCGTACCGCGCCAACGGCAGTACGTCGCCGGAGCGGTCCCGCAGCGGTGGCACTGGTACGACGGTGTCCACCAGAGCAGCCAACGCCGCCGGGATGTCCTCGAACCGCTCGGCAGTCATCGAGAACGGGACCGGTCCTTGAACACTGTGGATCAGGTCGCGCAGCCGCTCGGCAACCCAAGCCGGCAGGACGTCGACGTCGCACAGCACCACTGCCGTATGCGGCTTGCCCAGCTCCGGCGTCCAGAGTGAGAGCCAGGCTTCGACGTCCTGTGGCGCCGGCGGGCTCGCAGCGAGGATGCGCTCCCGCGGTCGCGTCTCCCGCTCGCCCTGCGCGAGCAGTGTGGCCCGGCCGGACCCCGCCTCCCCCACAGCGGCCACCACTCGGCCCGCAGCGAAGGCCTGCTTGGTCAGCGTCAACGCAGTGGTCCACGCACTCGACAGCGAACGCAGAGTCCCCGAGCCGGGCTCCAACCGGGCTGACTCGACCCGGAAGACCTCACCACGCGGCGCCGGTCGCGGACTCCGACCCTGCGACCGCGCCAGCATCAGAGCGGTCGTATTACTGGCCGCGGACTGCGCCAACGCGAGCAGCAGCTCACTGGACGACTTGTACCACGTTGTCAGATTCACGCTGCCTTCCAGCCGACCGCTCAGCGGATCCAACACCGGTACGGCCGCGCACGTATAAGTACAGAGGCTCTGCGCGTAGTGCTCCTCCGCCCGGACCAGAGTGGGCGCCCGGTCGGCCAGCGCGAGCCCGAGGCCGTTCGTCCCAGTCTCCCGCTCCGAATACGCGAATCCAGGCGCCAGATGGACGGCGTCCAGCGCGCGGAGCAGGCTGTGGTCGCCGCTGAGCCGGTTGAGCACCAGCCCGTCCGCATCGGTCAGCATCAAGCTGATCGGCTCAGCCGCCAGCGTCTTGTGCAGGTCGGTCAGCACCTCACGGCCGCACTGGAAGAACAGCGACTCCTGGTCGAACGTACCGGCGAACACCGGCTCCACCTCTTCGACCGAGACGCCGTACTCCTGACTGCGTTGCCAAGAGGCCTGCAGCCGTTCGCTCATCTCCACGGGCGGCCTCCTCTCTCCACGAGGGTGCAACGACCAGACCAACGCGTCCAGAGGTCCCTGTCTCAGATTGAGACAACGGCACGTCTCAGATTGAGACTCCGACCGTCTGCCGCCGTCCATGACCCGTCCCTACCTTCAACGTCAACCGGCGCATGAAGGAGTACGCAGATGTACAGCAAAGACGGCGAGAACTACTACATCGTGGACGCCCACGTCGCCCTGTGGGACGCCCGTCCGGAGAACCAGCGCAACCTCCACGGCAAGCAGTTCATCGACTGCTTCTACGACTACCACCGCAACCTGTCACCGGAACAGGAGGTGTGGCCGTACGAGGAGTACCTCTACCAGGGCGGCGAACGCCTGATGCGGGACCTGTTCGAGCTCGGCTACGTGGACCACGCGGTCTTCCAGCCGGCTCAGCTGGGCGAGTTCTACCGCAACGGCTTCGGTCAGACCGAGGAGGCGTCGCAGCTGGCCGCCGAACACCCGGACAAGCTCACCTACAACCACAACTTCGACCCGCGCAACGGCGAGGCCGGTCTGGACCAGCTGCGCGCGGACGCCGAGCGGTTCGGCCTCAAGGGCGTGAAGCTCTACACCGCCGAGTGGCACGGCGAGTCCCGCGGCTGGCGGCTCGACGACCCCTGGTCGTACCGCTACCTGGAGCTGTGCCGTGAGCTCGGCATCACCAACATCCACGTCCACAAGGGCCCGACGATCCGGCCGCTGGACCGGGACGCGTTCGACGTCGCGGACATCGACCACGTCGCGACCGACTTCACCGATCTGAACTTCGTCGTCGAGCATGTCGGCCTGCCGCGGCTGGAGGACTTCTGCTGGATCGCCACCCAGGAGCCGAACGTGCACGGCGGGCTTGCGGTCGCGATGCCGTTCATCCACACCCGGCCGCGGTACTTCGCCCAGATCATCGGCGAGCTCCTCTACTGGATCGGCGAGGACCGGATCCAATTCTCCTCCGACTACGCGCTCTGGACGCCGAAGTGGTTGATCGAGTCGTTCGTCGACTTCCAGATCCCGGCCGATCTGACGGAGTACGCGCCGCTGACGACCGCGCAGAAAAAGAAGATCCTGGGCTTGAATGCGGCCAAGATGTACGACCTCGACGTCCCGGCCGAGCTGCGGCTGCCGGACGCCGACGAGACCGCGACCGGCCCGCGCGGCGCCGACGACCTCGTGGACGCCTGATGAACGTCCAGGAGAAGCAGGCGTACGCCGCCCTGGACGCCGTCGTCGACCCGGAGCTCGACGAGCCGATCACCGATCTCGGGTTCGTCCGGTCGGTCACGGTCGCCGGCTCGGCGGTCGAAGTGCACCTGCGGCTGCCGACCGCGTTCTGCGCGCCGAACTTCGCTTATCTGATGGCCTCCGACGCCAAGGACGTGCTGACCGCGCTCGACTGGACGGATCTGGTGACCGTCCAGCTCGACGACCATCACGACTCCGAGCTGATCAACCGCGGGCTGGCTGCGGACGCCGGGTATCGCGGCACCTTCAAACACGAGGCCGAGCGGGACCTCGACGAACTGCGCGCGACCTTCCAGCGCAAGGCGCACACCGCGGCGATGGAACGCTGCCTCACCTACCTGCTCCGCGAACAGCGCGACGTCCAACTCGGCTCGGTCACCTTGGCCGACCTCCCGGACGACCAGCACACCGAGGCCCTCCGCCGACGCCGGACAACGATCGGTCTCCCGAACACACCCGACGCCCCGGTCCTCGTCGACCACACGGGTACGCCGTACGCCGAAACCGCCGTACCGCTCGCATTGCGCCGGGCCCGCTCGACGCGGATCTCGATCGAGGGCAACGCCCACTTCTGCCGCGGCCTGCTGCGGACCCGCTACCCCGATGAGGAGACAGCCTGATGAGAGCCGTCAACGTGGTGGGCTACCACCGCAATCTGGAGGCCGCTGAGGTCCCGGAGCCGCAGATCGCGCATCCGTGGGACGTCGTCGTCCGCATCGGCGGTGCGGGCGTTTGCCGGACCGATCTGCACATTCTGGAAGGACAGTGGGCCGAGAAGAGCGGTGTGGCGCTTCCGTACACGATCGGCCATGAAAACGCGGGCTGGGTACATGCGGTCGGCTCTGCGGTCAGCAACGTCCGCGAAGGCGACAAGGTGATTCTGCACCCGCTGATCACCTGCGGCCTGTGCCGAGCCTGCCGCTCCGGTGACGACGTGCACTGCGAGTCCTCGGCGTTCCCAGGCATCGACACCAACGGCGGGTACGCCGAGTACCTGCTGACCTCAGCCCGCAGCGTCGTCCGCATCGACGACTCCCTCGAACCGTCGGACGTCGCCGCACTCGCGGACGCCGGCCTGACGGCGTACCACGCGGCCGCGAAGGCAGCCCGCCGCCTGACGCCGCGGGACCGTTGTGTCGTGATCGGCGCGGGCGGCCTCGGCCACATCGGCATCCAGGTGCTGAAAGCGCTCACCCCGGCCGAGATCGTCGTCGTCGACCGGAACACCGACGCGGTCAAGCTGGCCGAGTCGATCGGCGCCGACCACGGCATCGTTGCCGATGGCAACCAGGTCGACGCGGTCCTGGAGCTGACCGGCGGCGTCGGCGCGGAGGTGGTCGTCGACTTCGTCGGCGAAGGCGGCGCCACATCCGAAGGCATCCGGATGCTGCGCCGGGCCGGCGACTACCACGTCGTCGGCTACGGCGAGGACGTCGTCGTCCCGACCATCGACATCATCTCCACCGAGATCAACCTCATCGGCAACCTCGTCGGCTCCTACAACGACCTCTGCGACCTGATGGCCCTGGCCGCCCGCGGCGCAGTCAAACTCCACACCACCAAATACCCCCTCGACGCCTTCCAACAAGCCCTCGACGACCTGACCGCAGGCAACGTCCGCGGCCGCGCCATCCTCGTCCCCTAAGGAGCTGCCATGAAGAACTTCCTCGGCGTCGGCATCTCGGTCGGCCTGCTGGCCGGGATCTGGACGCAGGTCAGCATCGAGCTGTCCCTCGTCACCTGGGCCGCCTTCGTCGCCTGGGCCTGCTACTTCGCCGCCGGCGGCGGACGCACCGGCTTCACCCGCGGCCTCGCCGCCAACCTCTCCGGCGCACTCTGGGGCTGGCTCGCCAGCCTGTTCCTCAACCACGCAACCTTCACCGGCGCCGTCGCGATCGCCGTCACCGTGGTCGCCTTCATCCTCTGCGTCCAAGCGGCGCTCGGCGTCCTCGGCTTCATCCCCGGTGCGTTCGCCGGGACAGCCGTCTTCTTCGGGACGTCGTTCGACCTCTGGGGAACGCTGATCGCACTGGTCGCCGGCGCCTGCCTCGGTTGGCTGTCCGACCTTCTCGGCCAGCGGATCCAGCGGGCGGTCGCCCAGCCTGCCTAGCTCAGTTCTTCGGTGATCAGGAGGGCGGGATCGAACTTCATGCCGGCGAAATGGCCCGCTAGTTCCAGTGAGAGGACTCCGTGCAGGCGGGTCCAGAAGGACAGGGCCTGGTGTAGGAGCTGGGCCGGTGCGGCGTCTGCGCCGGCCCAGGCGCGGTGCGTCTCCAGGTGGACGTCGAAGGGGGTCGCTGGGCGTTCGGTCGGCGTCGCGGCCTTGATCAGGACGGCCATTACCTCGGCTGAGATCGCGGTTGTGTCGGCTGGGGCGTGGTAGCCGGGCACCGGCGTTCCGTAGATCAGGAAGTAGCGCTGCGGGTCGGCATGCGCCCACTCGCGAATGACGGTTGCCAGAGCGAGCAGGTCCGCGCCGGCGTCGGACGCCGCGCGCACGGTGTCGGCCAGTGACCGGTAGGCGTCCCGGATCAGGGCGGTGATCAGCTCGTCCCGATTGGCGAAGTAGCGGTACAGGGCCGGGCCGCTCATGCCCATCTGCTTGGCGATCGCGTTCAGCGACAGCGCAGCGACTCCGGCCGCGCCGATCTGTTCCCAGGCGTGCTGCTTGACCTCGTCCCGGACCTGCTCCCGATACCGCTCCCTCGGACCCATAGTTAGAACCTCTCACGTTTCCTATTGACTCTCAACCTGGCTGAGTTATAGCTTCTAACTAACACAACAGCTTCTTAGGAGAGTTCAGATGACCAGCACCCTCAGCACCCCCGTCAGCGCCGTCCCGACGCCCGTTCGCGGCCCGTCCCGCGGCATCGTGATCGCCGCCTGGATCTTCCCGGTGATGGTCGCCACCGGCTGGGCGTTCCTCGGCGGCATCCCGGTCCTGATCGTGCTGATCAAGGCGATCCGGCAGCGCGCGGTCCGGCTGTGGGCCGCGCTGCTGACGACCGCGTACGCCGTCCCGGTCGCCGTCTGGCAGCTCGGGCCGAGCGACGCGCCCAGCCTGACCAAGTTCATGAGCCCGCTGCTGACCTACAGCCTGGTCGCAGCCGGCCTCATCGTCGCGATCGCCGTCTCAGTCCAGCGGCGGCGGCGTGAAGTGAAGTAGGTGACTGGCCTCGGCGCCACCCCAGTCGATCGGCGTCCGGCCCGCTTCCTGCCAGCCGGCGCGGCGATAGAGCGCGACCGCCGCCGAGCCCGGCTTGTCCACTACTTCCAGCACGAGCTTTCGCCCCAGCGCGGCGGCCGTCGTCACACAGTGCTCGAGCAGCGCCCGCCCAACACCCGCCCGGGTAGCCTTCGGGTCCACGAACAGGCGCTCGACCGAAGCGCCCGCCGAGCCATCGGCCGTCAGGACGACGTGGCCCACAACTCGGCCGTCGAGATCGGCCACCCAGGCGCCGAGCCGATCCGCCGGTGTCAGCCAGGCGCGCGGATCCGCCGGCCAGTTCACCGGGTAAGCGGCGACGTCGTGAACCTCGCGCAGCAACGGCACACAGACGTCCAGGTCCGCGTCGGACCGCTCCCGAATCTCCACGAGCGCTACCAAAGCACAACCGCCCCGGCACACGAGGTGCCGGGGCGGTGCGAACTGCTTACGACCTGAGGTCAGTGACCGTGGCCGTGACCGTGACCGGCCGCGGCGGGCTCCTCGTCCTCGGGCTTGTCGACGACCAGGGTCTCGGTCGTCAGCAGCAGGGCGGCGATGGAGCCGGCGTTGGCGAGCGCGGAACGCGTCACCTTGACCGGGTCCAGGACGCCCTGGCCGAGCAGGTCGCCGTACTCGCCGGTGGCGGCGTTGAAGCCGCTGCCGACCTCGAGCTCCGCGACCTTGGAGGTGACGACGTAGCCCTCGTAGCCGCCGTTCTCGGCGATCCAGCGCAGCGGCTCGACGACGGACTTGCGGACGATCCGGACGCCGGCGAGCTCGTCACCGGTGAGGTCGAGACCGTTGTCCAGCACCGTGGCGGCGTGCACCAGGGCGGAACCGCCGCCGGCGACGATGCCCTCTTCGATCGCGGCACGCGTCGCGGAGACGGCGTCCTCGATCCGGTGCTTCTTCTCCTTGAGCTCGACCTCGGTGGCCGCGCCGACCTTGATCACGCAGACGCCGCCGGCGAGTTTCGCCAGCCGCTCCTGCAGCTTCTCGCGGTCCCAGTCGGAGTCGGTGCGCTCGATCTCGGCCTTGATCTGGTTGACCCGGCCCTCGATGTCGTCGGCCTTGCCGGCGCCCTCGACAACGGTGGTGTTGTCCTTGGTGACGACGATCCGGCGCGACGTACCGAGCACCTCGAGGCCGACCTGGTCGAGCTTCAGCCCGACCTCCGGCGCGATGACCTGGGCGCCGGTCAGGGCGGCGAGGTCCTCGAGCATGGCCTTGCGGCGGTCACCGAAGCCCGGCGCCTTGACGGCGACGGAGGTGAAGTTGCCGCGGATCTTGTTCACCACGAGGGTGGACAGCGCCTCGGCCTCGACGTCCTCGGCGATGATCAGCAGCGTCTTGCCGGACTGCACGACCTTCTCCAGCAGCGGCAGCAGGTCCGCGATCGCGGAGATCTTGCCCTGGTGGATGAGGATGTACGGGTCCTCCAGCACCGCTTCGCCGGCCTCGGCGTCGGTGATGAAGTACGGCGAGATGTAGCCCTTGTCGAACTGCATGCCCTCGGTGAACTCGAGCTCGGTCCCGAAGGTGTTCGACTCCTCGACGGTGATCACACCGTCCTTGCCGACCTTGTCGAACGCGTCCGCGATCAGGGCGCCGATCTCGGCGTCCCGGGCGGAGATGGTGGCGACGTGGGCCATGTCGCCCTTGTCGTCCACCGGCCGGGCGGTCTCGACGAGCCGCGCGGAGACGGCCTCGACAGCCGCCTCGATCCCGCGCTTGAGGCCCATCGGGTTGACCCCGGCGGCGACGGCCCGCAGGCCCTCGTGCACCAGCGCCTGCGCCAGCACCGTCGCGGTGGTGGTGCCGTCACCGGCGATGTCGTTGGTCTTGGTGGCGACCTCCTTGGCGAGCTGCGCGCCAAGGTTCTCGAACGGGTCGTCCAGCTCGACCTCACGCGCGACGGTGACACCGTCGTTGGTGATGGTCGGGGCGCCCCACTTCTTGTCCAGGACGACGTAGCGGCCCTTCGGCCCCAGCGTCACCTTCACCGTGTTCGCGAGCTTGTCGACGCCGCGCTCCAGCGCGCGCCGCGCGTTCTCGTCGAACTCGAGGATCTTCGGCATGAAGAAAACCAGTCCTTTTCTGAATATCCGGGGTACGGCGGGTCCCGCTGTCCTGACCCACTCCGCCCCGGTGCCATCAGGCAGCCGGGGCGGTGTCAGTCAGGAACAGCGGGCGGTCGTCACTTGCTGACGACTGCGAGGATGTCGCGGGCGCCCAGGATCAGGTAGTCCTGGCCGTCGTACTTGACCTCGGTGCCGCCGTACTTGGAGTAGATGACCTTGTCGCCGACGGCGACGTCCAGCGGGACGCGGTTGCCGTTGTCGTCGATCCGGCCGGGGCCGACGGCGAGGATCTCGCCCTCCTGCGGCTTCTCCTTGGCGGTGTCCGGGATCACCAGGCCGGACTTCGTGGTCTGCTCGGCTTCGAGCGGCGCGACGAGGACGCGGTCCTCGAGCGGCTTGATCGTGACCGACACTTGCTGACCTCCACGGTCGATTCGCTTGTCTGTTCAAGGTGGTCGCGCTCCCCTGCCGTCGCGGGGGTCAGGAGGCCGGACCGTTTGGCACACTCGAGGCGAGAGTGCCAACACCGAATCTAGGCCGCGATTAGCACTCGGTCAACTCGAGTGCCAAATCCCCAACCAATCCCGGGCCGTGGGTGTCCAACCGCACACAGGATCCGATCGAACGGATCCCGTCCACTCTGGGGAGAACAGCATGATCCGTCGTCTGCCGGCCGTCGCGCTCGCCGCGGTCGCCCTTGTCGCCACCCCGCTCGTCGCCGCCTCCTCGGCGTCCGCCGCGCCGCTCAGCCAGTGCGACGCCGCGACGTTCAAGAACGTCGGCGGCGGCTGGGAGGTGTTCGTCCCGAGCGTCTGGGAGTCCACCAGCACGACCTGCAACCTCAAGTACGGCGATCTGCCGCACCGCGACCCGAACACGCCGTTCGGCGACCCGACCCGGGCGATCCAGGCGCTGCAGAGCAACCTGAACTACTGCTACGGCGCGAAGCTGGCCAAGGACGGCCGCTACGGCGCGCAGACGCAGGACGCCGTCAAGGCGGCCCAGAAGAAGCTCAAGCTGACCGCGGACGGCATCTACGGCCCGTCGACCCGATCGACGATGAAGTGGCGGATGTACAACCCGACCACGAAGACATGGAGCCAGGCTTGCTACGACAAGCTCTGAGCTGTAAGCACCCGAGTACGGATCGTGGTCCCGCGCTGGCCTATTGCAGGCCGGCGTGGGACCGTTTTGTTCGACCGGTTCGTCCGTCCGAGGAGTGCCCATGGCTTTCAGCCTGCCGAAGCTGCCGAAGTTCTCCGGCCGCACGATCGCGGTTCTGGCCGCAGCCGGCGCTCTGACGGTCGGTGCGGTCGCAGCCGGCGCCACCAAGGACGAAGCGGCACCCCAGAAGCCCGCCAGCGGCGGCGAGGCGGCTCCGCCGGTCGCTGACCCGCTGACCACCTCTGCCGAGGCCGCTGCAGCCGCTGAGGCCAAACTGGGGCAGTGCCGCGACGCCCGGCTCGTCCCGGTCAACAAGACCTGGGGCATCCCGTTGCCGTCCGTTCTGGGTAGCACGAGCACCAACTGCAACCTCAAGTACGGCGACAACCCGCACCGCGGCTCGGACCGCTCCGGCAAACCGGACACCGCCATCCAGGTCCTGCAGCGCAACCTGAACTCCTGCTACGGCAGCAGACTCACCGTCGACGGCATCTACGGCAAGAACACCCGCGCGGTGGTCAAGATGGTCCAGCGCAAGCACAAGATCATCGCCGACGGCATCTACGGACCCAAGACCCGCTCCGCGATCAACTGGCGCCTCTACTCGTCGTCCACCCGCACGTGGAGCAAGACCTGTTCCAGCCCGCTCTAAAGTGTGCGGGTGACTGTTGCGGCGCTTCTGGACGATGTCGGTGCCGAGGTGCTGGCGGCGGCCTGTGCTGAGTACGCCGTGGGTCGGGAGCTGCAGGTCGTCGAGAAGCTGCGGAAGCGGTACGACGGCGCTCTGGTGAGTGCTGCGGTGACGCAGGCGGCTCTGCGCGTCAGGGCGGTGGCCAAGTTCGGTGCGGACGCGGAGCGGATGTTCTTCACGCCGGACGGCTACGAGCAGGCGACTCGGACGACGGTCGGCGTCCACCGGGCCGCTCGGATCGCTGCGGCCCTCCCAGGGGCCAGCGTGGTCGACCTGGGATGTGGAATCGGTGGCGACCTGATCAGCGCCGCCCGCGCCGGGCTGCGCGTCACCGGCATCGAGCGGGACGCCGAAACCGCAGCCGCGGCTCGCGCCAACCTGGCCGCGTTGGGGCTGCCCGGTGAGGTGATCGTCGGCGACGCTGAGTCGACCGAGCTGACGACGTACGACGTGGTGTTCGCGGACCCGGCGCGGCGGGCGGACGGACGGCGCGTATTCGACCACAACGCCTACTCACCGCCGTGGAGCTTCGTGACCGCGCTTCTGGAGCGCACTGCGTGCGTGAAGGTCGCACCGGGCATTCCGCACGACGCAGTGCCCGAGGACGTCGAGGCCGAGTGGATCAGCGACGCCGGAGAGGTCAAGGAGGCAGCGCTCTGGTCTGGCGCCTTGTACGCCGGTGTCGCGCGTCGGGCGACCCTGCTACCTGGCGGCGCGACTGTGACGACCGCACCGGAGGCTGTGGTCGGCCCGGTGGGCAAATACCTCTACGAACCGGACGGCGCGGTCATTCGGGCCGGTCTGGTGACGGCAGTGGCCGCTGCGGTCGACGGGCGGCTGCTGGATCCGCGGATCGCGTACGTCACTTCTGATGCTCTTGAGCCAACTGCGCTCGCCTCGGCGTACGAGGTGGTCGAGGAGCTGCCGTACAAGGAGAAGTCGCTGCGGGCCTGGGTCCGGACGAACGGGATCGGGACGCTGGAGATCAAGAAGCGCGGCGTCGACCTCGACCCCGCCGTCCTGCGCAAGAAGCTCGCGCCGAAGGGGACCGCTACCGCCACGCTGCTGATCACCCGGATCGGCCGGGACGCGGTCGCGTACTCCTGCCGGCGAATTTAGGACTTGCGTTCGAACTGTATTCGAACATATGATCGATCTGCGAGCGGGTCTCCGGGAGACTGGCCGGCGGGCGAGGTGCTGCGTCCAGCTGATGCCCTCCCCCGGAGGCCCGCCACTAACCTTTCGTTCCACAACACGAGCCGTTCACCTCACTCGGCCACGCTGATCCCAGAACCGGTCCGCCGCTGACCGTTTACCTGGGGCACCAGCGGCCAACTCGCCCCAGGTCTCTTCACCCCCGAATCCGCCCCCGTACCGGCATCCGCAACCGCGCCCAAGCAATCTGCGCCACCGCACCCAGCAGGTGCCCAGCCGGCGCCCGCACCGGCCAGACCCGATCCTTCTCTTCGCCGACCGCTCCGGTGAGTGCTTCCTGGGCGAAGGTGGTGACGATGGCGTTCCAGTCGTCGGCGCGCTGGAGCATCGCGTGGGTCTCGCCGTCCAGCAGGTGCACGGTGACCGGCGTCCCCGCCGCCCGCAACCGGTTCGCGTACGCGACCGTCCCCTTCGGCGAGGTCACCCGATCATCGTTGCCATGAGCAAACGTCACCGGCGGCCGCAGCGCGCTCAGCGGCTCGTCGACCGGTAACCACGGCGCCAGCCCCAGCACCCCGACCACCCGCGGATGCTCGCCCGCCGCAACCACCGCGCGCCCACCCATCGAATGCCCCACCAGCAGCACCCGCTCGTACCGCGCCGGCAACGCCGCCAGCACCGCGCGAAGGTCCACCGCGGCGTCCCCGGCTTCGTTCCAGCCGCGGTGGCGGTAGCGGAGCAGGCCGATGGCGGCGGTGGGGGTGGTGGATTTGAGGGCGGCAGCGAAGGGCCACGTGCGGAGGATGGGCGGGCGCCAGCGGCCGGGGGTTTTGGTGGAGTGTTCGTAGCCGCCGTGCGCCAGCAGGATGAGGTCGGTGGCGCCGGGCGGGTTGTGGAGGAGGTCCACGCCGGGGCGGCTCACCGGTAGAGGTCGGTGGGTTTGTGGCGCAGGGCCATGACGTTGCCGGGGTCGACCTCGGTGAAGCCGTGGCGGCGGTAGAGCTCGTGGGCGTCGTTGGTGGCCAGCATCATGGCGCGCAGCCCCTGCAGCTCGGGGTGCTCCAGGAGTGACGCGACGACGAACTTGCCGAGGCCGTGACCCTGGTGCGACGGGAGGACGAAGACGTCGGCGATCCAGGCGAACGTCGTCCGGTCGGTGACGGCGCGGGCGAAGGCGACCAGGGCGCCGTCCGCGGCGTAGACGCCGACGTTCAGCGAGCCCGCCAATGCCTGCGCGACCAGCTCCCGCGGGATGCCGGTCGCCCAGTACGACGTACTCAGGAAGTCGTGGACGACGTCGACGTCGATCCGCGCGAGGTCGTCGTCCGCCTCGAAACCGCCCGGGTGCGCCCACTTCACTTGTTCAGCACCTCCGTGATCGGCATCGAGGAGTCGGCCGGCAGACCGAGCGGGGACGGCGCCTTCCCGGCGCGAACCAGCTCGGAGCCCAGCGCCGCGACCATCGCGCCGTTGTCGGTACACAACCCCGGCCGCGGCACCCGAACCGCGATCCCGGCCGCGGTGCAGCGCTCCTCGGCCATCTGCCGCAGCCGCGAGTTCGCCGCGACGCCGCCGCCGATCAGCAGATGCTCGAACCCGCGGTCCTTGCAGGCGTCGATCGCCTTCCGGGTCAGCACATCGCAGACCGCCTCCTGGAAGGCCGCGGCGACATGGTTGATCGGCACGTCCTCGCCGTCCCGCCGCTTCGCCTCGACCCAGCGCGCGACCGCCGTCTTCAACCCGGAGAAGGAGAAGTCGAACCGGTGCCGCTCGAGATCGCGCTGCGAGGTCAGCCCGCGCGGGAACCGCACGTACGCCCGGTCGCCGCCGTCCCGCGCGGCCTTGTCGACGTACGGACCGCCGGGGAACGGCAGCCCGAGCACGCGCGCGACCTTGTCGAACGCCTCCCCCGCCGCGTCGTCGATCGTGCTGCCCATCGGCGTGACGCCCTCGGTGATGTCCTCGACCGCGAGCAGCGACGAGTGCCCACCGGAGACGAGCATCGCGACGCAACCCTTCGGCAGGTCGCCGTGCTCCAGGGTGTCGACCGCGACATGCGCGGCCAGGTGGTTCACGCCGTACAGCGGCTTGTCGAGCGACAGCGCCAGGCCCTTCGCCGCGGCGACGCCGACCAGCAGCGCACCGGCCAGACCGGGCCCGCTGGTGACCGCGACGGCGTCCACGTCGGTCGGCTTGATCCCGGCCGTCTCGCAGGCGCGCCGGATGGTCGGCACCATCGCCTCGAGATGCGCCCGGCTGGCCACCTCCGGGACGACGCCGCCGAACCGCGCATGCTCCTCGACACTGGACGCGATCGCGTCGGCGAGCAGCGTCTGCCCGCGCACGATGCCGACCCCGGTCTCGTCACACGACGTCTCGATCCCGAGGATCAGAGGCTCTTCCTTGCTCACGCTGTCTCCCGCCACCGCATGATCACCGCATCTTCGCCGCCGGCGTAGTACCCACGCCGCCGGCTGATCTGTCCGAATCCGTACCCGCCGTACAGCGCGATCGCCGACTCGTTGCCCGCGGCAACCTCCAGCAGGACCGTCCGCCCGGCGCACCGCTCCAGCGCTGCCGTCATCAACTGCCGCCCGATCCCGGTCCGCCGGTCCGCCGGGCGGACCGCGATCCGCAGCAACTCGACCACGTCGACCTCGACCGGCGGCACCAGCAGCACCACATACCCGACGACGTCACCTTCGTCCGCCACGAGGATCACCCGGTCCGCCCGCGCGAACTCCGACGACCAGCTGACGGTACTCCAGGCCTCCGGCCCGAAGCACACCTCATCGAGCTCGCTCACCGCGTCGAGGTCCGCGGCGACCGCAGGCCGGATCGCAGGCCTCACAGCACGCTCTTGGGCCCGGCCGACATGGTGACGTCCGGACGCCGCAGGTACAGCGGGGTCGGCGGCACGACCTCGAGCGTGCCGGTCGCAACCCCAAACGCCAGCACTTCGGCCGACGGGTACTCGACCACGCCTTCGGCCGGTACGCCGAGCGTCTCGCCGTACAGCACCGCGCCCCGCCCGATCACCGGCAACCCGGACAGCACATGCGCGACGTCGGCCGGCTTGTCGACGGCGGGACCCTCCAGCCGACGGCGGCTGCCGTCTGGGGCCGGGCCGTCGTACAGGGCCCAGTAGACCTCCTTGCGCCGCGCGTCCGTCGCGACGGCGACCGGCAGCGCCAACGCGGACTGGCGGGCGAGAATGTCGAGGCTGCAGACGCCGGCGACCTCGATCCCGAGGACGTCGGCCATCGTGCGCGCGGTGACCAGGCCGACGCGGAGGCCGGTGAACGGGCCGGGGCCGACGCCGACGGCGATCCGGGTCAGGTCGCGGGCTGTGCAGCCCGCGGTCTCGAGGGCGGCGGCGATCGCGGGCGCGAGCAGCTCGCCGTGCCGCAGCGCGTCGACCGTGGTCGAGGAGGCGGCGATCGCGCCGCTGACCGGGTCGGCGACCGCGACGGTCACGGCGGCGCTCGACGTGTCGAAAGCAAGCAACATGTCAGTTCTTCTCCAGTACGGACACGCGAACGCCGGACGCCGCCCAGCGCGGACCCACCGGGGTGATCCGCAGCTGCCGGGTCTCATCGGTGTCGTCGGCACCCCGGGTCACCACGACGTCGAGCCGGTCCGGCGCGAGTGCCTCGGCCAGGCCGTGACCCCATTCGACCACGGTGACCGCGTCGTCCAGGCTCGCGTCCAGATCGAGGTCGTCCAGCTCGGCGAACCCGCCGAGCCGGTAGGCGTCCACGTGGACCAGCGCGGGCCCGCCGACCAGTGACGGGTGCACCCGGGAGATCACGAACGTCGGCGAGGTGATGTCGCCGCGCACCTTCAGCCCGGCGCCCAGCCCCTGCGTGAATGTCGTCTTCCCGGCGCCGAGATCACCCGACAACACCAAGACGTCGCCCGCCCGCAGCTGCCCGGCGAGCTCCTCCGCGATTGCCCGCATCTCCTCGGCTGTCGGAACCGTCCGCTCGATCGGCATCGCCTTGGCGTAGATCAGGTTGTGGTCCTGCTGCTCGACGACGGAGTACCCGCGCCGCCGCCAGAACTCGACCGTGTCGGGCAGCTCGACCCGCGCCACCAGCCGGACCCGCGCCAGCCCGCGCCGGACGGCGACCTCCTCGGCGCAGCCGACCATCGCGGACGCGACCCCGCGGGCCTGGTGCCGGGGGTCGACCGAGACGCGGCGCAGGTTCAGCACCTCACCCTCGACCTCGAACAGGACGGCGCCGGCCGGGACGCCGTCGATCAGCACCAGCAGCCCGCCGTGCTTCTCGAGCGCCGCGCCGACGGTGGCCGCGTTCTCGGACAGGGCCGTCGACGGCGGGTCCAGCACCCGGCGGGCGGCAAACGCATGATGGATCACCGCGACGATGTCGTCCACGTGCTCGGACGTCGCGTCGACGACGTGCAAATCGGTCATTCCACCCTCAAGAGTTTCCCAGCAATGAGACTTCTGCTCGCTCGATCATGCCAAGGAGCGCCGCGGTGAACTCACGGTGGTGCTCGATCAGGCCCAGATGGCCGCAGTTGCGCACCTCGACGAGCTCGGCCCCGGGCACCCGGCGGACGATCTCCTCCGCGTGCGCGAACGGCGTCAGCGCGTCCTTGTCACCACCGACAACGACGCACTCGACCTTCTGCAACGGCTCCAGCGACTCGTACTTGTCGTGCAGCGCGAAGATCGGGTAGAAATCCGCGATCACCGAGATCGGCGTCGCCGCGATCATCTCGTTGACGAACTCGGTGAACGCCGGCGGCACCTCGGAGCCGAACGAGTACTTCCGGGTCAGCAGGTAGCTGATGTCGGTGCCGGCCTTCCGGCTGCGCTCGACGACGTCCGGGACGCGCGCCAGCGCCGAGACCGTCGGCGTCGCGAGCTGCCGCAGCCACCGGCCCGGCAGCCCGGGCAGGATGATCGGCACCTCGTCCAGCCGGCCGGCGCTCGTCGAGCACAGCCCGACGCCGATCACCCGGTCGCCGAAGATCTCCGGATGCTGATCGGCCAGCGCCATGATCGACATACCGCCCATCGAGTGCCCGATCAGGATCACCGGGCCGGTCGGCGCGAACCGCTCGAGGATGCCGCCGAGGTCGCGACCGAGCTGGTCGATGCTGATGTTCTCCTTCGGCGACCGCCCGGACCGGCCGTGCGAGCGCTGGTCGTAGAAGACCATCGTCCCGATCCCGGCCAGGTCGCGGCGCTCGAAGTGCCAGGCGTCCATGTTCAGCCCGTAGCCGTGCGCGAAGATCACCGTCAGATCCTCCGGCGGCAACGGCAACTTGCGCGCGAAGCGTTTCTTCGGCGGCGCCGGACGACGGGACCGCTTCAGCTCGTCGACCTCGACGTACAGCTCGACGCCGTCGTCCGCGGTGAAGACATGCGGCGTCCCGCGCAGGGAACCGAACGGCTCGGCCTCCAGCTGCGCGCGCTGCCCCGACCGCCGGCCGATCACCGTCCGCTCGACGGCCACCCCGGCCGCCGCACCGGCCGCCAGCACTCCGACCGCGGCGCCGATCAGGCCTGCGGTCCGCCCTGCCTTGGACATCGTCTACCTCTCGCCAGGGCCGGTCATCGGGGCGGTGTCGACGTAGCGCCGGGGGATGCGCGGCCCGAGCCGCGTGACGATCTCGTAGTTGATCGTGCGGGCGGCGTCCGCCCAGTCGTCGACGCTCGGCTCACCGGCCGCGCCGGGGCCGAACAGGACGACCTCGTCCCCCGGGGCGACGTCGTCGTCCTCGAGGTTGACGACGCACTGGTCCATACAGATGCGACCGACGATGCTGCGCCGCGCGTCGTGGAACTGCACGGGCGCGCCGTTCGACGCGTGCCGCGGCAGGCCGTCGCCGTACCCGAGCGGGATCAGGCCGAGGTTCGACGGGCGCGGCGCCGTCCAGGTCAGGCCGTAGGAGACGCCGACGCCGGCCGGCACCCGCTTCACCATCGCGAGCCGCGCCTTCAGCGTCATCGCGGGCCGCAGCCCCAGCTCGGACGCCGGTTTCGCATGCCCGAACGGCGACAACCCGTACGTCGCGACCCCGGGCCGGACCAGGTTGAAATGCGTCTCCGGCAGCGCGAGCGTCGCGCCCGAGTTGGCCAGGTGCTTGAACTCGGCCTCGACGCCGAACGACTCGGCCACGTCGATCGCCTGCACGAACGTCGCCAGCTGCGACTCGTTGACCTCACTCTTCGGCTCGTCCGAATTCGCGAGATGCGACCAGATGCCCTTGATCTCGATCCGTCCGGCCGCCTGCTCGCGCAGCGCGGCCCGGATCAGCGCCGGCCACTCCTCCGGGACGGCGCCGCCGCGGCTCATCCCGGTGTCGATCTTGAGGTGCACCCGGGCCGGCCGGTCGACCACCCCGGCGGCCAGCTCGTCGATCTCCCACGGCGCGCCCGCGGACAGGTCGATCCCCTCGGCGATCGCCTCGGCCAGCGGCTCACCGGGTGTGGTCAGCCAGCAGAAGATCGGGCCGGTGTCACCGGCGTCCCGCAGATCCAGCGCTTCTTCGAGGACGGCGGCGCCGATCCAGTCGGCGCCGGCGGCGCGGGCGGCCTGGGCGACCGGGACGATGCCGTGCCCGTACCCGTCGGCCTTGACCACGGTCATCAGCTGCGCACCCTCGGCATGACCACGCAGCGTGGCCACGTTGTGCCGGATCGCAGCCAGGTCGACGATCGCCTCGGCGCGCGTCGGACGCTCGCGAGGCGACCTGCCGTCTGGTGACCGGAGAGTAGCCATAGCCCTACCAGTGTCTCAGGCCGCGAAGAGCAATCCCGGGAGGGATGACATCTTGTGGAAAACTTCACGCGCGGCGGTGAGCTTGGCCGGGTCCGTCATCCCGGCGTAGCCGAAGACCGTCATCCCGGCCGCGTTGGCCGCCGCGACGCCGAGCGGGCTGTCCTCGACGACGACGCAATCCGCCGGAACCACGCCCTGGGCGGCGGCCGCGTGCAGGAACAGATCGGGCGCGGGTTTACCGTGCGCGACGTCCTCGGCGCTGAAGATCCGGCCCGCGAACCGGTCCAGGAAACCGACCGCGGTGAGCGCCGTCCGGATCCGCTGATGCGTGCCGGAGGAGGCGAGACAGTACGGCGTCCCGGTGGCGTCGAGCTGGTCGAGGACGTCCTCGACGCCCTCGATCGCCCGCAGGTGCGCGAACCCGTCGAAGAGCCGCTGGTGGTACCGGTCCTCGAGATCGGCGGGCAGCGGGCGGCCGAGTTGCGCTTCGGCGTTCTCGCGCATCGATTTCATGCTGCCGCCCATGAAATCGCGGACTGCCTCGTCGAACGTGTACGGCAGACCGGCCTCGGTGAGCAGCTCGGCCAGGATCGTGTTGGCCAGCCGCTCGGAGTCCACCAGTACGCCGTCGTTGTCGAAGATCACCAGACCGGTCACGCAGGAGACCCTACGCAACCGGCCTGATGTCTCCCGTGCTCAGCTCTCCTGGATCGAGAAATCGTTGAAGTAGAACCGCTGCTTGGTGTTGTTGGTCGACACGACCTCGACACCGAAGTCGACCTGCCAGGTCGTGGAGTTCGCCGGGATCCACTTGCGGGCCTCGAGGTCCTTGAAGAACGCCTGCAGCGGCATCGTGCCGGAGGCCTGCGTGTTCACGGACTTGTAGGTGAAGATGCCGCCCTGCGAGTTCACGCCGCCGGTCTTCCACACCTCGTACTGCTGACCGCCGATCGTCGTCGTCCCGACCTTGGAGCCGGCCGGGGTCTGGCCGTGGTTCTGCGTCCAGATCATCAGCTCGTTCTCGAAGCCGTTGTTGATCCAGACGTCGAACGCGATGTTGTAGATACAGCCGGAGCAGCTCGGCCCGCTGCCCGCGAACTTGGCCGACTGGATCTTCGCCAGCGGGAAGTCGTCGTAGTCCTTGTGCACGTTGGGATACGCCTGGACGCCGTTGTCACCGGGCTTGGACTGGGTGACGTCCTCGTACCAGCTGTTGTAGTTGCAGACGGCCATCGTGTACGTGCCGTTGTGGTTGTTCCACATGTTGTTGTGCACGTAGTACTGGCCGTACGTCCGGCCCTCGCCCGCGTTACCGGTCGCAGTGGTCGTCCAGGTCGGCTTGGTGCACGTCTGGCCGGGGTTGCTGGTCGGCGGCGTGCTCGTGGGCGTCACTGTCGGCGGTTTGGTCGGTGTCGGCGTCGTCCGGGTCGGAGTCGGCTTCGGCGTGGGTTTCGGCGTCGGCTTCGGGGACGCCGTCGCGGTGGGAGTCGGAGTGGTCGGCTGCGCGGGCACGGCGACGAAGTCGTAGTGCGCGGTGTAGCGCAGCTTGGTGCCGCTCCGGTAACTCTGGCCGTCGCGGCGCAGCGCGCGCAGGCGGTAGCTCTTGTCGGTGGTTCGGGCCGGGTCGATCGACAGCTGGGCCGGTCCGGACGCGATCGCGGTGATCGCGACCGGCTTCTTGCCGAAGCCGTGCAGGACCGTGCAGCCGGAGCTCGCGTCGAGCACACAGCTCTCGACGCGCCCGGCACTCGGGAGATCGGTGACCGTGCTGACCGCGGTACCGGTGGTGGACGCCGCGACGGGGTTCTCCTTGGCCGCCTGAACGACGATCGGCACGGCCACCAGGCCGCCGAGTGCAAGGAAGACCGCCGGGACGACGAGTCGGCGCCGGGCAGTTCGGAAGGGGGGCATGCGAAAAGATCCTTCGTCTGTTTCGACGAGCCGCCCGCTGTGTTGCCCCAGTGCTACCGCGACCGGCCGCGTCACCTTGATTCGGTTGGATCCCCAGTGGGACCGGCAGGCGCCGGCCGTGGTGTGCACGTTCGCGACCGTGTACGGGCGCTGACGTTATCGAACCGTGATCTGTTCCGCCACCCCCGGGGCGGCCCTTTCCGCGTCTTTACGCTGCCTTCACGGTATCGACCCACTGCAACGAACGCGTCACCCGTCGCGTCCCTAAGGTGTGAAGATGCGGATGATCGCCCTCGCCGGAGCCGGACTGCTGCTCGCCCTGACCGCCTGCGGGAACGACGCGCCCGCCGGGGGCGGCGGGTCGCTGACCGGCAAGACCTACCTGTCCACGGCCATCACCGAGGACGGCAAACCCAAGCAGCTCGCGCAGAACACCAAGGTGCGCCTGCAGTTCACCGACGACGGCCGCCTGATCGCGGACGCCGGGTGCAACTCGATGCAGGGCCGGGTGTCGACCGATGACGGGCGGATCACGCTCGAGGACGGCGGGATGGCCTCGACGGACATGGGCTGCCCCGGCCGCCAGGACCAGGACGGCTGGCTGACCCGCATCCTGTCCGACAAGCCGAAATGGTCGCTGAACGCCAACACGCTCACCGTCAGCACCGCGAGTACGACGATCTCCCTCACCGACCGTGAGGTCGCCGAGCCGGACCTGGCCCTCGAGGGCACCAAGTGGACGCTCGACTCGATCATCGAGGGCGACATCGCATCCCATCAAGTCGGCGCCGACAAGGCCTGGATCACGCTGAACGGCGACCGCGTCACCGGCTCGACCGGCTGCAACGAACTGCAGGGCAAGGCCGCCCGCACCGACAGCACCCTCACCTTCGGTGAGCTCTCCACGACCCGGATCGCCTGTGCGGGCGACGCCGGTAAGACGGAGGCCGCCCTGCTGAAGGCGCTGAAGGGTGAGGTCAGCTACGAGATCGAGTCGAACCGCCTCAGCCTGACGACTGCGGGCGGCAAGGGCGGAGTCACCTTCACCGCTACTCGCTGAGGAGCTGGCGAGTCACCTCGGGCAGGGCCGCGGCGACCTTCATCGCGGTCACTGGTCCGTCCGTCGCGGCCAGCTGGCCTGCGGCGGCGTGTAGGTAGGCCGCGACCGCTGCGGCCTCGAACTCGGGGACGCCGCCGGCCAGCAGCGATCCGAGCAGACCCGCGAGGACATCACCGGACCCGGCGGTTGCCAGCCACGGCGTGGCGATGGGGTTCACATACGCGCTGCCGTCCGGTGCGGCGACCACAGTCGTCGCACCTTTCAGCAGTACGACGAGCTGACGGTCTTCCGCGACCAGACGGGCGTAGTGCAGCCGCCGTGCCTCGATCTCGTCCCGCGGGACGCCGATCAGCTGGCTGAGCTCACCTGCGTGCGGAGTGATCACCACGTAGCCGGCGCGGTCGTGGTCGAGTGCTGCGATGCCACCGGCGTCCACTACGACCGGAAGCTCCTGCTGCTGGGTGATGCGGTCGAACAGCTCGCGGTCGAGCGTTTCGGCGCTGAGGCCCGAGCCGACGGCCCATGCCTGCACGCGGCCCTCACCGACGACCACCTCCGGGTGTTTGGCCAGGACGGCCTGGGCGACGGCGTCCGGGCCGACGTACCGGAGCATGCCCAGCGGGCCGGCCAGCGCGCCGGTGGTGGCGATGACGGCGGCGCCGGGGTACTGCGTCGAGCCGGCGATCAGGCCGAGAACGCCGCGGGAGTACTTGTCCGAGTGGGCATCCGGAAGCGGGTAGAGGGCGCGGACGTCGGCGGCCTGCAGCGACTGGACGGGCGCTTCGGGGAGGTCGAGGCCGATATCGACCAGATGGACCGGACCGCACGCTGTGGCGGCCGGATCGACCAGGTGGCAGATCTTGTGCGTTCCGAAGGTGACAGTGAGTGCCGCGTGCACATGTGGCTCTGGCGTCTCGCCGCTGTCCACATCGACCCCGGAGGGGATGTCGACGGCAACGATCGGTACGCCGTACTCGGCGGCCAGTGTGACGGCGTCCAACGCGTCCGGTCGCAGACCGGGCCGACCGCCGATGCCGACGATTCCGTCGACCACGACGTCCGCAGCGGGGATGTCGTCGGTTGAGCCGATCCGACCGCCCGCAGCTCGCAGTGCGGTCAATCCACCCTGGTGGGCTTTGTCGGAGAGCAGGACGGCGATCACCTGCGCACCACGCCGAGCCAGCCGCGCACCGGCGTACAAGGCGTCGCCGCCGTTGTCACCCGAGCCGATCAGCAACACGACCCGGGCGCCGTACGTCCGCCCCAGGAAGTTGCTCAGCGCAACTGCCAGCCCGGTCGCCGCACGCTCCATCAGCATGCCCTCCGGCAGCCGGGCCATCAGCGCCGCCTCCGCCGTCCGAACCTGCTCCACGGTGTGCGCGCGCCGCATCTCAGCCCTCCAGAATCACCACGGCGGAGGCAATCCCCGCATCATGACTCAACGACAGATGCAGACTCTGTACCCCGAGCCGAGCCGCCTGCGCGGCCACCGTCCCCCGAATCTCCAGCCAGGGCCGCCCGGTCTCGTCCGTCTGCACCTCAGCATCATGCCAATGCATCCCCGCCGGCGCCCCCAACGCCTTCGCCAACGCCTCCTTCGCCGCAAACCGAGCCGCCAGCGAAGCCGGCTTCCGCACCGCCTCCACCGCCGTGAACACCCGATCCCGCAACCCCGGCGTCCGCTCCAGCGTCTTCATGAACCGCTCCACGTCGACCACATCAATCCCCACGCCGACGATCATGTTCGTCACTTTAGCCCCGCCGCACCCGTTCCCCGGCACCCCACCCGGCCCAAGTCACCCAGGCGGCGCCACAGCTCAGCCTGGCGCAAGCACCCACGGCGCCGAGCAGCAACCCACCAGCCGACCAGCACCCGGCCAACGGCCAGCAGCCGCCAGCTACCGGCGACCTCACAGCCGGTAGCTGGCATTCGCCGACCACCGGCCAACCGCCACCAGCAGCTCCTCGGCCCAGACGCCCTCCATCTCGGCGCCCCGGCTACTCGAGCCAGGCGGAGCCGTGGCGCCGCTCGGCGGACGCGAAGGGCGCGCGGCGAGCGGGCCGCCGGCCGCACAAGCGGCTGCCGGGCAAGCGGCTGCCGGGCAAGCACCGCGGAACACGCGCCGCCGGGTTCGCCGGCCCGCGGGAACCACATCTCGGCGCCGTGGCTACTTGAGCCAGGCGGAGGGGTGGCGCCGCTCGGCGGACGCGAGGGGGTTTAGCCCTCGTACTTGGCGGTGGATTGGCGGAGGCGCATTTCTACGGCGAGGTCGAGGCGGAGGGCGGTGGGGGTGCGGCCGCGGGAGAGGTCGAGGACGAGGCGGGTGGCCAGGTCGGCCATTTGGCGGAGGGGTTGGTGGACGGTGGTGAGGGTGGGGCCTACCCATTGGGCGACGGGGAGGTCGTCGTAGCCGACTACGGAGAGGTGGCGGGGGATTTCGAGGGACAGGTCGCGGGCGGCTTGGTAGACGCCGAGGGCGGTCATGTCGGAGGCGGCGAAGATGGCGGTGGGCGGGTTGGGGAGGCGGAGGAGGGCGAGGGCTTCGCGGTGGCCGCCGGTGACGCTGAAGTCGCCGGTGCGGATGAGGGTGGGGTCGACGTCCAGGCCGCTGGAGCGGAGGGCGTCGGTGTAGCCGTCGACGCGCTGGCGGGAGCAGAGGACGTCGTCCGGGCCGCCGATGACGGCGATCCGGGTGTGGCCGAGGGCGGTCAGGTGCTGGGTCGCGAGCCGGCCGCCGTTCCAGTTCGCGGAGCCGATGGCCGGTACGTCGGGAGCGACGTCCCCGACCGGGTCGACGACGACGAACGGGATCCGCCGCGCCTCGAGCTGCGCGCGCTGGTCGGCGTCCAGGTCGGAGAAGACCAGGATCGCGCCGAGCGGACGCCGGTTCAGCACGGACTCGATCCACTCCTGCCGCGGCCGCCACGCGCCGCCGCACTCCGACAGCACCACCTCGACGCCCTCGGCCCGCGCGACCTCCTCGACGCCGCGGATCAGCTCGATCGCCCACTCGCCGCCGAGCTGGCTGAAGACCAGATCGATCATCGGGGACGCCGGCGTCCCGCTCACCCGCCGCCGGTAGCCGTACTCGCGGATCAGCCGCTCGACCCGGGCCCGGGTCTCCTCGGCGACATCGGCCCGCCCGTTCAGCACCTTGGAGACCGTCGGCACCGACACCCCGGCCTGTTCCGCGATCTCCGCGATCGTCACCCGCTGCGCCACGGCCCTACTGTATCGGCCGATCGACCGAAAGTTTCGGACCCGCCGATGCCTGGTTGAGACGAAGCCCACGCCCTCGCGGTGTGGTGCGGTCCCCGCCGGTGGGAAGAATGGGGGCCATGCTGCAGCCGCCGCGGGAGGTGACTCCCTACACCGAGCTGGACCGGGCCGCTTGGGCGAAGCTCGCGGAGTCCACCGTCTCGCCGCTGACGGCCGAGGAGATCGAGCGCCTGCGCGGCCTCGGCGACGAGATCGACCTGGACGAGGTCCGCGAGGTCTACCTCCCGCTGTCCCGGATCCTGTCGCTCTACGTCCGGCACGCCCGCGCCCTGCACGAGGACACCGAGAGCTTCCTCGGCAAACCCGCCGCCACCCGGACGCCGTTCGTGATCGGCATCGGCGGCTCGGTTGCCGTCGGCAAGTCGACCACCGCCCGGTTGCTGCGCGAGCTGCTGGCCCGCTGGCCCGAGCACCCGCGGGTCGCCCTCGTCACCACCGACGGTTTCCTCTGGCCGAACGCCGAGCTCGAACGCCGCGGCCTGATGCTCCGCAAGGGCTTCCCGGAGTCCTACGACCGCAAGTCGCTGCTCCGCTTCGTCGTCGAGGTGAAGTCCGGGATGGACGCCGTCGAGGCGCCGGTCTACTCACACCTGCACTACGACCGGATGCCGGATGTCCGCACCACGGTCGAGCAGCCCGACATCCTGCTCCTCGAGGGCCTCAACGTCCTCCAGCCCGCCCCACGGCACGCCGACGGCAAGAGCGGCCTGGCGGTCAGCGACTTCTTCGACTTCTCCGTGTACGTCGACGCGGCCGCCGCCGACATCCGCTCCTGGTACGTGCACCGCTTCCTCAAACTCTGGGAGACGGCGTTCCGCAACCCCGAGTCGTACTTCGTCCGGTACGGCGAGCTCAGCCGCGAGGAGGCCGTGAAGAAGGCCGAATCGCTCTGGGACGGGATCAACGGTCCGAACCTGCGCGAGAACATCCTCCCCACCCGCTCGCGCGCCACGCTCGTCCTGCGCAAGGGCCAGGACCACGCCGTCCGCTGGGTCAGGCTGCGGAAGCTCTGAGCCAGCGCCCCAGCACGCGCAGGGTTTCCGCGGTGGCGACGGCGTCGCTGCGGGCGTTGCCGTGCCGGCCGTCGGAGCTGTAGAGCCCGGGATCGGTCGACAGCGGATGGTCGGTGAGGTTCACATGGACCGTCCCGAGTTTGGCGGCCAGCGCCGCCGTCCGCTCCGACAGCGTGCGCATCCGCGCCCGCAACCCCGGGCGTAACCACTCGACGACGGCCGGGCTGTACGACACGTCGAACATCCCCAGCGTCATGACGAGCGCACCGGCGTCCTGCAGCGCGGTGATCATCGTGGTCAGCTCCCGATCGACCCGATCGGCGTCGTACGTCGCGGGGAACGCGTCGTTGCCGCCGCCGACGACCAGCGCGAGATCAGGGCCGAAGGCAACGGCCGGCTCCAGCTGGGTGGCGAGGATCTCCCGTGTCCGCAGCCCGCTGACGCCGAGGTTCAGGTAGGCGATCGGCCCGAGCTCATGGGCGATCCGGGCCGCCCACTGCAGATCGCTGTACCCCGGGACCGGCTCGCACAGCCCTTCGGCCACGCTGTCCCCGAGGACGACGAAGCGCCGCCACGGATGCCCGGCGAGCAGCTCCTCACTCTCGCCGTACGCCAGGCAGTACGGATCGGTCGCCTCGTTCATACGGCCTCCAGCACCCGGCCCGGCCCGCGCCGGACCAACGGATACGCGCTCACCACCAGACAGACCAGCCCCGAGCCGAGCACCGCGGGGATCAGGCCGAACCCGCTCACCAGCTCCCCAGCCAACAGCGCGCCCAACGGCAACCCGGCGAAGGACGTCGCGGCCACCAGCCCGATCACGCGGGCCTGCAGCTCCTTCGGCACATGCTCGTAGAGCACCGCGCCGAAGACCGGGTTGATCGCCGCGATCCCGATCCCGGACAGGAACGTCACCGCGGCCACCAGCACCAGATTGTCGCTGAGCCCGAGCACCAGCAGCCGTGGGCTGCCGCCGATGAAGGCGCCCAGCGCGAAGGTCAGGTACCGCGGCAGCTTCGTCGCCCAGACCGCGAACGCGATACTGCCGAGCAACGCCCCGCCGGCGAACGCGCCCAGCGTCAGCCCGAGCCCGGCCGGCGATCCCAGCTCGTCCTTGACCCAGACCGGGATGAACACCGCCGTACTCGCGCTCGCGAATATGTTCACCAGGAACGTGGTGAGCAACATCGTTGCCAGCAAGGCATCCCGCCGTACGTAGGAGAAGCCGATCGCCAGCGCCTTGAAGTACTTGTCGGTCCGCGGCGCGGACGCGGCCTCCGGCGGACGGACGAACCCGGCAACCAGCAATCCGCAGACCACGAACGTCACGGCATCGATCCAGAGCACCGCGGCCGCGTCCGTCCAGTAGATCAACAGGCCGCCCAGCGGTGCCCCGAGCAACGTCGCGCCCCGCGAGAACGATTCGTGCAACGACGTCACCCGGATCAGCTGCACCCCGGCCGCCTCCGCCATCGGCCGCACCAGCAGCTCTTTGGCCCGATCGGCAGCGCCGCGCAGACCACCGGCCACCGCGACGAGCACCAGCAGGACGGCGAACCCGGTCTCCGCGAGCCCAGCGACCGCGGCCACGGCGACGGCGCTGCTCAGGTTCGCGAGAATCGCCGTCCGCCGCGGGGTCAACCGATCGATCAGCGGCCCGGCCATGATGCTCACGACGATGTACGGCACCAGCTCGACCGCCGCGACCAGCCCCATCCGCGACGCGCTCCCGGTGCTGACCAGCACCAGCCAGGGGATCGCGATCATCGTGATCCGGCTGCCGACCGCCGACAGCACATCCGCGATGAACAGGACGACCAGCCCGCGCATCGCGGTCACGATCGCAGCTCCGCATAAAGCTTGCGCAGGGCAACCTTGTCCACCTTGGCGATCCGGGTCAGCGGCAGCTCGGCGACGAAATCGATCGTCGTCGGCTGCCAGATCCGGCTGAGGATGCCGGTCACATGGTCCTGCAGCTCGGCCACGGTGACCGCCGATCGCGCCACCACGAAGGCATGCACGGCCTCCCCCAGCACCGGGTGCGGGACGCCGATCACCGCCGCCGTCCGGACCGCCGGGTGACTGGCCAGGGCGTCCTCGATCGGGCGGCAGAAGATCGCCCAGCTCCGCCGGGCGGTGACGATCATGTCGTGCACCCGATCGACGAGGAACAAGTAGCCGTCGGCATCGACATGACCGAGGTCACGGGTCCGCAACCAGCCGTCCACCAAGGTCTCCGCGGTCAGTTCGGGCTGCCCGAGGTACCCGGCGAAAGTCAGCTTGCTCCGCACCCACACCTCGCCGTCCTGACCGGGCCCGAGGACGTTGCCGTCGTCGTCGCGGATCTGCAGCTCGACGTCGCCGTACGGCCTGCCCGCCGACGCGAGCCGCTCGGGATGGGCCGGATCCTCGGTCAGGCCGGGCTGCGCGGTGACCACCACGGCCTCGCTCAGTCCGTAGACGATCCGCAATGCCGACCCGAATCGCGCGATCCCCTGCCGCAGCCGCGTCGGCGTCGCCGGCCCCGCGCCGATGTTGAGCATGAACAGACTGCTGCAGTCGAACTCCGCGCCACCAGGATGATCGAGGACTTCGTACAGCATCGGCGGCGTCACGAACGTCGAGGTGATCCGCTCGGCCGACACCGTCCGGTAGAACTCCTCCGGCGACCAGGTATCGGTCAGGAACAGCACCCCGCCGGTGAACAGATTGAAGTAGCTGGTGATCTGCCCGCTGGCCAGCCACAGCGGTGCGCCGGAGTAGTGCCGCAGCAGCGGAAACCCGTTCCGCACAAAGGCATCGGCCAGCTCGAGGATCTGCCGGTAGAACGACTGCGTGTGATGTACCAGCTTCGGATCGCCCGTCGTCCCACTGGTCTGCAACACCGAATCCGGCTCCGGCGCCGACGGGTCGATCACGTACGCCGCTCGCTCGCCCGCCACCAGCTCCGCGACGGTGAACACCGGCATCGGCGCCAAGGACGCCGCCAGCTCCGCGCCGAGCTCCGCGGATTCGTCGTACACGAAGGCCTCGGCATCCGCGAGGACGGCGAACCGGTCGATCTCGCGCCGGGAGGTCACCGGCGCACACCACAGCACCCGGCACCCATGCAGGTGCAGCGCGAGCTGCAGCGCCGGGCCGTCGAAGCAGTTCGCGGCCATCACCAGCACCCGAGCGCCGGGCCGGACGCCGTTGTCGCGCAGCGCGGCCGCGATCCGGAGGACGTCGGCGGCCAGCTCGGCATAGGTCGCCCGGCGCTCGCCGCGGACCAGCGCGAGCCGCTCGGAGAATTGCGCGAACAACGACAGGACGCGGTGCACATAAATGTCACCGGTACATTCAGGCGGCATTTCGGAAACTTTCCCCTCGGCAGCGGCCACCCCCAGCCGTGCGGCGACTCTACTGGACTCCGAACCGGCTGACCAGGGGCCGATTCCGCCTACTGGGCACGGTTTCGTCGCTCTCCGGAGCCACCCGATCACCGCCGTCCCCGCGCGAAGGTATACCCCTGCGAACCGGGCTGCCGAACGACCGGCTAACCCACCGCGGAATCAATTCGGAACGCGCGTTTGCCGACGCATTGACCGGATTCTTCGGCGCGTATTACGTTCCGTCCGATTCCATTCCGCCGGGAGGTCCGTCCATGCACGTTCCGAAGCACTGGCGCGCGGTCGCGCTGACCGCCGCACTCACCCTGACCGGCTCCACCGTCGCCGGTGCGAGCTACGGAGGAGGAGGGCACCGCGACGACGCGTGGGTGGGCAGCTGGGCGACCGCGGTGACCCACGGCAACGCCACCGGGTCGACCAACCTCGGCCTCACCGACCAGAGCGTCCGGCTGATCGTCCGCCCGACCGTCGGCGGGAACAAGATCCGGATCCGGCTGTCGAACATCTACGGCGAGAAGACGGTCAAGGTCGGCGCGGCGACCGTTGCCAAACCCAACAAGGCGACGCCCGAGCAGTCCGACATCGACCCGAGAACCCTGCGCACGCTGACGTTCAACGGTAACGGCAGCGCCTCGATGATCAAGGGCAGCGAGCTGCTCAGCGACCCGATCAACCTGAAGCTGGGCACCCTCGACGACCTCGTCGTGAGCCTCTACTTCCCGGAGAACACCGGCCCGACGACGTTCCACGGCTCGTCGCTGCAGGAGAACTTCGTCGGCCCGGCGAACCTGGTCACCCAGCCCGGCGGCGCGGCGTACACGCTGACCCGGCGCTGCTGCTGGTTCTTCCTGTCCGGCGTCGACGTGCAGACCGACAAGTCCGCGGGCTCGATCGTCGTCCTCGGCGACTCGATCACCGACGGCACCGCGAGCACCTTCAACGCCAACAACCGCTGGCCGGACCAGCTCGCCGAGCGCCTCGCCGCCGACGCCGGCCGCAAGCCGTTCCCGAGTGTGCTGAACGCCGGTCTGGCCGGCAGCCGGCTCAATCACGAAGGCACCGAGCCGTCGGACAACGGCGCGATGCCCGGGTTCGGCGAGATCGGCCCGAACTCGCTGGCCCGCCTGAACGAGGACGTCTTCGCGCAGACCGGCGTCCGCACGGTCATCACCGAGCTGGGCATCAACGACATCTGGATGTCGGACGACTCCGCGACCGAGATCATCGACTCCCTGCGGCAGATCAACGTCCAGGCCAAGCAGCGCGGGCTGCGCAGCCTGGTCAGCACGATCACGCCGTTCGAGGGGATCGGCGGCACCGACAGCTGGACGCCGGCCAAGGAGGCGACCCGGCAGGCGGTGAACAGCTACCTGCGGTCGAGCCGTGAGTTCGACGGCGTCCTGGACTTCGACAAGGTGCTGCGCGACCCGGCCGCGCCGAGCAAGCTGAACGCGCTCTACGACTCAGGTGACCACATCCACCCGAACGATGCCGGCTACCAGGCGATGGCGGCGTCCGTACCGCTGAAGCTGGTGCGGTAGCCGATGCCGCTTGACCCCCAGGTGGAGGCGATGCGCGCCGATCGGGCGGCGCGCAACGTTCCCCAGCTCTACGCCCAGACGCTGGCCGAGGCCCGCGCGGCGGATCTGGCATCCATCCAGGCCGCCGGCGGCCAGGCCGAGCCCGTCCATCACGTCGAGGACTTCAGCACGGACGCCGGGTTGCCGTTACGGCTCTACCGGCCCGACCTGAACGGACCGCTGCCGACGCTGATCTACTTCTTCGGCGGCGGCTGGACGCTCGGCAGTATCGACACCGCCGACGGCATCACACGGCGGCTGGCGAACGCCGTGCCGTGCCAGGTCATCACGGTCGGCTACCGGCTCGCGCCGGAGCATCCGTTCCCGGCCGCGGTGCACGACTGTCACGACGCGACGCAATGGATCGCCGCGAACGCCGACAAGCTGCAGGTCGACCCGGCGCGGATCGTGGTCGCCGGTGACAGCGCGGGCGGCAACCTCGCGGCCGCGACGACATTGCTCGCCCGCGATCACGGCCCGGCGCTGGCCGGGCAGCTGCTGGTCTACCCGAATACGAAGTACGGCGCGGACACGCAGTCCATGCGCAGCGGCGACGACCCGTACCTGTTCAACCGGACGTCGGTCGGCTGGTACTGGGGTCACTACCTGACCGATGTACGGGATGGCCTGGACCCGCTCGCGTCGCCGCTGCTCGCCGAGTCGCACGCAGGATTGCCGCCTGCGTTGGTGATCACGGCTGAGTACGACCCGCTGCGTGACGAAGGCGAGTTCTACGCGGAGAAGTTGCACGCGGCCGGCGTACCGACCGTACTGAGCCGGTACGACGGCATGGTGCACGGGTTCTTCGCGATGCCCGGCATCCTGGACGGCGGTCAGCAGGCAACAGCCGAAGCGGCCGCGTGGCTGAACCGAATCTTCGCCCATGCCTGACACCCTCGCCGACTACGAACAAGCGGCCGCGGCGGTTCTTCCCGCCGCGGTCCACGACTTCGTTGCCGGCGGCAGCGACGCAGAGCTGACCTTGCGCCGCAATCGGGCCGCGCTGGACGCCATCACCGTCACACCGCGCGTCCTCGCGGCAGTCGATCAGCCGACCACCGCGACCAAGTTGCTCGGGACGCCGTGCGCCCTGCCGATGGCCGTCGCGCCGATGGCGTACCAGAAGCTCTTACATCCCGAAGGTGAGCTGCTGCTCGCGGAGGCGGCCGCAGCGGCCGGGGTTCCCTACATCATCAGCACGTTGAGCAGCACGCCGCTGGAGAAGATTGCTGCCACAGCGCCGAGCTGGTTCCAGTTGTACTGGCTACGGGATCGCGACCTGGTGGCCGCGCTGATCGACCGCGCGGCCGAGGCCGGTTGCCAGGCATTGATGGTGACGGTCGACGTCCCGGTCATGGGCCGGCGGCTCCGCGACGTCCGTAACGGCTTCGCGCTGCCGCCCGAGGTGGTCGCCGCCAATCTTGTCGACAAATACACAGAGGCACATTCGACCCTCGGAACCGGATCGGCGATCGCCGCGCACACGGCGCGCGCCTTCGACCCCACGTTCTCCTGGCGCGACCTGGAGTGGATCCGCCGCCGGACCGACCTTCCCCTGGTTCTCAAGGGCATCCTGGACCCGCGGGACGCGCTCACCGCGCTCGACGCCGGCGCCGACGGGCTCGTGGTCTCGAACCACGGCGGCCGGCAGTTCGACGGCGCACCGGCCTCGATCGACGCGCTCAGCTCCGTTATCGATGCTGTTGGCAACGAATCGACCGTACTGCTCGACAGCGGGATCCGCAGCGGCGCCGATATCGTCAAGGCGCTCGCCAAAGGCGCCCACGGCGTCCTGGTCGGGCGCCCGTTGCTGTGGGCGCTCGCCCTCGGCGTACCGGACGACGCGCTCACAACACTCGGCCGCGAACTGCGGGACGCGATGCTGCTGGCCGGCTGCGCGGATCTGGCCGCGGTCGCCGACCTGATCACCGGGAGCGCTTGATGCCCGACCTCGACGTCAGCACGCTGCACGGCTCGCTGACCGACCGCGCGCTGAACTCGATGAACTTCCTGAACGAGATCTCGCACCGCTACCCGGAGGCGATCTCACTCGCCGCCGGTCGGCCGACCGAGGAGTTCTTCGACCTGGACGACGTCCCGCGGTACCTCGCGGTGTTCGCGACCCATCTACGCGATCAGGGCCTCGACGAAGCCGCCGTCCAGCGCACGATCCTGCAGTACGGCCGGACGAAGGGCATCATCCACGAGCTGATCGCCCGGCACCTGGCGGTCGACGAGAACATCCACGTCGACCCCGAGGCGATCGTCGTCACGGCCGGCTGCCAGGAGGCGATGCTCCTGACCCTGCGCGCGTTCCGGGCCGACGACAGCGACGTCCTGCTCGCGACCGCTCCGACATACGTCGGTATCACCGGCGCCGCCCGTCTCGTCGACCTCCCGGTACTCCCGGTCCCGGACGGCGACCTCGACGAGTTGCTGAGCGCGATCAAGCGCGCCCGGGCCGACGGACGCCGGCCGCGCGCGTTCTACGTGATGCCCGACTTCGCCAATCCGTCCGGCCTCAGCATGGACCTGGACACCCGGCGCCGACTGCTCGAGATCGCCGTCCAGGAAGATCTTGTGCTGCTGGAGGACAATCCGTACGGACTTTTCCCCGCGGACGGCGCCGATCGGCTGCCGACGCTCAAGGCGCTCGACGCCGACCGCCGGGTCATCTACCTCGGCTCCTTCGCCAAGACCGGTCTCCCTGGCGCTCGCGTCGGCTACGTGGTGGCCGACCAGACCACGGCGGACGGCGTCCTCGCCGACGAACTCGCCAAGCTCAAGAGCATGGTCACCGTCAACACCTCCCCGATCGCCCAGGCGGTCATCGGCGGCAAGCTGCTCGCCAACGACTTCAGCCTCGCCGCCGCCAACCACCGCGAACGAGCGATCTACAGCGCCAATCTGCGGACGATCACCGATCACCTCGCGGCGCATCACGGCGGGCTCACTTGGACGACGCCGACCGGCGGCTTCTTCGTCGTCGTCACGGTCCCGTTCCCGGTCGACGACGAGTTGCTCGCGCGATCGGCCCAGGACTACGGCGTCCTGTGGACACCCATGTCGCACTTCTACAACACGCCGGTCAACGCGCTGCGGCTGTCCTGCAGCTCGGTGAGCGCGACCCAGTTGCAGGCCGCGCTCAACCGGCTGACGGCGTTCCTCACCGATCAGTTGTCAGCAGCAACCCACTCGTGAGCGCTCCCTGCCCGACGTTGACCACCGGGCCCGCGCCCGGGACCGCGAAGCGCAGATAGGCGCCGGCCGGGACGCCGCCGAACAGGTACGGCGCGATGCAGAACGGGACGTCGGCCTCGGTACTAGCACCCGTCTCCACGTCGACGAACTGCATAGTGATGTTGTCGACGGCAACGTACTGCTGCAGGATGTAGCCGCCTTCGGCGAGGGCCTGATCGAAAGCGGTCGTCCAGGCATCGGCATTGACGTCCGGACCGACGACGACACCGACACCGCCGTAGGAACCGGCCGGTTTCAGCACGAGTTCCTGCTGGTTGCCCAAGGCCCAGGTGCGTTGGTCGGCGGTGAGGATGACCGTACGCGGGACGTGCTTGCGGATGATCTCGGCGTCCGCTGCATCCAGCTCGGCAACGTCGTCCCAGAGCCAGGCGAAGATCGACTTACTCGCCAGCAGCCAGCTGGCGGTGTGGGTGAAGATGCGCACGGACGACGTCCGCACGGCCGTGGCCAGGGCGTCCAAACCCGCGCTGGGCTTGGTGCCTTGCGGGACGAACATCCGCAGGACGGCGTCGATCGGACCGTCGTCGACGCACAGCCGGCCGGCGTCGTCCAGAGTCAGCCACTCGACCGGATAGACGCGCATGTCAAGCCCCAGTTGACGACCGCGCTCGGTGAATCCTTCGAGCAGCTTGATCATCGCGAGCCCGTCCTGCGACCCCGGGTAGCTGCCTCCGGTCGTGAAGACCATCGCCACCCGGTCTTCGGCGGTGAGACCGAGATCGGAGCGCACGGCCTCGTAGCGGGCGTCCACCGCGGACGGCGTACTCGTCAGCCCGGCCAACGCGGGCTCGTCGGCGTACGCGGCCAGGAAACGCTGCGCGATCCCGTCGGAATCGTGCGCGCCGCCGAGGGCGCTGTCGATATTCGCCTCGACCATGAACGGCGTCCCGTTCGCGAGCAGGATGTCCGCCCGGACGCCGCCGATCAGGTCGTCGGTCAACGGCAGCTCCTCGTCGAGCAGATCGATGTAGCCGATCGGCATCCCGAGCGCGGCCCGCAGCTCACCCGCGGTCGACGCCCGCCGCCGGACCGCGGCGAGGATCAGCCGGGTCACCGCGGCCGAGATCCGCGTCAACTCGTCGTACGCCGCGGTCGTCATGATCGGCGGCCGGAGCGGGCGCCAGACCTTGTTGTGGGTCGCGACGCCTTGGTACACCTGCCGCCAGGACGCCGTCCCGCGGGCGAGCAGCGCCGTACGGGTTGCCTCGGGCAACTGGTGCCACAGGTCGGTCATCGATCCTCCAGGACGGCGTGAATTGCGGCGACGAGCTGCTCCCGACCGGGCTGGACGGCCCGGTCGAGGGCCAGGGCGAACGGCAGGACGGCGCCGTCCGGGCGGGTGACACGACGTGGTGGCGCGGCCAGGTCACAGCGCTCGGCGACGACCGCGAGGACTTCGGCGGCGAAGCCGCTGGTCCGGTTCGAGTCGTCGATGACGACCAGCCGGCCGGTCCGGCCGACCGACTCGACCACGCCGTCCACATCGAGCGGGTAGACCGTCCGGGGATCGAAGACCTCGGCCGAGATGCCCCGGCCCGCCAGCTCGTCGGCGACGGCCAGCGCGTCGTGCACCAAATGACCGAGGGCAACGACGGTGACATCGGTCCCGCTGCGGGCGATTCGGCCTTCGCCGAGCGGGATCGGCGCCAACGTGCTGAAGTCGACGTCCTCGCGCACACCGAGTGCGCTGGACGGCGCGAAGACCACCACCGGGTCGTCGTCCCGGATCGCTGTGACCAGAAGGCCATAGGCGTCGGCCGGCGTCGACGGGACGACGGTCTTCACCCCGACGTGCGCGAACAGCGAGTACGGATGGTCCGAATGCTGCCCGGCCCAGCCGGTCCGCGAGCCGGAGCCCGGGACGACGTACGTCACCGGGACCGTGCACTGGCCACCGGTCATCAGCGAGAACTTGTGCGCCTGGTTGGCGATCTGCTCGAAGACCAGGAACAGCAGCGACGGGATCTGGAACTCGATCACCGGCCGCATCCCGGCCAGCGCCGCGCCGGTCGCGAAGTTCGTGAACGCCTGCTCGGACAGCGGGGTGTCGAGGACCCGATCGGGGCCGAAGCGATCGAACAGGCCGGCGGTCACGTTCGACGCGGCGGCCCGGATGTCCTCGCCGAGCAGGAAGACGGCCCGGTCGCGCTCCAGCTCGTCGCCGAGCGCGCGGTTGAGGGCCTTCAGGTACGAGAGTTTCGGCATCACGCACCCCCGGCGTACAGGTAGGCGAGCGCGGGGGGGGGGGGGGGGGTGGTGTTGTCCCCCCCCCCCCCCCCCCCCCCCCCCCGCGTCCAGGAGGGACTCGACCTCGGCATCGACGGCCGCGCGATCCGCGGCCGGCAGCCGAGCGCCCTGGATCTCCACCGGACACCGCGAACGCCCAGTCGAGATCTCTTCGGTCGAGCGATAGCTGAGCCGGGCCCGGTGCTCGAAGGTGTGGTGCGCGTCGAACCGATAGGTGACGCACTCGAGGAACGTCGGTCCGCGCCCGGCCCGGGCCCGCGCGACCGCCGTACTGGTTGCCTCCAGCACCTTCTCCGGGTCCTGCCCGTCCACGGTGAAGGCCGGCATCCCGAACGCGCGCGCCCGGGCGGTGATACTGCCGGCGATCGCCGACGCGACCGGCATCGTAGTCGCGTAGCCGTTGTTCTCACAGACGAACACCACCGGCACCTGCCAGAGCGCGGCCAGGTTGAACGCCTCCAGCAACATCCCCTCGTTCATCGCGCCGTCGCCGAAGAACGTCGCGGCGACGGTGTCCCGGCCCTGGCTGCGGGCCGCCCAGGCCGCGCCGGTCGCGATCGAACCGGCGGCGCCGACGATCGCGTTCGCACCGAGGATGCCGAGTGCGAAGTCGGCCGCGTGCATGGAGCCGCCGCGGCCCTTGTTCAAGCCGGTCTCGCGGCCCATCAGCTCGGCGAGCAGCCGGGCCGGGTCCACACCGCGGGCCAGCACGTGGCCGTGCCCGCGGTGCGTGCTGGTCAGGACGTCATCCGGGCCGAGCGCCGCGCAGACGCCGGCCGCGATCCCCTCCTGGCCGATGTAGGGGTGGATCCCCCCGACGATCTCCCCGGACCGCACGAACTCGATCGCGCGCTCCTCGAAGCGGCGGATCAACCGGACAGTCCGGTAGAGATCGGTCATCGGCGATCAGGCCTTGATGGCCGCGAGGATCGCGTCCCAGAGCCGGGCCCGGGCGGCCAGCGCGCTGTTGATGGTGTCCGCGCAGGCCTCCCACTTCGCCTGGTCGTCACCGCACAGGTCGGCGACCATCTGCATCGCCATCGGGGTGTGGAACTCGCCGTCCACCTCGATGTGCCGCTCCAGGTAGTCGACGAACGTGTTCAGCTTGTTGGAGCGCTCGTTCACCGCGACGACCTGGGTGAACATGTCCGGGATCAGGTCCTCGCGGCCGAAGGCGAAGGCCGCCGCCTGGCAGTGCACCGGCGCGTTCTCGATGATCCCCCAGGTGGTGCCGGCGAAGTCGATCGATGCCTGCGGGACGCCGGCCCCGACCAGCGACTCGACCACCGGGCGGCCCTCGCGGAGCAGGTCGATCAGCCGGTCGATGGCGCCGGTGTCCGCACCGGCCTCGTGCATACCGTCGACGTACAGCTCGAAGTGGCTGATGAAGGCCGGCTTGCCGTCCTCGCCGCCCAGCTCGTCACTCTCCTCGACCATCACGATGTCGTTGATCAACCGACGGCTGCTGCGGTGCTCGGTCGGGATCCAGGGCACGGTCACGCAGGTCAGCTCACGCTGCAGGGACTTCAGCAGGGACATGAAGTCCCAGACCGCGAAGACGTGGTGCTCCATGAAGGTGACGAGCGCCTCGTGCGTGTCCAGGTTGGCGTACAGCGGGTGCTGGACGACCTTCTCGCGGGCCTCGGTGACGGCCTTCTCGAGCTGCTCGATCCCGGGGTGCGTCTGACCCCAGTCGTAACGGGACATGTGGATGTTCCTCTCTCAGCGATCGGCCCAGAGCGTCGGGCAGTAGTCGGGGTCGGCGTAGTCCGGCCGCCCGTCGGGGGTCCGCCGGACCAGGACGTCGTGGTTGTACGCCGCCAGGGTGCCGTCGGACAGCGGGAACTCGCGGTAGCGGTTGTCCCCGTCCTGCAGGTGCAGCGAGACCGCCCGGCGGGGCCGGTCGCTGACGTTCGCACCGCTGCCGTGATAGGTGCGGCAGTGGTGGAAGTTCATGTGGCCGCGCGGGATCGTGATCGGCAGCTTGGTCACCTCGGCGCCGTTGTACGCCGCGTTCTCGGCCAGCATCTGGTCGAGCTGCGAGCGGTCCCGGTCGGCGAAGTGCCGGACGACGGTGTCGTCGGCGCCGATCTCGCGCCAGCGGTGGCTGCCGTCGACCATCGTGATCGTGCCCATCTCGGGCGGGCAGTCGTGGAACGGGATGAACGCGGTGAGCATCTTGTCCGACGACGACGAGGACCAGTAGTGCTTGTCGAAGTGCCAGGGCACGATATTCGACGGCTCACCGGAGATCGGCGGCTTGAGGATCAGCGTGGACTGGAAGATCCGGATCTCGTCGGCCTGCGCCAGCCGCGCGGCGACCGCGCCGATGATCGGCTTGCGGAGGATCTTGGCCAGCCCGTCGTGCTCGTGGTGCACGTAGTCGTTGTGCCGCTGGACGTCGCCCTTGGACGGGTCCCAGTAGGCGAGTTTGGGCGGCCGTGCCGGGAGCGTCCGGTCGCGTTCGCCGGCGTAGTACCGCTCGCTGGCGTTCACCAGCTCGTCGACCTCGTCGTCGGTGAGCAGCTTCTTGGACAGGTACCAGCCGTGCTCGTTGTAGAAGGCAACGTCTTCGTCCGACGGAAGGAGCTCGATCTCCTCCTCCGACAACTTGAACTCACCCAGCCACGTCCTCGCTTCGCTCCGGGCGCGTCTGGGCGCGGCAGTGCTTTTGATGAGTTCACTTCGTTCACTCATGGGCGAGCTCCCGCTCCTTGGCCTCGTACAGGGCCTTGATGTTGCCGCTGCCGAATGTCATCGCGCCGCGGCGCTCGATGATCTCCAGGAACAGCGTGCGGCGGATGTGCATGGACTCGGTGAAGATCTGCAGCAGCTGGCCCCAGTGGTCGCGATCGACCAGGATGCCGAGGTCCTGCAGGTCCTCGATCGGCGTCTCGATCTCGCCGACCCGGTCGCTCAGCGCGTCGTAGTACGCGGCCGGCGTCCCGAGGAAGTTCACGCCGCGATCGGCCAGCGTGCCGACCGCCTCGACGATGTTGCTGGTCCGCAAGGCGATGTGCTGGACGCCGGCGCCGGCGTGCCAGGTGAGGAAGTCGTCGATCTGGCCCGGACGGCGGCTCGGGTCCGGCTCGATCAGCGTGAACGTGACGTGTTTGGACGGGCTCTGGACGACCTTCGAGTCCATCCCCTGGCCGGCCACCTCGATGTACTCCTCGAAGATCCGCGGGAAGCCGAAGACGTCCTCGTAGAACTTCGCGGTCGGCTCCAGCTCACCCGACGGCACGCAGATCGCCAGGTGATCGATCTCGCTGAACAGCTTCTCGTCCGGACCGTTCGCCGGCTCCGTGATCACGAACGCGCCCGGCAGGAACTCCCGGCGCGGCCCGTGCCGCTCGACCAGCCGGTGGACGACGTCCCCGAATCCGGCCACCTCGGCGACCACGACCGTGGTCTCGGCCTCGTCGGTGTACGTGACCGGCTCCGCGATCGACCGCGCGCCGCGCGACAACAGCTCGGTGTAGGCGACCGCCGTGTTGTCGACCTCCAGCCCGACCACGGCGACGCCGTCCCCGTGCCGCTGCACGTACTGCGCGGCCGGGTGCTCGGCGTCCAGGCCCGAGGTGAGCACGATCTGGACGGCGTCCTCGCGCAGCAGTAGTGAGCGCTGCCCGGCCAGGCCGGACTCCGGGCCGCCGTGACCGTGCACCTGCAGCCCGAAGGCGTGGGCCAGATAGAACGCAGCCTGTTTCGCATCGCCCACGTACAGCTCGACGTGGTCGATCCCGTAGATCTCCATCACCAGTCCTTCCCCTCACTCTTTCCCTGTGTGCTCGGCGGACCGAACAGCAAGCTGACGTTCTGACCGCCGAATCCGAACGAGTTCGAGAGCGCGTACTCGAGGCGGACCTGGCGTGGCTCCTTGCGGACGTGGTCCAGCGGGCAGGCGGGATCCGGGTCGTCCAGGTGGTACGTCGGCGGCACCAGCCCGGAGGCGATCGCCATCGCCGCCGCGGCGGCCTCGACGACACCGGAGGTGCCGAGCATGTGACCGGTCAGCGCTTTCGTGGAGCTGACCGCCGGGCGGTGCTCGCCGAAGGCGCGCCCGATCGCGACGGACTCCGCCACGTCGCCGAGTTTCGTGCTGGTGCCGTGGGCGTTGACGTAACCGACCTGCTCGGGCCGGATGCTTTTCATGGCCAACTGCATGCACTTCGCGGCGCCGTCGCCGTCCGGTCGCGGCGCGGTCGGGTGATGCGCGTCCGAGTTCACGCCGTACCCCGCGACATCGGCGTACGCCTTGGCGCCTCGCGCGGCCGCATGCGCCGTGCTCTCCAGCACCAGCAGCGCCGCGCCCTCACTCAGCACGAACCCGTTCCGTCGCAGGTCGAACGGCCGGCTCGCCTCGCGCGGATCGTCCCACCCGCGCGCCAGCGCCCGCGCATTGGCGAACGTCTCCGCGAACGTCGGGAACAACGGCGCCTCACTCGCCCCGCACAGCACCACATCCAGCTCACCGCTCCGGATCAGCCGGACGCCGTCCGCGATCGCCTGCGCCCCCGACGCACACGCCGTCCCGACCGCCGACGTGTACCCGCGCATCCCGTACCGGATCGCGATCCGCGCCGCCGGCATGTTCGGCAGGATCCCCGTCAGCAAATAGGGGCTAACAGCAACCTTCCCGCGCTCGGCCCGCTCCAGCACCTGCCGCTCGAGCGTCGCCATCCCCCCAACCCCGCCGACCACAACCCCGATCCGCTCCGGCGCAACGTTCTCCCCCACCACCAACCCGGCGTCCCGCAACGCCTCCTCCGCCACCAACTGCGCCAGCACCACCGTCCGGTCCATCACCTTCCCGTCCGGCCCACCAGCGATCGTCCCGGCATCAAACGCCGGCAAAATCCCCGCAACCTCCACCGACCCAGCCACCGCATGCCCCTCCGGCGGCCGCACAATCCCCGACCGCCCATGCAACAAAGAAGTGAACACCTCGTCCACCCCCCGCCCCACCGGCGTCAACAACCCCATCCCCGAAACACTCACCCCGTTCATGCGAGGGCCTCTCGGAGGGCTACTTTGCGGACTTTGCCGGTGACGGTGACGGGGACTTGGTCGGCGGAGACGGAGGTGATGGTGCGGATGATGGCGGCGACGTCGGGGGCGACCGCGGCTTTGACGGCTTCGGCGCGGTCGACGGCGGGGGCTTCGGGGGTGAGTTCGAGGAGGACGTCGGCGACGTACGCGCCGTCGTGCTCGACGATGACGACCGTGCAGTCGGCGACGTCCGGGAGGGCCGCGAGGATGCGCTCCTCGGACATCGAGGTGAACAGCTGCGGCCCGTCGAAGCCGGCCACGGCGTCCGGAATGCGATCGAGGTGGAAGTAGTGACCGGTCTCGTCGCGATAGACGAGGTCTCCGGTAACGAACCAACCGTTCAGTCGGAAACGGTAGGTGTTGATCGAGTCGTTCCAGTAGCCCGGCGAGACCGACGGCGAGCGGAACCCGAGGATGCCCACCTGCCCGACCGGCAGCTCGACGCCGTCCGCGCTCAGCACGGTCGCCTCCGCGAACTCGTACGGCTTCCCGATACACCGCCCGTACTGCGAGCTGTCCGCCGTATGCGTGATGTGGAACCCGTTGTGCCCCATCTCGCTCGACCCGAGCCCGTCGATGAAATGCGATCCCGGCACCAGCACGCGCCCCTCCCGCGTCACCGTCTCCCGGGTGCCCACAGCGACCAGCTTCCGGATGTGCGGCTCGTGCGCGCAGTCTCCGGTGTTGAACCACATCCGGACCGAGCCGACGTCCCGCGCGCCCAGGTCCGCCCGCGCCAGCCCGGCCCACGTCACCGCGAACCCGTACACCGCATGCGGCTTCCAGCGCTCGATCTGGCGCAGTACGCCGTCCGCGTCCTGGCTGGACAGCAGCAGCATCTCGGCGCGGTTCCCGAGCACCTGGTTGACCATCAGGATCGTGGCCGTGTGCGGGATCGGTAGCGCGTTCAGAATCCGATCCGTCCCCTGCGCCTGCGGCATCGTCAGCAGGTGCTTCAGTGCGGCGTACAGCGTCGTGTGCGTGTGCAGAACCGCCTTCGGTACGCCGGTCGTCCCGCTGGTGTGCGTGATCACGACTGGGTCGTCCCGGTGGTGCCGGTAGTGCGCCGGCGCCTGCGCCGGATCGCCCGTCCCCAGCTCGCGCGGCTCGGCCAGGACCTCCCCCGCCAGCAGCGGCTTGTGCGCCGCATCAGCCAGGACGGCGGTTGCGCGCAACCGGCGGATGTACTCGTCGGCGATCGCCGGCCCCATCTTCCCGTTCATCAGCGCGGGGATCGCACCGATCCGGGTCAGCGCGAGGAAGCTCAGTACGACGTCCTGTGCCTCGGTAGCCCACACAGCGACGACGTTCCGGCGTCCGATGCCGTGCGCGTGCAACCACGCCGTCCGCGCCTGGACCCGCTCGTCCAACTCACCCAGCGTCAGCGGGTGCTCCGCCGGGTAGCCGTCGACCGCGGTGTCGAACGTCAGCCCCGGACCGGCGAGGTCGGCGCCCTGGGCGATCACCGTGGCCAGCACGTTGCCGGTCCCGATCGCCGGGTCGGCCGCCAGCCGGGCCCGCCATCCACGTTCTGTCTTCATAGCTCGTCTCCCGCAGTCACGATTCGCGCGAACGCCTGGTCCGCCTCCACCTGCACGATCAGCACCTGATCGGCGTCCCCGTCACCGATCAGCAAGGCGGCTTCGTCCGTCCCGCCGTCCGTCACACACACCACCGGCCCGCACAGGTTCCAGCTGGCGGCGATCCAGCCCGCGATGCTGTTCGGGACCGACTGGAAGAACCACAGCGGCCCGACTCGCTTGCCAGCAGCAACCAGCTCCTCGACCTGCGCCGCACTCTCCTGGTCACCTGCGGTCTCCAGCACGAGCCCGGTCACGCCCGCCGACTCCGGCGTCCGCTCCAGACACCGCCCGGCCGCAGCCGCTGCCAACGGGTTGAACGCCGAGCCGATGAACCCCGGTACGCCGGGCGGCGCACCATCACCCGGCTCGGGCCAGCGCCCCTCAGCCAGCACGGTCAAGTCATGGACCTCGATCACGCCGTCACCACCAATGCCGTATTGGCGCCGCCGAACGCCGAGTTCAGCGAAACGGCAACCGGCGACTGCAGGGGCCGCGGAGCGTCCAGAATCAGATCCACCGCACAGCGCGGGTCAGTCGCCAGGAAACCCGCGTTGACCGGCAGCTTCCCGTCCAGCAACGCCTGCACGGTCACGACGAACTCCACGACGCCAGAGGCCTCCAACGCATGCCCGTGCAAACCCTTGGTGGAGCTGACCGGCGGGCTGGCGGTAAAGACCGCGTTGATCGCTGCCGCCTCGGCCTGGTCGCTGAAGACCGTGCCGGTCGCGTTCGCGTTCACATACCCCACGGCCTCCGGAGCCACCTCAGCACGGCCTAGCGCACGCTGTAGCGCTGCTGCGAGCCCGCGGCCGTCCGGTGCGGGCTGGCAGGGGTGATGCGCGTCGCCCGCGCGACCCCATCCGGCCAGCTGCGCCAGACCGTCGCCTGCTTGCAGTACGACGGCCGCAACGCCGTCTCCAAGCAGCGTGCCCTGCCGCTGTGCGCTGAACGGCCGTACGACGTTGTCGAACGTCAGAGCGCGGCCAGCGTCGAACAGGGCGAACTGATACGGCTCGACCAAGTACGCACCGGCGACGACGATCCGCTCTGCCCGCCCGCTGCTGATCAGGGCGGCTGCGTCGGCCATCGCCGTACTGCCGGAGACACAGGCGCTGGTGTAGACGCGTGCGGCCCCGAAGTCGCAGACCGGCGGTGCGTGCATCGCCAGCAACAGCGTCGTCGTACTGCGATCCACACCGGCCTGAGCGCACGCCGTAGCGATCGCCAGGTCCAGCTCCTCTTCGAGCGTCCCGGTCTCAGCGGCCAGAGCGGCGTACCGGACTCGCCTTGCGCTGGTGTCGAACCGGCGTACCTCGGCAAACGCAGGCAGGCCGGTCAGCTGCGCCTCAGGACCACGTCCGAGGGCAGTCAGCACAGAGAGGCCGGTCACGGCGACCGGTCGGCGTTCAGGCATGAGCGGACAGCACCTCACCCAGCACGGCGACAGCCGCGTCGATCGTGGTCATCTGACCGAGCTGCTCGTCCGGCAGCTCCACGCCGTACCGCTGCTCGACCTGATGGACCAGCCAGGCCAGCTCCATCGAGTCGAGCCGCTCGGCGCCGGGCGGCCGCTGACCGAGGCCGGCCAGCCAGTCGATGACCTCAGCCCTCCCGGGCGGGGGAAGGATGCTCATCAGACCTGCTGTGCGACCCGGCCGGCCACCTCGGCCGTGAACTCGCCGACCGTCATCAGCGCCAGCTGCTCGGACTCGTCGTCACTGAACCGGACGCCGTACTTGTCCTCGACGCGAACCGACAGGTCGGCCAGCGCGAGCGACTCCAGGTCCACGCCGGCCGGGCCGAGCGTGGTCGCGTCGTCGATCCCCTCGGTGTCGTAGTTCATGTCCTGCAGCTGCGCGATGACGAAAGCGCGAACCTCGTCCTTCATCGGGTTACCTTCTTTCGGTGGATGATCGGGTGGATGTCTGGACGGCGCCGGCCGGTGACGACTCGCGTGCCACCGCCCACGCCTTGCTGCTCGTGCTGGCCGGGACGCTCGTCCGCGACCCGATGCTGCGGCACGACCCGAGCGGCCGGCCCGACATCGCCGGGCTGGCCGTGAGCATCAGCCACAGCCGTTCGCTCGTCGCTGTCGCCGCAGGCCGAACCGGCTCGGTCGGAGTCGACCTCGAGGACATCTATCCGCGTGAGGTGAGCGGACTGGCCCGTCGATGGTTCGACCCCGCCGAGCTGGACTGGATGGCCGCCCAGCCCGACGGACTGCTCGCCTTCCTGCGGTTGTGGACCGCGAAGGAGGCCGTCGGCAAGGCGGTCGGTCTGGGGCTGCGCAACTCCGGTCTGCGCCGGCTGATGCCGCTGGCCGACGGTCCGGTCGAGTCGGCGCCCGGGTTGTACGTCGTCCGGCCGCCGCTGCTGGACGACGCCGTACTGGCCGTAGCGGTCAGTACGGCGGCGCAGGTCGTGGTGACCGAGCATCAGGGCACCGCCTTGCGCAGGACGGTCAAGTCGCGGACGAGCTTCCCAGTGGTTGTCCGCGGCAACTGATCGAGCAGGTGCAGAGTCCGCGGCCGTTTGTACGACGCCAGCCGTTGAGACAGCTCGGCCTCGAGCCGGGCCGCCTCGCGTCGTTCCTTCAGCTGCAGGTACGCCGTGATCGCACCGTCGTACACCACCACCGCGGCCTCGACCCCGCGCAACGTGCCGAGCGTGTACTCGACCTCGGTCAGATCGACCTTCAGCCCGCCCACGGACACCTGTGAGTCCAGACGGCCCTTGATGCTGACCAGTCCGGTCTCCGGATCGACCACACCGGCGTCCCGGGTCCGCAGCCAGCCATCGGACCAGCGCGCCGGATCGACCAGCCCGAGATACGGCGACTCGGCCCGCGCGATCTGCAGCTCGCCGTCGACCACGCGGACGTCGATCCCCGGGGCGGGCCGGATCGCCGGCCGATGCGCGCCGTACAGGTCGGTGCCGATGACGCCGACCTCCGTCATCCCGTACATGTTCCCGAGCGGGACGACGTACTTCTCCTCGAACAGCTGCGAAACGGCCGCCGGCACCAGCTCGCCGCCGGTCGTCATCCGCTTGAACTGCGGGAGTTTCGGTGACTCCTGGACGGACGCGAGCAGCCCGATGTGGAACGGCACGCCGAGCACCGTCGCCGGGGTCGGCTCGGCGGCGATCGCCTGGACGATCGCGTCACCGGTCAACCGCGCCGGCGGGACAAGCTCGACGCCCGCGTGCAACCCGTACAGCAATCCGCCGACGAGACCGAGCACATGCACCATCGACGGCAGCAGCACCACCCGCTCACCACTGACCGGAACCCCATCGATCTTCGTGTACCGCAACACCTCGTCGACCAGGTCCTGCGCCGTCCGGCCGATCACCTTCGACGGCCCGGTCGACCCCGAACTGAGCTGGACGACGGCATGCGACGTCCCGGCCGGATGCCCCGAATAGCTGGCCACGTCGGCCTCGACGTCCACGAACGTCCGCAACCCGGCGACCACCGGCCGCTGCGGCGAAACCACCACCTGCGGCACCAGCCGCTCGATCGCCCGCCGTACCTCGTAATCGGTCAGCCGATGATCCAGCAAGATCGCCTGCGCACCCGAGCGCCAGACCGCCAGCAAATGCGTCACGAATGCCACCGAAGGCGGTAAACGCAAAGCCGCCGCACCACCCGCCCGCAAACCGGACCGGGCCAATTCCACTTGCCGTTCCCGCACCATCCGGCGCAGTTTCCCGAGCTCCACAACTTCCGGCAGCCGCAACACCACCCGACCCGCCGCCCCACTCAGCAACACCTCGTCGACCCATTCACCCCCCGCGGCGGCTCCGGGCACGACAAAAGACCCATCCATGGCCATCCGAACTCCAAAGTCGTTACACACAAAGGATTCGAAGGCCAGCACCCCCACCAAGGCCTGGCGATGACTGGACGATACGACACCATCACACAACCGCGCTACGAACCAGAAGTAATGTTCCGATCACACCTCGCAAACCCCCCGAACCCCCTCCCCCACACCCATCAAAACAAACCCCCAAAAATCACCCACCAGGTTAGTAATTCACCCCTCCCCCCACCCAACGAAGGGTTCCCCGCACCCACCCACCAAATACCAAAAACCCCGATCAAAGATTTTTCCCACCCACCACCCCACCAACAATCCACCCCCCGCCACCCACAAGAACCCGGCCACCCCGCACCTCCTCCCCGCCAGCCAGCTTGCCGCGCCGTTCCCATTCCCGGAACGAGTAAGTCGGCCCACCTCAGCTGACCGATCCGCCAACCACCATCACCCGACCAACAGCCCGCGCCGAAAAGCGCCAACAAGCAGTCGCCGCCCCCAGGCGGCGCCCTTCCACGGGCCCACCCCGAGCGGCCACCTCCGCCGAACCACCATCACCCGAAGGAGAGCTTGCGGCCGCACCGAAGGCGCCAACAGGCAGTCGCCGCCGCAGGCCGCGTCCATCCGCCGGCACAACCTCGAACGATTTGCTCCGCCACACCACAGTCGGCGTTACGAGAGCCCGCGGCAGCGCCGGAGGCGCCGACAGGCAGTCGCCGCCGCAGGCGGTGTCCTTCTACGGGCCCACCTCGGGCGGGTATTTCCGCCGAACCAGCATCGCCCGAAGGAGAGCTTGCGGCTGCGCCGGAGGCGCCAATAGGCAGTCGCGGCCGTAGGCGGTGTCCGTTCGCGAGCCCACCTCAGGCAGGTTTCCTCCGCCGCGCCACAGCCCGCGGCTGCGCCGGAGGCGCCAATAGGCAGTCGCCGTGGGCGGCGTTCTTTGGGGTGGTTGCTGCCGGGGGCTCGGGGGTGGGTTAGGCGTGGGTTTTTAGGGTGGTTAGGGCGGTGGCTACTTGGCCGTTGGCGGCTTCCAGGGCGGCTCGGGCTTGGGGGATGGGGGCGCCGGTGAGGAGGTGGACGAGGGCGGGTTTGAGTTCGCCTTCGGCTTCGGCGAGGGCGGATTCGCAGGCGTCGGGGGCGGCGCCGGTGGCTTCGGCGAGGATGCGGAGCATGCGGCCGCGGAGTTTCTGGTTGGTGGCGACGAGGTCGACCATGAGGTTGGACCAGGTGCGGCCGAGTTTGATCATCAGCGTGGTGGAGAAGGCGTTGAGGATCATTTTCTGGGCGGTGCCCGCCTTGAGGCGGGTGGAGCCGGCGATGACCTCGGGGCCGGTGTCGGCGGCGATGACGATGTCGGCGAGGGGGGCCAGCGGGGCATCCGGGTTCGAGGTGACCAGGACGGTGGCGGCTCCGGCGGCGCGGGCGGCTTTGAGGGCGCCGGCGACGTACGGCGTACTGCCGGAGGCGGCGAGGCCGATGGCGATGTCGCGGCTGGTGACCGGGGCGGCATCGTCGGCGCCGCCTTGTTCGGAGTCCTCGACGTTCTCGACGGCGCGTAGCAGCGCCTCCATGCCGCCGGCGTGGTGGGCGACCACCAGGCCGTCGGGGACGTGGAACGTCGGGAGCAGCTCGGCGGCGTCGAGGACCGCGAGGCGGCCCGACGTCCCGGCGCCGAAGTAGTGCACGCGGCCGCCGCGCCGGACCGCGTCGACGGCGCGGTCGACGGCTTCGGCGAGTTGCGGGACGACCGCACCGACGGCGCCCGCGACCGAGGCGTCCTCGGCGTTGACCATCCGCAGGATCTCGGTCGTGCTCACCGCGTCGATGGCGAGCGTGCGGGGATTGCGCTGCTCCGTCGGTGTGGTCACAGCGTCGATGTTAGTTTTCTACTGAATGATTTTCAATTCTGTTCACCGTTGACAGAAACGATTGACGTCAAACCGTGAACTCCGGCCGGACTCAGTCCGAACCCTTCAGCCGGTGCCCGCGGACCGCGGTCGCGGTCTCCTCCAGCGCCTTGCGCGCATCCGGCAGCACCTGCTGCGCGACGCCGATGAACAGGCAGTCGATGACCGTGAGCTGCGCGATCCGGGACGCCATCGCCCCCGACCGGTACGTCGTCTCCCGCGCGGCCGTGGTCAGCACGAGATCCGCCGTCCGGGCGAGCGGGGACCGCGGGAAGTTGGTCACGGCGACCGTGGTGGCGCCGTGTTTCGCGGCCTCCTCGAGCGCCTCGACGACCTCGACCGTGACGCCGGTGTGCGAGATACCGATCGCGACGTCGCCGGCGCCGAGCAGCGCGGCGGACGGCAGCGCCATGTGGACGTCGGACCACGCGAACGAGACCCGGCGGATCCGGTGCAGCTTCTGCTGCAGGTCGAGCGCGACGAACGCGCTCGCGCCGAAGCCGTACAGGTCGACGCGCGGCGCGTTCACGACCGCGGTCACCACCTTGGCCAGCGCGTCCACGTCGATCTGCTGCGCGGTCTCGCGGACGGCGCGCTCGTCGGCGAACGCGACCTTGCCGACGACGTCGCTCAGCGAGTCACCGGGCTCGATGTCGCCGCCGACCTCGGGCCGGACGCTCTCCTGCGCCGACTGGGCCGCCAGCTGCAGGCGGAGCTGCGGATAGCCGGGAACGCCGATCTGCTTGCAGAACCGGATGACCGTGGTCTCCGAGGTGGAGGCCACCTCGGCCAGTTCGGAGATCGTCATCGCAGCCACTCCGCCCGGGTCCGCGAGGACCGCGTTCGCCACCCGCTGCTCGGCCGGCGCCAGCGCGGGCATCACCGCGCGGACCCGGACCAGCAGCGGCCCCGTGGGTTCTGGAGAGGTTGTTGAATTCATGACAGCCACGGTACGGCGACTATGTCCCAGATGGGATCACCGACGCGAAAGTCTCCAACCTGTTGCGGTAAATGACTCCGGCGTCCGTTCGCCGTCGAGAAGAACATCACGCCCGGCCGTGATCTTCACACCGTCGACGTACACGCCGCGGCCCTGATACAGCGGGTCGGTCGTGTATCGCCAGCGCAGTGAACGCTCGCCGCCGGCCAACTCTGCCGTCACCTGATGCCAGTGCCGATCGCCGGATCCGCTGATCGTCCCGTCGGTGTCGATCACCGAACCGCGGTCCCGGACCGTGAACGGCACCTTCGCCCAGTTCTGCCCGTCGACAGAGGTCTCCAGGTAGAGGAGGTCGCTGTCCTCGGTGTCGACGAACAGGTCGAAGGCGAGTTTCGCCCCCGCGGCCGGGACGGCGACCGAGGTCGCGAGCGTGGTCGTCGCGGCGTCCGTCGTCCCGGAGAACCAGGCGTCCTTACCGTGCCGCGGACCGACGCCGAGGGCCAGCGCGAGGCCTTGGGCGACCGCGCGCCGGGACGGGTTGTTGGAGCCCCAGTTCCGGCTCGGGTGCACGCGGTTGGTGAGCAGGATCGCGAACGAGCGGGAGTCGAAGTCGATCACCAGCGACGTCCCGGTGTACCCGGTGTGCCCCGCCGTCCGCGGCCCGGACAGACCGGCCATGTACCAGCGCTGGTTCAGCTCGAAGCCGAGGCCGTGGTCGTTCCCCGGGTAGGCCTGGTTGAAGTTGGTGACCATCGCGGTCACCGAGGCCTCCTTGAGGATCCGGGCGCCCCGGTAGCTGCCGCCGTTCAGGAAGGTCTGCGCGAGGACGGCGAGGTCGTCGGCCGTGCTGAAGACGCCGGCGTGCCCGGCGACGCCGTCCAGCGACCAGGCGTTCTCGTCGTGGACCGAGCCCCAGACCATCCCGCGCGGCGGGCTCGCCTGGTACTCCGTCGCGGCGATCCGCGGTTTCTTCTTCGGGTCCGGGTTGTAGCCGGTATCGCGCATCTGCAGCGGTTTGGCGATGCCGTCGGCAACCAGTTTGTCGAGCGGCTTCCCGCTGACGCGGTGCGCGACCTCGCCGAGCGAGATCAGGTTCAGGTCGCTGTAGAGGTACGTCGCACCCGCGGGACCGCTCGGTTTCGCGGTCAGCGCCATCTGCAGCCGGGACGCCGGATCCGGCCGGCCGCTCCACAACGGCAGCCAGGCCGGGAGCCCGGTCGTGTGCGTCAGCGCCTGCCGCACCGTGATCGCCTGTTTCCCGTTCTCGGCGAACTCCGGCACGTAGGTCGCGATCGGCTCGTCCAGCCCGACCTTGCCCTTCTCGACCAGCTGCATCACCACGATCGACGTGAACAGCTTCGAGACCGAGGCCAGGTCGAAGATCGTGTCGGTCCGCATCGGGAGCTGCTGCTCCGCGGGCAGCTCCGTCCCGTTGCCGTCGGCGTACTTCACCGCGAGGCCGGTCGCCTCCCGGGTGACGACCTTGCCGTCGTGGCCGAGCAGCGTGACGGCGCCGGCGTACAGCGGTTTGGTCGTCCCGGCCGGGCGCGTCCAGGCTTCGACCTGGGCGAGCGCCGCGTCGATCGGCGCGGGATCGAGCCCGGCCCGCTCCGGCGCGGAAGGCCGGAGCAGGGTGCTCTTCGGCGCATAACCGTCGTAGGGCCGGTCGAACCGGCCGGCTTTGTTGCTATGGGCAACCGCAGGGGTAGTCATCGTCAGCATCACCGCAGAGGCTATCGTGAGCGTGAGGGCGCGCTTCATCGGCGCGGGCCCTTGTAGAGCAGGTATTTTGCCCGCCGCGCGGTCCACGCGTCGGTCTCCGACCGCCAGGCTGCCACGATCTCCTCGGCGGTCGCATCCGCCAAAAGCATGGTCCGGAACCGGTCCGACCCGGTCAGCAGGTCGATCCAGCGACCGGGCGGGTTCTCGGCCCGCCAGGCGAAGCCCGGGTAGAGCTTGCGCGCCTCGACGATCATGTGGGTCGCGGCGACGATCGCCTCGGCCTTGCGCGGGTCGGTGACCTGCACCTGGACGCCGCCGCACAGCACGTTCGCGTTCTTGCTGATGAACGGCGTGAAGTAGGCCTCCCGGAAGGCGATCCCCGGGATGTTCTTGGCCTGCAGCGCCTGCGCCCACTTGTAGTCGACGTACGGCGCGCCGATCAGCTCGAACGGCCGCGTCGTGCCGCGCCCCTCGGACATGTTGGTCGCCTCGAACAGACACGTCCCCGGGTACAACAGAGCGGTTTCCGGGGTCGGCATGTTCGGGCTCGGCATCACCCAGCTCAGACCGGTGTCGTCGTACAGCTGGTCGCGTGTCCAGCCACGGGTCTGGATGACCTGCAGCTCCTTGAGCCGCGCGCCGTTCAGATCGACCGGCAGGTACTCGGCGTTGAACAGCCGGGCCAGCTCGCCGACCGTCATCCCGTGCTGCTGGATGATCTCCCGCTTGCCGACGCCGGAGGTGTAGCCGGGTTTGAGCATCGGGCCGCGCGCGTAGCCGCCGACCGGGTTCGGCCGGTCGAGGACGACGAAGCGGGCGCCCGTCCGCGCGGCGGCCAGCATCGCCTCGTACATCGTCCAGATGTAGGTGTAGAACCGGGCGCCGACGTCCTGGATGTCGAAGACGACGGTCTCGACGCCGGACTTCGTGTAGAGGCTGACCAGCTTGTCCGCGTTCGCGCCGTAGGCGTCGTAGACCATGATCCCGGTCCGCGGGTCGACGTGGTCGCCCTCGGAGCCGCCGGCCTGCGCCGAGCCGCGGAAGCCGTGCTCGGGCCCGAAGACCGCGACCACGTTGACCTTCCCGGAGGCGTGCATGACGTCGACGACGTGGTTGAGATCGGACAGGATGCCGGTCGGGTTGCTGATCACGCCGACCTTCTGCCCGGCCAGCGCCCGCCACTTGTCCCCGGCGAGCACCTCGGCCCCGGTCAGCACCTTGCGGCTGCCGCCCCCGCCCCCGCCGTGCGCGGCGGCGGCCGATACGTCGAGCAGCGGCGCGGCGGCGATCACGCCGGCACCCGCGAGCAGACTGCGTCGTTTCATCGTCACCAGCTCATTCCGTGGCCGAAGGAGTACAGCGGTTTCTGCGGTTCGCCGGCGACCGGGATGTCGACGGGCAGCTTGCCGACCGGTTTGATCTCGCCGTACAGCGTCTTCGCGAGCGACTCCATCGAGACCGCCGCGTACCCGTAGGTGGCCAGGTACGTCGGCGCGGCGTCGAAGTACGCGATGTCGTACGGATCGCGCACCGCGACCACGATCACCGTCTTACCGGTGGCGAGCAGATCGTTGACCAGCTTGCGCTGTTTGGCCTGTTTGTCGGTGATCTTCGTGTCCCAGGCCTTCTGGGTCAGGACGACGGTGACGTCGTTCGCGGCCGCCTTCGCCACCGAGTCGGCGATCGCGGCGTCCGTCGGCGCGGCGCCGGTCTGGGCGACGGTCACCGCCGCACCGCGTTTGGTCAGGCTGTTGGCCAGGTTCTGCGTGGTGCCGACACCCCAGCCGGTGACCAGGATCTTCCGCGGGGTTTTGCTCAGCGGCAGCGTCCTGGCGTTGTCCTTGACCAGGGTGATGCTCTTGTCGACGATCTTCTGCGCGGTGGCCAGGCTGGCGGCCGGGCCGATCTGAGCCGCCTTCGCGACGTCGACATACGGCTGGAAGAGCACGCCGTTCTTCAGCTTGAGCAGCAGGATCCGCAGCAGGCTCTCGTTGATCCGGTGCTCGCTGATCCGGCCGGAGCGGACGGCGTTCAGCACGGCGTCGTACTGCAGCTGCGGCGCCGGCGGCAGCAGCAGCTGGTCGACCCCGGCCTCGACCGCGCGGACGGCGGCCTCGGCGTCGCCGTACTGCTGGCGGACGGCGGCCATCTCCAGCCCGTCGGTCACGATCACGCCCTGGAACCCGAGCTGTTTGCGCAGGACGCCGGTCAGGATCGGCTTGCTCAGCGTCGCCGGGTCACCGGACGGGTCGAGCGCCGGGACGACGATGTGCGCGGTCATGATCGAGTCGATCCCGGCCTTGATCGCCGCCTTGAACGGCGGCGCGTCGATCCGGTTCCACTCCTCGAGGGTGTGGTTGATCGTCGGCAGGTGGTTGTGGCTGTCGTCGACGGTGTCGCCGTGCCCCGGGAAGTGCTTGGCGGTCGCGGTGATCCCGGCGTCCCGCTGGAAGCCCTGGACCTGCGCGGCGGTCATGTCCGAGACCAGCTTCGGGTCGCTGGAGTAGGAGCGGGTGCCGATCACCGGGTTGAGCGCATTGACGTTCACGTCGGCGACGGGCGAGTAGTCCTGCCGGATGCCGAGCGCCTTGAGCTCACGGCCGGTGATGGCGGCCGCCGTCCGGGCGTCGGTCGTGCTGCGGGCGGCGCCGAGGGCCATGTTGCCGCCGAACTGCGTGGCCGGCGGGCCGATCCGGGTGACGACGCCCTGCTCCTGGTCGGTGGCGATCAGCAGCGGGACCCGCAGCCCGGTGCCGACGGCGGCACGCTGGAGCTGGTTGGACAGCGTCGCGACCTGGGTCGGGTTCTGCACGTTGCCGCGGCCGTCGAAGTAGATCCAGCCGCCGGGCTTGAACTTCGCGACCACCTCGGCCTGCGTGGCGACGCCGTACAGCGTGGTGTTGCGGGCATCCGGCTGGTGGGCGTCGGGGCCGTAGGCGAACAGCACGAACAGCTGCCCGACCTTCTCCTCCAGAGACATCCCGGCGATGGTGCGCTCGGCCTGGGCGCGCGCGGTCGTCGACGGCTCCGGCGGTTTCGCGGTCGCTGTCGTCGTGACCCCCGAGACCGCGGTGAGCAGGGCGAGCCCCGCGAGGCTGAGTCGGCGTAAGGCGGGCATGGCGGACCCCCAACAGTAAGTGAATTACAGGCGCGGCCCCCGCAGGCGAAAGTTAACCACAACCACGCCACACTGGGTCAAGAGCAAGCTACGCACCGGCACCGACAATTTTTGCCGCGCCCACCACCACCGCCCGGCGCCGGTCAGGCGGTTTTCGGCGGCCGCGCCACCAGCGTCGCCACCACGCCCACCATCACGACCGTCGTGACGATGAACGGCACCGGGATGATCGGGTCCAGCAGCACCAGCAACGCGCCCACCGGGACGACGGTGTTCACCACCCGATCGGCGTTCGAGCGCAGGGCGATCCACCAGATCCCGAGCACGAACACCGCGATCGGCACGCTCACGGTGAACGACGCGGCGACCTCGCTCAGCTTGCTGTGATGGGTCAGGACGTCGATCTCCACCTCGATCCCGGCCGACAGCGCGCCGGCCGCGGCGAACACGAAGAAGTGCACGTAGCCGTAGCGCAGCGAGTTCGAGAACGAGCTGATCGCCGTGTGGTGCGGCGGCCAGAAGTAGATCCACCACAGCGCCGCGGTCACGATCAGCGTCAGCACCGACAGCGCGATCAGCGGCGCCAGCTCCTCGTGCTCCTGCACGGCCTCGATGATCGCGTTCGCCGAGGCCAGCAGGCTCTCGCCGAGCAGGATCAGCGTGAACAGCCCGTACCGCTCGGTGATGTGGTGCGGATGCCACGGCGTCGACCGGCCCCGCCGCTCGGCGAAGACCGGCACCGCGAGCTCGACGAGCACGAACAGCACGTAGGCGACGGTGGCGATCGACGCCGGCAGGAACAGCAGGACGATCCACAGCACCTGGGCGAACGCGATCCCGCCGGCGTACGCACGCGTCACGGCCCGGCACTCCGGCACCGCGCGGGACGCCCGCAGCCACTGCGCGATCATGGCCACCCGCATCACGACGTACCCGCAGACCGAGATCCGGAAGTCGTGGTCGGTGAAGACCCGCTCGACCCCCGCGGCCAGCACCAGGACGCCGCCCATCTGCAGGATGGTCAGCACCCGGTAGAGCCAGTCGTCGGTGGCGAACGACGTGGCGAACCAGGTGAAGTTCATCCACGCCCACCAGATGGCGAAGAACACCATGCCGAACGACACCAGACCGTCGACGACGTGGTTCTCGGTGAGGGCGTGGTGCAGCTGGGCCGCGGCGATGCTGACCGCGACCACGAACACCAGGTCGAAGAACAGCTCGAGAGTGGAGGCCACGCGACCGGGCTCGTGCGGGTCCCGCGCCCGCATCGGGATCAGGTGCAGGCGAGTGCTCGTCGTCATAGTCCGACAGTTTTCAGTACGTCCTCCCACGACTCCAGCGCGGCACGCACAGCGGGGTCCGTAGCTGATTCGACGGCTTCGGCGTGCGCAGCGGTCAGTACGTCGGCCACCAGCACCGGTGCGCCCTCCCGAGCCGACCGGACGGCGGCCTCGACCATGGCCAGGCTGATCACGTTGGAGTGCACCTCGCCCTGCGGCGTACCGCCGTCCTGGACCGCGTTGACGAACTCCACCAGCGAGCCGGCGATCTCCTCCGGTTCATCGGTCAGAACAGCCGGAACGGCGCCTGACTCGCTCTCCGCGGTCGGTGCGCTCTCGCCGTCCCAGATCGCCGTACCGCCTCTGGTGCTGGCTCGCCACTGGCCGTTCCACGGGGTCTCCAGGCCCGGTGCGACCCAGCTGCCGGTGAAAGTGAACCGACTGTCGTCGCTGAACCGGAAGATGGCGGTTGCGGACGCGTTGCCGTCGAACCAGCTCCACTGCGGGTTGTAGGACTCGCAGTACACCGACACCGGCTCTGAGCCCAGCACCTTGCGGGCGAAGTCGAACTGGTGGATCGCCATGTCCACCAGCAGCGGCTCAGCCATCCGGGCCCGGAAACCGTCCAGCCGCGGCGCCTTGAAGAACTCGCACGACAGGGTGCCGATCGGGCCCAGCTCGGCGATCTGGCGCTGGAACGCGTTCACCGCCCGGAAATAGCGACGCGACTGCGACACCATCAGCAGCTTGCCGCTGACCTCCGCTGCGGCTGCCATCTGCAGCCCCTCCCGGACTGTCTCGGCCAACGGCTTCTCGGACAGTACCGGACGCCCGTGGCGCAGCGCGGTCGCACTGACGGTCGGATGCGCGGTTGGGACGGTCACGTCGAGTACGGCGTCCGCGTTGTCGATCAGCTCGTCGATCGAGGCGCTGACCGGGACATCGCCGTACCCGTGCTCGTCGGCGGCGCTCCGCGCCAGCTCGGTGTTCAGGTCGACGAGGCCGACCAGTGTGACGTCAGGATTGGCTGCGATTGTGCGAAGCCACGCGCGGCCCATACCGCCGGCTCCGACCTGGAGGATACGCATACCCCAACCCTAGGCGGATCGCGCGATCCGGCAACGGATCCGTACCGAGCTGCGGAACCGGACGACCTGAGGTGCGGGCTATCTTCGTCGGGTGGCGACCATGCGCGAGGTGGCGGATCGGGCGGGGGTGTCGATCGCGACCGTTTCGTTCGTGCTGAACGGCACGAAGCCGGTGTCACCTGCTACGCGAGCGCGGATCGAGGCGGCGATGGCCGAGCTCGGGTACCGGCGCAATGTGGTCGCCCGGGCGCTGGCCAGGCGGCGTACCAACATCCTCGCAATGGCGTACCCCGCACTGGACCATCGGATCGGCTCAGCCGCCGAGTTCTTCACCAGCGCTGCCGACGCAGCTCGGACGCTGGACTACCACCTGGTGCTCTGGCCCGTCGGCAGCGACGGCACTGACCTCCGTGAGCTGGTCGGCCAAGGGCTCGCGGACGGCGTCGTCCTGACCGAGGTACAGCTGGACGACGCCCGCGTCGCCATCCTGCAGGAGACCGGTACGCCGTTCACCCTGATCGGCCGCACCGCCAAACCAGAGGGCCTCTCGTACGTCGACATCGACTTCGACGCCACAGTCGAAACCGCGCTCCAGCACCTACAAGACCAGGGCCACCGAGACATCGCTCTGATCAGCGGTGACCCCCGCTACGACGACTACGGCCCCTACGTCCGCACCGAAGCCGCCTACCGCCGCCTCGCCAAAGACCCGCTCGTACTACCCAGCGCCAACACCCCTTCAAGCGGCAAAGCCGCAGCCAACCGCCTCCCCGACCACGTCACCGCCGTACTAGTCCTCAACGAGTACGCCGCACTAGGCGCAGCCGGCAGCCGCACCGTCCTCCCCCTACTAATGACTCCAACAACCGCAGCACTCTCGACAGCCCCCCTCACCTACCTACGCACCCCCGCCCCCGAGCTAGGCCGCCTAGCCACCCAAGCCCTCATCCAACAACTACAAGGCGCCCCCACCCCAACCCCCCACCTCCTCCCCGCCACCCTCCAGGAGCGTCCATGAGGAGCCGGCGAGGTTCAGTGGGTTGGTGCGGTCCATAGGGCTGTGACGAGTGGGCGGTGGAGGTCGGTGCGGCGGATGCAGAGGCCGATTGGGAGTTGGTCGAGTGGTGGGCCTTCGACTAGTCGGCCGGAGAAGGTGGAGGTGTCCAGGACTAGGCGCGGGACGATGCCGATTCCGTAGCCGAGGTCGACCAGGGCTAGGAGGGCCTCGTGGCCGTCGGGCTCGGCGGCGATCACCGGGCGTACTCCGGTACGCCGAAACCAGCGGAAGGCGGCCTCTCGGACGAGACCGCGGGCCGGGACGACGTACGGGCCGTCTGCTGGGAGGCCAGGTGCACTGACGGACAGGACGTCGGTGGTGACGATGGTCCGGCTGATCAGTGTCTCGGGTAGGCGTTTCGGGATGCCTGCGACTGCGGCGTCCACTTCGCCCTCGTCCAACCGGGCCAGGGCCATCGCTGCGTCGCCAGTACGGATGTCGAGCCGAATCTGCGGGTGGGCGGCACGCAGCGGGGCCAGCAGGTCGGGTAGTAGCGCCTCGCAGGCGGTCACAGTGGCGAAGATGCGCAGCTCACCGGTCAGGTCCGGCGGTACGTCGGTCCCGGCACGGTAGTCACTCCATAGGCCCAACACCTGCTCGGCGTACGTCGAGAAGCGCCGTCCGTCCGCTGTCAGGACCACCCCGCGCGGCCCGCGGTCGAAGAGGCGGCTCCCGGTGCGGACCTCCAGACGCTGGATGGTGCGGGTCAGGGTTGCGGCGCTGACGTGGCACTCCAGGCTGGTGCGGCCGTAGTTGAGCGTCCGGGCCAGATGCAGGAACAGTTCGAGCTCTCGCTGGTCCACGTTTCACCTCCTGCAACGCCGCGATGCAGATCTTGCGCTTGCTGCAAGGCTAACTCCGGCCTTCACTGAATGACATGACCACCTTCACCTCCTCGGTCTTCCGGACCGAGACCATGACGGTGCCCGGGGGTACCGAGACGATCCTCCGCGGCGGCCGTGACCTGTTCCCGCTGCTCCCCGCGGCCCTGCACGGCATCCGCACGATCGGCGTCCTCGGTTGGGGCCCGCAGGGCCGCGCCCAGGCGCTCAACCTGCGCGATTCGCTGGCCGGCACCGGTATCAAGGTCGCCGTCGGCCTCCGGCCGGGCTCGACCTCAGCGGACGACGCCCGCGCGAACGGGTTCACCGAGGACGACGAGACGCTCGGCGAGCTGCTCACCGTCGCGGCCGAGGCGGATCTGGTGATCCTGCTGATCGCCGACGCGGCGCTCGCCGCCCAGCACGAGACGATCTTCCAGGCGCTCAAACCCGGCGCGACCATCGGCCTGTCACACGGCTTCCTGCTCGGCCACCTGCGCGCGATCGGCAGCGACTTCCCGGCCGGACACCCAGTGATCGCGGTCTGCCCGAAGGGTATGGGCGACTCGGTCCGCCGGCTGTACGAACAGGGCGCGACCGTCAACGGCGCCGGGATCAACGCCAGTATCGCCGTCCATGCCGACCCCGACGGGCAAGCCACCGATCGCGCGCTGGCCTGGTCGGTCGCGCTCGGGTCGCCGTACACGTTCGCGACCACGCTGTCCGCGGAGTACCACTCGGACATCGTCGGCGAGCGGGCGATCCTGCTCGGCGCGGTGCACGGGCTGGTCGAGGCGCTCTACCGGTACTTCCGGCTCCAGGGCGCCGACCCGGTCACGGCGTACGAACGCTCGACCGAGGCGGTCACCGGGCCGATCGCACGGACGATCTCAGCCGCCGGGCTGCCCGCCGTCCGGGCCGCCGTCACCGACCAGGACCTGTTCGACCGCGCCTACAGCGCGACCTACCAGCCGGCCCGCGACCTGGTCGCCGAGATCTACGACGAAGTTGCCGACGGCACCGAACTCCGCTCCGTCATCCTCGCCGAGCGCCGCCTCGCGACTCGCCCCATGACCGCGATCGCGGGCAGTGAGATGTGGACGCACGGCGCCGCGGCCCACGCCCGTCGGACCGAGAACCCGGCCATCGATCCGGTGACCGCGGGTCTCTTCGTCGCGACCATGACGGCTCAGGTGGACGAGTTCGCCGCCCGCGGCCACGCCTGGTCCGAGATCGTGAACGAGTCGATCATCGAGGCCGTCGACTCGCTGCTGCCGTACATGCATGCCCGCGACGTCGCCTACATGGTCGACAACTGCTCGCGCACCGCCCGCCTCGGCACCCGCCGCTGGGGCCCGCGCTTCCAGGCGGCGTACGAACAGCTCGCCCTCCCCGCGCTCACCGCCCCCGCCGACCCGAAGGCCATCGAGGCCTTCCTGCGGAACCCCGTCCACGAGGCGCTGACCGTCGCCGCGGAGCTGCGCCCCTCGGTCGACATCTCCGTCTCATGACAAAGGGCCCGGGGTATCGAACCCCGGGCCCTTCACCAGCTACTTCAGAGCTTCAGCGAAGCCGCGACCACATCGGCGAGCGAGTGGGCGATCTCGTCGGCCGTGTCCGAGGACTCGGCCTCGACCATGACGCGGACGAGCGGCTCCGTCCCCGAGGGGCGGAGCAGGACGCGGCCGGTGTCACCGAGCCGCTTGGTCGCGTCCGCGACGGCGGCCTGGACGGCGGTATCGGTGCCGGCGCGGCCCTTGTCGACGTTCTTCACGTTGACCAGGACCTGCGGCAGGCGGGTCATCACGCTGGCCAGATCGGCCAGGGTCTTCCCCGTCTGGGCGATCCGGGCCAGCAGCATGACCGCGGTCAGCGTGCCGTCGCCGGTGGTGGCGTGGTCGGACAGGATGACGTGACCGGACTGCTCACCGCCGAGCTTGTGCCCGCCGGCCTTCATCGCCTCGAGCACGTACCGGTCGCCGACCTTGGTCTGCTCGACCGCGATCCGCTCCCGGACCATCGCCTGGACGAAGCCCAGGTTGCTCATCACGGTCGCGACGACGGTGTCGTTGGACAACCGGCCGCTGTCACGCATCGCGAGCGCCAGGACCGCGAGGATCTGGTCGCCGTCGACGAGCTCGCCGTTGGCGTCGACCGCCAGGCAGCGGTCGGCGTCGCCGTCCAGGGCGATGCCCAGGTCGGCGCGGTGCCCGATCACCTCGCGCTGCAGCCCCTCCAGGTGGGTGGAGCCGCAGTTCAGGTTGATGTTCAGGCCGTCCGGCGCGGCGGCGTACGTGATCACCTCGGCGCCGAGCCGGCGCAGCGCCTCCGGAGCCGTCCCGGAGGCGGCGCCGTTGGCGCAGTCGATGACGACCTTGACGCCGTCGAAGCGGTTCGGCGCCGAGCGGACCAGGTGCGAGACGTAGGTCTCGAACCCCTGCCCGTCGTCGAGAACGCGGCCGACGGCCGCGCCGGTCGGGCGCTGCCACTCCTCGTTCATCCGGACCTCGATGGCGTCCTCGATCTTGTCGTCGAGTTTGATCCCGCCGCGGGCCAGGAACTTGATGCCGTTGTCGGGCATCGCGTTGTGGCTGGCGGACAGCATCACGCCGAGATCGGCGCCGGTCGAACCGGTCAGATAGGCGACGGCCGGGGTCGGCAGGACGCCGAGCCGGAACACGTCGACGCCGGCACTGGCCAGACCGGCCACCACCGCCGCTTCCAGGAACTCTCCACTGGCGCGTGGATCCCGCCCCACAACGGCGCGTGGCCGGTGCCCTTCGAAGGCACCGGCCTCGCCGAGTACGTGAGCTGCCGCGACCGAGAGGTCGAGCGCCAGCTCCGCGGTCAGGTCCACGTTTGCCAGGCCACGGACTCCGTCCGTGCCGAACAAACGCCCCATCAGGTGATCAGCGCTTGCTGTACTGAGGAGCCTTGCGGGCCTTCTTGAGACCGGCCTTCTTACGCTCCTTGATCCGCGCGTCGCGGGTGAGCAGACCGGCCTTCTTCAGACCGGGCCGGTTCGCCTCCTCGTCGGCGGCGTTCAGGCACCGGGCGACACCCAGCTGCAGCGCACCGGCCTGGCCGGTGATCCCGCCGCCGTTGATCCGGGCGATCACGTCGTAGGAGCCCTCGAGGCCCGCGACGACGAACGGCTCGTTCACGTGCTGCTGGTGCACCTTGTTCGGGAAGTAGACGTCCAGCGGCTTGCCGTTGACGGTCCACTGGCCCGTGCCGGGCACGAGGCGGACGCGAGCGACGGCCTCCTTACGGCGACCGGTGGCGCCGGCCGGGTTGATGACCGCGACCCGACCCGTCTCGGCGCGCTGCTCCGGAGTCGGGTTCGTCTCGGAGGTGTAGGCAACCGGGCCGTCGGTCTCGATGGGGACCTCGGGGTCGAACTCTTCGGTCTCGGTGGTGATGTCGCTCACGCTGAAAATCCTCGTTTACCTGGCTCGTCGATCGCTTACTGGGCGATCTGGGTGATCTCGAACGGCTTCGGCTGCTGGGCCGAGTGCGGGTGCTCCGGACCGGCGTAGACCTTCAGCTTGGTGAGCAGCTTCCGGCTCAGGCGGTTCTTCGGCAGCATGCCCCAGACAGCCTTCTCGACGGCCTTGCGAGGATCCTTGTCGAGGATCTCGCCGATCGGCGTGGCCGTCAGACCACCCGGGTGACCCGAGTGGCGGTACGCCAGCTTGTCGGTCCGCTTGGAACCCGACAGGGCGACCTTGGACGCGTTGATGACGACGACGAAGTCGCCGCCGTCCACGTGCGGCGCGAACGTCGGCTTGTGCTTGCCGCGCAGCAGGGTTGCGATCTGGACGGCGAGCCGACCGAGAGTGACGTCGGTGGCGTCGATCACGTGCCACTCGCGGGTGACGTCAGCAGGCTTCGGGCTGTACGTGCGCACGGGCGTTGACCTTCGTTTCTCAGAGGTTGACAAAACAAGTACGTCGGCGAGCGGTCCACCGACGGGCAAGGACCTGGAACGCACAACAGCAGCCCAGAATACCGGCGTACTCCGCCCGGGGTCAAAGCGAGCCCGAACGCGATGGGGACCCCGGCTTGGATGGAGCTGAGGACGGCACTAGTTTAGCGGTGAAGATACGCAGTCCGAATCGCGTCCCGCCGGCTGACATAACCCTCACTCACCAGGCGATGACGCCAGCTTCCGAAGAGGGCACCGTGACCGAACAGTCGCTCACCGTCCGGGACAACCGGACCGGCAAGGACTACGACCTTGCCATCACCGATGGCACCATCCGTGCCGCAGATCTCAAGCAGATCAGCGCAACCGACGGAGACGGTGGCCTCGCCACCTACGACCCCGGCTTCGTCAACACCGCCTCGACCCGCTCGTCGGTGACCTTCATCGACGGCGACAAGGGCATCCTGGAGTACCGCGGGTACCCGATCGAGCAGCTGGCCGAGCAGTCCAACTACCTCGAGGTCGCGTACCTGCTGGTGAACGGCGCGCTGCCGAACAAGGCCGAGTACGAGGCCTGGGTGCACGACGTGACATATCACACCTTCGTGCACGAGAACCTGAAGACCTTCATGCAGGGCTTCCGCTACGACGCGCACCCGATGGGCATGCTGCTGGCCTCGGTCGGCGCGCTGTCGACCTTCTACCCGGAGTCGCGGGAGATCTTCAACGAGGAGTCCCGGGCGCTGCAGATCCGGCGGCTGATCGCCAAGATGCCGACGCTCGGCGCCTTCTCCTTCCGGCACGCCCAGGGCAAGCCGTACGTCTACCCGGACAACGAGCTCAGCTACGCGGCGAACTTCCTCTCGATGCTGTTCAAGATGAGCGAGCCCAAGTACGCCGCCGACGACCGGCTGGTGCGCGCGCTGGAGATCCTGTTCATCCTGCACGCCGACCACGAGCAGAACGCCTCCACCAACGCGGTCCGCGCGATCGGCTCCACCCAGGTCGACCCGTACTCCGCGGTCACCGGTGGCATCGCGGCCCTCTACGGCCCGCTGCACGGCGGCGCCAACGAGGCCGTGCTGAAGATGCTGCGCCGGATCGGCACCGTCGACAACGTCCCGTCGTTCATCGAGGGCGTCAAGAACGGCGAAGAGCGGCTGATGGGCTTCGGCCACCGCGTCTACAAGAACTACGACCCGCGGGCCAAGATCATCAAGAAGGCCGCCGACGACGTCTTCGAGGTGACGGGGATCAACCCGCTGCTGAAGATCGCCGTCGAGCTGGAGAAGATCGCGCTCGAGGACGAGTACTTCGTCTCCCGCAAGCTCTACCCGAACGTGGACTTCTACTCCGGCCTCATCTACGAGGCCCTGCAGTTCCCGCCGGAGATGTTCACCGTGCTGTTCGCGATCCCGCGGACGTCGGGCTGGCTGGCCCAGTGGCTGGAGTCGCTCGGCGACACCGACCAGAAGATCGCCCGCCCGAAGCAGATCTACACCGGCGCCCGCGGCGTCCAGTACGTCCCGATGGGCGACCGCTAAGCACTGAATGGGAACGGCCCCGGTCCGGCGACTTCGCCAGGGACCGGGGCCGTTTCTGCGCTTCTGCACCCTCTGACGCAGCCCCTCCGGCTCCTGGTTCCCGCGCAAAGATGCGGAGAGTTGACTTCGGTTACAACCAAATGGGGTCGTCGGTACGTCTCTAATGCGAGGGCACGGGGTTTGGCGCGAGGAGAGGGGTCTGGGGTGCGAGCTGACGCGCGGGACAACCGGTTGCGGATCTTGACGGCGGCGGACGAGGTGTTCGGGCAGTCGCCGCAGGCGTCCACGGACGCGGTGGCGAAACTGGCCGGAGTGGGGATTGCGACGGTGTTCCGGCATTTCCCGACCAAGACGGAGCTACTGGAGGCAGTACTCACGCAGCGGCTGGAGCGGCTGCGCGACCAGGCTCTGACGCTGGCGTCCGGCGACAACGCGGGACGGGCGTTCTTCGCGTTCTTCAGCCGGGTCGTCGCGGAGTCCGCGGTGAAGCTGGCCATTGGCGAGGCTCTGACCGCGGCCGGCGGAGCCGCCGGTGAGGACGCTCGTAAGGCAGCCGCTGGGCTGCGCGAGGCGTTCGGCTCCCTGCTGGCCGAGGCGCAGCGCGTCGGAGCGGTACGCCGGGACGCGGGCCTGCCCGAGGTCTACGCGCTGCTCATCGGCGCCTCCCGCGGCGCCACCGCCCGCAACCTCGACCCCGAGGTGCGGGACCGGATGCTGTCACTCGTGTACGACGGTCTCCGCCCGGCTTCGTGAGGCGGCGGCTGTTCCGAGTACTACTGGTCTTTCTGGTCCTGCTGGCACCTCTGGGCGCGTTCGCGGTCTCGCTGCGCGTCCAGTACGCCGGCGACCCGACAGCTCGGAGTCGCACCAACGACGCCATCTGGCTGGGCCATGCCTGGGTCGACGGTCGCAAGACCCAGGCAGACGTCACCGCACTGGCCGAGCAGCTCAAGACAACCGGCATCCGGGACCTCTACGTCCACACCGGCCCGCTTGAGCACGACGGCACCTTGTCGCTACCGGATGTCTCGCCTAGAGCGCGCTGGTTCACCACTGCGATGCGTACGGCGGCGCCCGGCGTCCGCGTGCAGTCCTGGCTCGGCGACATCGTCCAGCCGGGTAAGAACCCCGGAATGAACCTGGACGACGCCGCCGTCCGCAAACAGGTCGTTGCCTCGGCGAAAGCCGTTCTGGCACAGGGGTTTCAGGGCATCCACTACGACTTCGAACCGGTGCGTTCGGGCTCCAAGGGCTTTCTGAGCATGCTGGACGAGACGAAGGCGCTTGGCGTGCCGCTGTCGGTGGCCGCGCATCAGATCGACCCGCTGTGGCACCTGCACCGGATACCGCTCGACAAGTGGTGGTCGCAGGCCTACTTCGCCGAGGTCGCACGCCGCGTCAACCAGATCGCTGTGATGTCTTACGACACCGCCATGCCACTGGAGTCCCTGTACGGCGGCTACGTCGCCAAGCAGACCAAACTCGCCCTAGAGGTCACTCCACCCGAGACAGACCTCCTGATGGGTCTCCCGGCGTACTGGGAGCGCAACCCAACCCACTGGGGTCACGCCGAGACCGTCCAGGCCGCAGTCCGCGGCGCCCGCCTCGGCCTGGGCGACCACCCGCGCCAGAACTTCGGCCTGGCCATCTACGTCGACTTCACCGCCACCCCAGCCGACTGGGCCGCCTACCGCGACGGCTGGGTCTAGCTGAACCGGACCACCGCCAGGATCAGCCCACCGACCACTACGAATCCGATCTCCAGCCACAACGCCGGCGCCGGCCGCCGCCGTGATTTGGCACCGGCCGCGACTGCCCGCAGCCGGAGCGCCTCGAACACTGTGCTGACCCGCTCCACCTGGTCGGTCGCCACCCCCTTGAGCACGTGCCAGTCGTCGTCGGTCTCGATCGTCAGCCGGTCCTCCTCGATGCCGAGCCCCTTGACCGAGTGCCAGGACAAGAGCTCCTCGAACCAGCCGTTGCGGACCCACAGGTGGGTCGCGGTGACAGTCACGCGGAAGAACACCGGAACAGCCGCGAGGTGGATCAGCTCGGTGCCGAAGAGGACGATGCCGATCGCCACGAACCAGTCGTCCCACGTGGCGAAGACCGCGACTGCGACCGGCAGACCGGTCAGGAGCGCCACCAGCGCCGGCCGGGACCACCAGTAGCGAGGCTCCATTGGCGCTTCCCACGGCAGCACCGGCAGGTCGGCGGCCGGCGCGATCTGCGGCTCGGGCGGCAAGTCCTGTACCTGCGAAGGGCCCTGGATCTGGTCGGCGGTCTCACGCCGCCACGGTTGCCGCCGGGGCGTGCGGAACGGTCCCGTGGCCCGGAACACGAGCTCACCGATCAGGATCGTCGGCCAGGCCCGCTCGGCCAGATCGCCGACCAGCAACGCCTCACCGCGGTACCGCTGCAGCTTCGCCGAAGCCTCCCGCCGGTACCGCTCCGGCACCACCTGCTCCTCGTCACCGAGGGCATCGAAGGCGTCGAGCAGCTCCAGGTCGACGTCCTCGTCGTCCGCCTCAAGGCGCACGAACCCCAGCAGGACGTCGCCGTCCGCGGAGTACACCGCGAACGCCTCCGAGCTGTCCGGCTCGATCCAGACCGGCAGGCCCTGCGCCATCCACGCCCGGCGCGGCCGCGCGCGGCGGCGGCGTCTGTCCTGCAGCAGGAGCAGGGCGGCTACAACCCACGCGGCGCCGGCGATCGTCATCCAGTGGGTGTAGTCAGCGGGCTCCGCGACCGGTCTGATCCATTCGCGATCAGCAGGGTCGGTGAAGACCGGGATCTGCGCACCGGTGTCGTAGTCGTCGTACATGGTGATGGTGTGGGTCCGGCCGTCCGGCAGCTCGAGGATGACGTCGTCCTCTTCGCCCTGCGCCTTCACTACTGCTGTCTGCTCGACAGCACGGCCCAGGTGGACGGCTTCGCGTTCGTCCTGCCAGCGCAGCAGCAGCATCAGAGCGACGCCGACAACGACCAGTGCGCATCCGACGAGCAGCCGGCCGGTCACACCGACCGAAGCCGCGGCTGGGACCTGCACCGGACGACGCTGTGCCCGCGCGGCCAGCTCTCGTTGCTTCCGAGCTGCGAGCAGCATCCAGCAGAGCATCACCGCACAGGCGGCGCCGTAGATCGTCCAGGCGACCTTCGCCTCGGCAAGGTCATCGAATTCGAGCTCGAAGACGACGAACAGGACGCCGGCCGCCAAGGCCACCACCGGCTGCCACCACAACAGCGCCACCGACGCCAGGCAGACGACAAACACCGCCGCGAACAGCCGGTCCGGACCGCAGTACGACGGGTCCGCGACCGAGCACCGGACGTCAGCGGCAGCGTCTATCGACACCACGATCGCCGCGAACCAGCCGACCGGTAGCACCCAGCGGTAGATCCAGCTGGGTACGACGGTGGCCGCCCAGCGAGCCGCGAGCTCGGCTGTCATCGAAGTCCCCCTCCGGTCCGGTAGGGAGAACTTTAAGTGTCAGCGAGCTCGCTGCACGCGGCCTTCGTCCCAGACCGGTTCGGCGGACTCGTAGACGGTGCCGTCGGCGCCGAAGACCAGATGCCGGTCGAAGCCGCGGGCGAACCAGCGGTCGTGGGTGACTGCCAGAACTGTGCCGTCGAAGGAGTCCAGCCCCTCTTCCAGGGCCTCGGCGGACTCGACGTCCAGGTTGTCGGTCGGCTCGTCGAGCAGCAGCAGCGTCGCACCGGACAGCTCCAGCAGCAGGATCTGGAAGCGGGCCTGCTGACCACCGGAGAGGCTGTCGAAGGACTGCTCCGCCGCATGGGCCAGCTCGTACCGGTCCAGCTTCCGGGAGGCCAGCTCACGCCCCATCCCATCGCGGTGGTCGTCACCGCGATGCAGGATCTCCAGCAGCGTCTTGCCGACCAGCTCCGGGTGCTCGTGCGTCTGGGCGAACCAGCCCGGCCGAACGCGCGCACCAAGCTTCACGACCCCACTGTGCGCGACCGGCGCGATCGGAACCTCTCCGATCGGCTGGTGCTCCACATCCGGATCAGTACCGCCGTTCGCGAGCAGCCGGAGGAAGTGCGACTTGCCGGACCCGTTGGAGCCCAGGACGGCGACGCGTTCGCCGTACCAGACCTCCAGGTCGAACGGCTTCATCAGCCCGGTCAGCTCGAGCCCGGTGGCCACCACGGCCCGCTTGCCGGTACGGCCGCCGGTCAGCCGCATGCTGACCTTCTGCTCGCGCGGCAGCTCCTGCGGCGGACCGATCTCCTCGAACTTGCGCAGCCGGGTCTGTGCCGCTTTGTAGCGCGAGGCGAGGCCGTCGTTGTACGCCGCTTTGACCTTGTACATCTGCACCAGAGCCTTGAGCTTCGCGTGCTCCTCGTCCCACCGCCGGCGCAACTCCTCGAACCGCTCGAAGCGGTCCCGCCGGGCCTCGTGGTACGTCCGGAAACCGCCGCCATGCGTCCACGCGGTATTACCCGCGGCGCCCAGCTCCACGGTGATGATCCGGGTAGCGGTGTTGGCCAGCAGCTCCCGGTCGTGGCTGATGTAGAGGACCGTTTTGTCCGTCGTCCGCAGCTGCTCCTCGAGCCAGCGCTTCGCCGGGACGTCGAGGTAGTTGTCCGGCTCGTCGAGCATCAGAACCTCGTCCGGGCCGCGCAGCAACGCCTCCAGGACGAGGCGTTTCTGCTCACCGCCGGACAACGTCTTCACCTCGCGCCAGCGGCAGCCGTCGTACGGGACGCCGAGCGCAGCCATCGTGCAGACGTCCCACAGCACCTCTGAGTCGTACCCGCCGACCTCACCCCAGTCCGCGATCGCCTGCGCGTACTTGAGCTGGGTCTTCTCGTCGTCGGCCTCCATCATCGCCAGCTCGGCCTGCTCCAGCGCTGCGGCGGCCTGCCGGATCGCCTCCGGCGCGACACCGAGCAGCAGGTCGCGAACGGTGGTCTCGTCCCGCACCGAGCCGACGAACTGCCGCATCACGCCCAGCCCGCCGGACCGCGAGATGCTCCCGCTGTGCGCCTTGAGGTCCCCGGAGATGATCTTGGTCAGTGTGGTCTTCCCCGACCCGTTCGCCCCGACCAGCGCCACCTTCGCGCCGTCCCCGACCCGGAACGTCACGTCGTCCAGCAGCACCCGACCGTCCGGCAACTCAAAGCCGATGCCGGCAACATCCACGTGACCCATTCCCCTAGTCTGACCGGCCGACCCGGCGACAGGCGAACGGATATCGCGTTACCAGCCCTTCAGCGCGTTCAGGTAGGTGCTACCGCTCGGACGGACGCTCCCGGTCATGAACAGCTTCAACGGTTCCGCGAACAGCCCGTACGTCCGGCTGCCGGTGAAGAACCCGGGTGTCGTACAGCCCGTGTACTCAACCCAGATCTCCCGGATCCCGGAGGCGGTGCTGAAACGCAGCGCAATCGCCTCAGTGGGCCGGGCGGCCTCCGGAGCGCACTTGAAGACCGGCAGCTCCGGATTCCGCTCCGGCAGCACCTTGATCGCGTCGACCACCTGCTGTGCGACCTTGGCGTCGAAGTGCTGATCGCCCAGCACATTGCCGGACGGCACCTGGTAGCGGCAGGCCTGGAGCCCGGTCACCGGCGTGCTGACGTCGAGCCCAGCCGGGACAGCGCCTGCCTCTTCGACGCTCGCGATCGGATGCGCTGCCGGGCAGGCAGTGTCGGCCTCGGTGGACGGCGCAATGCCCTGCGTCCGGTTGTCCTTGGCCGCAGTCGGCACCTCCGCGCTCCCAGCAGAGTTGGACGGCGTCCCACCGGAGCCGAGCACGCTCCACACGCCGCCGACCGCCACCACGACCAGGACGGACGCCGCAGCGCCGTTCAGCGCGCGCCGGCGTCGGCGTACTCGTTTGCGGGCTACTGCCGCCATACCGGCGCCGCGCAGCTCGCTGGTCGAGCTGCGGTCCTGGAACGCCGATGCGAACTTGGGGCCGAGCTCCTGCTCAGGGTCGTGCTCAGGCATCCTCGGCTCCTTCCTTGCTCAGCGTGGTCTTCAAAGCGGCCAGTGCGCGATGCACATGCGACCGGGCGGTCGCCTCCGCGCAGTGCAGCAGTACGCCGATCTCGGCGTACGAAAGCTCTTCGTAGAACCGCAGTACGACGGCTGCGCGCTGTTTGTCCGGCAGCGTCGCGCAGAGCGCCCAGACAGCCTCCGACTCGGCTCTGTCGGCGGCGCCGTCCGGAGCGGCCGACGCCGTCCGCACAGGGTCCTCGACCGGCGCCTCACGGCGACGGAACCGCCGCCACCAGGAGATGTGCGCGTTCACCACCATCCGCTTCACGTAGGCCTCTGGGTCATCAGCTCTGCTGACCCGGGCCCAGCGGGCACAGGCAGTCGTCAGAGCGTCCTGGACGGCGTCCTCGGCCAGCGACTTGTCCCCGGTGAGGACATAGGCGAACCGCAGCAGCGCGTCGCCCTTCTGGCCGACCCACTGCTCGAACTCGATCGCGTCCGATCGCGCCTCTGCTGCCGCCAAGGCTGCCTCCATACCCTCAGGACGGCGCCGGACCCGCGTTCGTTGCACGCAGTACCCGGAACCCCTTGGCACTGCCGACGCGCTCGCAGGGGTAGCCCTGCTCGGTCATCCAGCGCTGCAGCGAGTCGCCACCGAGGTTCTTGCCGACGACGAACCATGCCACGCCATCCGGTGCAAGGCGAGCCAACCAGCGCAACAGCATCTTGTGCAGCTCCGGCTTGCCGATGTGGATGGCCGGGTTCGACCAGATCTGGTCGAACCGCACGTCCGCCGGGACGTCGTCCGGCAGCGCCGTCCGGACGCGCTTCGCGACGCCGGCCCGTTCGGCGTTCTCAGCGGTCAGCTCCAGCGCTCTGGCGTTCACATCGACCGCCCAGACCAGGGCGTCCGACTCCACCGCCAGCGCGCAGGCGATCGGCCCGTAGCCCGTCCCCAGGTCCAGGAACGTGCCGGTACCGGACGGCGGCTGCGTCTCCCGCAGCAGCACCGCCGTACCGATGTCCAAGCGGTCCCGGGAGAACACACCGGACGCCGTGGTGAAGGTGTACTCCCGTCCCCAGATCCGGCCCTCGACGGTACGCCGTACGTCGGCGGAACCGGGCTCCGCCGAGAAGTAGTGGTCAGCCACGCTGGTGTACCTCTCCTCTGACCTGTCGAGCCTCCGAAGCCCGCGCGGCCAGCTCGCCGTCCGCCGGGTAACGCACTTCCTCCAGTGTGAGCCCGTGGGCGGGCACTACCGCCACCGCCGAGTCCCGCACCTTTCCGGCCAGCACACCGGCCGGCCAGTCCACCTCACGCCGCCCATCCCCCACTGGGAGCATCGACCCGACCAGCGCCCGCACCATCGAGTGACAGAAGGCATCCGCGATCACCGTGCCCTCCAGCAGGCCCGGAGCCGTCCGCTGCCAGGAGAAGTCCAGCAGCGCCCGTACTGTGCTGGCGCCCTCGCGCTTCTTGCAGAACGCCGCGAAGTCGTGCTCCCCCAACAGCTGAGCCGCCGCCGCATTCATCCGCTCCACATCCAGCGGCCGCGGCACCCGCAGCACGTGGCCCCGCGTCAGCGGGTCCCACGCAGCCTGCTCATCACACAGCCGGTAGACGTAGCGGCGAGCCATCGCCGAGAACCTGGCGTCAAAACCCGCTGGAGCCGCCGCCACGGCCGTAACGACCACATCCGCAGGCAGGACGCCGTTCAGCCCCCGCAGAAGCCTGTGCGGCTCCATAGGCCCGTCGAGGTCGACATGTGTCACCTGGCCACGAGCGTGGACGCCGGTGTCCGTCCGGCCGGCACACACCACCGAGACTGGCTCCGGAAGGCGCAGTATGACGCGCAGTGCGTCCTCCAGAGCACCCTGGACGGTGCGGAGATCGTTCTGCCGGGCCCAGCCGTGAAAAGCCGTCCCGTCGTATCTCAGGTCAATCCGCCAACGCACACGGCAATCTAACGCAACAGCGCCCCCTCGCCGTGAAGCGAGGGGGCGCTGCGGTGGAACGAGACTTACTTGTCGTCCTCGGTCTCGCCGGCCTTCGCGAAGCCCGCGGCAACCGCGTCCTCTTCGGTCTTGAACCAGACCTCGGCGACCGTCTGGTCGTACCACGGCGAGTCGGTGCCGTGGAACTTCATCGAGTTCTCGTTGCCCTTGATCGTGTAGCCCTCGGGCGCCGAGCCGTCGGCCAGCGGGGCGGCCGAGTTCTCGAACTTACCGGCCTCGACGTCCTGGACCTTCGGCGCGTCGGCGACCTTCTCCTCGGCCTTCGGGGCGGCCGTCTTCTTGGCGGCAGCCTTCTTGGCCGGCTTCTTCGAGTCGCTCAGCGCCTCGACCAGCTCGATCCGCGCCATCGGGGCGTTGTCGCCCTTGCGCGGGCCCAGCTTGGTGATCCGGGTGTAACCACCCGGACGGTCGGCGTACCGCTCGCCGATCTCGGTGAACAGCACGTGCACGACGGTCTTGTTCTTGATCCGCTTCATCACCTGACGGCGCGAGTTCAGGTCACCGCGCTTGGCCTTGGTGATGAACGACTCGGCCAGCGGCTGCAGGCGCTTGGCCTTGGCCGCGGTGGTGGTGATGGCGCCGTGCTCGAACAGCGACGTCGCGAGGTTGCTGAGAATCAGCTTCTCGTGCGCCGGGCTGCCGCCCAGCCGGGCACCCTTGGTGGGGGTAGGCATCTCTTACTCCAGAAGGATTTCAGGCCTTTTGGCCCGGGTGGGTTCAGTACTGCTCGGTCTCGGCGAAGCTCTCGTCGTCGTCCTCGGACTCCGTGCCGTAGGCCTCGGTGGCCGCCCGCAGGTCGAAGCCGGGGGGCGAGTCCTTCAGCGACAGGCCCATCTCGGCCAGCTTCAGCTTGACCTCGTCGATCGACTTGGAGCCGAAGTTCCGGATGTCCAGCAGGTCCTGCTCGCTGCGCGAGATCAGCTCACCCACGGTGTGGATGCCCTCACGCTTGAGGCAGTTGTACGAGCGGACGGTCAGCTGCAGGTCCTCGACCGGCAGGGCCAGGTCGGCCGCCATCTGCTCGTCGACCGGCGACGGGCCGATGTCGATCCCCTCGGCCTCGACGTTCAGCTCGCGGGCCAGGCCGAACAGCTCGACCAGCGTCTTACCGGCCGACGCGACGGCGTCGCGGGGCAGCATCGACGGCTTGGTCTCGACGTCGACCACCAGGCGGTCGAAGTCGGTGCGCTGCTCGACACGGGTCGCCTCGACCTTGTAGGTGACCTTGAGGACCGGGGAGTAGATCGAGTCGACCGGCATCCGGCCGATCTCGGCGTCCGCGGACTTGTTCTGGATCGCGGAGACGTAGCCACGGCCACGCTCGACGACCAGCTCCATCTCGAGCCGGCCCTTCTCGTTCAGGGTGGCGATCTTCAGGTCCGGGTTGTGCACCTCGACACCGGCCGGCGGCGCGATGTCCGCGGCGGTGACGTCACCGGGGCCCTGCTTGCGCAGGTACATGGTGACCGGCTCGTCGTGCTCGGAGGAGACGACCAGGTCCTTGAGGTTCAGGATCAGCTGGGTGGCGTCTTCCTTGACCCCGGCCACGGTCGAGAACTCGTGCAGGACGCCGTCGACCTTGATGCTGGTCACCGCCGCGCCCGGGATGGACGACAGCAGCGTGCGGCGGATGGAGTTGCCGAGGGTGTAGCCGAAGCCGGGCTCCAGCGGCTCGATCACGAACCGCGAGCGGTGCTCGTCGACGACCTCTTCGGTCAGGGTGGGGCGCTGTGCAATAAGCAACTTCGTGTTCCTTCGCTGTTCGCGACGACCACTATTTGAGGTCGCGAGAGGTGAAGAACCACCGAACCGGCCGGCGGCTCAGGAGCCACCGGCCGGTACCGGATCAGTTCTTCGAGTAGAGCTCGACGATCAGGTGCTCGGCGACCTGGGTGTCGATCTGCTGCCGGGTCGGCAGCTGGTGGACGAGGATGCGCAGCCGCTCGGGCAGCACCTCGAGCCAGGCCGGGACGACGCGCTCGGCGTGCGTCTCCCGGGCGATGATGAACGGCGTCGTCTCGACCGACTTGGCCTTGACATCGATGATGTCGTGGGCGGCCACCCGGTACGACGGGATGTTCACCTTGATGCCGTTCACGGTGAAGTGACCGTGGACGACGAGCTGACGGGCCTGCCGGCGGGTCCGGGCCAGGCCGGAGCGGTAGACCACGTTGTCGAGGCGCGACTCGAGGATGATCAGCAGGTTGTCACCGGTCTTGCCGGAGCGCCGCGAGGCCTCCTCGTAGTACCGGCGGAACTGCTTCTCGAGGACGCCGTAGGAGAAGCGGGCCTTCTGCTTCTCGCGGAGCTGGAGCAGGTACTCGCTCTCCTTCGGGCGGCCGCGGCCGTGCATACCCGGGGGGTACGGACGACGCTCGAACGCCTTGTCGCCACCGACGAGGTCGACCCCGAGACGGCGCGACTTCTTGGTCATAGGTCCGGTGTAACGGGCCATGGTTGCTACCTACCTCTCTGGATCAGACCCGGCGCCGCTTGGGGGGGCGGCAGCCGTTGTGGGCGGTCGGGGTGACGTCCTGGATCGTGCCGACCTCGAGGCCGACGGCGCCCAGGGAGCGGATCGCGGTCTCCCGGCCGGAGCCGGGGCCCTTCACGAACACGTCGATCTTGCGCATGCCGTGCTCCATCGCGCGGCGCCCGGCGGCCTCGGCGGCCATCTGCGCGGCGAACGGGGTGGACTTGCGCGAGCCCTTGAAGCCGACGGTGCCCGCGGAGGCCCACGAGATGACCGCGCCGGTCGGGTCGGTGATCGTCACGATCGTGTTGTTGAACGTGCTCTTGATGTGCGCGTGGCCGGCGGCCACGTTCTTCTTCTCCTTGCGGCGCACCTTCTTCGCGCCGGCCGCGGTGCGGCTCTTGGGAGGCATAGGTCAGATACTCCTGGAAAGGTCGACGGTCATCCGGGTCACTTCTTCTTCTTGCCGGCGATCGCCTTACGACGACCCTTGCGGCTGCGGGCGTTGGTCCGCGTGCGCTGACCACGTACCGGCAGACCGCTGCGGTGGCGGCGACCCTGGTACGACCCGATCTCGATCTTGCGGCGGATGTCCGCGGTCACCTCGCGACGGAGGTCACCTTCGATCTTGTAGTTGCCTTCGATCCAGTCCCGGAGCTTCACCAGCTCCTCGTCGCCCAGCTCGTGGACGCGCTTGTCACCGGAGATGCCGGTGGCTTCGAGCGTCTTCAGGGCGCGAGTGCGACCTACACCGAAGATGTAGGTGAGTGCGACCTCGATGCGCTTGTCGCGCGGCAGGTCGACTCCTACGAGGCGTGCCATGTGGCGGTGTTCCTTTCGTCGGCAGAGGTGTGGTGGCGCGCCGCGTCCTTGCCCGCCTCGGTGAGATGTTCACCGGCAAGGCCCCGGCCTCTGTTCCGGGGGCAGCGCCCAGCGTGGAACCAGTGCTGGGCGAGCGTGCGCGCTGTGGTGCGAAAGTGCCGTGCTGCTCGAAAAGGCTTTGTCAGCCCTGCCGCTGCTTGTGCCGCGGGTTCTCGCAGATCACCATGACCCGGCCGTGACGGCGGATCACCTTGCACTTGTCGCAGATCTTCTTGACGCTCGGATTGACCTTCATCGAGCTTCTTTCTTCGACAGGTGTTGGTGGTGGTGTTACTTGTACCGATAGACGATGCGGCCTCTGGTGAGGTCGTACGGCGACAGCTCCACGACGACCCGGTCCTCGGGGAGAATCCGGATGTAGTGCTGCCTCATCTTGCCGCTGATGTGCGCGAGCACCTTGTGCCCGTTGGACAGTTCAACACGGAACATCGCGTTCGGCAGGGCCTCGACGATGGTGCCCTCGAGTTCGATGACTCCCTCTTTTTTGGGCATGTCCTCGCACTTCTGTAGACGTGACTGACTATGGCTCAAAGAGCCAACACCCGAGTCTACGCCACTACCACACCGAAAACCCAATCGGGTGGCACCCGGGCCACTTACACCGGTGTAAGTACCCAAGAAACTAGTGCGTACTTGTCCGTCGCGGCCCCCACGCCGAGGCTGTCAGGTATGAGTCAACCAGTCACTCTCCTCGGTCTGGGAGCGATGGGAACCGCCCTCGCCCAGGCCTTTCTGACCGCCGGCCACCCGACCACCGTCTGGAACCGCACCCCCGGCCGCGCGCCCGAACTCGACGCCGTCCGCGCCCCGACCGTGGCCGACGCCGTCGCGGCGTCCGACCTGATCGTGGTCTGTCTGCTCGTCGACAGCACCGTCCGCAGCACTCTGGCCGACGTCGACCTCACCGGCAAGGTGGTCGTCAACCTCACCAACGGCACTCCCGACCAGGCTCGCGCGCTGTCCGAAGAGCTCACGGCCCGCGGCGCGACGTACCTGGACGGCGGGATCATGGCCGTCCCGGCGATGATCGGCGATCCCGCGGCGTTCATCTTCTACAGCGGCCCGGAGGACGCGTTCGAGCAGCACCGGGCGACTTTGTCGGCGATGGCGCGACCGGCGTACGTCGGCGCCGACCCGGGCCTGGCCGCGTTGTACGACATCGCCTTGCTGAGCGCGATGTACGGCATGTTCGGCGGGGCCGAGCACGCGCTCGCCCTGATCACCAGCGCGCGGATCCCGGCCGCCGCGTTCACCACCGAGTTCCTGCTCCCCTGGCTGACCGCCACGCTGGGCAGCGTGCCCGAGATCGCCGACGCTCTCGACAACGGAGCGCCGCCCGGCGCGGCCGGCTCCAACCTCGCGATGCAGTCGGCGGCCTACGACAACTTGATCGACAGCGCGCTCGCGCAAGGTGTCGACCCGATGTTGCTCCGGCCGATGGGCGAGCTGCTGCGGCGCGCGGTCGCCGAAGGTCACGGCGACGAGGACTCCGCCGCGACCGTCCGATTGCTCAGGACTGCTTCGTAGCGGCCCATTGCTCGCCTTCGCGCCAGAGCTGCTCCGGCATCAGGTCGAGCAGGTCGCAGGCGGTCTCCAGCTGGGCGAGCGCCGTCCGGGCGTCGCGGTAGGCCGGGAAGATCGCGACGAAGCGGCGGCCTTCACAGCTGAAGCCGAACGGCGGGACGGCAGCAAGAGCCTCGACAGCGCGGGGATGCAGGACGGCTCCGGCGTGGTCCTCGCGGCCGTTGAAGAGGTCGTAGCGAACCGGCAGGCCGTCGACGGCGAGGCTGAGCGGGAGCAGCCCGGCGGCGGCGATCGGGCCCAGGCCGGCGGGCAGGATCTGCAGCGGCGGGAGCGGACGGTCGACCTGGAGATCGAGGAAGTCGAAGCCCAGATCACGCCGCCGGACCCGATGCCGGAAGCGGCCCGCGACGAACTCGCGGCCGCGGTGCCGGCCAGTGGTGACGTCGTCCACCTCGGCCTTCGGATCCAGGTCGAACGGCGGGAACGGCCAGCGGGCGAGCAGCTCCGGGTCGGCGACGCTCGTCCGCCAGCCCAGCTCGCGCGCGGCCGCCACCCACTCCTTGCGCAGCCGCCCGTCGGCCAGTCGCATCGCGAGCGTGAAACCCAGTAACACCAGGAACCAGCCGACCATCATCCAGCCGACCCAGCGTGGTTCGAGCAGCAGCCCCGCGATCACCAGCGGTACGGCGACCGCGAACCAGATCACGTAGACCAGGGCGGACCCTTGGCGCAGCTGCCACGTGAGCGCCGGCTTCAACGGCGCTTTCCGAGGTTGCCCAGAGCGATGAACGCCCACGGGATCAGCAACCAGACCGGCCAGAAATGCGGCCAGTGACCGCCGCTGCCGAGACCGACCACGAACCAGATCACCACGTTCATCGCGACGACCGCCGTGAAGCCGCCGCCCAGCGCCAGCAGGCCTTTCGACCGCTGCTGGACCTCCTTGGACCGCTTCGGGAACTCACCCGGCGCCGGCGCGGGCTTCTGGTCCTGGACCACGGCCGGCGTCTGGTACGTCTTCACCGGCGGGAGATCGCGGACCAGCGGCTCCAGCTCGCCGTACGTCTTCACGGTGTACAGCTGGTCGAGCCGCGAGGTGAACTCGGGCTGATCGAGCCGGCCGTCAGCGAACGCGTCCCGCAGCCGGCCGGCGATCTTGTCCCGGTCGGCTTCGGTGAACCGCTGGTTCGGCTGGTACTGAGGCATGGTCCCAGTGTGCCTCAGCGCCGGTCTGCGCGCGTCCCCCGATGGACGGACGGCGCACGTCCGCCGATCAGTCGGCCAGCGGGCCGAACTTCACGCCGAGCTCGGCCAGCTTGGCCTCGCCGCCGTCCAGCGCGGTCAGCACCCACGGCCCTTGCGGAGTGAGAGTGAACGTGTGCTCGGTGTGTGCGGCCGCGCGGCCGTCGTCGGTGACGACCGTCCAGTCGTCGTCCAGCGTGTGGTTGTCCTGTTTGCCGAGAGTGATCATCGGCTCGACCGCCAGCGCCAGCCCCTCGACCAGCTTGGGGCCGCGGCCCGGGCGGCCGAAGTTCGGTACGTTCGGCGGCTGGTGCATCGCGGAGCCGATCCCGTGACCGACGAAGTCCTCGACGATCCCGTACGACGACGTCGCGCGGACGTGCGCCTCGACCGCGGCCGAGATGTCGGTCAACCGGCCACCGAGTTTCGCGGCGGCGAACCCACGCCACATCGACTCTTCGCAGATCCGGGCCAGCTCGAGCAGCTCGGCGTCCGCCGCCCCGACCGGGACGGAGATCGCGGCGTCGCCGTGCCAGCCGTCGACGATCGCGCCGCAGTCGATCGAGATCAGATCCCCCTCGACCAGCACCCGGTCCCCCGGGATGCCGTGCACGATCTCGTCGTTCACCGAGGCGCAGATCGAGCCGGTGAAGCCGTGGTAGCCCTTGAACGACGGCGTCGCGCCGGCGGACCGGATGTGGTCCTCGGCGATCGCGTCGAGTTCGCCGGTACTGATCCCGGCGCGGACCTCACCGCGAAGCAGCTCCAGCGTGCGGCCGACCACCAGGCCGGCCGCTCGCATGGCGAGGATCTGCTCGCGGGTCTTGATCTCGATCCCGCGGTCCCTGAACATCGTGGAACTCAGTCCCCCAGCGTTTTCAGCGCCGCGATCACGCGCTCGCTGACCTCGTCGATCTCGCCGACCCCGTCCACCTCGACGAGCAGGCCGCGCTGTTCGTACACCCGCAGCAGCGGCTTGGTCTCGGCGGTGTAGACGTCCTGCCGGTGCCGGATGACCTCTTCGGAGTCGTCCGACCGGCCGTCGGTCTGGGCCCGCTTGAGCATCCGGCCGACCAGGACGTCGGTGTCGGCGGTCAGTGCCACCACGGCGTCCAGCTTGTGGCCGTGCTCGGCCAGGATGTCGTCCAGGGTGCTCACCTGGGCGAGGGTGCGGGGGTACCCGTCGAGCAGGAACCCGTCCCCGGCGTCGGCGTCCGACAACCGGTCCCGCACCATCGCGTTGGTGACCTCGTCGGGGACGTAGTCCCCGGCATCCATGTAGCGCTTCGCTTCGAGCCCGAGCGGCGTCTCGTCCTTCACGTTCGCTCGGAAGATGTCGCCGGTGGACACGGCCGGGATATTCAGGCGTTCCGCAAGCACCTTTGCCTGCGTGCCCTTGCCCGCCCCGGGCGGACCCATCAGCAACATTCTCATCAGCGTAGGAACCCTTCGTAGTTACGTTGCTGCAGCTGGGACTCGATCTGCTTCACCGTGTCCAGGCCGACGCCGACCATGATCAGGATCGACGTACCACCGAAGGGGAAGTTCTGGTTGGCATTGACGAGGACCAGAGCGATGAGCGGGATCAGCGACAGCAGGGCCAGATAGATGGCGCCCGGCAGCGTGATGCGGTTCAGCACGTAGCCCAGGTATTCCTCGGTCGGACGGCCGGCCCGGATACCCGGGATGAAGCCGCCGTACTTCTTCATGTTGTCCGCGACTTCCTTCGGGTTGAAGGTGATCGAGACGTAGAAGTAGGTGAAGAACAGGATCAGGGCGACGTAGGTAGCCATGTAGATCGGGTGGTCGCCCTTGACCAGGTGGTTCTGGATCCAGATCGCCCACTTCTCTTCCATCTGGAACTGAGAGATGAGGACCGGGAGGTAGAGCAGGCTGGAGGCGAAGATGACCGGGATGACACCGGCCTGGTTCACCTTCAGCGGGATGTACGTCGAGGTGCCGCCGAACATCTTCCGGCCGACCATGCGCTTGGCGTACTGGACCGGGATCCGGCGCTGCGCCTGCTCGATGAAGATGACGCCGGCCATGATGACCAGGCCGATGCCGATCACCACGAAGAAGATGCCGAAGCCCTTCTCCTTGCGGATGCTCCACAGCGCGGTCGGGAAGGTGGCGACGATCTGGGTGAAGATCAGGATCGACATACCGTTACCGACGCCACGGTCGGTGATCAGCTCGCCCAGCCACATGATCACACCGGTACCGGCGGTCATGGTGAGCACGATGATGGAGACGGTGAACCAGTCGTCCTTGTAGAGCAGCGCCTCGTTGCAGCCCGGGAACAGCCGGCCCGGCGTACGCGCCAGCGCGACGAACGCGGTCGACTGCAGGATCGCCAGCCCGACGGTCAGGAACCGGGTGTACTGGGTGATCTTCGCCTGGCCCGCCTGGCCCTCCTTCTTCAGCGACTCCAGCCGCGGGATCACCACGGTGAGCAGCTGCAGAATGATGCTGGCGGTGATGTACGGCATGATGCCCAGGGCGAAGATCGCCAGCTGGAGCAGCGCGCCGCCGGAGAACAGGTTGATCAGGTTGTACAGGTTGGCGTTGGCGCCGGCCTGCGAGACCTTGATACACGAGTTCAGCGACACCACGTTGACGCCGGGGGCGGGAACGACCGAGCCGATCCGGAAGATCACAATGATGAACAACACGAAGAAGATCTTCCGGCGCAGGTCCGGAGTCTTGAACGCGTTGGCAAAGGCGCCTAACACCCTGTCCTCCCACATTTTTCCGCTACCCCGGGCAGGGCAGGGCCTAGCAAAAGCCTCCGGGCAAGAGACAGACCAGGGCTCGTCCGACCGGTGCAGGGTATCAAGCACCGGGCGTTACGAGCCCTGGACCGCATGTCACACCTCGGTGGTGGTCCCTCCGGCCGCCTGGATCTTCTCCACGGCGGACTTCGAGAACTTGTGCACCGAAACCTGCAGTGCCACGGTCAGTTCGCCGTCACCCAGCACCTTGACCGGCTGACCACGACGGACCGCGCCCTTGGCGACGAGTTCGGCCACGCCGATCTCGCCACCTTCGGGGAACAACTGTCCGAGCTTGTCCAGGTTAACGACCTGGAACTCCACTCGGTTCCTGCTCTTGAAGCCCTTGAGCTTCGGCAGCCGCATGTGCTGCGGCATCTGGCCACCCTCGAAGTACTCGGGGATGTTGTTCCGCGCCTTGCTGCCCTTGGTACCGCGGCCGGCGGTCTTACCCTTGCTGCCCTCACCACGACCCACGCGGGTCTTGGCGGTCTTGGCGCCGGGCGCCGGGCGCAGGTGATGAACCTTCAGCGCCATGTCAGTCGACCTCCTCGACGGTGATGAGGTGGCGAACCGTGCGCACCATACCCCGCACCTCGGGACGATCTTCCTGGATGGCCGTGTCGCCGATCCGCTTGACGCCCAGAGTGCGCAGGGTGTCGCGCTGGTTCTGCTTGCCACCGATGCCGGAACGGATCTGGGTCACCTTCAGGCGTGCCATCAGGAAGCCACCTCCGCCCGCGCCTTCAGCAGCGCCGCCGGGGCGACGTGCTCGACCGGCAGGCCACGGCGCGCGGCCACGGCCTCCGGGGTCTCCAGGCTGCGCAGCGCCTCAACGGTGGCGTGCACCACGTTGATCGCGTTGGCCGAGCCCAGCGACTTGCTCAGGACGTCGTGGATCCCCGCGCACTCCAGGACGGCGCGCGCCGAACCACCCGCGATGACCCCGGTACCGGGAGCGGCCGGGCGCAGCAGCACCACGCCGGCGGCCTTCTCACCCTGGACCGGGTGCGGGATGGTGCCCTGGATCCGCGGCACCTTGAAGAACGCCTTCTTGGCCTCCTCGACGCCCTTGGCGATCGCCGCGGGCACCTCCTTGGCCTTGCCGTAACCCACACCGACGGTGCCTTCACCGTCGCCGACGACCACGAGGGCGGTGAAGCTGAAGCGACGACCGCCCTTCACGACCTTGGCGACCCGGTTGATGGCAACCACGCGCTCGATGTAGGCGGTCTTGTCAGCTGCCTGACCGCGACCACCGTCGCGACCCCGGCGCTCACCACCGGCGCCGCCACCGCGACGCTGCTGGCCTCCGCTCATTTCGAACTACCTTCTTCCTTGTACGTCGCCATGATCAGAACCCGAGCCCGCCCTCACGAGCGGCGTCGGCCAGAGCCGCGATCCGTCCGTGGTACTTGTTCCCGGCCCGGTCGAAGACGACCGAGTCGATCCCGGCGGCCTTGGCGCGGTCGGCGAGCAGGCCGCCGACGGTCTTGGCCTTGTCGGTCTTGTTGTCCGACGCGCCGCGCAGGTCGGCCTCCATGGTGGAAGCCGAGACCAGCGTTACGCCGGCCACGTCGTCGATGACCTGAGCGAACAGGTGCTTCGAGGACTTGGAGACCACCAGGCGCGGCCGCTCGGCCGTGCCGTTGATCTTCTTCCGGACGCGAATCTGGCGACGCAGACGCGAAGCCGTCTTCTTGGCGGAGTGCTTGTTGTGCCGCAGTCCGATCGCCATGGTTACTTACCAGCCTTTCCGACCTTGCGGCGCACCTGCTCGCCCGCGTACCGCACACCCTTGCCCTTGTACGGCTCGGGCTTGCGCAGCTTGCGGATGTTGGCAGCGACCTCGCCGACCGACTGCTTGTCGATGCCGAGCACCGAGAACCGCGTCGGGGCCTCCACGTTGAACGTGATGCCCTCGGGCGCGTTCACCGTGATGGTGTGGCTGTAACCGAGCGAGAACTCCAGCTCGGTCGGGCCCTTGGCGATGACGCGGTAACCGACGCCGACGATCTCGAGCTTCTTCTCGTAGCCGTCCGTCACGCCGGTCACCAGGTTGGCGATCAGGGTGCGGGACAGACCGTGCAGTTCCTTGCTCTTGCGCTGGTCGTCCGGACGCGAGACGGCGATGGTGCCGTCCTCGTCGCGGGCGACAACGATGGGCTCAGCGACGACGTGCGACAGCTGACCCTTCGGCCCCTTCACGGTGACCGTCTGGCCGTCGATCGTGACGTCGACGCCGGACGGGACCGTGACCGGGAGCTTACCGATGCGAGACATGTGAGTGGTCCTCCTTCCGGTTCTTCGTCACCAGACGTAGGCGAGGACTTCCCCGCCAACGCCCTTGTTCTTGGCCTGACGGTCGGTCAGCAGGCCCTGGGACGTCGAGATGATCGCGACACCCAGGCCACCGAGGACCTTCGGCAGGTTGGTCGACTTCGCGTAGACCCGCAGGCCCGGCTTGCTGATCCGTCGCACGCCGGCGATGGAACGCTCGCGGCTCGGACCGAACTTGAGGTCGACGATCAGGGTCTTACCGACGGCGCCCTCCTTGGGCTCCTCCACCTTGTAGGAGGAGATGTACCCCTCCTGCTGGAGGATGTCGGCGATGCCCTGCTTGATCTTGCTGTACGGCATCGAGGTCGACTCGTGGTACGCCTGGTTGGCGTTGCGCAGACGCGTCAGCATGTCTGCGATCGGGTCGGTCATCGTCATGGCCTGGGGCCTCTTTCCCGCCGTGGTTTCGCCGCTCGGCGACCTACGGTGACTAGATGGTGAATGGAGAGATGATCAGGGGTGGAGACGGTCACCAGCTGGACTTGGTCACGCCGGGCAGCTCGCCCCGGTGCGCCATTTCCCGCAGGCAGATCCGGCACAGGCCGAACTTGCGGAAGACCGCCTTCGGCCGGCCGCAGCGCTGGCAGCGCGTGTAGGCGCGTACCGCGAACTTCGGCTTCCGGGCCTGCTTGACCTTGAGTGCTGTCTTCGCCACGTCAGTTCTCCTTGAACGGGAAGCCGAGCGCCCGCAGCAGGGCCCGGCCCTCGTCGTCGTTCTTCGCGGTGGTCACCACGGTGATGTCCATACCCCGGACACGGTCGATCTTGTCCTGGTTGATCTCGTGGAACATCACCTGCTCGGTCAGGCCGAAGGTGTAGTTCCCGGTGCCGTCGAACTGCTTGGCCGACAGACCGCGGAAGTCGCGGATCCGGGGCAGCGCGAGCGACAGCAGCCGGTCGAGGAACTCCCACATCCGGTCGCCGCGCAGCGTCACGTGGGCGCCGATCGGCATCCCCTCGCGCAGCTTGAACTGCGCGATGGACTTGCGGGCCTTGGTGACCTGCGGCTTCTGGCCGGTGATCGCGGCCAAGTCCTTGACCGCGCCGTCGATCAGCTTGGAGTCCCGGGCCGCCTCGCCGACGCCCATGTTCACCACGATCTTGACCAGACCGGGGATCTGCATCACGTTGGCGTAGCTGAACTCCTCGTTCAGCTTGCCGAGGATCTCCTCGCGGTACTTGGTCTTGAGCCGGGGCTGAACCTTCGGCTCCGTTACTGCGGTGGTCATCAGATCTCCTCGCCGGTACGCCGCGCGATCCGGACGCTCCGGAAACCGGTGTACGTCGTGCCGTCGGGGCGCCGCTTCTGCACCTCGACGCGGTTGTAACCGACGCGGGTGGTCACCTTCTGCTTCTTGCCGTCCTTGTCGACCTCGACCAGAAGCATCACGTTGGAGACGTGGATCGGGGCTTCCTGGGTGACGATGCCACCCGTGGTGCCGCCGCGCTGGGCCTGCTGCACCTTGGTGTGCTTCTTGACCCGGTTCACGCCCTCGACGATGACCTTCTCGTCGTTCGGGAAGACCTGAATGATCTTGCCCTCGAGGCCCTTGGACTTACCGGCGATCACGCGGACCTGATCGCCCTTCTTCACGTGCAGTTTGCGCTGGGCAGCCATCTCAGAGCACCTCCGGTGCGAGCGAGATGATCTTCATGAAGCGCTTCTCGCGCAGCTCCCGGCCGACCGGCCCGAAGATACGGGTACCCCGGGGCTCGCCGTCGGCCTTGAGGATCACCGCGGCGTTCTCGTCGAAGCGGATGTAGGAGCCGTCCGGACGCCGGCGCTCCTTCACGGTCCGCACGACGACCGCCTTGACGACGTCACCCTTCTTCACACCGCCACCCGGGATCGCGTCCTTGACGGTGGCGACGATCGTGTCACCGACACCGGCGTAGCGCCGACCGGAGCCACCGAGAACGCGGATGCACAAGATCTCCTTGGCACCCGTGTTGTCGGCGACCTTCAGTCGCGACTCCTGCTGGATCATCTGTTGATCTCCTGGTTGTCTCGCTGGTTCTCAGCTGGGCCGAGCCTTGCGGAACGAATAATTTCGATTGGTTGCCGGCTGTGAGACCGGAACGCTTACTTGGCCTTCTCGAGGATCTCGACGACGCGCCAGCGCTTGGTCGCCGACAGCGGCCGGGTCTCCATCAGGAGGACGCGGTCGCCGATCCCGGCGGCGTTCTGCTCGTCGTGCGCCTTGAGCTTGCTCGTGCGCCGGATGACCTTGCCGTAGAGCTTGTGCTTGACCCGGTCCTCGACCTCGACGGTGACGGTCTTGTCCATCTTGTCGCTCAGCACCAGGCCCTCACGGGTCTTGCGGCTGGCGCGCTCGGGGGTCGTGCTCACGGTCTCGTCCTTCACGTTCTCGGTCATGCCTTCGCCTCGGCCTTCTCGCTGTCGTCCGCGGTCTCGACGACCTCGGCGGCAACCGGGGCCTCGACCTCTTCGGTGATGCCGAGCGCGCGCTCGGTCAGCACCGTGTAGATGCGGGCGATGTCCTTCCGGACGGCGCGCAGCCGGCCGTGCGACTCCAGCTGTCCGGTGGCAGCCTGGAACCGGAGGTTGAACAGCTCCTCCTTGGCTTCACCGAGCTTGCTCAGCAGCTCGTCCCGGCCGAGGTTACGCAGCTCGGCTGCGGTCACGGTGGTAGCCATCAGTTCTCACCTGCCTCTCGGGTGATGAAGCGGCACTTCATCGGCAACTTGTGAATCGCGCGGCGCATGGCCTCGCGAGCGATCTCCTCCGGCACGCCGGAGAGCTCGAACATCACGCGACCGGACTTCACGTTCGCGATCCACCACTCCGGCGAACCCTTACCGGAACCCATCCGGGTCTCGGCCGGCTTCTTGGTCAGCGGGCGGTCCGGGTAGATGTTGATCCAGACCTTTCCGCCACGCTTGATGTGCCGGGTCATCGCGATACGCGCGGACTCGATCTGCCGGTTGGTGACGTAGTGGCTCTCGATCGCCTGGATCCCGAACTCACCGAACGCCAGCGTGGTACCGCCCTTGGCAGCGCCGGAGCGCTTCGGGTGGTGCTGCTTGCGGTGCTTGACCTTGCGGGGGATGAGCATGGTTCAGCTCTCCGTTCCGGTCGTCTCGGCGGGCTTGTCGGCAGCCGGCGCAGCCGCCTCGGCGGCCGGAGCCGACGAGCGGTTGTCGTTACGGCGGTCGTCACGACGGCCACCGCGGTCGCCGCGCTCGCCGCCACGACCGCCACGGTCGTCACGACGGGCCGGACGACGCTGCTGCGTCGCGGCGCGGGCCGCGGCCTGCGCCTCGCGCTCGGCGCGGGAGCCGGACACGTCACCCTTGTAGATCCAGACCTTCACGCCGATCCGGCCGAAGGTCGTCCGGGCCTCGTAGAAGCCGTAGTCGATGTCAGCGCGCAGCGTGTGCAGCGGGACGCGGCCTTCGCGGTAGAACTCCGACCGCGACATTTCCGCGCCGCCGAGCCGGCCGGAGCACTGGATCCGGATGCCCAGGGCGCCGCCACGCATGGTGGTCTGCATCGCCTTGCGCATCGCGCGGCGGAACGCCACGCGGCCGGACAGCTGCTCGGCCACACCCTGTGCGACCAGCTGAGCGTCGACCTCGGAGTTCTTCACCTCGAGGATGTTCAGCTGCACCTGCTTACCGGTGAGCTCCTCCAGGCTGCCCCGGATCCGGTCCGCCTCGGCGCCGCGGCGGCCGATGACGATGCCCGGACGGGCGGTGTGGATGTCGACCCGAACCCGGTCACGGGTGCGCTCGATCTCCACGCGGGAGATACCGGCGCGCTCCATGCCCTTGCTCAGCAGCTTGCGGATCTTGACGTCCTCGCCGACGTAGTCCTTGTACAGCTTGTCGGCGTACCAACGGCTCTTGTGATCGGTGCTGATGCCGAGACGGAACCCGTGCGGGTTTACCTTCTGTCCCACGTCAGGACTCCTTCTTCTCAGCGGTGGCCTTCTTGGCAGCCGTCTTCTTGGCGGTTGCCTTCTTGGCCGGCTTCTCGGCCGCCTCGGTCTTGTCGACCTTGTCGGCCGTAGCCTTCTTGGTGGCCTTCTTGGCCGGGGCCTTCTTGGCCGGCGCCTCGGTCTTCTCGACCTTGTCGGCCGCCTTCTTGACGGTCTTCTTGGCCGAGGCCTTGGCGACGGGCTCGTCGGTGACCCGCGGCTCGACCACAACGGTGATGTGGCTGGTCCGCTTGTCGATCCGGGTCGCGCGGCCCTGGGCGCGAGGGCGGTGACGCTTCAGCGTCGGCCCCTCGTCGATCAGGACCTTGGACACGACCAGGTCGGCCCGGCTCAGGTGCTCGGTGCCCTCGGCGTTCGCCGCGGCGCTGTCGACGACCTTGTACACGGTCGCGGCAGCGGCCTGCGGGGCGAACTTCAGAGTGGCGAGTGCGTCGTCGACACCCAGACCGCGCACCAGGTCGCCCACACGGCGGGCCTTCATCGGTGTCACGCGGACGAAGCGCGCGACCGCGAAGGCCCCGGGCGCCTCGCCCAGCAGGCTCTCGCGACGGGCACTGACGGCCCTACGCTCTTGAACGCTCATGATGTTCGAATCTCTCCGTAGGTTGCTTTCGCGTCGTCAACTGACCAGGAGGTCAGCGACGCCGTGACTTCCGGTCGTCCTTCTCGTGACCCTTGAACGTGCGCGTCGGGGCGAACTCGCCGAGCTTGTGCCCGACCATCGCGTCCGTCACGAACACCGGCACGTGCTTGCGGCCGTCGTGCACCGCGAGCGTGTGGCCGATCATGTCCGGCACGATCATCGATCGGCGGGACCAGGTCTTGATGACATTCTTGGTGCCCTTTTCGTTCTGCACCTCCACCTTCTTGGCCAGGTGGTGGTCGACGAACGGGCCCTTCTTCAAGCTGCGTGGCATTCTGGCCGGCTCCTATCAGCGCTTCTTGCCGGCCTTGCGGCGCCGGACGATCATGCGGTCGCTTTCCTTGCGGGTACGGGTACGGCCCTCGGGCTTGCCCCACGGGGACACCGGGTGGCGACCACCCGAGGTCTTACCCTCACCACCACCGTGCGGGTGGTCGACCGGGTTCATCGCGACACCGCGGACGGTCGGGCGCTTGCCCTTCCAGCGCATCCGGCCGGCCTTGCCCCAGTTGATGTTCGACTGCTCGCCGTTGCCGACCTCACCGAGGGTGGCGCGGCAGCGCACGTCGACCATCCGGACCTCGCCGGACGGCATCCGCAGCGTGGCGAACCGGCCTTCCTTGGCGACCAGCTGAATGCTGGTACCGGCGGAGCGGCCCATCTTGGCGCCACCGCCCGGGCGCAGCTCGACCGCGTGGATCGTCGAACCGACCGGGATGTTGCGCAGCGGCAGGTTGTTACCGATCTTGATGTCGGCCGCGGGGCCGTTCTCGACGATCGTGCCCTGCTTCAGGTTGGTCGGGGCGAGGATGTAGCGCTTCTCGCCGTCGACGTAGTGCAGCAGCGCGATCCGCGCGGTGCGGTTCGGGTCGTACTCGATGTGCGCGACCTTGGCCGGCACGCCGTCCTTGTCGTACCGCTTGAAGTCGATCAGGCGGTACGCCCGCTTGTGACCGCCGCCCTGGTGCCGAGTGGTGATCTTGCCGCTGTTGTTGCGGCCACCCTTCTTCGGCAGCGGGCGGAGCAGCGACTTCTCGGGGGTCGAACGGGTGAGCTCGACGAAGTCGGCCACGCTCGAGCCGCGACGGCCCGGCGTTGTCGGCTTGTATTTGCGGATACCCATTACGACTGGCCTCCGAAGATATCGATGCGGTCGTCACCCTTGAGGGTCACGATCGCCCGCTTGGTGTCCGGGCGCTTGCCCCAGCCCGAACGGGTGCGGCGACGCTTGCCCTTGCGGTTCAGCGTGTTGACGTCGTTGACCTTGACCTTGAACACCTTCTCGACCGCGAGCTTGATCTCGGTCTTGTTGGCGTCCGGGGCGACCTCGAACGTGTACTTCTGCTCATCCAGCAGGCCGTAGCTCTTCTCGCTCACGACCGGCCGCAGCAGCACGTCCCGCGGGTCCTTGTTGACTCCGTGGCTCATGCTTCTACCTCCTCAGCGGCTTCGGTCGACGTTGCGACAGCCTTGACGGACTTACCCTTGGGCGCGCCGGCGACGAACGAGTCGAGCGCGCTCTTGGTGAAGACGACCGCGTCGCTGCAGAGCACGTCGTACGCGTTCAGCTGGTCGGCGGCGATCAGGTGCACGTGCTGCACGTTGCGCAGGCTCAGCCAGGTGAGGTCGTCGGCGCGGTCGACCACGACCAGCGCCTTACCCGGGTCGGTGACCTGGCTCAGCGTCTTCAGCGCCGCCTTGGTGGAGGGCTTGTCGCCGTCCACGAAGCTCTCGACGACGAACACGCGGCCGTCCCGGGCCCGGTCCGACAGCGATCCGCGCAGGGCGGCCGCGATCATCTTCTTCGGGGTGCGCTGGCTGTAGTCACGCGGCGTGGGGCCGTGGACGACGCCACCACCGGTGAACTGCGGCGCGCGGGTCGAACCCTGACGGGCGCGACCGGTGCCCTTCTGGCGGTACGGCTTGGCGCCACCGCCGGATACCTCGCCCCGGGACTTGACCTTGTGCGTGCCCTGCCGGGCGGCGGCCAGCTGGGCCACCACGACCTGGTGGATCAGCGGGATGTTGGTCTGGACGTCGAACAGCTCGGCCGGAAGCTCGGCGGAACCCTTCTTACTGACCTTGTCGCCCTTGACGACGACGACGTCGACGGTGCTCACTTGGCCCCCTTCGCGGCGTTACGGATCAGCACGAGGCCGCCCTTGGGGCCGGGAACGGCGCCCTTGAGCAGGATCAGGCCGCGCTCGGCGTCGATCGCGTGCACGGTGATGTTCTGCGTGGTGACCTGCTCGTGGCCCATCCGGCCCGCCATCTTCAGGCCCTTGAAGACCCGGCCCGGGGTGGCGCAGCCGCCGATGGAACCCGGCGAGCGGTGCTTCTTGTGGACACCGTGGGTGGCGCGCAGACCGTGGAAGCCGTGCCGCTTCATGACACCGGCGAAACCCTTGCCCTTGCTGGTGGCGGACACGTCGACCCGCTCACCGGCCTCGAAGGCCTCGGCCTTGATCTCCTGGCCCAGGGTGTACTCGCTGGCGTCGGCGGTGCGCAGCTCCAGCAGGTGACGCCGCGGCGTCACGCCGGCCTTGTCGAAATGACCGCGCATGGGCTTGGTCACCTTGCGCGGGTCGATGTCGCCGTAGGCGATCTGGACACCGTCGTAGCCGCTGTCGGCCGAGGTCCGGACGCCGGTGACGACACACGGGCCGGCCTGGATCACGGTGACGGGGACGACTCGGTTGTTCTCGTCCCAGGTCTGGGTCATGCCGAGCTTGGTGCCCAGCAGACCGCGCGTGTTCTTCTGCTTGCTCATTGGCTGTTCGCGTCCCTCAGAGCTTGATCTCGATGTCGACGCCCGCCGGCAGGTCGAGCCGCATCAGCGAGTCGACGGTCTTCGGCGTGGGGTCGATGATGTCGATGAGCCGCTTGTGGGTGCGCATCTCGAAGTGCTCGCGGCTGTCCTTGTACTTGTGCGGCGAGCGGATGACGCAGAACACGTTCTTTTCCGTCGGCAACGGCACCGGGCCAGCAACCTTCGCACCAGTACGCGTCACCGTGTCGACAATCTTGCGCGCCGAGCTGTCGATGACCTCGTGGTCGTAGGCCTTCAGCCGGATGCGGATCTTTTGTCCCGCCATCGCTTCGCTTCGTCCTTCTCTATCGTCTTCGCTTCGTTGCTCCGACCCCCGCGGTCGGGTGTGTCGCGTACGCGGAACGCGCGTGACTCACCGCTTCTTCGACCTGGGTGGAGATCGGGGCTCGGTCTCGGACCGAGCCTCGGCATGGTCTCCGGTCCGGCGCACCAGCCAACTGAGAACAGTTGGGGCGCACCCCGGCAACCTCGCCTGAGCAACCTGAATATTGTGCCAGAGATCGACGCCGAAACGCCAATCGGGTGGCTTCGGGCCCGATCCCCCGCCCACCTGAGCGGGGATCGGGCACAAAGCAGAGGCCCGCGGGGCTCAAACTACGAGCCCACGCGGACCTCGTGAGATCACTTGATGATCTTGGTGACCCGGCCGGCGCCGACGGTGCGGCCACCTTCACGGATCGCGAACTTCAGGTTCTCTTCCATGGCGATCGGCTGGATCAGCTCGACGTTCATGTCGGTGTTGTCGCCCGGCATGACCATCTCGGTGCCCTCGGGGAGGGTGACGACGCCGGTCACGTCCGTGGTGCGGAAGTAGAACTGCGGGCGGTAGTTCTGGAAGAACGGCGTGTGCCGGCCGCCCTCTTCCTTCGAGAGGATGTAGACCGAAGCCTCGAAGGAGGTGTGCGGGGTCGTGGTGCCCGGCTTGATGACGACCATGCCGCGCTCGACGTCCTCGCGCTTGGTGCCACGAAGCAGCAGACCGACGTTCTCGCCCGCCTGGCCCTCGTCGAGGAGCTTGCGGAACATCTCGATACCGGTGACGGTGGTCGTCTGCTTGGTCTCGCGGATGCCGACGATGTCGACGGTCTCGTTGACCTTGACGATGCCGCGCTCGATCCGGCCGGTGATGACGGTGCCACGACCGGTGATCGTGAAGACGTCCTCAACGGGCATCAGGAACGGCTTGTCGACCTCGCGCTCCGGCTGCGGGATGTAGTCGTCGACGGCGGTCATCAGCTCGATGATCGACTCGCCCCACTTGGCGTCGCCCTGCAGCGCCGGGTGAGCGGCGACGCGGACGATCGGCGCGTTGTCGCCGTCGAACTCCTGCTCCGAGAGCAGCTCGCGAACCTCGAGCTCGACGAGCTCCAGGATCTCCTCGTCGTCGACCATGTCGCACTTGTTCAGCGCGACGACCATCGCCGGCACGCCGACCTGACGGGCGAGCAGCACGTGCTCACGCGTCTGCGGCATCGGGCCGTCGGTGGCGGCGACGACCAGGATCGCGCCGTCCATCTGGGCCGCGCCGGTGATCATGTTCTTGATGTAGTCGGCGTGACCCGGGCAGTCGACGTGAGCGTAGTGACGCGCCTCGGTCTGGTACTCGACGTGCGCGATCGAGATGGTGATACCGCGCTGGCGCTCTTCCGGCGCCTTGTCGATCTGATCGAAGGCCGAGGCCTCGTTCAGGTCCGGGTACTTGTCGTGCAGCACCTTGGTGATCGCCGCGGTAAGAGTGGTCTTACCGTGGTCGATGTGACCGATGGTGCCGATGTTGACGTGCGGCTTAGTCCGCTCGAACTTCGCCTTAGCCACTGGGGCCCTCCTGGAAAATGTTGACTTACGCCGTACGCCGACGCGCTGTGGGTTGGTTGGACCGGAGCGAGATTACTCGCCGCGGGCCTTCTTGATGATCTCTTCCGCCACGTTCTTCGGAACCTCGGCGTAGGAATCGAACTGCATCGAGTACGACGCGCGGCCCTGCGTCTTGGAACGCAGGTCACCCACATACCCGAACATCTCGGACAGCGGCACCGTGGCCTTGATGGCCCGGCTGCCGCCGGGGCCCTCGTTCATCGACTGGATCTGGCCGCGCCGCGAGTTGAGGTCACCGATCACTTCACCCATGTAGTCCTCGGGGGTGATCACCTCGACCGCGAACATCGGCTCCAGGATGACCGGATTCGCCCGGCGGGCGGCATCCTTGAAGGCCATCGAACCGGCGATCTTGAACGCCAGCTCCGAGGAGTCGACGTCGTGGTAGGCGCCGTCGGTCAGCGTGACCTTGACGTCCACCATCGGGTAGCCGGCCAGGACGCCGAACTCCATGGCTTCCTGAGCGCCCTCGTCCACCGACGGGATGTACTCCCGGGGGATGCGGCCACCGGTGACGGCGTTGACGAACTCGTAACCGCCCTCGCCACCGGCCTCGGCCGAAGTCGGCTCGATGTTGATGATCACACGCGCGAACTGACCCGAACCACCGGTCTGCTTCTTGTGCGTGTAGTCGACCTTCTCGACCTTCTTCTTGATGGTCTCGCGGTAGGCCACCTGCGGCTTGCCGACGTTGGCCTCGACGCGGAACTCGCGCTTCATCCGGTCGACCAGCACCTCGAGGTGCAGCTCGCCCATCCCGGCGATGATCGTCTGGCCGGTGTCCTCGTCGGTGCGGACCTGGAAGGTCGGGTCCTCCTCGGCGAGCCGCTGGATCGCGACGCCCAGCTTCTCCTGGTCGCCCTTCGACTTGGGCTCGATGGCGACCGAGATGACCGGAGCCGGGAACTGCATCGACTCGAGCACGACCGGCCTGGCCGGGTCGGCCAGCGTCTCACCGGTGGTGGTGTCCTTGAGACCCATCACCGCGACGATGTGACCGGCGCCGATCGACGCGATCTCCTCGCGCTTGTTCGCGTGCATCCGGTAGATCTTGCCGATCCGCTCCTTGCGCCCCTTGGTGGGGTTCAGGACCTGCGTGCCGGTCTCGAGCTTGCCGGAGTACACCCGGATGAAGGTGAGCTTGCCCAGGTGCGGGTCGGCGGCGATCTTGAACGCCAGCGCCGAGAACGGCTCGTCGTCGGCCGGCTTGCGCAGCACGACCTGCTCGCTGTCCTTGACGTCGTGGCCCTCGATGGCCGGGACGTCGAGCGGGCTGGGCAGGAACGCGTTGATCGCGTCGAGCAGCGGCTGGACGCCCTTGTTCTTGAACGCGGTACCGGTCAGCACCGGGGTCAGCTTGGAGGCGATCGTGGCGCGGCGGATACCGGCCATGACCTGCTCCTGGGTGGGCTCGGTGCCCTCCAGGTACAGCTCCATGATCTCGTCGTCGGCCTCGGCCAGCGTCTCGATCAGCTTGTCGCGCCACTCGGCGGCGATCTCGGTGTGGGTGGCCGGGATCTCCTCGACGGTGTAGTCCTCACCCATCGTGGTCTCGCCGCGCCAGGTCAGCGCGCGCATCCCGATCAGGTCGACGACGCCGATGAAGTCGGACTCCGCGCCGATCGGCAGCTGCAGGACCAGCGGGGTCGCGGCCAGCCGGTCGACGATCATGTCGACGCAGCGCATGAACTCCGCGCCGGTCCGGTCCAGCTTGTTGACGAAGCAGATCCGCGGTACGCCGTACCGGTCGGCCTGACGCCACACGGTCTCGGACTGCGGCTCCACACCGGCGACGCCGTCGAACACCGCGACCGCGCCGTCGAGGACGCGCAGCGAGCGCTCGACCTCGACCGTGAAGTCCACGTGTCCGGGGGTGTCGATGATGTTGATGGTGTGGTCTTTCCAGGTGCAGGTCGTCGCGGCGGACGTGATCGTGATGCCGCGCTCCTGCTCCTGCTCCATCCAGTCCATCGTGGCGGCGCCGTCGTGAACCTCACCGATCTTGTACGTGATACCGGTGTAGAAGAGGATCCGCTCGGTCGTCGTCGTCTTGCCGGCGTCGATGTGCGCCATGATCCCGATGTTGCGGACCTTGGCCAGGTCGGTGGTGATTTGTACGGCCACCTCGGTGGTCTACCTCTCGATTCTGTGCTGCGTCAAAAGTGTGCGTGTGCGGGGGCCCGGAGCGGGCCCCGGATCACCAGCGGTAGTGGGCGAAGGCCTTGTTGGCTTCGGCCATCTTGTGCGTGTCCTCGCGGCGCTTGACCGAGGCGCCCAGACCGTTCGACGCGTCCAGGATCTCGTTCATCAGGCGCTCCGACATCGTCTTCTCGCGGCGCGCGCGGGAGTACGTCGTCAGCCAGCGCAGGGCCAGCGTGTTCGAGCGGCCCGGCTTGACCTCGATCGGCACCTGGTAGGTGGCGCCACCGACCCGGCGGCTCTTCACCTCGATGCTCGGCTTGACGTTGTCGAGCGCGCGCTTCAGCGTGATGACCGGGTCGGTGCCGGTCTTCGTCCGGGTGCCCTCGAGGGCGGTGTAGACGATGCTCTGCGCGATCTGCTTCTTGCCGTCGACCAGGATCTTCGAGATCAACTGGGTGACGAGCGGCGAACTGTAGACCGGGTCGATGATGACCGGGCGCTTCGGGGCGGGGCCCTTGCGCGGCATTAGCTCTTCTCCTTCTTCGCGCCGTAGCGGCTGCGAGCCTGCTTCCGGTTCTTCACACCCTGGGTGTCGAGCGAACCGCGGATGATCTTGTACCGGACACCGGGCAGGTCCTTCACACGACCGCCGCGCACGAGCACGATCGAGTGCTCCTGCAGGTTGTGGCCGACACCGGGGATGTACGCGGTGACCTCGATGCCGCTGGTCAGGCGGACACGCGCAACCTTACGAAGAGCGGAGTTCGGCTTCTTCGGCGTGGTGGTGTAGACGCGCGTGCACACACCGCGACGCTGAGGGGAACCCTTCAGGGCGGGCGTCTTGTTCTTGGACACCTTGTCCTGGCGGCCCTTGCGGACCAGCTGCTGAATGGTGGGCACCGCGTAGGTCTCTTTCTGTCGTCCGGCTTTCTGCTCATGCTGTAGTGCCTGACCCCCGCGGTCGGGTGTGTCGCGTGCGCACAGGAACACCGGGGCCGTAATCTTTCAGACTGTCGGCAGATGTCCCGTGCCACGCGCGCAGACCCGGAAAGCACGAGGGGCACGCATGACGGCCCAGGATGACCCGGGCACGATCGTTAAGACTAGCGGCTGCCCCAGGCACGGTCAAAATGAGCTCCCGCGGACTCCCGAGGCGAAGCCGCTTCACCAGTCTACAGGGCCTACGCAGTGGCCTGCGCACCAAGGAAAGCAGCCGCCGCGCGCAAGTCACCCCGAACGGTCAGCACCTCGGCCGGGAGGCGTTTCCACAGACACAGATCGAGCGCCACGGCCGGCCCCTCCAGCACCGCCGCGCCGGTCGCGACGCCGTACCGAATCTGGGGCGGAAGCCCTTGCCCAGAAGGCGTCAGCGTCCACTCGTGGCCGGTATCGGTGGACCGGACGCCGATCTCCTCCGTGACAGCCGGTGCGGCGCCCCGGGCGAGCATGCGGGGCAGGAAGACCTCGAAGACCTCGGCGACGCCGTCTGCGAAGACCTCGGCAGGTAGGGCCGCCAGACCAGTTGGCACCGAACCGGCGGCGGCCGCGGCGGCCTGGCCGGCGTCCACGAGGTGGATGACCGTCTCATGGAGGCGGCGTCGCGACCAGAACCCCGCCCGCTGCTCGCCCGGGGCGAAGTTCCAGCAGGGCTCGGCCGGATCGACGGCCCGGAGTGCGGCGGCCAGGGCGGCGGTCGTTCCGGCATACCAGTCGCCCCAGGAGATCGCCGCCCGCAGCACCCCCTCCGGCCGCCGCTGCTCGACGCCGCTGAGCACGATCGACGCGGCCCACCGCTGACCGGCGCCGATGTGTAGCGCGAGGTCCGCGAGCGTCCAGCCGGGGCAGGCCGGCACCGGCGCCGCCGGATCGATGTCGTCGAAGGCGATCGCCAGTAGGGCGGCCGCCTTCTCGAACTCGGTCAGGTGATCCAGCATCCGCCTAGGAACGGAATTCGACGTTGGTGATCAGGCCTTCGGAGACGCGGTAGAGCGCGATCCGGGCGATCGGCTCACCGGTGTCGTGGGCCAGCTGGTGCTCGACGACCCACTCGCCCTGCATGAGCTTCTGGACCACCTCGGTCTTGCAGCGGCCGGCGTCGAACAGCGGCTGGTAGAACTCGCGCAGGAAGCGCCGGCCGCGCATCTCGGTGCCGTCGGCAAAGGAGATCTGCGCGGTCGGCGAGTACATCGCCAGGAAGGCCTCCAGGTCGTGCGCGGCGTACGCCGAGTGCTCGCGGCCGATCACCCGCGCGGCCGGGGTGTCGACGATGAACGACGTCGCGACGGCGGCCGGCGCCGTGACGGGCTCGGGGACGACGACCGGCTGCGGCGCCTGCCGCACGGTTGCCTTCTCCGCCACCAGGACGGGCTCTGCGGCGACTTCGGCCGGCACTGCGGACTCCGGGGCCGCGGCTGCCGGCCGGGCCTTCGTGGCTGCCGCGGCGGCCGGTTCGCTCGGCGCGGTCTTCGGCTTCGCCGGCGCCCGGCGGGTGGTGGTCTTGATCTGCGGCGGCGGGGGGACGAGCAGGTCGCCCTGGGCGCCCGGTTCTTCGCCGAGGTGGGCGATCGCCCAGTCGAGGGCCTTGGTGACGGCGGCGCGTGATTCTTCGGTGTGGTCGAGCATGTCGAACCCGTGGTGCCCTTTCGGTACGTCGATGATGTCCAGCGCGGTGCCGCCCGCGGAGACGAACTCCGCGACCGGGCCGGCGAGCTCAGCGCTCTCGAGCCCGGCTCTCGTCAGCAGCACCGGCAGGTCCTTGTGTTTGCCGATGACCTCGGCAGCGTTGACCAGATCGTCGACACCGGGCGGGGTGGCGAGCAGCGGATAGGTGAGGGCGACGCCGCGCAGCCAGTCGGGGCGGCTGTCCAGCCACTCCCCCGCCAGCAGGCCGGCGCCCGAGAAGAACCAGAGCACGACCCGATCCGGGTCGACGCGCGGATCCGAACGCAGTACGCCGATCGCTGCCTCCACCTCATCGGCGGCCGTGGACAACTCGTCCAGGCCGCGGATCAGGCTGTGATCGACGACGGCGGCCACCGCTCCACGGCGAGCGGCGGCGGTCGCATATCCCTTGTAGACCGGCCATTCCCGAGGCGTCGCCTCGAGATCGGGCGGTGCCGGACCACCGTGCACAAACAGAATCGCGCCCGTCCGGGCGCTGCCGACGGGCCGGTAGAAGTCGAGCTCTCCGAGCCGGTCGACCCGGACCTCAGGCCCGTCCAGGACGCCGAGGACGAAGGGGCGCAGATAGCCCGGAAGATCCGTCATGCACCAATCTTGGACCATGCCCCGGACACTTTCGTCCGCCACCCCGGGTGTCGCGCTGATCACGATCCGAAACGCCCGATTTCCCTTACGGACAAAGCGTTTGAAACGCCGCAGCGGCGGCACCCCCGAAGGGATACCGCCGCTGCGGAGTGACTCGAATCAGTTCTGGTACGAACCGAGGTCGAAGTCGTCGAGCGGGACCGACTGCCCGGCGGACGGGCCGAAGTCGTAGTCGTACGACTCGTAGCCGACCATCGAGTACATCGCGGCCTTCGCCTCCTCGGTGGGCTCCACCCGGATGTTGCGGTAACGGTCCATGCCGGTACCCGCCGGGATCAGCTTTCCGATGATGACGTTCTCCTTCAGACCGACCAGGGAGTCGGACTTGCCGTGGATCGCGGCCTCGGTCAGGACCCGGGTCGTCTCCTGGAAGGAGGCGGCCGACAGCCAGGACTCGGTGGCCAGCGAGGCCTTGGTGATGCCCATCAGCACCGGACGGCCGGACGCCGGCGTCCCGCCCTCGGCGACCACGCGGCGGTTCTCACCCTCGAAGAGGATGCGGTCCGCGAGCTCACCCGGGAGCAGGTTGGCGTCACCCGACTCGATCACCGTGACCCGGCGCAGCATCTGCCGGACGATGATCTCGATGTGCTTGTCGTGGATGGCCACACCCTGCGACCGGTACACCTCCTGGACCTCGTCCACCAGGTGCTCCTGCGCCTTGCGGACACCCAGGATCCGCAGCACTTCCTGCGGGTCCGGCGTGCCCTGCATCAGCTGCTGGCCGACCTCGACGTGCTGACCCTCCTCGATCAGCAGGCGACCGCGCTTCGACACCGGGTAGGCGACCTCCTCGGAACCGTCGTCCGGGGTGAGCACCAGCTTCCGGGTCTTGTCGGTGTCCTCGATCGAGATCCGGCCGGCGGCCTCCGAGATCGGCGCCTTGCCCTTGGGCTGACGCGCCTCGAACAGCTCGACGACACGCGGCAGACCGTGCGTGATGTCGTCACCCGCCACACCACCGGTGTGGAAGGTACGCATCGTCAGCTGCGTCCCCGGCTCACCGATGGACTGCGCCGCGATGATACCGACGGCCTCACCGATGTCGACCGGCTTACCGGTCGCCAGCGAACGGCCGTAGCACTTCGCGCAGGTACCGGTCTTGGCGTCACAGGTCAGCACGGAGCGGACCTTGACCTCCTTGACCCCGGCCTCGATCAGCTTCGCGATCGAGACGTCGCCCAGGTCGCTGCCCGCGGTCAGGACGACGGTGCCGTCGGCGCCGCTGACGTCGGTGGCCAGCGTCCGTGCGTACGCGTTGGTCTCGACGTTCTCGGTGTGGACGACCTTGCCGTCCGGGCCGTCCTCACCGATCTGCTTGGGCAGACCGCGCTCGGTGCCGCAGTCCTCCTCGCGGATGATGACGTCCTGCGAGACGTCGACCAGACGACGGGTCAGGTACCCCGAGTCGGCCGTCCGCAGCGCGGTGTCGGCCAGACCCTTCCGGGCGCCGTGCGTCGCGATGAAGTACTCGACGACGCTCAGGCCCTCACGGAAGTTCGCCTTGATCGGACGGGCGATGATCTCGCCCTTCGGGTTGGCCACCAGACCACGCATACCGGCGATCTGCCGGATCTGCATCATGTTGCCTCGGGCGCCCGAGTGCACCATCATCCAGATCGGGTTGGCCTTGGCGAAGTTCTCCTCCATGGCCTTGCCGACCTCGGCGTTGGCGCCGGTCCAGATCTCGATCAGCTCCTGCCGCCGCTCGGACGAGGTGATCAGACCCCGCTCGAACTGCTTCTGGACCTTCTCGGCCTGCGACTCGTAACGCGCCATGATCTCCGGCTTGGACGGCGGCGTCGAGAAGTCGTTGATGGACACGGTGACACCGGACCGGGTGGCCCAGCGGAAACCGAGGTCCTTCAGCGCGTCGAGGGCGTTGGCGACCTCGACCTTCGTGTACCGCTCGGCCAGGTCGTTGACGATCCCGCCCAGCTGCTTCTTGCCGACCTCGAGGTTGACGAACGGGTAGTCCGCCGGCAGCGTCTCGTTGAACAGCGCGCGGCCCAGCGTGGTCTCCAGGGAGAACCCGCCGCCCGGCAGCTCGACGGCGCCGTCGGTGACGCCCGCGCCGGTCAGCCGCAGCGTGATCTTCGCCTGCAGCGACAGCTCGTTGCGGTCGAAGGCCATGATTGCCTCGGCGACCGAGCCGAACGCGCGCCCCTCGCCCTTGACGCCTTCCTTGAGCATCGTCAGGAAGTAGATGCCGATGATCATGTCCTGCGTCGGCATCGTGACCGGACGGCCGTCGGCCGGCTTCAGGATGTTGTTCGTCGACAGCATCAGGATCCGCGCCTCGGCCTGGGCCTCGGCCGACAGCGGCAGGTGCACCGCCATCTGGTCACCGTCGAAGTCGGCGTTGAACGCCGAGCAGACGAGCGGGTGGATCTGGATCGCCTTGCCCTCGATCAGCTGCGGCTCGAACGCCTGGATACCCAGCCGGTGCAGGGTGGGCGCGCGGTTCAGCAGCACGGGGTGCTCGGTGATGACCTCTTCCAGCACGTCCCAGACCTGGGCGCGCTGACGCTCGACCATCCGCTTGGCGGACTTGATGTTCTGCGCGTGGTTGAGGTCGACCAGCCGCTTCATCACGAACGGCTTGAACAGCTCCAGCGCCATCGCCTTCGGCAGACCGCACTGGTGCAGCTTCAGCTGCGGGCCGACCACGATGACGGAGCGGCCCGAGTAGTCGACGCGCTTGCCGAGCAGGTTCTGACGGAAACGACCCTGCTTGCCCTTGAGCATGTCGGACAGCGACTTCAGCGGCCGGTTGCCCGGGCCGGTGACCGGACGGCCGCGGCGGCCGTTGTCGAACAGCGCGTCGACGGCCTCCTGCAGCATCCGCTTCTCGTTGTTGACGATGATCTCGGGCGCACCGAGGTCGAGCAGCCGCTTGAGGCGGTTGTTCCGGTTGATCACCCGGCGGTACAGGTCGTTCAGGTCGGACGTGGCGAACCGGCCGCCGTCGAGCTGGACCATCGGCCGCAGGTCCGGCGGGATGACCGGGACGCAGTCCAGGACCATACCCATCGGGCTGTTGTTGGTGGCCAGGAACGCGGTGACGACCTTGAGCCGCTTCAGGGCGCGGGTCTTGCGCTGGCCCTTACCGGTCTTGATCGTCTCGCGCAGGTTGTCGGCCTCGGCCTTCAGGTCGAAGGTCTCGAGCCGGCGCTGGATCGCGGCCGCGCCCATCGCCCCGGCGAAGTACTTGCCGAAGCGCTCCTTCATGGCGCGGTAGAGGATCTCGTCACCCTCGAGGTCCTGGACCTTCAGGTTCTTGAACCTGGTCCAGACCTCGTCGAGGCGGTCGATCTCGCGCTGCGCACGGTCGCGCAGCTGCTTGACCTCACGCTCGGCGCCTTCCTTGACCTTGCGCCGGACGTCGGCCTTCGCGCCCTCGGCCTCGAGCTGCGCGAGGTCCTCCTCGAGCTTCTTCATCCGGGTCTCGATGTCGTTGTCGCGCCGGTTCTCGAGCTGCTTGCGCTCGACGTCCGTCCGGCCCTCCAACGACGCGAGGTCGCGGTGCCGCGCCTCGTCGTCGACGTCGGTGATCATGTACGCCGCGAAGTAGATGACCTTCTCGAGGTCCTTCGGGGCGAGGTCGAGCAGGTAGCCGAGCCGCGACGGGACACCCTTGAAGTACCAGATGTGGGTGACCGGAGCGGCCAGCTCGATGTGGCCCATCCGCTCGCGGCGCACCTTGGAGCGGGTGACCTCGACGCCACACCGCTCGCAGATGATGCCCTTGAAGCGAACGCGCTTGTACTTACCGCAGTAGCACTCCCAGTCCCGGGTGGGACCGAAGATCTTCTCGCAGAACAGACCGTCCCGCTCGGGCTTGAGCGTCCGGTAGTTGATCGTCTCCGGCTTCTTGACCTCGCCGTGCGACCACTGGCGGATCTCATCCGCGGTCGCCAGGCCGATCCGAAGCTCGTCGAAGAAGTTCACGTCGAGCACGATGTGTTATCTCCCGTAAAAAGTTGGTCTGAGAAAAGTTGGCTGATGATCAGGAGCGGCAACCCGCTCAGACCTCTTCGACGCTGTTCGGCTCCCGCCGGGACAGGTCGATACCCAGTTCCTCCGCAGCGCGGAAGACGTCCTCTTCGCTGTCGCGCATCTCGACCCGGCTTCCGTCGGACGAGAGGACCTCGACATTCAGACACAGAGACTGCATTTCCTTGACCAGAACCTTGAAGGACTCCGGGATACCCGGCTCCGGGATGTTCTCGCCCTTGACGATCGCTTCGTAGACCTTCACGCGACCGACCACATCGTCCGACTTGATCGTCAGCAGCTCCTGCAGCGCGAAGGCGGCGCCGTAGGCCTCGAGGGCCCACACCTCCATCTCGCCGAACCGCTGACCACCGAACTGCGCCTTACCACCCAGCGGCTGCTGCGTGATCATCGAGTACGGACCGGTCGAGCGGGCGTGGATCTTGTCGTCCACCAGGTGGTGCAGCTTCAGCATGTACATGTAGCCGACGCCGACCGGCTCCGGGAACGGCTCACCCGAGCGGCCGTCGAACAGCCGGGCCTTACCGGTGCCGTCGACCATCCGGTCGCCGTCGCGGTTCGGCAGCGTCGAGCTGAGCAGGCCGGTGACCTCCTCCTCGCGGGCGCCGTCGAAGACCGGGGTGGCGACGTTCGTCATCGCCGGCGCGGACCCCGCGCCGATCTTGATCAGCCGCTGCGCCCACTCCTCCTGGCTGTCCGGGTCGACCTCCCAGCCGCGGCTGGCGACCCAGCCGAGGTGGGTCTCGAGCACCTGACCGACGTTCATCCGGCCGGGCACGCCCAGCGGGTTCAGGATGATGTCGACCTGGGTGCCGTCGGCCATGAACGGCATGTCCTCGACCGGCAGGATCTTCGAGATGACGCCCTTGTTGCCGTGGCGTCCGGCGAGCTTGTCGCCGACGGAGATCTTGCGCTTCTGGGCCACGTAGACGCGGACCAGCTGGTTGACGCCCGGCGGCAGCTCGTCGCCGTTGTCGCGGTCGAAGACGCGGACGCCGATGACGGTGCCGTTCTCGCCGTGCGGAACCTTCAGCGAGGTGTCGCGGACCTCACGGGCCTTCTCACCGAAGATCGCGCGCAGCAGCCGCTCCTCCGGGGTCAGCTCGGTCTCGCCCTTCGGCGTCACCTTGCCGACCAGGATGTCACCGGTGGTGACCTCGGCGCCGATCCGGATGATGCCGCGCTCGTCCAGGTCCGCGAGCATCTCGTCGGAGACGTTCGGGATGTCCCGGGTGATCTCCTCCGGGCCCAGCTTGGTGTCGCGAGCGTCGACCTCGTGCTCCTCGATGTGGATCGAGGTCAGCAGGTCCTGCTGGACGACGCGCTGGGACAAGATGATCGCGTCTTCGTAGTTGTGACCCTCCCACGGCATGAACGCGACGAGCAGGTTCCGGCCGAGGGCCATCTCCCCTTCGTCGGTGCACGGGCCGTCGGCCAGCGGCGAGCCGACCTCGACCCGCTGCCCGGCGTCCACCAGCGGGCGCTGGTTGATGCAGGTGCCCTGGTTCGAGCGGCGGAACTTCGCCAGCCGGTAGGTCTGGTACGTGCCGTCGTCGGCGGCGATCTCGATCAGATCGGCCGAGACCTCCTTGACCACGCCGGCCTTGTCGGAGACGACCACGTCACCCGCGTCGACCGCACCGCGGAACTCCATCCCGGTGCCGACCAGCGGCGCGTCCGAGGTGATCAGCGGCACCGCCTGGCGCTGCATGTTGGAGCCCATCAGCGCGCGGTTGGCGTCGTCGTGCTCGAGGAACGGGATCAGGGCCGTCGCGACCGACACCATCTGGCGCGGGGAGACGTCCATGTAGTCCACGTCCGCGACGAGCGCGAGCTCGACCTCACCGTGCCGGCGACGGACCAGCACGCGGTCCTCGGCGAGCCGGTTGTCGTCGGTCAGCGCGGCGTTGGCCTGCGCGATGACGAACCGGTCCTCCTCGTCGGCGGTCAGGTAGTCGACCTGGTCGGTGACGAGGCCCTCGACGACCTTGCGGTACGGGGTCTCGACGAAACCGAACGGGTTCACCCGGCCGTACGACGCGAGCGAGCCGATCAGACCGATGTTCGGGCCTTCCGGGGTCTCGATCGGGCACATCCGGCCGTAGTGGGACGGGTGCACGTCGCGGACCTCGAAGCCGGCCCGCTCACGGCTCAGACCACCGGGGCCGAGCGCGTTCAGGCGCCGCTTGTGGGTCAGACCGGCGACCGGGTTGGTCTGGTCCATGAACTGCGACAGCTGCGACGTCCCGAAGAACTCCTTCAGGGCCGCGACCACCGGACGGATGTTGATCAGGGTCTGCGGCGTGATCGCCTCGACGTCCTGGGTCGTCATCCGCTCCCGGACCACGCGCTCCATCCGGGCCAGGCCGGTGCGCAGCTGGTTCTGGATCAGCTCGCCCACCGTCCGCAGCCGGCGGTTGCCGAAGTGGTCGATGTCGTCCTCTTCGACGACGATCTCGCCGATCGGGGCCGGCAGCTCGGTCTTGCCCTCGTGCAGCGCGACCAGGTACTTGATCGTGGCGACGATGTCGTCGATCGTCAGCACCGCGGTGTCGTGCGCCTCGTCGCGGCCGAGCTTCTTGTTGATCTTGTAGCGGCCGACCTTGGCCAGGTCGTAGCGCTTGCCGTTGAAGTAGTAGTTCTCCAGCAGCGCCTGCGCGGCCTCGCGCGTCGGCGGTTCACCCGGACGCAGCTTGCGGTAGATGTCCAGCAGCGCGTCGTCCTGCCCGGAGGTGTGGTCCTTCTCCAGGGTGAGGCGGATCGACTCGTAGTCGCCGAACTCCTCGAGGATCTGCGCGTCCGTCCAGCCCAGGGCCTTCAGCAGGACGGTGACGTTCTGCTTGCGCTTCCGGTCGAGGCGAACGCCGACCATGTCGCGCTTGTCGACCTCGAACTCCAGCCACGCGCCGCGCGACGGGATCACCTTGGCGGTGAAGATGTCCTTGTCCGACGTCTTGTCCGGCGTGCGCTCGAAGTACACGCCGGGCGAGCGGACGAGCTGCGACACGACGACGCGCTCGGTGCCGTTGATGACGAAGGTGCCCTTGCGCGTCATCAGCGGGAAGTCGCCCATGAAGACGGTCTGGCTCTTGATCTCGCCGGTCTCGTTGTTCATGAACTCGGCCGTGACGAACAACGGCGCGGAGTACGTGACGTCGCGCTCCTTGCACTCGTCGACCGTGTTCTTCGGGGGCTCGAAGCGGTGGTCGCGGAACGACAGCGACATGGTGCCGCTGAAGTCCTCGATCGGGGAGATCTCCTCGAAGATCTCTTCCAGGCCGCTCGGGCCGGACAGGTCGGTCCGCCCTTCGGCCTCGGCGGCGGCCACCCGGGCCTGCCACGTTTCGTTGCCGACCAGCCAGTCGAAACTGTCCACCTGCAGCGCAAGCAGATCCGGAACCTCGAGAGGCTCGGAGATCTTTGCGAAAGAGATGCGGCGGGGAGAGCCGGAAACTTCGGAGATGCTGTCGGACTGGGGGTTGCGCGAGGCGACCAAGGGGCGTCCTTCCACGGGCTCGCAAACATCGGTGCTGGGTGCGCACGCCAAGCCACCCCAGTCAAGTCGAGACATGAGCCGAGGTGGGAGAAAGGCAGCGCAAAGCAATAGGCTACCCGATACGGGCAAACCTGTCCAATGGGGTCCGATAGTTTGCCTTCGGACCCCCCTCTCCGTCAAGGACCGACCCGGTGTCTCCAGTGGGTAGATCACCCACGAGACTGCCGGCGCCCTCCTGGTGTGGAGTCACAAAGAGACTACAGTCCGGCGATCTCCTGGACCAGCCATCGGCCGTCTTTTCGGACCATCGTGAAGCGGGTCCGGTTCAGATCCACCCGGGGTTTACCCTGCGTGACGGTACTGGTGGTGGTCTGGTTGACGAAGATGATCAGCGTCACCCGGTCCGCGTCGCCGTCGCGGACGCCGACCTCGCGCACCTCAGCCTTGACCGTCGCCTTGGTCTTCGCGGCCAGCTCGCCGGCCACCTTGGCCGTCTCGTCGAACTTCCCGGCGAACTCCGGGGTCATCGTCGCCCGTGCGTCCGCGAAACTCTTGTCGAGCGTCCGGTAGTCGTAGCCGAGCGCGGTCTCGGCCGCCTTCCGCCCGGCCGCCGCGGCCTCACCGCGAGCGTCCTCGGCCTGCTTGCCCTGCCAGGCCTGCACCCCGAGCACCGCCGCGACGGTCAGCACGAGCACGATCAGGACGCCGAGCAGCGCGAACAGCACCCCGCCGATCGGGCGCTTTTCATCACTGTCAGTGACTGTCTTAGCCGTTTCCGGCACGGCCGGGACGTCGTCCTGGACCTCTGAGGTGACTGGGGTCACATCCTGGACTCGCGTCTCGACCGGCTCGTCGACGGCCTCGGCCGGTACGTCGACCGGGCTCCGCCGTTGCCCGGCGATCCGCGGCCGGTTGCGGGGACGGTCCGGCATCAGCCCACCACCTGCAGGTCGGCGGTCAGCCAGCGGTCCTGCTCGCGGACCATGTCCAGCTTGATCCGGTAGCGCCGCTCGACGCCCGCGGTCGAGGCCGTGTTGGTGACGAGTGCGTTCACGATCACCAGGACCTCGGCGGAGTCCTTGTCACCGGACACCAGCCCGGCCTCCTTCACGTCGCCCTTCGAGGTCGCCTTGTTGGCCACGACATCGGTCTTCACCGCGCCGGCCCCGGCCTGGAACTCCTGTTTGAACTGCCCGGTCGAACTGTCGACCACGCGCTGCGCGTCGGCGTCCCAGGTCTGGAAGTTGTACGTCGTGAAGTCCAGCGCGAGCTGCCGGGCGGACTTCAGCGCGCCCTCCCGGTTGCTCTTGTCCTGGGTCTGCTTCTGCAGCGCGACCACCGACAGCGTCGCACCCGCAAGCGCGATCACCAGCAGCACACTGAGCGCCCAGGCCACGATCAGCCGGCCGAGCCGAGGGGTCTTCGCAATCACTTACCGGTCACCGGTCCGAGGATGAGTGCCTTCCAGGAGTCACTGCCGAGCAGCTCCTGCTGTCCGCCGGTCGAGCCGAGGATCATCTCGGGCATCCCACCGGCGCCGCCCGCGGCCCCGGTCACCGGGTCGTAGCCGACGCCGTACCCGGTGCGGTTGCGATCCGAGCGGGACGACGGGGTGGGCTTGTTCTGCGCGCCGCGGACGTTGACCCCGGACGACGGCGACGCCGTACAGCCCGCCTTGTTGTTCGCGGCCTGTTTCGAGGTGTCCTGCGGGACGCGCCAGTCGGTCCCCTTGTAGCCGGCCCGGCAGGCCGGCGGCGTGAACCCGAGCACGAGCCCGAAGTGCGCGTCGTAGTGCCCTGTCCCCGGGTCCTTGGCGGGGACGACGTAGCCGCCCATCGAGACGGCCGGGTAGACCACGAGCAGCTGCTCGAGGGCATCCAGCCGGACGGCGGTCAGTTGGTTCACCGTCAGCAGGTTACCGAGCAGGACGGCGATGTCCGCGCGGTTCTCCTGAATCAGGCCGGTCAGCTGGGTCGACGCGGCCGATCCCTGGTCGACGACCTTGCGCAGGTTCGCGTCCGAGCTAACCAGGGTGTCGGACAGCAGCGCGAGGTTCTTCGCCCAGGTCTTGATCGCGTCGCCGCTGGCCACCTGGGTCGCCAGCACGGTGTCGCCGTCGTTGATCAGCTTGATCGTCTGCAGGATGTTGGCATCCGCGTCGTCGATCAGCCGGCCGGAGCTGTCGATGATCCGCTGCAGGTCGGTCCCCCGGCCCTTGAGCGCCTGGCCGAGCTCCTTGACCGTCGTCCGCAGGCTGTCCTGGTTGACGGAGTTGACCAGCTCGTCGAGGTTCAGCAGCAGCTCGGTGGTGTCGATCGGGATCGCGGTGTTCTCCCGGTCGATCCGGGAGTGGTCCTTCAGGTACGGGCCGCCGTCGCGGCGCGGCTGCAGGTCGACGTACTGCTCGCCGATCGCGGACCGGTTCGCGACCACGGCGAGCAGGTCGTTCGGCACCTTGGTCTTGTTCTCGATCTCGAGGTCGACCAGGACGCCGTCCGGCAGCAGCTTCAGCTCACCGACCCGGCCGACCGGCTGGCCGCGGTACGTCACCTCGGCGCCTTCGAAGATCCCGCCGGACTCCGCGAAACTCGCGCTGACCGTGTACTCGTCGTCGAACAACAGCTTGTCGCTCTGCGCGTACCGCGCGCCGACGAACGCGATCCCGACGACGGTGATCAGCAGGAACACCATCAGCTGGATCCGGACCCCTCTGGTGATCACTTCACCACCCCCGGCATCAAGGCCCTGGCGAGCTCGGGATCGAAACCGGCCCGGTTGAGTTTCGGGCCGCAGACCGGCAGCAGCAGGACGGTGACACAGGTCGTCGTCGGCGCGGCCGGCTTGGTCGGCTTGGTCCCGGGCTTGGTCTTGGTCGGGTTGTGCAGCGGGATGCTCAGCCCGAGCGTCGGCAACGCGGTCGGGCCGAGGGTCGGCAGGTCGAGGCCGAGCAGACCCTTGAGCGCCTTCTGGGTGTTCACGTCCAGGGTGATGCCCAGGTTCGTGTAGTCGCCGCCGACGGCCTTCGCGGCCTCGTCCGGGAACGGGTAGGTGAAGAGCAGCTCGAGCGACTTCGGCAGGTTCTCCCCCGCCTCGGCCAGCTTGGTCAGGATCGGGTACAGCGACTGCAGGTTGGCGACCAGGTCCTTCTGCGCGGAGGTGATCACGCGGGTCGCCGTACTGCCCAGGGTCGAGAGCGCCTGCAGCGTCTTGACCAGCGCGGCCCGCTGCTTGTCGAGCGTCGCGATGGACTTCGGCAGCGAGTCGATCGCGGTCGCCAGCGTCGCCTTCTGCGCGTTCAGCTTCTTGGCCAGCGCGTCGACGGCGGTGATCGCGGTGACGATCTTCTGCTTGTTCTGGTCGAGCGTCCCGACGAACGTGTTCAGCTGGTCCAGCACGCTCTTGATCGCCGGCTCGTTGCCGGTGAGGGCCTTGTTCAGCTCCTGGGTGATGATCTGGAGCTGGGCGACGCCGCCGCCGTTCAGCAGCAGCGACAGCGCGGACAGGACCTCTTCGACCTCGACGTTACTGGTCGTCCGGGACAGCGGGATGACCTCGCCGTTCTCGAGTTTGCCGCGTGGCTCCTCGGCGCCGGCGGGCGGCGCGAGCGAGACGAACTTCTCGCCGAGCAGGCTGGTCTGGCGAATCGTGGCCCGCTCGTTGTCGGGCAGCTCGAGGCTCTTCGGCAGCCGGATCCGCACCTTGGCGGTGTACCCCTCCAGCCAGACCTTCTCGACCGTCCCGACGGTGACGTCGTCCACCTTGACGGTCGACTTGGGCACCAGGTCCAGTACGTCGGCGAACTCGACCGTGACCGTGTACGACGGCCCCTTGATCTTGGCGCCGCCGGGCAGCGGCAGCGAGTAGACGCTGAAGTCGCACCCGGTCAGCAGCATCGTCAGCGCCAGCGCGCCGGCGACGAATCCCGTCCGTCGTCTCATCGGACCAGCCCCCCGAGAGTCGGATCGACCGGGTCCGGGCTGGCCGGCTTCTCGGCGGGCGCCGGGGCCCACGGCGTCCCGGCTGGGCCGCCGCTGGCCGGGGCGCCGCCGGTCAGCTGGCTGAGCAGCGGAAGCTTCGGCAGCGCGTCCAGCACCGGCTTGAGCAGCGAACAGGTCGAGAGCGGCTGGTTCACCTGCAGGAGCAGCGAGCAGATGAACGACGACGGGTCGTCGAACTGGGCCAGGTTGATCCGCTGGTCGAGCGTGCCGTACTGCGGGTTGTAGACGCGGGCCAGGTTGCCCAGGCCGAGCGGCGCGGTGTCGATGATCTCGGCCAGCGCGGCCTTCTCCTTGACCAGGATCTGCGAGATCTCGGTCGCGCCGGAGATCGTCGTCCGGACCAGGGCGCGGTTGTCCTTGACGAAGGTCGCCACCTCGCCGAGCGCGGTCGCCAGCAGTGAGAGCGCGGCGGCCAGGTCCTTCCGCTCGCCGGCCAGCGTCGTCGACGTCGCCGCGAAGTTCGTGTTGAACTCCTTGACCAGCGCGTCGTTGGCCGCGAGCGCCGACACGAACGTCTGCAGCTGCCGGACCGTCGCGAACAGGCTGTCCGAGTTCCCCGAGAGGGTGCCGGTCAGCTTGGCGACGTCGGTGATCGTCCGGTTCAGCTTGGCGCCCTGGCCGTTCAGGTTCTTCGCGGAGACGTCGAGCAGCCGGGACAGCGCGCCCTGGTCGTTCGCGCCCTTCGGACCGAGCGCGACGGACAGGTCGTTCAGGCTCTGGTAGATCTGGTCGAGCTCCAGCGGCACCGCCGTCCGCTCCAGCGGGATCTGCGCGCCGTCGGCGAGCACCTCGCCCTTGGAGTACGCCGGGGTCAGCTGGACGTACCGGTCGGCGACGATCGAGGGCGCGGCGATGACGGCCTTGGCGGTCGCCGGCACCTTGTGCTTGGCCTCCCACCAGAACTTCACCCGCACCGACCGCCCGGCCGGCGTGACGCTCTCCACCTCGCCGACCTTGATACCGAGGATGCGGACGTCGGAGCCCGGGTAGACCGACACCGCCCGCGGGAAGTACGCCGTCGCCGACACCCGCTCCGGGTTCGGCCAGAGCGAGATCACGCTGACCGCGAGGATCACCACGACGACGCCGATCGCGACCAGCCGCGAGAACGAGGACATCTTGGTCATCAGCGGCCTCCGAGGATCGGCGGCAGGCCGAGATCGATCGGGGGCAGCGGGACCTCGGGGACGGGCACCAGGTTCTGCACGTAGGTGTCGAACCAGGGGCCGGTGCCGAGGGTGTTGGTGAAGACGCGGACGAACGGCGCGAGGCCCTTGATACTGGCGTCCAGGTCGTTCTGGTTCTTCAGCAGGGTGGCCAGGACGGCGTTCACCTTCTGCAGGGTCGGGGCCAGGTCCTTCCGGTTCTCCCGGACCAGCGCGGTGATCTGCGCGGACAGCTTCTGCGTCGAGACCAGCAGCTGGTGGATCAGCGCCCGCCGCGCCTGCACCGCCTGGAAGACGGTGTTGCCGTCCTTCATCAGCTTGATCAGCTGCTGGTTGCGGTCGGCAAGCACCTTGGTGACCGTGTTCGAGTGCTGCAGCAGCAGCTTCAGCTGCTCGTCGCGCTTGGCCACGCTCCGGGACAGCCGGGACAGGCCGGTCAGCGACGCGTTCACCTCGTCCGGCGTGTTCTTGAAGGTCGTCGACAGCGTGTCCAGGGCCTTGGCCAGCTGGGCGGTGTCGATCCGCTCGGTGGTGTTCGCGAGATCGGAGAACGCGTCCACGACGTCGTACGCCGAAACCGTCCGCGCGAGCGGGATCTCGGCCCCCGCCTTCAGCGAGCCGCTGCCGGCCGGGTTCAGCTTGAGGTACTTCTGGCCGAGCAGCGTCTTGATCTTCATCTCGGCGCCGGTCTGGTCACCCAGTTTCACGCCCTTGTCGACGACGAAGTCGACCCGCACGTGCGTCCCCTCCAGCTCGACGCCGCGGACCTGCCCGACGCGGACGCCGGCCACCCGGATCTCGTCGTTCGCCTTCAGCCCGCCGGCCTCGGAGAACTGCGCGGAGTACTTCGTCCCGCCGCCGATCAGCGGCAGGTCCTGCGCCTTGAACGCGGCCAGCATGACCAGCCCGATCACCGTCAGGCCGATGACGCCGATCGTCACCTGGTTCTGCTCGCGGAAGGGCTTCATTTCTTACACCTGGCCGAGTTGTTGTCGTAGGCCACCGGGATACGGGTCCCGATCGGGAGCGTCACGTTGCCGTTGAAGTTGCACAGGTAGAAGTTGAACCAGGAACCGTAGGACGCCGTCCCGGTCATCGTGTTCAGCTTCTCCGGCATGTTCTGCAGGGTCTTCACCCAGATGCCCTGGGTGTCGTCGAGGGTGGTCGCGACCGTGCGCAGCCGGTCCAGGTCGGCCTTGATCGGGACCCGGGTCTGCTGCAGCAGGCCGGCGGTCTTGTTGTTCAGCGTGTTGATCGAGCCGAGCGAGCTGAGGATCGGGTTGATGTCCTGGCTCAGGCCGGTGATGAACTGCTGCAGGTTGACCAGGAGCTGGGAGAAGTTCTGCTGGCGCTGCGAGACGATCTGCAGTGTGCCGGTCAGGTTGCTGATCAGGTCGCCGATCACCTGATCGGCGTCGGCCAGCGTGGTGGTCAGCGACGCGGTCTTGGCCAGCAGCGACTCGATCGTGCCGCCCTCGCCCTGCAGCACCTTGATCACCTCGAACGCGAACTGGTTCACGTCGGCCGGGGTGAGCGCGGTGAACAGCGGCTTGAACCCGTTGAACAGCACCGACAGATCCAGCGCGGGCGCCGTGCGCTCCTGGGGGATCAGCCCGTTCGACTTCAGCCGCTCGCCGCCGCCGACGCCGTCCGTCAGCGCGACGTAGCGGTTACCGACCAGGTTGCGGTAGCGCAGCGTCGCGTGCGTCGAGTTGTCGACGACCTGGTCGGCGTCGATGCTGAACGTCACCATCGCCAGCTTGTCCTGGTGGAGGGCGATCTTGTCGACCTGCCCGACCTTGACCCCGGCGATCCGGATGTCGTCGCCCTTGTTCAGCCCGACGGCGTCGGTGAACACGGCCCGGTACTTCGTGGTCGCGTTGAAGCTGATGTTGCCGATCGTCACCGCCAGCAGCGCGGTCGCGATCGTCGTCACCACGACGAAGATCGACAACCGGACGATGTCCAGCGAGGTCTTCTTGTCGAGGAGTTTGGTCATTTGAGGTTCACCTGCCCGCCCCGCAGCAGCGGGCCGACCAGCAGGGTGGTCAGATCCGGGACGTCGCTCGCCGGGAGGCCCATCGCCGGGGCCACCACCGAGTCGACGATCTTCTGCTCGGCCGGCGTCCCGACGCCCTGGGTGTCCATCGCGAACCCGGGAATCGCCCGGTTCAGCGTCAGGTTCACCGGGAACCGCTGGTCCTTGTTGTGCGCGCCCTTCACGCCGTCCTCACCGGTGATGTAGGGGGCCGGGTTCTCCTGGGTGTACGGTCCCGGCTTCTCCCCCGGGTGCGAGTAGTTCTTGCCGACGCAGGTCGGGCCGCGGCGGTCGGAGTACTCGGGCAGCTCGTCGGGCTCGTACGGCGTCGGCTGGTTGGTGATCAGCTCGAGGTTGATGTTCAGCCGGCCGTCGCGGAACGTGTCGTTCAGGATCGGGGCGGTGTCCGTCATCACCTTGAGGAAACACGGCACCTCGGGTGAGTACCGCTCCAGCAGGTCGAGCACCGGGCGGCTCACCTCGCCGAGCCGGATCACCCGGTCCTCGTTCTGCTTGAGGAAGTTGTTACCGGTCGAGGAGACGCCCTGGACGTCGGTGAAGAACTGCCGCAGCTGCTGCTCCTTCTCGACCACCGTGTTCCCGGTGATGGTCAGGTTGCGCAGGGCGCGGACCAGGTCGGGCGTCGCGTCGCCGTACAGCTGGGAGACCTGGGTCAGCTTGGTCAGCGCGTCCATCAGCTTGGGGACGTTCGGGTTCAGCTTCTTCAGGTACGAGTCGAGCTGGGTCAGCGTGCCGGCGATCTCGGCGCCGCGGCCCTCGAGCGCGGTGGCCAGCGTGTTCAGCGTGGCGTTCAGATCGGCGGGGTCGACGGCCTGCAACAGCGGGAGGGCGTCGTTCAGCACCTTCTCGATCTCGATCCCGACGGCGGTCTTGTCCCGGGCGATCACGTCACCGGCCCGGATCTGCCGGCCTTCGGCGCCGGCCGGCGGGACGAGCGCGACGTACTTCTCGCCGAACAGCGTCTTGGGCAGGATCCGCGCGCTGACCGCACTCGAGATCTCCTGGACCTGATCCGGTTTCAGCGCCAGCTCGACCGTCGCCTCTTCGCCGTCGGTGGAGACGCCGGTGACCTCGCCGACGATGATGCCGCGCAGTTTCACATCGGCGTGCTCGTTGAGCTGGAGGCCGATATGACTGGTCTTCAGCTCGATGTCGACGGTGTCGGTGAAGACCTTCGCGTAGAACGCGTAGGTCAGCCAGAGCAGGAAACACAGCATGCCGATGAAGATGACGCCGTACGCCTTGTGCGGAAGTTTGTTGATCATCATCCGGCCAGCCTCACCGTGGTCGTGGTGCCCCAGATCGCCATCGAGAGCAGCAGGTCGACCACGTTGATCACGACGATCGACGTCCGGACGGCGCGGCCGACCGCGACGCCGACGCCCGCGGGGCCGCCGCTGGCGTGGTAGCCGTGGTAGCAGTGCACGAGGATGACCAGGACCGCGAACACCAGCACCTTGCCGAACGACCACAACACGTCGCCCGGTGGTAAGAACAGATGGAAATAATGGTCGTACGTGCCTGTGCTCTGACCGTAGAACTTGGTCACGGTCAGCCGGGTGGCGAAGTACGACGAGAGCAGGCCGACGACGTACAGCGGGATCACCGCGATCAGCCCGGCGATGATCCGGGTGGTGACCAGGAACGGCAGCGACGGGATCGCCATCACCTCGAGGGCGTCGATCTCCTCGCTGATCCGCATCGCGCCGAGCTGCGCGGTGAAACCGCAGCCGACGGTCGCGGCCAGCGCGATGCCGGCGATCAGCGGGCCGATCTCGCGGGTGTTGATGTACGCCGACACGAAGCCGGCGAAGGCCGATGTACCGATCTGGTTCAGCGCGGAGTAGCCCTGCAGGCCGACCTCCGTCCCGGTGAAGAAGGCCAGGAACGTGATCACGCCGACCGTGCCGCCGATCACCGCGAGCGCGCCGGTGCCGAGCGTCACCTCGGCCAGCAGCCGCAGGATCTCCTTGCGGTAGCGGGTGATGGACTTCCCCGACCAGGCCAGCGCCTTGACGTAGAAGGCGAGCTGCTCGCCGAGCCGGTCCAGCGAGTTGAGCGGCTTCTTGACCAGGGTGTCCATCAGGGCCGACATGTCAGGCCCCCTTCGGCGGGACGAGCTGGAAGTAGATCGCGGTCATCGAGAAGTTCGCGACGAACAGCAGCATGAACGTGATCACGACCGACTGGTTCACCGCGTCGCCGACGCCCTTCGGGCCGCCGCCCGCGTTCATCCCCTTGTACGACGCGACGACAGCCGCGATGAACCCGAAGACGAGCGCCTTCGCCTGCCCCTGCCACAGGTCGGGCAGGTGCGCGAGCGCGGTGAAACTGGCTATGTAGCTGCCTGGGGTGCCGTCCTGGAGGACGACGTTGAAGACGTAACCGCCCATCACACCGACCACGCTGACGAAACCGTTCAGGAAGAAGGCGACCAGCATCGTCGCCAGCACCCGCGGCACCACCAGCCGGTGGATCGGGTCGATCCCGAGCACCATCATCGCGTCCAGCTCTTCGCGGATCTTGCGCGCGCCGAGGTCGGCGCAGATCGCCGAGCCGCCGGCGCCCGCGATCAGCAGCGCGGTCGCGATCGGCGACGCCTCCCGGACGACGGCCAGCACCGCGGCCGAGCCGGTGAAGGCCTGTGCGCCGAACTGCTTGATCAGGCCGCCGACCTGCAACGCGATCACGGCCCCGAACGGGATCGCGACCAGCGCGGTCGGGATGATCGTCACACTCGCCACGAACCACGCCTGCTGGAGGAACTCCTTCAGCTGGAACGGACGGCGGACCGACGCCCGCATCGTGTCGAGCGTGAAGGCGAACAGTGAGCCGGCGTGCTTCAGCGGGGCGGTGGCCGAAAAAGTCACGTAGCGCCCACCACGTCGGATGCGAACGAGCCGGGCGGCGGGGTCACCCCGTGCTCCCGGCACCATTCGCCGGGCGGGCGCTGGGTCGGCCGCAGGACGCCGGAGCTCGGCAACTGCTGGATCGGGATCGGCGGCAGCGGCGGCAGCTCCTGGTCGGCCTCGCGAGCGAGCTCGTCGGCGTCCTTCTCCTCGGACATGCCGATCGGGCCGACGCGCTGCGCGTTCAGGAACTGGCGGACCACCGGCTCCTCACTGGACAGCAGCATCTCCCGCGGGCCGAACATCGCCAGATGCCGGTGGTAGAGCAGGCCGATGTTGTCCGGGACGGTACGCGCGGTGTTGATGTCGTGGGTGACGATCAGGCAGGTCGCCTGGGTCATCTCGTTCAGGTCGATGATCAGCTGGTTCAGGAACGCCGTCCGGACCGGGTCGAGACCGGAATCCGGCTCGTCGAACAGCAGGATCTCGGGCTCCAGCACCAGCGCCCGGGCCAGGCCGGCGCGTTTCCGCATCCCGCCGGAGATCTCGCCGGGGAGCTTGCGCTCCGCGCCGACCAGACCGACCATCTCCATCTTCTCCATCACGATGGAGCGGACCTCGGATTCGGATTTCTTGGTGTGCTCGCGGAGCGGGAACGCGACGTTGTCGTACAGGTTCATCGAGCCGAACATCGCGCCGTCCTGGAACAGGACGCCGAACAGCTTGCGGATCTCGTAGAGGTCGCGCTCGCTACAGGTCGCGATATCGGTGCCCTCGATGTGCACATGGCCCTTGTCGGGTTTCAGCAGACCGATCAGTGTCTTGAGGAATACGGACTTACCGGTTCCGGAGGGGCCCAGCATCACGCAGATCTCACCGGCCGGCAGGGTCAGGGACACATCGCCCCAGATCAGCTGGCTACCAAAGGATTTGGTGAGACCTTCGACGCGGACTTCTACGCCCACCGGTCCTCCTCACGGGATCTACGTACATGCCCCGAAACCGACGAGTACTTCGATTCCAACGAGGGAGCAGTGGCCTAGGTTACGCACGAGTACGGTTTTGCGTAACCCCTCAAAGTCAAGCGATTGCGATCGTAGCCATGGCGAAAGCGAGAAGGGCGGCCCCCGTCACGGGGACCGCCCTTCTCTACACATTCGTTACGCGCCTTGACGGAGCGTAACTGAGGTCACTTGAGCGTGACGGTGGCGCCGGCGCCCTCGAGGGCCTCCTTGGCCTTCTCCGCGGCAGCCTTGTCGACCTTCTCCAGGATCGCCTTCGGGGCGGACTCAACCAGGTCCTTGGCCTCCTTCAGCCCAAGGCTGGTGAGACCGCGCACCTCCTTGATGACCTGGATCTTCTTGTCGCCGGCCGACTCCAGGACGACGTCGAACTCGTCCTGCTCGGCGGCCTCCTCGCCACCACCGGCGCCACCGGCGACCGGGGCAGCGGCAACGGCGACCGGAGCGGCGGCGGTGACGCCGAACTCCTCTTCGAATGCCTTAACGAACTCCGACAGCTCCAGCAGGGTCAGTTCCTTGAACTGGCCGAGGAGCTCTTCGGTGCTGAGCTTCGCCATGATGGCGGTCCTTCCTAACGGTGGATCACTGAAATGGGGTGATGCTGGTGAGATCTGCCTCAGCTGTCAGCTGCGGCGGTCTCCTCGGTGCTCGCCTCGGCAGGTGCGTCGACCGTGTCCTGCACGGTCTCCTCGGCCGCGGCCTCGGGAGCCGCAGCCCCGTCCGCCGGCAGCGTGTCCTGCAGCGCCGCGAACAGGCGCGCGGCCTGCGACAGCGGAGCAGCGAACAGCGACACCGCTTGCTGCGGGGCCGCCTTCATCGCACCTGCGAGCTTCGCGAGGAGGACCTCACGCGACTCCAGGTCAGCGAGCTTGCTGATCTCGTCAGAGCTGAGCGGCTTGCCGTCGAGCACGCCGCCCTTGATGACGAGAAGGGGATTCGCCTTGGCGAAGTCACGCAGACCCTTGGCCGCAACCACCGCGTCGCCCTTGATGAAGGCGATGGCCGACGGACCGGCGAGCAGCGAGTCGAACGACTCCACCCCCGCGTCCTTGGCCGCGATCTTGGTCAGCGTGTTCTTCACCACGGCGTAGTTCACGTCGTCACCGAGCGCAGTCCGCAAGTTCTTCAGCTGCGCCACGGTAAGTCCGCGGTACTCGGTCAGCACGGCGCCGTTCGAGCTACGGAACTCGTCCGCCAGCTCCGCGACTGCGGCTGCCTTGTCCGGCCTCGCCATGGGTTCTCCTTCGATTGGCTTACGCGCCGGAGACCCCTGAAAACGAAAACGCCCCTGCACAGGCGGCAAGGGCGTGAACATACACTCACACTTCTCATCACCTGCGCGGGCCGCCCACCTGAGTGGGACTTTCAGCTACCTAGGGCAGCCACCAGCGGTCTTCGGCAAGATTCATTGTGCCCGACCGCATTGCTGAGACCAAATCGGCGGCCTCAGCCGGTGTTCACCGGTTGCGGCCGGGGCGGGATCCAGCGCTGCATCGCGGCCGCGGCGCCCCACCCGACCCCCGCCATGATGACGATCGCCGGGCCCAGCCCGAGAACCGCCGTCGCACCGGCGAGCAACAACGGCCCGGAGCCGTTGCCGGTGTCGGCGAACAAGCGGAAGGCGCCGAGGAACTGCGCCCGGCCGACGGGTGGTGACGCGTCGGCGCCGAGCGTCATGATGACGCCGGCGCCGAGCCCGTTGCCGACCCCCATCAGGAGGGCGACGGCCGTCAGGGTGGCCGTGGAGTGGGTCAGCGGGAGGAGCAGGTGTGCGGAGCCGAGGACGAACATGGACGGCACTGCTACCCACTTGCGGCCCATCCGGTCCATGATCGAGCCGGCTGGGTAGAACAGGAGCATGTCGACCGCGCCCGACAGCCCGAAGACGATGCTGGTCATCTGCGGGTCCAGGCCGATGTGCAAGGCCCACAAGGGGATGACGACCTGTCGTGACGCTCGGACTGCCCCGACCAGGAGCGCTCCGACCCCGAGGGTGCGCAGAACCGGCAGGTGCTCGCGGATCACGCTCCAGGTGGATTGGGCGGCGACCGGCTGGCTGTCGCGGCGTCGGCGTACGTGCTCGATGTCCGGCAGGCTGACCAGCACGATGCAGGCCAGGGCGGCGCCGACCAGGTGCACCCAGTAGGCGCCGTCCGTACCGAGGAAGCGCATCGCGAACGCACCGAGGAACGGCCCGATGAACGAGCCGATCCGCTGGACGCCGCCCAGCGTGGACAGCGCCCGAGCACGCAGCTCGATCGGCACCGCCTCACTCAGGTAGGCCTGCCGAGCCAGCCCCCACACCGACCCGGCCAGCCCGGTCACCCCGATGGCCAGGGCCAGCATCCACACCGTCGGCGCCAGCAGGCACCCGACCAGGGCGAGCGTGACCAACACGGTCGCACCGAGCATCGCCCGGCGTTCGCCGATCTTGTTGGTCAGCGCGCCAGCCGGCACATCACCGATGACCTGCCCCAACCCAGCCGCCGCAACCACCACACCGGCAACAGCAGGCGACGCGCCCAAATGCGTAGCCGAGACCGCGATGACCGGCGCGATAGCGCCCTGCCCGATCCCGTAGAGCAACGCAGGCACATAGACCGACGGCGCGATCTTGAGCAGGGCCGCCGGACTAGCCATCAGTTGCACCATCGCTGGTTTCCTGCATACAAAAACCCTAACGCCCCACCTCGGAGCCCTCCGGCCGCGGCTCAACCACCGGAATGCGGCACGGGTACCACCGTCAGCAACGTCTCCAGGCCTTTGAAGTCGTCCGGATTGACCGTGAACAACGGCAGGCCTTCGGCCACCGCGATACTCGCGATCATCAGGTCGGCGATGCGACCGCGCGGCGACCGGCCGCCGGAAATGACGGCCGCGCACACCCGGCCGTAGATCCGCGCCGCTTCGGTATCGAACGGAATCGGGTCGAACTCGTTCTCCGCGCGCTGCAGGACGTCCATTCGGGACGCGCGTTCGAGGTGCTCGTCGTACGCGTTCTGCTCATCGTTCCGGCGCACCTGGTGCGGCCCCGCGGACAACTCGGCGAGCGTGACAGCGGTGATCGCCATCTCGTCCGGCAGCGAGCTGGGATCGATCCCCGCCCGCAGGATCACCACATTCGTATCGAGGAGACCCTGCGCGTACTCACCGGCCATAGGAGTCGTCGAGTTCGTGATCGGCGAAGGCGTCCTGATCTGCCCGGAACGCTTCCAGCGAGATCGTCGGCGCGGTCCGCGACATCGCCGCGAACTCTTCGCGCGGGACGAACCTGCGCCTGCGCCGCAAGGGGATCAGCTCGCCGATGCGATGACCATCGCGAGTGACGGTGAAGGACTGACCGCCCTGGACGGCGTCCATGATCTCCTTCGATCGCATGCGCAGATCGCGCTGCGTGATCTCGGATTGCCCACTCATACCTGCAGGGTATCCCGTGGTGCCACGTAGTGCTACATATTGCCACTACGTGGCAGGACGGTCAGCTCAGGACGGCGAGGGCGTCGATCTCGACGAGCATGTCGGGCAGCGGGAGGCCGGTGAAGACGGTGGTGCGCGACGGCAGGACGCCGCTCGGGGTGCGGCCGTCGAGGAACTCGGCGTACGCCTCGTTCATGAGGCCGAAGTCCTCGCGCTTGGTCAGGTAGACGCGCAGCATCAGGACGTCGTCGAAGGTGGCGCCGCCGGCGACCAGGATCGCCTCGATGTTCTGCAGGACGCGGGTGGTCTGGGCCTTCACGTCGCCGACGAAGACGAACTCGCTGGTGGCCGGGTCGACCGAGCCCTGGCCGGACACCTGCAGCACGTTGCCCTTGCGGACGCCCTGCGAGAACACGGGCATCGGAGCGGGCGCGTCGGTGGTGGTGACTGCGGTCTTGTCGGACATCTGGTCGGACACCTCTCAGTTGTAATCGGCGCTGATCGCCTTGGTGGTGGCGAGCAGCTCGGGCAGGAGCTCCAGCACCTGCTCATAGTTCAGTAATACATCTGGCACCGATACGGAGACAGCCCCGACCACACGGCCCGCGTGGTCGACGATCGGCGCACCGATGCAGTTCATGAAGGACTCATGCTCACCCTTGTCCTGACCCCAGCCGTTGGCGCGGACGGCGTCCAGCTCGTCACGCAGGGCATCCGGGCCGGTGAGCGTCTGTGGCGTGTAGGCGTGGTAGTCCAGCGAGGCCAGCACCGCCTCCCGCTGGCGCTTCGGCTGTGCGGCCAGCAACACCTTTCCGACCGCAGTGCAGTGCAGCGCGGCCGGTACGCCGACCTGCGAGTACATCCGCACTGTGCGGACGCTGTCGAGCTTGTCGACGTACAGGGCCTCGCCGTTCTCCCAGGCAGCCAGATGGACGGTCTGTCCGGTCTTCTGGTTCAGCTGGCGCAGATGCGGCGCGGCAACCTCTCGGACGACGTGCTGCTCGCGGGCGGCGTCCGCCAACGCGAACAAGCGGGAGCCGAGGCGGTAGCGATGCTGGTCGTCTCGGCGCACAAAGCGGTCCGCCTCCATCGTGCGCAGGAGGCGCAGCACGGTGGTCTTGTGCACACCGAGCTCGGTCGCGAGCTGGTCGAGCGACCGGTCGCCTTCACCGAGGCTGGCCAGGATCTGTAGGGCTCTCGCGAGGCTCTGACTCATAGCTTGGTCGCCGCCCACTCTTCGTCCGAGCAAGCCAGCAGCCTGGCCTTGAGAGCCGGATCCAGCGGCGCTGCGTGGTCTTGCGGCACCGCAAGTACCGCTGCGGCGTTCAGATGTCCAAGGCGGAGTCGCTGCTGCATCGGGAGGCCTTCGAGCGTGCCAGCCAGGAAGCCGGCCGCGAAGGCGTCTCCAGCCCCGACCGGCTCGACGACCTGCACGGTGAGTGCGGGGACGTCGGTCCGGCCCTCAGGAGTCAACGCCGTCGCTGTATGCGCGTCGTTCTTCACGACCAGCACGCACCGACCGCCGAGCCGCTCATGCAGCTCAACAGGGTCGCTGGTGCCAGCAAACACCAGCGCCTCATCAGCACCGATCAGAACGATGTCTGCAGCCTTCAGCAGCTGCCACAACGGCTCCGGGTCTTTGTTGCGCCAGAGCACCGGTCGCCAGTTCAGGTCCACGCTCAGCGTGTAGCCCCCACTGAGCGCGTTGACCATCGCTGCAGTGTCATCCGACAGCGCTGCGGTAATGCCAGTGGTGTGCACGATGCGCGCCGCGGCAAGTCGCTCGGCCACCTCCGGCCGCTCCAGGAACGCCGGGCTCATCGCGGACGCCGCCGAGCCGGTGCGGTAGTAGTGCATCCGGGAGCGCCCGTCGCGGGTTTCCTTCACGTACAGCGCGGTCGGGCGGTCCGGGTCGAGCTCGACCCCGCCAACCTCGACGCCCCGGCTCTGCAGATCTCGTAGTACCTGCTTGCCGAAACCGTCGTCGCCCAGCCGGGAGACCCAGCTGGTCCGGACGCCGAGGCCGGCCAGCCCACCGGCCACATTGCACTCGGCGCCGCCGACCGAACGGTGGAACGTCTCGACGTCCTCCAGCGGCCCGGCCGCGCCCGCGAGCATGATCATCGCCTCGCCGAGACAGACCACCGCGGCCGGATCCGTCTCGGTGCGCGGGTCGGGCATCTGCGCTCCTGGGGCCGGAGTGATGGGATAGGTGCGAAACCTGTGTCGTTGACGCACGTTTGGGCGTGATGCTACAACCGTCAGGTCAGACTACGCAATGAGCGTTGCGTAGTCTGCAACTCGAACCTCCAGGGGAACCGATGCCTGCTTACGATGCCGACGCCGTCGCCGCGCTTGCCGAGGAGCAGGTGACCCGGCGGGACAGGGTGCTGCCGCCCGCGTTCTGGGGCCGGACCGTCGCCGAGGTGCTGGCCGGCCGGCCCCGACTCTCGCAGCTGCCGACGCCGTTGATGACGCTGTCCGCGCCCGGCGTCCAGCACAACATCGAGACGCTCGCCCGCTGGTGCGCCCAGCACGGCGTCGAGCACGCACCGCACGGCAAGACCACGATGGCCCCCGCGCTCTGGGCTCAGCAGCTCGACGCGGGCGCCTGGGCGATCACGCTCGCCAATGTCTTCCACCTCGGCATCGCGCGCCAGTTCGGCGTCCGCCGGGTACTGATCGCGAACTCCGTGGTCTCCCCGCTCCAGCTGCGCTGGATCGCCGACGAGCTCGCCCGCGACCCGGAGTTCGAGGTGATGGTCTGGGCCGACTCCGTCCGGACGGTCGAGATCATGGAGGCCGCGCGCTCGGCGTACGTCGATGCCGACGCGCGCCCGCTCGACGTCATGGTCGAGCTCGGCGGGCTCGGCGGCCGTACCGGCGCTCGCGGCTTGGAGACTGCAGAGGCGGTTGCCCGCGCGGTCGCCGAGGCGTCGACGCTCCGGCTGGTCGGGCTGGCGGGCTATGAGGGCGCGGTCGGCCACGGCGTCGAGGAGACCGGGCTGGGCGAGGTGCGCGCCTTCCTGCGGGAGATGGCCGCGCTGCACGAGCGGCTGGGCAAGCTGTACGACCCGGAGGTCACTCCGATCGTCACCGCGGGCGGAAGCGAGTACTTCGAGCTGGTCGCCGAGGTCCTCGGGCCGCTGGCCCCGGCCGCGCGCGTCGTCGTCCGCTCGGGCGCCTACATCTCGCACGACGACGGCCTGTACCGCCGGGTCTCACCGCTGGGCGAGTCACCGCGGACGGACGGCGAACAGCTCGTCGCGGCGATGCACGGCTGGATGCGGATCACCTCGCAACCCGAGCCCGGGCTGGCGATCTTCGACGCCGGCCGCCGGGACTTCCCGGTCGACCAGGACATGCCCGAGCCGCAGCTGATCCGGCCGCGCGCGGACGGCGACGTCCCCCTTCCCGCAACCGGGATGGCGGTCACCAAGCTGAACGACCAGCACGGCTATCTGCAGTTCGGCGCGACCGGCGTGCAGATCGGCGACGAGCTCCGGCTCGGGCTGTCGCACCCGTGTACGGCGTTCGACAAGTGGGGTCTGATCCCGCTGATCGACGACCCGGACGCCGCTGATCCCGTCGTCGTCGGCCTGATCCGGACGTACTTCTGAGATGGCCGCCGACCTGTTGATCACCGGCGCGACCGTCCTCGATGGGACCGGCACGCCCGGCGTCACCGCGGACGTCGTCGTGGACGCCGGCCGGATCGCGGCGATCGGCGCCGAACGACCGGCCGCCCGGCGGACGATCGACGCCGACGGGCTGGTCCTCTCCCCCGGTTTCATCGACATGCACGCGCACTCCGACCTGCAGATCCTGGCCACCCCGGACCACACGGCCAAGGTCAGCCAGGGCGTCACGCTCGAGGTGCTCGGTCAGGACGGGCTCTCGTTCGCGCCGATCGACGACCCGGCCCGGGCCGCGATCCGCCGTCAGATCGCCGGCTGGAACGGCGAACCGGCCGACTTCGACTTCTCCTGGACGACCGTCGCCGGCTACCTGGACCGGCTCGACCAGGGCATCGCCTGCAACGCGGCCTACCTCGTCCCGCAGGGGACGCTGCGAATGATGGTCGTCGGCACCGAGAACCGCGCGGCGACGCCGGCCGAGCTGGCTCGGATGAAGGCGCTGCTGGCCGATGCGCTGCGCGAGGGCGCGGTCGGGATGAGCAGCGGCCTCACCTACACGCCGGGGATGTTCGCCAGCACCGACGAGCTCGTCGAGCTGTGCCGCGTCGTGGCGCAGTACGGCGGCTACTACGCGCCGCACCAGCGCTCGTACGGCCGGGGCGCGCTGGACGCGTACGGCGAGATGGTCGAGGTGGCCCGGCAGTCCGGCTGCGCGCTGCACCTCACCCACGCCGTGATGAACTTCGCGCCGAACGCGGGCCGCGGCGCCGACCTGATCGCGATGATCGACAAGGCCCTGGCCGACGGGCTCGACGTCACCACCGACACCTACCCTTACTTGCCAGGGGCAACCACTCTGGCGGCGACGCTGCCGAGCTGGACCGCCGAGGGCGGCCCGGACGCGCAGCTCGCCCGGCTCCAGGAGCCGGCCACCCGGGCCCGGATCGCCCACGAGATGGAGCAGGTCGGCTCGGACGGCTGCCACGGCTGCGTGATCGAGTGGGAGACGATCGAGATCGGCGGCGTCCGCAACCCGGCGCTCGGCCACGTCGTCGGCCGGACGGTCGCGGCGCTCGCCGCCGAGACCGGCAAACCGGCGTCCGACGTCTTCTTCGACCTGCTGGTCGCCGACGACCTCGGGACGTCGATCCTGCAGCACGTCGGCCACGAGGAGAACGTGCGCACGATCATGCGGCACCAGAGCCACACCGGCGGCTCCGACGCGATCCTGGTCGGCGGCAAACCGCACCCGCGCTCGTGGGGCACCTTCCCCCGGTATCTAAGTCGCTACGTGCGCGAGCTCGGCGTCCTCGAGCTGGCCGACTGCGTGCACCATCTGACCGGCCGCGCCGCCCGGCGGCTCGGCCTCACCGACCGCGGGCTGGTGCGCGCCGGCTACCACGCCGACCTCGTCCTCTTCGACCCCGCGACCGTCCACGACACCGCCACTTTCGAGAACCCCCGCCAACAAGCCGAAGGCATCCCGTACGTCGTCGTCAACGGCACCCCCGTCATCGACGACGGCCACCGCACCGACGACCTGCCCGGCCGAGCCATCCGTCGTACCGACGGCTGAGAGGAAACAGCTATGAGCACCCTGGACCTGCTGCGCGCGGACCGCGTCCTGACCGTCGTCCGAGCGCCGGAGATCTCGGACGCGCGAGACCTGTGCGCCGCACTGGTCGCCGGCGGCATCCACGTCGTCGAGCTGACCTACACGACGCCGGACCTGCCGCGGCACCTCGAACGCGCCGCCTCGACGTCCGCCGAGACCGGCGCGGTGGTCGGCGCCGGCACGGTCCAGACCGAGAAGCAGGCCCGGGACGCCATCGACGCCGGCGCACAGTTCCTGGTCACGCCAGGCCAGGGTCTGGAAGCCGCCGCCATCGCCGAAGCCGCGCGGACGGCCGGCGTCCCGGTCGTCCTCGGCGCGTTCACCCCCTCCGAAGTGATGACCGCACTCGCCCTCGGCTCGGACGCGGTCAAGATCTTCCCGGCCCACCACCTCGGCCCCAAGTACTTCAAGGACCTCAACGGCCCGTTCCCCGGCGTCCCCCTCGTCCCCTCCGGCGGCATCAACGCAACCAACGCCCGTGACTACCTGGACGCCGGTGCTCTCGCCGTCAGCGCCGGCACCGACGTCGTCGCCCCGGCCGAGGTCGCGGCCGGCGAGTGGCACACCATCACCGAGAAGGCCAAGGCCTTCATCGCAGCGATCAGCTGACCTCGATGCTGCCGTACCTGGTTCGCAAGTAGAGGCGATGCGGCGCGGCCGGATCGTTGGCCGCTTGGATATCAGTGGTGCCCTCGGCCGCGACCGCATCGATGGCGTACGACGTCCCACTGGGTACCCGCAAGCTGATCGCCCCTTCGCCGGCTCTGGCGGACAGCTGTCGGGGCGGCTCGTCGAACTGCATGGTCAGCGAGCCGCGTCGTCCGTCGACAGAAACCTCCGGACTACGCAGCCGACGCATCGTGACCGATGCCTCTGACTGGACCTGCAGCTTCGTCGCCGGAATTTCGACCGTCAGCTCAACCACGCAGTTTCGGTCCGGACAGCTCGCTTCGATCTCCAGCACACCCCCGACAGTGCGGACGTCGATCCGCGGTCGCTGCGCCCCGTACGTCCCGTCGGCGTGAACCCGAACCTGCTGGTCGTCCCTGCCGACCACTTGCGTCGGAACGGCCGAAACGACCCGAACGCCTTTCGGACCGACCGACGCAGCAGTCCGGTACTCGAACGGCAGTTTCCCACTGATCGCCGACACGGTGACCGCTCCGCCGCCGACCACGAGTAGAAGGAGCGGCACCAGGCCGATCAGCAGCATGCGGCGCTGCGCCGTCGTGACTGTCATCAGCCCTCCAGGAAGCGCAGCACGGCCAGTACGCGCCGGTGCTCGCCCTCGGCCGGTGCCAGCCGCAGCTTGGCGAAGATGCTGCTGATGTGTTTCTCCACTGCGCTCTCGCCGACAACAAGTGCCCTGGCGATACCGGTGTTCGACTTGCCTTCGGCCATCGCCCGCAGTACATCCTGCTCTCGCGGACTCAACGCAGCGAGCGGATCGCTCGTCCGCGAGCGCACCAGCAGTTGGGCGATCACCTCCGGATCGAGTGCGGCGCCTCCGCTCGCGACCCGACGCAGTCCGTCGAGGAACTGGTCGACGTCCGCCACCCGGTCCTTGAGCAGATAGCCGACGCCACCGGGGTTCCCGCCGATCAACTCGCTCGCGTAGCGCTCCTCGACGTACTGCGACAACACGAGGACGCCGGTCCCGGGGAACTGTTCGCGGAGTACGAGCGCCGCCCGCAGTCCCTCGTCGGTGAAAGTCGGCGGCATCCGTACGTCGACCACGCACACGTCCGGCCGGTGCTCGGCGACGGCCTTCAGCAACTCGTCACCGTCGCCTACTGCCGCGACGACTTCGCAGTCCTGCTCCTCCAGCAACCGCACGATGCCCTCGCGCAACAGCACCGAGTCCTCGGCGATCACAACTCGCAAGCTGGTCATGTGCACGGCACCTCCGCGATCAGGACGGTCGGACCGCCCACCGGACTACTGAGACCGAGCCACCCGTCGACACCGGCGACCCGATCGGACAGGCCCTGCAGGCCGGTTCCGCCACCCAGGTGCGCACCGCCCTGCCCGTCGTCCGACACCTCGATCCGCAGGGTGTCACCGACGCGGGTGACGCTGACCTGGGCCTGGGCGGCCCGTGCGTGCTTCGCGACGTTGGTGAGCGCTTCGGTCACGACGAAGTAGGCGATCGACTCCACTGTCAGCGACGGCCGCGGCTCTACGTCGACCGTCACCGACACCGGGACCGGCGACCGCGCTGCCACCGCGGACAGCGCCGCGTCCAGACCGCGGTCGGTCAGCACCGGCGGGTGCAGCCCTCGGGTCAGATCACGGATCTCGGCGATCGCCTGCAGGGCTTCGGCGTGCGCCTGCTCGATCAACGTCCGGACCGCCTGCTCGTCCTGACCGAGCCGATTCTTCGCCCGGCCCAGCGTCATCGCCAGCGACACAAGACGCTGCTGGGCGCCGTCGTGCAGGTCGCGCTCCATCCGCCGCCGCTCGGCCTCGACCGAATCAACCACCTGCTGCCTGCTGGCCACCAGTTTGCTGACCCGCTCGGTCAGCGCACTGGTCTCCGAGCGTCCGAGGAGCTGGCCCGCAAGCCACCCGTCGGCCGCCGACGCCGTCCGCATCAGTAGCGGCGTGACCAGCAGGAGGAAGGCTGCTGCGAGTGCGGCGGCGAACACAGCCCGGTCGGCGCTGGCGACCACGAACGGGCCGAGCTGTGCCCGGCCGGCGGCGAACTTCGCGAAGTACAGCGGTAACCCGATCAGGACCAGCGGGACCGACCATGCGGCCACCAGCAGCCCTCCCCACGCGGTTGCTACCGGCAACAAGAGGGCGAAGTACAGGAACTGCCGCCACAGGTTCGGGTCGCGGACCGCGTGTCGGGCGTCGGCCGGGGGCGTCAGCGCGCGGATCTGCTGGCCGCGAGTGATCCGGGCCCGGGCGCGCTCCCACCCGGCCAGTACGTAGACGCACCGGGCCGCGGCGGCACTCAGCGGGATGCCGATGAAGGCCAGCGGCCAAGCGAGCACCACGACAGCGACCGCAGCCAGCACGAGCACACCGGAGGTCAGCACGACAACGGCGTCCCCGACGAGGTGGACCGTTGCCAGCCACAAGTACGGCGAACGCCACAACTGCCACGGCCGCGTCGGAACAGCGTCGATCGTGCTCACCCCGCCAACCTACGATGCGGATGCGGTCCGGCGGCATCCGGCAAACCCACGGCCGCTACCGGGGGTTAACCCCACCCTGATTCGTGGGGTCGCCACAATGCGCGTCCGGGTGCTGCGAGGTGATGCTCGCTGGCATGACGACTCCACTGACCGTGCACCTCGGGGACGCGATCGACGACCGGGTCGCCGAGGCACTCGACGATTACATCGCCGAAGGCCGCCTCGACGGCCGGATCCGCCCGCGCCGCTCACCAGGCGGCATCGCGGCGCTGGTCTCGGCCGGGGTTGCCGCGGTGCTGTTGCCCTGGTGCCTGATCCTGGCCGCGACCCTACCGAGCAGCTACCAGGTCACGCACTGGAAGCTGACCTGGATCGGCCTCGACGTGGCGATCGCGGCCGCGGCCGGGCTGACGGCGTACCTGCTGCACACGCGCAACAAGTACGCCGTCCTGACCTCGATGGTCGCCGGGACACTGCTACTGGCCGACGCGTGGTTCGACGTCAGCACCGCCGGCGCCGGCTTCGACCACACGCTCGCGTTGTCGATGGCGCTCCTCCTGGAGCTCCCGCTGGCCCTGTGCGCGTGGGCCGTCGCCGTCCGCGAGCTGCGGCGTCAGCCGATCAGTTCGAGGACTGGGCCTTCGTGGAGGGCTCGGTAGACCTTGTCGCGGAGCTGGTTCGCCTCTGCGTCGGTGAGGGTGCGGTCGACTGGCCGGAGGACGAGCCTGACCAGGAGGTTCCGTTGCCCGGGGATGAGCTGGAGCCGTTGCCGGGCGGCCGGTGGGAGTTCGTCGTACGTCGTTTCGCCCAGCACGTCGAGCGATTCGGCGGCGTCCGCGTCCGGGCCGAGCGCATCGCGCACCTTGTCGCCGAGCACCTCCGGCGAGACGTCCGCCGAGGCGCCGACGACGACCGACAGGTCCCGGCGGACCGGCGGCATCGTCGACACCGGTCGGTAGGGGGCCAGGTCGAGCATCTGCTCAGCCACCCGCGGATCGGTCGATCGGAGCAGCCGGATGTCGCGGATGCCCTTGCGCAGCATCAGGAGGCGATCGAGGCCGGGGCCCATCGCGAGGCCGGTCCAGCCGTCGTCCAGACCGGCCTTGCGCAGGATGTGCGGCGCGGCGACGCCGCACTCGCCGATCTCGATCCACTCCTCGTCGAGCAGGACGTCGATCTGGCGACCGTGAATCGTGTAGGGATGCACGGCGGGCACGGTCCGATAGGTCTGGCCGGGCAGCACGGTCTCGACCAGGCGAGCGATCATCTCCTCCAGCTCAGGCTCGCCGAGGGTGACATTGCGGCTGATCCGCCAGAGGTCGAGCTGATGCGGCGTCCCGGTGTGCTGCCAGTCGACGGAGTCCCGGCGGTAGCAGATCCCGGCACAGATCAGCAGTACGTCGGAGACGTCGGACGCGGCCAGCTCCCGCAGCGCCGGCGGGATCATCGCCGAGGTGTGGCTGCGCAACACCTCGGTCGCGGAGGCGTAGCGGGTGTAGCGGGCCTCCCGGGTGACCGCACCGGCGGCGTACCCGAGATTGTCGTAGTTGTCCGCGAGCGGGACGACGGGATGGTCGCGGCGAGTCCAGATCTCGGTGTAGGGCCAGGCGCGGCCGAGCGTCGTCCGGATGGAATCGACGATCAGCTGGACGGCGTGCGGGCCTTGGGCCGGATCGGCCAGGTCGCGCAGGGACAGAGCAGCGTGCAGTTCCTCGAGCGTGAGGGCAGACATGAGTATCTCCAAAGATGACGGTCTCGACGGGGGTCTTCACACCCCGACCGGCCACGGTCACCTCAGGAGAGAGCGCAGCAGCGACTCACCCCGTCGGCACCGTCGTGCCGGCCGGGGCGCAGAAATCGCCGCCCGTACTGCGTCATGGGAAAAGTGTACTGACTCCGGTGTCGTCGTGGTGCGACGATGGGCGGCATGCGATGGATCGACACGTTGGAGGGGGCGGCCGCCGAGAAGTTGCCGGAGGCCGTACATCGTTACTACCGCCAGGGCTCGGCCGGGGGGATCAGCGTCGCGGAGGCGGTGTCGGCGTGGTCGACGTACCGGTTCCGGCCGCGCGTCCTGCAGGACGTCTCGGCGATCGACCTGCGGACGACGGTGCTCGGTACGCCGGTGCAGACGCCGGTGCTGGTCGCGCCGTCGACGCTGCAGCGGCTCGCCGATCCGGACGGCGAGATCGCGATGGCCGACGGGGTGCGGGCCGCCGGATCGCTGCTCGGCGTCTCGAGTAACGCGGGCACCAGGTTCGCCGACCTCGGCGCGACCGGCGTGCCGTGGTGGCTGCAGATCTACATCGTCCGGAACCGCTCGATCACCGAGCAGATGCTGGACGCCGCGGTCGCCGGTGGCGCCAAGGCGATCGTGCTCACCGTGGACACCCCGGTGGTCGGCCGCAAGGAGGACGACGGCCCGGTCGTCTGGTCCTACGTCCAGCCGGGGCAGCTGCGGGTCAACGTGCCCGACGGCGACTGGTCCGACGACGACCTCGACAAGGCCGACGACCTCACCCCGGACGTGATCGGCTGGCTGGCCGAGCGCACCGGCCTCCCCGTCGTGGTCAAGGGCGTCCTGCGCGCGGACGACGCCAAACGAATCGCCGACGCGGGCGCGGCCGGCGTCATCGTCTCCAACCACGGCGGCCGCCAGCTCGACGGCTCCGTCTCCACCGCCCACGCGCTCCCCGAGATCGCCGAGGCCCTGGCCGGCACCACCACCGAGCTCTATGTGGACGGCGGCATCCGCCGCGGCGAACACATCCTCGCCGCCCTCGCCCTCGGCGCCCGCGCCGTCTTCCTCGGCCGCCCCGCCCTCTGGGCCCTGGCCGCCGAAGGCCGCACCGGCGTCACCCGCCTCCTCACCGACCTGACCGAGGAGCTCGAACACACCCTCCAACTGGTCGGCGTCCCCCGCCCGAGCGACCTGACCCCCGACCTCGTCGTCCGCCCCTAGAACGAGCGAAGGCCCCGGGAGAAATCCCGGGGCCTTGCTGGATGACGCTGCCTGGATCAGGCGTCCGCGTTCTCCTCGAGGAGGTTGCGGGTGGCGTTCGGGTCGACCTGGACGCCGGGGCCCATGGTCGTCGAGAAGACCGTCTTCTTGATGTAGCGGCCCTTGGAGCTGGCCGGCTTCAACCGGAGGATCTCCTCGAGCGCGGCGCTGTAGTTCTCCACCAGCTGGGCCTCGTCGAAGGACGCCTTGCCGATGATGAAGTGCAGGTTCGCGTGCCGGTCGACCCGGAACTCGATCTTGCCGCCCTTGATGTCGGTGACCGCCTTGGTGACATCGGGGGTGACGGTGCCGGTCTTCGGGTTCGGCATCAGACCACGCGGGCCGAGGACGCGACCGAGGCGGCCGACCTTGCCCATCAGGTCAGGGGTGGCGACGACGGCGTCGAAGTCCAGCCAGCCGTCGGTCACCTTCTTGATCAGGTCGTCGTCACCGACGTAGTCGGCGCCGGCGGCCTTGGCGGCCTCGGCCTTCTCACCGGTGGCGAAGACGAGGACCCGTGCCGTCTTGCCGGTGCCGTGCGGAAGGTTGACGGTGCCGCGCACCATCTGGTCGGCCTTACGGGGGTCGACCCCGAGGCGCATCGCGACGTCCACGGTCGAGTTCAGCTTCTTGCCGGCCGCGGCCTCCTTGGCCAGCCGGACCGCCTCGAGCGGGGAGTACAGGTGATCGAAGTCGATCTTTTCCGCGATCGCGCGGTAAGACTTGCTGCGCTGTGCCATAACTGGTTCCTCTCTGGGGTGTGGTCTCCGGGCGGCGCTACGCCCTGCCACAACTACTGGTGGTGCTGGTACCGCGAGGCGATCAGGCCTCGACGGTCACGCCCATGGAGCGGGCGGTGCCCTCGATGATCTTCATCGCGGCGTCGATGTCCCGGGCGTTCAGGTCCGGCATCTTGGTGGTGGCGATCTCGCGGACCTGGTCCTTGGTGATCTTGCCGACCTTGTCCTTGTGCGGGACGGCCGACCCCTTCTGCAGACCGGCGGCCTTCTTGATCATCTCCGGCGCCGGCGGCGTCTTGGTGACGAACGTGAAGGAGCGGTCTTCGTAGATGGTGATCTCGACCGGGACGACGTTGCCGCGCATGGACTCCGTCTGGGCGTTGTACGCCTTGCAGAACTCCATGATGTTGACGCCGTGCGGACCGAGCGCGGTACCGACCGGCGGGGCCGGCGTCGCTGCGCCGGCCTGGAGCTGCACCTTGACCAGGGCAGCGATCTTCTTCTTGGGAGGCATTTCGGGTCCTTAGACTTTCTGGATCTGGTTGAAGCTGAGTTCCACCGGGGTCTCCCGGCCGAAGATCTCCACCAGCGCCTTGATCCGCTGTGCGTCGGCGTTGATCTCCGTGATCGTGGCGTGCAGGGTCGCGAACGGCCCGTCCACCACCATGACCGAGTCGCCGACCCCGAAGTCGGCCACCTCGACCTTCTTCTTCGCCGCCGTCTTGGCGGGAGCGGCGCCGGCTTCGGCTGCCGCCGCCTCGGCCGCCGCAACGACGGCCGGGGCAAGCATCTTCTCGACCTCTTCGAGGCTGAGCGGGACCGGCTTCTGGCTGTTCCCGACGAAACCGGTCACCGACGGCGTGTGCCGCACGGTCGACCAGGACTCGTCGGTGAGGTCCATCCGGACCAGCACGTAACCGGGGAGGACGGTGCGCTTGACCATCTTGCGCTGACCGTTCTTGATCTCGGCGACCTCTTCGGTCGGCACGATGATCTCGAAGATGTAGTCCTCCATGTTCAGGGAGTTGATCCGGTTCTCCAGGTTGCCCTTGACCCGGTTCTCCATCCCTGAGTACGTGTGGACGACGTACCAGTCGCCGATCTGCGAACGCAGCCGGCCACGCAGCTCCTCGAGCGGGTCCACCGGCTCGGCCGGCTCCTCGTCCTCGTCGTCGTCCTCATCGTCGTCGTCGGAGTCCGCGCCGGCGTTGGAGAAGACCACCTCGTCGACACCGGACTCGGTCTCGACGGCGTCGTCGCCCGCGGTCTCGGCGGACAGCTCCTCGGCGGCGTCGTCGACGTCGTCCTGCGTCACGACCTCGGCGGCCTCGGCAGCGTCCGCGGCGGCGACCACGACGACCGGCTCGGCCGCGGAGTCGTCGGCGTCGGCCGGGCCCTCCTCGGCCTCGTCGTCGGCGACGTACTCCGGCTCCTCGGCGTCCAGGTCGACGTCGTCATCGTCCTCGGCGCCCTCGACGTCGAGATCCGCGAACGGGTCGTCGTCATCGTCGTCGTCGCCGTACAGGTCGTCGGTGTCGTTCTCGTCGAACTCGAGGTCGGAGTCGGATACGTCGAACTCGTCCTCGTTGTCGAGGATCTCGTCGTCGCGCTCGGACACGTCGTACTCCGTCATCTGTGCATCGGGGTTCTGGTCTGGCAGTTGACCGGGCCGGGACCCGGGACCGTCGTTCGTGGGCGGCGGGGGCCTCGGCTCAGCCGAAGACCTTGAGGATCGCCCAGCCGAAAGCGAGGTCGAGAAGCGAGACGATCGCGATGACGAACACCACGAAGGTCAGAACCACCACGAAGTAGGTGGACAGCTGCTTGCGGGTGGGCCAGACGACCTTGCGGAGCTCGGCGACCACCTGGCGGTAGAAACGCAGCAGGCCTCTGCCCTGCTTGCCTTCCGCAGGCTTACCGGCGCCGGACGGTGCCGGGGTGCGCGTCTCCGTCACGACCTACCTCTTTCGCTAGCGGCGGCCTGACCGGCCCTGCGCCGGTCAGGATGTGCAGGGCACGAGGGACTTGAACCCCCAACCTTCGGTTTTGGAGACCGATGCTCTGCCAGTTGAGCTAGTGCCCTCTGCAATCCATCCGGACGCCGCACAGGACCTGAACTCGGGCATGCCGAGTCAGGGCCATCAACGCCCGGACTAGAAGAGTGTACGGGTTCGGAGCCACCTGGTCGAACTCGGCCTGTCGCGCCGCGATCGATCCGGCTCCTGCCCGTACCGCCTCCGTCACCGGACGCCGTACCGCGACCAGAACCATACAGCCTGCACGTCGACCTAACGGACCGGACCCCCTGCGTGTTCCCCGGATCACACCGGTCCGCGTGCCGATATCCCGGCACGGGCCCGGGCGGCCCGGTGCCAGGATGGCCGCATGAGCTCCCGGATCTCGGCGCGGATCGGCGCCATCAGCGAATCGGCCACCCTCGCGGTCGACGGCAAGGCGAAGGCCCTCAAGGCCGCCGGCCGCCCGGTGATCGGCTTCGGCGCCGGTGAGCCGGACTTCCCGACGCCGGAGTACATCGTCGAGGCCGCCGTCGCCGCCGCGCGGGACCCGAAGAACCACCGCTACAGCCCGGCGGGCGGCCTGCCCGAGCTCAAGCAGGCGATCGTCGAGAAGACCGCCCGGGACTCCGGCTACGCGATCGAGGCCGCGCAGGTCCTGGTCACCAACGGCGGCAAGCACGCGGTCTACAACGCGTTCGCGACGCTGCTCGACCCTGGTGACGAGGTGCTGCTGCCGGCGCCGTACTGGACGACGTACCCGGAGGCGATCCAGCTGGCCGGCGGAGTGCCGGTCGAGGTGCTCGCCGACGAATCACAGGGCTACCTGGTCACGGTCGAGCAGCTGGAGGCCGCCCGGACGCCGAAGACCAAGGCGCTGCTGTTCTGCTCGCCGTCCAACCCGACCGGCGCGGTCGACAGCCCGGAGTCGATCGAGGCGATCGGCCGCTGGGCACTGGAGCACGACATCTGGGTGATCACCGACGAGATCTACGAGCACCTGACGTACGACGGCGTCGCGTTCACCTCGCTCCCGGTCGCGGTGCCCGAGCTGGCCGACCGGACCGTCGTCCTGAACGGCGTCGCCAAGACGTACGCGATGACGGGCTGGCGGGTCGGCTGGATGATCGGCCCGAAGGACGTCATCAAGGCCGCGACGAACCTGCAGTCGCACCAGACCTCGAACGTCGCGAACGTCGCCCAGCGGGCCGCCATCGCCGCGCTGACGAACGATCTGAGCGCGGTCGAGGAGATGAAGGTCGCGTTCGACCGGCGCCGGCGGACCATGGTCCGGCTGCTGAACGACATCCCCGGGATCGAGTGCCCGACGCCGACCGGCGCCTTCTACGCGTACCCCTCGGTGAAGGGGCTGCTTGGGCGAGAGATCGCCGGGCGGACTGCGACGACGTCCGCTGAGCTGGCGGAGATCATTCTGGACGAGGCCGAGGTCGCTGTGGTGCCGGGCGAAGCCTTCGGCGCGCCTGGCTACCTGCGGATGTCGTACGCGCTCGGCGACGAGGATTTGGCCGAGGGCATCGGCCGGATCGCCAAATTGCTCAGCTGATGTGACAAGACGCGGCGATGACCGCGTCCAGGGGACATGAGATCTCCTCGTGTACTCCGCCCTGTGGGTGTGGTGCTGGCCGCTGTCGTACTGGTAGCGGCCGGTACGACGCCCAGCACCGGTGCGCCGCCAGCACCTGTCGCCGACTCGAAACTCCGACCAGGCCTCGAATTCACGCTGATCACCGGCGACAAGGTCCGTGTGCTCGGTGATGGCACGGTCCAGACGACTCCAGGTCCTGGACGCGCCGGGACGCGTTTTCGGACCCTGCGGGTCGGTGACGGCATTTCCGTCGTACCACTCGATGCGTTGCCACTGATCGCGCAGAAGCGGCTGGATACTCGGCTGTTCGACCTCACAGCGCTTGCGGAGGCCGGGTACGACGACGCCAGCCGCAAGACGCTGCCGCTGATCGTGGAGGGGCCTGCCGCGGCTCTGCGGGGCACTGCGGCCCGGTCGCTGCCGGCAGTGGGTGCCCTGGCATCGGCACCGGCGAAAGACCAGCTGCCGGAGGTGTTCTCGGGACTCACCAGCTCAGCGATCAAGCGCATCTGGCTCGACGGCCGCCGTCAGCTGCTGCTCGACCACAGCGTCCCGCAGATCGGCGCACCGGCCGCCTGGGCCGCCGGCTACACCGGCCGCGGCGTGAAGGTCGCCGTACTGGACTCCGGTATCGACCCCGCACACCCCGACTTCGCAGGGCGGCTGGTCACTCAGGACTTCACCGGCACCGGGCTGTCCGATGCGGTTGGACACGGGACGCATGTCGGTTCGATCATCGGCGGCTCCGGGGCGGCGTCCGACGGCAAGTACCGCGGCGTCGCGCCGGACGCGCAGCTCCTGTCCGGCAAGGTCTGCGAGGACAGAGGTTGTCCGGAGTCCGCAATTCTGGCCGGCATGGACTGGGCGGTCCGCGAAGGCGCCAAGATCGTCAACCTGAGTCTCGGCGGCGACGACACCCCTGCGATCGACCCGCTGGAGGAGGCGGTCAATCGTCTGACGGCCGAGCACGGCACTCTGTTTGTCATTGCCGCTGGCAACTATGGCTCCCGCGCCCGCTCGATCGACTCCCCTGGCAGCGCGGCGGCCGCACTGACTGTCGGAGCAGTCGACCGGAACGACGCCTTGGCCGACTTCTCCGGCCGTGGCCCGACGACAGACCAGGCGCCGAAGCCGGACGTCACCGCACCAGGTGTGGACATCGTCGCGGCCAAGTCGGCGGACAGCGTCATCGGCGATCCCGTTGGCGACAGCTACCTCAAGCTGAGCGGTACGTCGATGGCCACACCGCACGTCGCCGGCGCAGCGGCCCTTCTGGCGCAGGAACACCCGGACTGGCGCGCTGACCGCCTCAAGGCCGCGCTGATGACCACGGCGAAGCCCCATGCCGATCTGGGTCCGCTGGAGCAGGGCTCCGGTCGCATCGACGTCGCTGCGGCGCGAGGGCTCAAGGTGACCACCGACACCGGCGTACTGGCGTTTGCCGCACAGCAGTGGCCGCATTCGGACGACGTCGCGGAGAGCAAGCGGCTGACCTACTCGAATGCCGGCGACGAGCCGGTGACGCTGCAGCTGAGCACCACGCTGACAGACGAAGCCGGACAGGCCGCACCGGCGGCGGCATTGGCTTTGAGCGCGTCTACCCTCACCGTTCCCGCACGTGGAACTGCTCAGGTGACAGTCACCTCGAACACGAACCACAACGGCGCTGACGGCCTCTACAACGGCCAGGTGCTGGCCAAGGGCGCAGGCGTTGACCTGGCGGTGCGGATGTCGGTCTTCCGTGAGGCCGAGAGCTACAACCTGACGATCAAGCACCTCGACCGCAGCGGCGCACCGACGGCGGACTACGCCGACTTCATCGTCGATCATCAGCTGACGGGCTGGCCGATCTTCGCGCGGGAGGCGGACGGCGTCACCAACCTGCGGCTGCCGAAGGGCAAGTTCGTCCTCGACTCGACGATCGGGACCGGCCGGACCCGCACCGACGGGAGCCTGCTGGTGCAGCCGCTCGTCGATCTCAGTGCGGATCGGACCATCGTGGTCGACGCCCGCCAGGCCAAGCCGGTGTCGGTCTCGGTTCCCGAGCCAACTGCCCGGGAGGCGATGCTCGCCATCAACTACGCGTTTCCCATCCCGGACAGCCGTTGGGGCGGCGGTATCGCCACGGGGGGCGGCGTCCCGATCTACATCACTCAGCTGGGCCCGTCGATCCCCGGACTGGTCAGCATCGCGCGTAGCCAGTGGGCGAACCCGGACGGCGGCGAGTTCTTCGACAACTCGCCGTACTTGTACGCACTGGCCTGGCCGTTACCAGGCAGGGTTTTCGACGGGCTGACCAAGAACGTCCGGCGCAGCGAGCTGGCCGTCGTCCGCGAGACGTTCGCCGCTCAAGCGGATGGCACCAGCGCGGTCCTCAGCGTCACCGGCGAGGGGGCGGAGGAGATGGGCGGGGTCGGCTACGGCTATCCGTACCAGCTGCCGGCCACTCGGACGACGTACGCGCTGGCCAAGGATGTCCAGTGGGGCAGCGATGTCCTTCTGATCAACGGCGATGCCGTAGGCCAGCTCTTCGATCGGCCGACCACTTACCGGGCCGGGCGGACCTACGAAGAGAGCTGGGGACGTGCGGCGCTCGGTCCGGCCGCACTGTCCGGACGGTCGCCGTCGTTCCAGCGGACCGGTGACAGCATGTTCCTGCTGCCCCGACAGGCAGACAGTGGCGACCACTACAGCGCCGAGCTGGGCACTGGAACGATGACGGTGAGCCGGAACGGCAAAGTCATCGTGGAGGGCGAGTTTCCGGACTATCCCGGTGTCTTCCAGGACTTCGAGGTTCCGGCCGGTGCTGCGGACTACCGGGTGCTGTTGGAGAGCACGGGACAACCCTTCCTCGATGTGGCGACGCGAACGCGGACTGAGTGGTCCTTCCGGTCAGACACGACCAGCGGGCCGGCTGGGCTGCCGGCGTGGGCGGTGCGCTTCCGGCCGGCGGTCAACGACCACAACGTGCTGCGCAGCGGCCCGAGCCACCAGCTGCCGATCAGCGTCGAGCATGTGGCCGGTGCGGCCGTCGGCAAGCTGCGGTCACTGACTGTCCAGACGTCGACCGACGACGGAGCTACCTGGCAGGAGGCGAAGCTCCGGACGCTCGGCAACGGCAAGTACGCCGCTACGGTGCCGACTCCGGCCGGTGCGACGTCCGTCTGGCTGAAGGCGAAGGCCGTTGACAGCAAGGGCAATGCCGTCGACCAGGTGATCGAGCGGGCGTACAAGGTCGCGCGCTAGTGACCGTCCGGTACGCACCCGGATTTCGCCGGGTGCGTACCGGGTCTGTAACCTTCGGTAATGACGCAGCGTGATCTGCGGGTGCTACCCAAGGCGCACCTGCATCTTCACTTCTCCGGCTCCATGCGGCATCTGACGCTGGTCGAGCTGGCGGACAAGCACGGTGTCCGGCTCCCCGATGCTCTCCGGACCGAATGGCCACCGGATCTGTCCGCGGCCGACGAACGCGGCTGGTTCCGCTTCCAGCGGCTCTACGACATCGCGCGCTCGGTGCTGCGCACGGAGGACGACGTCCGCCGGCTGGTCCGTGAGGCCGCCGAGGACGACCGGGCCGACGGGTCGCGCTGGCTGGAGATCCAGGTCGATCCGTCCGGGTACGCGGGCCGTTTCCACGGCATCACCGAGTTCACCGACCTGGTCCTGGACGCCGCCCGCGACGCGGCGGCCTCGACCGGCATCGCCGTCCAGGTCATCATCGCCGCGAACCGCACCCGTCACCCCCTCGACGCCCGGACGCTGGCCCGCCTCGCCTCGCAGTACGTCGGCCGCGGCGTCGTCGGCTTCGGCCTCTCCAACGACGAGCGCCGCGGTACGACGTCCGAGTTCGCCCCGGCCTTCCGCATCGCCCGCAACGCGGGCCTCCTCGCCGCCCCGCACGGCGGCGAGCTCTGCGGCCCCGCCACCGTCCGCACCTGCCTCGACGAGCTCGGCGCCGGCCGCATCGGCCACGGCGTCCGCTCCGTAGAAGACCCAGACCTCCTCAAACGCGTAGTCGACGCCCAGGTAGCCCTAGAAGTCTGCCCAGCCTCCAACGTCTCCCTAGGCGTCTACCGCCGCCCCGAAGACGTCCCCCTCCGTCGCCTCTACGAAGCCGGCGCCCGCATCGCCCTAGGCGCCGACGACCCCCTCCTCTTCGGCTCCCGCCTAGCCGAGCAATACGAAACCGCCCGCACCACCCACAACTTCACCGACCCCGAACTGGCCGACCTGGCCCGCTCCTCCATCCTCGCCTCCACCGCACCCCCCGCCACCCAAAAAACCCTCCTCGCCGACATAGACGCCTGGCTAACCCCCACCCCTGCCCCCACGCGCTGAAGCCCCGCCTGGGGCGACCGAGCGCGGGCGTGCTGGGGTCCGGATAAGTGCGGGGAGAGTTCTGGTTCGGGGCATTGTGAGGGGTGGGGGCGGCGACCAGACTTGCGGGTATGACGGCCACCAAGATCTTGTTGCCCGAGGACGAAATGCCGACGCGTTGGTACAACGTGTTGCACGATCTGCCGACGCCGCCGCCGGCGGTGCTGCATCCGGGGACGGGGCAACCGGTCGGGCCGGATGATCTGGCGCCGTTGTTCCCGATGGATCTGATCCTGCAGGAGGTCTCGCAGGAGCAGTACGTCGACATTCCCGGCGAGGTGCTCGATGTGTACCGGCTGTGGCGGCCGAGTCCGCTGTACCGGGCGCACCGGCTGGAGAAGGCGCTCGGTACGCCGGCGCGGATCTACTACAAGTACGAGGGGGTGTCACCGGCCGGGTCACACAAGCCGAACACCGCCGTCCCGCAGGCGTACTACAACGCGAAGTCCGGCGTCCGGAAGCTGACGACCGAGACCGGGGCCGGTCAGTGGGGAACGGCGCTCGCGTTCGCCTGCGCGCAGTTCGGGCTGGAGTGCGAGGTCTGGCAGGTGCGGGCGTCGTACGACCAGAAGCCGTACCGGCGCGCGATGATGGGCGTCTTCGGCGCGACCGTGCATCCGAGCCCGTCCGAGCTGACCGACGCCGGCCGGCGGATCCTGGCCGCGGATCCGGCGTCCACAGGCTCGCTCGGGATCGCGATCAGCGAGGCGGTCGAGGCCGCCGTCCAAGCGCCCGACGTCCACTACGCGCTCGGCTCCGTGCTCAACCACGTGCTGCTGCACCAGACGATCATCGGCGAGGAGGCGCTCATCCAGCTCGCCATGGTCGGTGAGACACCCGACCTGCTGGTCGGCTGCACCGGCGGCGGGTCGAACTTCGGCGGCCTGGCGTTCCCCTTCCTCCGGGAGAAATGGGCCGGCCGGATGTCACCGGTCGTCCGCGCCGTCGAGCCGGCCGCCTGCCCGTCGCTGACCCAGGGCACCTACGCGTACGACTTCGGCGACACCATCGGGATGACCCCGCTGATGAAGATGCACACCCTCGGCCACGACTTCGTCCCCGACCCGATCCACGCCGGCGGCCTGCGCTACCACGGGATGAGCCCGCTGGTCAGTCACCTATACGAGACCGGCGAGATCGAGGCCGTCGCCAAACCCCAGTCCGAGTGCTTCGCGGCCGGCCTCCAGTTCGCCCGGACCGAAGGCATCGTCCCGGCTCCCGAGCCCACCCACGCCCTGGCCGCCGCCATCGAGGAGGCCCTGCTCTGCAAGGAGTCCGGCGAGGCGAAGGTCATCCTCACCGCCCTCTGCGGCCACGGCCACCTCGACCTCGCCGCGTACGACGCCTACCTCAGCGGCGCCATGTCCGACCGCGACTGGGCCGACGCCGACATCCAGGCCGCCGTCGCCCAAGCCCTCACCAAACTCCCCGCGATCGGCTAACCGCGCTTCCACCAGGGCTTGGGCTGTTTGCCCACCACAGCCAGCCACTCGGCCGGCACAGCCCAGCCCTTGGCCCGGATCGCATCGAAGTACGCGACCTTCAACGACTCCGGCAACCAGTACGTCGCCGCCCACCCGTACTCGCTCGCCTCGAAGTACGTCGTCCGCCGTCCCACACTCCACACCGCCGCATGCCGCGCGGAATGCGCCACCCGCACGTAGTCCCACACGGCCCGCGGATCATCCGGGTCGAACTCCCGCTCCGTCCCCCGGAACCGCCCCCGCTCCTCCCGCCCGATCTCCTCGAGCACCCCCTGCACCACCGCCCGGTCGTCCGTCAGCCCCTCCGGCAACCGCAACTCCTCCGGCTCCACCACCAACGCCCCCACCCAAGGCCGCCCCACCGCCAAGAACACCTCCAACAGCGCCAACCCCTCCTCCGCCCGCCCGAACAACCCCAACCCCGCCCGCAACGTACTCACCGCCTCCTCAGCCACACCAAGACCCTAATCCCCCGGGCCATGCCCCACCCTGCCCCGCCCTGCCCCACCCCTCACGCTCAGCAAACCGCGAACACCGCCGCAACGACCATCACAGCCATCGCCCACCCGGCCAAAGGTGGCCGGAAAATCCCTTACAGCGTTGCAAATCGGGGCATTCGAGGGCATCGCGGGGCAGCTGCTCCGGAGCCCCGATTTTCCCGTCGCAGACCGTGTTCGAACACCTACAGTTACCGCCATGCCAGCCGCCAACGACCTACTGCGCAAGGCTCGAGAGCGCACCCCGTCTCTGCGGGCACCCGGCGAGCCGATGTCCCGCGCCGAGCTCGCCGACGCCATCTGCGGCTGGCTCTGGGAGACGACCGAAGTCCGCTACGAGCTGGACGGCCACTACATCGCCAAGATGGAGCGCGGCGCCGTCCGCTGGCCCGGCGCGGCCTACCGCTCGGGCCTTCGCTACATCCTCAATGTTGCCTCCGACAACGAATTGGGCTTCGTGCCGCCGCCCGGCGCCGCCGGTGAGGGCGACCTCGTCCTCCCCTCGACGATCGGCCTCGACGAGGACATCCTGCGGGCCGGCGACGACTCGATCGCCTTCCTCACCTTCGCCGAGGAGTCCAACGCCGGTGAGCTCACCGTCGAACAGCTGAACGCCGATATCGAACGCATCGCCCAGCTCTACTTGCGCACCCCGACCCGGCCGCTGTTCGAACGCTGCCGAGCCGTCCGCGACCGGGCCTTCGCGCTGCTCGCGGGCAAGCAGTCACCCACCCAGTCCCGCGACCTCTACAGCGCAGCCGGCTGGTCGACCACGCTGCTCGCCTGGATGTCCGTCGATCTCGGCCGCCCGGAGATCGCCGAGATCCACGCGCGGACGGCGTGGGCCTGCGCCGAGGCCGCCGACCACAACGAGCTCCGCGCCTGGATCCGGGCGACCCAGCACACGGCAGCCTTCTGGCAGGACGACTTCGCCCGCGCCGGCGAGTACGCGCAGGACGGCCTCCGCTACGCGGCCGGAACCTCACGCGGATTCCTGACCGGCGCCCTCGCGGTCGACCTGGCCCGCTCCGGTCAGCAGAGCATGGCGCGGAGCGCACTCGACGCCGCCCAGAAGGCCTCCTCGGTCGAACCGCATCCATCCGAGATCGCGGGCCCTCTGTTGTGCACCCCCGAGCGCGCCCAAGGTATCTGGACGGACTCCTACCTGGTGCTGGGGGACATCGAAGACAGCCTCAGCCACGCGGACGATTCGATCGCCCGGTTCGAGGCAGCGCCCAACGCGTCCCGCAACCTCGGCTCCGAGCGCATGGTCCGGCTGCAACAAGCAAAGGCCCACCTGATCCTCGGCGAGCTGGACGGCGCCATCGCCGCCCTGGAACCGGTCCTCGGAACCGCGCTGGAGTTCCGGGTCCGCCCCCTCCTGCACCGCATCAGAGAAGTCAGCGCGCTGACCGCCCCCTTCACCCAGACATCCCGAGGGCGCGAGCTCCGCGACCGAGTGCGTGGCTTCCTCGACCGCCCCGACCTCCCCGGCCGCAGACCACCGCAGTACGACCTCGCAGCCGCAGCTCAGTCGCCAGAGACCGTGGAACAGGAGCCGCACCATGCTCAATGAAGTCCGTGACCACTGGTACTGGCGACCAGGCTGGCGCCAGGGACGTTCCTTCTACACCTGGCACATCGTCTTCCCCTACTCCCCCGCACTCGCCACCCTCCGCGACAAGTACGAGCCACTCCTCAACACCCTGCCCGAGCTCACCCCAGTTCCGGCCAGGTGGTTGCACCTCACGCTGCAGGGCATCGGTTTCGCCGACAAGGTCACACCCGGCGAGCTCGACGCCATCGCCGTCGCCACGCGGCCCCGGCTCCAGGCGATCGCCCCCTTCGCTGCCACGGTCGGCCCCGCGATCGTCGATGTCGAGAGCCTCCAGCTCCCGGTTCGTCCCAGCCACGACCTCCGGCGGCTCCGCATCGCGCTCCGCGAAGCGATCAACGAATCCTGCGGCGCCGATGCCGTCCCCGCCTTCCCCGACCTCGACCCCCACATCTCCATCGGCTACTGGAACCGATCCGCGCCGGCTACTCCACTCCGCGACCAGATCGCTCAGTTCGCCGGCCCCGCCACCCAGATCTACATCAACGAGGTCACTCTGCTCGACCTCAATCGCGACCAGCACTGCTACCAATGGACACCCCGCCTGACGCTGGCCCTCGGTCACTTTCCTGGCGGCGCCAATGTCTGACCCAACCGCCCTCATCTCCGCCGACGAAGCCGTCGCACGCGTCGTCCGCGCCCTCCTCGACTACCGCTCCGTCTGGACGACCCACGACCTCGTGGAGTTCAGCCAGGTTCCGACGCCCGCCGTCCGCGCCGTCGTCAACTCCCTGCAAGCCGAATCCCTGATCGACCGCCGCCGCGGCGGCGTCATCGCAGTCCCGGACTGGTTCTTCCTGACCACTTGGTGGTCCAGGACGTCGCCGTTCGCGGCGGCCAACACCTCGTCGCGCTGGGCGATCAACGGCAGTACCCGCCAGCTCTTCGGCCGCATCGCGGCCGCTCCGACCAAACACGCACTCACCGGTGAGCATGCCGCCGCACTATGGACGGCCGCAACGCCCATGGGCCAGCCGGTGATCTACACGCCGGATGCCCAAACCGCCGCGGTGGAGTGGTCGCTCACTCCGGCCGGCCCGGATACTCATCGATCCGCAACGGTCACCCTGACCGAGGCGGAAACCGACACCGTGTACCTCCGCCGCCGCGCCTCCTCGTACGGCGTCCGAGTCGCTGCGCCCACCCAAGTACTCACCGACCTACTGACCGTCGATCCTTCCTCCGAAGCCGCCGACCGACTCGTCATCTGGATGCGTGCCTACGAAACCGCCTGGCGTTACTGAACGTGTCAGGGACGGCGGATCAAACGCTTCGTGGCCAGGACGATCGCGCGGATGAGAAAGGCTGCCCACGCGATCAGCAGCGCGAAGCTGAAGAGGATCAGGATGTGGGAAAGCGGCGGCGGAGCGAACAGGCCGCCGGTGAAGACCAGGACCGCCGCCGCCAGGCAGAGGAGTGCGGGGTGCCCGACCAGCCAGAGGGTCGCTCTGCGACGACGTGTGGGCGGTCCAGGAGGCGCGTTGGTCTTGTAGTCGGTGTAGTCGACACGTAGCTGCCGGCCCCAAGCGATGCCGAAGGCGATGCAGATGTACTTGGCGTAGCCGAGATCGTAGAAGACGGCGGCAAGGAACGAGACCAAGGCGAGAAGGCCGAGGATCAGGGTGACGTGCTGGGCTGGTCGATAGAGCGCGCGGATCCAGCGGTTGGGTGGGCGGGGGACGGAGTCGGCGGGGCGCGCGGGCATGGTGACGCGGAGGGCGGGTGGGACTGCGGTGTCGATGAGGTCGACTGCGCCGGCGCCGCGGCGCCAGAGGGTCGGCTCGACGACAATCTGATAACCGTCGCGGCGGACCAGGGAGCGGCCGCCGTCGGGGAAGGCGATCAGCGCCGCGAGATCGGCGTACCGGGCGGCGACGGTGGTGGTGTCGGTCGTGTAGACGCCCGTGCCGGTGACGATGAGTCGGCTGTCGTCGGCAGGGTTGATCGGGTCGAACCGATGACCGTCCGTCGGTTCGCTACTGGTCGGGATTCGCGGCCAGTGAAGGGTGCTGTCGGAGTCGCCGTCCGGCTCGGCGGTGATCATCAGGCCGGCGAACAGGTCCCGTGCCTCGTCGCGGATCATCGCCGGAGTGACGGCCCGCAGCTCGTCGATGAGCTCCGCGCGGGAGTCCACCCGGCGACCGAGCAGAGATTCGCGGACAGCCATCGTGGGTTGCCACCGGCCGGCCGGATCTTCGTTCATCGCGTCGACGACCCGAGCGGTTTGGTCGCGTAGATCGCCTGCCGAGATCCCGTCGGTCATCAGCCGCCGGACGACGTCCATCGCCTCCTTCGCGGCGCCTGACACCGCCTCGGGCAGCAGATCGATCCCCGCAAAGAGAGCAGCTTGCGTCGCATCGACCGGCTCGTATGCCTGCCAGGCGCTGTATCCGACGCCGGCAGTGCTCCGGAAATGCGCATGGAGTTCGCGCTGCAGCGCCTGCCCCAGCGCCCCGGCGGCCGAGGAGCGGCGCAGTACGCCGGACATCGCGATGCCGTCGTACCGACCGGGAATGCCCGCCGGAGTCCGTTGTTCGCAGGGGATCGCCGTCGGGACCGGTCGGCGTTCACCCGCGGGCAACTCGAGTCGCAAACCCGCAGGCGGCGGTCCGCTCAAGGCCAGCCCCGCGTTCCCACGGACGAACGTCGTGCGCAGTAGCGCGCCGAGATTGTCCGGGTCCGCGTGCGCCAGACCGTACTGCTCGTACGCCGCGAGCCCGGGCCCTTGGGCGCCGTACCGCCAGAGCAGTTGGTTCTGGGCTGCTCCTGGCGAGCTACGCGCCGACTCGGCCTGCAGTACCCGGCGCTCGTGATCGAGGGCGCTCCAGTCCGGATCCGACAGCCAGCCGCAGATCTCGGCGAGGAACCTGGTCACCTCCTCCGGCTCACCTTCAGCGGCGAAAACCGTGTACAGGAGATCGACCTGGCCGTTGACCGGGGTACGGATCGTGTCCCGGCCGTGGAGGGCGAGATGTTCGATCAGGTGCAGGCGGCCGCAAGTGGGCAGGGTCTCGTCGACCATGCCCGCCCGGAACCACAGCGTCGCGTGCAGTTTCCCCTCGCCGGCGACCCAGTGGACAGGAACGCCGTCCACTTCGGTCTGCCTGAGCGCGTCAGCACTCATCCCACCCTCCCCAAATGTCGGACGGATGATGGCACATCGGTCCGCCGCCGGAGAAGTGAATTGCAGCAAGCTGCAGCCGGGTCAGAGGGTGCAGTTGACCAGGACTGGTTCGTTGATGAGGGTGATGGCGAAGGCTTGGTGGACTTGGGCGCGGACGTGGGTGGCCAGGGAGAGGAGGTCTTTGGCGGTGGCGGCGCCTCGGTTGGTGAGGGCGAGGGTGTGTTTGGTGGAGACGGCGGCGGGGCCGAGGGTGAAGCCTTTGGGGATGCCGGCGTGTTCGATGAGCCAGGCGGCGCTGGTTTTGACGCGGCCGTCGGGCTGGGGCCATTGGGGGGCGCCGGCGGGGACCTCGGCGGGGGTGTCGAGGATGGGGTTGGTGAAGAAGGAGCCGGCTGACCAGGTGTCGTGGTCGGCGGGGTCGAGGACCATGCCTTTGGAGTGGCGCAGTGCGAGGACGGCGTCGCGGACGTCGGCCATCGGGGCGCGGGAGTCGGGTTCGACGTCCAGGGTGCGGGCGAGTTCGGCGTAGCCGATGGGGGCCGAGAGGTTGCCGAGTTTGAGCTGGAAGGCGACTTCGAGGACGACGAAGCGCTCGGGGGCGGCCTTGAAGCGTGAGGTGCGGTAGGCGAAACCGCAGTCGGCGGCGAAGAGCGTGCGGATACGGGACTCGGCGCGATCCCAGACGCGGACGGACGCGATCGTCTCGGCGACCTCATGGCCGTAGGCGCCGACGTTCTGGACGGGGGTGGAGCCGGTCAGGCCGGGGATCCCGGACATCGACTCCAGGCCGCTCCACTCCTCGGCGATCGCGCGCTGGACGACGGCGTCCCAGTCCTCGCCGGCCTGGACGTGGACCATCGCGCCGGAGCAGGCATCGGCGTCCACGCGGATGCCCTGGGTGCGGATGCGGATGACGGTGCCGCGGAAACCGTCGTCGCCGATCAGGACGTTGCTGCCGCCGGAGAGCAGCAGCACGGGCTCACCCGCGGCGTCGGCGTCCCGGACGGCGGTGATCAGCTCGTCCTCGGTGGTCACCTCGACGAAGTTGTCGGCCGGCCCACCGATCCGCAGGGTCGTGAAGTCGGCCAGAGAAGTACTCACGGGACGCGCACGACCGCCCTGGCCCGGCCGAGGACCTTCTCGCCGCCGAACAGCGCCGTGATGTCGAACTCGGCCAGCCCGTCGGCCACCTTGGCCGCGGTCGCCGAGAAGACCACCTCGGCGCCGGCGTCGTCGTCCGGGACGACGACCGGCTTGGTGAAGCGGACGCCGTACTCGACCAGGTCGGCCGGGTCGTCGAGCCAGTCGGTGACGACGCGGGCGGCGGAGGCCATCGTCAGCATCCCGTGGGCGATCACGCCGGGCAGGCCGAGCGCGGCCGCCATCCGGTCGCTCCAGTGGATCGGGTTGAAGTCGCCGCTGGCCCCGGCGTACCGGACCAGGTCATCGCGCCGCAGCGTGACGGTCAGCTCGGGGAGGACGTCACCCGCGGAAATCGTCTTCATGCGTCCGCCCGGTTGTGCGAGATCGTGGACGTCGAGGTGGCGATCGGCTCGCCGTCGACGGTGCTGAGGGCGGTTTCGTACATGATCACCTCGACGTCACCGGCCTTGCGGACGGTGGTGATGGTGGCGGTCGCGGCGATGTCGTCCCCGGCCTTGATCGGGCGCGTGTAAGTGAACTTCTGCGCGCCGTGCACGATCCGGTCCAGCCGGAGGCCGAGCTCGGGGTCGTTCAGCAGCTGCTCCAGCGCCAGGCTGCCGAGCACGAACGCGAACGTCGGCGGCGCCACCGCGTCAGCACCCCGGTACGCCGGGTTGGCGTCACCGATCGCGTCGGCGAACTCGCGGATCTTCTCCCGGCCGACCTGGTAGGACTCGGCGGCCGCGTAGCTCCGGCCGACCATCGTGGCGTCGATCGTCATATCGCCAGAGCCTACTGGCAGACTGGGACAGCCCGAGCCGCCACCCGGGAACCGTGAGACCCGACTGGGGAAGGTTGAACGTGACGGCAGTAACGGCGCTGGCCAGGTATGCGCCTCGGTACAAGCTGGAGATCGGCGAGCCGGCGGGCTCGGAGTGGCTCCGGGTGGATCGCATCCTGGAGATGGACGGTCCGGAGCTGACCGAGCTCCTCAAGCGGGACGACGACGCCAGTGGGCACGTCTCCGCGCATGCGAACGCGCTCAGCCTGGTGTCGTTCTACGCGGGCCGCGCGCCTGCGGCGGCGCTACTGCTCTGGGCGCTCGAAGGGCACGTCCTGGACGTCCGGCCGCGCAACCTGTGGGTGAAACCACACGACGGCCACGGGCTGGCCGCGGTCGCCATCCGGTCGGCTGACTACCTGCCCGGTGGGCTGGAGACGCTGTACGACGTCGTCCTGCGTCAGCACCTGCTGCCGCTGTCGGAGGAGCTCCACCGCCGGACGCGGGCCGGGCTGCGGCAGGTCCTCGGTGGGGTTGCGGCCGGGTGCGCGATGGCGTTCTGTGCGGCGACGCGGGAGCACGAGACGGTCGATCCGGCGTTCCTGCTCGAGCGGTGGCAGACGTTCGCGGCGAAAGCACCGGGTGGGCTGGATCACCTCGGCGAGGTGACGACGGCCGCCGGGAAGCTGGTCTACCTGCGGAAAACGTGCTGTCTCTACTACACGAGCGAGGCCGGCGACGGCGCGCTCTGCGGCTCGTGCTGCCTGACGCCGCGGGCCGAGCGGCTGGTCGCGTACGAGGGCGGCCGCCCGATCATCACGGTCTAGAACCGCAGGGCACAGCGAAAGGCCCGCCCCGGTGATCGGAGCGGGCCTCGCGGAGAGCTGCTGAGATCAGCGGGTCTCGCGGTGGTCCGTGTGGTCGTTGCAACGCGCGCAGTACTTCTTCATCTCCAGACGATCCGGGTTGTTCCGCCGGTTCTTCTTGGTGATGTAGTTGCGCTCCTTGCAAACCGTGCACGCCAACGTGATCTTCGGGCGAATATCGGTTGACTTAGCCACTGCTGCCTCTTCTGATCGTCAAGTACTGGATCGGTGGGTAGCGGGGGCGGGAGTCGAACCCGCGACACCACGATTATGAGCCGTGTGCTCTAACCACCTGAGCTACCCCGCCGGGAGAGTTCTCCAGCTCACCCGGCGCACCGGGTGAGCTGTCGATCTCAGAGCCCCTTTACGGAATCGAACCGTAGACCTTCTCCTTACCATGGAGACGCTCTGCCGACTGAGCTAAAGGGGCGGGCCGAGGAGAGAGATTACACGGTCTGCCGCCTCGATGTGAAATCGAGCCAGGCGCACCCTGTGCCCCCCTCTGTCCGACTCGGAAAGCATACCGGGTCCGGAGAGTGCTTCTGACCAATTTCGCTAGTTCCAGACCCGAGATGGGTAACTAGTTCGCAGCACCGGCAGAACGTCTGTGACGAAGCTCTCGACCGAAGCCCGGTTCGCGGCCTCAGACAGCCCGGCGACCTCCAGGGCGACGCCGGACAGCTCGTGCCCGAACGCCTCCTGGTAGCGGCCGAACTTGTCGATCACCTGCTCCGGCGAACCGACCAGCACCGACCCTCGGTCCAGAAAGTCCTCCAGCGTCTTGAACGGCAGCTGGTTGTGCCGGGCACCCGGTGAGTCCATGAACGCGTCGAAGATCGGCCGATAGCCTTCCACCGCTTCCTGGGACGTCTTCTGCACGTACATCCCGTTGAAGCCCGCACCGACGACGGCGTCGGCCGGATCGCGTCCGTAGGCCTCCCAACGCTCCCGGTAGTGCCGGATCAACCCGGCGTACTTCTCCAGCGGGTGGAAGCCGTTGGCCGAGAACAGTGGGTCACCGAAGCGAGCGGCCAATTCGGTGGACTCCGTCGAGGACGCCGACCCGTGCCAGAGCGGAATACCGGACGGGCGGAAGGGCCGCGGCTGGGTGGTCGCATCGACCAGGTCGGGCCGGTAGCGACCCGACCAGGTCACACCGGTCTCCCGGAGCAGTCGGCGGAGCAGCTCGTACTTCTCCCGGTTCCGGTCCCACTGCCCGTCCAGGTCGTACCCGAACAGGGCGTTCTGATCCGGGTCGTTCCCCTTGCCGATGATGACGTCGAGTCGCCCGCCGGAGAGCTGGTCCAGCGTCGCGTAGTCCTCCGCCACCCGTACTGGGTCCAGCAACGACAGCACCGTCACCGTCGTGAGCAGCCGGATCCGTGAGGTCACAGCGGCGATGTACGACAGCACCACCGGTGGGGACGACGAGATGAAGCGCTGTGCGTGCCGCTCACCCACTCCGTACGCGTCGAAGCCCAGCTCCTCAGCCCACTGCGCCTGTTGGACGACGTGCTGGAACCGCTCGGACGTCGACAGCTGCGCGCCGCTGATCGGATCCGGGGAGTTGTCGATCAGCGTGTATGTGCAGAACTTCACCGGACCTTCTTCTCGCCGGCCGTGACCGGCAGGCCGAGCTGGTTGCCGGTGACGGGTGCTGGGCAGGTCCCGAAGGCGGTGAAGGCGAACGGGAGGTTGATGGCTCGGTTGAAGTCGATCAGCACCGACTGATCACGCTCCAGGACGCCGGTGGTCACGGTGCGCCAGGGCGCCGTTTCTGAGCCGTTCGTCGCGTCGTGGAAGGACAGCGACAGCCGCCCGTCCGCTGCCGCCGTCGCGATCAGCTCGTACGCCGAGCCGCCCAGCGCAAGGTGGACCGTACCGACCGCGGTGACGTGTTGCTGGAGGTCGTCGCGTGCAGTGGCAACCTCGATTCGCTCCGGAGCCGCGTACGGCGTGTAGTAGCCCCGAACCACCCAGCTGGCATCCAGCGGGTAAGCGGGCACCCCACTGAACCCAGCACGCGTTTCCGCTCTCGGATCGCGCTGACGGACGGCATACCGGCCGCCGCGCAGTACTAGCTCGATCAGCCGGTCTTCGAAGAACAGCCAGCTCAGTGAGCCGGCCTCGGCGACAGACGCGGACACAGTCCCCTCAACGGGGACACCGTTCAGTTTCAGCTCGCCTGCAGCTCTGACGTGCGCCTGGCCGTCAGCGAACCACCACTCCCCTGGCAGACCAGCCAGCGCGCCAGGCCGGGACGGGAGCCAGTCGAAGCCGACGATCGTCAGCCAGCCGTAGTCGGTGTTCAGGTCCCGCTCACGCGCGGCGTGCCAGGTGTGCCAGTCCTGGTCGAGATCGGAGACGACAGTCATGAGGCCAGATCCTTCCGGGATTCACGGTGGGCGACTTCGGAGCGGACCAACGGGATGACGTAGCGGCCGAAGTCGATCGCGTCGTCGTAGATGTCGTACCCGCGGGCCGAGAAGATGCGGATGCCGAGGTCGTAGTAGTCGAGCAGCGCGGCCGCGACGGTGTCCGGCGTCCCGACAAGAGCTGTCGAGTTGCCGCCGCCACCGGTCAGCCCGGTCGGGCCGGTCCAGAGCGCGCGGTCGTGCCGCTCGCCCTCCGCAACCGCCTGCAGCAGCCGCTGCGACCCGGCGTTCTCGGGCGTCTTCGACCGCAGCCGGGCGGACGCCGGGCGACCGCCCGCTTGAACGTCCTTGATCCGGCCGAGGATCGACTCAGCCTTCGCCCAGGCCAGTTCCTCGGTCGGCGCCAGAATCGGCCGGAAAGCGATCTGAATCGTGGGCCGGTCGGTGCGCCCGGCTTTCAAGGCTTCGGCGTCGATGGTGGCGAGCTGCTCACGCGTCCCGGCCAGCGGCTCACCCCAGAGCGCGAAGATGTCCGCCTCGGCCGCGCCGACGGCGTACGCCGCTGCCGACGAGCCACCGAAGGAGATCCGCGGCCGCGGCTGCTGCAGCGGCTTGATGTCCGCGAGGAACTGCTCGAACTGGTAGTGCTGCCCAGCGAAGTCGAACCGCTCGCCCGAAGTCCAGGCCTGCTTGAGGATCTGGATGAACTCGCGCGTCCGTCCGTACCGGTCGTCCTTGCTGAGGAAGTCGCCTTCGGCGGCCTGATCGGCGGTCGAGCCGCCGGTGATCACGTGGACCTCGAACCGGCCGCCGCTGAGGTGGTCGAGGGTCGCGAAGGTCTTCGCGGTCAGCGTCGGGTAGGCGACGTTCGGCCGGTGCGCCACGACGAGGTTGATCCGCTCGGTCTTCCCCGCGACGTACGCCGCCACCTGGGCCGGGTCGGGTGACCCGGAGTGATAGGCGAACAGGATCCGGTCCCAGCCGTTGTCCTCGTGCGCGCGAGCGAGCTTGGCGGTGTACTCCAGGTCGAGCGCGCCACCGGGTCGGGTGGTGACCTCACTGGCCGGGTTGGTCCCGGCGATGCCCAGGAACTCAACTGGCATGACGTTCTTCCTTCCGTACGGCGGGTGCGAGCAGCGTGAGCAGATTCCGGGCGACGGCGTCGTTCTGCCGGAAGCCGGGACCGTTGAAGTGCGGCCGGGAGAACCCCGACGAGCCGGCCGAGCCGGAGACCGAAGGGCCGAGCAGGAACAAGGCCGGGTGCACGGTCCCGTCGGCGCGGATCGCGCGGCTGTGCGCGTCGGCCTTGAGCTGACCGCCGCCCAGACTCGCCCCGTCCGTAGCGAACAACTCGTCGGCCGCGAGCGTCCCGTCGGCCAGCAGACCGCGCAGCAGCGGATCGGTCGACGCCAGGACGTCGGGCCGCGGCAACCGCGCCTCGACGAACGCCTTGGCCCGGATCTCCCCGGCCACACCAGGCGACCGGGCAACGAACCGATCGTTGTCGATAGCAACATCCAGATCAGGCCCGGCGAACCGGACGATGCCGGCCCGATGCAGCGCGAGCAGCTCCTCCAGCCGGCGCGGCGGCGGACCGCTGGCGACGAACGAGAAGAACCCGTGCCACTCGGTCTCCACCTGCCGAACCCGGTCCTCGTCCGACAACCGGCCCTCGGTGATCGCGATCGACAACACGCTGTAGATGCTCAGCAACGCGTTGAAGACCGCGAGATCAGCCGAGTGCTGCGGGCAGGCGCGCCGGAGCAGATCGGTCTCGATCAACCCGGTCAAGAACTTCTCGAACGACACCCGATCCGCGAAGAACCGTCCGTACAGTGGTCGATCGACTTCGGAGCGGACGAACCGATCGACCGGATCCGGCACCGCTTCCAGGACGGCGGCGGCAAACGAAGGTGCATCCGGCAACGAATCGTCCAGCACCGCCAGAAACCGCTCCCACGGCCAACGAGTTCGTTCGGAGTGGGCGTTGAAGAGCTGCTGGTAGTGCGCGAAGGCCAGCTCCTTGTCGATCAGCGGGCGGACCTGCCGGTCGAAGTCGAGGACGCCGTCGCCCAGCTCGGCGAGCGCGGCCGTGGTCAGGTAGCGGGTCGGGACGGGTTTCGTTCCGGCCACGGTGTAGCCGAGTTTCGCGTGATAGGGCACGCCGCGCCGCGATCCGACGTACAGGATCGGCTCGGTGCCGGAGGGGTGGTAGGTGAGGATGCCGTCGCAGTCGTCGTACCAGCCGCCGCGGGCCTCGGTGAGCAGGACCATCAGGTCGATGAAGGCCTGGCCGAAGCCGCGGACGATCACGTTCTCCCCCGGCAGCAGGCCGCCGAGGCCGACGTCCGCGGTGTAGCCCGGTGGGATGTAGGTCAGACCAGCGGCCGCGGCCTCGGTCGCCCATGCCTGCTCCGATGCCGTCGGCAACCGATCGAGGTAGCCGAGGGCAAGGACCACGAGATCGGCGGGAATCTCCCGACCGGACGCGAGAATCACCCGCTGATCTGCGGTCAGCTCGACGGCTCGCTCCTCGTGCGTGATCACGGTCGCCGGCAGATCGCGGACGACGCGGTCCCAAACCCAGGACAGGTACTCCGCCTGGACCAGTCGGGGCGGGAAGTCCATCGGGCCGGGCAGTTCGAGACCGGCGCGTTCCAGGAGCGTCGCGCCGGGGCCGTTGACCCAGCTCGCGAGATCGGGCCCGGGGATGATCGGGCCCGCGCACTCGACCGAGTCGTCGGTGAAGATCGTGACGTCCGACGTCATCGAGTTCATCCAGAGCAGGCGGGACTGCTCCCGCCGCCAGATCCGGCCGCCGCCGGCCGGGTACGGGTCGACGACGTGGATCTCGACCGGCTGGTCGCCGAGCAGCTCGGGCGCGCTGGCCGCGAACCGCTCGAGCAGACCGACCGTGCGCGGCCCGGCGCCGACGAACACGACCGTCGGCGGGCCTTCCCGGACGGCTCTCATCGGTCCAGACCGAGGTGTGAGCGGAGCGTCGTCCCGGCGTACTCCGAGCGGAAGACGCCGCGTTCACGCAGCAGCGGGACGACGCGGTCGACGAAGTCGTCCAGGCCGCCGGGCGTCAGGTGCGGGACCAGGACGAAGCCGTCGGCGGCGTCCTCCTGGACGTGCCGGTTGAGCTCGGCGGCGACCGTATCGGGTGCGCCGATGAACGTCTGCCGGTTCTGCTGGTTGATGACGGTCTCGCGCAGGGACCAGTTGTTCGCCGCGGCCTGCGCGCGCCACTCGGCGACGACGGCCTCCTGGTCGTTGAAGCCGGTCCGGCCCTGAGTGACCGTCGAGCCCGCGACCGGCGCTTCGGTCGGGAGCGGGCCGTCTGGGTCGTACGCCGAGAGGTCGCGGCCCCAGATCAGCTCGGCGAGCACGATCGCGGTCTGGCCGGACACCTGCTGCTCGCGGATGTGTCGCGCCTTGTCGGCCGCCTCGGCGTCGGTGTCCGCGACGACGACCGTCACCGCGGGCATGATCTTCAGCGACTCCTCCGCGCGGCCGTACTTGGCCAGCCGGGCCTTCACGTCCTTGTAGAAGGTCTGGCCGGCCGCGAACGTCGAGTGCCGGCTGAAGATCACGTCCGCGCCGGACGCCGCGAACTCGCGGCCCTGGTCGCTGTCCCCGGCCTGGATGATCACCGGCCGGCCCTGCGGGGACGGCGGCAGCCCGAACCGGCCCTGGATCGTGAAGTGGTCGCCGTCGTCCGCGAAGGCCCCAGTGCCTTCCCGGGCGAAGACGCCCGCCGCTTGATCCAGGACCAGGTCGCCGGCGTCCCACGAGTCCCAGAGTTTGCGGACGATGCGGAGCGACTCCTGGGCGCGGACGTACCGGTCGGCCTTGTCGAGATAGCCACCGCGGCGGAAGTTCTCGCCGGTGAACGCATCCCACGACGTGACGACGTTCCACGCCGCCCGGCCCGCGGACAGGTGGTCCAGCGTCGCGAGCCGCTTCGCCAGCTCGTACGGCTCGTTGAACGTCGAGTTCACCGTCGCCGCCAGGCCCAGATGCGTCGTCACGGCGGCCAGAGCGCTGAGGACGGTCAGCGACTCCGGCCGCCCGACCACGTCGAGGTCGTGGATCTTCCCCTTCACCTCGCGCAGCCGCAGCCCCTCCGCGAGAAAGAAGAAGTCGAACGTCCCCCGCTCCGCCGTCGCCGCCAGATGCCTGAACGACGCGAAGTCGATCTGCGACCCGGACGCCGGATCCGCCCACACCGTGGTGTTGTTGACGCCGGGAAAGTGCGCCGCCAGATGAATCTGCTTCGTCATCACGCGCTCCCCGCCGCATACCTGTTCGCCGGCCGGCTCAACCCCAGCCGACTCCGCAACGTCCCCGGCCGGGCGTCCCCGACCAGCTTCCTTGCCTTGAGCAATGGAATGAGCTGATCCGCGATGATCGGCACATCAATCTCCAGCGAAGCCGGCCGCAGGTGGACGCCGTCCACTCCCGCGGCCTGCCAGTCGCCAACCAGCGCGGCGAGTCCCGCAGCCGATCCCACATAGTCGAGCTCAACCCCCGCCGCCCGCCGCTCGGCGGCCGACACCTCGTCGTCGAGCAGCACACTCACCGACACCAACACGCGAGGACCAGCCCCCCGCTCGACACCTCCAGCCGCCCCGCCGGTGCGGATCTTCTGGATGCGGGCGGCGAGGTCGGTGGCGCCGGGCAGGAGGACGAGTTCGGCGTCGGCGGCTGATTCGAGGGCTTCGGGTGTGTTCACGCGGATCGCCGTGACTGGGTGGCCTTGGGGAGGTCTGGGGACGATGGAGGGGCCTTTGAGGGTGAAGGTGGGGGAGGTGAAGTTGACGTAGTGGAGGCGGTCGCGGTCGATGAAGCGGCCGGTGGCGGCGTCGCGGATGATCGCGTCGTCGTCCCAGGAGTCCCAGAGGCGGCGGGAGACGTCCAGTACGTAGCGGGCTTCGCGCCAAAGGTCGGCGGGCGGGGCTGGGTCGCGGCGGCCGATGACGGCGGCGGCTTCGGCGGACGTCGAGACGTCGGCGATCCAGCCAGCGCGACCGGCGGAGATGTGGTCGAGGGTGGCGACCGTGGCCTGGACGTGGAAGGGCTCGGTGTGCGTGACGGTGATCGTGGGCAGCAGGCCGATACGGTCGGTCGCGGGGGCGATGCGGGCGGCGAGGCCGAGGGCATCGAGTTGGACGCCGTCCGCGGGCGCTTCGAGCGTGCCGGCGAAGGTGGCGAGGTCGATCCCCGCCGCCTCGGCGCGCTGGACGGCGCGGAGCGCCAGCTCGCCGGTCAGGATGGCGCCCGGATCGACTTCAGGGCCGCGCCACGCACCCGGGTGGCCGCCGGCGCCGTCGATGTCGATCGCGGTGATCAGCCGGCTCATGAGGCCACCTTCAGGGCGAGCGTGAGGTCCTTGGTGAACGGCAGCGGCCCGATCGACTCCGGGTCCGCGTCGACGTCGAACTGCGGCTGGAAGCCGACGGCTCGGTAGAGCGCGGCGGCCTCGGGCTGCCGGGGGCCGGTGGTCAGGTAGAGCTTGCGGTAGCCGAGATCGGCCGCGGCCCGTTCCAGTTCGGCGAGGACTCGGCGTCCGAGCCCTTGGCGGCGGTGCAGGTGCGAGGTCCACATCCGCTTCACCTCGGCCGTCTGGTCGTCGTACCGGCGGATGGCGCCGCCCGCGACCGTCTGGCCGCCGTACCGAAGCAGGACGAACGCTCCTCCGCTGTCGGTGTGGAAGTCGCTCGCCGGGACCTCCGTGAGCTGGGTGTGCTCCGTCGTCCGGCCGTAGCGGGTGCTGTACTCGACGATCAGATCCGCGAGCAGCGGCGCCGCCTCCGGGTCGTCGGGGCGGGCGCGGAGTACTTCGATCCCCGCGGCCTGCACCGGCGTACTGTCGAGCGGCTGCCCACCCTCGACCGTGGCCAGGAACGCCTCGGTCACTTGATAGAGCGGGACGGACGCCGCCTGATCGAGCAGTACGCCGCCGCCATCGTACAGATTGATGTGTGACGACAGCACGAACCAGCCCTGCCCGATCGCACCGGCGCCGAGGCTGGTGAGCACCGGCCGCAGCGCGTAGTCGATCACCAAGACGTGCGCCGGCGTCCCACCCGTTGCCAATGGCAACACAGTCTTACCCTTCAGCGCGTACTGCGGGAGCAGGTCGAGGAACACCTTCAACAGCCCGGCGTACGCCGCCTTGTAGACGGGCGTGGTGACGACGACGGCGTCCGCCGCTTCGAGAGTTTTGACCGCCGCCGCGATCCCGGGGTCGTCGGCGCGGCCATGCAGCAACGGCTCGGCCGGCAGGTCACGCAGCACGATGGGGGTGACCTCGTGCCCGTGGCTGATCAGACGCTTGGTGACGTAGTTGAGGACGGCGTCGGTCCGGGACGGCGCCGACGGGCTGCTGGAGATCGTTGCGATGGTCGCCATGTTTCTCCTACTTCTGCTTGTCCTTGGGAAGACCGGGCGGGTTGACCAACGACTTCGGGACGGCCTCGTCGCTGAGACGCCACTTGGCCAGCACCTTCGCGTAGCTGCCGTCGGCGATCGCCGCGTTCAGCGCGTCGGCGAGGGGCTTGGCCAGGCCGTTGTCCTTCTTCGTCGTGATGCCGACCAGACCCTGGACGGGGTAGCTGGACGAGACCGTGCCGACGATCTCGGTCTGCTTCTGGGTCGCGACGTGGTACGTACCGTTCGGGTTCGGGCCGAGGTAGAGGTCGATCCGGCCGGATTGCAAGGCCAGGTAGGTATCGGCCGACTGCTGGTAGTACTTGAGGTCGGCGGGCGCGCGGCCGGCGTCGGTGTTCTGCTTGTTCCAGTCCAGGAGGATCGCCTCCTGCAACGTGCCCGAGCTGACCGCGACCTTCTTCCCCGCGATCTCGGCCGGCCCGGCGACCTTCAGCCCGGAGCCCGCCTTCGCCTCGAACGCGTGCAACCCGAGCCGGTACGTCGCGAAGTCGTACTTCTCCTTCCGCAACTCCGAGACGCCGATATTCGAGATCCCCACCTGGTACTTGCCCGAGTCGAGCCCGAGGAACAGGTTCTCCCAGCTCGTCGTCTGCACCTCGGCCCGCAGTCCGAGCACACTCGCCACCAGATACGCGATGTCGATCTCCACGCCGATCGGCGTCCGGTTGTCATCCGCAGTGAACCCCAGCGGCGGCAGTCCCCCACCCGTGGACCCGTTGCCCACCACAAGCTTCCCGCTCGCCCGCACCTCCGCCGGCAGCTCAGCCGCAATCGCCTCCACCTTCGCCGACGTAACCCGCACCTGCTCCGCCGAAGTATCAAACGCAACCACCGAAGCATCCCCAACAGGCGCCTCGGACGCCGGATCCGCGCACGCGGCCAGCGTCGCCAGCAGAACCGCACCTACCAGCAGTCTCTTCAACATGGGAGCCTCAGCTCGTGATCGGGAGGCCGGGGGGATTGATCTCCGACTTCTCGACCGACTCGGTGGTGACGTTCCAGCGGGCGAGGACCTTGGCGTAGGAGCCGTCGGCGATGACCGCGGTGAGGGCGGCCTGGTAGGCCTGGACGAGGCCGCTGTCCTTCTTGGTGGTGGCGGCGATCAGGCCTTGCAGGGTGGGGCCGGCGCCGGAGAACTTGCCGATCGACTCGGTCTCGCCCGAGGTACGGATGTGGTAGGCGATCTGCGGGTTCGGGCCGAAGTAGCCGTCGATCCGGCCGGAGGCCAGCGCGAGATAGGTGTCGGTGTTCTGCTGGAAGTACTTGATGTTCGCGGCCGGCAGCCCGGCCTTGACGTTCTCGGCGTTCCAGTCGACGAGGATCTTCTCCTGGTTGGTGCCGGAGCCGACCGCGATCGTCTTCCCGGCGATGTCCTTGCCGGACGCAACCTTCCAGCTACCGCCCTTCTTCGCCTCGAACGCGATGTCGTCCTTGCGGTAGGTCGCGAAGTCGTACTTCTGCTTACGCTTCTCGGTCACCGTGATGTTCGAGAAACCGACGTCGTACTTGGCCGAGTCGAGCCCGAGGAACAGGTTCTCCCAGCTGGTCACCTCGAGCTGCGGGGTCAGTCCGAGCGCGCCCGCGACCAGGTGTGCGATATCGACCTCGAGGCCGATCGGCGTCTTGTTGTCATCGGCGAAGAAGCCGAGCGGCACGCTGCCGCTGCCGTACCCGCCGCCGATGATCAGCGTTCCGCGGTCGCGGATCTTCGCCGGCAGCAAGGCGGCCGCCGCGGCGTTCTTCGTGGTGGTGATCCGGTTCTGTTCGGCGGAGGTGTTCACGCCGGTGTCGCCGCCGGCGGCGGTGGCCGTCGGCTCGGCGCCGCACCCGGCCAGCGCGAGCAACAGCGCTCCGGCGGCAGCGGTGACGGCGAGTAGGGGACTACGTTTCATGACGACTTCCTCAGAGGACTTTGGAGATGAAGGCGCGGGTGCGCTCCTGGGCAGGGTTGTCGAGCACTTCGTGCGGAGGGCCCGACTCGACGATCCGGCCGTCGTCGATGAACACGACGGTGTCCGCGACCTCACGGGCGAAGCCGATCTCGTGGGTGACGATGACCATCGTTGAGCCGTCGCGGGCGAGTTCCTTGATCACGTCGAGGACCTCGCCGACCAGCTCCGGGTCGAGCGCGCTGGTCGGCTCGTCGAACAGCAGCACCTTGGGCCGCAGCGCGAGCGCCCGCGCGATCGCGACCCGTTGCTGCTGACCACCGGACAGCTGCCGTGGGTACACATCGGCCTTGTCGCCGACGCCGACCCGCGTCAGCAGCTCCCGGGCGAACGTCTCGACCTCACTGCGCTTGCGGCGCTGCGCCGAGACCGGCGCCTCGACGACGTTCTGCAGGGCGGTCAGATGCCCGAACAGGTTGAAGTTCTGGAAGACGAACCCGACCTGCGAGCGCTGGTGCAGGATCTCGCGCTCGCGCAGCTCGTACAGCTTGTCGCCGCGCCGCTTGTAGCCGATCAGCTCACCGTCGATCCGGATCAGCCCGCGATCCACCTTCTCCAGATGGTTGATCGACCGCAGCAGCGTCGACTTGCCCGAGCCGGACGGCCCCAGGATCACCGTGACCGTGCCCGCCTCGACGGCCAGGTCGATCCCTTTCAGGACTTCGAGCTCACCGAAACTCTTGTGCACACCGCGGATGTCGATCATCGGGTCGTCCCCCGGTTGAAGTACCGCTCGACGTAGCGCTGCGCGATCGACAGCAGGGTGGTCAGGACGATGTACCAGACGGTCGCCACCATCAGCAGTGGGACGACGCGGCTGTTGCGGCCGTAGATCACCTGCACCTGGTAGAAGAGCTCGGGAATCGCCATCACCGAGACGATCGAGGTGCCCTTGAACAGGCTGATCACCTCGTTCGCGCCGTTCGGCAGGATCGAGCGCATCGCCTGCGGCAGCACGATCCGGAAGAACTGCCGCACCTTCGGGATACCGAGCGCCGCGGCCGCCTCGGTCTGACCGGCGTCCACCGAGATGATGCCGCCGCGGATGATCTCGGCCGCGTACGCCGCCTGGTGCAACGCGAGCCCGAGGACGGCGGCGCCCAGCGGCCCGAACAGGTTGTTCGTGCTGAAGTGCACGAACTCCGGACCGAACGGGATACCGAGGCTCAATTCCTGATACAGGTAAGCGATGTTGAACCAGAACAGCAGCTGCACGATCAGCGGGATCGACCGGAACGCCCAGATGTAGCCCCAGGCAACGACCTGCAGGAACGGGCTGCTGGACAACCGCATCGTCGCGACCACTGCGCCGAGCGCGAACCCGAGCACGGTGCCGTAGATGGTCAGCTGCACGGTCACCCAGAGCGCGCTGAAGATCGTCTTGGTGGTGAAGAACTGGAAGAACGTCGGCCAATCCCAGCCAGGGTTGGTGACGAGCCCGTTGACGAACATCGCCAGCAGGACCAGGACGACGCCGACGCCGACCCAGCGCCACGGATGCCGGCGGGCGACGACGGGCAGGTCATAGTCGGGCAGGACGGCGGACACCGGTGGGCCGGCGGCGTCCTGGGTGGAGCTGAGAGTTGTTGACACGAGCGTTCTCCCTGGCGGTGGGCAGGCTTCGCGGGCACGGCGGCGCCGGCGTCCGACGCTGGACGCCTACCGGTCGTGCGAGGAGTGCGGAGAAGTGGTGCTCAGCGCCGACAGAGTGCGCTGGAGACCCGGAGCAGGTCGATGTGGAGGCGGTAGTACGGCAGTGCGCGCGTCATTCCCGTTCCCTCCTTTTGCCACTGAATCTGCGGGGTCATCCCAGTATGGGACGAACTTGAAAGATCAGTAAGTTGGTAGACAAACCTCTCAATATGTGGACGTCGTATAACGGCCCGGCCGGGCCAAATCGGCGTACAGCACGCCGAAACCCGGGTGACCTCGCTCACGCGGTAATCACCGATTCAAGTAGTCGTTCCCCCGCCTGAGACCGCACACGGCGGGAGACGGCAGTCACTGCGTGTCACCGGATTCGGTGATCCGGTCGCAATCCGCGCTTGAGGCGGCCGTGATCTGCTCGTTATGGTCGATGAGCCGTCGTGGGTTCCCACGGCGATGACTCCCACCTGGAAGGCCATCGTGTCCCCTCACCCTGACGTGCCGGAAGCAGAACGGCCGGCACCGCGTCGCCCGGCTGCATCGCACCGGGTGGCCAAGCACCGTTCCACCCAGCGAAGTCGCACCCGTCGCACCCGCCTGATCGGCCTGACCGCCGCCCTCGCCGCCACCGCAGGCAGCACCGCCGTCGGTTTCGCGGCCGCTCCCGGCCAGGCAGACACCGCCAGCACCGGACTGAGCCCCTCACAGGCCGGCGCACTCACCGCGGCCCGGATCGATCGCCGCGACCTCGGCTCCCGGGACGCCACCCGATTCGACCTGTCCCTGGCCGGCGTCCAGAAGGTCCAGGCCGAGCGCCAGCGCGCGGCCGCCCTGGCCAAGCAGGCTGCGAACGCGACGCTCACCCAGCGCCGTGCCGTGGCTCTCGCCGCCGCCAAGCAGCAGGCTGCGCGACAGGCCGCCGCGAAGGCCAAGGCGCTTGCCAAGGCCAAAGCGATCGCCATCGCCAAGGCGAATGCCGCCCCGCGCGTCGTCCTCCCGACGACCGGCTACCACCTGACGGCCCGCTTCGGTCAGGCCGGCGGCCGCTGGTCGCGTAACCACACCGGTCTCGACTTCGCGGCGGCGTACGGGACGCCGATCCGCGCGGTGATGGCCGGCGAGGTCATCCAGGCCGCCTTCGAAGGCGCCTACGGCCGTCAGGTGAAGGTCCGGCACCCCGACGGCACCGTCACCTCCTACAGCCACATGGCCGAGTTCGACGTCTCGGTCGGCGACCGCGTCACCGCGGGCACGAAGGTCGGCGCCATCGGCCTGACCGGCAACACCACCGGCGCCCACGTCCACTTCGAGGTGCTCCCCGACGGCGAGAACCCGATCAACCCGACGTCCTGGCTGCGCAAGCAGGGCGTCACCCCGTAGGCGGTACCTCCGAAGACCCTCTGATCAGCGCGATCAGAGGGTCTTCGCCATGATCAGCGCGGCCAGCGGGCGGCCTTCGATGATGAACTCGTCGGTCAGCGTGCCTTCGACGACATAGCCGTGCCGTTCGTAGAGGCGGCGTGCGCTCAGGTTGGTGCTGTGCACGTTGAGGCTGATCTTGCGGGCGTCACGCCGGCGTCCCTCGTACGCCGCGGCCGTCAGCAGCGCCGAGGCGACGCCGTGGCCCCGGAACTCGGGCGCGACAGCCAGGCCGTTGATGGCCAGCACGCCGTTGCCCTCGCGGAACTGGTACTTCTCCTGCAGCCGCAGGTACCCGGCGATCAGACCGGCGTACTCCGCGACGAGATGCGACTCCGGGCCGGTGCGCTCGAAGAACCGATCGCCCAGCCCCTCCAGGTACGACGGGAACCCGGACTCCGGGCTCCACGACGTCCGCTCGATTCGCAGCAACTCCGCGTCGTCGTCCTCGATCCCCCACCGGACCACTACCTCACGTTCCGCGCTCACGCGGCCATCTTCACCCGCCGACGAGGTCAGCCACCGGGAGGACGACGATCGCGGTCAGGCCGCCGGTCGGGTTCGGGGTCAGCGAGAGCGTGCCCTGGTGGGTCTCGACGATCCGGGTGACGAGCGCGAGGCCGAGCCCGTGCCCGGCGCCGTACCGGTCCTTCGCGAACGGCTCGACGAACGTGCGGACCTGGTCGAGGTCGAGGACCGGGCCGGTGTTGCGGACGACGAGCCGGCCCGGCGTGAGCTCGACGTCGACCGAGCCGCCGGGGCCGAGGTTGTGCCGGATGGCGTTCTGGACCAGGTTGGTGACGAGTTGGTGCAGCAGCACGTCATTGCCCTCGACAACCGATTCGGCCAGCGCCGAGCGCAGGGTGATCCCGGCGGCCCGCGCCTCGGTGGTCAGCACCGGGAGCGCCGTCCGCACGGTGGTCGCGAGGTCGACCGGGTCGAGCTCGACCTCGCGGTTGTTCAGCGCGGCCAGGCTGAGCAGCGCCTCGACGATGTCGATCCCGCGCTGGTTGGTCTCGGCCAGCCGTTTCACCAGCTCGGGTACGTCCTGGTGGTCGGGGTCGGCCTGGGCCACGTCGAGCATCGTCTTCATCACCGCGTGCGGCGTCCGTAACTCGTGGGAGGCGTTCGCGGCGAACCGGCGGTACTGCTCGAACGAGGCCTGGAGCCGGTCGAGCATCGCGTCGAAGGTGTCGGACAGGTCGGTGAACTCGTCCCGGATGCCGGTCAGGCCGATCCGGTGGTCGAGCGCGCCGGTCGCGGCCCGCTGCGCCGCCGCGGTGATCTCCTGCAGCGGTTTCAGCATCCGCCCGGCCAGGAACCAGCCGCCGATCAGGCCGATGATCGCCAGCAGGCCGATCGCGTACGCCGAGAGCTTGACCGTCAGATCGAGGATCTCGCCGCGGGTCGGGGCAGGCCGCTCGTCGCGCGGGTTGGCGGCGATGAACGGGTAGTTCGGCACGATCCGGAAGACCAGCCACAGGATGCAGGACATCACCGCGCCGGCCACGACCAGCAGGCCCGCGTAGCTCAGCGTCAGGCGCAGCCGAACGGTCAGCCGCGGCCGCCAGCTGATCAGCCCCGGCTCGCTCACGACTCCCCCATCCGGTAGCCGACGCCAGGTACGGTGTGGATGACCCACGGGTCACCGAGCCGCTTACGGACGGCGGAGATGGTGATCCGGACGGCGTTGCTGAACGGGTCGGCGTTCTCGTCCCAGGCCTTCTCCAGCAGCGTCTCCGCGCTGATCACGCCACCGCGAGCGGTCATCAGCACCTCCAGGACGGCGAACTGTTTGCGGGTCAGCTTCACGTAGCGGCCGCCGCGGTAGACCTCGCGACGGAACGGATCGAGGCGGACGCCGGCGTACTCGACCACGGTGGGCGTCGCGACGGCCGGACGCCGGACCAGCGCGCGCAGCCGGACGATCAGCTCGCGCAGCTCGAACGGTTTGGTCAGGTAGTCGTCGGCGCCGAGCTCGAACCCGGTCACCTTGTCGTCCAGATCACCGGCCGCGGTCAGCATCAGCACCCGGCAGCCGATGCCCTGCGCAACGATCTGCCGGCAGACCTCGTCACCGCTCGGGCCGGGGATGTCCCGGTCCAGGACAACGACGTCGTACTCGTTGACGGTCACCGCCTCGAGCGCCGCGTGCCCGTCGAAGGCGAGATCGGCCGCGATCGCCTCCAGCCGCAGCCCGGCCCGGATCGCCTCGGCGAGATAGACCTCGTCCTCGACGACCAGAACCCGCATGGATCCATTGAAGCAGCCCCGGCGTATCGAAAACGTATGCCGAAACGCAGACACTCTGGCAACATCGCGCCAGCTGAACTGAACGGCATGATCGAAACCACTCCTCGCAGAACCACCGTTCTGGCCGGGCTGGCGATCGTCGCCCTGGTCACCAGCTTCGGCATGGCCGCCTGCTCCGCGGTCTCCGCCGGCGAACCTGACGCCGCCGGCTCGACCGGCGCGTCGTCGTCCGGCAGCCCGAGCGGCAAGTCGACCGGCCACCGCTACCCCGGGGCCGCGGACGGCAAGCTGCCCACCGGGACCAGCGCCTTCGACACCGACCTGCCCGGGATCGCCAATCTGGACCCGAAGCTGCGGGCCGCCGTCCAGAAGGCCGAGAAGGCGATGCAGAAGGACGGCATCAAGATGCAGGTGACGACCGGCTGGCGGAGCAAGAAGTACCAGGTCGAGCTGATGGACAAGGCGATCAAGAAGTACGGCAGCCGGAAGAAGGCGAAGGAGTTCGTCGCCGACCCGGACGAGTCGCACCACGTCACCGGGAACGCCGTCGACATCGGGCCGACCGACGCCGACGACTGGCTGATCCGCAAGGGCAACCGGTTCGGCCTGTGCCAGACCTACTCCAACGAGATCTGGCACTTCGAGCTGGTCACGACGCCGGGCGGCGACTGCCCGCCGATGACCACGCCGTCCTGATCCCGCGGTCCTAGCGCGGTTCTGGCACGGTTTCTGGCCCGGTCCTAGCGCGGTTCGGCGGGCGGATCGGCGCGGACGGCGAGTGGGCGTTGCGCCCAGGCGACGTCCCGCCAGGCGCCGAGTTTCCAGCCGATGGCGCGGTAGGTGCCGACCGGCTCGAAGCCGAGCGCGGTGTGCAGGCCGACGCTGGCGTCGTTCGGGAGCGTCATCCCGGCGATCGCCGTCCGGTAGCCGCGGGCGATCAGGCGCTCGAACAGGGCCTCGTAGAGGGCCCGGCCGGCCCCGGTCCGGCGGCGTCCGAGCTCGAGATAGACGCTCACCTCACACGACCACCGGTACGCCGCCCGCGGTTTCATCGGCCCGGCGTACGCGTAACCGGTGACCTGCCCGGCGTCCTCGATCACGACCCAGGCGTGGGTCTCCAGGGCCTGCTTGATCCGCGTCGCCAGCTCGTCGGTGGTCGGCGGCTCGGTCTCGAACGTGATCGCCGTATCGGTGACATAGGGCGCGTAGATCGCCGCGCAGGCCGCGGCGTCCGCCGGGACGGCATCTCTGATCATGTGACGATAGTAGACATATCTGCCGCTATAGTGGCAAGCATGCTCGACGATCTCTCGCTGGCCGCGACCGTGCAAGCGGCCCGGACGGCCCAGGACCTGTCGGTGAGCGCGCTCGCCGAGCGCTCCGAGGTGTCCAGGGCGATGATCGCCAAGATCGAGCGCGGCGAGGCCCAGCCGACCGCGGCCCTGCTCGGCCGGCTCTCCGGCGCCCTCGGGATGACGCTGTCCGAGCTGATCGCCCGCGCGGAGAACACCGGCGAGCTGCTTCGGCGGCAGGCCGACCAGCCGGTCTGGACCGACCCGGTGACGGGCTACTCGCGCCGCGCGGTCTCGCCTGTGACCGAGACCCCGCTCGAGCTGGTCGAGGTCGAGCTACCGACCGGTGCCTCGGTGTCGTATCCGGCCGACGCCTACGTGTTCAAGAGTCAGCAGCTGTGGATCCTCGCCGGGCACCTGCGCTTCCACGAGGGCGACGCCGTCCACGACCTGTACGTCGGCGACTGTCTCCAGCTCAGCCGGCCGACGCCGACCACCTTCCACAACCCCGGCGCGACGCCGTGCCGCTACCTGGTCGCGCTGGTCAAGCTGCGCTGAACCAGCCTTGCTGGAATCGCGGTCGCGGCCGTGGTTGGCTGAGCCCATGACGCTGGTCTGGATACTGACCCTGCTCGGGATCCTCGGGTTGCTGTTGTTCGACTACTTCTTCCACGTCCGGTCCGCGCATGTGCCGACCGTCCGCGAGGCCGCCGTCTGGTCGGCTCTGTACGTCGGGATCGCACTGCTCTTCGGCGTCGGGACGTTCATCTTCGGCGGCGCCGCGATGGGTTCGGAGTACTTCGCCGGCTACGTCACCGAGAAGGCGCTGTCGGTCGACAACCTGTTCGTCTTCCTGATCATCATGACCAGCTTCCGGGTGCCGCGGGCGAACCAGCAGAAGGTGCTGCTGGTCGGCATCGTGGTCTCGCTGATCGCCCGGTCCGGGTTCATCTTCCTCGGCTCGGCGCTGCTGAACTCGTTCGCCTGGGTCTTCTACCTGTTCGGCCTCGCGCTGCTGCTGACGGCCGGCAACATGCTCAAACCCCAGACCGAGGAGTCGCACTCGGCGCAGAACATCGTCGTCCGGCTGGCCCGCTGGATGTTCCGCACCAGCCCGGACTTCGCGGGTGACAAACTCTTCACCCGGATCGACGGCAAGCGCGTGATGACGCCGATGCTGCTGGTGATGGTCGCGATCGGCGGCACCGACCTGATGTTCGCGCTGGACTCGATCCCGGCCATCTTCGGTCTCACCCAGAACGTCTTCGTCGTCTTCACCGCGACCGCCTTCAGCCTGCTCGGCCTGCGCCAGCTCTACTTCCTGCTCGACGGCCTGCTGGACCGGCTGATCTACCTGTCCTTCGGGCTCGCGGTCATCCTCGCCTTCATCGGCGCCAAACTCATCCTGCACGCCCTGCACGAGAACAACCTGCCGTTCATCAACGACGGCGAGCACATCGAGGTCGCCGAGATCAGCACCGGCCTGTCCCTGGCCGTCATCCTCGCCGTCCTGGTCGTCACCATCCTCGCCTCGCTCTTCAGCACCCGCGGCCGCACCCAAACCGCGATGGCCCACATCCGCCGCGACGCCGAGGCCTACCTGGACGCCGACTACACCGACGACCCCGAAGAGCGCGAACGCATCTACCTCCGCCTGCTCCGCGCCCGCGACCACATCATCGACCTGGGCCCCAAAGCCCGCCGCCAAGTCAAGAACGAACCCGAACTCCTAGCCCTCTGCCACCAGGTAGCCGAAACCCACGCCACCCTCCACACCACCCACCCCTGATGCGCGACAGGCGAACCGCCCCCACTCACCAACCTCCTCAAGCGCGACCGGCCCACGCTCAGCAGCACTCCTCGACAGCACTTTTCAGACAGTTGATGAGTGCTGCAGATCCGCCCAACCTTTTCCACAGACGCAGATATCACCAGCCACCCAGGGCCGGCAGTCGTTAGACTTAGTCAGGAAGGACAGGGGGCGCACACCCCGCCCTCGCCCTCGTACCCCGCACCTTAGGCTGGCGGCATGCAGCGGATCTCTTCGCGGAATGCCCGGTTCCAGGTGTGGCAGGCGTATCTGGGGAATCGGAACAAGCGGCAGTGGGCCGGGGAGTTCTTGGTGCACGGGGTGCGGCCGATCTCGCTGGCGGTCGATCACGGGTGGCCGGTGCGGGTGGTGATTCACGATGCGGCCCGGCCGTTGTCGGCGTGGGCCCGGGAGTTGCTGGGTCGGCTGCCTGGGGTGGAGCGGGTGGCGATGGAGCCGGAGTTGCTCGCGGAGCTGGGCGAGAAGGACGAGCCGGAGCTGATCGCGGTGGTCGAGATGCCGGCCGATGAACTGAGCCGGATCCCGGTCGGGCCGGACTTTCTCGGCGTGGTGTTCGACCGGCCGACCGGGCCGGGGAACATCGGGTCGATCATCCGGTCGGCGGATGCGTTCGGCGCGTCGGGGCTGATCGTCACCGGACATGCGGCCGATGTGTACGACCCGAAGGCGGTGCGGGCGACGACCGGGTCGCTGTTCGCGCTGCCCGCCGTCCGCGTGCCGTCGCATCGGGAGGCGCTCGAGTGGGTTCGGGGTGCGGGGGTGCCGATCGTGGTCGCCGGGACCGACGAGACGGGTGACGTCGACATCTTCGACTTCGACTTCACCCGGCCGAGTCTGGTGCTGGTGGGTAATGAGACGAACGGGTTGAGCGCGGCCTGGCGAGAGGCGGCCGATCACCTCGTCCGGATCCCGATCACGGGAGCGGCGAGTTCGCTGAATGCGGCGAATGCGGCGACCGCCGTCCTGTACGAGGTCTCCCGGCAGCGCTCCCATTCGTTCAAGACCGGTACGCCGCCGTCCGCCTAACGTCGCTCGTATGCGAGCACAACCTTTGATCGCCGTCCGCGACGTCGAGGCGAGCAGCGCCTGGTACTGCGCCGTCCTCGGCGGCACGAGCGCGCACGGCGGCCCGGAGTACGAGCGGCTTGTCGTGGACGGCGCACTGGTCCTGCAACTGCATCGGCTGGACGTCGACCACCATCACGGCCCCTTCGCGGACGCCGGGCAGCCGCTGGGGAATGGGGTTGCGATCTGGTTTGCGACCGATGACCTACCGGCCGCGGCCGAGCGGGCGACGGCGATCGGCGCGACCGTGCAGACCGACGTCCATCACAACCCGAACGCCGGACATGACGAGCTGTGGTTGCGAGATCCTGACGGCTATCTGGTCGTGGTCGCGTCAGGCGGTGCAGAGGATTTCGCCGTGCAGGATGGCGATCCAGCCGTCCGGGTGGGCGGACCAGGCGCGCCAGGCAGTTGAGATGCCTTGCAGGGTCTGCTCCGGGACGCCGTCGGCGCGGGCCTGGTCGGCCATCGCGGACTGGAGGATGCGGTCGGCCCACATGCCGCCCCAGAACGCGCGGTCCTCGGGGTTGGCGAAGGTCCAGTTGCTCGCGCCGGCGTCGACCTGTTCGAAGCCGGCCGCGTGAGCCCAGGAGAGCAGACGGCGCCCGGCGTCCGGTTCGCCGCCGTTCGCGCGGGCGAGGCGCTGGTAGAGCGCCATCCATTCGTCGAGCTCCGGTAGAGCGGGGAACCAGGTGAAGGCGGCGTAGTCGGAGTCGCGGGCGGCGACGATGCCGCCGGGTTTGCAGACGCGCCGCATCTCGCGCAACGCCTGCACCGGATCGGCGACATGCTGCAGGACTTGATGCGCGTGGACGACGTCGTACGTGTCGTCGGGCAGGTCGAGCGCGTGGACGTCGCCGACGACGAAGTCGACCGGCAGCTCGGCGCCGTCGAAGGCCTGGCGGGTGATCGCGAGCACCGGCTCGCTCGCCTCGAGCGCCGTCGTCCGCCCGGGCGCGACGAGCCGAGCCAGGTCGGCGGTGATGGTGCCCGGGCCGGCGCCGACGTCCAGGACGGACAGGCCGGGGCGAAGGTGCGGGAGGAGGTAGCCGACCGAGTTCACCGCGGTCCGCCAGCTGTGCGACCGCAGGACCGATTCGTGGTGGCCGTGCGTGTACACGTTATTCATCCCAGGCTCCTTTGCCCTCGCCAACACGCCTCACGGTAGCCCAATGTCTTGCTTCATGAGACATATCGTCTCGTCGATTGAGACAGACTAGTTGCCGGAAGCAATTGCTTCTATCCCTGGAGATCCGACGTACGCGCAAGGGAGCCCCGATGCCCGACCTCGACTACGACTCCGCCCTGCCTCTGAACGCCCGCACCGAGACACTGGCCGAGCGGGACGGCGTCGTCATCGCGGACTGCGGTTACGACAACGCCGAGGGCGATCGCGTCACCGGCTATTTGGTCTTCCCCTCCGGCGCGCTGCTGGCGGCCGGCGACGACCTGGCCGGCGTCGTCTACCAGCATTCGACCGGCGGTCGCGAGGGCTTCCTCGCCGAGGCGATCCAGGTCGCGGAGGCCGGTGGGATCGCGCTCTCGCTGCCGATCGCCGACACCGGCGACGCCGTCCACAACCTGCGCGAGTCGATCTTCGCGATCCGCCGCGGCGCCGACCTGCTGACGGCGTACGGCGCGGATCGGCTCGGCTGCGTCGGGCACTCCTTCGGCGCGATGACGGCCGGCACAGTCAGCGGGATCGACGACCGGTTCCGGTGTTTCGTCTTCGACTCGGGACTGCCGGGTCTGAGCGTGCACTATCGGGAGACGGACTACCCGGAGATCCGGCGGATGCGCGAGTCGATGACGCCGGCGGAGTACGAGCCGCTGCTGGCCTTGCTGGAGCCCTACGACTGCGGGCACTTCGTCGGGATGGCGGCGCCGGCGGCGCTGCTCTTCCAGTCGGCCTGGTTCGACCCGAACGTGAGCCGGGAGAACAGCGAGAAGTACTTCGCCGCGGGGAGCGAGCCGAAGGAGTTCCGCTGGTACGACACCGGCCATGTCATCAACGACGTCGCGGCCTACACCGATCGCGCGCGCTTCCTCGCCGAACACCTCACTCTCCCCGGCCTGCCCGACCGGCTCCGCGCCCGCACCTGACCACCTCAGCCCCAGTCCCACGCCTGTCTCCCCATGGCCACAACGTTAAGACTGCCCACCGACAGTTTTCGCGGCCGCTTTTCGGTGGCGACCGAAACGGCGGACGGCTAGGGTACGGCGGTGCATTCGAAGCCGATGATCGTCGTCGTGAGCGGGCCGCCGGGGACCGGGAAGACGACGCTGGCGCACCGCGTCGCCGCCGCGATCGGGTGCCCGGCGATCTGCCGGGACGAGATCAAGGAGGGGATGGCGCACGCGACGCCCGGGTTCGTCCCGGGGCCGAGTGATCCACTCACGATGCGGACGCTGTCGACGTTCTTCGACGTGATCGGGCTGCTCGTCGGCCGCGGGACGACAGTCGTCGCCGAGGCCGCCTTCCAGGACCAGATCTGGACGCCGGGGCTGACGCCGTTCCTCGGCCGCGCCGACGTGCGGATCCTGCACTGCGTCGTCCCGGCCGAGGTCGCCTTGCGCCGGATCACCGAGCGCGCCGCGAGCGACCCGCGCCGGGCCGCCCACGAGGACGCGGCGATCGCCGCCGAAGCCCGGCTGCGGACCCACAACGCCTTCCAGGCCGTGGATCTGCCGGTTCCGGGCCTCACTGTCGACACCAGTAGGGAGTCCTACGATCCGGCGATTTCCGAGATCGTCGCGTTCTTGTCCTAGGGGCGAGCTAGGGTCGGTTCCACGTCGTCGGAGAGGGGCTGGGGATGCTGGATCGATTCGACACATTGACCACCGCGCATGTGGCGGATGCGTGCCTGCGCGCGGGGCTGCCGGTGCGGACGGCGTCGCTGACCGCGGTGGGCGGCGGGCGCGTCGCGGGCCGGGTGCTGCCGACGCGACATGCGGGGAGCGTCGACGTCTATCTGGAGGCGTTCGAGTCCGCGGCGGCGGGTGACGTGCTCGTCGTCGACAACGGCGGCCGGCGCGACGAGGCGTGTGTCGGCGACATGGTCGCGCTCGAGGCGCAGCATGCCGGCGTCAGCGGGATCGTGATCTGGGGGCTGCATCGCGACACCGTCGACGTCCGCGAGATCGGTCTGCCGGTCTTCAGTCTGGGCGCGCTGCCGACCGGGCCGTTGCGGCTCGACCCGCAGCCGGCCGATGCGTTGTCCTCGGCAACTATCGGCGAGTGGACGGTGACCCGGGACGACGTCGTCCTCGGCGATGAGGACGGCGTGCTGTTCGTGCCGGCCGATCGGGTCGAGGAGCTGTTCGACCTGGCCGAGGGGATCCGCGACACCGAGCGGGCGCAGGCGGCCGAGATCCGGGCCGGGCGCTCACTGCGGGCGCAGGTGCGGTTCGACGAGTTCCTGACCGCGCGCGCCGCCGATCCGTCGCTGACGTTCCGGCAGCATCTGCGAGCGGTCAACGGGGCGGTCGAGGAGTGAGCCGCTGGGAGCTGGGTGACAGGTCGGTCGATCGGCTGGGGTTCGGCACGATGCGGCTGAAACCGGAGACCGGGGTCGCGGTGCTGCGGCGGGCGGTCGAGCTCGGCGTCGACCACTTCGACACGGCCGCGTTCTACGGCCCGGCGAACGAGTTGCTCCGGCGGGCGCTCGCGCCGTCCGGCTCGGAGCTCACGATCGCGACGAAGGTCGGGCCGGGGATGCATCCCGAGCGCGGCTTCTATCAGGCGACCTCCGCGGCCGAGCTCCGCGATCAGGTCGAGGACAACCTGCGCGAGCTCGGCGTCGACGTCCTCGACGTGGTCAACCTGCGGGTCGGCGGCCCTGAGTCGCTGGCGGACCGGTTCGGCGCGCTGGCCGAGCTGCGGGACGCCGGCCTGATCCGGCAGCTCGGCGTGTCGAACGTGACCGCCGAGCAGCTGGAGGAGGCTCGCAGGATCGCGCCGGTGGTCTGCGTTCAGAACGAGTACTCCGTCGATCGGCGCGGTGACGACCCGCTGGTCGACCTGTGCGCGTCGTACGGGATCGCGTACGTCCCGTTCGCCTCGATCGCCGACGGAGTGACCACGGAGGCTGTTCAGGCGGTGGCGGCTGCCCACGGCATCACGACCCAACAGGTCCGTCTCGCCTGGACGTTGCACCGCGCACCCAACATCCTCGCCATCCCGGGCACGAGCCAGGTGGCTCATCTCGAGCAGAACGTCGCCGCCGGCGCCGTAGAGCTCACGCCGGCGGAGCTGAAGACGCTGGAGTGACTCAGCGGCGGCCGCCGAACGTCCACGGGTGGACGTCGGCGGGTGCGGCCTGGGCGAGGTCGGCGGCGGCTTGGGCCGTGGGAGCTTCGACGAGAAGGGCCCGGCCCAGGTGGGCGTCGGCGTCCAGGGCGAGTAGGTCGCCGGACAGGATGACGTGCGGTGAGGTGACTTCGCGCGGGGCGTCCGTGGTGAGGACGAGATAGCGCTGGTACGAGTCGACCGCGTTGGCGAAGTCCCACATGGTGCCAGGGGTGTGGTTGCGGATGCGCGTCAGCTGGACGGAGTCGAAGACGCCGGCCCGGTAGTACGTCTCGTCGTACGCGAACGACCGGGCGGCCTGCACATCGGGGAGGTCCACGATGTGCAGGCTGCCGGTGGTCGCTTCGCCGTCGTCGGTCAGCGTCGGGCCGCGGGCGATGAGCGCCTCGGCGTACCGGTCCATGAAGGCCCAGTGCTCGGGGGTCAGGCGGGCCTTGAGCGCACCCGACCCCACGGCGTCCCGGCCGTAGACGAAGTACTGCGTCATTCGGTCGTGGCCGCCAGGTGGAGACGGAGGATCGTGTCGAAGTCCAGCACCTCGACGCCCTCGGCCGCCTTCAGCTCGTCGGCCCCGACGAGGTCCTGCGAGCCGAGGACGACGAGCTTGCGCGGTGCGGTGATCTCGACGCCGTACTTCGTGGCCGCGAAGGCCCGGTTGTCGGCGTCCTCGAAGTACTCCGTGACGCGGGCGAGCCGGGCCGCGCCGTCCGTGACGGACGACGTCCGCTTGTGGCGCTTTCCCTTCGCGGTGTCGACGAGCGGGAGCCGCAGGTCGCCGACGACATGCGTACCGTCGGCGCGCTCGAGGATGAAGTCGGGCGTGAGGGCCTCGCCGCCGTCCTGCCACTCCAGGTGCGGCTGGCGGATCAGCTTGGTCGCGTCGAACGCCGAGAGCAGGAAGTCCTCGTTCTGGCTGAGGAAAGCCTCGACGGTCGAGTTCGGGACGGCGTGCGCGAGGTAGGTGCTCGCGAAAGCCGGGCCCTGCAGGTCGGCGCCGTTGTCCGCGCGCGGGACGCTCAGCGTGCCGATCGGGTCGGTGTGCGGGGCCGCGGCGGCGAAGTTGCGCAGGAAGTCGAGGTACTTCTCCGCGGGCTCGGAGCGGTGGATCGCCAGCGCGAAGAACACCCAGTGCGCGCGCAGGGCGGAGCCGGCCGAGTGCACGAGCAGCGTGCGGTCGAAGGTGGAGTAGTTCCCCGGAGCGAACTTGAGCAGATCCTCCTGCGGGCCGGTGAACTCCTGCCCGAGCATCCCCTTCACGCCCGGGAACCGGGCGCCGAGCTCCTGCCGGCCGCTCTGCGTGGCGACGGTCGCGTCCTTGAACAGGTTCTCCCCGGGCAGCGTCACGACGGCCGGGCCGCCGGTGACCCCGAAGTACTCCTCGACGCTCGCGACCTTCTGCCGCCGTACCTCCAGGCTCCGGTACTCCCGGCTGATGCCGACCAGCTCCACGATGTTCCAGTCCGGCGCCTCGGTCAGCACCAGCATCCGCGGGTACAGCAGCGGACCCGCCAGCTCCCGACGGTGACTCACCGGTAGGTGCTCGCTGATCCCCTTCAGGTGCTCGCCCCAGAACTGCGTGTTCACCTTCACGAACTCGGTCGGCTTCATCCCATCCCTCTCACCAATGACACGTCTCCGAGACCAACCCTCCCCCAGCGCCCCGCTATTCCCAACCCTAAAGTCCACCCCATGCCCGACCGCACCCGCACCGCGTGGCGACTCCGCCCCGCGACCCCGGCCGACGTCGAACCCATCGCCGCCCTCCGCGCCGTCGTCCTCCGCCCCGACCTCACCCGCCTCGGCCGGTACGACGCCGTCCGCGTCCGCCAGCGCCTCCGCGACGGTTACGACCCCGCCAACACCCGGATCATCGAGGTCACCGGCCGCTTCGCCGGCTCAATCGCCCTCCGCCCGGCGGCCGACGCGGTCTGGCTGGAGCACTTCTACCTCGATCCGACTCTCCAGGGCCGCGGCGTCGGCACCGGCGTCCTGACCCAGGTCCTGGCCACGACCCCCGGCACCATCCGCCTGAACGTCCTCCAGGGCAGCCCGGCCCGCCGCCTCTACGAGCGCCACGGCTTCACCCTCGACTCCGAAGACGCCGTGGACGTCTACCTCGTCAAGCACCCCTAGGCGGACCGGCCGCGATCCGCTCCCGCACCTCCTGCATCCGCTCCGGCGAATGGTGCGGCAACGCCCAGCGCGTCTCCATCCACCAGGTCGCCCCGGCGTCCGCCCACTCCTTGACCTCTCCGCCTGGGGCCGTCTCGCCCTCGGCGATCACCTCGTGCTCCCCCGCACCACGCTCAACCAGCCACTGCTTCAGCTCGCGCAACTCCGCCGGCGACCCCGGACCGCCGTACTGCGGGAGGACGCCGTCGCAGCGCAACACCCGCCGCATCGACTTCGGCCGCGGCCACACCCCGACCACCCAGATCGGAATGCGCTCCTGGACCGGCCTCCCCATCAGGTCGTCGCGCTCACTCTCGTACCGGTAGTGCTGCCCCTGATAACTGAGGCCGCCGCTCCACAGCTCGCGCATCAGGTCGATACCTTCGTCGAGCTGCTCGGCCCGAACCCGCAGATCCAGCTCCTCACCCGTGTTCGGCAGATCCGTCTCGACCGCGCCCACCCCGACCGCGATCGTCGCCCGCCCACCCGAGATCTGGTCCAGCGTCACCACCTGGCTGGCCACCTTCCACGGGCGCCGCCAGGGCAACGGCGTCAGCATCGTCCCCAGCCGAATCCGCTCCGTCCGCGCCGCGATCGCGCACAACAGCCCCCACGGCTCAACCCCGTACGCCGCCTCCCACACGAACACGCCGTCCCAGCCGGCCCCCTCCGCCAGCACCGCCTGCTCCAACTGCTCAGTCGCATTCCCGCCCGGCAAGATGAATCCGTATCTCATCATCCCGTTCTATCCGACGGCTCCGACACTTTCCGTCGTCCGCCAAATGACGCGGCTACGCATCATCCGCGGCGTCTCGCGGGCGTTGGTCGCAATCGAATGCAGGACCCACGGATGCGTGATGTAGACATCTCCAGCCCGGCCAGTCAGCTCCACAACGCGAACCGGGACGCCGTCAATGTCGCCCGCCGGCGTCCATCCCACAGGCCGATCCTCCCGGCAGAGCTGCCGGAACCACTCGTGCGACGTCAGCACGTCGTCACGCCCGAGATCGGGGTTGTCATCCACCAGCCGCTCGATGACGCGATGCGAGCCCGCGATCTGCGGCGTCCCCCCACCGCCAGGCTGCAGATCGTCCAACAACGCCCAAATCTTCACCGCCCCCAACCTCTCCCGCGGCAGACCAAACCCAACATCCACATGCCACATCCGATGCGGAACACCCCACGCCCGCCCCTCAGGCATAGTCACCAACACCTGCCCCTGATGCACAGGCTCCACCCACTCCCCCAACAACTGCCCAAGCGCCTCCCGAACCACCGGCCCCAAAATCACCCCCGCCCCCGGATCCCTCTTAGTAACCCTCAACCGCACCGGCCGCACCGTAGTCCAGGTCGCCCGATCCCCAGGCACCATCCCATACAGCGCCTCCAACTCCCCCCACAACACAGCCCGCATCCGAGCCGCATCCCCCTCACTGAAGGCACCACACAGCCGCACGACTCCGTCTCGCTCAAACTCCCCCAACTCCTCGCGGCTCAACATCCCCCCATGCTGCTCCGCCACCCCCGCCCCCGCACCCGAATTAGCCGCCAGACACAAGAACAGCCACCCAGAGGCGGTGGCACGCGGGTGGCATGGGCAGCCGTAGATCTCCGGTGGGAGCCGGACTTGGCCGGGCAGACGAGAACAGCCCCTGACCTGCGTGTCGCAGGTCAGGGGCTGTTTGCGCCTGTGGCAGGTGCAGGGTTCGAACCTGCGTAGGCATAAGCCGACAGATTTACAGTCCAGACCACGACTTGGCCTCTGACCTGGCGGTATGCCCGTTCGACGAGTCCCAGGGGCAAGATGAGGGCGGCCACCCCATGGAGAAGGTCTCGACGGTGCCACGTCGGCGGCCGGGTCGCCGCCAAGCTTTGGCGGTGCCCACGGTGAGCGAGCCGGGCTCCTGCTTGGAGGCCAGGGACAGCGCTACGTGTGACAGGGACTTCGAGTAGCCAGCCCGAACCACTACACACAGTGGTATCTTCACCCAGAGGGCTACTCTGAGTACTGCCTGTGGGGGGCAACTATGGACTACGTCGAGCACCTAGCAGATTTCGAGTTCGACAAGCTTGTAACAGACATCCGGATCACGTTGGACTCCATGACTCCGGAATATCTCTCGACAGTAGACGCCGAGGACGACGGAATCGTCGAGCGATCTCAGATGATTCTGGACCACTGCCTCGTCGTCGTTGCATCAACCGTTCCACAACTTCTACCCAAGCCGCTCCCGAGCTCACTCAAGACCCGGTTGGAGCAATTGCAGGCCGCTGTAGGCGCACTAGCCGCCCTCGAATCCGTTACTCGACCTGCAGCTGTCGCGTTTACGGACGCGGTCGACGAGGTCGCCGCCGTACTCGCGCAATGGCCATCACAGACCGGCGACTGGCGAGAAGCTGTCACAGAGGCGGCATCGACCTACAGACGATCCGCGGGCCAACAACTCAGCGGATTGAAGGCGGAGATCGAGAAGGCGGCGAGCGATCTCGAGGATACCCGCGCTCTAGCCACACTGTTTGCGGAGAGCGCACAAATCAACACAGATCAAACGACCCAGCGCGTCACTCAGCAGCTTGACGAACTAAGCACGCAGATCATGTCGCTCGATGTTCAACGCACCGCGATTGCCGACCAGGTCGCAAGGTCTGCCGAGCGGGCGGATCAGGCAATCTCGGCGTTTCAGTTGCAATTTTCCGAAGCCCAAGAAGCGAGAGCGAAAGAGTTTCAGAGTTCATTATCTACCATCGTCTCCGAGGCAGACAGCGCACGCGAAACTGCGGAACAATCCGCCGTCAAGTCAGTAGAGGCCATCCAGGCGAAGATCGCGGAGGCCGGAGATCTCGTAAGCGTCTTCGCTGCCGCCGGGACAGCAAATGCATATGGGAAAGAAGCGCGAGAACAGGCAGAGTCAGCAAACAACTGGCGACTCGGCGCAATCGTCCTAGCTGCATTTGCCGCAGTCGCGGCCGGCACTCTACTCATAACCGAGAAAGATGCGGCCACCAACTGGAGCCTGATCATCGGCAAGGTTTCTATCGCCTTAGCACTCGGAGGCTTGGCTAGCTACGCCGCACGCCAGTCCGCACGCCACCGCGGCAGGGAGGAACACGCGCGTCACCTAGAGCTAAACATCGTGACAACCGGCCCACTCCTCCAGGATGTCGATCCATCGAAGCAAGCCGAGGCTCGACTGAAGGTAGTTGAGACAATGCTAATTCAACAGACCCTCGGCGGAGCCTCCGAAAAGTCCGGACCCGCAATCACCGATGATCAGATCAATATTATTGGACGCCTATTCGACATGGCCAAGAAGCTTGGCCAATAACAGCAACTTCAGTGGCTTTACAACATCACCGGAAAGTGAGTGGCAAGCGGACACCCGCGGTCGAGAGTTAAAGGATCGACCGCGTGAACTTGCCAGCGCCCGCAGGTCATAGCGCGGCAAGATCTAGCTGAAAAAGAGCTCCACTCATGCGACCTGAAACCTCGGCAGTTCGAACATGCACGAACCCATGCTCGACGTAGTAGTTGTGGAGCCGAACCGACGCACCGTCGATCTACTCCTGGCCGCGATCGAGGAGTTTTGCCCGTGGATGGTCGCCTACTTCGGCTGCATGTACTTCGCACTAATGCGCCCAGCCGAAGCACGGCATCTCAATCGGGACAATCTCGCCAGCTTGCCGGCGGAAGGATGGGGTGAGTTGCTACTCGACGGATCGACTCAGCAGTCCGGTGAGCGCTGGACGGACGACGGAGCCGTCCGGCAGGAGCGATCGCTGAAACACCGGCCAGTGAATACGACGAGGCGCGTACCGATCCCGCCGGTTCTCGTCCGGCTCCTCAGAAGCCACCTCGACCGCTTCGGCACTGGACCGGATGGCCACCTGTTCGTCACTCGGACTGGCCGGTTCGGGCGACCGGTGCCGCCGGCCTACTGCAAGCCGGTCCATCCGAACACCGTGGGCCGGGTCTGGGCCAAGGCGCGCGGCAAGGTGCTGACGGCGGATCAGATCGCCAAGAAGCTCGCAGCCCGTCCCTACGACCTACGGCACGCCGGCATCACCTACCAGCTCAACGCCGGCGTGACCGCCCTCCAGGTCTCCGAGTGGGCAGGCAACTCGGTCAAGGTCGTGCTGGAGGTCTACGCCGGATGCATCGACGGCCATGCCCAGACCGCACTAGCTGTCCTGCAGCGAGCGGTTGAGCGCGACGAGGCACCCGCGAAGCCGGGCAAGCCCCGCCGAAAACCAGGGCAGAAATAGGGCAGGAACAGCCGTAGACAACCCGTAGCAACCGGACAACACGAAGAAGGCCCCTGACCTGCGTTCTCGCAGGTCAGGGGCCTCTTTTGCGCCTGTGGCGGGTGCAGGGTTCGAACCTGCGTAGGCATAAGCCGACAGATTTACAGTCTGCTCCCTTTGGCCGCTCGGGCAACCCGCCAGGGTGCTGCCGGTTCGTGAACCGGCGTGGGAGACGATACAACAGTAGGTGGGTGTGTCGGCAAATCGGAAAGGGAAGTGGCTGTGGCTTCGGAGTCTTCGTTCGACATCGTGAACAAGGTGGACCGCCAGGAGGTGGACAACGCGGTGAACCAGGCGATCAAGGAGATCGGTCAGCGGTTCGACTTCAAGAACGTGGATGCCCAGCTCAAGTGGTCGGGTGAGTCGATCGAGATGCAGGCGAACACGGAGGAGCGGGTGAACGCCGTTCTGGATGTGTTCAAGGACAAGTTGGTGAAGCGGCAGATCTCGCTGAAGGGGCTGGAGGCGGACGAGGCGAAGCTGTCGGGGAAGATCTACAAGATCACCGCGACGATCGACGCCGGGATCACGCAGGAGAACGCGAAGAAGCTGTCGAAGCTGATTCGCGACGAGGGGCCGAAGGGCGTGAAGGCGCAGATCCAGGGCGATGAGCTGCGGGTCTCGAGCAAGAGCCGGGACGACTTGCAGGCGGTTCAGGCGCTGATCAAGGGGCAGGACCTGGAGTTCGCGGTCCAGTTCGTCAACTACCGCTGAGGTGGGGGTGAGCCGGCGGGTACGCGGTCGGCTCACCTGGCTGTAAACGGGTCGCCGTGGGTGGTTCGGGCGGGCATGCTGGGCGGCGTGGGTGACACGTTGCTGCGGCGGTGGTTGTACGACGACTTCGGGCTGGATGTGGTGGAACTCTCACCCGTCGGGCATGGGGCGGACGTGGCCGCGCAGGTCTGGCGGGCCAGGACGGCGACCAATGTGTACGCCGTGAAGTGGAGTGGCGCCGGGACGAACACGGGGCACCAGGTGGCGGCGTACTTGGGTGACTGCGGGTTGCCTGGGGTGCCGGAGGTGGTGCGGACGGTCGAGGACGGGCTCTGGACGTTTCACGGGGCCAAGAAGCGGCTGACGGTGACGCCGTGGATCGACGGGGTGCGGGCGGCGGAGAGTGGGCTGACGGTCGAGCAGTGGGCGGAGTACGGCGTACTGCTGCGGCGGGTGCATGACACGGAGCCGCCGGCCCGGCTTCGGGACGCGTTGCCGAAGCACAGTCCGATCGATGCGAGCGTTCCGGCCGCGGCGGCCGAGGTGCGTGACCGCCTCCAGTCGCCGGCGGATGCGGTCGAGGAGGAGCTGGCTGGGCTCTGGGCCGCGTTTGCGGACACCATCGCCGAGCTGCTGGCTGCTGACCCTCCTGCGCCCAGCGGGCCGCGAGTGGCCTGTCACGGCGACCCTCACCTCGGGAACGTGCTGGTCGCCGACGGCCAGCTCCACCTGATCGATTGGGACGACGTCGTCCTCGCCCCGCGTGAGCAGGACCTCATGTTCATGCTGGGTGGCATGGGCGACGTCGGCCCCAGCAACCCGACCCAGATCGAGGCCTTCCTCTCCGGCTACGGGCCGCACGACCTCGACCAGGACGCCGTCCGCTACTACCGCCGTCTCCGTGCGCGTGAGGACGTCGTCCTCTGGTCCCACCAGGCTCTGACCGGACCCGACCGCGAGGACTGCGTCCGCATCACCCGAGGCGTCCTCACGGAGGGCCTCGCCGCTCTGGCGGTCAGTTAGGCGTAGCTGCGGCGTCCCGGACCGTTCGGGGGGAGGCGCCTAGCTCTCGGTGGCAGGCCTTGTTGAAGGCCTGGAGGTCGGGGATGCCTACCGAGGCGGCTATGGCTGGGATGGAGAGGGTGGAGGAGGTCAGGAGGTGGCGGGCTCGGGTGAGGCGGCGTTCGCGGATGTAGGCGATGACGGTCGTGCCCAGGTCGGATTGGAAGAGGCGGGTCAGGTGGTTGTGGGAGACGCCGGCAGCTCTGGCTAGGGCTGGGACGGTGAGGGGGTGGGTCAGGTGGGCCTCTATGTGAGCTACTGCGGTGGCTACGGCTGGATGGCGAGGGTCTGCTGCGGACCGGGCGGCGGCCAGGTCTGCCAGGCGCCAGAGGAAGGTCCAGACCTCGGCAGAAACGCGGGCTGAGCCGGAGGGGGACGCTTCGGTGGCGGAACGGAGTAGGGCGGACAGGGCGGGGGCTGCGGCACCAGCGTCCTGTACTGCGGGGAGGTACGACGGCTCTCCGGTCGCGGCGGGGCGGAAGTGCGCGTAGAGGTGTTCTGAGCGCCCGCGGTAGTCGAACTGGACCTGTACGCCGGCCGGCGTCAGCGAGACGTAGCCGGGGGCGACGGCGTACGTCGTGCCGGCGATGGTCAGGTCGGCCGAGTAGGAGTAGAGGTGCAGCTGCCAGAGGTCGGGGAGCTGGAAGATGTCGCGGCGGGAATGGGTGCCGTGGATTCCGGACCCGACGTTGACGACTTCGGGCGGCGCGGCTAGGGGCAGCGCGATCATGGTGAAAAATTACCACCAGTGGTGATCACAACCCACGCAATTCAACGGAGGACCGACCTAGCGTTGTGGAGTAGTAACCACCACCCCGAGAGGGAGAACCATGCCCCATCCGCATCGCAAGAACCTGCTCACCTCGGTTCAGATGGCGCATTTCGTGGCGACGGGGTCGCTCCGGATGGACGCCGTCGTACCGGAGGAGATGAACCGGCAGGCGATCGAGGTCCTCGACAACGGCATCCCCGGCGTCCCCTACGGCACTCCGCTGTCGGAGGCGTTCGCGGACAGCGAGTTCGTGCAGCGGCTGGTCCAGCTGCCTGAGGTCGCCGGTGCGATCCACAGTCTGGTCGGTCCGGAGCCGACGGTCGATCACCACGCCGTTCACATCCGCAAGGCGAACGAGGGTGAGGCGCAGAACCTGCACGGTGACGCGATCATCGACGTCCGGGAAGACGCGTTCGACGTCCAGCTCATGTACTACCCGCAGGACGTGACGCTGGAGATGGGCGGCACGCTCAGCGTCCCCGGTAGCCACCTGCGGCGCACCAACGAGTCCGACACCGGCCGCTACCAGAACCTGCTCGGCCAGACGCGTCTGGTCTGCCCGGCCGGCACGGTCCAGTTCCTGCACCACGGCATCTGGCACGGCGGCCGTAAGAACGACAGCTCCATCGACCGCTACATGTTCAAGATCCGGTTCAACCCCACCGTGCGCCAGGTGCGGCTGTGGAACCTCGAGGACCTGTACGACGAGGAGGTCGCGCGGGAGCTCGGTCAGACGTTCCCGTGGTACGAGAACGCGACCGGCCGGCTGGAGATCTACAACCGGGTGAAGCTGTGGCAGGCGATCACCGGTGACGACACGTTCGACCCGGACTACTGGGTGACGCGTGTGTCCAACCGCCCGCAGCGCGTGGTCTCCCAGCGCAGCGTCAACCCCCACGCCAAGAAGGTGATCGCATGACCGTTCAGCAGCAGACGCTCCGCCAGCAGGTGCTGGTGCTCTACCTGGCCTCCTCCGCGCTGGACGCCCGGGTCGTCGGTTGGTCGACGTACGACGGTACTGGCGAGACGTCGCCGACCACCGGCGACAGCGACGTACCGCCGTACGCCACGGGGCTGGATGCGCTGAAGGACGGCTGGCGGCTGTTCCAGGCCGCGCAGCTGCTCCCGCCGCAGCCGGGGCACGAGTACGACGTGTCGTTCCTCAAGCACGAGTTCTTCTTCGAGAAGCTCGTCTGAGACGCTACTGGGCCATGGCAGCGCGCTAGGGTGCGTTGTCATGGCCCAGTCGTATCCGCCGCCATACGGTCCGCCGGCGCCGCGTCGGCGCGGACCGGTCGTGCTGGTGGTCGCACTGGTCCTGTTGCTGATCACTCTGGTCGTTCTGGTGACAATCGTCGTCGTACGGCGGTTCGACGGGACGTCGGAGCCGAAGCGGGCGGCGGCGGACACGCTGCAGTTCCGGCGGGTGGTAGCGGTGAAGCCGAACGCCTGCACCAACGAGCCTGCTGCCGAGAACGTGCGGTGCGGCTCGGATGGGACGCAGTACACGCTGGGCGCGGTCGAGCTCGACGGCTCGCACGTCACGCGCACTGTGGCTGCAGCTGATCAGTACGGCACCGGTTGGGTCGTCAACCTCACTTTGGATGCCGAAGGCACCCAAGTGTTCGCGAAGCTGACCGCCGACCTGCTCAAGAACAAGCCGCCGGCCAATCAGCTCGCCATCGTCGTCAAGGACCAGGTCGTCTCGGCGCCGACGGTCAACGGTGCCATCACCGCGGGCGAAGTCCAGATCGCCGGTCAGTTCACCAGCGAACAAGCCAAGAAACTCGCCGCCGACATCACCGGTTAGTCCGGGGCCGGAGCCCCGGACCGTGAGGTCAGGCCGGGAGGATGCAGACCGGCTTGGGGTAGGCGGCGGGGTCGCCGGCCTGGGTCAGGAGGCCGTCTTCGAAGGTGAAGGTGGCGATGGTGTCGGAGCGCTCGTTGGCGGCGTAGAGGCGGGTGGCGTCGGCGCTGAAGGCGAGGTGGCGGGGCCAGTTGCCGCCGGAGTCGATGGTTTGGGTGAGGGTGGCGGAGAGCGCGTCGGGGGCGACGGCGAGGACGGCGATGGTGTCGTCGCCTCGGTTGGAGGCGTAGAGGAAGCGGCCGTCGGCGGAGATCAGGAGCTCGGCGGGATAGTTCTCGCCGGGGGTGTCGGCGGGGCGGGTCGAGAGGGTCTGGACGACCTGGAGCTTGCCGTCGGTGTGGGAGCAGACGGTGAGCGTGGAGTCGAGCTCGTTGACGACGTACGCCGCGGCGCCGGTCGGGTGGAAGACCACGTGCCGGGGGCCGGCGCCGGGGTGGACGCGGAGGCGGTCGACCTCTTCGAGGGTGCCCTCCGGGGTGAGGGTGGAGGTGTAGACGGTGTCCGAGCCGAGGTCGACGTCGAAGACGTGGCCGGCGAAGAACGCGACCTGGTGGGCGTGCGGCCCCTCCTGGCGGTCGGCGTTCGGGCCGGTGCCTTCGCGCTGGACGATCTGGGTGGCGGCGCCGAGGGAGCCGTCGGCGGTGATCGGGTGGATCGCGACCGAGCCGGAGCTGTAGTTGGCCGAGAGCAGGTAGGCGCCGGTCGGGTCGATGCCCAGGTGGCACGGGTGCAGCCCCTCGGTCGGCTGGTCGTTCAGGAACTCCAGACCGCCGTCCGGCTGGATCGCGTACGCGCTGACGCGGCCGGTCTCCGGCGGATCGGTGACGGTCTCGTTCGTCACGTACAGGAAGCGCCCGTCGGCCGACCGAACCAGGAACGACGGGTCGACGGCGGTCGCCGCGACCGCGAGCTCGTCGAGCGGACCGAACCCGATCCCCTCGCCGCCACCCGGCTGACTGGTGTAACTCCCGACATAGATCCGCTCAGAGGTCATGACGCATACCCTGCCAGGTCACCGCGGGCCCGGCACGCCCCTGTCCAAACCGAAGAGCAACTGCCCGTGACATAGCCTCGCCGGTATGGATACCTCCGCCTTCCTGCGTCGGATCGGGCTGGACGATCTCGGCGGGCCGCCGCGGCTCGAGGGGCTCGAGCGGGTGCACGAGGCGTTCGTCGATCAGGTGCCGTACGAGTCGATCCAGTACCAGCTGGCGCCTGGTACGCCGCTCGACCTGGAGGAGACCGCGCGGCGGATCATCGGCCGCGAGTCGGGCGGGTACTGCTTCCAATTGAACGGTGTGCTCGGCGTCCTACTCACCCAGCTCGGGTACGGCGTCCGGATGCATCGCGGCGGGGTCGAGACGCCGAACCGGGCCGGCGCGGTCGACGCGAGTCATCTGGTGCTCACTGTTCAGGGGCTGGCCGAGGATCCGGATCGGGTCTGGCTGGTGGACGCCGGGCTCGGCGACGGTCTGATCCGGCCGATCCCGCTGGAGATCGGCCGCGCGCATCAGGAGCCGTTCGAGCTGGGCCTGCGCAGGTCGGGGAAAACGGTCGGTTGGCGGTTGGACCACGACTCCCGCGCGAGCCTGATCGGGATGGACTTCGAGGACGCGACCGTCACACTCGACGCGTTTGCCGCCAAGCATGCCGAGCTGTCGGGCGATCCGCAGTCCCCGTTCCGGCGGACGGCGTCCGCGTTCCGCCGCAAGGCGCACTCGGTCGTCGTACTCCGCTCCGTCGGCCGGACCGAGATCACCCGGGATCACGTCGACAACAGCATCATCGAAACCCCGGCTGACTACTTCGCCCTGCTCGCCGACGAGTTCCACCTCCCCCTCCCCCAGTACGACGCCGCCCAGCGCGATCAGCTGTGGCGCCGGGTCTGGGCCCAGTACGAGGCGTACCTCACCAACGCTGCTGGGTGACGTAGTCGGGCCAGCTCGGGAGGCGGGACGGCGGTTCGTCGGGCCGGATCAGCTCGGTTTCCAGCTGGGCGGGGATGCCGAGGTCGTCGAGTAGCTCGAAGGCCGCGTTGACGACGCGGTCGTAGGACTCGCGGTCCGGGTAGTCGCGGCCGTCGATGACGGCGACGCTGTTCCAGCGATCGTCGCCCCGGAGCTGGACGACGGTCAGGCGTAGCGGCCCGGTCATGTCGCCAGCGCGAAGAGGGTGCTGGGGAGGATGGAGACGACGACGGCGGCCGCGGTGAAGAGGGTGATCATGGCGACGGCGGGGGTTTCGATGTCGACGGCGAAAGGGTCGTCGACCGGGAGGCGGAAGAGTTCGGCGATCCAGCGGAGGTAGACGGCCAGGCCGATCATGACGTTGAGGGCCATCACGATGGCGAGCCAGCCGAGGTGCGCGTCGATGACGGCCTGGAAGGCGGCGAACTTGGTGAAGAGACCGGCCAGGCCCGGCGGCAGCCCCGCGAGCACGACCAGGAAGAAGATCAGCGCGACGCCGAGGCCGGGCTCGGAGCGGACCATGCCGCGGTAGTCGGTCAGTAGGCCGGACGGGCGGTGGCGCTGGACGACGGCGACCGCGCCGAAGGCGCCGAGGGTGACGACGACGTACGCGGCCAGATAGCCGACGACGGCCTGGGCGTCACCGACGGCCAGCGGTGCGAGCAGGAAGCCGACCTGGCCGATGGAGGACCAGGCGAGCAGGCGGACGGCCTCGCGCTGGCGGAGGGCGGCCAGGTTGCCGACGGTCATCGTGACGGCGGCCAGGATCGCGATCACCAGGCGCAGGTCGGAGCCGTCGGGAGCGAGACCGGTGCTGACGAGGACGAGCAGGCCGGCCACACCGGCCGACTTGGAGACGACGGCCAGGAAGGCGGTCACCTCGACCGGGGCGCCGGCGTACGTGTCGGGCAGCCAGCCGTGGAACGGCACCGCCGCGATCTTGAAGGCGAACCCGACGACCACGAACAGCCCGGCGGCGAACGCGACCCGCTGCATGGCCGGGTCGAGGCCGGTCAGCCGGTTCGCGATCGTGGTCAGGTAGAGCGAGCCGGTGACGCCGTACAGGTAGGAGATGCCGAACAGCATCACCGCGGTCGAGAGCACCGAGACCAGGAAGGCTTTCATCGCGGCCTCGGAGCCGCGCCGGTCCCGCCGGAGGGCGACGAGCGCGAAACTCGGCAGCGAGACGACCTCGAGGCCGATCACGACCGTCGCCAGATCACGCGCGCCGGCGAGCGTCGTCGCGCCGACCAGCGCGCAGAGCAGCAGGAAGTGGTACTCCCCGACCGGGATGTCGGAGGCGAGCAGCCGGTACGCCGAGAGCCCGACCACCCCGAGCCCGCCGAGCAGGAGAACGCCCCACAGCCCGGCGGTCAGCGGCTCGAAGACCAGGCTGCACTCGGCCGGCCCCTCGATCGCGGGCCGGCAGAAGGCCGGTTTGAAGTCGTCCCGCTGCGCCCAGACGAAACCCAGGCCGAACAGGATCACCGCACCGGTCAGCAGCGTCACGACGGTATGCCGGAGCTGCGCCGGAGAGCTGCGCCAGAACGCGTCGATGAGCAGCACGGCGACCGCGCCGATCGCCAGCACCAGCGGTACGGCGATCGCCTGCCAGTCCGTCCAGGTCAGCGTCACAGGCTCCCCCACTGGTGCAGAAGCAGGCCGGGCCAGACCCCGAGCAGCACGGTCAGCGTGATCAGCGGCGTCCAGGTGATGAGCTCGATCCGGCTCAGGTCGACCGCGAAGGCGCCGGCCGGGTGCTCAGCCGGATCACCCTGGCAGAGCTTGCGGACCAGCCGCAGGAAGTACGCCGCGGTCAGCACCGTCCCGATCCCGGCGATCACCATGAAGACCAGATAAGTTGCCCGCGGCAATGACGAGGCCGGGTCGTAGGCGCCGAGCAGGACGAGCATCTCGCCCCAGAAACCGGCCAGGCCGGGCAGCCCGAGTGACGCCAGGCAGGCGAACGTCAGCAGGGCCGCGATCCGCGGCAGCCGTGCGTACAGGGCCCGGCCGATGGTCGCGAGGTCGCTGGTGTCGTGGCGGTCCTTGATCGCGCCGGCCAGGAAGAACAGCAGGCCGGTGATGATGCCGTGCGCGATGTTCGCGAACAGCGCGCCCTTCATCCCGGCCGGTGACAGCGTGGCGATCCCGAGGCCGATGAAACCCATGTGGCCGACGCTGGAGTACGCGATCAGGCGTTTCACGTCGGTCTGCCCCAGGCAGGCCAGCGAACCGGCGATGATCGCGACCGTCGAGAACCCGCCCAGGTACGGCGCGATCGTGACGGTCGCATCCGGCAGCACCGGGACCAGGATCCGGATCAGGCCGTACGTACCCAGCTTCAGCAGCACGCCGGCCAGGATCACCGAGCCGACCGTCGGCGCCTTGGCATGCGCATCCGGCAGCCAGATGTGCAGCGGCCAGAGCGGCACCTTCACCGCGAGCCCGACCGCGATCAGCAGCGCGGCGGCCAGCGGTACGCCGTGGCCGCCGAGGACTGGTGAGTTCGTCAGCTGGACCAGGTCGAACGTACCCGCCTGCCGGAAGACCAGCAGGAACCCGAGCAGCATCAGCGCGGACCCGAACACGGTCATCAGCACGAACGTCGTCGCCGCGCGCTTTCGTCCCGGGGCATCGTGGTCGTCGCCCCAGATGTCGATGATCAGCCACATCGGGATCAGCACGATCTCGAAGCAGACGAAGAACAGGACCAGATCCATCGCGCTGAACGCGCCGATCACGCCCGCCTCGATCACCAGCAGCAACGCGATCAGCGACCGCATCCGGCCGATCCGCGGCGTGATCTTCAGCGAGTAGACACAGCACAGGAACGTCAGCAACGCGGTCAGCACGATCAGCGGCACCGAGATCGAGTCGACCCCGACGTGGAACCGGACGCCGAGCGACGGGATCCACGGCACATCGGTGACGCCGTGCAGCGGCTTGACCTGGTCACCAGGCGTCTCGCCGCTGGAGACGTAGGCGAACCAGCCGCTCGCCGGCGTCCAGAGCAGGAGCGAGCCGACGAGTACCAGGCCGGACACGACAGCGCCGTACAGGGCGGCCAGCCGCTCGCCGAGCTGAACGGGCAGGGCCCAGAGCGCGAGCGCGGCCAGCATGGGCAGGGCGAGGATCGCGAGCAGGACGCCGGCCGCGAAGCCGTCGTTCCCCACGGTGACCATCATCCGGCGATCACCCCCGCGAGGACGGCGAGGGCGACGACGCCGACCACCGCCGCGGTGAGGTAGGTCTGGACGTTACCGGTCTGCAGCAGCCGGAAGCCCTGCGATGCCAGCGTGCCGCTGCGGCCGACGGCCCGGACGTACGCTCCGACCACGTCGCGATCCCCCAGCACACTCAGCCTGCTCAACCAGCGGACCGGTACGACGAACAGCGCGTGGTACGCCCGGTCGACCCCGAACTCGCGCTCCAGCAGCACCGGCCGCGGATCCGCGCCACGCGACCACAGCGAGTACGCCGGGAGCACGCCGAAGATCACCAGGACCGTCGACGCGAGCGCGACCACCCAGTTCAGATGCAGGCCGTCGACGTACCCGAGGCCGATGGCGCCCAGCGCGAGCAGGACGAGCGGCGCGAGCATCAACCAGGAAGCGTCCTTGAGCTTCGAGGTGTCCGGATCCTCGAGATCGGCCATCGGGTCGTCGGCCTCGAACGCGCCAACGGCTCCGGCGAGGGCCGGCGTCCGGAAGAAGGTCCACAGCCACAGACGCATGCAGTAGAACGCCGTCAGGCCCGCGGTCAGCCCGACCGAGACCAGCACGGCCCAACCGAGGACGGAACCGCCGTGCGCATGCTCCCAGGCCGCCTCGAGCACGCTGTCCTTGGAGAAGAACCCGGCGAACCCCGGGACGCCGGCCAGCGCCGCGAGACCGATCGTCATCGTGCCGAACGTGACCGGCAGCGCCTTCCGGAGCCGGCCGCGGCGCGTGTAGCGCCGGAGGACGACGAAGGCCGCGCTGCCGACCTGGTGCAGCAGGACGCCGGCGCAGAGGAACAGCAGCCCCTTGAACGCCGCGTGCGTGACGAGGTGGAACAGGGCCGCGTGCCGGCCTTCGCGCGTCCCGAGGGAGAGCGCGGCGAACATGATCGCGAGCTGGCTGACCGTCGACCAGGCGAGCACCCGCTTCACCTCGACGGCGGCCGCGGCGCAGAACGCGGCGAACATCATCGTCACGCAGGCGATGATCGCCAGGACCGTCATCGTGACGGCCGAAGCGGCGAACACGTCGTACAGGCGGGCGATCAGGAAGACGCCGGCCGCGACCATCGTCGCGGCGTGGATCAGCGCGCTGACCGGGCTCGGGCCGGGCATCGCGTCCGGAAGCCAGGTCTGCAAGGGGACCTGGGCCGACTTGCCGACGACGCCGACCAGGAGCAGCAGCGTTCCGGTCGTCAGGAGGCCGGGCGACAGCTGGGCCGGGTCGAGCTCGGAGAGCCGGAAGGTGCCCGCGCCGACGCCGAGGACGAAGATGCCGAACAGGAAGCCGACGTCCGCGAGCCGCGTCATCAGGAACGCCTTGACCGCGCCGGAGCGGGCCTCGCGCCGCTCCCAGTAGTGACTGATCAGCAGGTACGAGCAGGCGCCCATCACCTCCCAGCCGATCAGCAGCAGGAAGAGGCTGTCCGCGACGACGACGGCCGCCATCGCGGCGGTGAAGAGCGTGACGAGCGCGTGGTACGACGCCGCGCGCTCGTGCAGGTACCCGAGGGAGTAGATCTGGACGCACGTCGCGACGACGCCGACGACCGCGAGCAACAGCACGGTCAGGTCGTCGGTGCGGACGGCGAACCCGATCGTCAGGTCACCGATCTGTGAGCTCAAGAAGGCATGCTGGCTCGCGGGGTCGCCGTACAGCAGGGCGGCGATCAGGAGCAGGAGGAGCGCGAAGCCGACGCCGGCCACCCGCCAGACGGTCGCGATCACGTCGGCGACTCCTCGCGGTCATCCGCTTCGACCAGGTCGCGGGCGGCGTCCGCGTCGACGTGCCCGTGGCCGCGGAAGAGCAGCAGGACGATCGCCAGCCCGAGGCCGATCTCGGCGGCGGCCAGCGTGATCACGAAGACCGCGAGCGTCTGGCCGGTGGCCAGGCCGTCGAGGCGCCAGGCGTCGAAGGCGATCAGGTTCAGGTTGACGGCGTTCAGCATCAGCTCGAGCGACATCAGGATGGTGACCGCGTTGCGGCGCGCCAGGACGCCGTACACGCCGAGGCAGAACAGGACGACCGCGAGCAGCAGTGGCAGGACGAGCGGCATCTCAGCGCTCCCCGGATTTCCGCTGGGACAACGCGATCGCGCCGATCAGCGCGGCCAGCAGCAGCACGGAGAGGATCTCGAACGGGAGCACCCAGGTCTTGAAGATCGACGTCCCGACGGTCTCCGCGGAACCGGCCGGCACCGGGCCGATCTTTTCCTTGCCGAAGGCAAGCACTACACCGGTGCCCAGCAGCAGCGCGAGGACGCCGGCGACCGCGGCCGCGAACGGGCTGCGCGCCGTCGTCAACGTGGGCAGCGGATTGGTCGGCGCCTTGGTCAGCATCAGCGCGAACAGGACGAGGACGACGATCGCGCCGACGTACACCAGGATCTGGACCAGCGCGACGAACTCGGCATGCAGGGCGCCGAAGCACCCGGCGACCGCGCCGAGCGTGACCACCAGCCACAAGGCCGCATGGACGATCCGGCGCGACGTCACCACCAGTACGGCCGAAGCCACCGCCAGCACCGCGGCGACGGCGAACAGAGCAGTCGTCACGCGTCGCCCTCCGACGCTGTGACGGACGGCCCCGGATCGATCGGCTGCGGCGCGGGCACCGTCCACATCCAGTCGCGCAGACGCTCCTTCTCGTGCGTCAGGTTGCGCAGCTCGGTCTCGGCGTACTCGAACTCGGGCGACCAGAACAACGCGTCGAACGGGCACGCCTCGATGCAGATCCCGCAGTACATACAAAGACTGAAGTCGATCGCGAACCGATCCAGCACGTTCCGGCTGCGCTCCCGCGCCTGCTCCCCGACCGAGGGCGCCGTCTCCGTGTGCGAGTCGATGTAGATGCACCAGCTGGGGCACTCACGCGCGCACAACATGCACGACGTGCAGTTCTCCTCCATCAGCGCGATCACCCCGCGCGACCGCGGCGGCAGCTCCGGCTGCACCTCCGGATACTGCTCCGTCACCGCCCGACGGCCCAAGGTCTTCGCAGTGACCTTCAGCCCGTCGAACAACCCCTTACCCGGCACACCCACCGCTCCACCTCCCCGTCGACAGTCCCCTACACCGAGGACACTAACCGTTCTCTCCCACCCGACGCGCCGAACCCTACGCACACAGCGTCAGCGAAGCTCCTCTTCGAGCCGAGCAGAGACCTGCCGATACCGACTGACCGGGACGAAATAGCTCAGCGGTTTTCAGGAGGTGGGCTCGGGTTTACCGTCGAGGGATGGGGTGTATCCCGCCGTTGGCCGGGGCTGTCATCGGAGCGCTGGTGATGATGTTCGCCGCGGTCGGGCTGGCGTATTTCGGGAGTCCGGATCGGACCGAGTGGGTGGACTCGGCGGTGGTGATGACTCCGGTGGCGGGGCTGGCCGGGATGATCGTGGGCGGTTTGGTGGGGCTGCTGGTCAGTGGGTGGGGAGCATTACGGCGGAGGCGCTGACTTGGGGCGGACGTCAGACACTCACCAACTCTGGTGACGTGGTGGTGTTCACGCTCAGCTCGGTTGGAATTGGGGCGCAGGGACGAGGTTGGTGAGTGGGGGCGGTTCGCGTCAGAAGACGACGACGCCGACGCCGGTCAGCGCCAGCTGAGCCAGCGCTACTGGGACTAGGACCTGCCAGGCGAGCTTTTGGAGTTGGTCGGCGCGGAGGCGGGGGAAGGAGACGCGGACCCAGATGACGAGGAGGGCGACTAGGGCGGTTTTCAGGATGGTCCAGAGCCAGCCGAGGGAGTCGGGGCCGGGGCCGGACCAGCCGCCGAGGAAGAGCACGGCCGTGAGTGCGGAGAGGACGACGATGCCGGCGTACTCGGCGAGGAGGAAGAGGGCGAAGCGGAGGCCGGTGTATTCGGTGTAGGGGCCGAAGATGACTTCGGAGTCGGCGACGGGCATGTCGAAGGGCGGGCGCTGGAGCTCGGCCAGGCCGGCGATGAAGAAGACGACCAGGCCGGGGAGCTGCCAGAGCAGCCACCAGGGGTTCCAGGCGTCGGCGATGCCGGTGAGGCTGAGCGAGCCGGCGGCGACGGCGACGCTGGCGGCGGACAGGACGAACGGGAGCTCGTAGCTCATCAGCTGCGCCGCTACCCGGAGCCCGCCGAGGAGGCTGTACTTGTTGCCGCTCCCCCAGCCGGCCATCAGCGAGCCCAGGACGCCGATGCTCATCACGGCGAGCACGAAGAACAGGCCGGAGTCCAGCTCGGCGCCGACGATGCCGGGCGCGATCGGGATCGCGGCCAGGGCGGCCAGGTACGGGAGGATGGCAACGTACGGCGCCCACTCGAAGACGCGCTTGTCGGCCGCGGCCGGGGTCACGCTCTCCTTCTGGACGAACTTCACGCCGTCCGCGACCAGCTGCGCCCAGCCGTGGAAACCGCCGGCGTACATCGGGCCGAGCCGGGACTGCATGTGCGCCATCACCTTGTGCTCGGCCTGACCGACCAGCAGCGGAGCCACCAGGAAGGCGACCAGCACGCCGACCACCCGCACCACGAACTCCAGCATGCCCGTCACTCTATCGACTCCGGCTTGACCTGAACCGCCGTTGAGGTCGCAAGCTCGACGACATGAGCACAGTTTTAGTCATCGGAGCCACCGGCCGCGTTGGCCGCCATGTCGTCGAGGGTCTGCGTGCGGAGGGCGTCGCCGTCCGCGCGCTCGTCCGGACGCCGGACCTCGCCGGCCTACACCCGGACGTCGAACTCGTCGTCGGCGATCTCTACGACCCGGACGCCGTCCGCCGGGCAGCGGACGGAGCGGATGCGGCGTTTCTGCTGTGGCCGTCGTTCGCAGCGGACGGCGTTGCGGGGGTAGTGCCGCTGCTGCCGCAGCGGGTCGTTTACCTCTCGGCATTGAGCGCCTCGGACGGCGGGGTGTGGGGCGCGGTCGAGGAGGAGCTGCGGACCGCAGGGAAGGCGTGGACCTTCCTGCGGCCAAGTGGGTTCGCCGTCAACGCACAGGCGTGGGCGGCGGAAATCCGTGCGGGCGACGTCGTCCGGCTGCCGTATCCGAAGGCGGCTCGGTCGTTGATCCACGAGCGGGACATCGCGGCGGTCGCCGTACTGGCGTTGCTGGACGACCGTCACATCGGCCAGAGCTACGAGCTGACCGGGCCGGAGACACTCACTCAGGAGGAGCAGGTCGCTGCGATCGCCGACGCCGTCGGCCGGCCGCTGCGCGTCGAGGAGTTGGCCGGTGACGAGGCGCGGCAACAGCTGCTCGATCTGGGTGCCGACACGGCGCTAGCCGACTCATCCGTCGCCTATTGGGCTTCGCTGGTTGACACCCCTGAGCCGGTCACCACCACAGTCGCCGCGCTGACCGGCCGCCCCGCGCTCAGCTTCGCCGAATGGGCGGTTGAGCACGCCGACCGCTTCCGCGTGTTCAGCACGGCTGAGGTGGCGGAACGGTACGTCGCGGCCTTCCGCGCGGGGCGTCTCGATGCCGCCCTCGCTCTGACCACACCGGACCTGACCCGGGTCGCACCGATCGAACCGGGCGGCTCCGAGCTCGTTGGCCACCAGGCCATCCTCGACAACGCCCGTCGGCTGAACGCGCAGCTGGAGTACATCGGCGTCGAGCTACTCGGCCCGTTCGTGCTGGACGACCAGTTCGCCGTCCGCTTCACCTTCGACGAGCGTCACGTCGACACCGGCGTCCGATCGAGCACGACCAAGATCTCGCTCTACACCGTCGTGCACGGCCTGATCACGCACGAGCAGGTCTTCTACTACTCGCTGCCGCCGGCCTGATCGCGCGGCTCAGCCTCGGGCGGTGGCTCCGTGGGCGCGCTGGCCTGGCGACGGGCGCGGCGTTCGCCTGGGGGGCCGCCGGCCCGGCGGGGGCGGGCTGGTGTGGCGGCAGCTTGGGCGGGGGCCAGCGGGTCTGGGTCGGGCGTCCCGGGCGGGCGGGGGCCCCAGGTTTCGGGGTCCGGGACGCCGGGCGGCAGCGTGCGGCGGCGGCTGGGAGCGCCGCCGGCAGGAGCGTGGTCGGACTCGCCGGGCTCCTTGGCGCCGGGCCAGGGCTTCGCGACGCGGGACGCGAGCACGAACTCCTTGCGCAGCGGGTTGCCCTCGAACCCGTCGGGCAGCAGCAGCGGGACGAGGTTCGGGTGGCCCTCGAAGGTGATGCCGAACATCTCGAAGGTCTCGCGCTCGTGCCAGTTGGCCCCGGCGTACAGGTCGGAGAGCGTGCCGAGCGTCGGCTGGTCGCGCGGGATGAGCGTGCGGACGAGCAGATGCTCGACATGCGCGCCGCCCCAGAAGTCCGCCAGGTGGGAGACGATCCGGAACCCGTCGGTGAGCTCGTCGGAGGCCGACAGGAAGTCGAAGAAGGTGAGGCCGACGGCGTCCCGCAGGACTTCGTGCGCCGCCACCCAGGCCGTCGCCGGGACATCGATCGCGGCCGGGCCGAAGCTGTCCGCCGCGGTCGCCTCGATCCCCGCGCCGGCCAGCGCCTCCAGCGCGTCGCTCATGCCTCGGCCCCCTGGTCACCGGAGGAGCCGGCGGGGGCGCTCGGCGGACGGACGAGCTCGCGGGTGAGGGCGGCCGGGCTCGGATCGTCGTAGCGGTCGGTGAGCTTCTCGCCGGCGATCTTCTCCTGGAGTTTGAGGATGCCCTGGAGGAGCGCTTCGGGCCGCGGCGGGCAGCCGGGGACGTAGACGTCGACCGGGATGATCTGGTCGACGCCCTTGGTGACGCAGTACGAGTCCCAGTACGGGCCGCCGGAGTTGGAGCAGGAGCCGAAGGAGATCACGTACTTGGGCTCGGGCATCTGGTCGTAGAGCCGCTTGATGGCGGGGGCCATCTTGTCGGTGACCGTGCCGGAGACGACCATCAGGTCGGCCTGCCGCGGGCCGGGGGCGAACGGGATGACGCCGAGCCGGATGAAGTCGTGCCGGCCCATCGAGGCCGCGATGAACTCGATCGCGCAGCAGGCCAGGCCGAAGTTGAACACCCAGAGCGAGTACTTGCGGCCCCAGTTCAGCAGGTAGCGGACCGGCTGCGGCGCGAGCTTGGCCAGCGCGCCGACCGCCGGGCGCACGGCCGGCATCGGCAGGTCGGTCGCTGGCGTGGGCTCGGGCATGAGGTCAGCCTAGTCCGGCGATCTCCTCGGCGAAGATTTCCGGGTATTCGAGGGGCCCGTAGTGTCCGACGCCGTCCACGAGTCGGAGGCGGACGTCGCTGAAGAAGTCGTCGAGGCGGTCGGACCAGGCGCGTGGGAAGAGCGGGTCGAACTCCGGCCAGAGGACGACGGTGGGCACGTTGATCCGGTCGTACGACGCGGGCGCGGTTTCGGCTGCGGAGACGGCGACTGCGCCGGCGCCGCCGCGGTACCAGTTGAGCGACGCGGTGAACGCGCCCGGTCGCGAGTAGACCTCGACGAGATGGTCGAGCTCCGGTACGAACCCCGGCCCGGACCAGTGCTGCCAGAAGTGGTTCAAGTACGTGCGGACGGCGTCCGGCTTCCCGTCGATCAGCTCCTCGATCAGCGGCAGCCGGTGGAACGACTGGTACCAGAACTCGCGTTGCGCCTGCTCCGAGAACACTCGCTTCCCGATCCCGGGCAGCGGTGGCGCCACCACCAGACCGTCGATCAGCTCGGGGTGCGTGCGCGCGATGTGCTGCGCCACTCGGCTCCCCACGTCGTACCCCGCCAGCACGGGACGATCGAGACCCAGCTCCTCGATCAGCCCGATCACGCTCCGGGCTTGGCCGGCGGCGCCGAACTGCTGTGGATCAAAGGAGGGAGGAGACGCACCAGGGCCGCCCGGGGGCGTGTGGTCGCCGCCGGGAGCGGGGGTGTGGGAGGCGCCGAAGCCGCGGAGGTCGGGGGTTACGACGTCGTGGGCTCGGTTGGCGAGGAGGGGGGCGAGGAGGCGGTGGTCGGTGCGGTCGCCGGGCCAGCCGTGGAGGAGGACCACCGGAGGGCCGTCGCCGCCGGTGCGGTCGTAGTGGAGTTCGAATCCGTCGACGGGCGCGCTTCGCATGGGGGTCATTGTGATCTACCGTGATTGAACAGGACTGAACAGGTTCATTTCGGGGTGGGGAGACGCGATGAGTGAGCAGGTCGAGAGCCGCGGGTTCGCCGTCGAGAGCAACGGGCTGAACGTGATCGCGGACGCCGATCGGAAGGGGCGGCCGAGTCAGCTGTTCTGGCCGTGGTTCGGGGCGAACGTGTCGGTGCTGGGGCTGAGCTACGGCGCGTTCGCGCTCGGGTTCGGGATCTCGTTCTGGCAGGCGGTCGTGGCCGGGGTGATCGGGATCGTGTTCTCGTTCCTGCTCTGCGGGCTGATCTCGCTCGCGGGTAAGCGCGGCTCGGCGCCGACGCTGGTGCTCAGCCGGGCGGCGTTCGGCGTCCGGGGCAACAAGCTGCCCTCGCTGGTGGCGTGGTTGCTGACGGTCGGCTGGGAGACCGTGCTGACGATTCTCGCGACGCTCGCCACCGCGACGGTCTTCGAGCGCCTCGGCTGGGGCGGCGGGGCGATCACGAAGGTGGTCGCGCTCCTGGTGGTCGGCGTCCTGATCGTCGCCTGCGGAGTGCTCGGCTTCGACCTGATCATGCGCGCGCAGACGGTCATCACGGTGATCACCGGCGTCCTGACGGTCGTCTACATCGCCCTGGTCGCGGAGAAGATCCACTGGAACATGGTGGCGACGCTCCCGAGCGGCTCGACCCAGCAGGTGATCGGCGCGCTCGTCTTCCTGATGACCGGCTTCGGCCTCGGCTGGGTGAACGCGGCCGCCGACTACTCCCGCTACCTGCCGCGCCGCTCGTCCAGCCGCGGCGTGGTCGGCTGGACGACGTTCGGCGGCTCGGTCGCGCCGATCGTGCTGCTGCTGTTCGGTCTGCTGCTGGCCGGCTCGTCGGCCGATCTGAGCGACGCGATCGCGGGCGATCCGATCGGTGCGCTGGCGGCCGCGCTGCCGACCTGGTTCCTGGTGCCGTTCGTGATCGTCGCCGTGCTCGGGCTGGTCGGCGGCGCCGTCCTCGACATCTACTCGTCCGGCCTCGCGCTGCTGTCGATCGGCCTGCCGGCGCCGCGGTACGTGGCCGCGTTCGTCGACGGGCTGGTGATGATCGCGGGCACGATCTACGTGGTGTTCTTCGGCGACGAGTTCCTCGGCGAGTTCCAGGGCTTCCTGATCACGCTCGGCGTCCCGATCGCGGCCTGGTGCGGGATCATGCTGGCCGATATCGCGGCCCGGCGGCGCGACTACGCGGACGCCGACCTGTTCGACCCGCGCGGCCGGTACGGCGACGTCCGGTGGCTGCCGGTCGGGACGATGATCGTTGCCACCGGCATCGGTTGGGGGCTGGTCACCAACTCGGCGGCGTCCTGGCTGACTTGGCAGGGCTATCTGCTCGGGCCGCTCGGCGGCAAGGAGGGCCCGTGGGCGTACGCGAACCTCGGCGTCCTGTTCGCGCTGGTGCTCGGGTTCGTCGTCCAGCTCGTCGCGGGCGCGTCCGCCGTCCGCCGGCAGGAAGCTCTCTAGGTGCCGGAAGGGCTGAAGCACGAGCGGGTCGCCGCCGTCCTGGATCGGGAGTTGCGGGCCGGTCTGGTCCGGCGGGGCGCGCGACTGCCGGGTGAGGTCGAGCTGGCGCGCCGCTTCGGCGTCAGCCGGAACACGATCCGCGCGGCGCTCGCGATCCTCGCGCGGGATGGGCTGATCAGCACCCGCAGCGGGAAGGGATCGTTCGCGGCGTTCGACGGGCGGCCGCTCGACGGTCGCCTCGGCTGGACGCACGCGCCCGCCGACCCCGAGCTGGACGTCGAGGCGCAGACGATCCGGATCGCGCACGAGCGGACGTCGCATCGCGCGCTCCGCACCGAGAAGCTGATCGTGATCGAGCGGCTCCAGCTGGTCGGCGACACCCCGATCGCCTGGGAGCGCAGCTGGGTGCCCGCCCTCGAGCCGCTCCGCGACCTCCCCCGCAAAGGTCTCGTCGACGACTCCATCGCCGTCACCCTCACCCGCGCCGGCCTGCACCCCGACCACTGCAACCAACGCCTCACCACCCGCCCCCTCACCCCCGCCGAGGCCGCCAAACTCGACCGCGCCCCCGGCGTCCTCTTCCTGCACACCGAGCGCACCAGCTGGACCGCCGACGACCGCTTCGCCGAGCATGCCGAATGCCTCCTCGACCCCACCTACTACCAGCTCACCCTGGACTACGGCACCGCCTAAGGACGCCGTCGGGCGTCGCCTAGGGAGATGTGCTGATGTGGGGGTTCGCCTCAGGAGCGCACGGTTGGGACATCGACCAGCTCTTCGGAGGAGCGATGTATCCGTTCAGCAGTGAATTGGTGATGGCTGAGGCTCGGTACCGGCAGGAGAAGTTGCGGCAGGAGTTTCAGCGGCCTTCCCGGTTCCGGCGGAAGGCGAAGGCGCGGCAGCCGGAGGTTTGCGCTCCGGAGTTACGCGCTCGTCCGGCGATGTGATCCCGAACAGTTCTCGTAGTACCGGCGCGGCCGGCTCCAGCACAGGAGCCGGCCGCGCAGTCGTTGGTAGGGGCCTTAGGAGGGCCCTAAGGAGACCTGGGGTGGCGGATAGGGAGGAGTTCGGATGTGCGGGTCCACCTCAGACGAGCAGATTTACACCTGTCGGCAAGGAGCCGGCACCGCGAAAACGGAGGAACACATGTTCAGCGACACCGCATCGGTCCAGGCCGAGATCGCCTACCGCAAGGAGCGCCTCGCCCGGGACTTCCGGACGCACCGGACGACCAACGGCCGGCGCAGCCTCACCCACCTGTTCAGCCGGAAAGCCTGAGAGGAGATAACCACATGTTCATGACTCAGCAGACCATTCAGGCCGAGACCGCCTGGCGCCGCGAGCGGACCACGCGTCTGTTCCGGCAGACCGCCCGCCGGGTGCGGACCGAGGAGCAGGCCGCGAAGCCGGCTCCCCGGCACGCACGCCGCGCTCTGCGACCCACCACGGTCGCGTGATCACGATGCCGGCCGCCCGGATTCAAGCGGCCACCGCCGGCGCCGTCCCCGATCGGAACAGTCCGATCCGGGACGGCGTTCTGGTTGCCGGTGGCGACCATCGGACGGGCTGCCGTCGATTTGTGTCGGCTCCAGGGGCGAAGATGGACAACGTGCCTTGGACCTCGACACCTCTCGTCGGCCGCTCGACCGAGATGGCCACCCTGATCAGCGCCGTCGACGACGCGAAAACGCGGCGGGCCGGCGCCGTCCTGCTGTCCGGGGACGCCGGGGTCGGCAAGACCCGCCTGCTCGACGAGGTCGCGACCGGGGCCCATGAGCGCGGCTTCGGCGTCCTGGTCGGGCACTGCACCGACTTCGGGGACGCCGGCCTGCCGTACCTGGCCTTCTCGGAGATCTTCGGCCGGCTGGCCGGCGACCGGCCGGAGCTGGTCGAGAGCGTCCTGAAGAACTTCCCCGCGATCGGCCGGCTGCTGCCGACGCACCGGCTGATCGGCGCGCAGCCCGTCGCCCAGGAGGGCCAGCTCGACCGGGCCGCGCTGTTCGACGCCGTCCTCGGCGCGTTCACCGCGCTGAGCGCCAGCGAGCCGCTCGTCGTGATCGTCGAGGACGCCCACTGGGCCGACGACTCGACCCGGGACCTGATCGGTTTCCTGATCACCCGCCTGACCTCGCAGCGGCTCGCGCTGATCGTCTCCTACCGCAGCGACGACCTGCACCGCCGGCATCCGCTCCGCCGTCCGATCGCCGAGTGGTCCCGCAATCCGCGCGTCCGCCGGGTCAACCTCCTCCCGCTGGACGCCGCCGAGTCTCGCTCGCTGCTCGACTCGCTGGTGACCGAGCCGCTGCCGGAGACCGAAGTACGCCGGATCCTGGAGCGCGCCGGCGGGAACGCGTTCTTCACCGAGGAGCTGGTCGCGGCCGCGTCGATGGGCGACGGCGAGGCCGTCCCGCCGGATCTGGCCGATCTGCTGCTCGTCCGCCTCGACCCGCTGTCGGACGACGCCCGCCAGGTCGCGCGGGTGATCGCCGTCGCCGGGCGCCGCGTCCCGCACACCCTGCTCACGACGGTCGCGGGCCTGCCCGACCGCCAGCTCGACCAGGCGCTGCGCGAGCTGATCGACGCGCACATCATCGACGTCCCCGGGAACGCCAGCTACTACTTCCGGCACGCCCTGCTCGCCGAGGCCGTGTACGACGACCTCCTGCCCGGTGAGCGCGTCCGGCAGCATGCGGCGTACGTCCAGGCGTTGAAGGACCAGACCGTCGCGGGGACGGCGGCCGAGCTCGCCGGTCACGCGACCCGCTCTCACGACCTGGCGACCGCTTTCGAGGCGCGCGTCCGGGCCGGTCAGGAGGCGCTCACCGTCGCCGCGCCGCAGGAGGGGCTCAAGCACTACGAGATGGCGCTCGAGCTCTTCCCGAACGCAGCCCCCGACAACACGATCGACAAGACCTGGCTGATCGCCGAGACGGCGCTCGCTGCGACGCTGTCCTCGCAGCACCTGCGCGGCGTCAAGCTGCTCCGCAAGGCGCTCGCCGACCTGCCGCCGGACGCGCCGAAGCTGCAGCGCGCCCAGCTGCTGCTGCCGCTCGCGGACATCGCGCTGATCATCGACCAGGACCAAGAGGCCAACGAGGCCGCGACCCAGGCGCTCAAGCAGGTCGCCGACGAGCCGTCGACCCCGTTCAAGGCCCAGATCGCCTCGCTGTACGCGCGGGTCTCGGCCGGGCTCGGCCGCTCGATGGAGGCCGAGCGCTGGGCGCACAAGGCGCTCGAGATCGCCCGCGAGGCCGGTGAGGAGTCCGCCGCCGAGGACGCCGGGATCACGCTCGCCCAGCTGCGCCGCCGCGCCGGCGACCCCGCGACCGCGACCCGCCAGATGGAGGAGGCCGCCGTCCGGGCCCAGCTGGCCGGGGACGCCGCGGCCGAGGTGCGCAGCCGGTTCCTGCTCGGCTCGATCCAGTACGAGGAGGGCGACCTCCAGGCCGCCGAGGCGACGTTCGCCGTCACCTGTCTGCGTGCCGGTGAGCTGGGCCGCCAGTGGGCGGCGTACGGGTTCGACGCGCGGCGGATGCTGGCGCTGACCCAGTTCACCCTCGGCGACTGGGACGCCGTCACCGCGACCACCCGGACCGATTCCGGTACGCCGGGCGCGTCCGCGGCCGCATTGCGCGCGGTCGAGGCCAACGTGCGGGGAGCGCGCGGTGACACCACGGTCGCCGAAGAGCTGGTGATGCTGCGCAAGTGGTGGGATCTGGATGTGCTGGTCCCGGTCATCGGTCTGCAGCCGGCCGTCGAGGCGTACCTGGAGCTGGAGCGGATCCCCGACGCGGAGAAGCTGCTCAGGGACGTCACCGCCCTGTGCGCGGATATCTTTCAAACCGATCTGTTCACCGGCCGGGTCCGGTTCTCGACGCTCGGTCTGCAGGTGCTCTGCCACCGCGCGGTCGGCGAGCCGTCGGCCGCGAAGGAGCTGGTCCAGCGCGGCGCCGAGCTGGTCGCGATCGGGCAGGAGACCGCGGAGAAGGGCCTACCGCCGGGCCGACTGCTCGGTGTCGAGGGCCTGGCCTGGCTGTCGCGGCTCGAGGCCGAGTGGGAGCGGCTGCGCTGGCTGACCGGCATCGACCCGCCGTCCCCGGAGGAGCATGTCGCCGTCTGGCGGCGGACGGCGGAGGCGTTCGGCGGCTACGGCTACGTGTACGAGGAGGCGTGGTCGCGAGCCCGCCTGTCCGACGCGTTCCGCGCGGCCGGTCGCGTTGCCGAGGCCAACGAGCAGACGACGCTGGCCGCGGAGACCGCGCGGGCCCTGGGCGCGAAGTCGTTGCTCGCGGCGCTCGGCGGCGCTGACGGACCGGGGGCCGGCGGCAACGCGCTGACCGCGCGCGAGACCGAGGTACTCAAGCTGCTCGCCGAAGGCCGGACGAACCGGCAGCTGGCCCGTGAGCTGTACATCAGCGAGAAGACGGTCAGCGTGCATGTGTCGAACATCCTCGGCAAGCTCGGCGTCCGCTCCCGCACGGAGGCGGCCGCGGTGGCCCGGCGCGACGGTCTGCTGGACTAAACGACTGACCCAGCACGGGCTGTTGCCCGACACAAGCGACTGACCCAGCACAGGCTGTTGCCGCATCGAACGACTGACCCACGACAGACAGTGCACCGCTCACGAGCGGCGCTGTGCGGGCCACCGATCGTGAGCGGTGCTGGGCGGAGCCCGGGTGGGGACCGGGCATTCCACGTCCTGGCGCGGGCGCCAGGGCTGATCAGCCGTGCCTTCGGTGCCGCCCGGGCTCGGGCGGGACGCGAGTGGCCCGGCGCGGCGCCAGCTCGTCGTCAGGGGCCGCCGGGCGATCGATCCGGGTGATGTCGTCGAAGACGTGCTGCGCGTGCCGGACGCGGGTCAGCAGATAGGTCAGGAGGGCAGCCGCGAGGACTCCGATTGCTACCCAGAGTTGCCAATTCATGGCCTCACCGCCCTGTACGTGTCCCGTACCGCCGCGTAATCACGATAACCGCGAATCGAGCCGTTGGCGACAGCGCGGACGCAGTCCGTTAGCGGTATACCCGATTGTTGCCCAACGCAATTACTTACGGTGATCGGGCAACCACCGGAACGCGACCGGAAGCTGACGATCCGTCACCTCTTGCCTTACGAGACCCAACCGATCCTCAATACGCAGCGCGACCGGATTCGGTTCAGGTCCAGCGCAGGACGCCCTTGCGGTAGGCGTAGAGCAGCCCGACCGCGACGAAGGCGAGGAAGACGAACATCTCGATCAGCGTGGCGACGCCGAGGGCGGCGAACACCGTTGCCCACGGGAACAGGTAGACGGCGTCCACGGCGAAGATGACGTAGAGGTAGGCGAACAGGTAGTACCGGATGTGGACCTGCGCCCAGCCCTCGCCGACCGGGTCGACGCCGGACTCGTACGTCGTCAGCTTGCCCTCGGTCGGGTAGGTGACGGTCAGGGCCTTGTTGAGCGCGAACGCGCCGATCAGGCCGACGAGGCCGAGCGCCACCACCGCTGCGATGACGCCATAGCTCTCGGACACGTGCGACAGCCTAGTTGGTGCAGAGCAGGTAGGAGTCGACCGAGATGTAAGGGCCGTAGCCGGAGGAGACGTCGGTGACCTGCATCCGCAGTCGGGTGACGCCGAGGATCTTGGCCGCGAAGTCCGGCTTCTCGGTCTCCATCTTCATCCGGACCGAGGCGATCGCCTTGGCCCGCGGCCCGTTGTGCACCGAGGTGCGGGCGTCGCCGTCGGTCAGGTTGCCCAGCCAGGACTTGAAGTGGCTGCAGCCGGTCGAGTCGACCTCGCCCCAGACGAAGCCGCCCTTGTCGGCGAGGAAGTCCGCCTCGGAGCGCCGGGGGCCCTCGTTCGGCGGGATGACGGTGAGCTGCGGGTTGGCCTTGCCGCCGGAGGCGAGGACGCCGCGCTTGAACAGCCCGCGCCAGACGTAGTGGTGGAACGTCACGACCGAGGACGTCGCCGCCGGGTACGGCGCCTGGGCGTAGACGGCGAGCCGGTAGTCGCGGACCGATCCGGGCTGCTTGACCGTGACGACGACCGTCGTCCCCTTCGAGAGGCCGTAGCCGATCTCCTGCCACTTCTTGGTCGCCGGGTTCAGCTGGTGCAGCCGGATCCGGGTGCCCTCGGCGGGCGCCGGGACGACCGAGCCGTGCACCGTGATCACGCCGGTGGTCGCGTTACTGGTCTTGATCCCGGTGATCTTCGCGCTCCGGGCCGCGGCGGCCGAGGCCGGCTGGACGACGGACGCCGTACCGGCCGATCGGTCCATGCCGATGGCGGCGTCCGCGGGGGCGATCGGGGCCGCGCAGGCGGTCAGGACGAGCGAGAGGCCGGTGAGCGCGACCACGAGACGGCGAACCATGGAGGACACCCTGCCCCGTCGCCGTCCGCCTCCGCAAGCGAGCGGCTGCTCAGGGTGACGGGCCGGGTGCACAGATCCCGGGTTCCCGGGCGCTCGTCCCAGGCTGTGGACGGCACGGCCGCCCCGTGTTTCCGGGCCGAAGGCGAACTAATATTGGGGTTACCGCCCTGCCCTGGGGGGACCGGTTCGCGCCGGCCCAAGCGCCGACTTGGAGATGACGAGAACAGTGACCATCGAGGTCAAGCAGCTCGACCGCGTCGTGATCCGCTTCGCCGGCGACTCCGGCGACGGGATGCAGCTCACGGGGGACAGGTTCACAGCGGAAACGGCGTCGTTCGGCAACGATCTGTCGACGTTGCCCAACTTCCCCGCGGAGATCCGGGCGCCAGCCGGGACGCTGCCGGGGGTCTCGTCCTTCCAGCTGCACTTCGCCGATCACGACATCCTGACGCCGGGGGACGCGCCCGACGTCCTGATCGCGATGAACCCGGCCGCGCTCAAGGCCAACCTCAAGGACGTCCCGCGCGGCGCCACCGTGATCGTCGACACCGCCGATTTCACCGCCCGGAACCTGAAGCGGATCGGTTACGACGAGAACCCGCTGGAGACCGGTGAGCTCGAGGCGTACCACGTCGTCGCGCTGAACCTGACCGGGATGACGGTGGAGTCGGTCAAGGAGTTCGGGCTGTCCCGCAAGGACGCCTCCCGGGCGAAGAACATGTACGCGCTCGGCCTGGTGTCCTGGTTGTTCCAGCGGCCGGTCGAGTCGACGATCACGTTCCTGGAGACGAAGTTCGCGGGGAAGCCCGAGATCCGGGACGCGAATATCGCCGCCTTCCGGGCCGGGTTCAACTTCGGTGAGACGGCCGAGGAGTTCGCCGTCCGGTACGAGGTGAAACCGGCCAAGATGGCGACCGGGACGTACCGCAACATCTCCGGCAACCTCGCGCTGGCGTACGGCCTGGTGGCGGGCGCGCAGCGGGCCGGGTTGCCGATGGTGCTCGGCGCGTACCCGATCACGCCGGCGTCCGACGTCCTGCACGAGCTGTCCAAGCTGAAGCGGTTCGACGTCACGACGATCCAGGCCGAGGACGAGATCGCCGGCGTCGGCGCGGCCCTCGGCGCTTCGTTCGCGGGCGCGCTCGGCGTGACGACGTCGTCCGGGCCGGGGATCAGCCTGAAGTCGGAGACGATCGGGCTCGGCGTGATGCTCGAGCTGCCGCTGGTGGTCTGCGACATCCAGCGCGCCGGTCCGTCGACCGGGATGCCGACCAAGACCGAGCAGGCCGACCTGCTGCAGGTGATGTTCGGCCGCAACGGCGAGGCGCCGCTGCCGGTGCTCGCGGCGCAGTCCCCCGCGGACTGTTTCGCGATCGCCGTCGAGGCGACCCGGATCGCCGTCACCTACCGGACGCCGGTGATCGTGCTGTCCGACGGCTACCTGGCCAACGGGTCCGAGCCGTGGCAGATCCCGGACGTCGGGACGCTGCCGGTGATCGAACCGAACTTCACCGTCGAGCCGAACGCGACCGGCGCCGACGGCAAGCCGCTCTACCTGCCCTACCTGCGCGACCCGGAGACGCTGGCGCGCGCGTGGGCGATCCCCGGGACGCCGGGGCTGGACCACCGGATCGGCGGGCTGGAGAAGGAGGACAAGACCGGCAACATCTCCTACGACCCGGCCAACCACGACCTGATGATCCGGACCAGGCAGGCCAAGGTCGACGGGATCGCCCGCTCGATCGCGCCGCTGCACGTCGACGACCCGGACGGGACGGCGAAGGTGCTCGTCCTCGGCTGGGGTTCGACGTACGGGCCGATCGGGGCCGGCGTCCGCCGCGTCCGGGCGGTCGGCGGGAAGGTCGCGCAGGCGCACCTGCGGCACCTGAACCCGTTCCCGGCGAACCTCGGCGACGTGCTGCGCAGTTACGACAAGGTGCTGGTCCCGGAGATGAACCTGGGGCAGCTGGCGATGCTGCTGCGGTCGAAGTACCTGATCGACGTCGTCTCGTACGCGCAGGTCCGCGGGATGCCGCTCGGCGCGGCCGAGCTGGCCGAGGTGATCGGCAACCTGGTCGAGGAGACCGAGGGGATCGACGACGACGCCCGCCAGCTCGGGACGGCGGCGGCACAGCTGACGCACTGGGACCACCAGGCGCAGACGGAGGGAGCACGATGAGCACCGTTGATCTGGGGCTGCCGGCCGGTCTGCGCGGAGTACCGGTCGCGGACGCGCCGCAGAACCGCAAGGAGTACGTGTCGGACCAGGAGGTCCGCTGGTGCCCGGGGTGCGGGGACTACGCCGTCCTGGCCGCGTTCCAGGGGTTCCTGCCGGAGCTGGGGATCAAGCGCGAGAACGTCGCGATGGTGTCCGGGATCGGCTGCTCGTCCCGGTTCCCGTACTACCTGTCGACGTACGGGATGCACTCGATCCACGGGCGGGCGCCGGCGATCGCGACCGGGCTCGCGGTGGCGCGGCCCGACCTGAGCGTCTGGGTGGTGACCGGGGACGGCGACGCGCTGTCGATCGGCGGCAACCACCTGATCCACACCCTCCGGCGGAACGTGAACCTGAAGATCCTGCTCTTCAACAACCGGATCTACGGCCTGACCAAGGGCCAGTACTCACCGACGTCCGAGCCGGGCAAGGTGACCAAGTCGACCCCGATGGGCTCGGTGGACACGCCGTTCAACCCGGTCTCGCTGGCCCTCGGCGCGGAGGCCACCTTCGTCGCCCGCACGGTCGACTCCGACCGCAAGCACTTGACCGCGGTCCTGAAGGCCGCCGCCGAACACCGCGGCACCTCGTTCGTCGAGATCTACCAGAACTGCCCGATCTTCAACGACAACGCCTTCGACGCCTTCAAGAACCCCGAGACCCGCGACGACGCGATCATCCCGCTGCGCCACGGCGAGCCGATCCGGTTCGGCGTCGACGGCCGCCTCGGCGTCGTCCGCGACGGCTTCGCCTCCCTCGCCGTCCGCGAGGTCGCCGACCTCCCCGGCGGTGAGTCCGACCTCGTCGTCCACGACGCCCACACCGACGACCCCGCCTACGCCTTCGCCCTCTCCCGCCTCACCGACGCCGGCATCCTGCACCAGGCCCCCATCGGCATCTTCCGCCAAGTAGAACGCCCCGCCTACGACGACCTGGTCCGCCAGCAAATCACCACCGCCCAAGAAACCCAGGGCCCCGGCGACCTCCAGTCCCTCATCACCGGCTCCGACACCTGGACCGTCGAAGCCTGACCCCCGGCAGGTCGCCGTCCGAGCACACGCTCAGACGGCGACCACCTGCACGAGATCGTCCAGGTGCGCGAAGTCCTTCGGATTACGCGTGTAGAGGGCGGCATCGTGCGTGGCCGCCGTGGCCGCGATGACGAGATCGAAGGAGCGGCCTCGCGGCTGTCGGCCGGCCGCCGCGACCGTCGCAGCCATCGCGCCGTACGTACGAGCGATCGCATCGGTGACCGGCAGGGCTTCGAAGGCCCGCTCGATACCGGCCAGGCGACGCAGGCGGACCGCCCCCACTCATCAACCCGTTCGTCGGCCCGCCGGCGGGCGGGTTCTGAGCGTGCGGCGAGACCTTCGGCGTGAGTTGGTGAGTGTTGGCGGTCCGCTGCAGATCAGGGCCTCGACTCCCAGGGGTCCCGCAGCTCGTGGCCGATCTGTTCGCGGTCCAGCGGCCAATCCTCATCTGTGCAGGGACGCAACACCTCGGCGATCTCGTCGGTCCGCCTTGGAAGCAGGTCGAGGAGGGTGTTGGTGGGGCGGGTTAGGTGGCGGGCGGGGAGGCCGGCGGATTGGGGGGCTTGGACGTCGAGGGCTAGGTTGTCGCCGATCATGAGGGTTTGGGCGGGGGTGGTGCCGAGGGCTTGGCAGGTGCGGAGGTAGGTGTCGGGGTGGGGTTTGCTGAGGCCGAGGGACTCGCTGGTGTGGAGGACGTCGACGTAGGGGGTGAGGCCGATGGCTTCCAGTTTGGCGGCTTGCTGGGTGGTGGCGCCGTTGGTGAGGACGGCGGTGCGCCAGTTGTTGCTGCGGGCAAGTTTCAGGGCGGGTTCGGCGTCGGGGTAGGCGATCCAGTTGGTGCGGTAGTGGTGCAGGTAGCGGTCGAAGAGGGTGTCCTGGGCCTGCTCGGTGGGTGGGACGGGGTGGTTCACCAGGGGGAGGAACTCGTGCAGGCGGGCGCGGCGCTGGCCTTGGTGGGTGAGCTCGCCGGCGAGCCAGCGCGGGTAGACGCGGTCCTCGATGGCGAACCACTCGGCGAGGAGGGCGTCGGTGGGGTCGGCGCCGAGCTCGGGGAGCCAGGCGCGGACGGCGGCGGTGGCGGCGCCGGTGTGGTCGAAGAGGGTGTTGTCGAGGTCGAAGATGACGGCTTTCATGCGCGGGTGAGCGAGTCGCGGTTGAGCTCGCGGTGGTTGGCGTAGCCGGCCAGGGCGAGGGTGAGGTCGAGCTCGGCGAGGAAGCAGCGCAGGACGTGTTCGACGCCGGCCTGGCCGGCCAGGGCGAGGCCGTACATCAACGGGCGGCCGAGCAGCACGGCTTTGGCGCCGAGCGCGAGCGCCTTCGCGGCGTCCGCGCCGGTCCGGACGCCGGAGTCGAACAGGACCGTGAGCTGTTCGCCGACGGCGTCCGCGATCGCGGGCAGCGCGTCGAGGGCGGCGATCGCGCCGTCGACCTGACGGCCGCCGTGGTTGGAGACGACGATCCCGTCGGCTCCGTGCTCGGCGGCCAGTTTGGCGTCCTCGACGGCGGTGATGCCCTTGAGGACGATCGGGCCGTCCCAGTTGTCCCGCAGGAAGCCGAGATCGTCCCAGCTCAGGCCGACGTTCGGGAACATCTGCGCCCACTGCATCACCGCGGCGCCCGGGTCGTCCTCGATCGGCTTGGCCAGTTTCGCGACGAACGCCGGGTCGCTGAAGTAGTTCGCGAGCCCTTCACCGGTCAGGAACGGCAGGAAGCCGCGGTCCAGGTCGGCGGGCCGCCAGCCGATCGTCCCGGTGTCGAGCGTGACGACCAGGACGCCGTACCCGCTCGCCTTCGCCCGCCGCAGCAGGCTGAGACAGACGTCGCGATCGGTCGGGTAGTACAGCTGGTACCACTTGCTCTTGGCCTCGATCTGCTCGATCGCATGACTCGCCTGGGTCGAGTGCGTGTACGTGAGCCCGAGCGTGTCCGCCGCCCGCGCGGTCGCCAGCTCGCCGTCCGGATGCGCCAGCGTCTGGACGCCGATCGGCGCGACCAGCACCGGCGCGGGCATCGGCGTCCCGAGGATCGTGCAGCTCAGGTCGCGCTCGGTACTCCCCCGCAGCATCCGCGGCACCAGCCGCCACCGGTCGAACGCGACCAGGTTGGCCCGCGCGGTCGCGCCGCTCCCCGCGCTCGGCACGATGTAGCCCATCGCCTCCGCGGACAGCTTCCCCGCCGCCTGCGACTCCAGCCGCGCCAGATCGGTGGTGATGTCCGGCTTGGTCCCCTGCAGCATTCCCTGCAGGTAGATCTGCAACTGAAAGTCGCCGAAGTTGGCCATGCGCGGATGTTTCCACACTCGACCGCGACCCGGAACCACCGCCCGGTAGTTGACAATTCGCTGGCAACTTTCTGGGAGCAACCGCACCGGGTTTGGGAGACTCAGGTGTGACCACTGCCGTGACGCCTGACAGCCGGAAACTGCCCCGCCAGGTCGGACTGGCGTTGTTCGCGCTGGCGACCGGCGGGTTCGCGATCGGGACCACCGAGTTCGTGACGATGGGCCTGCTGCCGGAGATCGCGGACGGCGTCCGGATCTCGATTCCGACCGCTGGGCACGTCGTTTCGGCGTACGCCGTCGGCGTGGTCGTCGGAGCACCGGTGATCGCGGCGCTCGGCGCGCGGACCGGCCGGAAGCGGCTGCTGCTCGGGCTGATGGCGATGTTCGTGGTCGGCAACATCCTGTCGGCGATCGCGTCGAGCTACGAGCTGCTGATGGCGGCGCGGTTCCTGACCGGGGTGCCGCACGGCGCGTTCTTCGGGATCGGCGCGGTGGTCAGCGCGTCGATGGTGCCGGTGAACCGGCGGGCCTGGGCGGTCTCGATGATCATGGTCGGCCTGCCGGTGGCCAATATCGTCGGCGTCCCGCTGACCACGCTGATGGGTCAGCGGCTGGGGTGGCAGGCGCCGTTCCTGGCGGTCGGCGGGCTCGGGTTGCTGACGCTGGTGGCAGTCTGGTTCTGGGTGACGCCGCAGCCGGTCGGGAACGACGTCAACGTCCGCAGCGAGCTGAGCGCGCTGGCGAAACCGCAGGTGTGGATGGCGTTGCTGGTCGGGATGGTCGGCTTCGGCGGCATGTTCGCGACCTACTCCTACATCACCCCGACCATGACGGAGCTGGCCGGCTTCTCCGCGGCCGCGGTGACGATCGTGCTGGCGACGTACGGCGTCGGCATGACCTGCGGCACGCTGGTCGGCGGCCGGCTCGCGGACCGCGCGCTGATGCCGAGCCTGTACGGCGGCCTGATCGCGGTGACCGTCGTCCTCACCGTCTTCGGCTGGCTGGCGCACACCAAGCCGACCGCGCTGCTCGCGGTCTTCCTGCTGGGCTTCTCGTCGAGCATCCTGATCCCGGCCCTGCAGACGCGCCTGATGGACGTCGCCCACGAGGGTCAGTCGCTCGCCGCGTCGCTCAACCACTCGACGCTGAACGTCGCCAACGCCCTCGGCGCCTGGCTCGGCAGCGTCGTCCTCTCAGCCGGCTACGGCTACGAGTGGCCCAGCCGGGTCGGCGCCGCCCTCGCGGTCGCGGGCCTGATCTTCGCGCTGATCTCCGGCCGGATGGATCGCCGTCAGGGCACGAGCGCCTGAGCGACCGCGAGGCTGTCCTCGTAGAAGTGGTACCGGTTGATCCGCCCGGCGCGGGTCCCGATGTGGATCGCGAACCGGGACTCGATGTCCCGCCCGGTCGCCCGGACCGTCGAGACGAGCTGACCGATGACGACGGCGTCGGTGGTGTCGGCGACGATGCGCTCGACGTCGAACCGTTTGCCGTCCAGGTGGGCGCGCAGCAGACCGAAGTACGTCGCCATCCCGGCGGCCGAGTCGACGTCCGGCACCCACGGCAGGTCGGCGGCGCGCGGGATGAAGAAGTCCACGTCGTCGGCGAAGAGCGCGGCGGCCGCGTCGATCTCGCCGGCGCCGACGTGCTGGAGCAGGGTGCTGGTCAGCTCATGCGGGGTCACGACACCCGATCGTAGGCACTCAGGGGTGAACCAGGACCGCACCTGACCGGATTGCTGGGTATCACCTGGTTGGATCTAGGTATGGCGACAATGACGTTGGGCGCGGCCGACCTGGTCCGGCAGCGTGGGTTGCGGCAGATGCGGATGGTCGCGTTGTCGTTGCTGGTGCTGGCCGCGGTGATCTACGTGGTGACGCTGCACCAGCCCGGCGCGTGGGGTTATGTGAACGCGGCGGCCGAGGCGGCTATGGTCGGCGCGCTGGCGGACTGGTTCGCGGTGACGGCGCTGTTCCGGCGGCCGCTCGGGTTGCCGATCCCGCACACCGCGATCGTGCCGACGCGGAAGGACAGCCTGGCCGAGAGCCTGGAGCAGTTCGTCACCGAGAACTTCCTCTCCGAGGAGGTCGTGGCGGAGAAGATGCGCACGGCCGCGGTGAGCCGGCGCGCAGGTGAGTGGCTGGCCTCCGGGACGCATGCCGAGCGGATCGTCGCCGAAGGCGCCCGGACGATCGGCGCCGCGCTGCCGAAACTCGGGGACGACGACGTCACCGCGTTCGTCCGCGGGTCGTTGCTGCCGCGGTTCGTGCAGGAGCCGCTGAGCCCGATCGCCGGCCACTTCCTCGAATCCGTCGTGGACGACGGCGCCCACCACGCGCTGTTCGACCTGCTGATGGTCGAGGCGCACGACTGGTTACGCGACAACCGCGAACTGCTGGCGGACGTCGTCGGCCCGCGCGCGCCGCGCTGGTCGCCGATGTGGGTCGACCGGCTCGTCGTCGACCGGATCCACCGCGAGGCGGTCGCCTGGCTGGCCGACGTCCGCGACAACCAGGACCACGCCGCCCGGCAGGCGATCGACCGGCTGCTGCGCAAACTCGCCGTCGACCTGCAGAACGATCCCGAGACGATGGCGCGGTTCGAGGCGTTCAAGTCCCGGATGCTGACCCATCCGGACATGGGCTCCAGCCTGACCGCGGTCTGGGACTCGTTGCGCACGGCCCTGATCGACGCGATCTCGGACCCGGCGAGCACGCTGCAGGTGCGCGCGGTGAAGGCGATCCGGGATCTCGGCGACCGGCTGCAGACCGACGACGGCCTGCGGGCGAAGGTCGACGATCGCGCCGCCGAGGCGGTCGGATACGTGATCCGGACCTACGGCAGCGAGATCGTCTCCGTCATCTCCGACACGATCGCCCGCTGGGACGGCCGCGAGGCCGCCGCCCGCATCGAGCTGCACGTCGGCCGCGACCTCCAGTTCATCCGCATCAACGGCACCGTCGTCGGAGCCCTCGTCGGCCTAGCAATTCACACCTTGAGCCAACTGCTCTAGATCCTGCAGGCAGGCGCTAGATGCCGCAGGAGGGGGCGTCCCAGACGTTGGAGGTGCGGATGTCGAGGTGGGTGTGGTCGTTGTGCCCGGGGTAGCCGGGGCCGAAGATGCCGCCGAAGCCGTGGTTGCGGGCTTGTTTGGCCAGCGTGCAGAGGGAGTGGCTGCCGACCAGGTCGGCCGAGCGGCCGTACAGGTGCTGGCTGTTCGAGGCGCCGCCGACCGAGTTGTTGCACGGGATACTGCGGAAGCCGCTGGTCACGTTGATGGCCGCGTCGCCGAGCGCATGCCGCAGCGCCTCCAGCTGCCACATGGTCTGCAGCGCGTTCGCCTTGGTCGCGGCCGCCGACAACGGTCCGCCGTCCCATCCGGAGCCGCCGCAGCCGTCGTCCAGCTCGGCGTAGGTGAAGTGGATCGGCGTGCAGTCGTCGTCCTGCAGCGCGTAGATCTTCGTGTACGTCGCGGAGCCGGCGATCCCGTCCGCGCCGAGCCCGTACGCCGACTGGAAGCGCTGGACGGCGGCCTTCGTCGCCGGGCCGAAGTTCCCGTCGGTGGCCAGGTGGCCGCCGTAGCCGGGGTAGCCGGCGACGCGGATCTGCAACTGCCGCACGTCCTCGCCGGTCATCCCTTGGCTGAGCGTGCGGCCCCAGGTGTAACAACCATCGGCGCGGGCCTCGGTCGCCGTGACGATCTGGGTGGTGACGGTGGCGGCGAGCATCGCCGCGAACAACAGCAGGATGGCGACCACCCGCGGCAGCGGGCGACCAAGAAGCTGGGACATGACAACCTCCGGGGCGGTGAAGGAACTCTGTCATCGGCCAGCATTACGGCAGCATCCACCGGTTGACCAGGCCCAAGAAGAAACTTTCTGCCGAACAGGCAACCAAATCCGGACCCCACCCGGTCAGGCAAGATGTGACCATCCAGAACAGCGCGCTGACTCTGCGTGCCGGGGAAACGGGGCCGCCGGTGACGACATCCGAGGGGTTCGACGCCTTCGTCGACACTCGTTCGGCAGCCCTGCTCCGGACGGCGTACCTGCTCACCCGCGACCACGCCCTGGCCGAGGACCTCTGCCAGACCGCGCTCGCCAAGGCCTGGTTCGCCTGGTCCCGGATCGAGGGCGAGAACCCCGAGCCGTACGTCCGGCGGATCCTGATGAACACCTACACCTCGTGGTGGCGGCGCCGCTGGAACAACGAGATCCCGAGCGCCGAGCTGCCCGACACCGGCGCCAGCAGCAGCGCCGAGGACGGTCAGGACCTGTGGGACGCACTCGGCCGGCTCCCCCGCCGCCAGCGCGCCGTCCTGGTCCTGCGGTACTACGAGGACCTGACCGAAGCCGAGACCGCCCAGCTCCTGGGCGTCTCGGTCGGGACCGTCAAAAGCCAAGCCAGTAAGGCGATCGCCAAGCTCCGCCTCGACCCCGCTCTGCTCACCGAGGCAGCGACCAGCGAGGAGACCTCCCGATGAACCTCCAGGACCTGCGCACCGAGCTCAGCACCCGCGCCGGCCAGGCCGGCGACCAGCCCGACCTGCTGCCCGGCGTCCGGCACAAGATCCGCCGGACCAAGCAGCGCCGCGCGGCCACCGCCGTCGCCTCGATCGCCGCCGTGGCGGCCGTCGCGATCGCCGTCGTTCCCGGCGTCGTCACCAAGACCCAGCCCGACCCGTCGAGTACCGTCCCCGCCGACTACGAGCGGGACGGGATCGCCATCCCCGGCCGGATCGGCGCCGACAAGCTGCTCGGCGGCTGGATCGGCAACCAGAACCAGGACAAGTTCTCCTTCAGCTGGACGCCGACCACCAACCACATCGCCGTCCGGGCCATGTGCACGACGGAGAGCCAGCGGTCGAAGTTCGCGGAGATCCGGATCGGGCAGCGCGTCGTCGCGACCGTCCAGTGCAACGTCGGCGGGAACCTCACCGACGCGTACGGCGAGGAGACCCGGCCGGACTCACCGCTCTGGCTGACCACGCCGGTCGGCCGGGACACGACGGTCACCGCGGACATCATCGACTCCGACTCTCGTGAGCCGGGTGACGACACCGCGCGAATCGCCGTCGGCCTCTACAGCACCACCGGCAGCTCCGACTTCCGAGCCGTGCCGCAACCCGGCCCGCAGGACTTCCAGGACAAGGGCATCGTCTACCGCCGCCAGGTCGGCGGTGACACGCTGCTCGGCGCGGCCGTCTCCGGCCCCGGCGCCAAGGAGGTCCGCTTCAGCTTCACCGGGACGGGCGCGCCGCTGAGGCTGAAGCCGTTCTGCACCGCCGCCGACGGCCCGCTGGCGACGGCGTACCCCTACAGCGTTGCGATGTCGATCGACGGGCAGCCCGAGGTCAGCATGTCCTGCGGCGCGGACTCGACCGATGCGGGCGCAGTCGGCAGCGGCACCTTCGCCACGGCAGTTCCGGCCGGTCGCGAGGTCGAGGCGGTCATCGAACTGCGCGACGGCCGTAAGGGCACCTCGGCCGCTCCCGACAACGCCTTGCTCGCGCTCGGCGTGTATGCCCAGGGGCCGCAGCGCGACGTCGGCGGCCTGCAATTCGACGAGCGGATCGAGATCAACGGGCGGACCTACCGGCTCGACTCGTTCCGGACCGCGCCGGGCCCGCAGAAAGAGGTCACGATCGAGGCGCCGGTGAACCAGGAGTTCGTCCTCGCCTACAGTGGGAAGGACCTCGGCAGCCCGGCGCCGCTGCAGGTCCAGGCCCGGGCCGGCGCCGAGATCGCCCACGGCATTCAGGTCGACGACGGCAATGACGTCGGCGTCGGCAAGGACGTCATCCCGGCCGGCCCGGCGCGAACGGCGGCCGTCGTCGTCACCCAGGGCAAGCCGACGGCCGGGACGCTCGCGATCGCGATCTACTTACCGGTCTGACCCAGCCAGGAGTTCAGGTCGGCGGCGTCGGCGAGGAGCTGCTCGGGTTTGTTGTCCTCGACGAACTCGAGCAACGCGTTGATCTCGCGGGGATCGTTCTGCAGGCGGTGCAGGACCTGCCGCCAGAGCGACTCCCGGGTCGCGAGCGGGCGGCGGGCGCCGTCCGGCTCCCAGGAGAAGACGTGCACGCTGACCAGCCAGGGCAGCAGCGCCTCCAGCTGATCGAGACACTCCTCGTCGCTCGCGCCGATCGGAGGCTGCCAGTACGTCGTCAGGTTCGGGGCGCCGACGTCCATCAGCAAGGTGATCGTGGAGTCGATCTCGTCGGTCAGGGTGTTGCGGTGGAACTCGAGCGCGATCTCGATCCCCGAGCCGGCCGCGACCTCGGCCAGCTCGGCGAGGCCGCGGGTGACCGCCATCCGGTCGCCGACACCGGCATCCGCCGTCCCGACGCTGCCGGCCCAGACGCGGATCCGGGAGGCGCCGAGCGCCTCCGCGGTGGCGACGGTCGCGCGCATCTCCTCGCGGTCGGCCGTGCCGGCGCGCAGGTAGGAGCCGTAGGCGGCCGTCTCCAGGCCGTGCACGGAGGTCAGATTCCGTACGCGCTTCGCGGTGACCAGGTCACCGAGCGGCACGTGGATGTCACCACCCCACTCGATCGCCTTCAGCCCGGCCTTGGCCGTGACCTCCACCACCTCGTCGACCGGCAGCTGCCGGAACGTCACCGAGACCAGACCGGTCCTCACGCTCACACATGCCTCCTCAGGTTCACTCCCCTATCCAACCCCATCAGGCCCGCGTGTCCACGCGATGAGATCCTCCCCACGCTGTCTCACGTCATGAGCAAACCTCTTGGATGCCACTGACGTGCGGACTTAGGGTGCGAAATGTGCCGGAACAACGCAGGGGGTTCGCCTACGGATTGACCGCGTACCTGTTGTGGGGCCTGTTCCCGTTGTACTGGCGATTACTCGACCATTCGGGCCCGATCGAGTTGCTCGCGCACCGCGTGCTCTGGTCGCTGCTCACGATCGTCGTCCTGGTCGCCGTCCTGCGGAAGTTCGGCCAGGTGCGCGCGCTGATCCGCGAGCCGCGGCGGCGCTGGGCGCTGGTCGCCGCGGCGTTCCTGATCTCGATCAACTGGGGCACCTACATCTACGGCGTGGTCAACGGGCACGTGGTCGAGACGTCGCTCGGCTACTTCATCACCCCGCTGTTCGCGGTGTTCCTCGGCGTCATCGTCCTCAAGGAGCGGCTGCGGCCCGCCCAGTGGACGGCGCTCGCGGTCGCGTTCGCCGCGGTCGTCGGGCTGGCGATCGAGCACGGCCGGCCGCCGTGGATCGCGATCATCCTGACCTTTTCGTGGGGGTTCTACGGGCTGATCAAGAAGCAGGCGAACGCCGGCGCGGTCGAGGGGATGGCGGTCGAGTCCGCGACCGTGGTCCCGCTGGCGCTGGCGGCGATCGCCGTCCTCGGCGTCCGGGGCGACTCGACCGTGGCGGACTACGGGATCGGGTACTTCGTCCTCGTACTGCTGACCGGGCCGCTGACCGCCATCCCGCTGCTGTTCTTCGGCGCGGCCGCGACGCGGATCCCGCTGACGACGCTCGGCCTGCTGAACTACGTCGCCCCGATCCTGCAGTTCATCTGCGGGGTGACGATCTTCCACGAGCACATGTCGCCGATGCGCTGGGCCGGGTTCGGGCTGGTCTGGGTGGCACTGCTGATCTTCACCGGGGACGGCCTTCGGCAACGGCGAGTGACGGCGCGGCTCCGGCTGGCTACTAAGGGCAACCTAAGCCGTCCGACGTTCACCTGACCTTCACCCAGGGCCTGCTTGCCCTCCCTAATGTCCCCGGCGTGACCAAGTTTCTGCCGCTGCTCAGCCAGCTCGGTACCCGCCACGGCTCCCGCTCGTTCCGTACCTGTGAGCTGAAGTGCGCCAACCAGTGCGACCACGCTCAGCCGAACACGTCCGGTAACGAGCACATCCAGTCCGTCCTGCGCTCGGCCTTCACCCGCCGCAACGTGCTGAAGGTGGGCGCCGCCGGCGCCGCGGCCGCCGGGGTCGCGACCCTGGCCACCAACCTCCCGGCCACCGCGGACCAGCAGACCTACGGCGGCTACCAGCGTGGGAACGGCGACTTCCCCGGGTTCGCCGGCGGCCACGGCAAGCTGACGCACGCCGCCGTCCCGCCGAACCGCAAGGACGACATCGTCGTCCCGCGCGGTTACCAGCAGGCCGTGATCATCGCCTGGGGCGACCCGGTCGAGTACGGCGCGCCGCGGTTCGACGCGCACCGCCAATCCGCGGCGGCGCAGGCCAAGCAGTTCGGCTACAACAACGACTACACGATGATCGTCCCGCTCCGCGACGAGCGGAAGGCGCTGCTCGTCTGCAACCACGAGTACACCGACGAGTACCTGATGTTCCCGACCGGCAAGTACGACCTGGCCACCCAGGCCAAGATCGGCATCGCGGCGCACGGGATGTCCGTCGTCCAGCTCGAGCGCGTCGGGCGCAGCGGCCAGTGGCGCCGGGACAAGCAGCTATCCCGCTACAACCGGCGGATCACTGCGGCCACCAAGTTCGAGGTGACCGGCCCGGCCGCCGCCGACAAGCGCGTCGGGAAGGTTGCCTACGGCACCTTCGGGAACTGCTCCGGCGGCGTCACCCCGTGGGGCACGGTGCTGTCCGGCGAGGAGAACTTCAACGGGTACTACGACGTCACCGGGACGACGCCGAAGGAGTACGAGGCGTCGTACAAGCGGTACGGCGTCCCGACGACCGTCACCAAGTCGGCCCGGCAGTGGAGTGTCGTCGACCCGCGCTTCGACCTGACCAGGACGCCGACCGAGGTGTTCCGGTCCGGCTGGGTGGTCGAGGTCGACCCGTACGACCCGCACTCGGCGCCGAAGAAGCGGACCATGCTCGGCCGGCTCAAGCACGAGGGCGCCACCACGACGATCACCGCCGACGGGCGGATCGCGGTCTACACCGGTGACGACGAGAAGGGCGAGTACATCTACAAGTTCGTCTCGACCGGCAAGTACGACCCGGACAACCGCAAGCGCAACTTCGGCCTGCTCGACGAGGGCACGCTGTACGTCGCGAAGTTCACCGGCGACGGCGACGCCGACGGCCTGTACGACGGCGTCGGTCAGTGGATCCCGCTGACGAGTGACAAGAAGTCGTTCGTCGACGGGATGTCGGTCGCCGACGTGCTGATCGACACCCGGATCGCGGCCGACAAGGTCTCCCCGACCCGGATGGACCGCCCGGAGGACGTCGAGCGCAACCCGGTCAACGGCCGCGTCTACGCCGCGCTGACCAACAACGACAAGCGCGGCAGCACCCACGCGCTCGACGAGGCCAACCCGATCGGGACGTCGCACGTCCGCGAGAAGCTCGGCGGCCCGCTGATCGAGAAGGCCGGTAACCGCAACGGCTACATCCTGGAGATCACCGAGGAGGGCGACGACGCGGCCAAGACCGGCTTCTTCTGGACCCTGTTCCTGGTCTGCGGCGACCCGGCCGCCCAGGAGACCTACTTCGGCGGCTTCGACAAGTCCAAGGTCAGCCCGATCTCCTGCCCCGACAACGTCGCCTTCGACGGCGCCGGCAACCTCTGGATCTCCACCGACGGCAACGTCCTCGGCTCCAACGACGGCATCTTCACCGTCCCCGTCGCCGGCCCCAACCGCGGCCAGGTCAAGCAGTTCCTCTCCGTCCCCTTCGGCTCCGAAGCCTGCGGCCCCCTCGTCTCCGAAGACGACAAAACCGCCTTCGTCGCCGTCCAGCACCCCGGCGAAACCGACGACGCCACCTTCGAAAAGCCCACCTCCACCTGGCCCCACACCCACAAGTTCCCCCGCCCCGCCATCGCCTGCGTCTGGCGCCCCGACAACGCCCGCGTCGGCAGCTGACCCCCTAACCGCACAACAACGAACGCCCGGCAGGTTCTCCTGGCCGGGCGTTCGGACGTGCGTGTAGTGCTGGTCAGCAGCGGTTGACGGAGTGGAACGAGGCGGTGTGGAAAGCTCCGACGATCCAGCCGCTCACGCCGGTGCTGTGATCGGTTGGCGATCTCTTCGAAGCAGACAGATTGGTTCTCCCCGACGGGGCGGCTATTACGGAGTCACTGCCGGAGGCGACGCCTTGCCTGCCCGGACCGCCCGCCGCGTCTTGTGCGGCATCTCCTTGCGGACCGTTCGGAGTACGTCGGCCAGCGCGGCGTGGATCGCATCGTGACGCTGCCGAAGCTCCGGCAGTTCGTTGACGTAGTTGAGGTTTTCGACCGAATCGCGGATGGCGTCGAACCTCTCGTCGAGATCCTCGGCCCCGCTCAGGAAGATCGCCTGTCCGATAGCTGAACGGGCACGTACGTCGCACCGATACGCTTCCTGCCGCAGCAACTCTCGCTCTGCTTCCGGCTTCTGCTTGATCCGGGCCCGAGCTCGACCGAACATCACCCGTTCGTACTCGTACAGCGCCTCGACGCAGGCACCGTACACCTGCACTTGCGCCTCGAGCATCTGCGCTTCGCGAGCGCTCTTGCGTTGCCAGTACGCCGACAACCACACACCGCCGATCGTCGCGGCGAACCCCATACCCGCGACGATCACAGTCGAATCCATAGCCGAGCACCCTAGACCGAACTCGTCCTTCACCAGAAGCCCGGCGGGTTGACCAATTCTATTCAGGATATTTAGTATCCAGGTTATGCGGATGAACGAGGGGGTCGAGTGGGCTATGCACAGCTGTGTGAATCTCAGTTGGGTTCCGGGGGAGGCGGTGACGGCCAAGCATCTTGCCGCGTTCTACGAGTTGCCGACGGCTTACTTGAACAAGCAGCTTCAGGCGTTGGCGCGGGCGGGCATTCTGACGTCGGTGTCGGGGCCGAAGGGGGGCTTTCAGTTGGCTCGCGATCCTGAGGACATCAGCTTGCTGGACATCGTGGTGGCGATCGACGGGCCGGACGACGCGTTCCGCTGCCGGGAGATCCTCCGGGCGGGGCCTGGGGGGAACTCGAAGACCGACTATGTGAAGAGCTGCCATATCTCTCGGGCGATGCGCGCCGCTGAGCTGACTTATCGTCGCGAGCTTGCTGGGACGACGATCGCTCAGATCGCCGCCGGCGTCGTGGCGGAGTCGCCCGCCGCGCCTGGCAACACCCGCAATCGCTTCGCCAACCTCAAGTCCTGAAAGGACCGCCATGACTTTTCTGATCCGGGCCGCCGACGCCGAGTCTCTCCCTGCGAGCGGGGTCACCCTGCTGGCCGACGTGCCGCGACTTGGCCTGAGCACCCATCGGTCGGTCTTCCGGCCTGGTGCCGCCGGCGCGCCACCGCATCAGCATCACCAGGCCACTGAGCTCTTCTTCATGCTGTCCGGACAGCTCCGCGTCCTGCTCGACGAAGAGCTGGTGACGCTCCGGCCGGGCGACACCCTCGTCGTCCCGCCGCGCACCACGCACGCCTTCGAGGCTCTCGACGGCGACGCGGAGGTCTTCTTCACCCTGACCAACGCCAAGCCGCGCTTCGACTACTACCGCCTGCTCGAATCCGCCTACCGCGGCGAGACCTCGTGGGCCGCCGTCGCTGCCACCAGCGACCAGTTCGACAACCACTACGCGGAAAGTCGCGCATGGGACAACCGCCTTTCCGTTCGGAGCTGATTCTGGATGTTTGATGTCCGAAATAAACCGTTGATCCTCGCGCTGCTCGCGTTCGCGCAGCTGATCATCGCGATCGACTACACGATCGTCTTCGTCGCCGTCCCCGATATCGGGCGCGAGCTCGGCTTCGCGCCGCACAACCTGCAATGGGTGGTCAGCGCGTACGCCGTCCCGTTCGGCGGTCTGCTGCTCCTCGGCGGACGGATGTGCGACCTGCTCGGCCGCCGCCGGATGTTCGTCGCCGGGCTACTCCTGTACGGCGTCTCGTCACTCGCCGGCGGTCTCGCCACCGAACCGTGGCTGCTGATCACGGCCCGCGCGGTCCAGGGTTTCGGCGGCGCCGTCCTGGCGCCGGCGACGCTCTCGCTCCTCGGCACTTTGTTTGCCGAGGGCAAAGAACGGAACCGGGCGTTCTCGATCTGGGGCGCGGCCGGCGGGTCCGGGATGGCGCTGGGCTCGCTGCTCGGCGGCGTCCTCACCCAGTCCTTCGGCTGGCCCGCGGTGTTCACGGTCAACGTCCCGCTCGCGGCCATCGGCATCGCAGCGGCCGTCGTCCTGCTTCCCCGATCCGAAGGTGAGCAGACCCGGCGCCGGTTCGACGTACCGGGGGCGGTGACGGGGACGGCGGGGATCACGGCGATCGTGTTCGCGCTGGTCCAGGGCCCGGCGACCGGGTGGAGTACGCCGAGCGCGGTCGCGGCCGTCGCCGGCGTCGTACTCCTCGCGGCCTTCGTCCGGATCGAGCAGCTGTCTGCGGACCCGCTGCTCCCGTTGGGTCTGCTGGCCCGGCGCAACCTCCGCGTCGGCGTCACAGTCATCACCCTGTTCGCCGCGACCCTGGGCCCACTCCTGTACTTCGAAACCGTCTATTTCCAGGACATCCGCGGCTACACCGCCCTGCAAACCGGTCTCGCCTATCTGGTCCCGACCGTCGCCATCTTCATCGGCGCCAACCTCGGCGGCCGCATCGCCAACCGCGTCGGCCTCCAGCTCACCCTGGGCGCCAGTCTCGTCCTGGCGGCAGCAGGCGCAGCTCTCCTCGGCTTCACCCTTTCACCTAGTACGTCGTACGCCGCTCTCGTCCCGGCCTTCCTCCTCCTCGGCCTCGGCCAAGGCAGCGCCTTCACCACCATGTACGCCGTCACCTCCACCGGCGTCCCCGCCGAACTCCAAGGCATTGGCTCCGGCCTCGCCTCCACCGGCCAGCAAGTAGGTAACGCCGTCGGCCTGGCTGTCCTGGTAGCCATCGCCAACCAGCACACGAACCCCACGACCGGCATCCGCCTGGCCGTCCATCTCGCCGCCCTAGGCGTGCTCCTCACCGCAGCCCTGGCCCTGACCACGCACCGCCGTACCCGAACTCCCGTCGCCGTCTGAACGAGCAACGCCCGGCAGGTTCTCCTGGCCGAGCGTTTTGACGTGTGGTGCGACTAGACCGAGCGGGCTACGACGAGGTCGCAGAGGGAGTCGAGGGCTTGGCGGGCGGGGGTGTTGGGGAGGGAGGCGAGGAGGCGGCGGGCGTCGGCGGCTCGGCGGCGGACGTCGTCCTCGGCTTGGGCGAAGGCGGGGTGGGCGCGGAGCAGGTCGAGGGTTTCGGCGAGGCGGGCGTCGTCGGAGAGGTCCGATTCGAGGAGCTCGAGGAGACGGGCGTCGTCGGGGTTGGTCGGGTCGGCCTGGGCGCGGAAGATGAGGACCGGGAGGGTCGGGACGCCTTCGCGCAGGTCGGTGCCGGGGGTCTTACCGGACTGGCCGGAGTCGCCGGCGATGTCGAGGATGTCGTCGGCGAGCTGGAAGGCGACGCCGATCTCCTCGCCGAAGGCGCGCAGCGACTCCTGGATCTCGGCCGAGGCGCCGGCGAACCGGGCGCCGAAGAGGGCGGACGTCGCGATCAGCGAGCCGGTCTTGTCGGCGACCACCGAGAGGTAGTGCTTGAGCGGGTCCTGACCCTCGCCGACGCCGAGCGTCTCGCGGATCTGGCCCTCGACCAGCCGGCCGAAGGTGCGGGCCTGGATGCGGACCGCCTCCGGGCCGAGGTCGGCGACCAGGTCGGACGCGCGGGCGAACAGCCAGTCACCGGACAAGATGGCGACCGAGTTGTCGTAGCGGGCGTTCGCGGTGGCCGAGCCGCGGCGCAGCGCCGCCTCGTCCATCACGTCGTCGTGGTGCAGCGTCGCGACGTGGGTCAGCTCGACCACGACGGCGGACTTCACGACGTCATCGGACGCCGGGCGGTCGCCGAACTCCGAGGAGATCAGCACCAGCAGCGGCCGGAACCGCTTGCCGCCGGCCACCATGACGTGCTGGGCGGCGGCGGTGACGAACGGCGCCTCGGACTCGGTGGAGTCGCGCAGCGCCTGCTCGACCACCTCCAGCCCAGCGCGAACCCGGGCTTCGAGCGCCTCGTCGGCGAACGCGAAGCCCAGGCTCTCGGCCGGCAGCGGAGTCGGACTCAACGGATGAACTCACCCGCGCGGGCCGCCAGCTCGAGCACCGGTCCGGGGACCAGGCCGAGCAGCACAGTGGCGGCGAGACCGAGGGCGACCGCGGTCGTGGTCTGCCAGCCCGGCAGCACCACGTCGGGGGCGTCGGCCGGCAGATCCGAGAAGAACATCAGCACGATCACGCGGACGTAGAAGAACGCGGCGATCAGGCTGGACAGCACGGCGACGACCACCAGCGGCCAGGCGCCACCCGTCCACGCCGCGCTGAACACGGCCCACTTGCCGGTGAAGCCCGCGGTCAGCGGGATCCCGGCGAAGGACAGCAGGAAGAACGCGAAGATCCCGGCCAGCAGCGGCGACTTCTTGCCCAGCCCGGCCCAGCGGGACAGGTGGGTGGCCTCGCCGCCGGCGTCCCGGACCAGGGTGACGACCGCGAAGGCGCCGATGGTCGAGAAACCGTAGGTGACCAGGTAGAAGAGCACCGCCTGGGTCGAGGTGACGCCGTTGGTGACGCCGCTCCCGGCCTGCGCCAGCCCGACGAACGCGGTCAGCAGGAAACCCGCGTGCGCGATCGAGGAGTAGGCCAGCATCCGCTTCACGTCGCTCTGGGTGATCGCGACGATCGAGCCGACCACCATGGTGAGGATCGCGACGACCCACATCATCGGCGCCCAGTCCCAGCGGGTGCCGCCGAGGGCGACGTAGAAGACGCGCATCAGCCCGATGAACGCGGCGACCTTGGTACAGGCCGCCATGAAACCGGTGACCGGCGTCGGGGCGCCCTGGTAGACGTCCGGCGTCCAGGAGTGGAACGGCACCGCGCCGACCTTGAACAGCAGGCCGACCGCGACCAGGCCCGTCCCGGCCAGCAGGATCGCGTCGCCGCCGGTCTGGGTGGCCAGCGCGTCGGCGATCCCGCCGAGCGACATCGTCCCGGCGTACCCGTAGAGCAGTGCGATCCCGAACAGCAGGAACGCGGAGGCGAACGCGCCGAGCAGGAAGTACTTCATCGCGGCTTCCTGCGAGATCAGCCGGCGACGGCGCGCCAGCCCGCACAGCAGGTACAGCGGCAGCGAGAAGACCTCGAGCGCGACGAACAGCACCAGCAGGTCGTTCGCCGAGGCGAACAGCATCATGCCGCCGACCGCGAACAGCGTCAGCGGGAAGATCTCGGTGTGCTCGAGCCGGGCCGCCGTACCTTCACGCTCGGCCTCGGACCCCGGGACGGCGGCCGCCTGGCCGGCGAACGCGGACAGCCCGCCGTCCAGCGAGCGCTCGGCGAACAGCAGCACGCTGACCAGCGTCAGCGCCAGCAGGATCAGCCAGGTGAACAGCGCTGGGCCGTCGACCGAGATCGCGCCCAGCGCCGCGACCAGCTCCTTCTCGTCGGCGATCAGGAAACCGGTCAGCACCCCGGCGGCGATGATCGCCACCAGCGTGATCGCGAGCTGGACCAGGTGCCGCCAGGCCCGCGGCAGAAACGCCTCGACGATGACGCCGACACAGGCCGCGCCGAACACGACGAACAACGGCATCAGCTCGTTGTACTCGATCTTCGGCGCCACGAAGTCCGCCGAAGGCAGGATCAGGCCGATCACTTCTGTCCCTCCGTCACGGGGATCTGCGGAGCCTTGTCAGTGACACCGACACGCTGCATGGTCGACTCGACCGCGGGTTTGATGATGTCGACCACCGGCTTGGGGAAGATCCCGAGCCCGATGATCAGGACCACCAGCGGCACGATCGCGAAGATCTCCCGCTTGTTCAGGTCCGTGAGCTTCTCGATCCCGTCGCGGACCGGTCCGGTCATCGTGCGTTGGTACATCAGCAGGATGTACAGCGCGGCCAGGACGATACCGACGACCGCGATCACCGCGATCACCTTGTGCTTGCTGAAGACACCGGCCAGCACCATGAACTCGGAGATGAACGGCGACAGCCCGGGCAGCGCGAGGCTGGACAGACCGGCGAACAGGAACGTGCCGGCCAGCACCGGGGCCACCTTCTCGACCCCGCCGTAGTCCGCGATCCGGGCCGAGCCGCGCCGCGAGATCAGGTACCCGGCGACCAGGAACAGCGCCGCCGTGGAGAGCCCGTGGTTGAACATGTAGAGCGTCGACCCGACCAGGCCCTGCGACGTCAGCGCGAAGATACCCATCACGATGAAGCCGAAGTGCGAGATCGAGGTGTACGCGATCAGCCGCTTGATGTCGGTCTGGCCGATCGCCAGCAGCGCGCCGTACAGGACCGAGATCAGCGCCAGTACCAGGACCACCGGGGTGGCCCACTCGGACGCGTTCGGGAACAGGCCCAGGCAGAACCGGATCATCCCGAAGGTGCCGATCTTGTCCAGGATGCCGACCAGCAGCACCGAGGTGCCCGGCGTCGCCTCACCGGCGGCGTCCGGCAGCCAGGTGTGGAAGGGCACCATCGGCGCCTTCACCGCGAAGGCGAAGAAGAAGCCGAGGAACAGCCAGCGCTCGGTGTTCTCGCTCATGTCCAGCTTGACCAGGTCGGTCAGCAGGTACGACGGGTCGCCCGCGCGGGCCGACAGCACGTAGAGGCCGACCACCGAGGCCAGCATCAGCAGACCGCCGAGCAGCGAGTAGAGCAGGAACTTCACCGCGGCGTACGAGCGCTGCGCCCCGCCGAAGCCGCCGATCAGGAAGTACATCGGGATCAGCGTGGCCTCGAACAGCACGTAGAACAAGAAGACGTCGGTCGCGGCGAAGACGCCGATCGACAGCGCCTCCAGCGCCAGGATCCAGGCGAAGAAGGACTTCGAGGACCAGCGGCCGTTGTCGGCGTCGTTCCAGGAGGCGATGATCACGATCGGCGTCAGCAGCGCGGTCAGCACCACCAGGACGATCCCGACGCCGTCCAGCCCGAGCGCGTAGTTCGCGCCGAAGGCCTTGATCCAGGTGTGCGACTCGGCGTACTTCTCGGCGCCGTTCTGGTGGTAGCCGACGGCGACGATCGCCGTCAGCACCAGCGTCACCAGCGAGAACGCGAGCGCGACCTGCTTGGCCACCAGGGCCTTCGCCTTCGGCACCAGCATCGTCGCCAGTGCGCCCACGAAGGGCAGCAGCAGTAAGAGGGTCAGCCAACCGATTTTCACGACAACCTCACCGCGAGGAGGGCGACGACCACGAATGCGGCGCCGAAGACCATGCTGAGTGCGTAGGAACGGACGAAGCCCGTCTGGAACCGGCGCAACCGGCCGGACAGCCCGCCGAACAGCGCGGCCAGCCCGTTCACCAGGCCGTCCACACCGCGGTTGTCCAGCCAGACCAGCGTCCGGGTGAGGTACTGGCCCGGGCGCATCAGGACCGCCTCGTTGAGCGCGTCGCCGTACAGGTCACGACGCGCCAGGACCGTGAGCGGCGAGCCGGCCGGAGCCTCCCGCGGGATGTCCCGCCGGTACTTGGCCACCGCGATGACGATGCCGAGAGCAACAACCGCCAGGGTGATCAGCGTCATCACGATGATCGGCAGCGGCGGGTGGTGCTCCTCGTGCGCGCCGACGACCGGCTCCAGCCAGTGCTCCAGCCAGCCGCCGAGGGCCAGGACGCCGCCGACCAGCGACAGCAGCGCCAGGATGACCAGCGGCACCGTCATCACCTTCGGCGACTCGTGCGGGTGCACGTCCTTGGCCCAGCGCTTCTCGCCGAGGAACGTCATCAGCATCACCCGCGTCATGTAGAACGCGGTGATGCCGGCGCCGAGCAGCGTGCAGAGCCCGATCACCAGGTTGTCCGCGAACGCGGCCTCGATGATCTTGTCCTTGCTGAAGAAGCCCGAGAACGGCGGGATGCCGAGGATCGCCAGGTAGCCGAACGCGAAGGTGACGAAGGTGATCTTCATCGGCGTCCGCAGGGCGCCGTAGTGGCGCATGTTCACGTCGTCGTTCATCCCGTGCATGACGGAACCGGCGCCGAGGAACATGTTGGCCTTGAAGAAGCCGTGCGTGATCAGGTGGAAGATCGCGAACACGTACCCGGCCGGGCCGAGGCCCGCGGCCAGCATCATGTAGCCGATCTGGCTCATCGTGGAGCCGGCCAGCGCCTTCTTGATGTCGTCCTTGGCGGTACCGATGATCGCGCCGGCCAGCGCGGTGACGGTACCGACGATGACGACCGCGGTGGACGCCGCCTCGCTCTGCTCGAAGATCGCGTGCGAGCGGACCACCAGGTAGACGCCCGCGGTGACCATGGTCGCCGCGTGGATCAGCGCCGACACCGGGGTCGGGCCCTCCATCGCGTCCAGCAGCCAGGACTGCAGCGGCACCTGCGCGGACTTACCGCAGGCGGCCAGCAGCAGCATCAGGCCGACCAGCGTCGCCCAGGTGGAGCTCATCGACTCGGCGCCGGAGTTCACACTCACGAACGCCGAGGAGCCGAACAGCGCCCACATGCTCATCACGGCCAGCGAGAGGCCGATGTCACCGACCCGGTTCACCACGAAGGCCTTCTTGGCGGCGACCGCGGCGGAGTCCTTGTGCTGCCAGAAGCCGATCAGCAGGTACGACGCCAGACCGACGCCTTCCCAGCCGACGAAGACCAGCAGGTAGTCGGCGGACAGCACCAGCAGCAGCATCGCCGCGACGAACAGGTTCAGGTACGCGAAGAACCGGCGCCGCCGCGGGTCGTGCTCCATGTAGCCGATCGAGTAGATGTGGATCAGCGAACCCACACCGGTGATCAGCAGCACGAACAGGATCGACAGCGGGTCGATCAGCAGCGTGAAGTCGACCTTCACACTGCCCACCTGGAACCACTCGAACAGGCGGACCGTCTCGGACCGCTCCTCGCCGTGCTGCCCCTGCATCTGGACGAACAGCAGGACGCCGCAGACGAATGCGGCCAGCGACGCCGCGGTGCCGAGCAGGTGACCCCACGCGTTGGTGGCCTTGCCACCGAGCAACAGGATCGCCGCGGACACCGCCGGGATCGCGACCAGCAGCCACGTCAGCTCATGACTCATCGGTTTCAGACCTCAGTACTTGAGCAGGTTGGCGTCGTCGACCGAGGCCGAGCGACGGGTGCGGAAGATGGCCATGATGATCGCCAGGCCGATCACGACCTCGGCCGCGGCCACCACCATCACGAAGAAGGCGGCGATCTGGCCGTCGAGGTTGCCGTGCTGGCGGGCGAACGTCACGAACGCGAGGTTGGTCGCGTTCAGCATCAGCTCGACACACATGAACACGACGATCGCGTTCCGCCGGACCAGCACGCCGAGCGCGCCGATACTGAACAGGATCGCCGCGAGCACGATGTACGGCTCAGTCGTCACTGTTCTTCTCCTCCTTCACCACATGGTCCTCGCCCTCGGCGATCTCACGGACGGTCTCGACGTCCGCGCGCTCCTCGGACTCGGGGAACACGGTGCCACGAGCCTGCAGCACCCGGGACACCGAGGTCGGCGCGATCGAGCCGTCCGGCAGCAGGGCCGGGGTGTCGACGGCGTTGTGCCGGGCCAGGACGCCGGGCGTCGGCAGCGGGCCGGGGTGGACCCCCTGCTCGGCGTACTTACGCATCCGGTCCTCGGCGTGGTCGCGCTGGGTGCGCTTCTTGGTCAGCCGCTCGCGGTGCGCCAGCATCATCGCGCCGAGCGCCGCGGTGATCAGCAGCGCCGAGGTCACCTCGAAGACGAACACGTACTTACCGAACAGCAGCTGCGCGATGCCCTTGGGGTTGCCGTCCGGCTGCGCGTCGGCCAGGCCGACCGGGTTGCCGTAGATCGCGTTCCCGACCGCGGCGACCAGCAGGACGCCGAAGCCCAGGAAGGCCAGGCCGGCCAGCAGCCGCTGACCGCGGATCGTCTCGACCAGCGAGTCCGAGGCGTCGACGCCGACCAGCATCAGCACGAACAGGAACAGCATCAGGATCGCGCCGGTGTAGACGATGATCTGGACGGCGAACAGGAACGGCGCGTCCAGCGCGGCGTACTGAACGGCCAGACAGATCATCACGGTGGCCAGCAGCAGCGCCGAGTGGACGGCCTTGCGGACCAGGATCATCGCGATCCCGGCCAGCACCATCACCGGCGCCAGCATCCAGAACGCGACCTGCGGTCCGGTCACCAGGGAGATCACTTCTCGTCACCCCCGGGCGCTGCCGCCGCGCCGGTCAGGCCGCGGTAGTAGTCCTTCTCGGTGGTGCCCAGCTGCATCGCGTGCGGCGGCTCCTGCATGCCCGGGAGCATCGGCGCCAGCAGGTCCTTCTTCTCGTAGATCAGCGAGGCGCGGCTGGTGTCGGCCAGCTCGTACTCGTTGGTCATCGTGAGCGCCCGGGTCGGGCAGGCCTCGATGCACAGGCCGCAGAGGATGCAGCGCAGGTAGTTGATCTGGTAGACGCGGCCGTACCGCTCACCGGGTGAGAAGCGGGCGGAATCGTCGCCGTCGACGTTGTCCGCGCCTTCGACGTAGATCGCGTCCGCCGGGCAGGCCCAGGCGCACAGCTCGCAGCCGATGCACTTCTCCAGACCGTCCGGCCAGCGGTTCAGCTGGTGACGGCCGTGGAAGCGAGGCGCGGTCGGCTTCTTCTCGAACGGGTACTGCTCGGTGAAGACCTTGCGGAACATCGTCCGGAAGGTCACCCCGAACCCGGCTACCGGATCCCAGAGGGACTCTTTGACACTAGCCACGACGTGCTTCCTCGCTTCGGCTCGGAGTGTTGACGAGCGGTGGTGGCACCGGGAAGCCGCCGGCGAAGGCGTCGAACTCCTTGCCGTCGGTCTCGTCGGTCGTCTTGTCGGACTTCGGCTTCCCCGGGAAGGCCAGTGAGATCACCGCGAGGACGACGGCGATCGCGGCCGCGACCAGCAGCGTCGTCCGGCTGAAGGTGGTCTCCCGGCCGACCGCGCGGACCGTGGCGACGAGCAGGATCCAGCCCAGGGAGACCGGGATCAGGATCTTCCAGCCCAGCTTCATGAACTGGTCGTAGCGCAGTCGCGGCAGCGTTCCGCGCAACCAGATGTAGAAGAAGATGAAGGCCATCAGCTTGCCGAAGAACCAGAGCACCGGCCAGTAGCCGGTATTGGCCCAGTCGAACTGCGAGATCGGCCAGGGCGCCTGCCAGCCGCCGAGGAACAGCGTGGTGGCCAGCGCCGAGACGGTCGCCATGTTGATGTACTCGGCCAGGAAGAACATCGCGTACTTGATCGAGGAGTACTCGGTCAGGAAGCCCGCGACCAGCTCGCCCTCGGCCTCCGGGAGGTCGAACGGCGCCCGGTTGGTCTCACCGACCATCGAGACCACGTAGATCACGAACGACGGGAACAGCAGGAACGCGTACCAGCCCGGGATCGGGATGTCCGCGCCCAGGATGTTGACGCTCTGCGCCGAGGCCTGCGCGGCGACGATCTCCGAGGTGGACATCGAGCCCGCGAACAGGAAGACCGTGACCAGCGCGAGGCCCATCGCGACCTCGTAGGAGATCATCTGCGCGCTCGAGCGCAGCCCGCCGAGCAGCGAGTACGTCGAGTTCGACGACCAGCCGCCGAGCACGATGCCGTAGATACCGATCGAGGCGATCGCCATCACGTACAGCACCGAGACCGGCAGGTCGGTGAGCTGCAGCCGGGTGTAGGTGTCGGTGAACGGGATCTTCACCGTCGGCCCGAACGGGATGACCGCGAAGGTCAGGAAGGCCGGGACGGCGACGATCACCGGCGCCAGGACGTAGACGAACCGGTCCACGCCCTTCGGCATCAGGTCTTCCTTGAGCATCAGCTTCACGCCGTCGGCCAGCGACTGCAGCAGACCCGCGGGGCCGTGCACGTTCGGGCCGACCCGGTGCTGCATCCGCGCGACGACGCGGCGCTCCCACCAGATGTTGAACAGCGTCAGCACGACCAGCAGCACGAAGATGATCAGCACCTTGAGGCCGATCACCCACCACGGGTCGTTGCCGACGCCCGCATCCGGCGGCGGCGCCATCGGAATCGAGAGCAGCGAGGTCATGCGGTCCCTCCGGCGATCGTCACGATCGAACCGTGATCGGCGTGCAGAGAACGACGGACGTGCGAGTCGGCCGAGTTCGTCGGCAGCCAGACCACGTTGTCGGTCATCGGGGTGATCAGGACCGGCAGCCGGACCGAACCGGCGTCGGTGCTGACCACGAGCTCGTCGCCGTCGGTGACGCCGGCCCGGTGCGCGGTGGTCGGCGAGATCCGGGCGACCGGCTTGCGCGCGGTGGCCGTCAGGTGCGGCTCACCGTCGTTCGCGCGGCTGTCGTCGATCAGCATCCGCCAGGTCGCGAGCCGGGTGGAGTCGAACGCGCCGAGGGCCGGACCGGCCTGGTACGTCGGCTCCTGCGCGCGGTCGCCGTCCCAGCGGCCGAGCTCGTCGTACTCGCGCTTGGCGCCGGCCGGCGTGGTGAAGCCGAGCGCGGCGTCCATCTCCTGGGCCAGGGCGGCCAGGGCGCGGACGTCGGGCATCGCGGCCGGCACCTTGAGCACGACCGGGAACGGCCGCTCGCGACCCTCCCAGTTCACGAAGGTGCCGTCCTTCTCGGCCGGCGGGACGACCGGGAACACGACATCCGCGTGCTCGGTCACCTGCGAGTTGCGGACCTCGAAGCTGACCACGAACGGCGCGGCGGCCAGGGCGGCCAGCGCGGCGGCCGGATCCGGCAGGTCGTCGATCTCGACACCCGCGACGAGCAGCGCGCCCAGCGAGGCGGCCGACGCGAGGATCTCGCCGGCGTCCTTACCCGGCGTGGCCGGCAGGCTGTCGACACCCCAGGCGGCCTGCAGGTCGACGCGGGCCTGGACGTCGGAGACCAGGCGGCCACCGGGCAGCAGACCCGGCAGGCAACCGGCCTCCAGCGCACCGCGGTCACCCGCACGGCGCGGGATCCAGACCAGCTGCGCGCCGGTGTCGAGCGCCAGCCGCAGCGCGGCCGAGTAACCGCCCGGCACGCTCGCCAGCCGCTCGCCGACGATGATGACCGAGTTCGCGCCGAGGGCGGCCCGGGCCGCGGCCCCGGTCGCACCCGCGCCGGCGAGGTCGGCCAGGACGACCGTCTCCGTCCCCGGAGCAGCCTGGACGACGACGCCGTTCAGCTTCTCGACACCGCGCGACGCGAACGGCGCGACGGTGAAGACCTGCAGGCCGTTGGCCTTGACGCCCTTGCGCAGCCGCAGGAAGACCGACGGCGCCTCCTCCTCGGGCTCGAACCCGGCGAACAGCACCGAGCCGGCCTTCTCGAGGTCGGCGAACGTCGTCCCGAGACCGGTACCGGCCACCGCGGCGGCCAGGAAGTCGGCCTCCTCGGCGGAGTACGGCCGGGCGCGGAAGTCGATGTCGTTGGTGCCGAGCGCGACCCGGGCGAACTTCGAGTACGCGTAGGCGTCCTCGAGGGTCAGCCGGCCGCCGGTCAGCACGGCGGCGTTCCCGCGGGCCGCGGTCAGCTTGGCCGCGGTGTAGCCCAGCGCCTCCGGCCAGGAGGCGGGCCGCAGCACGCCGTCCTCGCGGATCATCGGGTGCGTCAGCCGGTCACCGGTGCTCGCGTAGTTGAACGCGAACCGGTCCTTGTCCGAGATCCACTCCTCGTTGACCTGCGGGTCGTCGCCGGCCAGCCGGCGCATCACCTTGCCGCGCCGGTAGTCGACGCGGATCGCCGCGCCGGAGGCGTCGTGCTCGGCCACCGACGGCACCGAGACCAGGTCGAACGGGCGGGAGCGGAACCGGTACGCCGCGCTGGTCAGCGCGCCCACCGGGCAGATCTGGATGGTGTTGCCGGAGAAGTAGCTCTCGAAGGGCTCCTTCTCGTAGATACCGACCTGCTGCAGCGCGCCGCGCTCGATCAGCGCGATGAACGGGTCACCGGCGATCTGCTCGGAGAAGCGGGTGCAGCGCGCGCAGAGGATGCAGCGCTCGCGGTCCAGCAGCACCTCCGAGGAGATGTTGATCGGCTTGGGGTAGGTCCGCTTCACCTCGGTGAAGCGGGTCTCGCCCTGGCCGTTCGTCATCGCCTGGTTCTGCAGCGGGCACTCGCCGCCCTTGTCGCAGACCGGGCAGTCCAGCGGGTGGTTGATCAGCAGGAATTCCATCTGACCGTGCTGGGCCTTGTCGGCGACCGGCGAGCTCACCTGGGTCCGGACCACCATGCCGTCGGCGACGGTGATCGTGCAGGAGGCCTGCGGTTTCGGCATCCCGCGGCCGTTACCGGCGTCGGTGATCTCGACCAGGCACTGGCGGCAGGCGCCGACCGGGTCGAGCAGCGGGTGGTCGCAGAACCGCGGGATCTGGATCCCGATCTGCTCCGCGGCCCGGATCAGCAGGGTGTTCTTCGGAACCTTGACCTCGATGTCGTCGATGGTGACGGTGATCAGGTCGGTCCGCTCCACCTCCGCGCCGGCCGGTGGGTTCGCTTGGATTGTCATGCGCTAGCTCCAGCGGTCGCGAAGACGGTGCTTGCCATCGGGTCGAGCGGGCAGCCGCCGTGCTCGAAGTGGGCCAGGTAGTCGTCCTTGAAGTGCTGGATCGAGCTGGTGATCGGCGCGGTGGCGCCGTCGGCGAGTGCGCAGAACGACCGGCCGGTGATGTTCTCGCTCAGGTCGAGCAGCTTCACCAGGTCGTCCTCGCTGCCCTTGCCGTGCTCCAGGCGCTCCAGGATCTGCACCAGCCACCAGGTGCCCTCACGGCACGGGGTGCACTTGCCGCAGGACTCGTGCTTGTAGAACTCCGTCCAGCGCAGCACCGCCCGGACCACGCAGGTGGTCTCGTCGAAGATCTGCAGCGCCTTCGTCCCGAGCAGCGAGCCGGCCGCGCCGACGCCCTCGTAGTCCAGCGGGACGTCGAGGTGCTCGTCGGTCAGCAACGGCGTCGACGAACCGCCCGGCGTCCAGAACTTCAGCCGGTGCCCCTCGCGGACGCCGCCGGCCAGGTCGAGCAGCTGCCGCAGGGTGATCCCCATCGGCGCCTCGTACTGGCCCGGGCGGGTGACGTGCCCGGACAGCGAGTACAGCGTCATGCCCTTGGACTTCTCGGTCCCCATCCCGGAGAACCAGTCCGCGCCGTTCTTGATGATGGCGGGAACAGAAGCGATCGACTCGACGTTGTTGATCAGTGTGGGGCACCCGTACAGACCGGCGACGGCCGGGAACGGCGGGCGCAGCCGCGGCTGGCCGCGACGCCCTTCGAGGGAGTCGAGCAGCGCGGTCTCCTCACCGCAGATGTACGCGCCGGCGCCGGCGTGCACGATCACGTCGAGGTCGTACCCGGTGCCGAGGATGTTCGTGCCGATGAAACCGGCGTCCTTGGCCTCCTGGACGGCCTGCTGCAGCCGGCGGACGACGTGCAGCACCTCGCCGCGGACGTAGATGAACGCCGTACTCGCGCGGATCGCGTAGGACGAGATGATCACGCCCTCGACCAGCGTGTGCGGCGAGGCCAGCATCAGCGGGATGTCCTTGCAGGTGCCCGGCTCGGACTCGTCCGCGTTCACCACGAGGTACTTCGGCTTCGGGTTGTCCTGCGGGATGAACGACCACTTCATCCCGGTCGGGAAGCCCGCGCCGCCGCGGCCGCGCAGACCGGAGTCCTTGACCGCGGTCACGACGTCGGCCGGCTGCATGGCCAGCGCCGTCCGGAGGGCTTCGTACCCGCCGGTGCGCTGGTACGAGGACAGCTGCCAGGCGTTGATCTGGTCCCAGTTGTCGGACAGTACCGGGGTCAGCATGGTCAGTCCTCCTTCCGGGAGTCGTCGCCGTTGACCGCCTGGGATTCCTTACCAGGCTGGTCGGAGGGGCGCGGACCGGCCGCGGCCTCCGGGGAGACCGTCGTCTCGGCGGCGCGGCCGTTACTGGCGCTGCTGCCGTTCGGGGCGGTCCAGTTCCGCTCGCGGGCCAGCCGGAGACCGGCCAGCGACGCCTTGCCGCCGGTCGGGCCCTCGTCGGCGCGGCCGTCCGGGAAGCCGGCCAGCACCCGCTCGGCCTCGCGCCAGGTGCAGATGGTGGCGCCGCGCGGCGACTTCACCTCGGCGCCTTCGCGCAGGTCGTCGACCAGCTGGGTCGCCGACTGCGGCGTCATGTCGTCGAAGAACTCCCAGTTCACCATCATCACCGGCGCGTAGTCGCAGGCGGCGTTGCACTCGAGGTGCTCGAGGGTGATCTTGCCGTCCTCGGTGGTCTCGTCGTTCCCGACGTCGAGGTGCTCCTTGAGCCGCTCGAAGATCAGGTCGCCGCCCATCACCGCGCAGAGCGTGTTGGTGCAGACCCCGACGTGGTAGTCGCCGACCGGGCGGCGCTTGTACATCGTGTAGAAGGTCGCCACCGCGGAGACCTCGGCGCCGGTCAGCCCGAGCACCTCGGCGCAGGCCTCGATGCCCTCGGGGGTGACCCGGCCTTCGACCGACTGCACCAGGTGCAGCATCGGCAGCAGGGCCGAGCGGCCGACCGGGTACCGGGCGGCCAGCTCGCGCATCTCCGCGATCGTGGTCTCGGTGATGTTCGAGTCACCGGTGCTGTACGGCACCGGCTTGTCGGTAGCTGTTGCGTGGTTCTCGGCCATCTATCGGTCCACTCCGCCCATTACCGGGTCCAGACTGGCGACGGCGACGATCACGTCGGCGACCTGGGAGCCCTCGCACATGATCGGCATCGCCTGCAGGTTTGCGAACGACGGGTCACGGAAGTGCACCCGGTACGGCTTGGTGCCGCCGTCGGAGACGACGTGCGCGCCCATCTCGCCGCGCGGCGACTCGATCGGCACGTAGGCCTGACCGGCCGGCACCCGGAAGCCCTCGGTGACGAGTTTGAAGTGATGGATCAGCGCTTCCATCGACTCGCCCATGATGTGCTTGATGTGGTCGAGCGAGTTGCCCATACCGTCGGCGCCGACCGCGAGCTGGCTCGGCCAGGCGATCTTCTTGTCGGCGATCATCACCGGCTCGCCGTCCATCTTCTCCAGCCGGTCCGCGCACTGCTCGACGATCTTCAGCGACTCCCACATCTCCTGCAGGCGGACGCGGAAGCGGCCGTACGAGTCCGAGGTGTCCCAGGTCGGGACGTCGAAGTCGTAGGTCTCGTAACCGCAGTAGGGCTGCGACTTGCGCAGGTCCAGCGCGTAGCCGGTCGAGCGCACCGTCGGGCCGGTGATACCGAGCGCCATACAGCCGGCCAGATCCAGGTAGCCGACGTCGTTCAGCCGGGCCTTGAAGATCGGGTTCGCGTTGCAGAGCTCGGCGTACTCCGGGAGGTGCTTGTTCATCCAGGTGATGTACTCGCGGATCTTGTCCAGCGCACCGGCCGGCAGGTCCTGCGCGACGCCGCCGGGCCGGACGAACGCGTGGTTCATCCGCAGGCCGGTGATCAGCTCGAACAGGTCCAGCGTCATCTCCCGCTCGCGGAACCCGATCGTCATCACTGTCAGCGCGCCGATCTCCATCCCGCCGGTCGCGATACAGACCAGGTGGCTGGAGATCCGGTTCAGCTCCATCAGGAGCACCCGCAGCACATTGGCCTTCTCCGGGATCTGGTCCTCGATCCCGAGCAGCCGCTCGACCGACAGGCAGTACGCCGTCTCGTTGTAGAACGGCGACAGGTAGTCCATCCGGGTGACGAAAGTGACGCCCTGCGTCCAGGAGCGGAACTCCATGTTCTTCTCGATACCCGTGTGCAGGTAGCCGATGCCGCAGCGGGCCTCGGTGACCGTCTCACCCTCGAGCTCGAGGATCAGCCGGAGCACGCCGTGCGTCGACGGGTGCTGCGGGCCCATGTTCACCACGACGCGCTCTTCGGGCTCCTCGCCGAGGCCGGCGACGACCGAGTCCCAGTCCTGACCGGTGACGGTGAAGACCTTGCCCTCGGTGGTGGAACGAGCGTCCGCGTACGGATCTGTAGTGGTCATCAGTTGTACGACCTCCGCGTGTCGGGCGGCGGGATGACGGCGCCCTTGTACTCGACGTCGATTCCGCCGAGCGGGTAGTCCTTGCGTTGCGGGTGACCGGGCCAGTCGTCCGGCATCTGGATCCGGGTCAGGGCCGGGTGGCCGTCGAAGACGATCCCGAAGAAGTCCCAGGTCTCGCGCTCGTGCCAGTCGGCGGCCGGGTAGACCGAGCAGACCGACGGGATGTGCGCGTCGCCGTCCGGCGCCGACACCTCGAGGCGGATCCGCCGGTTGTGGGTGATCGAGGCCAGGTGGTAGACCGCGTGCAGCTCGCGCCCGGTCTCCTGCGGGTAGTGCACCCCGCTGACGCCGGAGAACAGCTCGAACCGCAGGGTCTCGTCGTCCCGCAGGTGCTGGGAGACGCTCACCAGGTGCTCGCGCGCGACGTGCAGCGTGAGCTCGCCGCGGTCGACGACGACCTTCTCGATCGCGCCCTCGCCGGCCAGGCCCTCGAGTTTGTCGACGGCGCCGTCGAACCAGGAGCCGTACGGCTTCGGCGTCCCGCCGGGCAGCGCGATCTGGCGCTTCAGGCCGCCGAACCCGGAGGTGTCGCCGGTCCCGCGGACGCCGAACATGCCCTCGCGCTGACCGATGACCTCGGCCCCGGGCGTCTGCGCGTCACCAGCGGCGGACGTCGCCGGAAGGTTCTCCGGCTGGGTGTCGCTCATCGGAGGAGACCCTTCATCTCAATGGTCGGGGCCGCCGTCAGCGCGGCCGCCTCCTGCTCGTTCTGCAGGGCCAGCTTGTGCGCGCCGAGCTTGCTGTGCTGGATCTGGTCGTGGATCTTCAGGAACGCGTCCAGCAGCATCTCCGGCCGCGGCGGGCAGCCGGGCAGGTACATGTCGACCGGGACGACGTGGTCCACACCCTGGACGACGGCGTAGTTGTTGAACATGCCGCCGGACGACGCGCAGACGCCCATCGCGAGCACCCACTTCGGGTTCGCCATCTGGTCGTAGATCTGGCGCAGCACCGGAGCCATCTTCTGGCTCACCCGGCCGGCCACGATCATCAGATCGGCCTGCCGCGGCGAGGCCCGGAAGACCTCCATACCGAACCGGGCGGCGTCGTACCGCGGCGCGCCCGTGGTCATCATCTCGATCGCGCAGCAGGCCAGCCCGAAGGTTGCCGGCCACAACGACGCCTTCCGCATGTAGCCGAGCAGACCCTCGACGGTGCCCAGCAGTACGCCGGCCGGAAGCTGTTCCTCTAGACCCATATCAGTCCCACTCCAGTCCGCCGCGGCGCCAGACGTAGGCGTACGCGACGAAGACGGTGACGATGAAGATGACCATCTCGATCAACCCGAAGAGCGCCATCTGGTCGAAGGCGACCGCCCACGGGTAGAGGAAGATGATCTCGATGTCGAAGACGATGAAGAGCATCGCGGTGATGTAGTACTTCACCGGGAAGCGCCCACCGCCGACCGGCTGCGGCGTCGGCTCGATCCCGCACTCGTACGAGTCGAGCTTGGCCCGGTTGTAACGCTTCGGGCCGACCAGGGCGCTGGTCAGAATGCTGCCCAAGACGAAGAGCGCCGCGAGCACACCAAGAGCGAGAATCGGTACGTAGGGTTGCATCGCTTGGTGCTCCCTCCTTCAGCCGGTGGTCTGTGTGGTTTCAGCCGACACTGTGTTATCAGTACCGGAGTGACTCAGCTCACTCGCCCCGCCGATCAGGCGGCGGGAGCGACCTTCGTGAGCCCGTTGATGATCTTGTCCATCACGTCGCCGTCGCGCGGGTCGGTGAGGTTGGCCAGCAACTTCAGCGTGAACTTCATCAAGGTGGTGCGCGGCAGACCGTACTTCGTGCAGAGCCGCATCACCTCCGGATTTCCGATCAGCTTCACGAAGACCCGGCCGAGCGAGTAGTAGCCGCCCCACTCCTGCTTGAGCGCCTTCGGGTACGCCGACAGCGCACGCTCACGCTGGTTCGGCTGCCGGTGCAGCGCCTGGGCGGCGACCTCGGCGGCGAACATCCCGGACTCCATCGCGTACGGGATGCCCTCGCCGTTGAACGGGTTGACCATGCCGCCGGCGTCGCCGAGCAGCATCAGGCCGCGGGTGTAGTGCGGCTGCCGGTTGAAGCCCATCGGCAGCGCCGCCCCGCGGATCGGGATGGTCTGGAACTCGTCGCGGAACTGCCACTCTTCCGGCGTGTTCTTCAGCCAGGCCTTCAGCAGGTCGGAGTAGTCGACCTTGCCGAAGGCGTCGGAGGTGTTCAGGATGCCGAGACCGACGTTCACGGTGCCGTCGCCCATCCCGAAGATCCAGCCGTAGCCCGGCAGCAGGACCTTGCCGTTCGGCTGCTTCGGGTCGTCGGCCCACAGCTCCAGCCAGGACTCGAGGTAGTCGTCGTCGTGCCGCGGGCTGGTGAAGTAGGTGCGGACGGCGACGCCCATCGGCCGGTCGTCGCGCTTGTGCAGGCCCATCCCGATACTCAGCCGCGAGGAGTTGCCGTCGGCGGCCATCACCAGCGGCGCCCGGAACTCGACGTCCCCGCCGGCCCGGCGGCCGTTGTCGTCGACCGGCTTGGCGGTGACGCCGACGATGAAACCCTTGTCGTCGAGGATCGGGCCGGTCACGTTCGTCCGCTCCCGCAGCCGCGCGCCGGCCTTGACCGCCTGCCGCGCGAGCAGGTCGTCGAAGTCCATCCGGTTCCGGGTCAGGCCGTAGTTCGGGTGGCTGGACAGATCCGGCCAGTCGAGCTGCAGCTGATGCCCGGCGCCCTGGATCCGCAGCCCGTAGTTGCGGATCCAGCCGGCCTCTTCGGAGATGTCGATCCCCATGTTGATCAGCTGCTTGGTACCGCGCGGGGTGAGGCCGTCGCCGCACACCTTCTCGCGCGGGAACGCGGTCTTCTCCAGCAGCAGGACGTCGAGCCCCGCGTTGGCCAGGTGGTAGGCGGCGGAAGAACCAGCGGGTCCGGCGCCGACGACGATGACATCGGCTGACTCCGACTGCTGCCCGCTCGGCACGCTCTCGCTCATCTCATCCCGACCTGGAAGTTGGGGGCTGTCACGGCTCGTGAAGGGATTCACTAAGCCTGGTCATCCGACAGTCTAGGACTGCCTGACGCGGACACGAAACTCGCCCCAACCCCCTTGCAGACAAGCAAATTACGCGCCGTTTTCGTTGCGTAATTAAGCGGGCTTCACGGCCCGGTGGATGGCGACCAGACCACCGGTCAGGTTGGCCCACTGCACCCGGCCCCAGCCGGCCGCCTCGATCGTGCGGGCCAGCGGCTCCTGCGGCAGCCAGGCCCGGGTCGACTCGGCCAGGTACTCGTAGGCCTCGGGGTTGGTCGAGACCACCCGCGCCACCACCGGCACCGCGCGCATCATGTACTCCAGGTACGCGACCCGGAACGGCTTCCAGGTCGGGTGCGACTGCTCGAGGATGACGAGCCGGCCGCCCGGCCGGGTGACCCGGAGCATCTCGCGCAGCGCGACCGTGACGTCGTTCACGTTCCGCAGCGCCCAGGAGATGGTGACCACGTCGAAGGCCGCGTCGGCGAACGGCAGCCGCAACGCGTCACCGGCGATCAGGTCCAGCTCGGGGTGGTTGCGCTTGCCGACCCGGAGCATCCCGACCGAGAAGTCACACGACACCACCTCGGCGCCGGCCTCGCGCAGCTTGATACTCGACGCGCCCGTCCCGGCCGCCAGATCGAGGATCTTCAGTCCCTTCGCCGGCGCGATCGCGGCCAGCGTCGCCGGCCGCCAGACCAGCTTCTCCAGCCCCATCGTGGCCACCGCGTTGGTCCGGTCGTAGCCCTCCGCCACGTTGTCGAACATGGCGGCCACGGCGGCCGGGTCCTTGCTCAGATCTGCGCGCGTCACCTGTCTAGTTGATCACGGCCGCGACAGGCGCTGAAATTCGCTGGACATCCGGCGGTCGTACGCTTGCATCTCGTGAGCGCATCTCCAGGGAGCCAACCGGCCGTCGTGACCGCGCCGCAGCTCGTCGTCCGCAGCGTCGCGGTGGACGGCGTCGCGGAGCGGCTGATCGACCATCTGCCGGCCGCGGGCGGGCTGAGCTGGGTCCGGCGCGGGGACGGTCACGTCGGCTGGGGCGTCGCCGCGCGGCTCGATGTTGCTGGTGGCAACCGCTTCCAGGAGGCGATGCGCTGGTGGCAGCAGGTGGTCGGCGCGGCCGTGGTGCGCGACGAGATCGGCGTACCAGGCTCGGGACTGGTCTGCTTCGGCTCGTTCGGGTTCACCGACTCCGACCCCGGTGAGCTGATCGTGCCCGAGGTGATCGTCGGCCGCCGTGGCGGCACCACCTGGGTGACGACGGTCTCCCCCGCCAGCTCACTGGCCGCGCTGCCCGAGCTCGTCACCCACGAGCCCGCGCCGGTGCACGAGGTGACGTTCGCGGACGGCGCCCGCTCCGGCACCGACTGGTCGGGCATCGTGGCGGACGCCGTCCGCCGGATCACCTCCGGCGCGCTGGACAAGGTGGTGCTCGCGCGCGACCTGATCGCGATCGCCGATGAGCCGATCGACCTGCGCTGGCCGTTGCGGCGGCTGGCCGCGGCGTACCCGAACTGCTGGACCTTCTCGGTCGACGGGCTGATCGGCGCGACGCCGGAGCTGCTGGTCCGCCGGGAGAAGGGCCTGATCACCTCGCGGGTGCTCGCCGGGACGATTCGGCGGACCGGGGACGACGCGCACGACCTCGCGCTGGCCGCGTCGCTGGCCCGCTCGTCGAAGGACCTCGAGGAGCACGAGTTCGCCGTCCGCTCGGTCGCCGACGCGCTGAAGCCGCACTGCAAGTCGATGAACGTGCCCGAGACGCCGTTCGTCCTGCACCTGCCGAACGTGATGCATCTCGCGACCGATGTGGCCGGCGTCGCGAACAACGGCGCCTCGGCCCTCGGGCTGGCCGCCTCGCTGCACCCGTCGGCCGCCGTCTGCGGGACGCCGACGCCGGTCGCCCGCGACCTGATCGGCGAGATCGAGGGGATGAGCCGCGGCCGGTTCAGCGGCCCGGTCGGCTGGATGGACGCCGCCGGCGACGGCGAGTGGTGTATCGCGCTGCGCTGCGGTCAGGCCGACCCGGACGACGCGCGCAAGATGCGTCTGTTCGCGGGCGCCGGGATCGTGGCGGGCTCCGATCCGGACGCCGAGCTGGCCGAGACGAACGCGAAGCTGGTCCCGATGCGAGACGCACTAGGAGAGTGACTGTGAAGCTCACGAAGTTCGCGCATGCCTGTGTCCGGCTGGACAAGGACGGCAGGACACTGCTCGTCGACCCGGGCTCGTTCAGCGAGGACGCCGTCTTCGAGCGCGCGGACGCCGTCCTGGTCACCCACGAACACCCGGATCACCTGGACATCGCGCGGATCGCCGCCCTCGACGTCCCCGTCTACACCAACGCCGGCGTCGCCGCCCAGCTCACCGAGCTCGGCGACCGGGTTCACGTCGTCGAAGGCGGCCAGTCCTTCGAGGCCGCCGGTTTCGCGGTCACCGCCTACGGCCAGGACCACGCGGTCATCCTTCCCGAGTGGGGCGTCCCCTGCGCGAACGTCGGCTTCCTGATCGAGGACGCCGTCTACCACCCGGGCGACTCCTTCACCCGGCCCGACCGCGCCGTCCACACCAACCTGGTCCCGATCTCCGGGCCCTGGTTCGCCCTCCCGCCCGCCGTCGAGTACGCCCGCGCCGTCCAGGCGACCCAGCTGGTCGGCATCCACGACGGCCTGCTCTCGGAGATCGGCCTCGGCATGTTCCCGCGGTTCTTCAACACCGACGAGCGCCCGTACGTCCGGCTCGCGCCGGGCGACTCGACGGATATCGCCTGATCACTTGAAGGCGTAAGTGATCAGGTCCTGCAGGGGTTCGTAGCCGATGGCTGCGTAGATCTTGTTGGACGTCGGATTGGCCAGGTCGGTCATGAGGCAGACCTGGTTCCCGGCGGCGTGCAGCTGCTGGGTGACGTGGGCGGTGAGGGCGCTGGCGTAGCCGTGGCCGCGGTAGTCGGGCGGGGTGTAGACCGGGCCGATGCGGACGGCACCGAAGGCGGGAGCCTGGTGGCCGACGAGGGCGACCAGGTGGCCGTTGCAGTCCCAGATCCAGAGGCGGCGGTGCTCGGTGCGCTGTTCGAGCCAGCGGCGGTCGGCTTCGGCGCCTTCGGCGGCGTGGCCGACTTCTTGGCGGTAGGCGCCGAAGAAGGGGGTGAGGACGTCGAGGTCGGCCGGTTCGGCGAGCCTCGGCCTACCAACGGCGCGCTGCGGGACGAACGTGCCGAGTTTGTGCAGGCGGACGCGTTCGGACGGGACGAAGGCGCGGCCGGTGCGGACGGCGTACTGCTCGGCGAACAGGCGGGCCGCGTCGGCGGAGCCGATCACGCTCCGGGCGCGCGGGACGGCGTTCGCGAGGACGTCGACCACGTGCGGGACGAGGCCGGTCGGAAGCCCGGAGAGGTTGATCCCGCGGAGCGCCGTCCAGAAGACCGCTCCGAGCACCTCGCCGGCGGCGTTGTGGACCGAGACGAAGACCGGCGGCTCAGGGTCGTCGACCAAGCCGCGGACCCGATCGGCGACATTGCTCAGGATGGTCGTGTTGAGCACCGGATCGCGTTGCAGGAAAGGGAAGACGAGCTCGGCGAAGGCCGCCGGATCACGGGTGACGCGGACGGTCATTCGGTGAACTCCAGGACGGTGAAGTCGCCGACCGGGCGATAGCCGGCCTGGTGGTAGATCTTGTTCGAGGTCGGGTTGGCCAGGTCGGTGTAGAGACAGGCCTGGTTGCCGTCGGCAAGGATCTGGGCGGTGACATGGCTGGTGAGGGCGCCGGCGTACCCGTGCCGGCGGTGCTCCGGCGGGGTGTAGACCGGGCCGACCCGGCAGACGCCGAAGACCGGCCGATGGAACCCGGCCATACTGACCGCGACGCCGTCGACGTCCCAGATCCACATCGTGCCCTCGGTGAACTTGTGCTCGGCCCAGTCGCGGGTGTCGTCGCCCAGCTCGGGGAAGCCGTCGCGGCCCCACTCGGCGACCAGGTCGATCTCGCTCGCCCGCATCGGCCGTGGGGAGCCGGCGTCCGCGGCGAGCGGAGTCAGGTCGATCAGTTTGTGCAGCCGGGTCGCCATGTGCTGGTCGGCGCCACCGCCGCGCAGCTGCTGCCACCGGGCGGCGAACCGGGTCACCGACGGATGACTCCCGGCGACGCCGGGCACCTCGGTGAGCACCTCCGCGAAGGTGTCGGCGACCAGCTCGGCGAAGTCCTCGTGCAGGGCGCCCAGGTAGACGCCGCGACCGGGCGTGCGCATGGCGGCGCCGACGACGTCGCCGTCGTGGATCGAGAGGTAGTACGCCGGTTCGTCGTCAGCCGGGCGGACGCCGGTGGCGCGCTCGTGGACGTTGGTCATGATCACTGTGTGCAGCACGGGATCTTGTTGCAGTAAAGGGAAGACGGTCTCCGCGAAGGCGGCGGGATCGGAGGTGACACGGACGTCCATGGACCGGGAGACTACGCCTGCCAGGTGTCCAGCCGCGCGCAATTACACTGCGCGTATGTCCACGACGCGGTTGCTGCTGCTGGGGATCGTCCGGATCTTCCAGCCGGCGTACGGGTATCAGCTGCGCCGGGAGCTGCTGACCTGGAACGTGCAGGAGTGGGCGAACATCAATCCGGGCTCGATCTACACCGGCCTGCGGACGCTGGCCAAACACGGCTACCTGGCCGAGCTCGACGACGGCGAGCCCGGGCGGACGTCGTACCAGCTCACCCCGGCGGGCGACCAGGAGTTCTTCGCGCTGCTGCGGCAGCACCTGTGGACGGTCGACGGATTCCATCCGGACCGGATGCAGGCCGCGCTGAGCTTTCTCTGGACGCTGCCGCGTGACGAGGTGCTCGCCGCGCTGGACGAGCGGATCGGGCAGCTGGAGACCCGGCTGACGACGGCGCCGTCCGACGAGCGGCAGATCCAGGCCGATCCCAGCACGCCGAACCAGGTGGTCGAGATGCTCCGGATCGCGTCGGCGCGCGACCAGGGCGAGCTGGGCTGGACCCGCGAGTTCCGGGAGCGGATCGCGACCGGCGCGTATTCGTTCGCCGGCGAACCGCCGGACTGGAACCCCGATCCCGCGCTGATCGAGCAGTGGCGCGATCGGCCGGACACCACCGGCTGACGTCCCCCGATCGGGCTCGGGGGCGACCTTCGGGCCGGGATTCAACTTTGACTATTCAATGTTGATTGTGCAGACTGGCTACATGATGATCGAAGCTCGCGGACTCGTCCGTACGTTCAAGACCCGGCGGGGGCCGGTGCAGGCGGTACAAGGGGTGGATCTGGCGGTCGCCGACGGCGAGATCGTCGGATTCCTCGGGCCCAATGGCGCCGGTAAGACCACGACGATGCGGATGCTCGCGACGCTGATCCAGCCGACCAGCGGGACGGCGACGGTGGCCGGGTGCGACCTGGCGGCGGATCCGGTCGGCGTCCGGCGGCGGATCGGGTACGTCCCGCAGGGCGGGTCGACGCTGCCCGAGGCGATCGCCGGGGACGAGGTCGTCGACCACGCCCGGCTGTACGGCGTCCCGAAGGCCGAGGCCGCCGCGCGCGGGCAGCAGCTGTTCGAGGAGCTGGACCTACCGGGTCTGTGGCGGCGGCAGTGCCGGACGCTGTCCGGCGGCCAGCGGCGGCGGCTCGACATCGTGATGGGCCTGATCCACAACCCCGCGCTGATCTTCCTCGACGAGCCCACCACCGGCCTCGACCCGCAGGCCCGCGCCAACTTGTGGGAGCACATCCGCGGTCTCCGCGCCCGCGGCGCGACCATCTTCCTCACCACCCACTACCTCGACGAGGCCGACGCGCTCTGCGACCGCATCCTCGTCATCGACCACGGCCGCATCGCCGGCGCCGGCACCCCCGACGAGCTCAAACAACAGGTCTCCGGCGACGCCGTCCGCCTCGCTCTGGCCGACGCCGCGCAGGCCCCCGCGGTCGCGAAGATCGTCGCCGAACTGAACGGCGCCACCTCCGTCGAGACCACCGGCCCCACCGTCTGTTTCCGCGTCCCCCGCGGCGGCTCGGTCCTCCCCGCTCTCCTCCGTTCCATCGACGCCCAAGGCATCGAACTCGAAGCCGTCGAAGTCCACCGCCCGACATTGGACGACGTGTTCCTCACCATGACCGGCCGCTCCCTCCGCGACGAGAACACCCCGGCCAAGGAGGTCGCCGCATGACCACGAACCCAACAACCGGCACCACGTCCGCCGCGAGCGGCGCTTCCTCGAGCGGCGGGCCGGCACCCTCCGGCCTGCCGGCTGCACACGAACGCTGCTCCACCCACGCCGCGCGCAGCGCGCGCACGAGCAGTTCGCCGGGTGGTGGTCACCCGGCCTCCGGCGGTGGGCTCTTCGGCGGTTCGTCCGCGCGCGTCGGCGCGCGGGAGGAGGTCGCCGCATGAACGTGTTGCGGGATACGTGGGTTGTTTTCCATCGGGCGATGCGGTTGTCGGTGCGGAATCCGATGTGGTCGGTGCTGATGCTGAGTCAGCCGTTGATGTACTTGTTCCTGTTCGGGCCGCTGCTGAAGCCGTTGACGGCCGAGATCAGCCAGGGGGCGGCGACGAACGCGTACCAGGTGTTCATTCCGGGGCTGATCGTGCAGCTCGGGATGTTCGGGGCGATGTTCGTCGGGTTCGGGCTGATCGCGGAGTACCGGGCCGGGGTGATCGAGGCCGACCGGGTGACGCCGGCGTCGCGGATCGCACTGATGGCCGGGCGGGTGTTGCGCGATGTGGTCGTGCTGCTGGCGCAGTCGGTGCTGTTGCTGCTGGCCGCGCTGCCGCTCGGCCTTCGGGCGCCGTGGTCGGGTGTGCTGCTGTCACTGGTGATCGTGGCGCTGCTGGGCGCGACGTTCGCGTCGCTGTCGTACGCCGTCGCGCTGATCACCAAGAGCGAGGATGCACTGGCGCCACTGCTCAACGGCATCGCCATGCCGCTGCTGTTGCTGTCCGGCATCCTGCTGCCGATGCAGATCGGCCCGACGTGGCTGCAGCGGCTGTCCGACATCAGTCCGCTCAAGCACGTGGTGAACGGCGTCCGGGCGATGTTCCAGGGCGACATCGTCAGCAGTCCCGCGCTGTGGGGCCTGTTCTGGGTCGTCGTACTGACTGTGGTCGGTCTGGCAGTCGGTGCGCGGACGTTCCGGAAAGAGTCCGCTTGAGTTCACGAACACGTCGCACGGCCGGAGTAACGTCCGGCCGTGCGCTCGCCTTTGGTCCGTGGACTGGCGGGCTCCATCGTGGTCGCGCTCGCCAGTCTGGTGACCTCGGTGGTGCCGCCTTCGTCGTGGGTAGCGTCGTTCCCGATCACCAGTGACCTGCGCGCCACCCTGCCCGGCCGGATGGCCGGACTGTCGTTCATGGTCGCCGGGCTCGGCCTGATGGCCTGGGCCTGGTTGTCAGCCGGTCGCCAGGTGCTGGCCGGTCAACGGCCCCCACTGCTGCGGATGGCGACGTACTGGTCCCTGCCGCTGCTCCTGATCCCGCCGCTGTTCAGCCGCGACGCCTGGAGCTACGCGGCCCAGGGCGCGCTGGTGGCCGAGGGATTCGACCCGTACGCCGTTGGCCCCGGCGCACTGTCCGGCCACATCATCGAAGCCGTCGACCCGATGTGGATGCAGACGCCCGCGCCGTACGGCCCACTACCGCTCGCGTACGGCGGTCTGATGGCGAACCTGACCATGGACCCGTATGTGCTGATGCTGGCGCACAGACTGCTCGCAGTCGTCGGTGTCGTGCTGATCGCCTGGGCCATCCCCCGACTCGCAACCGCCTGCCGAGTCGACCCGGTCTTCGCGACCTGGCTGGTCGTAGCGAACCCAATGCTGCTCACCCACGGCATCGGCGCCGCCCACAACGACATGCTGATGCTGGGCCTGGCCTGCAGCGCTTTCGCACTCGCACTGACCGGCCACTGGGGTACGGCGGCCGTTCTGGCCGGTGTCGCGGCCGCAGTGAAGCTCCCCGGCGGTCTGGTGGCCATAGCCATCGCCGCGGTGATGAGCCCGCTGGCCGGGCGGATGCAACGCGTAGCAAGTCTCGCGATCGCCGGTGCGCTTTCGGTGCTGTCACTGGTGACCGTGGGCGCGCTGACCGGCGTCGGTTCGGGCTGGCTGGGAGCGCTCGACGTCCCCGGCCTGGTCCGCTCACCGTTCTCGATTGCGAACCTGGTCGGTGGCGCGACGTCCGGCATCCTGGGCTGGCTGGGCGAGGACACCGCGGCCGAGCAGTCACTGCAGATCGTCAGACTGGCCGGCATGCTGCTGGCCGTCACAGTGATCGCCGTACTCAGTCTGCGGTCGTCAATTCACTACGCGGCCCGGGCAGTCGGTATCGCGCTGCTGACGATCGTCCTGCTTGGCCCGACCGCCCACGACTGGTACTTCCTCTGGTGTCTGCCGTTCCTGGCCGTTGCGCGCCCGGGGCGCCGAGTGACCACCGCCATCACCGCGATCAGCCTGATCTTCACCATCGCCGCACCGCTGAACTCGTCCCTGCGCGGTGCGACGATTCCGATCCTCACCACGACCGCACTGGTCCTGGTGATCGTCGCACCACTGCTCAATCGGGCACGGACGCTGCTAGCAGCTCCGCGGCCAACTGTCGGTGTGTAGTCCGCGGTACGCGGGCCTCGATGACCTCCAGCCCGGCGACCGTGGGCGCCAGCGCGGCGCGGAGCGCGTCCGGCGTCTCGACCAGCTGGTACGGCGTCCCGCTGGCGGCGCACAGCGCGGAGAGGTCCGTGTTGTGCGGGGTGCCGAAGACGCGCTCGAAATGCGTCGAGTGACTCGGGTCGCCCTGTTCCAGGGTGGAGAAGATGCCGCCGCCGTTGTCGTTGACCACGACGATCCGCAGGTCCGGCCGAGCTTCGTCCGGACCGATGATCAGGCCGCTCGCGTCGTGCAGGAAGGCCAGGTCGCCGATCAGCGCGTACGTCGGCCCGGCGTTCGCCAGGGCGGCGCCGACGGCGGTTGAGATGGTGCCGTCGATCCCGGCCAGGCCGCGGTTCGCGACCGTGCGGATCGGGACGACCGGCGCCAGGTCGAGATCCCGGATCGGGTTCGAGGAGGCGACGACGAGCATCCCGTCGGCGCCGGCGGCCGCGCCGACGATCGCGGCGATGGTCGGTCCGGTCAGGCTGTCCGCGAGCACCTTGTCGATGGCCGGGCGAGCCAGCTGGTCGGCGTGCTGCCAGCTTTCCAACCAGTTGGTTACGTCCGGCCCGGAGACCTCGAGCCCGGTCACCACCGCGGCGGCGCGCCGGGCCGGGTCGACCCACGGTCCGGTCGGGGCGACCACGATCACCTCGACGTCCGGCCGGGCCAGCAGTTTCGCGACCGGCCGGGACAGCGTGGGATGCCCGAACACGAGCACCCGCTCGATCTCCGCCGCCAACTCACTTGCCTGGAGCAACAATCGGTACGCCGAGATCACGGCCGGACCGGTCCGCGCGCGACTCGACGGCTCGGCGAACAGCGGCCAGTTCCCCGCCTCCGCCGCCAGTCTGGCCGCCTGCGACGCACCGTCGCCGGCCACGACCACAGTCTTCGGGCCGGGCGCGACAGTCGACAGCTGCCCCACTGCGGCATGCACGGCCGTCCACGGGCCAGTACTGCGCCCGTCCAGCGGCTCTGGCCACTCGGGCCCGTCGGTCGGCACCAGCGGCTCTGTCAGCGGGCAGTTCAGCTGCACCGGGCCCGGGTCGGCCGAACGAGCGCCGGTTGCATTGGCCACGGCCCGCGCGACCTGCGAACGCCAGTACGCGACCTGACCGATCTCCTGCACCGGCGTCCCGAACTCGTGGAACAGCCGGACCGCTGAGCCGAACACCTTCAGCTGGTCGGTGGTCTGGTTTGCACCGGTCCCCCGCAGCGCAGGCGGCCGGTCAGCGCTCAGCACGATCAACGGCAGCCCGCTGTGCGACGCCTCCAGCACAGCCGGGTGCAGGTTGGCCACAGCCGTGCCGGACGTCGTAACGACCGGCACCGGCAGCCCAGTCCCCCGAATGAGGCCGATCGCCAGGAATCCCGCCGTCCGCTCGTCGATTCGGACGTGCAGCCGCAGTCGCCCGGCCCGGTCCGCCTCGGCCAGTGCAAGTGCGAGCGGCGCGCTGCGGGAGCCTGGGCAGACAACAGCCTCTCGGACGCCGCAGCGGATCAGTTCGTCGACCACTACGGTCGCAAACGCCGTGGACGGATTCATTCCGCACTCCTCTGTTGCACTCGACTCAGGCGCTCTTCCCACACCGCGGTCCGGTCCGCTGCGGCCCGGTTGGCATCCAGCTGGTCCGGCGTGATCCGTCGCACCGGCAGCAGACCATCCACCGGGAGCAGTGGCTCGCTGACCAGCTCGCTGGTGAACATGGCGACCGTGGCGAGCCCGCAGGCGTAGGGCAGTTCAGGTAACGCGGCGGCCAGCGCAACGCCGGCAGCGATCCCGACGGACGTCTCCAGCGCGGACGAGACCACGACCGGTAGACCGATCTGTTCCGCGATCTCGAGACAAGCGCGGACGCCGCCGATCGGCTGCACCTTGAGGACGGCGATATCGGCCGCGTCGAGCTTCTTGACCAGCAACGGGTCCTCGGCCCGGCGGATCGACTCGTCCGCGGCCACCAGGACCTCCGTACGCCGCCGGACGAGCGCCAGATCCTCGACCGCTGCGCACGGCTGTTCGACGTACTCGAGATCGAAGCGGGAGAGCTCCCGCAACGCGTGCACGGCTTCGTCCACCGACCACAGGCCGTTCGCGTCGATGCGCACCTGACCGGTCCCGATCGCGTCCCGGACGGCCTCGACGCGGGCGAGGTCGTCGGCGAGCGTCTGACCAGGCTCCGCCACCTTCACCTTGGCCGTCCGGCAGCCGGAAGCTCGGACAATCTCGGCCGCCCGCTCCGGCCCCACTGCGGGCACAGTGCAGTTCACCGGGACGACGTCGCGCACCGGCGCGGGCCAGCCGTCGTACGCCGCCTCCCGCGCGGCTCGCCACCAGGAGACCGCAGTGGCGTCGTCGTAGTCCAGAAACGGACTCCACTCCGCCCACCCGGCCGGCCCCTCGAACAGCATGCCCTCGCGGACAGTGATACCGCGGAACTTGTTCTTCAGGCCGATCGAGTAGGTGATCACAGCAGTGCCTGCCGATCCACTTTGCCGGAGGCAAGCATCGGTACGGCGTCCAGCCGGCGCACCTCCCGCGGGGCCCACGTCCGGGGCAGCACCTCGGCGACGAAGTCCCGTAGCTCGGCCAGACTCGGCTCACCGACGACGTACGCGACCACGCGCGTCCCCCACTCCGCATCGGGGATGCCGAGCACCACGGCGTCCTTCACCCGCGGGTGCTCCAGCAGCCGGGCCTGGACGGTCGGCAGGGTGATGTTCACTCCCCCGGAGATCACCACATCGTCGATGCGCCCGATGACTCGCAGTCGACCGTCTGTCAGCTCGCCGCGGTCCTGCGTCCGGAACCAACCGTCCTGCAGCACATCGGGCTGCAGCCGGTAGCCGGAGAACAAGGTGGTGCCCTTGATCAGGATGCGGCCGTCGTCGAGGTCGATCGTGGTCCCGGTCAGCGGCAGCCCGGCGTACACGCAGCCGCTTCCGGTCTCGGTCATTCCGTACGCCGGGATCGCGGTCACCCCGGCCTCGGCCGCGCGGACCTTCAGCGGCGCCGGTGTGGGCGCGCCGCCGATGATGATCGCGTCGAACGACCGCAACGCGTCCAGATCGGTCTCCAGGTACCGCGCTAGCTGAGTGGGCACCATCGCGGTGTAGCGGCGGGCGCCTGTCAGTTGCGCAGCGGACGCACTGAAGCTGTCCCCCAGCAGCACAGGCGATACACCGGCGAGCACGGACCGGGTCAGAATCTGCAGACCGCCGACGAAGTACGGCTTCATCGGGAGGAGCCATTGCCCCGGCCCGCCGAGCCTTTCGTGCGTTGCGCGCGCTGAGGCGAGCAGAGCGTCGCGAGAGAGCACTACGCCTTTCGGCTCACCCGACGACCCCGACGTGGCCAGGACGACGGCGCAGTCATCCGCTACCGGCTGCTCCGGGACCACTGCGCGGCGTACGCGGTCGGCAGCGGCCGGATCGTCCGGTATGGGCGCGAACGGCGCACCGCCATCCAGTACGTCGCGGAGCGCGGACAGCACGGCGTCCGGCGTACCGGGGACCAGGCGCAGGGTAGACATGTCAGTCCGAGCGTACGACCCGGCGCTCCGGCTCCGGGAACCCGGCTGACAGAATCATTGCCCATGGCCACCCCTGCCCAGTGGATCGAAGGCGCACGGCCGCGCACGCTGCCCGCAGCCGTCGCTCCCGTCCTCGTCGGTACCGGCGCCGCGGCGTACCTCGGCGGTTTCGTCTGGTGGAAGGCGCTGCTCGCCCTCGGCGTCGCGCTGATGCTGCAGGTCGGCGTGAACTACGCCAACGACTACAGCGACGGCATTCGCGGTACGGACGAGGTCCGGGTCGGCCCCCTGCGGCTGGTGGGCTCCAAGGTCGCCACACCGGGACAGGTGAAGACCGCAGCATTTACCTGCTTCGGTGTCGGCGCAGCGCTGGGCATCGTGCTCTGCGCGACCACCAGCTGGTGGCTGCTGGCCCTCGGCGCGGCCTCACTGGTCGGTGCGTGGTTCTACACCGGCGGTAAGCGGCCGTACGGCTACCGCGCGCTGGGCGAGGTCAGCGTCTTCCTCTTCTTCGGGCTGGTCGCCGTACTCGGTACGACGTACGTCCAGGCCGAGAAGGTGAGCTTGGTGGCCGTAGCGGGCGCAGTGTCGGTCGGTGCGATCGCCTGCGCGCTGCTGGTCGCCAACAACCTCCGCGACATCCCGACCGACACCGTGACCGGCAAGCGCACCCTGGCCGTCGTACTGGGCGCTGCGAACTCGCGGAAGCTCTACGCGGCACTGATCGCGCTGGCGTTCGTGCTGGCGATCGCCTCTGCTTTCTCCACTCCCTGGGCGCTACTGGCCTTCATCGCCGTACCACTGGCCATCAAGGCGACCCGCATCGTGCTGAGCGACGCCGTTGGCCCGGCGCTGATCCCGGTCCTGCAGGCGACCGGCATCACCGAGCTGGTGTACGCCGTCGGTCTCACCGCCGGCTTGTTCCTCGCGGCTTAGGGTTCGCGCCACTGGCCGGTGGTGGCAAAGGTCTCCAGCGTGGCCAGGTACGGCGTGATGTCGATGCCACTCGTGCGGAGCCAGGCGTCGTCGTAGTAGGTGTTGCCGTAGCGCTCGCCGCTGTCGCAGAGCAGCGTGACGATGGAGCCGCGGACGCCGGTCCGCTGCATCTCCGCGGCCAGCCGGAGCGAGCCCCAGAGGTTCGTCCCGGTGGAGCCCCCGACCAGACGGCCGGTGACCCGGGAGCAGAAGCGCATCGCGGCGATCGAGGCGGCGTCCGGCACCGAGATCATCCGGTCGACGACGCCGAGTACGAACGACGGCTCCACCCGCGGCCGGCCGATCCCCTCGATCCGGGACGGTCGCCCGGTCGCGAAGTCGTCGTCACCGGACTCGAACGCGCCGAAGAACGCCGAGTTCTCCGGGTCGACGACCGCGACCGACGTGTCGTGCCGCTGGTACCGGACGTAGCGGCCGATGGTCGCCGACGTCCCGCCGGTGCCCGCGCCGACCACCACCCAGGTCGGGATCGGGTGCCGCTCCAGCTCCAGCTGGCCGAAGATCGACTCCGCGATGTTGTTGTTCCCGCGCCAGTCGGTGGCGCGCTCGGCGTAGGTGAACTGGTCCATGTAGTGGCCGCCGGCCTCCTCGGCCAGCCGCTTCGCCTCGCCGTAGATCTGCCCGGAGCGCTCCACGAAGTGACAGCGCCCGCCGTAGAACTCGATCAGCTCGATCTTCTCCGGGCTCGTCGACGCCGGCATCACCGCCGTGAACGGCAGCCCCAGCAACCGCGCGAAGTACGCCTCACTGACCGCCGTCGACCCGCTGGACGCCTCGATCACCGGCGTCCCCTCGCGAATCCACCCGTTGCACAACGCGTACAGGAACAGCGACCGCGCCAGCCGGTGCTTCAGCGAGCCCGTCGGGTGCACCGACTCGTCCTTCAGGTACAGGTCGACCCCGAGTACGTCCGGCATCGGGAACACGTGCAGATGCGTGTCCGCGCTCCGGTTGGCATCCGCCTCGACGACCCGCACCGCCTCGGCCACCCAGGCGCGCGCCTTCTCGTCCCGCCGATCCACCTCACGACACACCCCGCTGTCACTCATGCGCAGCAGGTTAGGTGTTCCGTCAAGAAATGAGAATTCCAGGCGCGCGCCGGAGGGCTCGAAGAGCTCAGCAGTCGCGGATGCGGGCGTAGGTGTCGGGGCCGGGGTAGACGGCCCAGGTGCTGGTTCCGAACTTGGCGGCGACGACCGTGCCGTTGTGGATCTGTTCGTAGTGCAGGTGCGGGCCGCTGACGTTGCCGGTGTCGCCGACGCGGCCGATCTGGGTGCTGTTGCCGACCCGGTCGCCGACGCCGACGGCGCGGTTCTGGAGGTGGGCGTAGAGGGTGTTCCAGCCGTCGCCGTGGGCGATCTCGATGTAGTTGCCGTAACCGCCGGCGTCGAAGGCGGAGCGGACGACGGTGCCGGCCGCGCTGCTCTTGACCGGTTTGCCGAGGTCGTCGCGGCCGGCGCCCCAGTTGAAGTCGATCGAGTAGTACGACGGGCTGTGGCCGGAGCGACTGGCGCCGGACCAGGTCTCGTTGCAGCGGAACGGCACCCGGAGCAGCGGCCTGGCCAGGACGGCGTCGACAGACCGGGTCTGCTGCAGGGCGGCGCGTTCGGCCATGTAGCTGTGTGGGGCCGGTTCGGCGTTGGCAGGGAGTGCCGGGATCAGTGCGGCCAAGGTGGCGGCCGCAGCGAGGGCGGGGCGGAGCATGTGGTCCTCCAGGGGCGGTTGGAGAGTTGTGCGCCCAGCGTGGCCGTCTGTTGCAGCAAGCGGCAAGGAAGTCGGTCAGAGTCGGTCAGACCCCGCGGTCGAGCTACCTTGGGACGCACACCGACCTGTGGGGGCATGACATGACCGAGAACGGCGAGCGGCCGACGCGGCCGCGGGTGACGCTCACCGACATCAGCTCGCGGGCGTGGGAGCACCCGGCCGACCGGGGCGCTCTGGTGGCGCTGCGGCAGCTGAAGGGGTTCGACTTCGTACTGCGCAAGCTGTCGGGGCTGATCGACGAGCGGGCCGTGCGGCTGCAGTTCCTCGGTTCGGCGATCCGGGTGGACGAGCGGCAGTTCCCGCGGGTGCACCGGCTGTACACCGAGGCCGGCTCGACCCTCGACGTCCGGCAGCTGCCGGAGCTGTACGTGACCAACAGCCCGCTGTGGAACGCGTTCACGATCGGGATGGACCGGCCGATCATCGTCGTCAACAGCAGCCTGGTGCAGGGGCTCGACGAGGAGGAGCTGCGGTTCGTCCTCGGCCACGAGCTCGGCCACGCCCAGAGCGGGCACGCGCTCTACCAGTCGCTGCTGTTCTGGCTGATGCGGCTGACCGGTGCGATGAACTGGATGCCGATCGGCGCGCTCGGCATCCGCGCCATCATCGCCGCGCTGCACGAGTGGTCCCGCAAGGCGGAGCTGTCCGGCGACCGGGCCGGTCTGCTCGCCGTCCAGGACCCGGCCGTCGCGCTGCGGGTGCAGATGAAGCTGGCCAGCGGCGGACAGCTCGGCGAGCTCGACACCACGGCCTTCCTCGCGCAGGGCACGGAGTACGAGACCTCGGGCGACCTGCGCGACAGCGTGCTCAAGCTGCTGCTCCTGGAGGCGCAGTCGCACCCGCTGGCCGTCATCCGCGCCCACGAGCTGCGCCGCTGGGTCGACGAGGGCGAGTACACGACGATCGTCTCCGGCGACTACCCCAAGCGCCAGGACGACGCCACCGCCTCGATGTCCCAGGAGGCGAAGAACGCGGCCAAGTCCTACAGCGACGCGTTCGCCCGCTCCCAGGACCCGCTGGCCAAGCTCCTGCGCGATCTGGGCGACGGCCTCGGCGGCGTCCGGGATTGGGTCTCCGACAAGCTCCGCCCGCCGCGCTGAGCCTGCTGAACACGAAGAAGGACCCGCTCCCCTCCTCCCGGAGAGCGGGTCCTTCGGTTCGTGCGGGCGGTCAGCCGATGTGCACCGCGGGCTTGCCGTCGCCGGCAAGGTCCTTGTGCTTGACCGACAGGGCCACCAGGGTGATGATCGCCGATCCGAGGGCCAGGAAGGTCGACCACAGGAACGCGCGGGTGAATCCGTACGTCGTGGCGACCGCCGTGAACTGACCCTTGAGCGCCTCGATCTGCTGCGGCGACTGCCCGGCCTCGGCGGCCTTCTGCAGCCCCGGGGCCAGCTCGGTGAAGCGGTCCTTGATCGCGTTGGCCGAGATCGTGCCGAGCAGCGCCAGGCCGACCGCGCCGCCGATCTGCTGGACGGTGTTCAGGACGGCGGAGCCGACCCCGGAGTCCTCGTCGGCGACGCCGCTGACCGCGGTCAGCGTGAGCGGGACGAAGATCAGGCCCATCCCGAACGAGAGCAGCAGGACGTACGGCAGCAGGTGGGTCGTGTACGACGAGTCCACCTCGAGGCGGCTGAAGCCGAACATGCCGGCCGCGACGAACAGCCCGCCGGCGCCGGCGATCCAGCGCGGATCCATCCGGGCGATCAGCGCCGACGCGACCTGCGCCGCGACCACGATGCCGACACTGAACGGCAGGAACGCGAACCCGGTCTTGATCGCGCTGAAGCCCATGATGTTCTGTACGTAGATCCCGAGGAAGTAGAACATCGAGAACATCGCCGCGCCGACGACCAGCATCACGAAGAAGCTGACGCCGCGGGTGCGATCGGCGAGGATCCGGAACGGCATCAGCGCGTGCCGCGAGCGGGCCTCGATGAGCAGGAAGATCGCGATCAGCGCGAGCCCGCCGATGATGAAGAACAGCGTCCAGAAGTCGCTCCAGCCGTCGGTCGCGGCGTGCGTCAGACCGTAGACCAGACCGGTCAGACCAAGGGTGCCGGTGACCGCGCCAGGCAGGTCGAACTTGCCGGTCTGGCGGGCCGACTCACCCAGGAAGCGGAACGCGAGAACGGCGACGATCAGGCCGATCGGGGTGTTGATGAAGAACGTCCAGCGCCAGGACGCCTCGGTCAGCGCGCCGCCCAGGATCAGGCCGACCGCGGCGCCGGCTCCGGACATCGCGGCGTACACGGCCATCGCGCGGTTGCGCTCCTTGCCGGCCGGGAAGGTGGTGGTGATCAGCGCCAGCGCGTTCGGCGAGGCGGCCGCCGCGGCGACGCCCTGCAGGATCCGGCTGGCCAGCAGGACGGTCTCGTTCTGCGCGATACCGCCGATGAACGACGCCAGGCCGAACAGCACGACGCCGAAGATGAACACCTTGCGGCGGCCGAGGATGTCACCCATCCGGCCGCCGAGCAGCAGCAGGCCGCCGAAGGCCAGCGCGTAAGCGTTGACCACCCACGGCAGCGTCGCGTCGGTGAACCCGAGGTCGGTCTGGATGTGCGGGAGCGCGATGTTCACGATCGTGCCGTCCAGCACGACCATCAACTGCGCCATGCTGATCAGCGCGAGCGCGATCCCTAGGTTCTTGTGGCCGTGACCGCCCCCGGCGGACACCGCGTCGACCGGGCGGTCGCCCTTCACGACGTCTTCGGACATGTGTTTCCCCTCTTGCGCATACGTGCGGATGTGCGGACCGGCCCCTCGCCGGTCAGCTCGCCTGCGACCCCCGCGCCGCAGGCAGAATGACGTTGTCGATCACTCGGAGGATCAGGTCCTCGGTCGGGGCGATCCCGAGGACGTAGGCGTTGTGGACGACGATCGCGGGCAGCGTCATCGCGAGCAGTTCGACATCGGCGTCCGGCGCGATCTCGCCGCGGGCGGCCGCCCGAGCGTAGACACCCGACGAGATCGCGACCCGCGGCGCCAGGAAGCGCTCCTGGAAGGCCTTCTGCAGGTCGGCGTCGCGGTGCAGGGCGGTGATCAGGCCGGCGATCACCGACATCGGCATCTCGTCGGTGAACCCGCCGACGCCGCAGGACTGCGCGATCAGGTCGCCGCGCAGGCTGCCGGTGTCGACGTCCTGCGGGAGCGGGCAGCCCTTGCTCCGGCTGATCGCGTCGGCGACCAGGTCGGCCTTGGTCGACCAGCGCCGGTACAGCGTCGCCTTACTCGCTTTCGCCGCGGTGGCGACGGCGTCCATGGTCAGCCGGTCGTAGCCCAGCTCGGCCAGTACCGAGACGGCCGCCTCGAGGATCTCCTCCTCGCGGCCGCCTTCGACCCGGGGCCGCGGACGAGCTCCGACTGCATCGATCATGATCACCCTGAGTAAGCGTTCGGTTGCGGATAGAACGAAACGGTTTCGTTCCATCCATCAAGCTACGCCTCATGTGAACGGATGCACAAAGGATTTAGCACGTGGCATAGATCACCCTCCGTACCACTGGGTGCAGTGGTCCGGAGGGTGCGGGAACTACTGGGACTACTTGTCGTCCTCGGCCGCGCGGGCCTGCTCGAGGCGCTGGGTGATCCGGCCGGCCCGGGTCTCGATCTTGCCGGCCAGCCGGTCGCGGGCCGCGCGCAGGACGAAGATCGACAGGATCGACGAGATCAGCAGGGCGACCAGCAGCAGCGGGAAGATGCTCAGCTGGTCGCGCAGCGGGAAGTAGAGGACGGCGAACGCCGCGCCGAACAGGACGGCCCGCAGGCCGGTGTAGATCGCGAACTCCTTCATCTCAGACCCCGGCGTAGGAGTGCAGGCCGGAGACCAGCAGGTTCACTCCGACGAAGTTGAAGATGAAGACGAACCAGCCGACGATCGCGATGATCGCGGCCCGGCGGCCTCGCCAGCCGGCCGTCGCGCGGGCGTGCAGGTAAGCGGCGTAGACGACCCAGGTGACCAGCGACCAGACCTCCTTGGGGTCCCAGCCCCAGTACCGGCCCCAGGCGTACTCCGCCCAGATCGGCCCGGCCACCAGGACGCCGAACGTCCACAGCGGGAACGCGAAGGCGAGCACCTTGTACGCCGTCCCGTCCATCGCCTCGGCACTCGGCAGCCGGCGGAGCGACGCCGACATCGTCCCGCCCGCGAGCACCTTGCGCTCGGCACGCGCCTTCACCAGGTACAGCACCGAGACCAGCCCGCCGACCGTGAACGCGCCGCCGGAGATCGCCGCCGCGGCCACGTGGATCACCAGCCAGTACGAGTGCAGCGCCGGCACCAGCGGGCCGGCCGGCGTGTACAACGCCAGCGTCGCCAGCCCGAGCACCGCCGCCACCACCAGCGTGACGCCCAGCCCGAGCCACTGCAGCCGGTACCGCTGCACGAACACCAGATAAACGATCGCCACCGCCAGCGAAGCCGTGATGGAGAACTCGTACATGTTCCCCCACGGCACCCGCTCCGCCGCCAAGCCCCTCGTCAGGACTCCACCGAAGTGGAGGACGAACGCCAACCAGGTCAGCAAGAGCCCGATCCGGCTGGCCGCGTCCATCCGAGCAGAACGCGCGGCGCCTGCGGCGCCGGAGGAGGAAGAGGAGGCGCCGCTCCCGGTGGAACCGGGGGTGATGTCCTGGTCGGCCGAGCCGGCGCCGAGCGCCAAGCTTGCTCCTCCGGCGCCCAGCGTGTCGGCGGCCGAGCCGCCGACGACCGTCGAGCCCGGAGCGAGACGAGCCGTACTGCGCTCGTCGCCAAGCGTGTCGGCCGAGGCCGCCGAGCGGGAGCCCACCGCCGAGGTGGCGCCTACGGCGGCGGGAATCGCCGCATCGGCGGCGGCATCTTCCTTCACCTCGTCCGTCGCGCGGGCGACGGCGGTGCGGCCCATGGCCCATTCCATGGCGTGGGAGACCATGGCGATGGCGTAGATGACGGTGGCGGTGGGGATCAGCAGGTTGGAGACTTGCGCGTAGGTCTCCGGGCTCATGGTTTCTCCTGCGTGGTCGAGGTGAGGGCTGTGGTGATGGTGCGGACTTCGTCGGCGACGCCGCGGTCCGCGCCGCGGTCGAGACCCGCGACCTCGACCACGGTACGCCCGTCCTGCGTGCGGACCCGCACCCAGGTACGCCGGGGGTGGACGAACAGCGATCCCATCAGGCCGAGGATCGCGAGCATGATGCCGCCGAGCGCGACGTCGGTGCCGGGGGTGTGGCTGATCTGGATCTTCACCCAGGCGCTGTAGCCGTCGAAGGTGATCGAGCCGGCTTTGTCCGGCAGGTCGAGGCTGTCACCGGGTTTGAGCTGGAAGCGCAGCTTGTCGCCGTCCTCCCGCTCGAACTGGGTCAGCTTCGACTTGTCCAGCTGGTAGACCGACTCCGGCTTGCCGGTCTCCTTCTGCGGACGGCCGTAGAAACCCGTCATCACCAGCGCCGGATCCAGGTCGTCGGGGAAGACCGAGCGCGGCCCGCGGTCGTCGATCACCGCGGTCGGCAGGAAGAAGCCTTCGAAGCCGAGCGCCATCGGCCGTGCGTCCGGGGCCTTGATCACGCCGAACGAGGAGAAGTTGCCGTCCTGCGGCAGGAACGGCGCCGGCCCGGAGAACGCGACCTTGCCCTCGCCGTCCTTGACCGTCACCTTCGGCGCGTAGCCGTGACCGAGCAGGTAGACGCTGGAGCCGTCGAGTTTCAGCGGGTGGTTCACCCGCAGGTCGTACGACTTCTCCGGCCCGTCCGGCGACTCCTGGTACGTCAGCGCCGCGTTGAACTCGCGCGCCGCGCCGCGCTGCGGCCCGCTCTCCTGGAACTTGACCGCGAAGTTCTGGACGGTCAGCGAGAACGGCGGCAGATCGTCGTCCCCGGTGAAGGCCTGGCCGGAGGTGAAGTCGTCGTACTGCGCCACGGAGTTGGAGAAACCGTTGCCCTCGACAACGAGCACGGTACCGCGGTAGCCGAACAGCGAGCCCCAGGCGACGCCGAGCAGCGCGAGGATCAGCGAGAAGTGGAAGAGCAGGTTGCCCGCCTCGCGCAGGTAGCCGCGCTCAGCCGCGATCGCGCCGTCGTACTGCTCGACGCGGAATCGGCGCCGCTTCAGCTCCCGCGTCGCCGCCGCCAGGACGCCGTCCGCGGAGTCGACCTCGTAGGTCTCGTACGCCGAGAGCTTGTGCAGGTTGCGCGGCGGCTGCGGCGGCCGGGCCCGAACCGCCTTCAGGTACACGCCGAGCCGCGGTACGACGCAGCCGATCAGCGAGATGAACAGCAGCAGGTAGATCGCCGAGAACCACGGCGACTTGTAGACGTCGAAGAGCCCGAGCTTGTCGTAGAACGGACCGAGCTTGGGGTGCGCCTCGAGGAAGTCGGTGACCCGGATCGGGTCGACGCCGGTCTGCGGGATCAGCGATCCCGGCACCGCGCCGAGCGCGAGCAGGAACAGCAGCACCAGCGCGGTCTTCATCGAGGTCAGCTGCCGCCACGTCCAGCGCAGCCAGCCGACGAAACCCAGCGCGGGCAGCTCGGGCGGCGGCTCCGGCGTCGCCACGCGTTCCTTGATCTCTGTCATCTCACACCGCCGACCCGAAGTTGGAAACCCACTGCCGCAGGCCGGCGGTCATCGCATCCCACACTCCCGTCAGCAACAGCAACCCGACCATGATCATCAGTACGCCGCCGATCCGGATCACCAGCAGCTGGTGCTTGCGCACCCACGCGACCGCGCCAAGCATCCGCCGGAACGCCAGCGCCGCGACGATGAACGGAATCCCCAGCCCGAGGCTGAACACCAGCGCCAGCACGGCCCCGCGCCCGCCGCTGCCCTCGGTCGCGGCCAGCGTCATCACCGTTCCGAGCGTCGGCCCGATACACGGCGTCCAGCCGAACCCGAACAGGACACCGAGCAGCGGCGCGGCCGCGATCCCGACCGCGGGCACCCGATGCACCCGCAGGTCCTTCTGCAGGAACCCGAACCCGCCCAGGAAAACCAGACCCAGGACGACGGTCGCCGCGCCGAGCACGATCGTGATCGTGCGCTGATGGTCGATCAGCAGATCGCCCGCCGTCCCGAAGACCACGCCGGTCAGGATGAACACCGACGAGAACCCGGCGACGAACAACGCCGTCCCGGCCAGCATCCGGCCGCGCTGGTTCGAGCCGAGCTCGGCCGCGGACAGCCCGGTCACGTAGGACAGGTAGCCCGGCAGCAGCGGCACCACACAGGGTGAGAAGAACGAGATCGCGCCGGCCAGCACCGCGATCGGCAGCGCGAGCAGCATCGACCCCGTCATCGCGTCGGCGAACCATTGCCCCATGTCTCAGCCGGCGTCCTTGACCATGGCGACCAGGGTCTCCTTGTTCACCGGCCCGAGCACCCGGGCGGCGACCTTGCCCTGTTTGTCGATCACCAGCGTCGCCGGCACCGCGCTCGGCGAGAGCTTCTGCCCGCGGAACTTGAGCAGCTCCTTGCCGTGCGGGTCGTAGATGCTGGGGTACTGGACGCCGAACACCTCGACGAACTTCTTCGGCGCGGCGGTCTGCATGTCCCGGGTGTTCAGCCCGATGAACTGCACGCCGGAGCCGAGCTCAGCGGCGGCCGCGGTGAAGTCGGGGGCCTCCTCGCGGCACGGACCGCACCACGAACCCCAGACGTTCATCACGACGACCTTGCCGGCCGCGTCGGACAGCTTCCACTGCTTGCCGTCGAGCGTCGTCCCGCCGAACGCCGGCGCGGCCTTCCGCTCGGCCGGGGCGAACGTCGACACCCGGCCGCTGCCGCTGACGAAGCCGGTCTGGCCCTGCCGGTCGTTCGCCGCCTGCTGCCCCGAGCTGCACCCCGCGACCAGCAACGCACCCGCGAGAACCACCGCCGCCTGCCGGAACATCACGCGCCGCCGACGAACTTCTTCGGGTCCTTCACCGGTAGCAGGTCTTTCGCCGGCTCGGAGTAGCCGACCGACACGATCGACTCACCGTGGAAGGTGAACGACGTGACGGAGGCGAGGCTGCACTGGCGTTTGCGCGGGTCGTGCCACAGCCGGCGGCCCTCGATCGCGGAGCGCACGATCCAGATCGGCAGCTGGTGCGAGACGATCAGCGCCTCGTGCCCGGCGGCCTTCTGGCGCGCGGTCTCGATCGCGTCCCGCATCCGGCGGACGATCTGCTGGTACGGCTCACCCCACGAGGGTTTCACCGGGTTGCGCAGCAGCCACCAGGCGCTAGGGTTCTTCAGCGCGCCGTCGCCGACGCCGAACTTCTTGCCCTCGAACAGGTTCGCCGCCTCGATCACCCGCTCGTCGAGATCCGGCGTCAGGCCGAACGTCTTGGCGATCGGCTCCATCGTCTCCTGGGCCCGCTCCAGCGGCGAGCTGACCAGGTGGACGACGTCCCGGTTCTTGACGTGGTCGGCGACCCGCTCGGCCATCGCGCGGCCGAGGTCGGACAGGTGGAAGTCTGGGATCCGGCCGTAGAGCACGCCGGTCGGGTTGTGCACCTCGCCGTGACGCATCAGGTGCACGACCGTCGTTTCGGTCACCGCTGCCCTCTCATCAGTTCTGTACGGCGGCCGCCGCGCGGGCGGCCGGGACCAGGGCGGACTCGAGCTCGCCGAGCGCGTCGTCATCGATCGCACTACTCACGAACCAGGCCTCGAACGCGCTCGGCGGCAGGTAGACGCCGGCGTTCAGCATGGCATGGAAGAAGGCCGTGAATCGCGGCAGCACCTGGGCGTTCGCCCCGGCGAAGTCGCGGATCGGAGCCTGGTCCTCCGAGGACTCCACGAAGAAGACGCTGAAGAGGTTCCCGGCCGCGTTGATGACATACGGCACACCCTCCTTGTCCAGCGCGGTCGAGACCAGCCGCTGGATGGTCAGCGACGTCTCGTCGAGTTTGGCGTACACCTCGTCGGTGGCCAGCCGGAGCGTGGTCAGCCCGGCGGTGGTGGCGATCGGGTTCCCCGAGAGCGTCCCGGCCTGGTAGACCGACCCCTCGGGCGCGAGGTGGGCCATCACGTCGGCCCGCCCGCCGAAGGCCGCGGCCGGGAAGCCGCCGCCCATCACCTTGCCGAACGTCATCAGGTCCGGCCGGACGCCGTCCACGCCGTACCAGCCCGAGCGGGTGATCCGGAAGCCGGTCATCACCTCGTCGGAGATGAACAGCGCGCCGTTGGCCCGGCAGGTCTCGGCGAGGAAGCCGTTGAAGTTGTCGACCGGCGGGACGACGCCCATGTTGCCCGGCGACGCCTCGGTGATCACGGCCGCGATCTGGTCGCCGTACTCGGCGAACGCGGCGGTGACGGCGGCCTGGTCGTTGTAGGGCAGCACGATCGTGTCGGCGGTGGTCGCCTCGGTGACGCCCGGCGTCCCCGGGATGCCCAGCGTCAGGACGCCGGAGCCGGCCTGGGCCAGCAGCGCGTCGACGTGACCGTGGTAGCAGCCGGCGAACTTGATGATCTTGGCGCGGCCGGTGAACCCGCGGGCCAGCCGCAGCGCCGACATGGTCGCCTCGGTCCCGGACGAGACGAGCCGGACCTTGTCGACCGGCGTCCGCGCGACGATCTCCTCGCCGAGCAGCACCTCGGCCTCGCTCGGCGTCCCGAACGACGTCCCGCGGGCGACGGCGGCCTGGACGGCGGCGATCACCTCCGGATGCGCGTGGCCGAGCAGCATCGGCCCCCAGGAGCAGACGAGGTCGAGGTAGCGGTTCCCGTCGACGTCGGTGATGTGACTTCCGTCACCCTGGGTCATGAAGCGGGGGACGCCGCCGACCGCGCGGAACGCCCGGACGGGGGAATTGACCCCGCCCGGCGTGACGGCGGCGGCCCTGGCGAAGAGTGCGGCGGACTGCTCGGTGTGATCGGGCACGACTGCCATTCTCCCCGACATACCACCGAGTCGACTGGTGGGGCGGCTTTCGTCGTCCTCGAGGGGTTCCCACCGGAGTTGTTACGCGCGAGTATGGGTACTCGTCAGTCTGTGTCCGGTTCGTAACTCAGCGGACATCTGGACAGTTGACCAAATATCGGTTGCGTGGGGCGCGGCGCCTCACCGCAACACACGGAGGGGATTCATCGATGGCGAAGGGCAAGCGCCGCGCCACGGGGAGCGGGTGGCGGTCAGTTGCGCCGCTGATCCCGCTGGCGCTGTTCGCAAGCGCGTTCACGGTGAGCGCGACGGACGACCCGGCGGTGGCGACGGCCTCGCTGGAGCAGGGGATGTCAGGTAAGGACTCGGTCGTCGTGCCGAACACGCCGATCGCCGAGCCGGCCAACGTGCCGGTGCCGGGCAAGGTCGGCCACGGCGTCGACCCGGGCGAGCCGGAGAACCAGGTGGTCTCCGGGTTGTCCCGCAACGGGATTCCGAAGGGCGCGCTGAAGGCGTACTCGCGGACGCAGCAGCTGATCGGGCAGGCGGATCCGTCCTGTCACCTGCCGTGGACGCTGGTCGCCGCGATCGGGCGCGTGGAGTCGAACCACGGCCGCTTCGGCGGCAGCATGCTGAACAGCAAGGGCGTCGCCGTCCCGGGCATCTTCGGGCCGCGGCTCGACGGCGTCAGCACGGCCAAGATCACCGACACCGACGCGGGCGCCTTCGACGGCGACACCGCGTTCGACCGGGCGGTCGGGCCGATGCAGTTCATCCCGAGCACCTGGCGCGCGATGGGGGTCGACGGCGACGGCGACGGCGTCCGGAACCCGCAGGACATCGACGACGCGGCGATGTCGACCGGCGTCTACCTGTGCTCGGGGAACACCGACATGGCGCGTTCCGGCGATCTGAACAAGGCGCTGCTGCGCTACAACCACTCGCAGGACTACGCGAACCTGGTCACCAAGATCGCCAAGGCGTACGCGACCGGCAGCTGGATCGCGGTCGGCAACGGCACCGAGGGCGACGGTCAGGGCATCGACCGGGCCGGCGACCAGATCGGCGACCCGGATATCGACGCCCCGGCCGACCAGAACCTGCCGCAGGCGACCGATCAGAACACGTATCCGACGATCAAGCCGACCACGGGCCCGGTCCAGCAGCCGGGGAAGCCGGGTGCGAACCCGACCAAGACCCCGCCGGGGACGACGAAGCCGCCGGCCGGTAAGCCGACCCCGAGCAAGCCGCCGACGACCAAGCCCACGACCCCGCCGACCAGCAAACCCCCGACGAGTACGCCGAAGCCGCCGCCCCCGGGCGTGGCCACGCTGGAGACCGCGGTCGGGCTCATCGTCGGCTCGGTCGGCACGACCCTGCAGGAGCTCACGAAGGCAACGCAGTACTGCCAGAGCGAGATGAAGAAGGTGACGATCACCAACCCGACGCAGGCCCAGCTGCAGAAGTGCGTGACGGCCTACCAGACCGGCGGCGCGAAGGCCGTCGACCAGGTCATCCGCAACCTGCTGTCGCTGCTCGGGCTGCTCGGCGTCCTCGGCGGAGGAATCCTCGGGAGCTGATCACCCCTCGAACCGGCGCGCCTGCCCCCACCCCTCCTGGCGCGCCGCCGGCGACGCCACGGAGCAACTCCCCCCGGCTTCGTGGCGTCGCCCTTTTCACCAGGCGTTCTGGATCGTCTGCTTGATGCTGTTCCCGGCCAGGTCCGCGCTCGTGACGCGGAGACTCACGCCGCTCGCCGGCACCTTCGCCCGACCGGCGGCGTCCAGCGGGAGCCGTCGCCAGGTCTTACCGTCGGTGGAGATCTCGGCGGTGGTCCGGAAGATGCTCGCGCCGCGGTACCCCGGCTGATAGGCCGCCTTCAGCTCCAGCCGGTCGGCGGACCGGCGGTAGTCGACCTGGATCAGCGGCAGCACTCCACGGCCACGCGCCGAGTGGAATCGCCACTGGGTGTGCGTCGCGGTCGAGGTCTTGGCCCAGCTGTTCGGCCCGCGGCGCTGGTCGAGTGTCAGGTCGTACCAGGCTGCCTTCGCCGGGACGTCGAACTGCCCGGCCGACCAGTCCGCACTGCCGAGCTCGACCCCGTTGCTGCGCAGCTTCATCGCCGTCACGTCGCCCCGGTCACCCCAGCCGTAGACGGTCCGATCGCCGTTCACGTACTGCGGGATCGCGATCCGCAACGCATTCTCGAACCGAGCCGGCGGCCAGCCATCGGCCTCCTCACCAGCGGCAGCTGGGACGGCGGGCCGCATCAGCGGCTCCCACCAGCTCCGGCTCACCTGCGCACCGGGCCGGTACGCCCGCGGCAGCGTCGCCTCGATCCCCGACTCGTTCCACTCCCCCGCGGCTGTCTTCTCGTCCCACGTGACGCCGTTCAGATCGGTCGCCAGGTAGTCGGTCCGGGTGACCGGACCGCTGACGCCACGACTCGCCGTCAGGCCGGTGGCGATCCCGGGCAGGTGCGCGACGCGCTGATCGTCGTGCAGGAACCAGGCGTCGTTGCGCTGGTACGCCGTCGTCACCACCGCGGGCCGCATCTTCGCGAAGTCGTAGGTCAGCGGACCCCGCACGGACGACGGGCCGACGGCGAGGTCGTAGCGGTAGGTCGCGTCCCGCAAACCCGTTAGCTGCAAGGACGCCGGGCCCTTCTTCAGCAGCGCGAGCAGCTGCTTGCCCTGCTCGGCGCGGAGCAAGTAGAACGGGATCTCCTCGTCGGCGCCGGTCGACCAGAAGCCGGGCTCCTCGTTGTACATGAAGACGATCTTGGCGCCGGCGTCCTTCGCGGCCCGTAGCTGCTCGGCGACCCGCTCGTGGCCCTCGAACCGCAGCAGGACCGCTTTCCCCTTGCTACCAACCACATCGGCCGTCAGCGGCAGCCGCTCGGCCCCGACGTACGGCGTCCGGAACGAGCCTTTGTCCGGCGATGGCAGCCGGCCGAGGCCCGGGACGTCGACGGTCAGCTCGGGCTGCGCGAGATCCCAGCGCTGGACGACCTGGAAGGTGCCGTTGGCAACCTTCGCGAAATCCTGGACGAAGACGCCGTCGGCGACCCGGTTGTTGAACACCCAGCCGGAGACGGCGTTCCGCGCGCCGACCTGGCGGTTCCAGGCGATGCCGACACTCTGCGCCTCGGCCCGGCGTGAGGTCTTCACGGTCACCTTGTGCGCGCGGCGCGCGTCGAAGGTGTACGAGCGATCGCCGTCGATCCACTCGTCCGGGTCGCCGAGCAGGGTGACCGAGTTGGTCCAGTCGGCCTCGTCGACGCCCATCGCGTACGCCATCACGGCGTACCGGCCGGTCGGTACTTCGACCGTCTTGCTACCCGTCTGGTCGAAGGCGATCGCGGTGACGTCACCGGTCGCCTGGTTCCAGAGCTGGACGCCGCTCGCACCGGAGTTGGCCGGTTTGCCGTCGCGGCCGATCGCTTTGACCGTGACCTTGTTGAGCCGCCCGTCGGCGGCGAACCCGAGCCCGGTCCGGTACGACGTCGCGCCGCTGCTCGCTGTCAGGACGCCGGCGTACTTGGCCGGCCGGGTCTTGGCCCGATCGAGTGTCACGGTGGCGGACGCCGTCCCGCGCGCGGGAACGATCAGTTTCGCCGGGCTGACGCCGACGGCGGCCGCGACGCCGGACGCCGACTGCGCGTTGACCGACAGCCGCAGCGTCACCGGCCGGTTCGAGTTGTTGCGGTAGGCAATCTGTTGCTTACTCGCCGGGCCGAGGAACAGGTTGCCCGTGCTGGGCAGGATCGTCGGGTCGAGCGCCTTGGGGATGTCGATCCGGCCGAGCCCTTGCTCGTCGGGGCGAACGTTCTTGGTCGGGACGGCGGTCGTCGTCAGCGCGGCCTTGAGCTGGGCGCCGGTCCACTCCGGGTGCCGTTGCGCCAGGATGGCTGCGGCCCCGGCGACATGCGGCGTCGCCATCGACGTACCGGACATCGTTGTGTAGAAGCGATCCAGGACGTGACCGCCCGTCGTCCCGGCGGCGCGGGCGGCGGCGATCTCGGTGCCAGGCGCGGTGACCTCGGGTTTGATCGCGCCGTCGCCGAGGCGCGGGCCACGGCTGGAGTACTTGGCGAGACTGTTGTCGCGGTCGACGGCGCCGACGGTCAGAGCCTCGGTCGCCGCTCCCGGCGTCCCGACGGTCTCCTCGGCCCCGGCGTTACCGGCGGCGACCACGAAGAGCGCGCCGCTGGACTTCGCGAGCCGATCGACCGCCTGGCTCATCGGGTCGGTGCCGTCGGTCGGCCAGCCGCCGAGGCTCATGTTGACCACCTTGGCGCCCTGCTGGACGGCCCACTCCATCCCGGCGATCGCCTCCGAGTCCGAGCCGTTGCCGCTGTCGTCGAGCACCTTGCCGATCAGCAGGTCCGCGCCGGGCGCGACGCCTTTGCGCTGACCCGCGGACGCCGTACCGAGGCCGGCGACGACTGATGCGGTGTGGGTGCCGTGGCCGTGTTTGTCCTGGACGGTCTCGTTGGGGATGAAGCTCTGCGAGCCGACGACCTGCCGCGCGAGATCCGGGTGCGCGACGTCGTACCCGGTGTCGAGGACGGCGACCTTCACCCCGCGGCCGTCGTACCCGGAGCGCCAGGCGGACGGCGCACCGATCTGTTTCGTCGAGCGGTCGAGGGTGGCCCGGGTGCGTCCGTCCAGCCAGATCTTGGTCTGGTCGGAGGCGCTCTGCCAGAACGACTTGGCGTCGGTCTTGGCGACGCTGACCGCGCTGCTGCCGACGCTGCTGAGAGTTCGGCGGACGGCGGCGGTCTTCGGCGCCGGGCCGGTGACGATCAGCGGTAGTTGCTGCGTCGCCGCATCGTCGTAGCCCTGCGCGACGAGCTCGGTCAGATTGAACAGCCGCCGGTCCAGCCGGCCCGCGGTCAGCAGCGGGTACGCCGACGCCGGCACCAGGCTCAGGTCGCCGTCGAAGGAGCCGAAGTAGTACGGCTCGTCACCGATCAGCCGGGCCGAGGGCTTACCGCCGGGGCTGGTGCTGAGCTCGGCGACATCGCCGGTGACCAAAGTGATGCGGTGCGTAATCGCCCGCGTGACAGGCGCCGGAGAAGCCGATGCGGTGGTCGCCGACGTCAGGGAACCGGCGACCACCGCAGCAGCGAGGCCTAGCGCGAGGCTGGGAATTCGGGAAAGCACGGGGGGATCCTCCCGACGCCCCGACCCTCGCGAGGCCGTCGGAGAGAGCTTGACAGTCGGTAAGGGCCAACGGCCAGGCGAACTGTTGTCCTACCAGCGCCATGACCGAAAGTAGTCAGCTCACGCGAAGCGCTGGGCGACCCGCTCGACGCGGTCGACCAGGTCCAGGTCGTAGGCGACGCCGGGGATGTAGAAGATGACGTAGTCGGCGCCGGCCTCGAGCGCGGCCTCCACCTTGTGCGCGATCTCGTCCTCGGTGGTGATGTTGTTGTCCTTGGCGAACCGGTCCCAGCCGATCGGGCCGCGGGCGCGCTCGGTGGCCGCCTGCGGGTCGTCGCCCTTGTCGATCGGGAACACGTTGATCCCGGTCGACTTGATGATCTCGTCGTAGTCGCGGCCGAGTTTGTCGCAGTGCCCCTTGAGGATCGCGGCCTTCTCCCGGATCACCTCGGGGTTACCGCCGCCGATGTTCGCGGCGTCGGCGTACTGGGCGACCAGCTTCAGCGTGACCTGCGGACCGCCGCCGCCGATCCAGAATTTCGGCTTGGTGTTACCGGCCCCCTTGGGCAGGTTGATCGGGCCGTCGATCGAGTGGTGCTTGCCCTGGTAGACCGGGCGGTCCTCGGTCCACATCTTGTGGATGATCTCGGTGGCCTCGCGGAACGCGGCCATCCGCGGCTTCACGTCCTGCCACTCGTAGCCGTAGGCCTTCCACTCGTGCTCGTACCAGCCCGCGCCGATCCCGGCGTACAGGCGGCCGTGGCTGGCGACGTCGACGGTGGAGGCGATCTTCGCGTAGAGCGCCGGGTTGCGGTAACCGTTGCAGCCGACCATCTGGCCGATGTTCACCCGCTGGGTGTCGCGGGCCAGCGCGGCCGTCGCCGTCCAGCACTCGAAGGTCGTGTTGTCACTCGGCTCCGGCACGGTGTGGAAGTGGTCGAACAGCCAGATCGAGTCCCACGACTGCTCGTCGGCGCGCTTCGCGACCGCCGTCATCGCTTCCCACTGCTCCACCGGATCCGCGATCTGCGCGAGATCCATCTTCCAGCCCTGCGGTACGAAAATGCCGAAACGTGTGCTCATGGCCACCATCCTTTCCCTGGGCCCGGGTCGTGGTCCATCACCCTGGTCGCTGAATTCGTTCTCAATCCCTGCGGCAGAACTTCTGAATCGTTCGCGGCGTCGTACCGGTGAGACCACGGGAGGTAGCCATCACGTTCGACGAACTCTTCGACCTGGCCGCGCCGCAGATCACCGCCGGTACCCACGCGCGGGACGCGCCACCTGGCGAGGGCGGCCGGTGGCCGATCTCGGTCGTGTTCCGGCCGGACGGCCGGGTGGCCGACGTCCTGGACTCGCTGACCACGCAGGCCGCGCTGATCGCCGGCCGGCACCACTGGCAGACCGGGCGGCTGGGGTCGGCGCATCTGACGGTCCGCGCGCTCGAAGGTTTCCGCGCGGACGTCGCCGCCGACGATCCGGCCGTCGCCCGGTACGAGGCCGCCGTCCGCCGGGCCTGGTTCGGGGAGCCGGCCCGGTTCGCGGTCACCGGCTTGACGCTCACGCCGGGGTCGGTGATGGCGTGCGCCGTCCCGGTCGGGACGGTGGCGGACGAGTTCCTGGACCGGCTCGCGGTCGAGCTGGGGCCGGACGACTGGTTCGAGCGGTCGCACGGGCGGCGCGACATCTGGTACCTGAACCTGCTGCACTTCACCGGCGACATCATCGACCCGCACGGGCTGGTCAAATGGGCCGGCGACCGGCGGGCGCGGGACTTCGGGGAGGTGTCGATCGCGGCGCCGGAGCTGGTCCGGTTCCGGCTGGCGGACGGCGTCCGCCCGTTCATGCGACCCGAGCCGATCGGCCGTTATGCTCGGATTTCGGAGCTTTCTGCGCAAGGAAACGCCGGACCGTGCGACGGTGCTCGAAAGGGTCGCCCGTGAGAGCGCTCTAGTTCCGGAACCGGCGGGGTCTTGATCTGAGCGGCCCGGTGGCTGAGAGTCGGGCGCGACGCGGGCGCGCGCCCGCGCTGAGCTCAGGAGTCGCCCATGCCCAGGTGGCCTGTTGTCCGGAAGTCCCGAAGCCGAACGGCGGTGATCGCAGCCGCCGCCCTGCTGGCCGGCTCGCTGGTCACCCTGCCCGCCGCGGCCGATGACCCGGCGCCACTGACCCTCGCCGCCTTCGAGGGCGCCGAGCCGTTCGCGTCCCCGCCCAACCCCGGCATCTTCGGCTGGGGCAGTGACGCCGACGACCCGCCCACGATGCAGCTGCAGACCCGCGCCGACGCGCCGGCCGGCAACTCGGTCCTGGCCGGCACCTACGACATCAGCGGGTGGGGCGGTTTCACCCACGACATCACCTTCGACCAGAACCCCGGCGACTGGTCGAAGTTCAAGGGCATCCGGTTCTGGTGGTACGGCCAGAACACGGTCCAGACCGAGCCCGGCACCGGGAAGCGGATCTTCTTCGAGATCAAGGACGGCGGCGCCAACGCCGAGGCGTCGGAGCTGTGGAACACCAGCTTCACCGACGACTACCAGGGCTGGACGCAGATCGAGATCCCGTTCAGCGATTTCGTCTACCGCGGCGACTACCAGCCGGTCGGCGGGATCGACCAGATCCTGAACCTGAACCAGATGTGGGGGTACGCCTTCACGATGCCGGCCGGCTCGCCCGGCAAGTTCGAGATCGACCAGGTCGAGACCTACGGCAAGGCCGAGCCCGCCCTCAACTCCAGCATCAGCACGGACGCCGAGGTCTACCCGGTCAAGGAGGGCGGCAGCGCCCAGGTGAAGGTCGTGGTCTCGACCACGGCCAGTACGCCGCTCGAGGGCCCGGTCACGGTCGCCTACACCGCCAGCGGCGGGACGGCGGGCGCCGACGACTTCACCCCGACGTCCGGGACCCTCACCTTCCCGGCCGGTACGGCGTCCGGCAGCAGTCAGCTCGTCACCGTGCCGACCAGGAAGGACAAGTCGGCCGAGGTCGCGGAGACCATCCCGCTGAAGCTCACGGTCACCGGCGCGAAACCGCCGCAGACCGAGCCGCTCGTGGTGATCGACGCGCACGACCTGCCGTACCTGAACGCCAAGCTGCCGATCAAGAAGCGGGTCGACGACCTGCTCGGCCGGATGTCGCTGGCCGAGAAGGTCGGCCAGATGACCCAGGCCGAGCGGAACGCGCTCAAGTCCCGCAGCGACATCGCGACCTACGCACTCGGCTCGCTGCTGTCCGGCGGCGGTTCGGTGCCGACGCCGAACACCCCGGCCGCCTGGGCCGCGATGGTGGACAACTTCCAGCGCAGCGCGCAGGCCACCCGCCTGCAGATCCCGCTGATCTACGGCGTCGACGCCGTCCACGGTCACAACAACGTGGTCGGCGCGACGATCCTGCCGCACAACATCGGTATCGGCGCCAGCCGCGACCCGGACCTGTCCCGGCGGACCGGTGAGGTGACCGCGACCGAGGTCCGCGCGACCGGTATCCCGTGGGACTTCGCGCCCTGCCTGTGCGTCGTCCGCGACGACCGTTGGGGCCGCGCGTACGAGGGCTTCGGTGAGGACCCGGCGCTGGTGACCTCGCTGGCGACGGTCGTCACGGGGATGCAGGGCAAGGCCGACGGCAGCCAGCTGAAGAACAAGGACCGCGTGCTGGCATCGGCGAAGCACTACGCCGGCGACGGCGGTACGACGTACGGGACGGCGACCACCGGCGGCTACAAGATCGACCAGGGCATCACCCAGGTCAGCCGGGAGGAGCTGGAGCGGCTGCACCTCGCGCCGTTCAAGACCGCCCTCGCGCTCGGCGTCGGCACCGTGATGCCGTCCTTCTCCAGTGTCTCGATCGACGGCGGAACCCCGCTGAAGATGCACGGGCACGACGAGCTGATCAACGGCGTCCTGAAGGACCGGATGGGTTTCAAGGGCTTCGTGATCAGCGACTGGGCGGCGATCGACCAGCTGCCCGGGGACTACGTCAGCGACATCCGGACGTCGATCAACGCCGGACTGGACATGATCATGGTGCCCGCGCGGTACCAGGAGTTCACGTCCGGGCTGACCGCCGAGGTCAACGCCGGCCGCGTCCCGCTCAGCCGGGTGGACGACGCCGTCCGCCGGATCCTCGGTGAGAAGTTCAAGCTCGGCCTGTTCGAGCAGCCGTACTCCGACCCGGCGCAGCTCAGCACGGTCGGCTCGGCCAAGCACCGCGCGGTCGGTCGCGAAGCCGCGGCGAAGTCCCAGGTGCTGTTGAAGAACGAGGGCAACTTGTTGCCGTTGGCACCGAGCTCGAAGGTCTACGTCGCCGGGAGCAACGCCGACGACCTGGGCAACCAGCTCGGCGGCTGGAGCATCACCTGGCAGGGCCGCTCCGGCGCGACCACGACCGGGACGACGGTGCTGGCCGGGATCAAGCAGGTGGCGCCGTCCGCGACGTTCAGTGCGGACGCTTCGGCGCCGCTGACCGGCCATGACGTCGGTGTCGTGGTGGTCGGCGAACGCCCGTACGCCGAAGGTGTCGGTGACGTCGGCAACGGTCACGACCTGTTGCTCTCGGACGCCGACAAGGCCGCGGTGGACAAGGTCTGCGGCGCGATGAAGTGCGTCGTGCTGATCGTGTCCGGCCGTCCGCAGGTGGTCACCGACCAGCTCGGCAAGATCAACGCGCTGGTCGCGTCGTGGCTGCCGGGGACCGAGGGCGCCGGCGTGGCCGACGTCCTGTTCGGCAAGAAGCCGTTCAGCGGCCGCCTGCCGGTGAGCTGGCCGCGGACCGAGGCGCAGCAGCCGCTGAACGTCGGCGACGCGTCGTACGACCCGCAGTACCCGTACGGCTGGGGTCTGACCACCCAGGCCGCGGCTCGGCAGAAGCTGACCGAGGCGCGGAACGCCCTGCTGCGCAAGCACGACGCGTACGCGCTCGCGGCCGCTGTTTCGGCCGAGGTCGCGTTGCAGACCAAGGACTGGTCGGGCTCGAAGGCGCTGGTCGCACTGGCCGCGCTCGAGCAGTCGGCCCGGTTCCTGGACCGCAGCAAGGCCGACGGCTACGCCGAGGGTGATGCGGTCGTCGCCGCGGCGCGCTGGATCGCACAGAACAAGATCGGTCAGAACGTGACCGAGCCCGTCTCCAAGCTGACGGCGGACGCCGAGCACCTGGCCCTCAGCGGCCAGCTCGGCACCGCGGTCGCGAAGCTGGCGGCGGCGTACAAGACGAAGTAGCACTCGCGGGGCGGCCGGGAACTCCCCGGCCGCCCCGGCGGGTCACCTGCTCAAACCGCTGCTCGGGCCGGGATTGTTCGGCCGGTTCGGGCGCTCGCCCGTCGACTTCTCGATCGCGCTCTTGTGGACAGGCATCTGGAGCCCGAGGCGAATCGCGTTCTGCAGGTCGGGATCCAACGCGCTGTGCGCGGGGCCGTCATGTACGAGCCGCGAGCTGTTGACGAGCCCTTCGGCGGCCTTCTGCCAGCTGTAGTTGGTGATCAGGTGCGCGCGGAGCCGCATCGCCCGCTCCCGCTCCGCCGGTAGCGTCGCCAGGATCTCCTGCACGCGGTCGGCCCAGGCCGTCGTGTCATGACTGGACGCCCGCACGACCGACCCAGCGCCCAGCTCCCGCGGCACCCGCTGCTCGTCGGCCAGGAACATCCCGACGCCGGTGTTCATCTCGTCGACCAGAATCGGGACGCCGGCCCCGGCCGCCTCGGTCGCGACCAGCCCGAAGCCCTCGTGGTGCGAAGGCATCACGAACAGATCGGCGCCGTTGTAGTCGCGCTGCAGCTCGGCGGTGTCGTTGGTGAACTCCCGCAACCGCACCGAGTTGCCGCTCTGGATGTTGACGTCCAGCTGCGCCTTGGCCAGGTTCTCCGGTGGGACTCCGCGCATCGACAACTGAGCCGGGACGCCGCGGTCGCGCAGCTCGTTGATCACCTGGACCGCCTCGGGCCCACCCTTGAGCAGGTCGTCCATCCGGCCGGTGAGCAGCAACTCGTATCGGCGCTGGAAGGAGCGGTACACCGGCGGATCGAGCGGGACGACGCCCGGGATCAGCTCGTGCACCGGCTTGTCCAGCCGATCGCGCTGCAGCAGCTTCGCGGACTCCTCGGCGATCAGCGGCCCGACCCCGACGGTGAGATCGGCGCGCCGCATCCGCTCGACGTCCTCGCGGGCCTTGCGATCGGCGTGGGTGCCGTCGCCGTGCCGGGCGCGGCTGCCCTCCTCGGGGGACATGTGCATGACGTACGCCGTCATCGCGTTCGGGTAGTAGCGATCGCGCAGCTCGAGTGCGAGGTCGCCGGTGAAGCGGGCGTGGCCGACGATCAGGTCGACGTCCGCCGGGAGGCCCTCGCGGCTGAGCAGCATCTCCTGCTGGATGGCCAGCCGCTGTTTCGCGGTCTGCGTCGGGTCCGGCCACCGGTCGGGGTTCGTCGGGTGCAGGAGGTGCAGATTCGGGATGTCGGGGTCCTCGAACGCCTCCGGAAGCCAGACGTAGGCGCGATGACCGGCCTGGGCCTGACCGATCGCCAGCTCCCGCGTGACGGTGTGGCCGCCGGTGGTCGACGCCCAGCCGAGGCCGACGTTCAGGATGCGCAGCGGGCGATTGCCCCAAGGCTCAGTCCTCATGGAATTTCCTGCTCTCCAGGTCGGACCGCAGATCGACGATGCCCTGGATGTAGCGATCGCCGCCGACCAGCCGGCCTTCGAGCTGATCACGCATCAGCCGCGCCGCGAACTCGCCGAGCACCGACGTCAGCTCCATCACGACGCTGCGCGGGACGTGGGCGACCAGCGGATCCTCGGGATCGCCGATCCCGCGAGCGGCGTCCGCCAGGTACTGCGCGCGGGCGTCGAGCTCGACGGCGCGGCCGGCCGCCATCCCGTCGTCCACCCCGCTGCCGGGGGCGCCGTCGTAGTCCAGCGCGGTGAGGAGATGCCGGCGCGGATCCCGGGCTGGCCGGCCGGACGCCGGGTCGGCCGCCGCGCGCAGCTCCTGCGCACGTTGCCGGGAGTATCGCTCGAACTCCGCCTCCTCCAGCGCGCGGCGGAACCGGCGGTACTCCCGGTCGGCGACATCGGTGAGGCCGCAGACGGCGTCCCACTCGCGCTCGGCCGCGGCGAGCTCGGCGCCGGTGATCCCGGACGCCTTGAGGGCCACGATCTTCTGGCCGTGTTTGGCCAGCCAGCGGTTGTACTCGTACCACCCACGCTCATCGGTGGGGAACTCGTGCGGCTCGGCAGCCGAGCTGGGCATGTCCATTGCGGAATTTTAGGCGAATCAGGTCAGCGCCACCGCTCGGGAACGGAGGCGGCGGAGCATGCGGGCGTCCTCGAAGCCGACGGCGCGGGCCGCGGCCTCGATCGTGGCGCCGTGGCCGATCAGGTGTTCGGCCCGTTCGACGCGGAGCAGTTGCTGGTAGCGCAGCGGGGTGAGGCCGGTGGCTGTGGTGAACAGGCGGGTCAGCGTGCGTTCGCTGACGCCGATCCGGTCGGCGAGCTCGGCGAGCAGCAGGCGTTCGGCGTACCGGGCGTCGATCACGTCCTGGACGCGGTGGGCGAGATCGCTGAGGTGGCCGCGATGCCGCAGCATCACGCTGTCCTGCAGCTCGTCGCCGTTCCGCCGGGCGTAGACGACCATCTCGCGGGCGATCCGGGCGGCGGCCTCGGCGCCGCGCTCGACGGCGACCAGATGCAGCGCGAGGTCGATACCGCTGGCGATCCCGGCGGAAGTGATCACGCGGTCGTCCTCGACGTACAGGACGTCGCGGACGATGCTGCCGCGTGGATACCGCGCGGCGAGCTCCTCGGTCAGGTCGTGGTGGGTGGTGTAGCGGCGCCCGTCGAGCAAACCGGCCGCACCGAGCGCGTCCGCGCCGGAACAGACGCTCGCGACCGATCCGCCGGCGGCATGATGCGCGCGCAGCCGCTGCCGGACCGCAGGCCCGATCGGCGGCACCGGCAACAGCCGCGGCGACCGCCAACCCGGGACGACGATCAAGTCGCCCGGGCCGAGCTCCGGCCAGTCCAGCCGGGCCCGGACCGGGACTCCCTGCGCGGTGACGATCTCCTCGGTCTCGGCGACGTACGACGTCTCGTAGCCGTAGCCGAAGTCGTTCGCCGTCGTGAACACCTGGGCAGGCCCGGCCAGGTCGAGCAGGTGCAGCTTCGGCACCAGCAGGAAGACGACCCGGATGGTCCGCATCCGGTCAGGATGACACGAGGACGCCGGTCAGTTCGTCGATCGTCCGGATGGTGGCGAAGCGTCCCGCGAGCGCGTACTCCGTCCGTTCGGTGACGGTCTCCGCGGAGAGGGTGCGCGGGTCGGCGAGGATCTCGTCGACGGTCGCGTCGGCCGGTAGGTCCCAGTGCGCCAGCGGCATCGTGGCGGTCGCCTCGGTGACGAAGTCGACCTCGTAACCGAGGTCGGAGGCAATGCGGGCGGTGGTCTCGCAGCACTGCTCGGTGCGGATGCCGGAAACGACGACGCGGTTGACGCCGTGCTGGGTGAGCAGCTGCTGCAGGCTCGTGGTGGTGAAGGCGTTGTGCGCGGTTTTCATGATGACCGGCTCACCCACGATCGGCTCCAGACCTTCGATCAGCCGGACGTGACCGCCCGCCGGATCGAACGTCGTCCCGGTACCGGGCTCGGTGTGCAGGACCCAGACGACCAGCTCACCGGCAGCCCGCGCGTGCGCCACCAGCCGGTTGACCCGGTCGGCGATATCCGGCCGGTTCACCACCTGCCAGCTCGGGCGGACCCGGAACGATTCCTGGACGTCGACGACGAGAAGTGCGGTTCGGCTCATACCTCCATCGTCACCACCCGTCATCCCGGCCACCAGCCCCGATCCCGTCCGACCCCGGACCGATCCGGTCACCGCCCCCGGCGTCCACTACCAACGATGGAGAGGTCGGACGAATTCACACCGTTCCGAACTATTCCAAACACTGGACCGGAATGCTTACAGTGCGCGGGTCGGTGTGGAAACGCTCCCGCCGCAGCACGTCGATCAGTGAGGGGAACGCGATGCCCGAACACCTGCCCCGCCGTCAGGTCCTGCGGACGGCCGGAGCCATCGGCCTGGGCGCGGCCGCCGCCGGCGCCCTGACCGGACCAGCCGACGCCGCCGGCACTCCGGATAGGTTGGCCACCATGGGTGCACACCACGGCAAGCTCGAAATCGGCAAGGCTCCGTTCGGCACCACCCCGGACGGCAAGAAGGTGGACGTCTACACCTTCTCCAACGGCCGGGTGACGATCTCGATGCTCACCTGGGGCGCGACCATCCAGCGGGTCGAGACGCCGGACCGGCGCGGCCGGGTGAAGAACATCAGCCTCGGCTTCGACAACCTGCCGGACTACGCCGCCCTCAGCCCGTACTTCGGCTCGACCATCGGCCGCTACGGCAACCGGATCGCCAAGGGCAAGTTCTCGATCGACGGGAACGCCTACCAGATCCCGCTCAACAACGGCGAGAACGCGTTGCACGGCGGCACGCTCGGCTTCGACAAGAAGGTCTGGTCGGCCAAGATCGTCCAGTCCGCCAAGGCGGTCGGCGTCGCGTTCACGTACGTCAGCCCGGACGGCGAGATGGGCTTCCCCGGTGAGCTCACCAGCACGGTCACCTACACCCTCGACCGCGACGACGACCTGCGGATCGAGTACCACGCGACCGTCAAGGGCAAGCCGACGATCGTCAACCTGACCAACCACGTGTACTTCAACCTGGGCGGTGAGGGCAGCGGCCCGATCGACGGCCACGTCCTGCAGCTGAACGCGCCGAAGTACACCCCGGTCGACGCGACGCTGATCCCGACCGGCGAGATCGCGCCGGTGGCCGGGACGCCGTTCGACTTCACCAAGCCGACCGCGATCGGCGCCCGCCTGCGCGGCGACCACCCGCAGCTCGTCGTCGGCCGCGGCTACGACCACAACTTCGTCCTCGGCGGCAAGACCGGCGCCGACGGCCTGCGCTTCGCCGCCCGCTTCTGGGAGCCCGAGGACGGCCGCACGATCACCGTCCACACCTCCGAGCCCGGCGCCCAGTTCTACAGCGGCAACTTCCTCGACGGCACCTTCCGCGGTATCGGCGACCGCGCCTACCGCCAGGGCGACGCCTTCGCCTTCGAGACCCAGCACTACCCCGACTCCCCCAACCAGCCCAACTTCCCGTCGACGGTCCTGCGCCCCGGCCAGACCTACAAGTCGACCACCGTCTACAACTTCGGCACGAAGTAAGCACTTCGAGCTGAAACAGCAGCAGCCCGCACCGGCGATCGGTGCGGGCTGCTGTGTGTTCGGGTCAGTTCTGCGAGGCGGTGACGAGCCCCTGCTCCTCGTCGTACTGCTGGATGAAGCGGTTGGCCATCGGCTCGCTGGAGTTGATCGCGGCGGCGAGTTCCTTGGCGTTGCGCTCGCGGCCGGCGGGCCAGTCGGCGAGCAGCCCCCAGGCGCGGGCGCGCTTCTTCTCGAGCTCGGTGGGCTCGGGCTCGTCAGCCTTCGCCTCATCGGACTTCGGCTCGGCGGCCTTCGGCTCCGGCGTGGTGATCAGGGCCGGGGGCTGGGTGTCGCTGCTCGGCTCGGCGAACGGCGACGGGCCCTGCGGCTTCTGGACGACGGGCTCCACCTTGGCCTTGGGGGCGGTCGGCTTGAGCTTGCCGTTGGCGCGGACGACGTGCTCGCTCTCGTCCTCGACGACGACCGCCTCGGCGACCGGCTCGTCGCTGTTGCGGTCGTAGGGCAGGTAGTCGACGGCCATCAGCTCGCCGGTCATCGCCTCGCCCCAGGCGTCCTCGTCGCGCAGGTTCACGCCGGTGCCGGAGCCGCGCAGCTGCCGCGCGCGGGTCTCGCCCTCGACCACCCAGACCGCTGCCCGGACCTCACCCTCCGGGGCCGCCTCGGGCTCCGGCGGCGGCGAGATCGCCTTGGTCAGCTTGTTGGTGATGACCTCGTAGTTGATCCGGTCCTCGAGCATGCCGGCCAGCCGGTCCGGGTCGTAGGTCGTCTCGGCGATCTTCGCCAGCCGCTCGTCCTGGTGCTCGGAGCGGATGTACTCCGCGACCGTGCTCGCGATCGCCTCGCGCCGGGTCTTGTTGCGGATCTGGTGCCGCGCGGCGTGCAGGCTCTCGTAGAGGCCGTAGCCGTGCTCGATCGCCAGCGAGCGCGCCTGCCAGGTCACCTTCGGCTCGCGGGCCCACTGGACGACGCCGTACACCGGCGCGGTGGTCGCCATCTGACCGGCCCGCCGCAGCGCGTCCCGGCGCCGCGCCGAGCTGTGGATCAGCCACAGCACATAGGCGAACGCGGACAGGCCGCCGAAGCCGAAGGCGAGGAAGCGCTCCTCGGGCCGCCAGTGGCCGACGACGTTGAAGACGACCGCGATCACGGCCGCGAACAACGACATCGCCCGGTAGGCGTAGGCCGTCTCACCCTTGCGCCGGCGCAGGTCGGCGAGCGCGGCGGTGGCGACGCCGCCGAGCTCGAGGACCGCCACCGCCGGAGTGACGAGGACGATCTTGAGGAACGTCGAGAAACCGGAATCCGGCCACGGAATGTGGGTCACACCGGCCCACACCTGACCGACGAGGGCGGCCGCGGCCGCCGTTGCGTAGAAGGCGTAAGCGACTTTGTCCGCACCCGTGAGCGGTACGTTCGCCAGTTCGCCAGTACTGCTGGTGCTGGTGTTCTCCTGCAAGACGTGGTCTCCTGACCGGTTTGGGCACTCCGGCAGATCCATCGGTGACGGCGGTGCGGTGCTGTGGTACGGCGGCACGAGGCTACCGGTTCCCGGCCCCGATCGGGGAGGCGAACCCGGAAACATCCCAAACCTGCCCGCCACACCCAGCCCCACACGCAGGAAAACCCGCTCCGTCCCGCGACCTCGGTGTACGGACGAACGCTACACAGTACTCAGGTCCACGGCGCACCCACCTCGCTGAACAGGCTCAGCTCGGCGGCGGCGCGGTCGATCCAGTGCTCGACGTCGTGGACGATCGGGTGCCGGTCGGGGCCCGCGCCTTCCCAATGGAACAAGGGCTCCGGGATCGGGCGCGGGTCGGCGGCGAGGCGGATCGCCTCGACGACGCGGGTGAACCCGCCGGTCGCGGTGAAGGGACAGTAGAGGGGGACGGCGGGGTCGGCGCGATGGTCGATCAGGTTCTCGAGCAGGTCGGCTTGGCCGTACGTCGTCCCGTCGAGAGAGTTCGACGAGTAGCGCAGGACCGCTTCGCCCCGAGAGCCGTGAACTGTCACCGTCGGCTCGAGGTGTTCGGTCGCGCACAGGGTGACGGCGATCAGGATGCGGGTGCCGCGGGTGGTCGTGATGCGGACGGTCGAGGTGTCGTCGGACTCGATGTCGTTGGCGCGATAGAGGTCGGTCTCGACCTTGCTGATATCGGCGACTCCGGTCGATCCGTCCAACAGCAACGCGGCTGCGGTCGAATGCGCGAGTGGGTTGGTGACCGCGCCGTCCACGACCGGTACGCCGTCCAGCGTGCGGCGCCCCGCCCAGGGCGCGCGGTCGAAGTAGCTGCGCTTGCGCAACCACTTGCCGGTGGCACTGATCCCGCGAATCTCACCGAGCCGCCCATCCCGCATCATCCGCGCCAGCTCCAGCGTCGCGCCCGAACCCTGCGCCTGGAACCCAACCTGACAAGCGCGCCCCGTCTCCCCGATCACCGCCGCCAACCGCTCGAACTCCCCCAACGTCGCAGCCGGCGGCTTCTCCAGCAGCACGTCAGCCCCCGCCCGCAAAGCCACCTCCGCCAACGGCACATGCGTCTGAATCGGCGTACTGATCACAACAACATCCACCGACGTCCCAGCCAGCAACTCCTCAAGCGACGCAAACGCCGGAACACCCAGCCCTACCGGCGGCCGCGGGTCAGCCACCCCCACCAACTCAGCACACCGCAACGCATTCCGAACATGAGTAGCCCCATGCCCATGCACCCCCACAACCCCAACCCGAGCCTTCGTACCCACTCAAACCCCTCCCTCACCCAGCCAGCCGCGTCGACAGTCACACCACGACTAAACCTACGATTACCGCCGCCAGCGGCTGTCCACGGCGTCAAGGTGAGCTCTGAATCTGCGAGCGTCGGGTGCCGGCAGTGCGCCGGCTACTGCGTGCAGGAGCGCCTGGACGTCGTCGAGCGGTTTCCAGCACGTTGGATGACCGCAACAGCCCAGGTAGCAGCAGCTCTCGTAGTCCGGCTCGTCCACCCGTCCAGGTGGCTCTTGCGACTCACGTTCCCAGCGGCGTAAGGCGGCGTCGATCTCGCCGGGGACGAAGCGGGAGCTTTCGAGCTTGGCGATCGTCGCCCGGCCGTACGGCGAGATTCTCAGCCAGGTCAGACCAGAGGTCTTGGTGCGGCGGCGCGCGGCTTTCGCGCGGAGCTCTGCCGGACGCCTACGCGGCATCGGCCTTTCTGTGCTCGCTCATCCGGCAATGGTGCCACAGAGCTAGTAGCCGCGGAGGCGGGAGGTGATTTCGGTTTCGGCGGGTTTGTGGGCTTCTTCGGTGGCGGCGGGCTGGTGGCGCTGGGCTTCCTTGGCGGTGGTGTAGGCGCCGGCGTGGAAGGCTCGGGCGAGTTCGGCGTCTTGGGCGGTCGCGGCGGCGTTGCCGTCGTGGGTGTCGAGGTCTTCGGCGAGTTCGCGGACGCCGGAGCGGGTTCGCATGAGGTCTCGGTCGACGTCGCTAGCGGTTTCGCGGACGAAGGTGGGGCCGGGCTCGTTGCGGTGCTCGATGAGCTGACCGAGGGACTCCTGGGCGCGACCGATGCGGGTGTTGGCGCGGTCGAGACTGTCCTGGGCGGAGTGGACGGCGTTGTCGAAGCCGTTCAGCCGGTGGGTGAGGCGATCCATCAGCTCGCGGTCTTGTTCGACGGGGAGCTGTTGGAGCTCTTCGAGGGCCTGGCGGCCGACTCCGAGGCCGGTGGTTGCGCTGTCCAGGCGGTCGCGGATCTCGCCGACGAGGTGGCCGCCGTTCTCGAGCCGGCGGTCGATCTGGTCGGCGACGTACTGGGCGTTCTGCAGGAAGGGCCGGGCCTGGCCGGTGGCCTCCATCTTGCTCGCCTGGAGCGGGAGCTCGAAGATCTCGTCCTCGGCGCGGCGCAGGGCGGTGTTGAGCTCGTGCGTCGCGTCGGCGGCGTGGCTCAGCTTGAGGCGGGCGTCGTGCAGCGCGCTGGCGGCGATCTCCGCCAGCTCGGCGGCGCGGCGCTGCGGCTCGAGCGACGGGGTGCTCACTTGTCGAGCTCCTCGTCGGCCGCCAGCGCGTCGCGCAGGGTCGCCTCGAGGGTGTCGAGCTCGGCGCGCGCCGCTTGCAACTCCGCGCGCGCGGCCTCCAGGCCGTGGCTCGGCTCGGTCGGCTCCGTGGACACCTGAACCACACTCCTCTAGGACAACCGGGAACAACTACTCCGGTTGAGCCTAGATCAGCGGCGGGCCAGGAGCTCGGCGGCCTCGGTCGCCCAGTAGGTGAGGATCTGGTCGGCGCCGGCCCGCCGGATCGACGTCAGCGTCTCCAGGATCGCCCGCTCCCGGTCGATCCATCCGTTCGCCGCGGCGGCCTCGACCATCGCGTACTCACCGGAGATGTTGTACGCCGCGACCGGCACGTTCACGTGGTCGCGGACCTGCCGGATGATGTCCAGGTAGGCCAGCGCCGGCTTCACCATCACCAGATCCGCCCCCTCGGCGATGTCCAGGTCGGCCTCGCGGAGCGCCTCGCGCGCGTTCCCGCCGTCCTGCTGGTAGGTCTTGCGGTCGCCCTGCAGCGTCGAGTCCACCGCCTCGCGGAACGGCCCGTAGAAACTCGACGCGTACTTCACGGCGTACGCGAGAATCACGGTGTCCAGGTACCCGGCCGCGTCCAGCGCCTTGCGGACGACGCCGACCTGCCCGTCCATCATCCCGGACGGGCCGACGACATGCGCCCCGGCGGCCGCCTGCGCGACCCCCATCTCGGCGTACAGCTTCAGCGTCGCGTCGTTGTCGACCCGGCCCGCGGCGTCCAGGACGCCGCAGTGCCCGTGCGAGGTGAACTCGTCCAGGCAGAGATCCGACATCACCAGCAGCGCGTCACCGGCCTCGCTGACCGCGTCCCGGATGGCGACGTTCAGGATGCCCTCCGGATCGAGGCCGCCCGAGCCGGTCTCGTCCTTGTGCTCCGGGACGCCGAACAGCATCACGCCGCCGAGCCCGGCCTGGGCCGCCTCGGCGACCGCCTTCCGCGCGGTGTCCCGGGTGTGCTGGTAGACACCCGGCATCGAGCTGATCGCGATCGGCTCCCGCGCGCCTTCCCGGATGAACATCGGCAGGATCAGCTGCCGCGGCTCCAGCGTGGTCTCCGCGACCAGCCTGCGCATCGCCGCCGACGACCGCAGTCGGCGGGGCCTCACCTCCGGGAATCCAGTCACTTCAGTCAGCTCTTCCTGCGAGAACCTGCACGACGTTCGGACGGACGGGTGACGGGATCGCCCGCTGCCACCATGGTGTCACGGCGTTCCGCGCCGAACCGGGCGAGTGCCTCGGCCAGCTCCTCCGCGGACGGCGACTCCGCCATCGCGTCGACCCGCAGGCCGTGCTCCTCGGCGGTCTTCAGCGTGGCCGGGCCGATCACCGCGATCACCGTCGACGCGTGCGGCTTACCGGCGATGCCGACCAGGTTCCGCACGGTGGACGACGAGGTGAACACGACCGCGTCGAACTTGCCGGACTTGATCGCCTCGCGGGTCGGCGCGGGCGGCGGAGCGGCCCGGACGGTCCGGTACGCCGTCACGTCGTCCACCTCCCAGCCGAGATCGGTCAGGCCCGCGACCAGCGTCTCGGTCGCGATGTCGGCGCGCGGCAGGAACACCCGGTTGATCGGGTCCAGCAGCTCGTCGTACGGCGGCCAGTCCTCGACCAGGCCGGCGGCGGACTGCTCACCGGTCGGGGTCAGATCCGGCCGGATGCCCCAGGCGGCGATCGACTCGGCGGTCTTGTCGCCGACCGCGGCGATCTTCAGCCCGGAGAAGGCGCGCGCGTCCAGGCCGTACTCGTCGAACTTCTCCCGGACCGCCTTGACCGCGTTCACCGAGGTGAACGCGACCCACTCGTACCGGCCCTCGACGAGCCCGCGGATCGCCTTGTCCATCTGCTGCGGGTTGCGCGGCGGCTCGACGGAGATCGTCGGCACCTCCTCCGGCATCGCGCCGTAGCGGCGCAGCCGGTCCATCAGCGGGCCGGCCTGGTCCTTGGTGCGGGGCACCAGGATCCGCCAGCCGAACAGCGGCTTGGTCTCGAACCAGGACAGCGCCTCGCGCTGTTCGACCACGGCGCCGACGATGACCACGGCCTCGCCGACCACCTTCGCGGCCCGCAGGTCGGCGACGATCGTCTCCAGCGTGCCGACCACGCTGGTCTGGGCGGTCGTCGTCCCGCCGACGGTCGCGGCGACCGGCGTACCGGCGTCGAAACCGGCCTCGACGAGCGCGGCGACGGTCTCCTTGAGGACGTCGGTCGCGTTCAGCAGGACGAGCGTCTGCTTGGCGTGCAGCCGGCTCAGGTCGAGTTTGGCCTCGGCCAGGTCGAGGACGGTGACCTCGCGGTCGTTCTTCATGGTCAGCGGGATCCCGGCGTACGTCGGGACGGCGCTCACCTCGCTGACACCGGGGATCACGTTGAAGCCGATCCCGGCCTTGCGGCAGGCGGCGGCCTCCTCGGCGCCGCTGGAGAACGTGAACGGGTCGCCGCTGAGCAGCCGGACCACGTTCGCCTGGGCCTTGGCGGTCTTCACCACCAGGCGGGCCCGGGCGGCGACCTTCAGCGCCCGGCTGCCCTCGGCGCCGGAGCCGTCGATCACCTCGACGCCCTCCTTGCAGTACGTCAGGAACGCGTCGTGTTCGGGGCCCTCGACAACGACCGCGTCGGCGCCGGCGAGCACGTCGCGCCCGGCCAGCGTCAGCAGCGACGGGTCACCGGGACCGACGCCGACGAATGTGACGTGGCCGAGTGGTTTGGCCTGCTTCACCGCGGCGGCCTTCACTTGCTGAGGTGTCGCGGATGCCGCGGTGGCCGCTGTCTTCGCAGTGCTCACGTCTGCCTTCGCCCTCGTCGTCCTACTTGTCTTGGCTGTGGTCGTACCTGGTGCAGGTGGTGTCATATCCGCTCCAGCAACTCGTTCGCCAACGCCTTGCCGAGGGACTCCGGGTCGTCGACCGCTCCGTTCGCGGACAGTCGCCGGACGCCGTCGTCCTGGCCGAGCGCGCCCCGGAGCCAGAGCTCGGGGCCGTCCTCACCCTCGACCACCTCGGCGAGCGCTCCGACCGGAGCCGTGCACCCTGCCTCGAGTGTGGCCAGCATTTGCCGTTCCGCCGTCACCGCTGCCCGGGTGGCCGGGTCCTCCAGCGGGGCCAGGGCGGCCAGTACCGCGGTGTCGTCCGCCCGGCACTCGATGCCCAGGGCACCTTGTCCGGGAGCGGGCAGCACCTGGATCGGATCCAGGGTCTCGGTCACCTCGGCGAGCCGTCCCAACCGCGACAACCCTGCCCTGGCAAGCACCACCGCGTCCAATTTGCCTTCGGTGACGAATCTGATCCGGGTGTCCACGTTGCCGCGGATCCCGGTGCACCCGACGCCCAGGCCGAGCGCGTCGAGCTGCGCGACGCGGCGCGGCGAACCCGTGCCGATGACGGCGCCCGGGGGCAGCTCGCCCAGCGTCAGGCCGTCGCGCGCGATCAGTACGTCCCGCGGGTCCTCGCGGACCGGGATCGCGCCGAGCGTCAGGCCCTCGATCGGAGCGGTCGGCAGATCCTTGAGCGAGTGCACCGCGATGTCGATCTCGTCGGCCAGCAAGGCGTCGCGCAGCGCGCTGACGAAGATGCCGGTCCCGCCGATCTGCTCCAGCGGCGCCTTGTTCACGTCACCGGTCGTGGTGATCAGCACCAGCTCGACCTCGTGACCGAGGCCCCGCAGCTCGTCGGCCACCAGCGTCGCCTGAGCGGTCGCCAGCGCGGACCTCCTGGTCCCCAAGCGGATCATGCGTGCTCACCTCCACGCGCCTTCGGCGTCGTCACCGCGTCGACGGTCGCCTGGTCCAGGGCGAACAGCTCGCGCAGAGCGTTCGCGTACGTCGGTCCGCCGGGATCCGCGGCCAGCTCCTTCACGCGGACCGTCGGGTTGTGCAGCACCTTGTCGACCACCCGGCGGATGGTCCGGGCGACCTCGTGCCGCTGGGCGTCGTCCAGGCCGGGCAGCCGGCGCTCGAGCCGGGCCAGCTCGGCGTCGACCAGCTCGCTGGCCATCGCGCGCAGGGCGACCACGGTCGGCGCGACGGACGCCGCCCGCCGGGTCGCCTCGAACGCGCCGGTCTCCTCGTGGACGATCCGGCGGACGTCCTCGATGTCGTCCTCACTACCGCCGGCCGTGCCGGCCAGGTCCGCGAGGGTGACGAGTGTGACGCCCGGGATCCGCGCTGCCTCGGGAGCCACGTCGCGCGGCAGAGCGACGTCCAGGACGCCGAAAGCCCTGCCGTCACTGGCGTTCCGGATCATCTCGGCGGTCAGGACGACGCCGCGGGCGCCGGTGCAGGAGACGACCAGATCGGCGTCGGCGAGCGCGTCCGGGACCTGCGCGAGCTGGATCGCCGTCCCGCCGATCCGCTCGGTCAGCGCGACCGCGCGCTCATAGTTGCGGTTGGCAATGGTCACGCTCCGCGCGCCGCCGTTGATCAGCGTCTGCGCGGCCAGCGAGGCCATCGAGCCGGCGCCGACGATCAGCGCCCGCCGGCCCTCGAAACCGCCGACGGCGTCCAGCCCGGCGGAGACCACCGAGCGGCCGGCCGAGTCGATCCCGGTCTCGGCGCGGGCCCGCTTGCCGACTCGCAACGCGTGCTGGAACAGGGCGTTCAGCTCGGTGCCGATCGTCTCCAGGTCCTGGCCGACGCGCAGCGACTCCTTCACCTGGCCGAGGATCTGGCTCTCCCCGACGACCATCGAGTCCAGCCCGACGGCGACCTGGAACAGGTGCGCGACCGCGCCCTCCTCGAAGTGCACGTACAGGTGCTCGGCCAGATCGATCAGCGGGACGCCGGTGATGTCGGACAGGATCGCGGTGACCTCGTCCATCCCGGCGTGGAACCGGTCGACGTTCGCGTAGACCTCGGTGCGGTTACAGGTCGCCAGGACGGCGGACTCCGTCACGGCCGGCGTGTGCTGGACGGCGAGCGCGAGCTTGGTCGCGGCGTCCGGATCCAGGGCGACCCGCTCCAGCACGGTGATGTCCGCGGACCGGTGGCTGATGCCGACGACGAGATAACTCATGCGCTGACACCCCCGCCCACGGCCGGCAGATCAGGGGTCAGACCGTTGGACGTCGGCAACTCGGGCACCTGGGGGAGCGCCACCTCTCCGGACTTGCGTTGTTCGTGGTACGCCAGGATCTGCAACTCGATCGAGAGGTCCACCTTGCGGATGTCGACGCCGTCGGGCACGGACAGCACCACGGGCGCGAAGTTCAGGATGCTGGTCACCCCGGCCGCGACCAGCCGGTCGCAGACCTCCTGGGCCGGACCGGCGGGGGTGGTGATGACGCCGATCGAGACCCGGTCGGCCTCGACGATGTCCTCCAGCTCGGCGAAGTCGCGGACCTCCATGTCGCCGATCCGCTCGCCGACCAGGTTCGGGTCGGCGTCCAGCAGGGCGACGATGCGGAAACCGCGCGTCCCGAAACCGGAGTAGTTGGCCAGCGCGTGGCCGAGGTTTCCGATCCCGACGATGACGACGGCCCAGTCCTGGGTGACGCCGATCTCGCGGGCGATCTGGTAGCGCAGGTACTCGACGTCGTAGCCGACGCCGCGGGTCCCGTAGGAGCCCAGGTAGGACAGGTCCTTGCGCAGCTTCGCGGAGTTGACGCCGGCCGCGGTGGCCAGGTCCTCACTCGACGCGGTCGCGATACCACTGTCCGACAAGGCGGTCAGCGCCCGCAGATAGACCGGCAAGCGCGCGACAGTCGCCTCGGGAATGCCGCGTTCGGTCCTCGTCGGCGGGCCGGGGCGACGGCTGCTGGCACGCGTCACAATTCTCCTGGGGGTGGATCTCATCCGCCGCGTTCAGTACCCTGCGGCTCCTCTTACTCTAGGAGCTTGTGAACGTGAGAACAAAATCGGCGAACCCCGAGGTGACAGCAGTCACGTGAGAGCGGTGTGGTACACGCGCTAACGGCCCCGGCGGCGGAGCCGATCGAGCAGGCCCGGTTTCGGGGTCCCGAGCGCCTTGCGCAGCCGCTCCGCGTCGACGCGCCAGAAATCGTGCTGCGCGCCGTCGACGAACGTCACCGGGATCTGCTCGCCGTACTCGGCGTACAGCCGCTCGTCCTGGGTGATGTCGACCTCGGACCAGTCGGCGCCGGTCTCGGCGCAGACCGCGACGACCACGGCCCGGGCGTCGTCACACAGGTGACACCCGGGTTTGGTGTAGAGGGTGACGCGGCTCAACTCTCCGCCCGGAGGCGGCCCTTGGCGACCTTGCCGGTGACGGAGTGCGGGAGCTGGTCGACGACCTCGATCTCGCCGGGGCATTTGAACCGGGCCAGCCGGGTGGCGGCGTACGCGGCGACGGCCCCGGTGTCGAGCGTGACGCCGGCCTCGGGGACGACGAACGCCTTGATCGCCTCACCGGTCTCCTCGGCCGGGACGCCGATCACCGCGGCCTCCAGGACGCCGTCGGCCGCGACCAGCACGTCCTCGACCTCACTGGGGAAGACGTTGAAACCGGACACGATGATCAGCTCGCGGAGCCGGTCGACCAGGAACAGGTCGCCGTCGCCGTCCAGGAAGCCGACGTCGCCGGTGCGGTACCAGCCCGCGCCGTCCGGGCCGTCGGCGCCGTCCGGCCAGTAACCGGAGAAGAGGTTCGCGCCGCGGATCAGGATCTCGCCGGGGTCGTCGCCCTCGACGTCCTCACCCTGCTCGTCGGCGATCCGGACCTCGACGTTCGGCAGCGCGCGGCCGACGGAGCCGGGCTTCGGCTCGTGCTCGTCGAGGGTCGTGGTGACGCCCGGCGAGGCCTCGGTCAGGCCGTAGCCCTGGTGCACGTACAGGCCGGTGACCTGCTCGAAGCGGTCGGCCAGGGTGCGATCGAGCGCGGAGGCGCCGGTCAGCACCACCTTGACCCCGGCGAGCGCCGTCCCGAGCTCCTCCTGGGCCAGCAGCGCGTGCAGGGCCGGCGGCGCGAGCGGGAGCCGGGTGACCTGGTGGGTACGGACCAGGTCGAGTGTGTGGGCGGCGTCGAAGCGCCGGTCGATGACCAGGGCCGCGCCGGTGGCGACCGTCCAGCCGAGGACGGCGTTCAGGCCGAAGGCGTGGAACATCGGCAGTACGCCGAGGACGACGTCGTCCGGGCCCATTCGGTCGGGGCCGAGGGCGGAGAGATTCTTCACGTTGGAAATCAGTGCGCGGTGCGTGAGCATCGCGGCGCGCGGGTCGCCACTGGTCCCCGAGGTGTACAGCAGGACCGCGAGGGTCTCCGGGTCGATCGTCGACTGTAACGGAGCGTCACCGACGAGCTCCCCCGGCGCCGTCGTCCGGACGCCCTCGACGAGCCCCATCAGCTCCGCGTCGGCGATCGCCAGGCGGGCCCCGGAATGCTCGACGACGGTCGCCACCTCGGGTCCGGTCAGACCGGTGTTCAGCGGCACGGCGACCAGGCCGGCGCGAAGAACGCCCAGGTAGGAGGTGACGAACTCGATGCTGTTGGCAAGTAACAGCAGGACCCGGTAACCGGGTACCAGACCGGCCGCGGCGAACCCCTTCGCGGCCTGGTCGACGGCCGCGTCGAGCTCGGCCCAGGTCAGCCGCCGGTCACCGTCGACCAGCGCGACCCGATCGCCGTGACGTCGCGCTGTGTCACGAAGCAGGTCCGCGAAATTGATGTCCACCCGCTGAGTCTGCCACGCCTGGTTCCGGTGTCCGGGAACCGGTCGGCTCGCGCGGAACGGTTGCAGCAGAGCGTGACGGGAGATATACAAGTGATCTCGCGGATCGTGCTTCTGCTGAACCTCACACTGCAGAAACCCGTTCCGCGCGGGGAGACCATGCGCGACAACCCCACAGCAGGCTGCATTGCGTCATCAGGTGGTGACGGGAGCAGTCCGCTGGCGCATTCGTGACGAACGACCGACGGGAAGGCGGCACGCCACAAGCTGTTGACAGCGAGTGCTGCAGGCATGACGCTCAGTGCTCGTGTTGTCGATCAGCCGCTGTGGCCATGCGCGGATGTGTCAGACGACGTGTCTTTCGAACGGGGAGAGATCTTGACGACGCCGGAGCCAAGTCCGGACGGGATGCGACGGGCCGAGCTCGTCGATCGCGCTCAGGCTGGAGACGTCGGTGCCTTCGGTGAGCTCTACGACGAGTACTCGCTCACCGTCTATCGCTACATTTACGCTCGGGTGTCCTCATCGGCGCTCGCCGAGGACCTGACCAGTGAGACGTTCGTCCGGGCGCTGCGCGCGCTGGACTCGTTCCGCTGGCAAGGCCGGGACTTCGGCGCCTGGCTGGTGACGATCGCCCGGAACCTGATCACCGACCACTACAAGTCCGGCCGGGTCCGGCTCGAGGTGGTCACGGACGAGATCGAGACGCACGACCGGCAGACCGAGGGGCCGGAGGTCGACGTCCTGGCCGCCGCCACCGCCGAGGTACTGCGGGACGCCGTCGCGAACCTGCCCGACGAGCAACGCGACTGCCTGACGATGCGGTTCTTCGCCGGTTTGTCGATCGCGGAAACGGCCAGGGCGCTGGAGAAGTCCGAAGGCGCCGTCAAGCAACTGCAACTGAGGGCCGTCCGGCACTTGGCGAAGGTTATCCCCAAGGACTTGAGGTGAGGCGGATGACAACGAATGTCTTCCGTAACCCGTCAGCGAGTTTCCTCGTTCTCTCTCATGAGGACCCGTCGGTAATCCCGGCCGGCCATTGAGGAGAACGAACATCATGAGTGACCTACACAGGGCTCGAGCGCGCGCGGAGACCTTCGCGCACGCCGTTGATCACGGGCCCCGTCACTCTTCGCGACTGAGCGATGACCCGGAGCTAGTGGAGGCTGTAGAGCTCGTCGGACGGCTGAGGACCGCCGGCGCAGTGGCACCCCGCCCGGAGTTCAGCGCCGAGCTACGGCACCGCCTGCTGGAACAGGCGGCCGCCCGCGCGGCGACGACGACTCCGACGATGGTGCGCAGCATCCCGGAGAGCCCCGAAGACCCACCCAGTGGCGAGGACGTCGACGCGTCCGTGACAGATATCCGCCATCGTTACGGCCGGCGCATCCGGCTCGTGGCCAGTACCGCCGCGCTCGTCCTGCTCGGGGGTGGCATCGGTTCTGCCGCCGCCGCTCAGCAGGCGATGCCCGGTGACACCTTGTACGGGATGAAGCGCAGTATCGAGAACGTGGCGACCAACGTGGGGATCGGCGACGACTCCCGCGGCCGGCGCGATCTCGAGCACGCCAAGACCCGGCTGTCCGAAGTCCAGGCGCTCGCCGAAGCCGGCGGCTCCGTGGCGACCATCAACAGCACGCTGGACGACTTCTCCGCGCAGGCCCGCAAGGGCGTGTCCCGGTTGGTCGCGTCGTACCAGCAGGACGGCGACCAGAGCTCGATCACGGCGGTCTCGGCCTTCATCACCAGCGCCCGCCAGGGGCTCGGTGAGCTCGCGCCGAAACTGCCGCCGGAGTCGCTGAAGTCGGCGGTCGAGGCCCTGGCCACGATCGACCAGCTGGCCGGGCACACGACGGCCGCCTGCCCGAAGTGCGACAAGCCGAAGCCGGCGAAGAACCAGCCGGCGGTCCCGACCGTGGTCGACGAGCCGGGGAAGAAGCCCTCGGCGAAACCGTCCGCCTTGCCCTCCAGCAAGCCGACCAGCGGTTCGCCGAGTGCCAAACCCAGCACGACGCCGCCGCCGGTCCCGAACACGACGATCGTCGGCGAGCAGCAGAGCCCGCCGCCGACCAACCTGAAAACCCCGCCCAACCCCTCGGCGTCCAAGCCCACCGGCACCCCCTCGGGCCCGCCGACGGCAACCCCGTCGACAACCCCCTGGCCGTGGCCCTTCCCGACCTCGAGCCTCCCCCCACTGATCAACATCCCCGGGCTGCTGCAAACCTTGCTGCCACCCTGGAAGTGACTCAGTACCCCGAAGAAGCCCGGCCCCCGGCCGGGCTTCTTCCTTTTTCTGGTAGTGGATCCGGGCCTAGTAGTGGATTCGGGCTCGGACGGCGCGGTGGTCGGAGTAGTTGGCGGCGTGGTCGGCGCCGGTGAAGTGGGCGTCGGCCTGGCCGGCCTCCTCGAAGGTGATCGTGTGGACGGCGGTCACGTTCGGCAGGCCGTTGGGCTTCTTGGCCCAGAGGTAGTCGATCCGGTTGCTGCCGCCGATCGTCCAGTTGTTGTTGAGGCACTGACCGCGCGGAGCGGTCACCTGGCCGCAGTGGTCGTACATGACGTCGCGGAACCCGCCGGCCGCGCCGAGGTCGCCGTTCGTCTGCCGGTACCAGCCCTTCCAGTCGCCCGGGCTGCCGGCGGTGATATTCGCGTCGCCACCCCAGATCATCAGGTCGCCACCCCAACCGGAGACCTTCTCGGACGCCTCGCGGGCGTTCTCCGCCGCACACGGATGCCCGCCGCTGTTGTTGGTCGGCCAGTGCGTCGACGCGACGGTGACATTCTTGTCGGCCAGGTTGTCCCGAAGCTTCAGCCGGATCGCCTCCGCCCGGCTCTGCCCGGTGTTCTCGCAGCCGTTCGTACCGTCCCGGTCGGCCTTCCAGGTGTCCTCCTGGAGCACGTCGAACCGGCCGGTGTCGAAGATGATCGCGGTGGTCTGCTGTTTCTTCTCACCGTTGCAGCGGGCCGGCTGTTCCGGCGGCTGCGGGTTCGCGATCCGGCCGGCGTAGTCGCGGTTCAGCTTGGCTTCCATGGTGTTGATCAGCAGGGTCAGCTCGTCGCGGTTGCTGATCTGCTGCACCAGGAAGATGTCGGGGGCGGGGTCGGCGCGCTTCATCGCGAAGATGAGGTCCTGCCAGTCCCCGGGGCAGTCGGCCGTGGTCGTCTTCAGGTTCTCCACGTTGTTCGTGTAGACGTTGACGTAGTCACGGCGCGGCGCCTCGGCGGCGGTCACGGTTGCCGGCGCGGACACCAGCAGGCCGACGCCGAGCGCGGCGGCGGCCAAGGGGCGGAATGAGACAGACATGTCCGCAGGCTAATGCCGCCCCGGAGTCAGAAGAAGACGCTGCGGCGCTGGACGAGCAGGGTGTAGAGGGTCTGCTGGATGGTTTCGCGGACCTGGTCGGTGACGTTGAAGACGAGCATCGGGTCGTCGGCGGCGCCGTCCGGGAAGTCGTCGGTGCGGATCGGCTCGCCGAACTCGATCAGCCACTTCGACGGGAGTGGGACCATGCCGAGCGGGCCGAGCAGCGGGAAGAAGGGCGTCACCGGGATGTACGGGACGCCGACCAGGCGAGCGAGGGAGGCCAGGTTCCCGACCAGGGGGTAGATCTCCTCGGCGCCGACGATCGAGCAGGGGACGATCGGGACGCCGGTGCGCATCGCGGCCGAGACGAACCCGCCGCGGCCGAAGCGCTGGAGCTTGTACCGCTCGGAGAACGGCTTACCAAGACCCTTGAACCCCTCGGGCCAGACGCCGACCAGGTTGCCCTGGCTGAGCAGGCGCTCGGCGTCGTCGTTCCCAGCGAGCGTCGCGCCGCCCTTGCGGGCCAGCTCGCCGACGAACGGCGTCCGGAACACGAGGTCGGCCGCGAGCGTCCGCAGCGGACGGCCGGTGTGGTCGGCCACGATCAGCTGGGTGATCAACCCGTCGAGCGGCATCGTCCCCGAGTGGTTCGCGACGATCAGCGCGCTGCCCGTGTCCGGGATGTTCTCCACCCCACGCACCTCGACCCGGAACCACTTCTCCGCCAACGGCCGCAACAACGGCAACAACACCTGATCGGTCAGATCCGTGTCGAACCCGAACTCGTCAACCTCATAAGCCCCCGTCAGCCGCCGCCGCAAGAACGCCAGCCACTCCGCGACCCGCCGCTCCCCCTCGTCCCCGAACAACTCCCGAACCCCACGCTCGAGCGCCGCAAAATCAAGCTCACCCAAGAACCCCGCCGGATCAACCCCCCGATCCCCGACCCGCGCACCGCCACTCTCCGCCGTACGCACGCCGTCGGCATCCGGCGACTGCCGGTCCGCCACGGGCACGTCGTTCACCGGCAGCTCGGTGACCGGCTCCTCGGTGACGGCAGGCTTCTTCTTCGGCTTCTTGGGTTTGGCGGTGGGGCCGGCGAGGGAGCGGGCGGCGGCTGAGGGGGTGGTGCGGCGGTTGCCGCGGCCGGGGCGGCCGGCGGAGCCGATGGGGATGATGTCGGCGTCAGCCACGGAGCGCTCCGAGGCCCATCGAGAGCAGGGCGGAGGCCTGGCCGGTGAGGCCGGGGGTGAGGGAGGCGCGGAAGTCGTCGAAGGCGGCGGCGGTGGTGTACTTCGGCTCGAAGCCGAAGACGGTGCGCATCCGGGTGGTGTCGACGGCCCGGCCGTAGGTCAGGAAGGTGATCTGGTCGGGTGAGAAGTCCGCGAGGCGGGCCCGGCGGACGACGGCCGCCGTACTCGAGGCGGTGAAGGAGGGCAGCCGGAGGACCGGGCGGCCGAGCCGGCGGATCGCCTGCGAGAGCACCAGGACGCCGTCACCAGCGAGGTTGAAGGTGCCGGGCAGCTCGTTGACGGTCGCCCGCCGGATCGCGTCGATCCCGTCGTCCTCGTGCAGGAACTGCAGGCGCGCGTCGTACCCGAACACGGTCGGGACGACGGGCAGGCCGAAGTAGCGGGTGATCGGGGAGTCGGTCTTCGGGCCGATCCAGTTCGCCATCCGCAGGGTGGTCACGCAGACGTCGGGCCGGCGCCGGGCGAACCCGCGCACGTACCCCTCGACCTCGACCGCGTCCTTGCTCAGGCCGGTCTGATGGATCGCCCGCGGCGCCATCTCCTCGGTGAACATGGCCGGATCCCGCGGGCCCGCGCCGTACACCGTGGTCGACGACTTCACCACCAGCTTGGCCACGCCGGGCGCCTTCTGACAGGCGGCGAGCAGCTGCATGGTGCCGATGACGTTGATCTCCTTCATCGACGACCGGCCGCCGGCGCTGCCCGGGGTGGCCACCACACCGGTGTGGACGACGGTGTCGACGTCCTCAGCGGCGATCACTTTCGCGATCACGGGGTTGCGGATATCGGCCCGGACGAACCGGACCCGGCCGAGCTCGGCCCGTGGCGGCACCACGTCGACGCCGAGCACCGTGCCGATCGACGGATCGTCGGCCAGTCTCCGCGCACAACGAGCACCGGCGTCTCGCGAGACGCCGGTCACCATCACCACCTGTGCCACAGGAGACCCCCAGCCAGACAGCAACCCCACTTGCCGCCGCACCGAACCGGGGGCGGCGGGAACTGCCTACTTGCCGAGCTTGCGGCGCTGAACCCGCGTCTTCTTCAGCAGCTTGCGGTGCTTCTTCTTCGCCATACGCTTGCGGCGCTTCTTGATTACGGAACCCACAGTGGACCATCCAAACTCAAAGAGAACGTCGGTGCAGCTTACCCGTAGGTCACCGCGTGGACCTAAAGGAGTCCCTGGGTAGGGTGGAGATCACGTCTGGGGAGGCAAGTTGAGCACTGCTGCGAAGGCCAGGTACGACGGTCTGGCCGACTGGTACGACGACCGCTTCGTGATCGGAGCCGAGCCCCATCAACCCGGGCTCCTGGAGTTGCTCGGGCCGGGCTCCGGGCCCTGTCTGGACATCGGCTGCGGTACCGGCCGCAACTTCGAGACCATCCGCGCCAGCGGCCGCGAGGTCGTCGGGCTCGACTACTCCACCGACCAGCTGCGCCTCGCGCGCACCCGCACCGACGGCCCGCTGATGGTCGGCGACGCGGCCGCGCTCCCGTTCACCGACGAGTCGTTCGACACCGCGATGGTGATGTGGATCTCGACCGACGTCGACGACTTCGCCGCCGTCCTCACCGACGCCGCCCGCGTCCTCCGCCCCGGCGGCGCGCTGATCGTGTACGGCGTCCATCCCTGTTTCAACGGGCCGCATGTCGTCTACAACGAGGACGACGACAGCCGCACCATCCACAACACCTACCGCCGGCCCGGCTGGCACGACCCGGCCCCCTGGTGGGGCGAGGACGGCATCCGCCACCACATCGGCATGAGCCACGTCCCCCTCGCCCACTACCTGAACGCCCTCCTCGCCACCGGCCTCACCCTCGAACACTTCCTCGAACCCGAAGGCCCAGTCATCCCGCACAGCCTCGCCGTCCGCGCCCGCAAACAGGCCTAGACGTGGCGTACGCCGTCTTCGTCGCCGGCCTGGCCGCCGTCCTCGCGGGGCTCACCTGGTTCGCCAAGTGGGCCAAGGGCCGCGGGTCCGACGGCGTGGCCGGCGCGGTGGCGGCGTACGAAGAGGCCTACCGGCCCACCTCGCATCACGCGCACCAAGAGCAGCGCGCCGCCGCCGAGCGGCGCGCTGAGCACGGCTCCCCCGACGACCTCTGACCAGGCGACCGTAAGGACAGGAGGTAGTGGGGGATTCGGGCCGCTGTGGTGGGGGGTTGAGCGTGGGGCGGGCGGGTACCTCCTGTTGTTAGTGCAGGAGGTCGGCGATGGGGCCTAGTGTGAGCAGGCCGGTTTGGGCGCCGGCGTGTTCGGTGGCCGCGGGTGCCAGGGCGGCTCGGGCGCGGTCGAGGGCCGGTGCCGAGCCGGCCGTTCGGGCTGCGTGGGCGATGAGGGCCCAGTAGGCCTCGAGGAATACGCCGGGTGGCGGGTCCGGGATGTGGAGCAGCAGGTCGGCGGCGCGCGATTGGTTGCCGTTGGCAAGTTCTAGAATCGGTTGCAGCCAAGGGGTGTGCGGCCCGTAGTCGGCATCCGCGATCGGTTCGCCGCGCCGGATGGCCTGGGTAGCGAGGGCGAGTTCGAGTAGGCCGTCGTGGAGACCGGGCATGGCGGCGGTTGGGTAGGCGGCGACGCGGTCGTAGTTGTCGGCGCGGAGCGCGGCGTACCAGCCGGTGAAGACGCCGACGAGTGGCGCGTCGTGGCGCGCAGACAGTTCGTCGGCTGCCGCGGCATGCCGGTCCGCGGCGCTGTAATCGGCAACAGCACAAGCCGACTGGAGCCGGATCAGCCGACCGAGCACCTCGTACGCCGGGAGCGCATGCCGCGACGCGAGGTCGACGAGCTCGGTGCCGATCGCATCACGCGTGGGCGCCTGCCCGGCTTGGCGAAACGACTGCATGTAGACGCCGTTCAAAGCGAACGCGAGGACGGCCGGATCGTCGAGCTCCCGAGCAAGCCGTTCGGCCTCACCGGCAGCTGCGAGTGGGCGCTCGCTCGTAGAACCCCTTGATTCCAAGGCGATCGTCGCCAGCAGCCGAGCCCGCACGGCAGGATGATCCTGCGTCGGCAACACCCGCTCCGCAGCCCGTACGACGGCCGCCGCATCCGCCTCGTCGTCGGACCGCGTCCAGTTCGCCGGTACGTCGTACGCGCCGATCACCCGGGCGACAAGATCCGGGTCACCCAGCTGCTCAGCCGCGGTGATTGCGGCCAGCCGATGCTGCCGAGCCTCCTGAAGCCCACCCGACACCGCGATGCTGCGCACCAAGCCGACAGTCGACTCCAGCCGAGCCTTCGGACCCACAGTCCGCTCGTACGCCGACCACACCGACCGAGGCTCCAGATGCGCAGCCTGGTTGAGGATGTCGGCCTCCAACTGCACCAATCCCGCATTCGGGTCAATCCCCAGCTGCGACACCAGCATGTCCCGAGCCCGCCGCAGTACGGCGAGGGCGTCAGCCTGGCGACCAGTGCGGTACAAGCTGAGCGCCAGCAGCCGCCACCCCTCCTCCCGCCACGGGTGTTCGATCACATGCGCATCCAGCCCGGCCGCCACCTCCGCCGCCCGACCGGCAGCCAGGCGCTCTTCGGCCAACCGCTCCACGGCCAGTAACCGCAGCTCCGTCAGCCGGGCCCGCTCCGCTCGTGTCCAGGCCTCATCCGCGAAATCGGCGTACGCCGGACCCCGCCAACAGCGCAGCGCATCCGCGAACGCGCCAGCGGTGACAGCAGCTTCGAAACGCACGGCGTCCACGCGGTCGGTCCGCAGCGCATATCCGGGCCCCTCAGTCACCAGGACCCGAGCCGGTGTGCGCGGCGCCCGGTCCGGCTCCAGAGCTCGGCGGAGCGCGGCGACGAACGTCCGCACTGCGCTCAGCGCGCCGTCCGGAGGGTCCTCCCAGAGGTCGGCCACCAACCGCGTCGCCGGGACGACTCTGCCGCGAGCGATGATCAGCCGGGCCAGCACCGCCCGATGCCGCGGCCCTTTGAGCTCCACCGGCTGGCCAGCGTCGTCCCAGGCCACCACCGGCCCGAGCACCCCAAACTCCACCCGGTCACCGTAGCGTGCTCATCCAGCGCTCATCCGGCTCAGAAACGCTGGTCCGGTGAAGATCAACGGATTCGACTACCACCAGCTCCCGGGCATCGACGGCGTCACTCTGAACGTCGCAGTCGGCGGCTCCGGCTCACCGATCGTCCTCCTGCACGGCTTCCCGCAGACCCACCTGATGTGGCGTCACGTCGCCACCGATCTGGCCGCGCAGCACACCGTCATCTGCCCGGACCTCCGCGGCTACGGCGACAGCTCCAAGCCCGCCGAGGGCTACTCCAAACGCGCTATGGCCGCCGACATCGTCGAGGCGGTCCGCGCGCTCGGCCACTCCAGCTTCGCCCTGGCCGGCCACGACCGCGGCGCCCTCGTAGCCTTCCGCGCCGGCCTGGACCACCCGCAAGCAGTCACCCACCTGCTCATCCTCGACGTCCTGCCCACGCTCGACATGTGGTCCGTCATGCACGGCACCTCAGCCGCAGTCGGCTTCCACCTCTACCTGATGGCTCAGCAGCCCGGCCTCCCCGAGCAGCTCATCGCAGGCGCCCCAGACGCCTTCTTCGGCCACTTCCTGGACAGCTGGACCAAGAGCCCCGACGCGATCCCCCAAGACATCCGGACGGCGTACATCAACGCCTGCCGGGACGCCGTCCCTTCGATCGTCGCCGACTACCGGGCCTCCGCCACCGTCGACGTCACCCACGACGAAACCGACCGGGACGCCGGCAGCCGGCTCCAGATGCCGGTCACCGTCATCCAGCAGGACTGGGGCGCCGCCCTCGGCTTCGACGCCCAGGCGCTCTGGAAGGCGTGGGCCCCCGACCTCGACCACCAGCTGACCACCGCCGGTCACTTCCTGGCCGAGGAGGACCCGGGCGCGGTCGCCGCCGCGATCGAGCAGCTCCTGACGCGGCGGACATGACGAGGCGGCCGGCCCCTGATCGGGATCCGGCCGCCTCTCTCGTGGTTATCCGGCCTGGAAGAAGGCGCCCTTGAGGTAGTCGTGCACGGCGTCCTCGGAGACCCGGAACGAACGACCTACCCGGACTGCGGGCAGCTCACCGGAGTGCACCAACCGGTACACGGTCATCTTGGACACGCGCATGGCCGTGGCGACTTCGGCCACGGTCAGGAACTTCACCTCAGCGAGCGGCTGCTCACCACCGGACTTCTTTGATGCCATTTGCGCACCGCACTTCCAGCACGGATCGTGCGCCGGCTTCCCCTCCGGCACCTCCGTCCGTGCATATACCGAGGGTAGTGGCTGTTGGTGCGAATGGGAAAGAGGGGGACTCGTGTGACTCGATCCGGCGCCGGATTCAGTACGTCGGATCGAGGCCGAGGAGCGGAAAACTGACGTCCCGGGTCGCCTTGATCGAGCGGTCCAGCCAGCTGCCGGGGTTGTAGCCGCTCGACCAGTCGACGTACTCCGGGTCGCGGCCGTCGGTCATCCGCAGCGGCGCGACCCGGCCGAACCGGATCTGCACCTCCTCGCGCCACGCCTCCGGCACCGGGGTCTGCGGGTCGACCGGCTTCCCGGCGACGATCGCCAGCAGGTGGCTCCAGGCGCGCGGGACGACGTCGATGATCGCGTAGCCGCCACCGCCGGTCGCGACCCACTTCCCGCCGGTCAGCTCGTGGGCCAGGTCGTGCAGGGCCAGGTACGCCGCCCGCTGGCCGTCGACCGTCTTGGTCAGATGGGCCAGCGGGTCCTCGACGTGGGAGTCGCAGCCGTGCTGAGTGACCAGGATCGACGGCCGGAACGCGCGCAGCACGTCGGGCACGATCGCATGGAAGGCCCGCAGCCACCCGGCGTCCCCGGTCCCGGGCGGGAGCGGGATGTTGACCGCAAAGCCTTCGGCCCCGGGCCCACCGGTCTCGCCGGCGCTCCCGGTCCCCGGGAAGAGCGTGGTCGGCGACTCGTGCAGGCTCACGGTCAGCACCCGCGGGTCGTTGTAGAAGACCTCCTGGACGCCGTCGCCGTGATGGACGTCGACGTCGACGTACGCGACCCGCTCGGCGCCGTTGTCGAGCAGCCACTGGATGGCGATCGCCGGGTCGTTGTAGACGCAGAACCCGGAGGCCCGGTCGGGCATCGCGTGGTGCAGACCGCCCGCCACGTTCGCCGCGTGCAGCACCTCGCCCTGCCAGACCGAGCGCGCGGCCTCGACGCTGGCGCCCGCGATCCGCGCGCTCACGTCGTGCATCCCCGGGAAGCAGTAGGTGTCGTCCGTCCCCAGCCCGTGCCGCTCGTCCGGGACGTCGGGGTTCGCCCCGGCCCGCCGGACCGCCTCGACGTACTCCGCCGTGTGCACCGTCCGCAGCAGGTCGTCGTCGGCCACCGGCGCCGGCACGACCGTCAGCTGGTCCAGGATGCCGAGCTCACGCGCCAGCCGGATCGTCAGCTGCACCCGGATCGGGCTCATCGGATGCCCGCGCCCGAAGTCGTACGCCGTCAGCCCGTCGTCGTAGACCAGTTTCGCCTCACCGCTCATGCTCCCGACCTTAACGCGCCGAGTTCCTTCGGGGTCGGTCGAAAGGATTGCCGGTCCCCGGCGGCCAGCTCACGATCGGGTGGAATCCCCGCCCGATCGTGAGGAGATATCTGATGCGTGCGCTCGTTCGCGCCCTGCCCGCGCTGCTCGGCGTGGCCGCCCTGATCGGCACCGCCGTCACGGCCGATTCCGGCGCCCGGTCCGCTGCCGCCGCCGGGCCCGCCGTCCCGATCAACCGGGCGACGCCGACCAAGATCATGCCGCTCGGCGACTCGAACACCGGCGGCGCGGACGCGCCCGGCGCGGCGTACCGGGCGGACCTGTACCAATTGCTGCGGGCCGACAACCGGCCGGTGGATTTCGTCGGCTCGCTGGCCAGCGGCCCGGCCGGCCTCACCGATCGCGACCACGAGGGGCACGGCGGCTGGACGATCGGCCAGATCCAGGACAACGTGGTCGGCTGGCTGAACACCTACCGGCCGGACGTGATCACGCTCCAGATCGGCACCAACGACATGTACGACGACGCCGGGGCGGGCGCGGCGCCGGGCAAACTCTCGGCACTTGTCGACACGATCACCGCGACGCTGCCGGAGACCCGGGTCTTCGTGACCTCGATCCCGGTCCTGCAGGACCCGGCCCACCACGCCCGGGTCGCGGCCTTCAACTACACGATCCCCGGGATGGTCGCGGCGAAGGTTGCCGCCGGCAAGAAGGTCGACTACGTCGACGCGAACTCCGGCCTCTTCCACCCCTACGACTTCCTGGAGATGTGGCACCCGAACTACGGCGCCGCCTCGAAGGCCGCCGTCCGCTGGTACGCCGCCCTGACCGGGCAGCAGGTCACCCGCCTGGAGGCCGAGCAGACCGCGAACGCCGTGATCAGCGGCGCGCCCACCCGGCGGACGCAGATCATCTCGGCGTCCGGCGGCGGCAAGGTCGGCTACATCGACCTGCCGGACAGCTTCGTCAAGTTCACCTTCGAGGTCGGTGCCGCGGGCAACTACCGGATCCGGGCCCGGGGCGCGAACGGGATGGGCACCGACTGCACGCACAAGGTGAGCGCGAACGGCGGTCCCCAGCAGACCATGCTCTACAAGTCGTACGGCTGGGACCTGCTCGGGACGTCGAAGGTCGACCTGCCGCTGGTCGCGGGGAAGAACACGGTCACCTTCCTGAAGGGTGAGTGCTACACCGAGCTGGACGCGATCGACATCAGCCTGGTGCCGACCGCCTAGAGGGTCTGGGCCATCAACGTCAGCGGGCGCGTCGAGTCGTAGAAGGTGTCGACGCGCCCGGTCGATTCGAAGCCGGCCCGGCGGTAGAAGGCCGCGGCGCGCGGGGCGGCGTCGTACACCCAGAGCAGCAGCCGCTTGTACTGCTGCTCCCGGGACCAGATCAGCAGCGCGCTCGTCAGCTCGTCGGCAACGCCGGCGCCGCGGAACTCCGGATCGACCCACATGGACAGCATCAGCGCGGCGTCCGGATCGCGCTCGTCGGGCCCCGCCGGGACGCCGAGCACCATCCCGGCCGGGCTGTCGCCGGACTCGGCGAGCAGCGTCACCTTGTCGGCCGGCCGGAGCCGGGCCCGCCAGTCGGCCTCGGTGAGCGCGACCGATTCGCCGTATGTCTGGTAGAAGGACCCGGGCGCCTCGAGCAGGGCGCGCAACCGCACCGCGCGCAGGATTTCCCAGTCGTCCTCGGTCAGCCGCCGTACCGTCATGGCTTCATCCTGACAAAGCGGACCTGGGCCCGGTTCGGCGGGCGGCGCAACACCCCTCCCAGGCTGCGCCGGCCCGCCCGAGCGCTGGGTCAGCAGCGGGTCCAACGATCCGTTCATCGGTTCCGGACTGCAAAGCGTTACAGATTTTGCAGATCAGGTGCAGACCGATTGCTTTCCGTGAGCTACAGTCGAGATGTGAACACGAACTTGCAGCAGTGGTGGGCCGTCTAGGGCGGTCACCCGGCGTTCACACGCACCCAGAGGCCGTCTCCGCCGAGACGGCCTTTTTCGTGCGCTCGGTGGGGTCTCCCACTCACCGAAAGGCACTGACATGACCTCGCTGTCCGGCATCACCCCGTCCGGCCGCCTGACCCTCGGGAACCACCTGGGCGCGCTGCGCCGGTTCACCGACCCGGACGGGTTCTACTTCGTCGCGAACCTGCACGCGATGACCACCAAACACGATCCCAAGCGGCTCGCGGCGCTCACCCGCGAGTGCGCGACGCTGATGCTGGCCGCCGGGATCCCGCCGGGGACGGTCTTCGTCCAGTCCGACGTCCCGACGCACGCCCAGCTCGCCTACCTGCTGGAGTGCACGTCGTACGTCGGTGAGCTGTCCCGGATGATCCAGTACAAGGAGAAGGGCGGCCGCCCGATGACCCGGGCCTCGCTGTTCACCTACCCGTGCCTGATGGCCGCCGACATCCTGCTGTACGGCGCCGAACGCGTCCCGGTCGGCGGCGACCAGGACCAGCATGTCGAGCTGGCCCGCGACGTGGCGCTCCGGTTCAACCGCGAGTACGGCGAGACGTTCGTCGTCCCCCAGCTGCACAAGGCCGCGCTGGCGACCCGGATCAAGGACCTGGCCAACCCGACGGCCAAGATGAGCAAGTCCGACACGGACGACGCGGTCGGCACCATCCGGCTGCTCGACCCGCCGGACGTCATCCGCCGCCAGATCATGCGGGCGCGGACGGACTCCGGTAGCGAGATCCGCCACGACGAGGAGAACCAGCCCGGCGTGACCAACCTGCTGGAGATCCTGGCCGCGTGTACGGACGGCGATCCGGTCCAGCTGGCGGCGGCGTACACGTCGTACGGCGATCTGAAGCTGGACGTCGCGGACGCCGTCCTGGCCGTGGTCGAGCCGCTGCAGAAGGAGTACGCGCGGCTGGCGACCGATCCGGGCGCGATCGACCAGCTGCTGGCGCAGGGCCGCGATCGGGCGCTGGCGGCGAGCACTCCCCGGCTCCAGGCCGCGACCCGAGCCATGGGGTTGGCAGGCTGCGCCCCATGAAAGGCTGGATGCCATGAAGCTCCGCGCCGCCACCTTCAACCTCCGCAACTCCTCCGCTCCGGACGGCGACAACGCCTGGCCGGTCCGGAAACAGGCAGCGGTGGCGGCGATCGAGCTGCTGGACGCCGATGTGGTCGGGCTGCAGGAGGTGCTGCCCGACCAGCTCGACTACCTGCGGCTGCAGTTTCCGAAGTACCAAATCGTCGGTGTGGGCCGGGACGACGGTCAGAGCGCCGGCGAGCACGCAGCGATCATGGTCCGGTCCGGTGACTGGCGGATCGACCGGTTCGAGACCCGTTGGCTGTCCGACGACCCCGGGACGCCGGGATCGGTCGGCTGGGATGCGGACCTGACCCGGGTCGCCTCACTGGTCTGGCTGCGGCACCGCAACGGGACGACGGTCGGCGTCCTGAACACCCACTACGACCACGCCGGCCAGGTCGCCCAGCTGCAGTCGTCCCGGCTGGTGGCGAAATGGGTGGCCGGCGACCTGCCGTGGATCGTCATGGGCGACCTGAACGCGACGCCCGACTCCCCGCCGCTCAAGGCGCTGACCGACGCCGGACTGCGGTACGCCGTCCCGATCGAGGCCGGCGGCAGCTGGCACGACTTCACGGGCGCCGAGGACGACGAGCGGATCGACCACATCCTCGTCGGCCCTGCCTGGACGATCGTCGAGGCGGCCGTCTCACACTTCCGCCCGAACGGGCACCTGCCCAGCGACCACTGGCCCGTGATGGCCACGCTCAGCCTGTGAATCCGGTCTAGTCGCCGTTGGAAACCGGTCTCTCAGCACCCCGAAATGAGGTCTGATAGAGGCATGGACGCTGACGAGGAGCTCTGCTGGCGGGTTCTCGGCGCGTGGGAGGTCGGGACCGCCACGACCGAGCTGGCGCTCCCGCCCGGCCAGCCCCGGGTGATCCTCGCGGCGCTGCTGCTGTCGGTGAACCAGCCGGTCAGCATCGACGTCCTGGCCGATCAGGTCTGGCCCGAGCAGCCGCCAGCGCGGCCGCAGGGCACGCTGCACACTTACGTGTCCCGGCTGCGGCGGGTGCTCGGCGGCGATCGGATCGAGACCGACCTGGCCGGGTACCGGCTGCGCGCGGACGAGAGCCGGATCGACCTGTACAAGTTCCGTGCGCTGGTCGAGCAGGCGAGAGGCGCGGACGCTCCGGACGTGGAGCTGCAGCTGCTGCGGGCGGCGCTCGCGCTCTGGCGCGGCCGGCCGTTCGGCGACCTCACCTCGACCTGGCTGGACCGGGACGTCGTACCGCGGCTGACAGACGAGTGGTTCGCCGCGACCGAGCGCCGGATCGACCTGGAGCTCGCCGCCGGCCCACCGGGTGCGCTGGTCGCGGAGCTGACCGAGCTGACCCGGCAGTACCCGACGCGAGAGGCGCTGTGGTTCCGGCTGATCGACGCGCTCCGCCGGGCCGGCCGCCGCGCTGAGGCCCTGGACCGGTACCACCAGGTCCGCACGATCCTCCGCGACGAGTTCGGGATCGACCCAAGCGTGGAGCTCGACGATCTGTATCGCTCCATGCTCGACAGCGGCGTCCGGCGTCCGGAGCCGATCCGGCAGCTGCCGCACGACATCCGCACGTTCGTCGGCCGCGACGAGGAGCTGGCCGCGCTCGACGTCCTGGATCGTGAGCAAGTGCCGGACGACGCCACCCGGATCATCACCATCGACGGCGCGCCCGGCACCGGTAAGACGTCGCTCGCCGTGCACTGGGCGCATCGGAAGGCAGCCGAGTTCGAGGATGCGCAGCTCTATCTGAACCTGCGCGGCTACGGCGCCGGCGATCCGATCGGCCCGGCCGAGGCGGCGGCCGTACTGCTGCGCGCGCTCGGCGTCGCCGGGGAGCGGATCCCGGCCAAGGTCGAGGAGCGATCGGCGCTACTGCGCAGCACCCTCGCGGGCCGCCGCGTACTGCTACTCCTGGACAACGCGCGCGACGCGGAGCAGATCCGGCCGCTGCTGCCCGGATCGGGCAGCCTGGTCGTCGTCACCAGCCGCAACCAGCTGCGCAGCTTGGCGATCCGGGACGGCGCACGCCGGTTGACCCTGCAGCCGATGGCGCCCGAGCAGGCAGTCGAGTTGCTCGCGGCAACTATCGGCTCGGAGCGGGTGGCCGCTGAGCCGGATGCGAGCCGCGAGCTGATCCAGCTCTGCGATCGGCTCCCGCTGGCGCTGGCGATCGTGGCCGAGCGGGCCCAGCGGGCCGGGAGCCTGGCCGACGTCGTCCTCGCGCTCGGCGACGCCCAGGCCCGGCTGGCCCAGCTGGACGCCGGAGATCCGCAGTCCGATCTGTCGGCCGCGTTGTCCTGGTCGTACCGGGCGCTGCCTCCGGCGTCCGCTCTGATGTTCCGTCTGCTTGGTCTGCATCCGGGCGACGACATCGGGCTACCGGCCGCGGCTGCGCTCGCTGGGCTGCCAGCGGGGGCGGCGAGGGCCGCGCTCGACCACCTGGTCGCCGTCCACCTCGTCGTCCAGCGCCAGGCCAACCGATACGAGATGCACGACCTGATCCGGCTCTACGCGACCGAGCTCGCCGCCGACGAGCCGGACGCCGACGCGGCTCTCGACCGGCTGGTCGACTGGTATCTGCACACCGCGCTCAGCGCTGACACACGGCTGCAGCCGTTGCGGCTACGCGATTTCGCGGAGCTGCATCAGCCGCGGACGGCAGCGCCGGAGTTCGCCACGGTGCCCGAAGCCATTGCCTGGTTCGAGCGCGAGTACAACTGCTTGCGCGCGATCACCACCTGGTCGGCCGCGAACGGACGCTCGGCGTACGCCTGGCGGACAGTGCTCGCGATGGCGACGTTCCTGGACAACCGGATCACCTGGTCCGACGGCCTCGCCTTCTTCGAGCTGGCCGTCACCGCGGCCGGCGCCGACGACACTGCGCGCGGCTTCGCGCTGAACGCGATCGGCTGCTTCCATTTCGACCAGGACGACTGGCCAGGGACGGAGCGCTACCTCACCGAAGCCTTGACCTGTTTCGAAGCCGTCGGCCACAGCCGCGGCGAAGCGATGGTCCTCGGCAACCTAGCGATCGTCCTCGCCGAACTCGGCCGCCCCGAGATCGCCGTCGACCACAGCGAACGCGCCATCCGCCTCTGCCAGCAGAACGGCTACACCCGAGGCGTCGCCGTCAACCTCGACAACCGCGGCGTCGCCCTCGCCGCCACCGGCCGCTACCTAGAAGCCGTCGAAGCCCACCTAGAAGCCGACCGCCTCAACGCGGGCGACCTGGTAGCCGACGCCTACAACCAACAGAACCTCTCCCGCGCCTACGCCGCCCTGCACCGCCCCACCCCCGCCATCCGCGCCGCCTGCCGCTCCGTCCGCCTCTTCCGCCGCATCAACAACCGCCGCTGGGAAGCCGGAGCCCTCATAGACCTCGCCAAACCCCTCCTAGCCGCCCACCACCCCACCCTCGCCGCCACCACCCTCCACACCGCCCTCGCCATCCTCACCGACTTCGCCGACCCCCGAACCCCCGAAGTCCAAACCCTCCTCGCCGCGGCTACCGATCACCGATCTAGTGACCGGTAGCCGCGCCGGCTGTCAACAGCCCGCGTAGATATTCGCGCAGGGGTTGGGATCGCCGCCCTTCTGGAACTTAAACATGTACTCCGACGAGGATTCGCCGCGGCTCCCGTTGTAGGACAGGCCGCCCAGCTTGTCGCCGAGCCCGATGAACTTCTCCAAGCTCTTGAAGCGGCCGCCCAGCCCGAGCCCCGGCCCGACCCCGATGCCGACACTCCACGGCGGTTCCACACCCGGGTGATCCGGGTCGGGGTCGCTGCGCCCGACCTCGGCCGCGAGCGTCGCCGTACCGGCCTTGATGTCACCGCCCAGCGCGGTCTCCATTCCGCCCAGCGCCGGGACGTTCGCGTCGGCGACCTTCAGCCCGAAGGTCAGTCCCATCCCGAGCCCCGGGCCGGCGAACTTCTTCTCCCCGAGCGTGACGCCGATGCCTTCGCTGTCGATCATCACGCAGTTCTCCCGCGCGATCCCGACGAAGGCCTGGGCGCTCGCGCCGAAGCAGAATCCGAACGAGAACCCCTTCTCCGGCTTCGGCTTCTCCGGCGGCTCCCACTTCGCGACCGGGCCTTGGTGGCCGCGGCGGCAGTCGCCGAACTTGTTGCAGGACGGCTGTTTGGCGGCGGGGGCGCCACCCCGGTGACCGCGACGGCAATCGCCGTGCTTGTTACAGGACGGCTTGCTTTGATTGATTCGCTTGCCGTTCTTGTCGACGTCGGGGGTGACGCCTGGCTGGCCCTGCCATTTGTCTTCGCGGTAGTGGCCGATGTGATCGTCGGCGGAGCGGGCCAAGCCGGTGGGGTCGGCGGTGTTGATCGGGCCGTTGCCGGCGTACGAGTAGCCGTCGAGTTGCTGGGGGTCGCTGAGGACCATCAGCGGGTCGACCGAGAGGAAGCGGCCGGTGTCCTGGTCGTAGGTGCGGGCTCCTAGCTGGGTGAGGTTGGTGGTGGTGTCCTGGATGCCACCGACGAAGCCCTTGGTACCGGGGAAGTCGGGGGTTTCGCCGCGGGTGGCTCCGAAGGGGAGTTCGCGGCGGCGGGTGACCGCGTGGGTCTGCGCATTGATGGTGAGCCGCTGGGTGCCGTGGTGGTCGTTGGCCAGCCAGGACAGCCCTGCGGCCGTACGGACTGCCACGGTGGCGCCGGCGTGGTCGTAGTACCGGGTCGCAGTGAGCTTGCCGGCTTTGTCGAGGTGAAGCTCTTGGCCGCCCAGGTAGAGCGTGCTGCCCTTGGCGTCGCGACGGATCAGCCGGATGCCGTCGGCCGCGTAGACCGAGCTGCTGTCGTCGACCGTCTCGACCTTGTTGTCGTGGGTCCAGGTGAGGGTTTGGTCGCCTCGCTTCACTGTGTTGCCGTTGGCGTCGTAGCTGTAGTTGGTAGTGGAAGTGCCGGTGCTGATGGCAGTCACCGCGTGCGGCCGCGGCTGGCCCGTGGCCGGGTAGGTGTAGGTGCGGGTGCTGTCACCAGCAGCCGTGTGCTGCACCTCGGTACGGCGGTTGCCAGCCAGGTCGTAGCTGTAGCTGTGCCAGTACGGCGCAGGCCCCGAAAGCCCAGCTGTGGTTGGGTTTGCGTCACACCCACTGCCCGGCGTCCACGCCTCGGTGAGGCGCTGCACGTGGTCGAAGCGGTAGCACTGGACGTCGTCCGTCGTGTCCGGAGCGCTCTCGGTGATCGCAGTGATCGCACCGATTGGGTTGCGGGTGTATCTGGTGTCCGACTGCAGCGGCCGCGGCACTTCGGCGTCGACGACCGTTCGGTTCACCATGCGGGTGTTGTCGTCGTAGTACGTCGTCAGCCAAGCCCGCTTGCCGGTTTCACCGAGGTGGACGCGCTGCTGCTCGCCGTACTTGGTGTACTGCGTGTTCAGCACGTACTCCGCAGCGCCGTGTGTCTTGAGCGGCTGGCCGTTGTCGTCGTAGCTGTAGAAGACCGACTCCTCCGGCAGGTCACCTGCCTTCGGGTAGGTCTCGCTCTCCAGGCTGCCGTCGCTGTTGTAGGTCCGGGTGGACGTGTAGGTGCCCTTCAGCGCGCCTTCGTTGTCCGGCACGGTCACCGTTGTGCGGTGCGGCAGGTAGAGCGCCGTGTACGTCTTGACCCCGCTCACGTACGCGTTGCCCTTGCTGTCGTATCGGGTCGCAGTGGCCAGCATCCCCTTGGCCACAGTGTCGTACGTCCACTCAGCCAGCTTGCGCCCGGACAGCGTCTCGGCTGTCGTGCGACCGAGGTCGTCGTACGTGAAGGCGACGGTCTGCTCCCGGGCATCGGTCCGGCTGATGACTCGGTTCGCGTTGTCGTACTGCGCAGTGCTGACTCCGCGGTCCGGATCCTTTGCAGTGGTCCTTCGGCCGCGCAGGTCGTAGGTGTATTCCCAGCGGTTGCCGGCTGCGTCTGTTACTGCGGCGAGTTGGTTGGCTGGGGTGTGTTGGTACTTCGTGGTGTCGTGTGGGCCGGATGGGGTTGCGCCGCGGTACTGCCACAGTTCGGTGGTGCGGCCGCGGGCGTCGGTGATGGTTGTGGTGGCGGTGCTGCCGTCCGGTGGGTCGACGTGGACGCGGTCGCCGCCGTAGCGGGTGCTGGTGCGGAACTTCTCGGTCGGGCCGCCGTTGAAGATCGACTCGACGGTGCGGCCGGCGCCGTCGTACTCCGTTACGGTCAGGCCGGGGGCCTCGTTGTCGTTGGCGATCCAGAGGTTGGTGTCCAGCGCCGCGTCGTTGAAGAACGGCTGGGTGGACTTCCAGACCCGGCCCTGGGAGTCGTACCGGGTGTCGGTCAGCAGGCGGCCACCGCCGTCCGCTGGGGCCTGTACCTGGCGTGGGCGCAGCAGGCCGTCGTACAGGGTGTTCGTCGAGACGTAGTTGCCCTTCGGGTTCAGGCGCTCGGTGATGACGACGTTCGGCTTGTCGTTGCGCACCAGGTAGGTGTGCTTGACGTTGGGCGACTTCGGCTCGCTGCCGCCCCGCGGCCGGTTCGGCAACCAGACGGCGGTTACGCGCCCGAGAGCGTCGTACTGCGTCTCTGTCACCTTGTTGTTCGCGTCCGTGGCACTGATGGGGTTCCCGAACGCCGGGTCGACCACGGTGCTGCTCGCATGCCCCAGGGGGTTGGTCTGCACGATCTTGGTCGCCGGGCCGCCAGTCGCGGGTGTGTACGCCGTAGTGGTCGCTTTGCTCAGCGCATCCCGGCTTTCCGTCACTCGGCCGTACACGTCGTGCTTCGCTGTCCCGGTCATCGTGTAGACCGGCTCGGCCGGCGTCCGCTCGGACATCTCCTCGACCTTGGTCGCGGCACCGCGCACCGGCGGCTTGCCCGCCTCCTGGCCGTCGTACGACGTCCGTACGTCGGAGATCGCGTGCTGCGGGAAGGTCGGCATCAGCCCGCACTTCACGGCCACTGTCTCGACCCGCGTGGGCAGGTCCAGCAGCCAGGCCGAGGTGTTCCGCGCGTACGTCGTCTTCGTGCAGCGGTCGTCGCCCGGCTCGGCGACGTTGCCCTGATCGTCAACCTGGGTGGGCAACCCGCGATCGTCGTACGACGTGACGGACTTCGTGGTCTGCCAACCGCGGCCGCCGTCCAGCGCGACCAGGTTCCGCACAGTCCCGGCACCCACGAGGTACGCGTTGTGCTCGCCACGCGTCGCCGTCGGGCCTTGCCAGACCGGCTCGGTGATCGATTTGTCCACCACGGTGTCGGAATTGCCCAGGTAGGTGATGCTCTCGAGTCCGAAGCCGCGCAACCAGTCGTGGTCGGTGTGACTGCCACCTTCGGAGTCTGGCACCGCCACCGGCTTGCTGCCACCGGTCGGGGTAGCGCGGTCGCCGTTCATGCCGCGGAAGAAGCGGCGCTCGGTCAGCGTGACCGGGCCGGCCGGATCATTCGGCACACCGGTACGGATCTTCACCTTGCCGTAGCCGCGGTAGTCGTTCCAGGACTTCTTGTCCGGCGGTGTGAACTCGGACTGGTCGTAGTGCCAGGCAGCGCCGTCCAGATACTCGTAGCTGGTCTCCTGCTGCGGGTTGGCGCTGATCCGGTCGGACTGCACGACCTTCGCCACCACGTACTTGTGGAAGTAGTCGGTGCGCTCGGCGTAGTCCTTGTTCTTCTTCCAACGCGCTGGATAGCAGCGTTTGGTGTTCGACTCCGGGTTCGTCGGCCGCGCAGTGCAGTCCGGCGCCGCATAGGTCACCGACGTGACTCCCCCGGCCTCCGAAACGATGCCGGTCAGCCGGTAGCGCAGGATCGGCGACAGCGGCTCGGCCTGCGGCACCCGGTTCGCGTAGACGGCTCCCTCGAACACCACCGGCGGCAGTGCGATCGAGCCACCGACCAGTCCGGTGTGCTTGATGGATTTCAGCCACAGCGCGGCCTTGTCACCGTCACCGGGCTGCGGGAACTGCTGGTTCAGCTCCCAGCGATCGACATCGGTGTACGCCGAACCCCGCAGTACCTGCGTAGTCACCGTGGCAAGCCGCTTGGTGCTCCAGAACGTCGGTGCGTACTGGTCCTTGCAGGTGGCCGCCTCACAGCGCGCATCCAGCGGGACGTCCGGGAAGTTCTCCTTCTTGTCCAGCGTGCAGATGCTGCCCGGTACACACCGCTCAGCGGTGCCGAACAGCACCCGGCCGGTCGCCTGTCCGTTGACGGCGCTGTTCAGGCCGTAGTCGATCCGGTCCAGCCAGCCGGCCCGGTCGTAACCGACCGCGGCGTCCTTGAGGTTGCGGCCGTACGAGTTCGATTCCACCTGGTACTGCAACAGGATCTGATTGCCGAACGGGTCGACGATCTTGTCCAGGTTCCAGCGCCAGGCCTGCTTGCACCAGGACGCGTCGAACGTCGCCTTGTTACAGGGCTCACCGGTGTCGTCGCCGAAGACCGGAACGGTCCACGTCGACTTGGCCTCCGGACGGGAGCCGAAGAAGTACTGCGTTCCGTCGACGGTGGTGATCTTCCAGGACTCGCCGTTGTCGTCGCCGTTGCCGGCCGTGGTCAGGCGCTCGATCCGGGCGCCGTCGTCCTGCTTGGACCGCCAGCCGTTCGCACCGGCGATCAACATCCCACCGCCGCCCGGGTACGACGCGGTGGCGTTGTCACTGCGCCAGCACAGGTCGCCGACCTGCTGGCCCTTGTTCGAGCCTTCCTTGTCGTCAGAGCAGCCGCCGTAGGTGCGCTCGATGAAACCCAGGTCGAGGTCCCAGCCGTCGCCGATCCAGGACGGCTGGTTGTTGGTCGCGCTGGTTCGGCCGTCGACGCTCCCGGAGGAGTACGAGATGGACAGGGCCGGCTGCAGCCCGCCAGGCGCAGGCGGCACCCGCAACGGGTAGCTCCAGTTGAAATCGCCGGTGTGGGCCGAGACGTCCCAGTTCGCGGACGGCGCGAGCGGAGTGGCGCTCAGATTGCTGGAGCCGTCTTTGGCTGCGGGCTGACCCGGTTCCTGGTTGCCTTCCAGGGCGTCACTGGTCGCCGCGTCGGTGTCCCGTGGCGTGATCGATTGACCGGTCACCCCGACGGAGTTCGTCGTCGGCAGGTTCGGCGAGGACGGGCCGCCGGTAGCGGCTGCCATTCCCGGTGCCGGTCCGGCGAGTCCCGCTGCGACTACGAGCGAGGACACGAGGGCGGTTATTACGACATGTCTGCGCATTGAGGGTTTCCTCAGCGGTCAGCCGGCCAGAGCCGGGTAGGAGTCGTACAGGTTCTCGATGCGGGCCTTGTCCAGCCGGCCGGCGTACAGACGGACGTCGTCGACCTCGCCCGGCCAGAACTCGGCAGGAGCGCCCGCCAGCAGGCCACGGCCGAGCTGCAACCCGCCGGACGCCGTCCAGGGCGTGTTGAGCACACCGACGCCCTGACGATTCGAATCGACGTAGAGCCACAGCTGCTTGGCCGTCGCGTCGTACACACCGGCCAGGTGCACCCAGCGGTCCAGGTCGGATTCCATCGCGGACACCGACGCCTTCGTCACCGTCCCGTTGGCCTCCGGCATCTCGAAGATCCAGGCGCCGAGCGGATGACTGTCCCGGTCGGTGAAGTGGCCGAGCCGGAACTTGCTGGTCTGACCGCCGTCCAGGCTGGCTGCGGTCAACCGGCAGGAGAACTCGGCTCCGGGGTCGCACACCTTGCGCAGCCGGACCCAACTGGACACGGTGAAGCTCTTCGAGGTGTCGATGTCCACACCGGTCGTCGAGACCGAGTCGTTCTGCCCGTCGAAGCTCAGGGCGTTTCCGACCCGGCCGGGCACACGGGTCGGCCCGTTGAGTGTTCCGCCGCGGCTGCCGACGGAGTCCGCCATGCCGTTCCCACTGGTCTCGTCCAGGGCCCAGTTGTGTGCCAGGTTGAGGTCCCGGCCTGCCAGGGCGACCAGCTCGCTCTCGGCGAGCACCCGGTCGTGGACGCGGACGTCGTCGATCGCACCCGGGAAGGACGTCTGACGGTTCCCGTTCCATCTGCTGCCACCGATCGTGAGCTGACCGGCTGGGTAGTCCCAGGTATGCGTGTACGCCGCTGTGGCGCCGAGAACGCCGTTGACGTGGATGGCGAGCTGTTTGCGTTCGGCGTCATAGCTACCGACCACGTGTTGCCAGACACCGGCCTGAGCCAGCGGACCGATCGCTCTGGCACCGGAATTCCCGGCGTCCTTCACGTCGGCGCCGGACATCGCGAACGTCCAGTGACCCTTGTCCGTCAGCTGCAGGTGGAACGAGCTGACCACTGCGCCGTCCTGGGCCAGCGGAACCCACCAACCACCGATGCGGTCCGGTTTGAGCCAGGCGCTGACCGAGAAGCTCTGCTTCACGTCCACCGCGTGCGGCGCCTCGACAACGGCGTCACCGTTCAGCTGGATCGCCTTGTCCGCCGGGTTCGGCATTGCGGTCTGACCGGCGGTCCAGGTCGCCGGACCGCGCACAGCGCCATCGCGGTGGTTCTCCGACGCGTCCGTCGTGTTGCCGTCCAGCTTCCAGGTCGCCGCGGTCGCGTCGACACCGGCCTTCAGGCCACGGACCTCTTCGAGTGAGATGACTCGGTTGTACGCGCGGACCTCGTCGATCATGCCCGGCCAGGAGCTGGTCGGGTTCCCGTTCCAGCGGCCGCGACCGATCCGCATCGGCCCGGTGGCGTCGAAACCGCCGACGCGCGGCGCCGTACCGGCCGGAGCACCGTCGACGTAGAGCCGGATCGTCTTGGCGGCCGCGTCGTACACCGCGGCGACGTGCGTGAGCCGACCAACCTTCGCCGGCACGGTGGAGACCACCATCTCGTCCGCCGGGCGGTTCACCGCGTCGGCCGACGGCGTGTAGAGCTCCCAGACCCCGCGGCCCTCCTGCTGGCGGTACCAGAGGAAGAAGCCGCTGACGTTCGCGCCGTCCTGGGCCAGGACCGGTACGGTCCAGCCAACCTGCGGAGCCTTGTCGAGCCGCACCCAGGCAGCGACTGAGAAGCTCTGGTCGGTACGGACCACCGGCCCGTCCGTCGCCGCCTGGTCGTCGACGCCGTCCAGCAGCACACCACGCCCGACAGCACCATCGCCCAGCGCCGCACCCCCTTGCAGCGCAGCGGTGGCACCGCCGTCCACCTGGTTGGCGGTCTTGTCGTCCTTGGCCTCTTCAAACGCCCAGTGCGCCGTCTGGACGTCGTCCCGCGCAACCGCCGTCCGGACGTCGTCGTCGGTCAGCGCCCGGTCGTACGCCTTCACCTCGTCGATCGCACCGGACCACGGGTCGCACGGACTCGTACCGCACTGCTGACGCCCGACCACGAACGGTCCGGAGCCCTGCCACGGCACGAAGTCAGCCGGTAGCGCCTGCTCGGCGACCCGGGCGCCGTTCACGTACAGCCGGAGCTTCTGGGCCCCCCGGTCGTAAACACCGGTGACATGTGACCAGCGGTCGAGCTGTGCGGGCGCACTGGCGATAGCCAGGGTTCCTGGCGGATTGATGGCGGTTCCGTTGTGCAGGAGCATCATCGCCCACTTGTTGTCGCGGAACTGCAGGTAGAAGCCGCTGTTGTTGGGCACGCCATCCTGGCTGGCGATCGCCATCACCTGACCGGCCCTGGTGGGCTGCGGCTTGACCCACGCCGACACCGAGAAGCTCGCATCGGTCCGCAGCGTGTTCGGAGCGGTCATGTTGGTCGTGTGCTGCGCGCCGTCCAGCTGCAGCCCCAGACCGATCGCACCGGGCGCGTACTTCGCCGTACCGTTCAGAGTGCCGTCCCGGTCGCCCAGACTGGCCCTGTCCTTGGTGTCACCCTCGAACGACCACTGCGCGAGCGGACCGCGGCCTTCCCGGACGTAGAACCGGTACGTCGTGATCGGCCCCGGGTTACCGGCCCGGTCGACGCTCCGGACGAACAGCTCCTGCGGACCATCCTGAGTCGGCGTCACTGACACAGTTGCCTTTCCGCCGAGCGCATCCGCGGCCACCGGGTTGGTGGGCGGTGTCTGCTGGCCCCACAGGTAGTGGTCGACATCCGCGGTCCCCGGGTCCGGCTGGCCGTTCTTGAGCTCCCGCTCGATCCGGAACTCACCAGGCACCCCGACGGCACCATGCCAGCGGTTGTCGTCCTTGTAGAGCGTCCCGGTCACCTTCGGCCCGGCGGACGGCGCCGTCCGGTCCACCACGAACGGTCCGGGCCCGTTCGTCGGCGGACCGGCCTCGAACCGCGCACCGGTGTTCTCGTCGACGTCCCAGCCACGGACGTTCCAGCTCACCTTCTTGCCGTCAGCAAGGGCGATCTGGGTGTCGTGCATCGAGCCGTTCGCCTGCAAGGAGCCGAAGCGGCTCTCGGTCACGCCATCGGTCGTGATGTCCCACTGCGGCAGGACAGCGTTGCCGTCCGGGTCGGACAGGCCGGCGATCAGCCGGACCGAGCTGCCGTTGAGGTACGGCGTCCCCGCACACCACTTGCACGGCGCCGCCAGCGGCGGGTCCATCCGGACACTGCCCGGCGGGTTCGGCGCCGCGTTGAACCGGACCCGCAGCTTGACGTTGTGCGCCTCGTACTTACGCCAGAACGCCTTGTCGCCCTCGTCGACGGACTGGATGATGTACGTCGACGGGTGCGTGCGGTTGATGTGGTCCTTCGGCAGCGCGAAGGAGAATTCCTTACGGCCGTCGCACGCGCTGGGCACCATGGCGTCGGCGATCCACCAGCCGGTCGGCGCGTTCGACCATTTCAGCCCAGGCCCGATCTGGCTGGTTCCCAGAACCATCTGCTTGCGCGGGTTGCAGTCTCCGGTCGAGAACACCGGCGCGTCCAGCCAGACCCCCATGATCGTCTTACCGACCAGGATGTTCTGGAACTGCGTGTCGAACTGGAAGTACGACCGCATCACGCCGATGCCGTTGCATTCGGCGAAATCACACCGGCCGACCTGGGCCACGTTCGAGCCGCCCGGGCTGGAGTTGTCCCAGCCGCTGTTCGGCTTCCCCGAGGACACCGACGTCCAGTACGCCTTGCCGTACGTCGCCCAGTTCGGGTCGACGATGATCGGCAGCTTGGCCGCCGGGTCGCGCATCAGCTTCACATCCGGCGTGATCGTCAGCGACGACGTGTCGACGGCGACGGCCGCGATCGCGCGGCGGGCCGGCGTACCGGAGTCCCACATCGCCGACGGCGGCGCGTGGAAGACGACAGCGCCCGCCTTGTCGCGGGCCTCGAGCGCACCGGTCTTGGTCGCGGTCACCGTCAGCCCCTCGGCCTTCAAACCGAGCCGGACCGACTCGAGCTGCCGAGCCGCCTCATGGGTCTTGACGACCAGGTGCTGGGTGTAGCCGGTGCGCTCGGCCTTCAGCACCAGATCGACGTCCGGGCGGACATCGCGGTACGTCGCCGTCGCGCCGTCCAGCTCGGGGGCCGGCAGCACGCCGGGCCAGGTCAGGGTGATCCGGCTGCCGGTCTTGCCGTAGCGGATCATCGGGCCGGTCCCACCGCCGGAGAAGGCGACGCCGGCCGCGGTCGCCTTGGCGACCAGCATGCCGTCGGCCGCGCGCGCGAGCGTCGGGTCGATCTCGGCCCAGCCGTTGCCGCGGCGGACGCGGACCGGCCCGGGCGACAGCTCGGCGATCGAGGTGCCATCGGGCTGCGCGAAGACGGTTCGGTCGGCGGTGCGGAGGCCGGTGACCTCGACCGGACTGCCCTGTTTGCGGGCCGCGCGGGTCGCGCCGGCCAGGTCGGCCACCTCGGCGATCTTGGCTTCGGCGGCGGGCGCCGTCCGGGATGCTTCGGCGGTCGTGGTCGCCGATATCAGTGGTGTGGCCAGAGCTAGCGCCAGCAAGGTGGCGAGGCGCCGGGTAAGACGTGATGGCACGGAGAACCCCCAGGTCGCGGAAACGTGCGCGACCCGGGGAGCACTCCCCCGGCCCGCGTGCGATCAGGATGGCGGCCGGTACCTTGACCGATCCTCACCGCGCGACGGGCCCGTGAAAGGCGGCGGTCAGAGCTTGGCGAAGACCTCTTCGCGGAGCCGCTCGAGCTTCTCGAAACGCTCGGCGCCGGAGCCGAGCCAGTGGTCCGGGACGAGCACCTCGTCGATCCCGGCGGCCGGGTACTGGGCGACGGTGTCGAGGACCTCCTGGGCCGAGCCCATGATCACGTGCAGCCCGCGGGCCTCGAAGTCCTGCTTGCGGGCGATCGCCGCGGTGTCACCCGGGGCCACGACCTCCAGGAAGGTCTGCGCGGAGCGGCGGACGGACTGCGGGTCGCGGTCGATCCGCGCGCAGTGCTCGGCGAACACCTTGCCCTTGTGGACGGCCAGCTCCGGGCGGCCCCAGTGGTTCCACTCGTCGGCGTACCGGGCAACGATGCCCAGGGCAACCTTTTCGCCGGCGGCGCCGATCAGCACCGGCAGCTTGGCGGGCTTGGGCTCCAGCGGCGCGCCCGCGAGCTGGTAGTAGGCGCCGTCGAACGTCGTCCGCTCCTGGCCGAGCAGGCCGGTGATCACCTGGCAGGCCTCCTCGAACCGGGCCAGCAGCTGCTTGGTCGGCGGCAGCTCGATGCCGTAGACCTCGTGCTCGTTGACCTGCCAGCCCGCGCCGATCCCGAGCACGAACCGGCCTTCGCTGATCTGGTCGATGGTCGCGGCCTGGTTCGCCACGACGGCCGGGTGCCGGTAGGTGTTCCCGAGCACCATCGACCCGATCCGGACCCGCTCGGTCCGGGCCGCCAGCGCCGCGATCAGCGCGAGACACTCGTGCACCGGAGCCGACAGGTCGTCGCCGTTCTTCATGAAGTGGTCGGCAACCCAGACGCCGTGCCAGCCGGTGCGCTCGGCGTACTCGGCCCCTTCGAGTACCTCGGTCCACGTCCGCCCGGCGTTCGGCCACAGAGAAAAGTCCATGACCTCGAGACTATGTCGTCAGACGATGTGCCAGCGCGTCAGGAAGGCGCCGATGGACAGCACCAGGTAGGTGAGCACGAACAGCGCGCCGATGCCGGGGCGCGGGGTGGCGCGGCGGCGCGGGCGGCCGGCGGCCTGCTGCCGCAACGCCTCCATCACGGCGGCGACCTCGGCCACGCGGTCCTTGGGGATGCCGTTGATCTCGTTCTCGTCCTGGCCGCGGGTGAGGACGACGTTGTCGTCGCCGACCTCGATCTTGTCGACGTCCTGCCAGGGCAGGCTGCGGATCAGCATGCTCGTCCGCGCCTTCAGCCCGGACGGCGTCAGCATCACCCGGTAGAGCACGACCCCGCCGGCGATCCGGACGACGGACGCCCCGATCACCACCAGCAGCGCGACCGCGAGCATGTCGCGGGCGCCCATCCAGAGCCACGAGTTCAGCACCGGGACCGCGACGAACGGCGTCACGAACAGCGCCCAGGCCCACCACGGCGCCCGGTCCAGCGGCACCCGCCACGGCAACTCCGGCAGCTGGGTAGCGGGCAGCGGAGCAGCGGCGAGCTGCTCGGGGCTCTGCTGCTCCGAACGATTACCCATGGAGATGAATCATCCTTTTGACCCTGGCAGGTACCTGCGGCGCCAGGATAACGCCACCGGAAGCTGAGGTGTTATTCGGCAGCCAGATCGCGCGAACGATTGCGCGCCGCCTCGATCGCGGACAGGAACGCGGCCCGGACCTTGTGGTCCTCCAGCTCCCGGACGGCGGCGGCCGTCGTCCCGCCGGGCGACGTCACGCGCTCGCGCAGGACGGTCGGGTGCTCACCGGTCTCCCGCAGCAGCTTGGCCGACCCGACGACGGTCTGGACGACGAGGTCGGTCGCCGTCCCACGCGGCAGGCCCATGTGGACGCCGGCCTCGATCATCGCCTCGACGACGAAGAACAGGTACGCCGGACCCGACCCGGAGATCGCGGTCACCGCGTCCTGCTGCTTCTCCGGCACCCGGAGCACCCGGCCGGTCGCGGCGAGCAGCCCTTCGGCCAGCTCCAGATGGCTCTCGTCGCAGTGCGCGCCGCGCGAGATCGCCGCCATCCCCTCATCGACCAGCGCAGGCGTGTTCGGCATCACCCGCACAACCGCCACGCCCTCGGGCAACCGCGACTCGATGAACTTCGTCGAGATCCCCGCAGCCAGCGACACCACCGTCTGCTCCACCCGCACCACCGGCGCAATCTCGCCGAGCAGGTCGGGCATGTCCTGCGGCTTCACCACCAGCACCAGCGTGTCCGCCTTGGACGCCGCGTCCACGTTCGAGACGACGTCCACCCCGTACCGCTCGCGCAACTCCGCGGCCCGCTCCTCGCGGCGCTCGGTGATCAGCAACTCCTCCGGTCGCCGTCCGGCCCGAATCAGCCCCGACAACAACGTCTCGCCCATCACGCCCGCACCGAGAATCGCCACCTGTGCACTCATGCCCACAGGTTACTGACGAACTGCCCCGGCCCCGCCGCAGTTGTCCACCGACCGGTACATAGGATGTCCTATTTCCAGCCGCCCACCGAAGGACCGCCCATGCGCATCCGCCGTACCCTCGCCACCGCCGCCGCCACGCTGCTCCTGCTCGCCGGAGGTTTCGGCACGGCGTACGCCGACGACCAGGACGCCGACGATCTCGACGCCGGCACGCCGACCAGCCCTACGATCGCCACCACTGCCCCGATCACCCCCAAGCTCCAGGCCGAGCAGCCCAACTTCCAGACCTGCCGGTTGTTCGGCACCTACTGGGGTGAGACCTGCTTCCAGTGGGTCGGCGACCTGCAGTGGGTGCGGGACCTGCAGGAGAACGGCTGGGCCACGGTCTTCCACGTGCAGACCAACTACGACAAGAACCGGTACTGCCAGGCGCTGCCGAAGGCCAAGGGCTGGGCCTACTGCAACTTCGACCACAAGGAAGGCAAGTGCGTCCGGTTCCGCTCGTACGAGCTGAAGGCCGGCGAGACGCGCAACTTCACCGTCTGGAGCCCCTGGTACGGCACCGAGTACGGCTCGCCGTGCTGATTACTTCTTGCTGATCAGGGAGCGGGCGAAGAACTGCAGGTTCGCCGGCCGCTCGGCCAGCCGGCGGACCAGGTAGCCGTACCAGTCCTCGCCGTAGGGGATGTAGATCCGCATGGTGTGGCCGAGGCCGGAGAGGCGGAGCTGCTCCTCGGGGCGGATGCCGTAGAGCATCTGGTACTCGAAGGAGCCCGGCTGGCGGTTGGCGCGGTCGGCCAGCGAGCCGGCGATGGCGATCAGCCGCGGGTCGTGCGAGGCGATCATCGGGTAGCCGGTGCCGTTCATCAGGATCTTGAGGGCCCGGACGTACGCCTTGTCGACCTGGCGCTTGTCCTGGAAGGCGACCGACTCGGGCTCCTTGTAGGCGCCCTTGCAGAGGCGGACGCGGGAGCCGGCGTGGGCCAGGTCGCGGCAGTCGGCCTCGGTCCGGCGCAGGTAGGCCTGCAGGACGGCGCCGGTCTCCGGGAAGTCCTGGCGCAGCTCACGCAGGATGCCCAGCGTGGAGTCGGTGGTGGTGTGGTCCTCCATGTCGAGGGTGACCGTGGTGCCGGCGTTGCGGGCGGCGTGACAGATCGTCCGCGCGTTCTCCAGGGCGATCTTCTCGCCGTCGCCGGGCAGCGCCTGGCCGACCGCGGACAGCTTCACCGAGACCTCGGCGTTCATGGTCAGACCGGCCTCGGAGAGCTTGCGCAGCAGCTCCAGGTACGCGTCGACGGTGGCCGTCGCGGCGGACAGGTCGGTGACGTCCTCACCGAGGTGGTCGAGGGTGACGTTCAGGCCCTGGCTGACCAGCTTCTCGGTGGCCAGCACGGCCTCCGGAGCGGTCTCGCCGGCCACGAACCGGGCCACGATGCCACTGGACACCGGCATGGCCGAGACGGCCTTCTTGATCTGGGGGCTGCGGGACATGCCCAGCAGGACTCGCCGAAGCACTTACGTTTCCTCCTCCGAATGCCACCCGGCCCCGTGATTGCCAGTGGTGTCAGCAGGTTACGTGCCTGAACCGGACGCTCCCTAATCGTGTGGCCGGAACCACACCAGCAGGCGTACTGGTCCGATCACGGACAGTGCCCGATCCCCTCGTCGGAGAGGATGGGGCCATGCCCATCTTCAAGCGTCGCAAGTCGGCAGCCGTGGAGGCCGACCCGATCGGCGCGTTCTGGACCTGGTGGACCGAGGGCGGCGCCGCCGAGCTGGCCGACGCGGTGAACGACGGCTGGCCGGCCGAGCTGACCGCGACGTTCGGCGACCGGATCAGCCGGATCCACCCGGAGCTGGACTGGGAGTTCGGCCCCGGGCTGCACGCCCGGCACGCGCTGATCGTGACCGCCGCCGGCAACCCGGCCCGCCGCGCCGTCGCCCGGCGCTGGCTGCGCACGGCGCCGGAGTCCGACCAGCTCTGGGAGTACGCCGATCTCCGCCGGCCGCGGCCGACCAAGACGATCCGGTTCGAGGGCCTGCCCGAGGTGCCGATCGAGAAGTCGGTCGTGGTCGCCGAGCCGGACGCGTCGTCCATCCACGTCGGCGTCTACCACCCCGCCTTCCCCGAGCTGCCGCCCGCGGCCCGGCAGCGGGTCACGTTCCTGATCCTCGACCTGGCGCTCGGCGAGGAGCTGGTAGAGACCTGGATCGGCGCGATCGAGACGCTGGAGACCGCGCCGCCGGAGGCGGAGCCGATCGGCACGCTACTGCCGGCCGTCGCCGAGTTCGCCGCCGCGCACACCCTGGAGGACGGCAGCCCGGCCTGGAAGATGCTCGAGGGCACCCGGGACGGCGAGCGGCTGATCGCGACCGCGGAGTACCCGCTGCGCTCGATCCGGCGTCCGCACCTGGACACCCACGTCGAGATCGCCGTCGGCTACCCCGTCGTCCGCGACGACGGCCTGCCCGAGGCCGAGATGCTCGACGAACTGCGCGCGTTCGAGGACCACCTGACCGACCGCCTGGGCGGCTCCGGCAACCTGCTCGCCCACGAGACCTCCGCGGGCAGCCGCCTGCTGCACTACTACATCGACGGCAACACCCCGGCCGCCGCGCAGCTCCGCGCCGCGACCGCGGGCTGGACGCACGGCAAGGTCGCCGTCACCGTCAGCGCCGATCCCGCCTGGGAGAACGTCGCGCATCTTTCCGGTTGATCGGCATGCAACCCCGACGGCCGCCCTTTCCGTCTTGAGGCGGACAAGGAAGAGGGAGGCACGGATGAGCGAGCGGGACCAAGCGTTCGTCGAGTTCGTGGAGACGGCCAATCCGTCGCTGCGAAGAACGGCGTACCTGATCAGCGGCGACCGGCACAAGGCCGACGACATCGTCCAGGACGCGCTGTACAAGCTGTACCTGTCCTGGCCGCGGATCCAGCGGGTCGGGAACCCGTTCGCCTACGCCCGGCGAATGGTCGTCAACGCGGCGTACGACGGCGGCCGGCGGCCCTGGCGGCGTGAGGTGGCGATCGCCGAGGTGCCCGACCGGGCCGGGAGCGCCGACTTCACCAGCGGGCTCGCGTCCCGCGACGAAGTCCTGGTGGCCCTGCGCGCCCTCGGGGCCCGGCAGCGCGCCTGCGTCGTCCTGCGTTACTACGAAGACCTGTCCGTCGAGCAGACCGCCGAGATCCTCGGCTGCTCCCAGGGCACGGTCAAGAGCCAGGCCGCCCGCGGCCTCGAAACTCTCCGCAAAGCCATGAACCTGCGACCGAGCCCGGCGCTGTGAAGGAGGACCCCATGTACAACGACCCCGAAGTCAGCGCCGAACTACACCGCGTCGCCGACGCCGAACCCCTGCCCCCCTTCGACACCACCGCCCTCCTCACCCGCGGCCACCGCGGCCGCCGCCGCCGCAAACTCGCCGGCGCCGGCGGCCTCCTAGCCACCGCCGCCGCCGTAGCCCTCGCCGCCACCGTCATCCCCGGCATCAGCTCCGCCAACAACACCCCCAACGTCGCCGCCACCCCGAACCCGGACTTCTCCGCCGTCCCCGGTATCCCGCGGGGCGAGGACGGCGCCGCCCAGCGCATCTCCGCCGCGGAAGCCAACCGCCGCTGCGCCCTGCGCTACCCGAAGATCGGCAAGCTCGAAGGCAAGGGCGAGTTCCGCTCCGTCTCGTCGAGGATGGTGGACCTGAAGGGCGCGAAGCGCGACCGGAACGGCGGAGTCACCGTGGTCGGGCCGGGCGCGGTACAGGGCTCTTGCACGATCCCCGGCGGCGACAAGCCGTCGGCAGAACTTGTCGCAGCCGCCGCGGCGGACCGGATTCCCAGCACCCCGGAAGGGCAGCTGCGGAACTGCTCGGTGGAGGCCTGGGTCGACATGACCAACTGGAAGATCACCATCTCGGACCAGCTGCGGATCAAGGGCACCGACAAGGGCTACAGCCGGGCCCAGCTGATCGCGACGTCGCCGTCCGGGCGTACGGCGATCGCCTGCAGCCTGCCCCTGGACGCCGGCGTGGTCGGCACCGGCTGGGGCACCCACGCACTCAAACTCGACGACCTCGGGACCGACTACCCGCGCATGATGTGGCCCGACGGGACGCTGGGTAAGCACATCGCCGCGATCCTCCCCGAGGGCGGGAACTGTGACGGCCCGGTCTGCGGGCTCGCGCTCCCGACCGGTTGGGGCCGCGCTCCGGCCGGAACGGCCAAGGTCGTCGTCCAGGTGGGCAACGGCCCGAAGTACGACGCGCCACTCCAGGACGGCTGGTTCGCCTTCACCGCGATCGACAAGACCCGGCACACCGACAAGGACAAACTGACCGTCCGCGCCTACGACAAGGACGGCAAGATCCTCGACAAGCTCTACCCCGAAGACTGACCCACCTGAACCCCGGCGCCTGCGCGCCGGGGTTCAGGCTGTGCGGCGGTTGAGGGTGGCGGCGCTACGGTCGCCAGGACGACTCGGGCAGCATCAGGAAGACTGGCGCCTCTGTGTCACCCGGCTCGCCCTTGCCGACATCGGCGTGAGGGCAGCTGCAATAAGATCCGCGCCCTCCGTGGCGCCGACGTGTTCCCAGATGCGGACGACGGTCCAGCCGGCAGCGCGCAACGCAGCGTCGTACCTGCGGTCCCGATCGACATTCCGAGCGAGCTTCGCGGCCCAGTACGCGGCGTTCGCCTTCGGCATCGGACCGCGATGTTCGGGGCACGAATGCCAGAAGCACCCATCGACGAAGACGGCCACCTTTGCGCGGGTGAACACGATGTCCGGTCGCGGCTTCACGTCGCCCAGGAGCAGTCGGTAGTCCTTACGGAATCGAAAACCTCGCCGATGGAGCTCCGACCTCAGAACGAGCTCGGGTTTGGTGTCCGTCCGCCTGTTTGCGAGCATGCTCGCCCGACTACCCGGACTCGACGCCCACGACTCGGAGACCACCTGGTCAGGCTACATCTCGGTGCGAACACGACAGTCGGTCCGCTGGACTGTCCGCAGCCGCGGATAGGCTGACGCCATGGACAAGGTAACGCCGATCGACACAGCGAGGCCGCGAGCTCTGGAGTTCTTCGCCGGCATCGGCCTCGCTCGGATGGGACTGGAGTCCGCTGGATTCCGGGTCGTGTGGGCGAACGACTACGAACCCGATAAGAAGGCGATGTACGAAGCCCAGTTCGGCGAGTCGGACGAGCACTCGTTCGCGCTCGGAGACGTCGGCGAGGTGCAGGTCGACGACCTGCCCGACAAGGCTGCCCTCGCCTGGGCTTCTTCGCCATGCACCGATCTGTCGATCGCCGGCGCGCGGGCGGGTCTCGCCGGAGTCGAATCCGGAACGTTCTGGCATCTCGTTCGATTGCTCAGCGAGCTGGGCAGCGAGCGACCCGAGATCGTCGTACTCGAAAACGTCGTCGGGCTTGCCACCTCGCACGGAGGTGAAGATCTGGCAGCTGCGATCCGCGCCTTCAACGACCTCGGCTACTCGGTCGACGTGCTTTCTATCGACGCCCGCCGATTCGTACCGCAGTCACGGCCTCGACTTTTCATCGTCGGTGCTCAGAATCCGCCGGACGACGCACCGGAGCCGAATTCTGAACTCCGTCCTGATTGGCTGCAGTGGGTCTACGGCGACGAAAGCCTGCGAACGCACCGGGCCGCGCTCCCCACACCTCCAGCGCCGAAGACTGAAGGGCTCGGGGGCGAGATCGAGGAAATGCACGGCTCCGATGAGCGCTGGTGGGACGCGAAGCGCACCGAAGCGTTCGCGTCGTCGCTGTCGCTCACGCAGACCGAGCGAGTCATGGCGCTCAAGCGCGAGAAGGGCGTGAAGTACCGCACTGCCTATCGCCGGACCCGAAAGGGCATCCCAGTTTGGGAAGTTCGCCCGGACGACATCTCAGGTTGTCTGCGTACTGCGCGCGGGGGCTCTTCGAAGCAGGCAGTCGTCCGCCTCGGAAACGGACGTCTTCAGGTGCGCTGGATGACTCCACGCGAGTACGCAAGACTCATGGGAGCCGGAGAGTACGACCTCAGCGCGGCGCGCAACAACCAAGCGCTCTTCGGCTTCGGCGACGCAGTTGCGGTGCCCGTCGTGTCCTGGCTCGCCGAGAACTATCTGATGCCGCTCGTACGAGGCCAGTTACTCCCCGGCGCGCACACCGAAGCCGAGGTCGCGCATGGCTAGCCGGGGGATCGCGAGCTACAACGACCCGGACAAGAAGCCCCCGCCCAAGAAATCGATGCCGACGCGATTCGTGCAGGATTTCCGTCAGCTACTGTCCGAGGCTTTCGACACCGTCGATCCTGTAAGTCACAAGAAGCTCACCAGCTGCATAGGCATTTACGCCTTCTACGACTACGACCGTGAGCCGATTTATGTGGGCCAGACGTGGGAAAACTTTGGCACCCGGATCGGCAGACACCTTCGAGGCCAACGGTCGGACACTATCGCCTACCGCATCCTCGACCCCTTCGAGGTCGCAGAGGTTGAGCTGTATCCGGTCGAAGCGCTGAGGACCGATCCGGACAAGAAGCGGAAGCTCGACGCAATCGAGTACTCGGTCTACGTCCAGGCAATCAGACGCTCGAAGTACAAGGCGATCTTGAACGAGAAGATCCCGCCGTTCTCGGCAGAAGTTGATCTACCCGATTCCTATCGTTTCACGCTCATCCCCGATGACCAGCGCGAAGACCGAGAGCACCCTGATGTTCGCATCGCCCGTCGAGCAGAGACGCTAGCTCGGGTAGCCGCCGTCGCTCATGAGCGCGGCGAGGTGTCGGCCGGCCTGCGGCGCGTCCTCGTCATCCAGGCAGTTCGTCTGGCAGACCTCGCGGCCGCGCGCCTTGCCTACGCCGAAGGGCGTGCGCGCCCGGCGGACGACGCCATCAACGTCAGCGCTCTCGTCGGCAGCGTGATGGCAGAGCGCGTCGACGCCGACGACCCGGACTGAGTCCCGCCGGAACATGTGTCGCCGAGCGCCGGTCCACTCTTGGACCGGCGCTTCGTCAGGCTGTGCGGCGGTTGAGGGTGGCGGCACCGAGGGTGAGGGCGGCGGTGACGAAGGTGAGGACGATGAGGAGGTCGGGGGTGGGGTTGTTGCCTTGGGCTACTTGTTGGACGGCGTCGACGGCGTAGGAGAGGGGGAGGACGTCGGAGAGGGTGTGCAGGAGGGTGGGGAGGTGGTCTCGGGGGAGGAGGAGGCCGCAGAGGAGGAGCTGCGGGATCATGACGGCGGGCATCAGTTGGACGGCTTGGAACTCGGTGGCGGCGAAGGCGCTGGCGAAGAGGCCGAGGGCGGCGCCGAGGATGCCGTCGAGGACGGCGACGATGCCGAGTTGCCAGGCGGGGCCCTGGATGTCGAGGTCCAGGGCGAGTAGGGCGATCGAGACGACGGCCAGGGCCTGGATGAGGGCGATGACGGCGAAGGCGAGGGCGTAGCCGAGGAGGAAGTCGAGTTTGCCCATGGGGAGGGTGAAGAGGCGGGACAGGGTGCCGGTGGAGCGTTCGCGCAGGGTGGCCACCGAGGTGACGATGAACATGATGATCGCGGGGAAGACGGCCAGGAGCGGGCCGCCGACGCGGTCGAAGGTGGCGGGGGCGTCGTGGAACATCCACCACATCAGCGTGACCAGCAGGGCGGGCAGGACGATGAGCATCGCGACGGTGCGGTGGTCGCGGCGGAGCTGGGCGAGGACGCGGGTGGCGATGGCGAGGGTGACGCGCGGTGTCATCGGGACGCCGCCTTCCGGTCGATGAGGGTGAGGAAGGCCTGCTCGATGTCGCCGGTTCCGGCTGTTTCGAGGAGGGCCTGCGGGGTGTCGTCGGCGAGGAGCTCGCCATCGCGCATCAGCAGCAGGCGGTCGCAGCGGACGGCCTCATCCATCACGTGACTGGAGACGAGCAGCGTCGCGCCGCCGTCCGCGAGCCGATGGAAGAGCTCCCACAGGTCGCGCCGCAAGACCGGGTCGAGCCCGACGGTCGGCTCGTCCAGGACCAGTAGTTCCGGCTCCCCGAGCAGCGCGGCCGCGAGTGAGGCGCGCGAGCGCTGGCCGCCCGACAGCCGGTCGACGCGGACGTCGGCGTACGCCCCCAGATCCACCGCGTCGATCACCCGGACGACGTCGTCCGATGGGACGCCGAGCACCGCCGCGAAGAAGCGCAGGTTCTCGGAGACGCTCAGATCGCCGTACACACTGGGCTCCTGGGTCACGTACCCGATCCGGCCGCGCAGCTCGGCCGCGCCGGCCGGCGAGCCCAGCACCGAGACGTCACCGGTCACCTTCGCCTGCAACCCCACGATCGCCCGGATCAGCGTCGTCTTCCCACACCCCGACGGCCCCAGCAACCCCGTCACGGATCCGGCCCGCAGGTCGAACCCCACCCCGTGCAGCACCTCCCGCCCGCCGCGCACCACCACGACGTCACGGCAACTCACCGCGTTTCTCATCATGTGATGAATTTAGCCATCGCGGAACCCCGATGGCAACAGCTCAGACCAGCCGCTGCCCCGTCGCCGCGACCAGCCCCGCAAGCGCCGGATCGCCGTACGCCGCTCGCAACTCCGCGAACCGCGCGGCCTTGGCCGCCCCGAACCGGCCGACGATCACCTCGTAGCTGTCGCCGCTGACGAAGACCGGCGGCGTCCGCTTGCTGTGGAACTTGTCGGCGTACATCACCAACTCCTCCTCCGGCGTCCGCGGCAGGTAGTCCGCGACCGGGATCGGGAGCTGCTGCCGGCGGACGTCGTCCGCCGTGATCCCCACCCCGGTATGACACGAGGCGAATCGGCAGATCTCCTCCGGAAAACCCAACCCAGCAAGGGTTTCGTGCCCCAGGACGCCGTGCCGGACGTACGCCTGCCCGTCGACGCGATACACGCCGATGTCGTGCAGCAACGCGCCCGCGCGGACCAGATCGGTGTCGACGTCCAGCCCGGCGAAGAACTGCTCCGCGATCGCGCAGACCAGCTCGCAATGCCGATGGACGGATTCGAAGGCGTCCCGGGTCGGCGCCGCGTCGCGGTGCAATGCGCGGATGTCGGCGTCGGTCGGGATCGTCATCCGGTCAGGTGGTGTTGCAGGACCGGCGCCAGCCGATCGATCACCGTCGGCAGGTCGGCGGAGGCGACCGGCTCGAGCTCAACGAGGTAGCGGGCGATGGCCAGGCCGATCAGCTGGGTGGCGACCATGCTGGTGCGCAGGTGGGCGTCGGGGACGCCGAGGGAGCGCGAGACGGGCTCGATGATGAGCGAGGTGATGCCCTCGCGCATCATCCGGGCGACCTCGTCGTTCCCGACGACACTGCGGAAGATCGCCTTCATCCGCTGCTGGCCGTCGTCGGTGGACTCCCAGACGCCGAGGAAGACGGTCGCGATCCGGCGGCCGAGCTCGTCGCGCGGGCCGTCGAGGATGGCGGCGGCGATACTGCGCGGGTCGACCGGGAGCGCCATCGCCTCGATGAACAGCTCGTCCTTGCCGTCGAAGTAGTGGTGCACCAGGGCCGCGTCGACACCGGCCGCCCGCGCCACCGCGCGGATCGAGGTGGCCGTGAATCCGTTGTCCGCAAAGGTTTTCCGGGCCGCGCGGAGGATCTCGCCGCGGGTGTCCGGGCCGCCGGGGCGGCGGCCGGCTCGCGTCGTACGCGGGGACGCCGGCGTACGACGCGGGCTCATGGCGTGAGCTCCGAGATCTCCCCCTCCGGCGTGACCGCGAACGACGACCGGCGGTTACCGCGGACGAAGTGCTTACGGGTGAACTCCAGCGACTCGACCAGGTCGATCTCGCGCTCGGCGCGACTGGTCGAGCGCCGGGTGTTGATCTCGATCACGATGTGACCGCGGAAGTCCTGGTTGGCCAGCGTGTTCAGCAGATCGGCGGCGCGCTGCGTGCCGCGGCCGGGGACGAGGTGCTCGTCCTTGGCCGAGCCGGTGCCGTCGGTGAGGTGGATGTGCTTGAGCGTCTTGCCCATCGTCGCGGCCAGCTCGACGCAGTCCTGCTCGGCGGTCGACGAGTGCGACAGGTCCAGCGTGGTGTGCGCGTAGGTCTGCTCGGTCGGGTCCCAGCTCGGGGCGTAGGCCTGCAGGCCCTTGCCCGGGGCACGCCACGGGTACATGTTCTCGACGGCGAAGATCACGCCGGTCTCTTCCTCGAGGCGGGCGATCCCCTCGACGAAGCCGCGGGCGTAGTCCCGCTGCCAGCGGAACGGCGGGTGCACGACGACGACGTCCGCGCCGAGGTCCTTGGCAGCCTCGGCGGAGCGCTCGAGTTTGCCCCACGGGTCGGTACCCCAGACCCGCTGCGTGATCAGCAGGCAGGGCGCGTGGATCGCGAGCACCGGCAGCTGGTGGTAGTCGACGAGCCGCTGGACGGCGTCGATCTGGGTGCTCAGCGGGTCGATCCCGACCATCACCTCGACGCCGTCGTACCCGAGCCGGGAGGCGAGCTCGAACGCGCTCGCCGTGGACTCGGGGTAGACCGACGCGGTGGACAGACCGATCGTGGCGGTCGCGCGGGCGGCCATCACCGGGGCTGCAGCCGGTCGAGCTGGGAGAGGATGACGCCCTCCCGCAGAGCCCACGGGCAGACCTCGAGCGCGGACAGGTCGAACAGGTCCATCACCGCGTCCGCGACCAGCGCACCCGCGACCAGCTGCGAAGAGCGGCCGGCGGACACCCCGGGCAGCTCGGCGCGCTCGGCGGCCGACATCGTGATCAGCTTCGGCGTCCACTCGCTGAGATCCTGGCGGCTCAGCGAACGTGCGACGTACTGGCCCTCGTCGGACGGCGCCGCCCCGCAGATCCGCGCCAGCGACCGGAAGGTCTTGCTGGTCGCGACCGTCCGCTGCGGCTTACCCGCGCGCAGGACGCCGCCGGCCACCGCCGCCATCTCGACCCGGATCCGCTTCCGCAGCGCGCGTACCTCGTCCTTGTCCGGCGGGTCCTGGGTCAGGCCCTCCCGGGTCAGCCGCCCGGCGCCGAGCGGCACCGAGACCGCAACCGTCGGCTCCTCGTCCGAACCGGCCGCGATCTCCAGCGAGCCGCCGCCGATGTCGAACACCGCGAGCCGCCCGGACGACCAGCCGAACCACCGGCGGACGGCGAGGAACGTCAGCCGCGACTCGTCGACGCCGCTCAGCGTCCGCAGGTCGACCTCGGTCTCCTTACGGACCCGCTCCAGCACCTTCTCGCCGTTCGGCGCCTCACGCAACGCGGACGTCGCGAACGCGAGCACCGACTCGCAGCCCTTGTCCTCGGCCAGCTCGGCCGCTTCCTTGATGAACGCGACCAGCTCGTCGGCGCCGGAGTCGGCGATCCGGCCGTCCTTGTCCAGGTGCTCGGCCAGGCGCAGCTCCGTCTTGTGCGAGTACGCCGGTAACGGCGCGGCACCGCGGTGCGCGTCCACCACCAGCAGGTGGACGGTATTGGATCCCACATCGAGTACGCCGAGCCGCATGACCAACAAGTTACTCGACTACGGGTGGAAGAGTTGTTTCGGAGTTGTCGTTCGCAGTTCTTGCGCACGGGCGCGTAGGCTTTCGGGGTGCCCGAGGTTTCTCTTGATTTTCCGCGTGCGTGGGTCGAGTTCACCGATCCCGACGACCCCGACCAGGTGTTCCGCTGCGACCTGACCTGGCTGGCCTCCAACTGGACCTGCATCTTCGGCGGCGGCTGCAACGGGATCTACAAGGGCCGGCCGAACGACGGCTGCTGCACGCTCGGCGCGCATTTCTCCGACGACGAGGACGAGCAGCGGGTCAAGGCGTACGTGAAGGAGCTCGGCAAGGAGGACTGGCAGTTCCGCAAGGAGGGCCGGCGCAACGGCTGGGTCGAGACCGATGACGACGGCGACCGCAAGACCCGGGTCTTCGAGGGCGCCTGCATCTTCCTGAACCGGCCCGGTTTCAACGGCGGGATGGGCGGCTGCGCGCTGCACGGCCTCGCGCTGGACAAGGGCGTCCACTTCGTCGAGACCAAACCGGACGTCTGCTGGCAGCTGCCGATCCGGCGGACGTTCCGCGAGGTGGAGCGGCCGGACGGGACGACGTACACCGAGGTCGGGATCGGCGAGTACGACCGGCGCGGCTGGGGTCCCGGCGGTCACGATCTGGACTGGTACTGCACCGGGAACACCGAGGCGCATGTCGCGGTCGAGGCGGTCTTCGAGTCGAGCAAGGTCGAGCTGCAGACGCTGATGGGCCACAAGGCCTACGACATTCTCGCCGACCTGTGCCGCCAGCGGCTGGAGTCGGCGCGCCCGCTGCTGCCGCACCCGGCTTCGCGCTGAGCGACACGCACCGACACCCCGGATCCACGCCAACGCGCGGATTTTGGGGCAAGAATGCTGGCATGCGTCTGGATCATCTGTCGTACGCGGCCGGCCCCGATGGGTGTCTGGCGACGGTCGAGCGGCTGTCCGCGCTGCTGGGGGCAGAGTTCGTGGACGGCGGGGTGCACCCGCGGTTCGGCACGATCAACCACATTCTCGCGCTGGAGAACGATCGGTACATCGAGGTGGTCGACGTCCTCGACCACCCGGCGTCCGACAAGGCGCCGTTCGGGCAGGCCGTCCGCGCCCGCAAGGAGCTCGGCGGCGGCTGGCTGGGCTGGGTGGTCGCGATCCGGGACATGCCGCGGATGGAGCGCCGGCTCGGCCGCGAGGCCGTCCCCGGGAACCGGCACCGGCCGGACGGGCTGAACCTGACCTGGCGGCAGATCGGCGTCAAAGGCCTGATCGCCGACCCGCAGCTGCCGTTCTTCATCCACTGGGACGACCTGGCCGAGCACCCGTCGGTCGGCGGTAAGGACCTGCGGCTGACCGCGCTGGAGATCGCCGGCGACCCGGTCCGGGTCACCGACTGGATCGGCCACCCGGCCGACCATCTGCTCGACGACCTGGACGTGAAGTGGGTCGGCCCGAACGGCCAGCCGGGTCTGGTCGCCGCGCATTTCGAGACGCCGGGCGGCGTCGTCCGGATCTAATGAATGTTCTCGAGCTCGGTCAGGGCCGTCTCGAGGTGGGTGAGTAGCCGCTGCAGATGCGGGACGGTACGGCGGCAGCCGACCAGACCGAAGTGCAGCTGGTGGTCGTAGCTGGTGACGCTGATGTTCAGCGCCTGGCCGTTCATGACGATGCTCGCGGGGTACATGCCGAGCAGCCGGGAGCGGTTCCAGTACAGCGGGCTCTGCGGCGGGCCGGGGACGTTCGAGATCACCAGGTTGTACGGCGGCGCCGTGTGCCCCGCGACCCCCGGGACCACCGCGCCCGGGCCGGCCACCGCGAAGCCGAGCGCGCCGAGCATCAGGTTCTGCAGCGGGCTCAGCTCCGACAGCACGCCCTTGCTGTACGCCGTCGACGCCATGATCCGCCGGATCCGCAGCTCCGGATCCGGCTCGTCCGTCGCCAGATCCGCGATCAGCGTCGACAACGCGTTCCCGCCGCCCGGAGCGTCGTCCCTCCCGCGCAGCGACACCGGCACCATCGCCGTCAACGCCTTGTCCGGCAACGCTTTCTGCTCCAGCAAATAGTTGCGCAAGGCCCCCGAACACATCCCCAGCAACACATCGTTCAACGTGGCGCCGGTGATCGCCCGCACCTTCTCCAACCGCTCGATCGGCCACGACTGCGCCGCAAACCGCCGCGCCCCCGTCACCGGCCCATTGAAAATCGTCCGCGGCGCCCGAAAAGCCACCGAAGAATGCTCATACCGCAAGCTCCGCAGCAGCCCCTTGAGACCGACAGGCGTGAGGCCCGCCAGATCCCCCAGCACCTGCGCCGCCCCACCCACAGCGTTGGCGGCACCCCCAAGGGCCCGACCCGGCGCCCGGCCAACGGCCGCCAGCAACTCCCCCACCGTCGGCATCCCGCCGACCCCCGGCACCCACGGGGAACCCGTCACACCGGAGACGCCAGAACCGGCCACCCCGCCAAGCTGTCCACCCTCATCCCACTCGCCACCTCGCACTCCACCCGCTCCCGCGGGGAGCGCGTAGGTGGCGGGCATGTTTTCGCGGGTGGGGTCCGTCGTCAACGTGTCTTGCATCCACTTGAGGGCGGTGACGCCGTCGATCATGGAGTGGTGGATCTTGGAGTAGACGGCGAAGCGACGGCCCTGGACGCCTTCGATGAGGTGGATCTCCCAGAGCGGGCGGTGGCGGTCGAGGAGGGTGCCGTGCAGGCGGCTGGTGAGCTCGAACAGTTCGCGGTAGCGGCCCGGGCGGGCGAGGCCGGAGAGGCGGACGTGGTACTCGAGGTCGATGTCGTCGTCGTGCTCCCAGGACCAGTAGCCCAGGTCGACCGCGCGATTGCGGACGCGCCGGGCGAACACCGGATTGATCGCCGGCGCGTCCAGCACGTCGTGGTAGAGCCGGGAGACGAAGTCCCGGGTCCCCTCGGGAAAGACCTGATCGCGCCCGGCGCCCTCGGGCAGCTCGAAGAGCATCAGCCCGCCGACGTGCATGGGCTGTTCCCGGCTCTCACCGAGCAGGAACATCGCGTCCAGTGGACCCACTGCGGTCATTTGCGCGCCTCCGCTCCCCGTCTATCCCAGCTAACAGTGCCGAGGGGAGAATTGTTATCCCCTCAGCAACTGAAAGCTCAGGAAAGATCAGTCCAACGGGCGGTAGTTCACACCCAGAGCCTCGATCCGCGCCAGGTGCGGGCGGAGGCGACCGAGGAACTCGTCGTACGAGACCTTCGGTGAGCCCCAGGCGCGCTCGGCGAGGGCGCTGACCCGCGGGAGCAGCATGTAGCCGACCTGCTCGGGGTCTTCCATGTACTCGGTCCAGACGTTGCACTGGGCGCCGATGATCAGCGCGGCCTCGCCGTCGGACAGGCCGGCCGGGACGACGTCGAAGTCGTAGACCTTCTCCAGCGGGATGAAGCCGCCGATCGCCAGCGGCTCGGTGGCCGGGTCACCCTGGTAGTAGTCGAAGTAGACCGATTCACACGGCGTCATGACCGTCTGGTGGCCCGCCTTGACCGCGATCTCGCCGCGCTCGGCGCTGCGCCACGCCATGATGACGGCGTCCTTCGGGCAGTCGGTCTCGACCATCTCGTCCCAGCCGACCAGCCGCCGGTCGTACTCGGTCAGCACGGTCGCGACCTGCTCGGTGAACCAGCCCTGCAGCTGACCGGCGTCGTCCAGCCCGAGGTCGGCCTGGCGCTTCTGCGCCTCCTCCGCGGCCCGCCACTGCACGGTCGGGCACTCGTCGCCGCCGAGGTGGACGTACTGGCTCGGGAAGATCTCCAGCACCTCGCGCAGCACGGTCCGGACGAACTCGACGGTCTCGTCGTTCACGTTCAGCACGTCGTCGCTGATGCCCCAGTACTGACGGACGGTCAGCTGCTGGTCCGGGTAGTTGCCCAGCTCCGGGTACGCCGCGATCGCGGCCTGCATGTGCCCCGGCAGGTCGATCTCCGGGACGACGGTGATCCCGCGCTCGGCGGCGTACGCGACGATCTCGCGCAGGTCGGCCTTGGTGTAGAAACCGCCGTGCCGGACGCCGTCCCACTCGAATTCGGTCTGGCCGTGCGACATCTTGCCGACCATGGTCTCGGTCCGCCACGCGCCGACCTCGGTCAGCCGCGGGTAGGCCTCGATCTCGACCCGCCAGCCCTGGTCGTCGGTGAGGTGGAAGTGCAGCGTGTTCAGCCGGTGCAGGGCGAGCACGTCGATCACCTTGAGGACGAAGTCCTTCGGCATGAAGTGCCGGGCGACGTCCAGCATGACGCCACGCCAGGCGAACCGCGGCGCGTCCGCGATGTGCACCGCGGGCACTGCGACCTGACCGTCCGCGGCCGGCTCGGCGGCGTCCAGCAACTGCCGGTACGTCGTTTCCGCGTGCCGCAGCGCGTCCTCGGAGCCGGCCGTGAGACGTGCGCCGTCCGCGGTCACGTCGATCCGGTACTCGGTCTCACCGAGGTTCTCGACCACATCCCGGATCGCCTCGGCGAGGGGGTCGGAAGTGACCCAACTGCCGTCGCCGGCAGTCAGCTCACGCGGTGCAGGGACGATCGCGATCTCGGGCATCCGGACTCCAAAGAAGACAGGGGAGGATTTATGCAACCCTATTCTAAAATTCCGGCGGCTGCTTTGTCAGGTAGATGAGAGAGTGACCTCGTGACCGCCTCCCTGCAGCAGACCACCGTCCGGGTCCTGGTAGCCGGAAACGTGCTGGGCGGTGTTGCGATGGCCAGCGGCTTCGCCGTCGCCGGTCTGCTCGCCGAGCGCATCTCCGGCTCCACCTCCATGGCCGGGCTCGTCGCCACGTCGACCACGCTCGGTGCGGCCGCCCTCGCCGTACCGCTCGCTCGGCTCGCCCGCAGCCACGGCCGCCGGGTGTCCCTCGCTGTCGGCTATGTGATCGGTACGGCGGGCGCCGTCCTGACCATCGTCGCGGCCCAGGTCAGCTCCCTCGCGCTGCTCCTGCTGGCCGGTTGTCTCTTCGGTAGCGGCACTGCGGCCAATCTGCAGTCCCGGTACGCCGCCACCGACGCAGCGGACCCGGAGCACGTCGCCCGGGCCCTGTCCTTCGTCGTCTGGGGCACCACGATCGGAGTGGTCGTCGGGCCGAACCTGACCGGCGCTGGCGCCACAATCGGCGGCTCACTCGGCATCGTGCCGTTGGCCGGGCCTTACGTGTTCTCCGTAGTCGCGCTGGCGCTCAGCCTGGTCACTGTCTGGCTGGGCCTCCGTCGGCTCCCCCGCCCGACTCACACCACAGTCGAGCGGCAGCCGCTGCTGCAGACCTTCCAGCGAGTGCTGTCCATCCCGCACGCCCGGCTCGGTCTGCTGTCGATCGCTACCGCACACGCAGTGATGGTCGGCGTGATGTCGATGACCTCCGTCCACCTGCAGCACCACGGCGCCTCGCTGACCATCGTCGGCTTCGTCATCAGCGGGCACGTAGCCGGCATGTACGCACTGTCGCCGGTGATGGGCTGGCTGACCGACCGGCTCGGCCGCATCCCCACAGTCGGCATCGGCCTCGCCGTACTGGCTCTGGCGATGACAGTCGCGGCGGTCGCCCCGGACAACGCGCATGGCCTGACTGCGACCGCGCTGGCGCTGCTGGGCCTCGGTTGGTCCGCAGTACTGGTAGCCGGCTCCACTCTGCTGTCGCACTCGGTTCCGGACGACATCCGGACGTCGGTCCAGGGCCTCTCCGATCTGACCATGGGCGCACTGGCGTCGATCTCCGGGACGGCGGCCGGGCCGATCCTTGCGGCGCTCGGCTTCCACTGGCTCGCCGTCCTCTGCGGCCTGCTGCTGATCCCGGTCGCCCTGCTCGCCGCCATGACCAAGCAGTCCGTAGGGTCGGCTGTGTGAGCATTGCGGACGGCGGGATCCCGAGCCCGAACATCTGGCACCACCCGCAGGTCTACGAGGTCGAGAACCGTGCCGTCGACCCGAACGGCGTGATCGCGCCGGCCATGCGCGCCATCCGGGACTGGACCGGCGCGAACGTCCTCGACATCGGCTGCGGGACCGGATTCCACCTGCCGATGTTCGCCGCGACCGCTGCCCGGGTGGTCGGCGTCGAACCGCACGGCACACTGGCCGAGGCCGCGCGCCGCCGGACGAAGGACCTCCCGAACGTCGACGTCCGGCAAGGCACCGCGCAACGCCTCCCGATTCCGGACTCGTCGGTCGATGTGATGCACGCCCGCTGGGCCTACTTCTTCGGCCCCGGCTGCGAGCCCGGCCTGGCCGAGCTCGACCGCGTGATGCGCCGCGGCGGAACCGCCTTCGTGATCGACAACGACGGCAGCCGATCCACCTTCGGCCGCTGGTTCAGCGCGGCCTACCCGATGATCAAAGCCCCCGAAGTCGAGCGCTTCTGGGCATCGAAGGGCTGGCGCCGAACCCCCCTCGACATGGGCTGGCGCTTCACCACCCGAGCCGACCTCGAATCCGTCGTCCGCATCGAGTTCGCCCCCGCCGACGCCGACCGCTTCATCGCCTCCCACACCGGCCTCGAAGTCGATTACGCCGTCAACCTCTGGTCCCGCACCTTCTGAGTTTTGTCCGTGCCGGGCTATAGGTTGGCGGGCATGGCGAAGGTGGCTACGGCTAAGGGGAAACCGGCGTACGCGTGCTCGGAGTGCGGGTGGACTTCGGCGCGCTGGATCGGGCGCTGCGGCGAGTGCCAGGCCTGGGGGACGGTGGCCGAGGTCGGGCAGGCGAAGGCGGCCCGGATCACGGCCGGGCCGGTGACGTCGCCGGCGATGCCGATCGCGAAGGTGTCGGCGATCGAGGCCGAGTCGCGGCCGACCGGGCTCGGCGAGCTGGACCGGGTGCTCGGGGGCGGCGTCGTCCCGGGCGCGGTGATCCTGCTCGCAGGTGAGCCGGGCGTGGGTAAGTCGACGCTGCTGCTGGAGGTCGCGGCGCAGTCCGCGCGCAGCGGCCAGCGCACGCTGTACGTGTCGGGTGAGGAGTCGGCGGCCCAGGTGCGGCTGCGCGCCGGCCGGACGGACGCCCTCGTCGACGAGCTGTATCTGGCGGCCGAGACCGATCTGGGCGCGGTCGTCGGCCAGGTCGACGCGGTCGAGCCGGCCTTCCTGGTGATCGACTCGGTGCAGACGATGGCGCATCCGGAGGTGGACGGCGCTCCCGGCGGCGTGACGCAGGTCCGCGAGGTGACCGGCGCGCTGGTCCGCCTCGCCAAGGAGCGGCACATCGCGGTCGTCCTGGTCGGTCACGTCACCAAGGAGGGCGCGATCGCCGGTCCGCGGATGCTCGAGCATCTGGTCGACGTCGTCCTCGCGTTCGACGGCGACCGGCATTCCGGCTTCCGGATGGTCCGCGCCACCAAGAACCGGTTCGGCCCGTCCGACGAGGTGGGCTGTTTCGACATGGTCGACACCGGCATCGTCGAGGTGACCGACCCGACCGGCCTGTTCGTCTCCGAGCACGCCGAGCCCGTCGCGGGGACGTGCGTGACCGTGATGATGGAGGGCCGCCGGCCGCTGCTCGCCGAGGTCCAGGCGCTGGTCGGCCCGTCGGCGGCGCCGCAGCCCCGGCGGACGACGTCCGGTCTGGAGTCGCAGCGGGTGGCGATGGTGCTCGCCGTCCTCGGCAACCGCGCCGGGCTGAAACTGCACGACCAGGAGGTGTACGTCGCCACCGTCGGCGGGGTGAAGATCACCGAGCCGGTCGCCGACCTGGCGGTCGCGATCGCGGTCGCCTCCTCGGTGATGGACCGGCCGATCCACCCCGGGCTGGTCGCGATCGGCGAGGTCGGGCTGGCCGGCGAGGTGCGCCGGGTCGGCGGTCTGGAGAAGCGGCTGGCCGAGGCGGCCCGGCTCGGGTTCACCAAGGCGATCATCCCGGCCGACGTCCCGAACCGGAGCAAGGACCTGAAGCCGATGGACATCCAGGCCAAGTACGGCCTGCGCACGTTCGCCGCCCCCGACCTGCCGTCCGCCCTGCTCGCCGCCGGGCTCGCCTGACCGGGTTGTGTTCCTGACCACACGCCTACGCCGGGCGTGAGACGCGGGATGCCCAGCCGGTACGACGGGAACGTACTCTGGGGTAGCCCCCTTCGGGTTCAGCGCCGAACCCCGTGACCCCGCCCGGCGTACGCCGGTTGACCGCAGGAGCACCAGATGACCGGATCCAAAGTTGTCGCGCTCGGCCACTACCAGCCCGAGCGGGTGCTGACCAACGCCGAGCTGGCGACGATGGTCGAGACCAACGACGAGTGGATCCAGAGCCGGGTCGGGATCCGTGAGCGCCGGATCGCCGCACCGGACGAGCAGGTCGACGAGATGGCCTGGCGGGCCGCCGACAAGGCGATCGCGAACGCCGGCCTGGACAAGACCGAGATCGACTACGTGATCGTCGCCACCTGTACGGCGCTGGACCGGTCGCCGAACATCGCCGCCCGGGTCGCGGCCCGGCTCGGCCTGGGCAGCCCGGCCGCCATCGACGTGAACACCGCCTGCTCCGGTTTCGCGCACGCGCTGGCCACCGCCGACCACGCGATCCGCGCGGGTGCGGCGTCCAAGGCGCTGGTGATCGGCGTCGAGAAGCTCAGCGACTTCACCGACTGGACCGACCGGACGACGTGCGTGCTGATCGGCGACGGCGCCGGCGCGGCGATCGTGGTCGCCAGCGACGAGCCGCAGATCGGCCCGGTCGTCTGGGGCTCGGTGCCGGAGATGTCGGACGCCGTCCGGATCGAGTCCCCGGCGAACAAGTTCGCCCAGGAGGGCCAGAGCGTCTTCCGCTGGACGACCACGCAGCTCCCGGTGATCGCCCGGCAGGTCTGCGAGAAGGGCGGCGTCACCCCCGAGGAGCTCGGCGGCGTCGTCCTGCACCAGGCCAACCTGCGGATCATCGAGCCGCTGGCCAAGCGCCTCGGCGCGGTCAACGCGGTGATCGCCAAGGACGTCGTGGAGTCCGGGAACACCTCGGCCGCCAGCATCCCGATCGCCTGGTCGAAACTGGTCGAGAAGCGCGAGATCCCGTCCGGCGCGCCGGTGCTGTTGTTCGGTTTCGGCGGCGGTCTGTCGTACGCCGGGCAGGTCGTCCGTACCCCCTGACGCGGCAGCGGACGGCATTGTCTCGGAGTGTCCGCCCGCTCACCGGAGCCTGTTCGGACGGGAATCCGGAACTGCACGGTCCGGATGCACGGGCGCGTGCACGCGCACCTGCAAGGTCTGACCGGCCGGAGCCGCCCCTACGGGGGTAGCGGGCGGACTTCGCGCCCACGACTCGCGGACAACCGCATAGACTCAGCTTCCGTGGCCCCGAACGACAAGAACAGCACTGGCGCCCGGATGCGCGCGACGCTCGCCGCCGTGGCGCCCGGCACCGAACTGCGCGAAGGCCTGGAACGGATCCTGCGGGGGCGCACCGGCGCCCTGCTGGTCCTGGGCCACGACAAGACCGTCGACTCGATCTCGACCGGCGGCTTCGAGATCGGCATCGAGTTCTCCGCGACCGGACTGCGCGAGCTGAGCAAGATGGACGGCGCGATCGTCCTCGACCGCGACGCCACCCGGCTGATGCGGGCAGCCGTGCACCTGATGCCGGATCCGTCGATCCACACCGACGAGACCGGCACCCGGCACCGGACGGCCGACCGGGTCGCCCGGCAGACCGGTTTCCCGGTCATCTCGGTCTCCCAGTCGATGCACATCATCGCGCTGTACGTCGACGACCAGCGCTACGTCCTGGAGGACTCCGGCGCGATCCTCTCCCGGGCGAACCAGGCGCTGGCGACGCTCGAGCGCTACAAACTGCGCCTCGACGAGGTCTCCGGCACGCTGTCCGCGCTCGAGATCGAGGATCTGGTCACCGTCCGCGACGTCGCCGCGGTCGCCCAGCGCCTCGAGATGGTCCGCCGGATCGCCACCGAGATCGACGGGTACGTCGTCGAGCTCGGTACCGACGGCCGGCTGCTCACCCTGCAGCTCAACGAGCTGGTCGCCGGCGTCGCCGGTGAGCGCGAGCTCGTCGTCCGTGACTACCTGCCGCCCGCGGCCGGCCGCAAACCCAAGACCGCGGACGACGTCCTGTTCGAGCTGGACGCCGTCAGCCCCACCGACCTGCTCGACATCGCGCAGGTCGCGCGCGCCCTCCAGCTCGGCGGCGCCGAACAACTCGATGCTGCCGTCACCCCGCGCGGCTACCGCCTGCTGGCCAAGGTCCCGCGCCTGCCCGGCGCCGTCATCGACCGCCTGATCGAGCACTTCGGTCACCTGCAAAAGTTGCTCGCGGCAAGCATCGACGACCTGCAGACCGTCGAAGGCGTCGGCGAGAACCGCGCTCGCACCGTCCGCGAGGGCCTCTCCCGCCTGGCCGAGTCCAGCATCCTCGAACGCTACGTCTGACCCCGTAGTCCCCAGCGGCTCCCGCCTCCACCCGAGGCCGGGGGCCGCTTGCATTTGCCCTCGATGTATTTGATGCTCCTGGCATGGCATCCACGCGGGAAGATGCGAGGCCGTGGCCGGCGCTGTGGGCCCTGGTGGTCGGGTTCTTCATGATTCTGGTCGACTCGACGATCGTGTCGGTGGCGACGCCGGCGATCCTCGAGGACTTCGATACCGATGTCGGCAACGTGATCTGGGTGACCAGCGCGTACCTGCTCGCGTACGCCGTCCCGCTGCTGGTGACCGGGCGGCTCGGCGACCGGATCGGGCCGAAGAAGATGTACCTGACCGGGCTGACGGTGTTCACGCTGGCGTCGTTGTGGTGCGGGCTGACGTCGTCGATCGCGATGCTGATCGTGGCCCGGGTGGTCCAGGGGCTCGGCGCGTCGATGGTGACTCCGCAGACGATGGCGGTGATCACCCGGATCTTCCCGCCGGACCAGCGCGGTAAGGCGATGAGCCTGTGGGGCGCGGCGGCCGGCGTCGCCATCCTGGTCGGCCCGATTCTCGGCGGCGTCCTGGTCGACGGGCTGGGCTGGCAGTGGATCTTCTTCGTGAACATCCCGGTCGGGGTGATCGGGTTCGTGCTGGCGCTGCGGCTGGTGCCGGATCTGCCGACCCAGCGGCACAAGTTCGACCTGCTCGGCGTCGCGCTGAGCACGATCGGGCTGTTCCTGCTGGTGTTCGGCATCCAGGAGGGCCAGAAGTACGACTGGGGCACGATCAACGGGCCGATCTCGGTCTGGTCGCTGATCATCGCCGGCGTCCTCGTGATCGGGTTGTTCGTGCTCTGGCAGGCGCGCAACGGCGACGAGCCGTTGTTGCCGTTGGCCCTCTTCAAGGACCGCAACTTCTCCCTCGCGAACATCTCGATCACCACGGTCGGGTTCGCGGTGACGGCGCTGGCGTTCCCGTTGATGCTGTACGCGCAGGCGGTGCGCGGGCTGAGCCCGACCGAGGCGGCCCTGCTGCTGGCGCCGATGGCGATCATCTCCGGCATCCTCGCGCCGTTCGTCGGGCGGCTGGTCGACACGACACCGCCGCGGTTCATCGCCGGGTTCGGTCTGTTGTGCGAGGTGGGCGCGTTGTTCTGGCTGAGCCAGATCATCTCGCCGGAGCTGCCGATCTGGCAGTTGCTGCTGCCGATGGCGCTGATGGGCGTCGCGAACGGCTTCATGTGGGCGCCGCTCGGGAGCACCGCCACCCGGAACCTGCCGATGCACCAGGCCGGCGCGGGTGCCGGCGTCTACAACACGACCCGGCAGGTCGGTGCGGTGCTGGGCAGTGCGGGTATCGCCGTACTGATGGAGTCGCGGCTGGCGCACAACCTGCCGGCGATGGCCGGTGGCGTTGGGGCGAGCGAGGGTGCGGCCGTCGGCGGCCATCTGCCGGAGCCCCTGCGCCAGGGGTTCAGCGATGCGATGGCGCAGTCCTTGCTGCTGCCGGCCGGCGTTCTGCTGATCGGGCTGGTCGCGGCCTTGCTCTTCACCAAGCCCGTACGCCGGGCGCCGCAGCGGCAATCAGGAGATCTGGAAGGCCTGCGCGGCTGACTCGCGACCGGCGAACTCGGCCTGGACGACGTACGTACCCGGTTTGGCCACCGGCTGACCAGGAAGGCAGCCGGGGCCGGACCGGAACCCGTTCCAGGGCACGGTACTGACACCCTGCTTGCCTTTGGCAACAATCAGCGTGGCGCGCTGGATCGCCTTACCGCAGTGGGCCGACGTCCAGATCTGATCGGTCCCGGAGGTGACGGTGACGGTCAGCGAGTCGGCGTCGACACCGGCCTTGCACTCGTCGGCGACCGCGTCGAGTTTGACCAGGAAGTTGAGCGTCGCGCCGGAGGCGATCCGCCGGACGGCGGGCTGGACGTCGACGCGGACGTTCGACCCGGTGCACTCGACGTCCTTCGGCGGCGTGCTGGACGTCTTCTCGGTCGGTTTCGTCGTGGTCTTCTCGGTCGGCTTACCGGTCGGCTTCGGCGTGGGCGTCGACGTACTGGACGGCGTCTCGGTCGGCTGCGGACCGGCGGCCGCGGAGTTCTTCGGATCGCCGCCGCCCGGGAAAAGCTGCAGGATCAGGAAGAAGAGCAGCGCCAAGACGGCGAGGACCAGTCCACGACGGAACCAGTACACGCTGGCGGGCAGGTGCCCGACCGGATGGAGCAGGCTGCTCATAGTCGCATCCTAAGATCGGGGCTGTGCTCCACCAGTCAGGCTCGCCGCTCCATGCCCCCGTTCTGCAGTGGTACGACGCCAACGCGCGCGTACTGCCCTGGCGCGACCCCACCGCGAGCCCCTGGGCGGTCATGGTCAGCGAGTTCATGCTGCAGCAGACACCTGTCGCGCGCGTGCTCCCGGCGTACGAGCGCTGGCTGGAGAGGTGGCCGACTCCGGCAGACCTGGCCGCGGAGCCGCCAGGAGAGGCCGTACGGGCCTGGGACCGGCTCGGCTACCCTCGGCGCGCGCTGCGCCTGCACGCGGCGGCACAGGCGATCGTGGAGCGGCACGGCGGCGAAGTGCCGGACGACCACGCCGCTCTGCTCGACCTCCCCGGCGTCGGCACCTACACCGCCGCGGCCATCGCCTCCTTCGCCTTCGGCCAGCGGCACGCCGTCGTCGACACCAACGTCCGCCGAGTCCTGGCCCGCGCCATCACCGGCGTCGCCCAGCCCACCATCTCCCCCACCGCGGCCGACCAGCGTCTGGCCGTCAGCGCCCTGCCCGACGACGTCCCCACCGCCGCCCGCTGGGCAGTCGCCGTCATGGAGCTCGGCGCCCTCGTCTGCACCGCCCGCATCCCACGCTGCGCCGACTGCCCCATCCGCCCCCAGTGCGCCTGGGTCCTGGCCGGCAGCCCGCCGTACGACGGCCCACCTCGCCGCGGCCAGACCTACGAAGGCACCGACCGCCAAGCCCGTGGCCGCCTCCTCGCCGTCCTCCGAGCCTCCAACACCCCGGTCCGCAAACAACAACTGGACGCCACCTGGCCCGACCAGTCCCAACGCGAACGAGCCCTCGACGGCCTGGTAGCCGACGGCCTCGTCGAACCCCTCCCCCAAAACCGCTACCGCCTCCCCGCCTGACCAGCAACAACCCGGCCTCGGTGGAACTCCCTCCCCCCGAAGGGGTGGGGTAACAGCAAAAAGCCGGTCCGAGGTGTCGGACCGGCTTTTTGCAGGGTTTTTCAGTTCTTCTTGCCGGCGTCCACTTCTTCGTCGTCGGCGAGGAGGTCGAGCGGCATCGCCGGGGAGCCGGACAGCGTCGCCAGCATCTGGCGGACGTTGGTCAGCTGCGCGTTGATGCTGTCGCGACGCTGGGTCGCGGCCGCGAGCTCACGCTCGGACTCGGCGCGGATCCGCTCGCTCTTGTCCTTGGCGGCGGCAACGATCTCCTGGGCCTGACGGTTCGCGTCGGCCAGCTGCTGCTGGGCCAGGCGCTCGGCCTCGGAGCGAGCCCGGTCGGCCTCGCGCTGCACCTGGGCGGCGCGGTCGGTGACGGCGGCCAGCTGCTGCTCGGCCAGCGCGGTGCGCGCGGCGAACTCCTGCTCGACCTTGCCGCGGCGCTCGGCCAGGGTGGTCTCGAAGGCGGCCGCGGCCTGCGCGGACTTGGCGCGCTCCTGCTCGTACAGCGCCTGCGCCTCGGAGCGGCGGGCGGTCGCGTCGCGCTCGGCCTCGTCCCGCATGTCGTCGGCCTGCGTCCGGGCCTCCTCGAGGATGCGAGCCGCCTCCGCGTCGACCTCGCTCTTCCAGTCGAGGGAGTACTGCTCGGCCTCCTTGCGCACCTTCTTGGAGTGCACCTCGGCGTCGGCGACGATCGCCTCGGCGTCGGTGCGCGCACGGGTCACCAGGTCACGGGCCTCGTCGTCGGCCAGCGACAGGATCTTCGCCACCCGCTCACCGAACTCGGTGAAGGTCGGAGTGCGGTCCTTGTTGTCCTCCTGGGCGGAGATGACGGCCGATTCCGCGGCGTCCGTGCGCTGCTGCAGCTCCTGGACGTGCCGCTGGAGCTGCTCGGACTGCTGCTGCAGCGCGGTCAGCGAGGTGGTCAGCTCACGGATGTGCTGGTCCACCTGAGCGGGCTCGTAGCCACGCAGAACGGTACGGAACGGGGTTGGGCTTTCACTGCTCATGTTTTCCGATACTCACTTCGATGGGTGGGTGGATCACACATTGTCACTGACAAGGATCTGACTGTCACGTCCTCATCCTGATTCCCCCGTGGAACCTTCACTGGAGGACATTCCACCACCTGGGCGGAACCCCGGTACAGCGAGTGCCTCGATCACACCCGAGAGCTGGGTGAGCTCCTTGGTGATCTCGTCGCGACGCTGGTTCAGTGCCGCGACTCTCGCCTCGGCATCGGCGAGAAGTTTACGGGCTTGCGCACGCAGCTCGTCCGCGTGTTCGCGGGCCTGGGCCTCCAGCTGCTGCGCCTCGGCGCGGGACTTGCGAATCAGCTCGTGCGACTGGCGCTGCGCGTCGGCCAGGTCGTTGGCCGCGCGCTCGCGGAGCACCTGGACGCCGGCCTGCGCCTCGGTCTCGCGGCGCTTGGCGCGCTCGACGATCTCCTTGGCCTCGGTCTCCGCGGCGAGTTTCTGCCGGTCGACCCGGGTCTGCGCCTGGACGGTCACCTTGGCCGCCTCCGTGCGCGCGGCGGTCAGCGTCGCCTCCGCCTGCTCGGACGCCGTCGTCAGCGTGGTCTCGGCCAGCTCGGTGAGCTCGGCGTTCTCCTTGGCGATCGCGTCCTGGGTCTGCTTGAGCCGGCTGGTCGAGCGCCCGACGACGCGGCGCAGATGCGCCCGCTTCTGCCGGAGCAGCTCGCTCGCCTCGGCGGCGGCCCGCTCCCGGATCGACTGCGCCTCCGACTCGGCGGCGCCGATCAGGTCGTCGACGGTCTTCTTGCTCCACAGCGTCTGCTTCTCGGCCTCGGCCAGCGCCGTCTCGGCCGCCTTGTTCGCGTCGTCGACGATCCGCTGCGCCTCGCCGGTGGCGGCCCGCCGGTCCGCCTCGATCGAGTCGACGACCAGCTTGGCCTGGGCGCGGGCGTCGGCCATCAGCTGCTCGTTGGCCAGCTCGGCCTCGGCCTTGCGCTCGGCCAGCTCGGCGACCGCCTCGGCGCGCAGCTTGTCCACCTCGAGCGAGATCGCGGCCAGCTTCGCCCGCTCGGTCTCCTCCAGCTCCGCAGTCCGGCGCTCCAGCTCGGTGCGGTTCTCGCCGCGCAGCCGCTCGATCTCGGCATGTGCCTCGGCGATCTGGGCCCGCGACTTCTCCCGCGCGGCCTCGACCTCGAGCTCGACGGCGGCCCGCAGGTCACCGGCCTCGGACTCCGCGCGCTGGATCAGATCGGCCTCGTTGCGGACGGCGGCCTGCGACACGAGCGCGGCCTGCTCACCGGCGTCGGCGACCAGCTGCTGCGCCTCGCGGCCGGCCCGGTCGACCATCTGCTCGGCGGCCTCCCGGACCCGGCGCGCATCCGCGAGCAGGTCGTCGGCCTCTTCCTTCAATCGGCCGGCTTCGGCCTCGGCCGCGGCGATCCGGCGGTCGGCGGCAGCCTGGGAGTCGGCGCGTAACCGATCCGCGGTCGCCTGGCTCTCGGTGCGCAACTGCTCGACGGCGGCCTCGGTCTCCGCCCGCCGCTTACCGACCTCGTCGGCCACGGTCGCGCGCAGCTGCTCGGCCGCGCTCTCCGAGCTCGCCTTCAGCCGCTCCGCCGTCGTGGTCGCCTCGTGGCGGACCCGCTCGGCCTCGGTGGTCGACTCCGCCTGCAGCTTCGCGGCCGCTTCAGCCGCCTCCCGACGTACCCGCTCGGCCTCGGCCGTGGACTCGGCCTGTAACCGCTCGGCCGCCTCGTCCGCCGCGGCGCGAACCCGCTCGGCCTCGGCCTCGGACTCGGCCCGCAGCTGCTCGGCCGCGCGCTCGGCGTCGGTCAGCAGCCGTTGCGCGGACGACGTCGCATCCGCGCGAAGCTTCTGCGCGGCGGCCTCGGCCGTCGCCTGGAGCTGCTCGTTCTCGGCGCGGACGCGCTCGGCCTCCTCGCGGGCGAGGTCGTTCTCGTACTCCGCCTGTTCGCGCAGGGTGTCCGCGATCCGCTGCGCGCGCTCGAGCACTCCGCCGGCTTGCCGCACGCCAAAGGAACCGGTGTCAGCGACCGGTTCCTGGGTCAGCGGCAGACGCGGCGCGTCCATGCGACGAGATGATTCCATCCCCGGCCCCCTTTCCGACAGTCCGGGTCCCATCAACGTGGTCACAGGGTTACAACGCGAAACCTAGGTGCCAGGTAACTGACTTTTCCAGTCGCGTGCGTGTCCAGCACAGCCTGTGAGATCCGGCCGGACCAGAACCCCGAATCAGCCGTGCGAACTCACCGACTGTGATTGGAACACCGTTCGTCAGCTCGGCAGCGCGGTCGGCGTCAGACGCTGCTCGACCCGGGCGGCCAATGCCGCGTGGCCCGAACCGGCGGCCTGGGCATGCGCCTGGCGCAACAGCCGGACGGCGCGGACCCGGTCCGGCGTGCAGTCGGCCAGACCGGTCAACGCCTCCACCATGCCCGGCGTGTGGTGGCCGTCCTGAGAGAGCCGGAGCGCCAGGTCGTACTGCGCCGTCGCCGCGTCAGGTCGCTGCGCAGTGCGCAGACTGCGCGCCAGGTGGAGGCGGGCGTCGATCTCGTCCAGATGGGTGCAGTTCTCGATCGCCAGTGTCAGCGCCTGCTCGTGGATCTCGACGGCGAGCTTCGTCCGCCCCATCCGCCGGTAGGCCTCGCCCTGGTGGCAGAGGGCGTAGCTGAGCGAGAAGTCCAGCGAGTGCGTCGCTGCGAGGCGCTGAGCGGCCCTGGTCGCTTCGAGCGCCGGAAGCGGCTCGTCATCGGCGAGCCGGCAGACGGCGATCCCGTTCAGCAGTTCGGGCTCGAGGCGTTCGTCGCCGAGCTCCCGGGCCAGGTCCAGCGCGCGTTCGTAGTACTCGAGCGCACGCGTGAACTCCTGCTGCCGGACGGCTAGCGCAGCGAGCCGGCCCAGCGTCTCGACGACCGCGCGCTTGTCCCCGGCGAGCTGTCCGAGGCGCAGCGACGTCCGCAGCAGCTCGCTGTGGTCGGACGCCGGCTCCTGCGTGCCCAGTGTGTAGCCGAGCGAGCCGAGAATGCGGGCTTGCAACCCCGGCGCGGTGTCCGGCGCCAGCTCGGCCGCTCGCCGGAGGTCCGTCACACCCTTGTCGCCGCCACACCGGAACTGCCAGATGTGCCCTTGCAGGTACAGCAGCCGCGCCTCCCCTTCGGCGTCCTGCGCACGCGCGGCTGCCGCCAGCCCGGCCGTCAGCACATGGTCGATCTCCTCCAGCCGACCACGCGTATGCAGGTACGGCGCGAGTACCAGAGCCAGCCGGACGACGGCGTCGTGCCACTCCTGCGTGACGGCGACATCCAGCGTGGCCAGCAGATTCGCTCGCTCCAGATCGGCCCAGGCCAGATCCAGCTCCGCGCCGCCGACGTCCAGATAATGCTCGATGACGCGCAGCACGCCGCCGACGTGGTTGGCGTCGGTGACCTCGGCGGCGTACCCGCGCAGCAGGTCGTGGAACTCGTACCGGCCCGGCCGCAGCTCCAGCAGGAGCGAGGCGTCGACCAGCTGGTCGAGCAGCCGCTCGGCGTCCGCAGGCTCCAGACCGGCGAGTGCAGCGGCGGCCGCGGCGTCGAAGTCCTTACCAGGAAAGGACCCCAGGCAGCTGAACAGCAGGCCTTGGTCCGCGGGCAGATGCTCGTACGACACCGCGAACGCCGTCCGGACGCCGTTCGCGTCGCCGTCCAGCTCGCGGAGCCGGCGCGAGCCCTGCAGCCGCTGATTCAGATGCTGCACAGTCCAGGCGGGCCGGTGCCGCAATCGGGCGCCGGCGATCCGCAGCGCGAGCGGCAACCGGCCGCAGAGCTCCGCCAGCTCCCGGACGACGGTCTCGTCACCACGTCCCGGACCGGCCAGCTCGGCGAGCAGTGCGACCGCGTCGTCCATCGGCAACAGCCCAAGACCCAAGCGACGCTTGGCATCCAGCTCGACCAGCAATCGCCGGCTCGTCACCAGCACAGCGCATTCCGGTGCCCCCGGCAACAAAGGCCGGACGGTCGCGGCGTCCGGCGCGTTGTCCAGGACGACGAGCAGCCGCAACCGCGCGGACCGCGAACGCCACAACGCGTACCGCTCTTCGAGACAGTGCGGAATCTTGTCGGCCGGTACGCCGATGCCGCGCAACAGATGGTCGATCGCCTGCTCGCTGCCCAGCGGCGCGCGCCCGGGCGTGTGCCCATGCAGGTCGACGAACAACTGACCATCCGGGTAATGCGTCGCGAGTCGATGCCCGGCCTGGACCGCGAGCGCGGTCTTGCCGATCCCGGCCATCCCGTCGATCGCCAGCACCGGCGGCGCGGAGCCCTGACTCGGACGCAGTGCGGCCACGACCTCGGCGAGCTCAGCGGACCGACCGGCGAACGCAGCGCCGCCGTACGGCAGCTCGTTGCGGACGGGCGCCGCCGGGGCCGGGTCGACGCGCAACAAGGCCTGCTGAGCGGCGCGCAGCTCCGGACCGGGCTCGATACCGAGCTGCTCGACCAGGGTCCGGCGGACGCGTTGATAGGTGTCGAGCGCCTCAGCCTGCCGGCCGCTCCCGGCGAGCGCGTTCATCAACAGGACGGCGAAGCGCTCGTCGAAGGGATGATCGGCGACCAGGCTGATCAGCTCGGGGATGGCCTCGACATGCCGCCCGGCGGCGAGCTGCAACTCGATGCGCGCACCGAGCGCCTTCTCCCGGCGCTCCGCGATCCGGCGTCGCTGCCCGGCCAGGTACTGCCCGGGCAGGCCGCTGAGCGGCTGACCGCGGAACAGCGCGAGCGCCTCGTCGTGCATCGCCAGCGCCTGCTCCGGCGTACCGACTCGACCGGCCGCCGCGATCAGCGTCTCGAACCGCTCCAGATCCAGGACGCCCGGATCGAGCCGCAGGATGTAGCCGGCCGTCGTCCGCTCCAGCCGGACGTCGTCCGGGAGCGACTTGCGGATCCGGTACACGTAGGTCGGAACGACCTTGATCCCGCTCGGCGGCGGATCGTCGTCCCAGACCAGGTCGAGCAACTGCTCCGGCGTCAGCACCCGGTCGGCGTTCAGCGCGAGCACCGCGAACATCGCCTGCTGCCGGAGCGGACCCACGGACAGCTCGGCCGGACCGCTGCGAACCGCAAGCGGTCCGAGCAGATCGATCCGGAGCCCCGACGGCATATCCGCAGTGTAGGAGCGACCGAGTCGCGCCGCGCGAATGCGGACACTTTTCGATCAGGATCGAATACCTTGCCGATCGGCTGCGGGAAAACCTGCGCATCGTCCCGGGGTTCGGACACGTAAAAGGCCCCACACCGAAGTGTGGGGCCTTTTACTACTTACCAGGTCTTACGAGTCCTGGACGCCGGTGCCCCCGGCGGCCAGATCGGTCAGCTCCAGGTCGGAGGCGCCGGCTTTCGGCGTTCCGGTGAAGGTGAAGTACTCACGCAGACCGTCTTCGTTCACGGTGCCCTCCGGGGCGACATCGACCAGGACGATCTGGCCGGGCCGCAGCTCCCCGAACAGGATCTTCTCGGCCAGCACGTCCTCCACGTCACGCTGCAGCGCGCGACGCAGCGGGCGAGCGCCCATCACCGGGTCGAACCCGCGATCGGCGACCAGCGCCTTCGCGGCCGGGGTGAGCTCGATCCCCATGTCCTTGTCCTTGAGCCGCTCCTCCACCTGGGTCAGCATCAGGTCGACGATCTTCACGATGTCGTCCTTGCTGTGCTGGCGGAAGACGACGATCTCGTCGACGCGGTTCAGGAACTCCGGCCGGAAGTGCTGCTTGAGCTCCTCGGTGACCTTCGACTTCATCCGCTCGTACGAGCCCTGGCCGTCGCCACCCTGGGAGAAGCCGAGGCTGCCCCGCGAGATGTCCTTGGTACCGAGGTTCGTGGTCATGATGATGACGGTGTTCTTGAAGTCGACCACGCGGCCCTGGGCGTCGGTCAGGCGACCTTCGTCCAGGATCTGCAGCAGCGAGTTGAAGATGTCCGGGTGGGCCTTCTCGACCTCGTCGAACAGCACCACCGAGAACGGCTTGCGGCGGACCTTCTCGGTCAGCTGGCCGCCCTCTTCGTAGCCGACGTACCCAGGAGGCGAGCCGAACAGCCGGGAGGCCGTGTGCTTCTCCGAGTACTCCGACATGTCGAGGCTGATCAGCGCGTTCTGGTCGCCGAACAGGAACTCGGTCAGCACCTTCGACAGCTCGGTCTTACCGACACCGGACGGCCCGGCGAAGATGAACGAGCCGCTCGGGCGGCGCGGGTCCTTCAGACCGGCGCGGGTCCGGCGGATCGAGCGCGACAGCGCCTTCACCGCGTCCTCCTGGCCGATGTACTGCTTGTGCAGCACCTTCTCCATGTCGAGCAGCCGCGAGGACTCCTCCTCGGTCAGCTTGAAGACGGGGATACCGGTCGCGGTGCTGAGCACCTCGGCGATCAGCTCCTCGTCGACCTCGGCGACGACGTCCATGTCGCCGGCCTTCCACTGCTTCTCGCGCTCGGCCTTCGCGTTGATCAGTTTCTTCTCGTCGTCGCGGAGCCCCGCGGCGCGCTCGAAGTCCTGCGCGTCGATCGCCGACTCCTTCTCCCGGCGCACGTTCGCGATCTTCTCGTCGAACTCGCGCAGGTCCGGCGGAGCGGTCATCCGGCGGATCCGCAACCGGGCGCCGGCCTCGTCGATCAGGTCGATCGCCTTGTCCGGCAGGAACCGGTCGGAGATGTACCGGTCGGCCATCTGCGCGGCGTTCACCAGGGCGGCGTCGGTGATCGTCACCCGGTGGTGCGCCTCGTAGCGGTCCCGCAGCCCCTTGAGGATCTCGATCGTGTGCGCGATCGAGGGCTCGGCCACCTGGATCGGCTGGAAGCGGCGCTCCAGCGCGGCGTCCTTCTCGACGTACTTGCGGTACTCGTCGAGGGTGGTGGCGCCGATGGTCTGCAGCTCACCGCGGGCCAGCATCGGCTTCAGGATGCTCGCCGCGTCGATCGCGCCCTCGGCCGCGCCGGCCCCGACGAGGGTGTGGATCTCGTCGATGAACAGCACGATGTCACCGCGGGTGCGGATCTCCTTCAGCACCTTCTTCAGGCGCTCCTCGAAGTCACCGCGGTAGCGGGAACCCGCCACCAGGGCGCCGAGGTCGAGGGAGTAGATCTGCTTGTCCTTGAGCGTCTCCGGGACGTCACCGCGGACGATCTGCTGAGCCAGACCCTCCACGATCGCGGTCTTGCCGACACCCGGCTCACCGATCAGGACGGGGTTGTTCTTGGTCCGCCGGGACAGCACCTGCATGACCCGCTCGATCTCGGTCTCGCGCCCGATCACCGGGTCGAGTTTCGCCTCCCGAGCGGACTGGGTGTAGTTCCGGCCGAACTGGTCGAGCACCAGGGAGCTGCTCGGCGCACCTTCGGTGGTGGCCCCACCGGCGGTGGTCGGCTCCTTGCCCTGGTAGCCGCTCAGCAGCTGGATGACCTGCTGCCGGACCTTGTTCAGGTCCGCGCCGAGCTTGACCAGGACCTGCGCGGCGACGCCCTCACCCTCGCGGATGAGGCCGAGCAGGATGTGCTCGGTGCCGATGTAGTTGTGGCCCAGCTGCAGGGCCTCGCGCAGGGAGAGCTCCAGCACCTTCTTGGCGCGGGGGGTGAACGGGATGTGCCCGCTCGGTGCCTGCTGCCCCTGGCCGATGATCTCCTCGACCTGCGAGCGGACGGCCTCGAGCGAAATTCCCAGGCTCTCGAGAGCCTTGGCGGCGACACCTTCACCCTCGTGGATCAGGCCGAGCAGGATGTGCTCGGTCCCGATGTAGTTGTGGCTGAGCATCCTGGCCTCTTCCTGAGCCAGGACGACTACCCGACGGGCGCGGTCCGTAAATCGTTCAAACATCGCCAAAGCGCTCCTTGCCTCAGAGGAGTCGGACGTGCCGTGTGGGCCGACCCCCGTACATGCATGCTAGTCCCCGGCGCCGACAAGCTCGCTGTGGGCGAACAAACAATCACTGTTCGATCGGACACCCGGGCGGCATCACAAGGGAACAACCGCACCGATCTCCAGGGTGTTCCCGCCTGACCACGATCGGACAGCGTGTTCGCCACCAGCGAATTTCCGCTGGTGGCTGCCTTGTCAGGCACCATCCGATCATGTTGTCCGCATCCTGAAACAACCGGAATGCGGACGGTCCCGATACCCCAAGGGTACCGGGACCGCGAGAGCCTGAGGAAATTACTTGGCCTCGTTGTACGCCGCGCGTACCTCGGCCGAGATCCGGCCCCGCTCGCTGACCTCGTAGCCGTTGTCCTTGGCCCAGGCCCGGATGTCGGCGGAGTCCGACGCCGAACGGCCGCGGCCGCGCGCGCGTCCGGCCGCACCCCGGCGGCCGGCGACCCGGCGGGCCGAGCCGACGTACCCGGCGAGGGCGTCGCGCAGTTTGGCGGCGTTCTTCTTGGACAGGTCGATCTCGTACGTCGTCCCGTCCAGCCCGAAGGTCACGGTCTCATCGGCTTTACCGCCGTCGAGATCGTCCTCGAGGACCACCTGCACCCTTTGCGCCATCGATGACGTTCCTTTCCGCGCCCGGCACCGGGCACAATCCCCTGCTGAATTGTTCGCACCTGATTTGTACCGTACAAACACCCTGCTTGTCATTCATCTCGGGGAATGAGCCGAAAGATGTGACGGCCGACTCGTGACCTTACGTATTCGAAAGGACCCGGGAAATGAAGCGGGTCGCGCCTGTGCTATGCAGCAGTCGCGACCCGTTCAAGAAATCACCCCGGCCTCACTCCGGGCGCAGCAAGGGGAAGAGAATCGTCTCCCGGATACCGGCCCCGGTGTACAGCATGATCAGCCGGTCCAGGCCCATTCCCATACCGCCGGCCGGCGGCATCCCGAACTCCATCGCGCGCAGGAAGTCCTCGTCCAGATCCATCGCCTCGGGATCGCCGGCCGCGGCCAGCAACGACTGCTCCACCAGGCGATCGCGCTGGATCACCGGGTCGTTGAGCTCCGAGTAGGCGACCCCGAGCTCGACGCCGTTGACGAACAGATCCCACGCTTCGACCAGGCCCGGGATTTCCCGGTGCGGCTTGGCCAGCGGCCGCGCCGACTCCGGATAGTCACGCACAAAGGTGGGCTGGATGAGCGTGTGCTCGCACAGCTTCTCGAACAAGTCGACGGCGATCTCGCCGGCATTCCGGCCGGGCTGCAGCTCGATCTCGTGCTGCTCGGCCAACTTCAGCAGCGCGGGCAGGTCGGTGGTCTGGTCGACGGCCTCGCCGACCGCTTCCGAGAGCAGCCCGAAAAGCGTCGCGTGCCGGAACGGCGCGGTCAGATCGATCTGCGAACCGTCGCGCGCGGTGACGACCGTGCGGCCGATCGCGCGACCGGCGTTCCCGATCAGCTCCTGGATCAGTTCGGCCATCGTGTCGTAATCGCCGTAGGCCTGGTACGCCTCGATCATCGAGAATTCCGCGGCGTGGGTGGAGTCCAGCCCCTCGTTGCGGAACGTCCGGCCGATCTCGAAGACCCGGTCGACGCCGCCGATCATCGCGCGCTTCAGATCGAGCTCGAGCGCGATCCGCAGCTTCATCTCCTGGTCGAAGGCGTTCAGGTGCGTGTTGAACGGCCGAGCCGCGGCGCCGCCGTTGGTCAGCTGCAGCACCGGCGTCTCGACCTCGATGAAGTCGTGCGCGTCGTAGGTCGCGCGCAGCGACTTCAGGACGGCGGCCTTGATCCGGACCATCTCCCGGGCCTCGGGCCGGACGATCAGGTCGACGTACCGCAGCCGGACGCGCGCCTCCTCGTTGAGGGGCTTGTGCTCGTTCGGCAGCGGGCGCAGCGTCTTGGCGGCCATCTGCCAGCCGGTCGCCTGCACGGACAGCTCGCCGCGCCGGCTCGTCACGACCTCGCCCTGGACCGCCAGCAGGTCGCCGATGTCGACCAGCTGCTTGAACCGGGCCAGCTCCTCCTCGCCGACGTCGGCCAGTGACAGCATCACCTGCAGCTCGGTCCCGTCCCCCTCCCGGAGCCGGACGAAGCAGAGCTTGCCGGTGTTGCGCAGGAAGATCACCCGGCCGACCACGGAGACCTGCAGGCCGGTCTTGGTGTCCGGCTCCAGCTCCTGGGCGTCGTACGTCGCCCGCAGCTCCTTGAGCAGGTGCGTGCGGGGCACGGAGATCGGGTAGGGCTGCACCCCCTCCGCCAGCAGGCGGTCACGCTTCTCCCGGCGGACCCGCAGCTGCTCGGGCAGGTCGTCCTGCCCGTCGTCGGGGTTCGTCGGGTTCACGGGTGCGTCAGTCATGGGACAAAGGCTAGTGACTCAACACCTTGACAGCCGAATCGTTTGTCGGCCGGCTGTCCGGCGCGCGGAAAGTGACAATCACTCAGTGTGATGGATCGCAGCCGGCCGTGGCCGCCTCAGGACCCTGGATTTCCCCCGAAGTTGCTCCCGAATCAACTAATAGCTTGCCGGGTGATGTAACTATGGGTACATGGGGGAAGCGCTTGCGATTGGGATTCCGACCGGCGGTCTGGCAGTTCTGGCGTATCTGGTGGTGGGGCTCGTCATCGGCGTCGAGAGCATGGGCGTGCCGCTGCCGGGCGAGACGACGCTGATCGCCGCCGCATTGCTGGCCTCCCAGGGCGACCTGCGGCTGGAGTTCGTGATCGGCGCCGCCGCGACGGGTGCGATCATCGGCGATTCGGTCGGGTACTACATCGGCCGCCGCGCCGGTCGCGGCCTGTTCGACCGGCTCGGCCGCCGGTTCAAACACTTCTCCGCCGACCGGATCGAGCGGGCCGAGAAGTACTTCCACCGGTACGGCGTCTGGACGGTCTTCTTCGGCCGGTTCGTCGCGCTGCTGCGGATCTTCGCGGGCCCGATGGCCGGCACGCTGCGGATGCCGTACCCGAAGTTCCTGATCGCCAACGCGACCGGCGGGATCGCCTGGTCGACGACGATCGGCATCGTCGCCTTCCACATCGGCGACAACGCGGACAAGATCTTCGGCCAGCTGTCGATCTGGGCGCTGGTCGTCGTCGCGCTCGGCGCGATCGCGGCGTACACCTACGTCCGGATCCGCCGCCGGCACCGGCCGGCCGAGCTGGAGCCGACGTCCGCCGAGGCCTAGGGGCGGATGCGCAGGTTGATCGCCGGCGTGGTCAGGCCGCTCATGTTCCGGCCGCCCTGCGCCGCCGGCGGGAAGACCCAGCGGTACTGATACGTCCCGGCCGCGCCGGCCTTGAAGGCGAACACGGCCTGCCCGCGGTTCAGCGCGACGAACTTCACCAACGCCCACTGCCGGGTCTGCCGGTTCCAGACCTGTAGCCGCGCGACCGAGGTGTACGCCGGCGCCACGCGCGCGAACGCCGTCACCGTTTCACCGCTCTTCTTGCTGTTCCCGCCGAGGTAGCCGGCCGCCAGCACGCGCACCACACCGCGGGTGAACACCGGCGGACTAACCGAAGCACCGGTCAGGAACCCCGGCCGCGCGTACTGGTCGACGACGACCTTGTACGGGCGACTGCCACCGACAATGACCGGGATGTCGTAGTGCCCGCCCGCGGTGGTCTTTCCGCGGGCCAACGGCGTCCAGCGCGCCTTCGGCGTGACCTGCGTGAGCACTGTCAGCGGTACGCCGGCCGAGGTGAGCCGCCGCTGGTCGCACAGGGACTCCGCCGCGCAGAACGTCTCCTGCTGGATGACTCGGCCACGCACCCGCATCGCCAGGCTGAACTGCCCGTTCGGCGGTGCGAACGCCGTCACCTCGCTGGTCAGCCCAGCGACCTGACCGCCGAGGTTGCTGCCCCATTCGTTCTCCGTACGGAGCTGGAACAGGAACGGCGGCTTGATGCTGTTGATGACGTGCCGGGTGGAGGTGGTCGCCGGAGCGATCTGCTGCAGCAGCTCACCCGGCCGACCGACCATCGGCACATACTTCTGCGTCTTCGTCCCCTCCACGTCCAGCGGGTCGTTGGGAGTGAAGTCCTGCGGCGCGGACGGCACCGCCCAGCGGATCAGCACTCCACGCCCCTGCGCGGCCACATTGGCCGAACTCGGCCGTACCGGACCGTCGGTGTCGAAAACCGGCGACCGCGCCAGTTTGCTGGTCACACCGGTCTCCGTCGTCCCGATTCCGACCGCCACCCGGTAATTGCCGTCCGGCGGAAAAGCCGACGTCGGAATGTCCCAACTGTTCCCCGCCGTGGCCGGCAGGTAATGCACGTACGACGGCCCTTCGCTGAGCACACCCTCGATCGTGAGCCGGTTGGGCGCATTGTCGTCCTGCCAGGTCACCCGAACAGCCGTCCGGCCAGGCGCCCACACGACACCGACGTCCTCGGGCACCGGATCGCTGGAGCACGCGGTCAGCAACGACGCGCACGCCACCACGCCCAGCGTCCCGGCGAGCACCCGCCGCACTCGGACCACCCCGTCTCAGCTGCCTCACAACCGACGCCGAAACCCTATACCGGAAGAGTTGTACGACGCCCGATCGAGTCCTAGGAGTGGTTACGGGCGAAAGCCTGGTACAGCCCGCGCAGGGGGAGTAGCGGCTCGTGCTGGACCGGTGTCGTGAGGTCGCGGCGCAGTAGGGGCGCGAGAGCGCCGGTCAGCACGACGGGGATGTCCGGGGCGAAGGACTGGTCTGCGGTGATGCGGGCGACCAGACCGTCCACCAGGGCGGCGAAGCCGTGGACGGCGCCGGACTGGAGGGCCTCGACGGTGTTCTTCGCCACCAGTGTGCGAGGGCGGAGCAGCTCTACGCGGCGTAGTTGGGCTGCGGCGTCGCCGAGGGCGTCGGTCGACGTCTCGATGCCGGGAGCAATGACTCCCCCGGCGAAGGCTCCGGCTGCGTTCACCACGTCGATCGTGATCGCCGTCCCGACGTCGACGACGAGGCAGGGCGCGCCGTACAGGTGGACGGCGGCCAGCGCGTTAGCGATCCGGTCTGTGCCGACTTCGCGCGGGTTGTCGACCAGAACGGGCAGACCGGTCTTTACGCCGGGCTCTACGACCACACTGGGCACGTCACCGTAGTAACGCGCCACCACGTCCCGCAGCTCGTGCAGCACCTGCGGTACGGCGGAACAGACCGCGATGCCGGATACCGGCGCCTCACCTGCCAGCAGCCCCTGTAGGAGCACTGCCCACTCGTCCGCCGTCCGTCGGGAGTCGGTGCTCACCCACCAGTGCCGTTTGACCGTGCCCTCGAACACCAGGCCCGCAAGGGTCCTGGTGTTCTCGACGGCGACGGCTAGCAGCATCAGGCGTCTCGCAGGTCCAGCGCGATGTCGAGCACCGGAGCGGAGTGCGTGAGCGCACCGACAGCCAGGTAGTCGACGCCGGTCTCGGCGACCTCGCGGGCCCGCTCCAGCGTCAGACCGCCGGACGCCTCCAGCTTGGCCCGGCCGGCCACCTTCTCGACCGCCTCCCGCAGCAGCGGGACGTCCATGTTGTCGAGCAGGATCAGCTCGGCTCCGACCTCCACCGCGATCAGCGCGTCCTCGATCGTGTCCACCTCGACCTCGATCCCGATGTTCGGGAAGGCCTCCCGGACCAGCCGGAACGCCGGTGCGACGCCGCCGGCCGCGAGGACGTGGTTGTCCTTGATCAGCGCGGCGTCCGACAGACCCATGCGGTGATTGCGGCCCCCGCCCGCGCGGACGGCGTATTTCTCCAGCGATCGCAGCAACGGCATCGTCTTGCGGGTGTCCCGAATGACTGCGCCGGTGCCGTCGACGGCGTCCACCCAACGCCGGGTCAGCGTCGCCACCCCGGACAGGTGGCAGAGCAGGTTCAGCATGGTCCGCTCGGCGGTCAGCAGCTGCCGAGTCCGGCCCCGCACGGTCATCAGCACGTCACCACGCCGTACGGCGGCGCCGTCACGGACCAGATGCTCGATGTCGACGGACTCCGGCTCTGCGACCTGCCGGGCCACCAGCTCGGCGATCTCGAGCCCAGCGACCACTCCGTCGGCTCGGGCGACCAGCTCGGCCACCGAGACCTGATCGGCGCCGATGGTTGCCGTGGTGGTCACATCGACCCCACCGGCCAGGTCCTCGGCGATGGTTGCCCGCACCAGCTCCTCGACCTGTTTGCGGTCGACGGTGTCATCCATTCCGGTGGCTCTCCTCGGCTTGCGGTACGAACGTCGTCCCCGGACGGGCGCGGTCGCCGTCCGCGGGCAGTGTCAGGTCCAGATTGCCCGACCACTGTTCATCGTCGCGATCTGGGTGGTCCTCGCGCCAGTGCGAGCCGCGGCTCTCCTCGCGGACCGTTGCAGCAGCGACCAGCGCGGAGGCGACAGTCACCAGGTTGGTCGCCTCCCAGCCCGGAGTCCCCGGCTCACCGGCCGGAAGCTCGATCAACTTGCCGAGCGCGGCTCCTGCCTCGTCCAGCCCGGTAGCGCTGCGAATGACGCCCGCACCGACCGTCATGATCCGCTGCAGCTCCGGTACGACGTCCGGGTCGACCAGCCCGGGGATGCGGGTGTCGACGACCGGCTCCCGCCATTCCGGCAGCCCCTCGGCCAGCTGGGCAGCGATCCGCCGCGCGAAGACCAGACCTTCGAGCAGTGAGTTCGAGGCGAGGCGGTTCGCACCATGGACGCCGGTGCACGCAACCTCACCGCAGGCGTAGAGACCGGGCACGGAGGTCTGCCCGTTCAGGTCGGTCCAGACGCCACCGGAGGAGTAGTGGCAAGCCGGTGCAACTGGAATCAGCTCCCGGACCGGATCGATACCGTGCGACCGGCAGGACGCCAGAATGGTCGGGAACCGCACCCGCCACTTCTCGTCGCCGAAGTGCCGCGCGTCCAGATAGACGTGATCCTTGCCGGAGGCAAGCATCTGTCGCATGATCGCCTTGGCGACGATGTCACGCGGCGCCAGGTCGGCCAGCTCGTGCTGCCCCTGCATGAACCGGTTGCCCTCGTGGTCGACCAGGAACGCGCCCTCGCCGCGGACAGCCTCGGAGACCAACGGCTGCTGGCCTTTCGCGCTCTTGCCCAGCCACAACACGGTCGGGTGGAACTGCACGAACTCCAGGTCGCGCACCTTCGCGCCGGCTCGCAACGCCAGCGCCATGCCGTCACCGGTGGAGACGCTGGGGTTGGTGGTCGCGGCGTACAGCTGGCCGAGTCCGCCGGAGGCGAGAATGACGACGCGGCTACGGATCGCGCCGATACCGTCCAGCTGACCCTCACCCATCACGTGCAGCGTGACGCCGGCGATCGCGCCGTCCGCTGCGGTGAGCAGGTCGATGACCAGCGCGTGCTCGATGAGCCGGATGTCCGGCGCCCGCTTCACCGCGGCGACCAGCGCGCGCTCGATCTCCGCGCCCGTAGCGTCGCCGCCGGCGTGGGCGATTCGGTTGCGGTGGTGGCCACCCTCACGGGTCAGTGAGATCTCTCCGTCGGCCAGAGTGTCGAATCGCGCACCCAGCTCGATCAGATCGCGGACGGCGTCCGGCCCCTCGGTCACCAACGCCCGGACAGCCTCCGGGTCGCACAGACCAGCACCGGCGACCAGAGTGTCGTGCAGATGGTCCTCCGGGGAGTCCTCCGGGCTGAGAGCCGCGGCGATCCCGCCCTGCGCCCACTGGGTCGATCCGGAAGCGACGACATCTTTCGTCACCACGAGCACGGTGCCCAGCTCACGGGCCTTCAGAGCAGCGGTCAGCCCGGCAATACCGGAGCCGATCACCACTACGTCAACAGTGTCGGTCCAGCCCGGCTCCGGTGCGGACAGCCGTTGTGGGACTGCGGGTGCGGTCATTTGTTGACCGTATCAACCAGGTTCATCGCAAGGTGATGGAAATGTTGTCGATGAGACGGGTCTGGCCGACGCGGGCGGCGATCAGCATCCGGGCCTCGCCGGGGCCGATGACCGGGCCGAGATCGGGGGCGCGGAGCGCGAGGTAGTCGAGTTTGACCGACGGGACGGCCTCCAGCTCGGCCTGGGCCGCGGCCATCACGGCGTCCGGGCCGTTCATCCCGGCCTTGGCGCCGGCGGTCAGCGCCCGGTACAGGACCAGGGCCTCGTCACGCTCGGTCTCGTCGAGGTAGCGGTTACGTGACGACAGAGCGAGACCGTCGGCCTCGCGGACCGTGGGCACCGGGACGATGTCGACGTTCCAGTCCAGGTCGCAGACCATCTCGCGGATCAGCGTCAGCTGCTGGTAGTCCTTCTCGCCGAACAACGCCAGATCGGGCGCCGTGAGGTGCAGCATCTTCGACACCACGGTCAGGACGCCGGTGAAGTGTCCCGGTCGGACCATCCCCTCCAGCTCGTCGGCCAGCGGCCCGGGGTGCACGGTGATCGACGGCTCGTTCGGGTAGAGCTCGTCGCGGGAGGGGTTGAAGACCAGGTCCACCCCCTCGTTCTTGGCGATCGCGAGGTCGCTGGCCAGCGTGCGCGGGTAGCGGTCGAAGTCCTCGGTCGGGCCGAACTGCAGCGGATTCACGAAGATGGTCAGCACCACGCTGCCGTCCGGACCGACCCGCTCGCGCGCCTCGGCCAGCAACGCCGCATGGCCTTCGTGCAGCGCGCCCATGGTCATGACGACCGCTCTGGGCCGCACCGCCGTGGCCGCTCGCAGCTCGGCCTTCGTCTGCGTCAGTCTCATCGCGGTGCCTCCCCTGTCCGATACCGCTCCACCAGGTGCCCGTCCAGCAGGCCGCCGAAGCGGGCCGCCTGATCCGGATCCAGCCGTCCGTCCGCCGCCGCCAACTCCACGGTCGCGTGCGCCAGCTCGGCGTACGTGCTCGCGGTGCGGCCACGCAGTACCGAGAGATGTGCTGCCACCGTGTCGACATCGCCCCGGGCGATGGGCCCGGTCAGCGCATGATGACCGGATCGCAGCGTGTTGTCGAGGGTTGCCGTCAGGAGTGGCCGGAGTGTTGCCGAAGGATTCGAAACCCCGGCCTCCCGCAGTACTGCGAACGCCTGCGCGAGCAGTGTGGTGAGGTGGTTCGCGGCATGCACGACACCTGCGTGGTAACGCGGACGCTCCGCGTCGTCCACCCACTGCACCTCAGCGTCGAGCGCCTGCACCAGCCGCGCCACCAACGCCCGCGCGGACTCCGGAGCGGTCGCCGTGAACACCAGCCCGCGCAGATCCGGCAGGTCGCCGGTGAACGTCATCGGCGGATGCAGCGCTACCGGAACGGCCGGAACACCTCGCAGCGGCGCCAGCCCGTGCGCCCCGGACAGATGGACGACGTACTGCGCCTCGGTCAGCGGCAGCTCCTGGACGACGGACGCGATCACGTCATCCGGCACCGCGACCACAACCACCTCGGCGCGCGCAGTCACCTCAGCGGGCGACAAGACCGGCACATGCGGCAGCCACCGGGCGGCGCGCTCCTGCGACGCACTCGACCGTGCCGACACCCCGACCAGGGAATACCCGACTCCCGCCAAGGCTGCTCCCAAGGCGGTCCCGGCCCGGCCGGCTCCAACCACGCCGATCCGTTCCATACCCACTCTCTTCGTTCCAGTCCCGCACGGGGTACCAGACGATCTCCCGGCCAGCCTAGGCGATGAACTCACCCCATGGTGGCGATCCTGCTCACAGTCACAGGTAGGGCGAGGCGTCGTCGGTCTGGCCGGGCAGGTTTCTGGGCAGGTCGGCCCGGGTGAGAGCGCGGATCTGGTCGGGAGTGGGGTTGGGGAGGGCGGTGATGCGCGTGGCCTGGCGAAGGATGGTCTTCTCGAAGGCGGTGCGGGCCAGCCGGCCGTTGCCGAAGCCGCGGGTGCCCCGGAAGGGCTCGATGAGGCTGCTGACCGCGGAGAGCATGCCGGGCTCCAGCGTGTACCCGGAGGTGCCGGCGAGGCCGCTGTAGATGGTCTCGAGCTCGCCGCGGCTGTAGTCGGGGAAGGTGATCGTGGTGGGGAAGCGGGAGCGGAGTCCGCTGTTGGCGTCGAGCAGGCCCTGCATCTCGAGCTCGTAGCCGGCCATCACCACGACCAGCTCGTCACGATGCTCCTCGATCTCCTGGACCAGGGTCGAGATCGCCTCGGCGCCGTACCCCTGGCGGTCGTTCAGCGTGTAGGCCTCGTCGATGAACAGGACGCCGCCGAGCGCTCGCTGCACCACCTTGCGGACCCGGGGCGCCGTCTGACCGAGGTACTGCGCGACCAGGTCGGTCCGGCTGACCTCGATCAGCTGCCCGGCGCCGAGCAGACCGAGGTCACGGTAGATGCCGGCCAGGATGCGGGCGACTGTGGTCTTGCCGGTCCCCGGGTTGCCCAGAAAGACCAGATGCCGAGTGCGGTCGGTCGGCGGCATACCTGCGCGCATTCGGAGTACTTCGGCTTTCGCCTCCGCCGCCAACTCACGGGCGACCTTCTTCACCTCGGCCAGGCCGACCAGCCGCTCCAGCTGCGCTTCGGGTGCCACTCCATGGACGGCGCCGCCACTCGCCAGCTCAGAACCGGACAGCGGTGGCAGGTCGGCGGTCAGCAACGCTCTGACCACCTCGGGCTCCGGGTCGGTCAGACCGGCGATACGGACCGCCTGGCGCGCTGACATCTGCTCCAGCAGTGACCGCACCGCACGCCCGTTTCCGAACCCAGGTGCGCGCGGCAACCGCCGCAGCGTCGACGTGACCTGCTCAGCCGTCTCGGCCGGTACGTCGAAGCCGGTGCGGCTCGCCAGCAGCCGGAAGATCTCGATCAGCTCGTCATCGGAGTAGTCCGCGAAATGCAGCGTTCGGCCGATTCGGGAGCGCAGTCCGGGATTCTGCTCGATCATCGTCGCCATCTCGCCGGGGTACCCGGCCATCAGGACGACCAGGTTCTCCCGGTGGTCCTCCATCGCCTTGACCAGTGCGGCCAGGGCCTCGTGACCGTAGTCGCGGCCGCTGGCCGACCCGAGCGAGTAGGCCTCGTCGATGAACAGCACACCGCCGAGCGCCCGCTCCACGGCCGCCTCCACCAGGGGAGCCGTCTTTCCGATGTACTCACCGACGAGGTCCGCCCGGCCGACCTCGACCACGTGTCCCGAGGTCAGTGCGCCGTACTTGCGGTAGATGTCGCCGAGCAGCCGCGCGACGGTCGTCTTACCCGTCCCCGGGTTGCCGGTGAAGACGAGGTGCCGACTGGGCGCCGGTGGGCGCACTCCGGCCGCTGAGCGAAGTCCGGCGACCTTGGCCTCGGCCACCAACTCCGCGACCTGCGCCTTGACCGCCTCCAGACCGATGAGCTGGGCCAGCTCGTGCTCCGGATCGGCCTCCGGCTCCAGTACCTCGACGGCTGGGGTCGTGGGGATCGGACGGGGTGTGCTGACGTGTGGCCGCAGGTCGTGCACGGCACGCAGGGAGTCCATGAAGCCGGAGACCATGTTCAGCTCGGTCGGCTCCACCGCTCGGTCAGGTAGCCCTTCCAGCACGCCGCCGAGAAGGTAGACCGACGCCAGCCACTCCTCCCCCAACCGCGCGGCACCGGCCTCGACTGCGCGGGCCAGCCAGGCTTGGTGGCGTTTCCGCCAGGCCTTCCGATCAACAGCATCCGTCTGCTGCTCGAACAGCCGCTGCACCTCCGCAGCGCCGTCGCTGCCGAGCACGGTGTACGACAAACCGGCAGGCACCTCGGTCACCTTGACCTGATGGATCAGCGAAGCCAGCGTCTCGGCAAAGCTACGGTCGTTCTCCGGCGTCACTCCTGCGATCGCAGTGTGCGCCGCTTCGAGACGTGCGACCGCGACCCGCAACAGGTTGAGCGGGCTGGGCGTCTGCTCGGGGAACTGCGCGAACGCCGCGTCATCCGCGAAGAGCTCGGTCTGCCACAACGTGATCAGGTCACTTCGGGAAGCCGTCCGGTGCGCCGACCACAGCCGCTCGTCCCGCTGTACGCGACCCCACAGGTCACTCAGCACCTTCCGCCGCGGCTCCAGCGGCGATACGCCCTCGAACAGCTTCAGGGCGGCTACGTAGAACTCGACCAGCCGCTCGCGCTGCAACGCGTTGCCCTCGACCGTGGTGAATTCTTGCGGCGGCGTCGACGTACCGAGGTTGTTACTGGTCCAGCTGCGGTACGGCTTGACCAGCGTCGGCTGCTTCGTCAGATACGGACCGGTGCACTGGCTGTACAGATCGCGGCCTGGCCCGACCATTAGGGCCAACGGAGGATGAAGCGTCCAGACCAGGTCGTAGAACGCGCTGGCGAGCATCGGCAGTGGTGTGACGAACGAGCCCTTGCGGGTGGTGAACACCTCGGCGAACGCCGGCGTCCGGATCAGCTCGTGCGCCTTGGCCCGCGTCTCCTCCAGCCAGCCCTCCGGGTACTGCCAGGGGTCGCCCACGCCGAAGATGTGCAGAACCGGCGCACCGGTGAAGAGAACGTCCAGCTCGGCAGGCAGTCGCGACATAATGGTCGATCCTAGGATCAGCCTGGTCCACGTCGAACGGCAGCTGATGACCGACACCTTCCGCACCGCCTGGCAGCACGCCCTGTACGGTCCGGACGGCTTCTACCGCCGCGAACGCCCCGCCGCCCACTTCCGGACGTCGGTGCACGTGTCGCCGCTGTTCGGCCAGGCCATCGCTCGACTGGCCCGCCAGGTCGGCGCCGCCCAGGTCACCGATATCGCCTCCGGCTCCGGTGACCTGGCCGCCGTACTGCGCGCCGAAAGCTTGCAGGTACGCGAGATCGAGCTGGACGACGAGCTGCCCGACCAGCTCACCGGTCTGGTGATCGCCAACGAATGGCTCGACAACGTGCCCTGCGAGCTGGCCGAGTGGGACGACGACGGCGTACCGCGTTATCTGACGGCCGAGCTGAGTCTTGGTGATGTTGTCGAGGGCAACGACCTGGAGTGGTTGCGGAAATGGTGGCCTGGTGAGCCGGGCGACCGCGCCGAGATCGGCTTGCCCCGCGACACCGCCTGGGCCGAGGTGGTCGCTCGACTCGACGGCGTCGCCGTGGCGATCGACTACGGCCATACCGCGGCGGACCGCCCGCCGTACGGCACTCTCACCGGCTTCCGCGCCGGCCGCGAGTGCCCACCGACTCCTGACGGCACCTGCGACCTCACCGCCCACGTAGCCCTGGACTCACTCGCCGAAGCCGTCAACGGCCGTCTAGTGACCCAGCACGATGCCCTCACCCAGCTGGGTGTCTCCGCTCGCCGTCCGCCCTTGGAGCAAGCCACCACGGACCCGCACGGCTATCTGACCGCTCTGTCCGCAGCCGGTGAGGCGGCCGAGCTACTCGACCGCGCCGGCCTCGGCCACTTCGGCTGGGTCGTTACCGGCTACTAGGAGTCGTGCGGGCGGGTGGTCTCGATCGCTTGCCGCGCCTGGCGGGCCTGGTTCGACTGGGCGTCGGTGAGCCAGGCAGCCTCGTTGACATCGCGATGCAGCGCGACAGCGTTCGTCGGGCCCAGCGGGGTGTCGATGTGCACGTCGGCCAGGTTGAGCTTGCGCTGCAAGGGCCCCTGCGCGAGGCGGACGGACTGCGTCTTGTGGTGCAGGACGATCGACGTCCGGCGGCTCACCCAGCCGGAGGTGGTGAGGAAGACCTGGTCGTCGGCGCCGTAGGCCAGGAACCGCCAGCCGATCGGCCGCAGCCATTTGGCCCGCTCAGGAGCGCGCTGCAGCTGGATGGCGTCCAGGTTGAAGCCGGGGAGGACACGGGCGAGGACTGCGGCCACTTCGGCACGTTCGCCGACCGGGAGCAGCTGCGCGCCCTGGAGCTCGTCTTCGCCGTCGTCCTTACCTGCGACGCCGGCGATGTCCAGCTCGACGCGGGACCAGCCCAGCAGCCGCCAGATCAGCGGTTCGGTGATCAGCAAGCCTTGGACGCGGCCCGGTGGGATGGTCTGGCGCTGGACGTCGAACAGGCCGCGCTTGGTGCGCAGCCCGTGGTCCGTCTGGGAGAGCGTGAAGCCGTGGTTGCCGACGACCTGCTTCCAGATCGGCTGCACGACACCGAGCAGCAGCGGCAGACCGGCGAACAGACCGATGTGGAAGTCGAGCACCATGGTCGCGACGATCAGCCAGATCAGCGCGCCCGCGCTGCCGATGACCGTGGAGGACAGTAAGGTCGCACCGAGCAGCCGACTGGTCGGAACGACCAGAAGCGCCTCCGGCTCCGGCTGCTCGAGCTGCTGCTCGGCGACCTGCTCGCCCTTGGCCCGGACCAGCAGCAGCGTGCGGAGCTCGCCCGCCTCGGCGTACCGGAAGTAGCTCAGTTTGCCATCGCTCTTACCGCCGCCGGCGACGTCCATCCGCAGCTCGGCCATACCGAAGATCCGGGCGACGAACGGCTGCGCGACGTCGATGGCCTGGATCCGGTCGAAGCGGATGATCCGCGTCCGGCGGAACAGAAAGCCGCTGTCGACCCGGATCGCGTCGTTGGTCAGCTGCCACTTGGTGAACCACCAGGACAGCGCGCCGAGCGCGATACCGCCGAGCAGGACGCCGAGCAGACCGATCCCCGCGATCTCCAGATTGCTCCGCAGGCTCTCGTTGTTCACCAGGATCAGGCCGCCGCCGACGAAGTACCCCCAGCCCTTCACGAACGGCGTCAGCGGATGCAGCCGCGCGCCGGTCGGCTCCAGCTGAGCCGGCGGCATCGGCTCCGGTGTCGGCGGTTGCGGGGTCGGCTCGGTCACAGGCCCCACGCCTGCGCCTGGCCGAGGGCGGACAACCGGTCACGCAGGCGGCTCGCCTCGTCCGGGTGCAGGCCGGGAATCTTCGCGTCGGTGGCCGGCGTCGCGGTGTGCAACTCGACCGTGGCGATCCCGTAGGCGCGCTCCAGCGGCCCGGCGGTGACGTCGACGAACTGCATCCGCCCGTACGGCACCACGATCAGCTCCCGGAACAGGACCCCGTGGCTGACCATCAGCTCGTCGTCGCGCTCGGCGTACTTCCAGGAACGCTGGTTGCGGCCGATCAGCACCCACGACCACACGAACGCCGCCGCGACCACCACAACCGCCAGCCCGCCCCACAGCCAGCTCAGCGTCAGCCCGAGCGCCAGCAACGCCACGATCGCCAGCAGGCCGTACATGATCGCCGCCGTCACGCGACGAACGGTCGCCAGCTGCGGTGAGACCGGCGTCCAGCTGACATCGGAGGGTGCGAAGAGGTCGTCCACGCCCCAAGCCTGTCACGATAGTGGTCATGAGCGTGGAACGAGTGGTCGGCTTGGGCGCGGGAGCGGCTGGATTCGACCCGGCGTACGAGCGGGGCGGGACGGGGAGCGGCTCGCAGCTGGCGACCACGGACATGGTGCTCAACATCGGTCCGCAGCATCCGGCGACGCACGGCGTCCTGCGGCTGCGGCTGACGCTGGACGGCGAGCGGATCGCGGGCTGCGAGCCGATCGTCGGCTACATGCACCGGGGCGCGGAGAAGCTGTTCGAGGTCCGCGACTACCGGCAGATCATCGTGCTGGCGAACCGGCACGACTGGCTGTCGGCGTTCGCCAACGAGCTCGGCGTGGTGATGGCCGTCGAGCGGATGATGGGGCTGGAGGTGCCGGTCCGCGCGGTCTGGCTGCGCACCCTGCTGGCCGAGCTGAACCGCATCCTCAACCACCTGATGTTCCTCGGCTCCTACCCGCTGGAGCTGGGCGCGATCACACCGGTGTTCTACGCGTTCCGCGAGCGGGAGACCGTTCAGGCCGTTCTGGAGGAGCTGTCCGGCGGCCGGATGCACTACATGTTCAACCGCGTCGGCGGCCTCAAGGAGGACCTGCCGCAGGGCTGGCTCGGCCGGACGGCGCAGGCGTCCGCCGCCGTCCGCAACCGGCTGCCCGATATCGAGAACCTCGTCCTCGGCAACGAGATCTTCCGCGCCCGGACCGTCGGCGTCGGCAAGCTCTCCCCCGAGCTCGTCGCCCAGTACGGCGTCTCCGGCCCGATCGCCCGGGCCTCCGGCGTGGACGCCGACCTGCGCCGCGACGAGCCCTACCTGGCCTACGGCGAGCTCCAGGACGTGCTTCGGGTCGTCACCCGGCCGGACGGCGACTGCTACGCCCGGTTCGCCGTCCTGCTCGACCAGGTCAAGGTCTCCCTCGACCTGGTCGACGCCTGCCTGGACAGGCTGGCCGCGATGCCGGCCGGCCCGGTCAGCACCCGGCTCCCCAAGATCCTCAAGGTTCCCGAGGGCCAGACCTACGCCTGGACCGAGAGCCCGCTCGGCATCAACGGCTACTACCTGGTCTCGCGCGGCGACAAGACCCCGTGGCGGCTCAAGCTGCGCTCGGCGAGTTTCAACAACATCTCCGCCCTCCCCGCGCTGCTCCCCGGCACGATGATCCCCGACATGATCGCCATCCTCGGCAGCATGTTCTTCGTCGTCGGCGACATCGACAAGTGACGAGCTAGAACTGGCGGTCGCGGACCGGCGGGCGGTGCGCGGCGGCGATCAGCTTCTCGATGTCGGCGGCCGGTGCGGGTGAGCCGGCGTCCTGGGCGCCGCCGATCAGGTCCTGGAAGGTGACGCCGGCGCCGAGGTAGGGATCGACGTAGACGCCGGTCTCGGGCTCGTGCCGCCAGCTCTCGGTCAGCGGGCCGACGTCGACGGCGTCCCAGCCCAGCTTGTCGAGCAGCTCCACCACGGTCGCGCGCGCCTGCGGGTCGTTGCCGGACAGCGGCAGCGCGCTGCGGTCGGCAGCGCCGGCCGGACGCGGGAGCGACTCCAGGTGGACGGAAGTGATGTTGTTGAAGGTCTTGACCGTGCGGGAGTCCTTGAGGTGCCGCTGGACGAGCTCGGCGGTCGTCGTCGCCTCGTCGTCCAGCTCGGCGATCCGGCCGTCCCGGCTCGGGTAGTAGTTCAGCGTGTCGATCACGACCTTGCCGGCCAGCTGCTCGGCCGGGAGTTCGGCGTACCGGCCGAGCGGAATCGACACCACGACGATGTCCCCTGCTTCGGCGGCCTCGACCGCCGTACCGGCCCGGACGCCGAGCTCGGCCGCCTTCTCGCGCAGGCTCTCCGGCCCGCGCGAGTTCGCCAGCACCACGTCATATCCGGCCGCGACAGCCTGCTTCGCGACAACCGTGCCGATGTTGCCGCTGCCGATGATTCCCAAAGTAGTCATACGAGAGGACAACCGGCGGGGTGCCTCCGCTATTTCGGTTTCGGCGAATCAGATACCGCGGACTCCGGATCGCGCGATCAGGTCGGTGAGCTCGGCGGCCAGGCCCGGCGCCACCGCGAACGTCCCGCGGGAGGCGGGCGAGTGCTGCGTGCCGTCGAGGTCCAGGACCTGCAGACCCGCCTCCCGGCAGATCGCGACGCCGGCCATCGTGTCCCACGGCTTGTTGGAGTACATGATCGTGGCGTCGAAGAAGCCGTTCGCGGTCCAGGTCAGCGCGGTCGCCGCCGTCCCGATCATCCGGAGCCGCTGGACCCGCGGGACGAGCAGGTTGTGGAGCTCGGTCCGCGCCGGGTTGTGGTCACCGGCGTGCGGGCCGATCGCGTAGTCGCCCATCGCGATCAGGGACTCGTTCAGCGTGGTCGCCTGACTGCCCTGGATGGGTTTGCCGTTACAGGTGACCCCGACGCCCTCGGCCGCGGCGTACCGGGTGCCGAGCGGCGGGTGGTCGATCACACCGGCCACCGCGCGGTCGTCGACGATCAGGCCGAGCGAGATCGCCCACAACGGCGTCCCGTGGACGAAGTTCACCGTGCCGTCGATCGGGTCCAGGACCCAGCGGGTGCCCTCGGTCGGGCCGCCCTCCTCCTCGCCCTGGATACCGATCTGCGGCGTCTCCCGCTCCAGGAACTCGCGGATCTTCCGCTCGACCGCGAAGTCGACCTCGGAGGCCATGTCCCGGTCGCCCTTGAAGGTGAGCTCCCCCGGGCCCCGGGAGTCCGTCACGGTCCGTCCCTGGTCGACGGCGGCCTGGGCGACGCTCAGCAGCTGAGAAAGGTCCACGCCCCAGAACCTACCTGAGTCACGGAACGCGTTTGCCGAGTCTTACGAGGCGGCTAGACCACGCAGCTTGAGATCGACCACGGTGGGTGCGTCGGCCTGGGAGTGTTTGTCGCCGGCGGCAACGACCGTGGCGACCTCCTCGTCGATCTTGTCCAGCCGGGCGTCGATCTTGTCCAGGCGGCGCTGCATCAGGTCGACGAACTCGGCGTTCTCGACGACGCGGGCGCTGGTGATCCGCGAGTACTCCTGCGCGACCTGCACACGTTCGTCGGCGTGGGCCAGCCGCTCGACCAGCAACTGGTGGCGGAACAGCACCGAGGCGGCAACGGCCACCGCGACGGCGGCGATCGCCGCGCCACGGAGAACCCAGGTGTTCTGCGTGAACAGCGCCACGCTGACACCGAGACTGACGACGATCAGCAGCGCGTTGGCGACGGTGAGAACGGTGGTCCTGGTTCGACGGCGGCTACCCCTTGACCCCATGGACCGTCATGTTAGGCGGTCTCGTCGGGGTCCTCGGGAATACGACACGCACGTTCCAGCAATAATCCGGCCGTGACGACCAGCACCGAGATCACGGCGGCGAGGCCGGCCATGATCACTCTGTTACGAGGTCCGGAGGCGCTCACGCCTCTCAGGAAGCTTAACGCGAACCCTGCGTACACACCGGTGCACAACGCGCCGACGAAAGCGCTCGCCTTTCCGATCAGCAACAAGAACACGGCGCGGGACGCCTCGACCCGCTCCCGCCGCACCTGCACCCGCTGATGGGTGTTCCGCGCCGCCGCGAACAGCAGCGCGGCCAGGAAGGCCCACGCGAACAGCGTCAGCCAGGAGACCGCCGGCGCGACGCCGCCGCCGGCCTCGATCGCCCGCACCAGCGTGAAGCCGATCGCCGTGCACAGGACGGCGATCGCGACCAGCAGCCGGCGCGACGTCGGCCGTACCGAGCCCGGGCGGGGCGGCTCCTTACCGGAACCAGGCGCCCGGCCGGACTCGGGACCGCCGGTGGCCACTACTGGAGCTCGAGGTCGAGCTTGGACACCCCGTCGGTGCCGACCTTGCCCAGCAGCTCCGCGACCGGGCCGTGCCCGGGCAGCTCGGCGTCCGGCTCGATGTCGAGCCACGGCGCCAGCACGAACGCGCGCTCGTGCGCCCGCGGGTGCGGGATGGTCAGCTCGTCGGACTCGATCGTCTTCTTGCCGTAGGTGATCAGGTCGACGTCCAGCGTCCGCGGCGCGCCCTTCACGCTGCGCTCCCGGCCGAAGGCCTGCTCGACCGCGTGCGCGCGGTCCAGCAGCAGGTCGACCGACAGCGTGGTGTCGGCGAGCAGGACGATGTTCAGGTACGGGCCGGACTCCTCCGGACCGCCGATCGGCTGCGTCTCGTAGACCGGCGAGACATCGACGACGACGACGTCCGGGGTGTCCCGCAGCGCGTCGATCGCGCCCTGCAGATTCGCCTCACGGTCGCCGAGATTGCTGCCGAGCGACAGGATCACCTGGCGGATCGGCTTGAGGCCACCGCTCAGGGTGTCCGCGTCGATGACGTAAGGACTTGGGGTCTCGGTCACGAGGATTCTCCGGCTCTGCGCTGCACGGTCAGGACAACGTCGTCGAACGGCACCGAGATCGGCGCCGAGGGTTTGTGGATGGTCACCGCGGTCGCTGTCACCCGCCGGTCGGCGAGACACAGGTCGGCGATGCGCTGGGCGAGGGTCTCGATCAGATCCACCGGGTCGTTCTCGATCGCTTGGTGCACCTGCTCGGCGACCACGCCGTAGTTCACGGTGTCGGCCAGGTCGTCGGAGGCCGCCGCGGGCCGGGTGTCCAGCTCCAGCCGGACGTCCACGACGAACTCCTGCCCGTCGGCCCGTTCGTGCTCGAAGACCCCATGGCGCCCGAACCCTCGGATACCACGGATCTCGATCACGTCAGGGGAGGCCAAGGGCCCGCTCATTCCGCCTCCTCCTGTTGACCCCCAGACGACAGTACCGGGGAGGCATGGTGGATCCACAACCGCCAGCCGGACGAAGTTCTGCGGAAGACGTTCGTCGCGAGCGCCTTACCCCCCGCGAATCCTTCCTCGGGGGCGCCTTCACCCGACGACAGGACATTCTCCGTACACGTGACGTACGCCACGTCTTCATCCACCCGTACCGAGATATCGGTCAGGAAGAACTGGATGTACGGCGTGTTCGCGAAGATCATCGCCCAGGCCCGCATCATCTCCGAGTAGCCGGAGATGGCCGCGTTCCCCGGATGGATGCAGACCGGGTCGGGCTCCGGCAGCCAGACGGCCGCCATCAGATCCAGGTCGCCGGCCTCGAAGGCGTTGTAGAACGCGGTGTTCGCGTTCAGCACGACGTCCTCGACGGTCGCACCGCGCGCGCCGTCACCCGGCCGCGGGTTGGCGGACCCTTCCGTCATACGGTTCCCCATCTCTTCGCCACCCGGACCGCGTCCACGCTCGGCGCCACGGCGTGGGCCCGGACACACCAGGCTCCTGCCGCGGCGGCCAGGGCGGAAACAGCCGCGCTCGCATCGTCTCGTCGGACGGCGGGCCTGGGCTCGCCGGTCTGCTCGTCGGCCAGCAGCCTACCCAGGAACGCCTTCCGGCTCGCACCGATCAGTAACGGCCGTCCCAGGACGCCGAATTCCCGCAGCCGGCGCAGGATCTCCCAGTTGTGGTCGGCGTTCTTCGCGAATCCGAGGCCCGGGTCCAGCGCGACGCGGCCCAGGTCGACGCCGGCCGCCCGCATCGCGGTGATCCGGTCGGCCAGCTCCGCGATCACCTCGGCGACGACATCGCCGTACTCGGCCTGGTTCTGCATGTCGATCGAGTGCCCTCGCCAGTGCATACAGATGTACGGCGTCCGGCGCTCGGCGACCAGCGCGAGCATCTCGGGATCGGCCTGGCCGCCGGACACGTCGTTGATCACCGCGGCGCCGGCGTCCAGCGCGAGGGCCGCGACCTCGGAGCGCATCGTGTCGACCGAGATCAGCGCGCCCTCGGCGGCCAGCGTCTCGATCACCGGCAGCACCCGGCGGATCTCCTCGGCCGGCTCCGGCCGAGCTGCCCCAGGGCGGGTCGACTCGCCGCCGACGTCCAGCAGGTCGGCGCCCGCGGCCAGCAGCTCCCGGCCGTGCTTGATCGCGGCGGCCGGCTCGAACCACTCGCCGCCGTCGGAGAAGGAGTCCGGCGTCACGTTCACCACGCCCATGACGAGACACCGGTCCAGTACCGGTAATCCGTCCACCTGACCCCGCGAGCCGATTCCCACCCGCCCACCGTAGTGGGCGGCTGGGACACTGGCGGAATCAGCTACCCGGAACGCGGCGTCAGCTGCCGAGGACCAGCTCGGACTGGGTGGCCTGCAAGGCCTCGCCGATCGGCTGCGCGTAGGACTCGTTGGCCCGGTCGTACTGGTCCAGACACTTGCCGTCGATCAGCGCGGCGCCGCTGGTGATGCCCTGCGCCCAGTTCCCCGTCATGGTCGCGCCACCGGAGTCACCCGACTTCACGCACGCGGTGTGCTGGAAGAGGCCGCGGACGACCTTGTTGTTGCCGTAGTTGACCGTGACGTTGCGGGCCACGATCCGGCCGCAGGACCAGCCGGTGCTCTTCCCCGATTTGCAGACCTCGGCGCCGACGGTCGCGTTGGTGTAACCGTGGACGGCGATGTTGCCGCGGCCCCAGCCCTCGATGTAGCCCTGCTGGTCCCAGCCCTCGATCACGTCGACCGAGCCGTAGTCGTTCCCCGGGAAACTCGAGGTGAGCGTGTTGCCGAGGATGTAGCCGTTGCGGGAGAAGGAGGGTTTGCCGGAGGTGCAGTGGCCGGCGGTCAGGAAGATCCGGGTGCCCTTGCTGTTCCGGGCGTTGAAGCCGAGCGAGCAGACGTAGCCGGTGTTCTTGTCGACCTGGAAGCCGCCGCGCAGGCTGAAGTCGTCAGCCGTCGGCACCACCTTGCCGTACGCCGTTCGCACGGTGACCTGGTCGCCGTACTCCTTGGCGCGGCGCAGGAATCGCTCGGTGAAGACATCCCGCGCGCCCTTGGGCACGCTGACGACGACCGTTCCGCTGATCGGATCGACGTACCAGGAGCGGACCTTGCCGGCCGTCTGCCGGTCGGCGAGCTTGTTCAGCGCGGCCTGGACGGCGCCCAGCTCGGCCGCGGTGTGCCGGACCAGCTTCGGCACCGCGCCGGCCGCCCGGACCAGCTCCGCGGTCGCGGCATCCGACACCGCGACGACGAGCTCACCCGTGGAGTCGTAGTACGTCCCGACCGCCCGCTGCCCGACCTGCGCCTCGACCGCGTCCGCGGCCGCCAGCGGCGACTTCCCGACCAGTTTGGTCGGCTCCACCCGCGGCGCGGCCGCGGTACCTCGATCATCAGCGGTGGCCCAGCTCGCGGCCACCAACCCCGCCGCGGTGAGTACTGCAGCGCCGGCGAGTGCGGCGCCGACCCGGTAACGCCCCGACATTCCTTGTCCTCCTCACGGCCGGCGCCCGGTCCCCGTCGAACGAACGCCCCTACGGAAAGTAACGGCAACGCAACGGAATGTCCACAGCCACCAGCTCACAATCCCCAACGATCGAGGTCCGGTGCGGGCTACGGCCGGAACTCAGCCGACGATGAGGCTCATGGCTTCGGCGCGGGTGACGGGGTTGCGGAGCTGGCCGCGGACGGCGGAGGTGATGGTCTTGGCGCCGGGTTTGCGGACGCCGCGCATCGTCATGCAGAGGTGTTCGCACTCGATGACGACGATCACGCCGCGGGGTTCGAGGAGCTCGACCAGGGACTCGGCGACCTGGGTGGTCAGGCGTTCCTGGACCTGGGGGCGCTTGGCGTAGACGTCGACGAGGCGGGCCAGTTTGGACAGGCCGGTGATGCGGCCGTCGCGGTTCGGGATGTAGCCGACGTGCGCGACGCCGGTGAACGGCACCAGGTGGTGCTCGCAGATACTCCACACCTCGATGTCCTTCACCAGGACCATCTCGTCGTGCTCGAGCTCGAAGGTGGTGCTCAGCACGTCCGCGGCCCGCTGGCCGAGCCCGGCGGTGATCTCGGCGTACGAGCGGGCGACCCGGGCCGGGGTGTCCCGCAGCCCGTCGCGGTCCGGGTCCTCGCCGATCGCGAACAGCAGCTCCCGGACGGCCCGCTCGGCCCGCTCGTGGTCGAACCCAGGCGACGTCATACGGCCACCCTAAACAACAGCGCCGCCATCACTTGGATGGCGGCGCTGTCGGTGGTGATCGGTCTTACTCGTTCGGCGAGGGCGGCGTCGGCCCGCTGCCGTAGTTCGGCGGGAGGACGTTCTCGTCCGGGCCGACGGTGCCGCCCGGCAGGACGTCGCTCAGCGAGCCGTTCGGCGAGCGGGCCGGCAGCGGCATCACCGGCGGCTGGTCGGACGGGATCCGGGTGGACGAGCCCGTCCAGGCCGGTCGCCGGTCGCGCTTGACCACGGGGACGAAGATCTCGGCGATCTGCGCCTTGTCCAGGGTCTCCTTCTCGAGCAGCTCCTCGACCAGGTGGTCGAGCACCGCGCGGTTCTCGACCAGGATGTCGAAGGCCTCCTGGTGCGCGTTCAGGATCAGGTTGCCGACCTCCTCGTCGACCGCCGCGGCGATCTCCTCGGAGTAGTTGCGCTGGCTGCCGAAGTCGCGACCCAGGAACGGCTCGCTGCTGTCGGAGCCGAACTTGATCGCGCCCAGCCGCTCGGTCATGCCGTACTGGGTGACCATCGCGCGGGCCAGCGCCGACGCCTTCTCGATGTCGTTGCTGGCGCCGGTGGTCGGGTCGTGGAAGACCATCTCCTCGGCCGCCCGGCCGCCGAGCATGTAGGCCAGCTTGTCGAGCATCTCCGACCGGGTGGTCGAGTACTTGTCCTCGTCCGGCAGGACCATCGTGTACCCCAGCGCGCGGCCGCGCGGCAGGATCGTCACCTTGTGCACCGGGTCGGAGTGCGGCAGCGCGGCGGCGACCAGGGCGTGCCCGCCCTCGTGGTACGCCGTGAGCACCTTCTCCTTGTCGGACATCAGGCGCGTCCGGCGCTGCGGGCCCGCGATCACGCGGTCGATCGCCTCGTCCAGCGCGTTGTTGTCGATCACCTGCATGTTCGAGCGGGCGGTCAGCAGGGCCGCCTCGTTCAGCACGTTGGCCAGGTCAGCGCCGGTGAACCCCGGCGTCCGGCGGGCGACCGCCGTCAGGTCGACGTCCTGGGACATCGGCTTACCGCGGGCGTGCACCTTGAGGATCTGCTCGCGACCGGGCAGATCCGGCGCGTCGACGGCGATCTGCCGGTCGAAACGGCCCGGGCGCAACAGCGCCGGGTCGAGGACGTCGGGCCGGTTGGTGGCCGCGATCAGGATGACGCCGCCGCGGACGTCGAAGCCGTCCATCTCGACGAGCAGCTGGTTCAGCGTCTGCTCACGCTCGTCGTGACCGCCGCCCATGCCGGCGCCGCGGTGCCGGCCGACGGCGTCGATCTCGTCGATGAACACGATCGCCGGGGCGTTCGTCTTGGCCTGCTCGAACAGGTCCCGGACCCGGGACGCGCCGACGCCGACGAACATCTCGACGAAGTCCGAACCGGAGATCGAGTAGAACGGGACGCCGGCCTCCCCCGCGACCGCGCGGGCCAGCAGGGTCTTACCGGTACCGGGCTGGCCGTAGAGCAGCACGCCCTTGGGGATCTTGGCGCCGACGGCCTGGAACTTGCCCGGCTCCTGGAGGAACTCCTTGATCTCGCCGAGCTCCTCGATCGCTTCGTCACAGCCGGCCACGTCGGCGAACGTGGTCTTCGGGGTGTCCTTGGTGATCAGCTTCGCCTTGGACTTCGCGAAACTCATCACCCGCGAGCCGCCGCCCTGCATCGAGTTCATCAAGAAGATGAAGACCACGGCGATCAGCAGGAACGGGATCAGCGTCTGGAACACCTGGCCGATGAAACTCGGCTTCGGGTTCTCGACGTTGTACTTGTCGACCTTGCCGTCCTGGTACAGCTGCTGCAGCTGGGTGCCGAGCGCGTTGGCCTGGCCGTCGACCCAGAAGGCCCGGATCTTGGTCCCGTCGGTCTTCTCGAGCCGGATCTCCTGGTTCGGGTCGATCAGGGTGATGTTCTTGATCACCTTCTGACCCGCCGGGGCGTCGGTAGCCTGCTTGATCACCTTGACGACCTCACCGGTCGGCTGGGCCTTGAATCCGGACGAGCCGGTCAGGAGCTGCCCGATCACCAGCACGCCCAAGAAGGCGATGACGATCCAGAACAGGGGTCCGCGGAAGATACGCTTCACGTCCATGATCGAGGCCTACGCCCCGTCCCTCCTAGCTCGGCAGGCCCGGGTTTCGCGGGCTTGAGACGGTAACACCAGTCCAAGTGTCTCGTGTCGCACAAGACAACACGGCACGAGGGTCAGGATTGGACGGTACGACCTGTTGTACAGGCTGTCACCAAGTCCGCCGGAGCAGGGTGCTCAGGAGTAGACGTGCGGCGCCAGCGTGCCCACGCAGCGCAGGTTCCGGTACTTCTCCGCGTAGTCGAGCCCGTACCCGACGACGAACTCGTCCGGCAGGTCGAACCCGACGTACTTCACCGGCAGCGCCATCTTGGCGGCCGCGTCCGGTTTGCGGAACGCGGTGCAGATCTCGACCGAGGCCGGGCCGCGGGACTGCAGGTTGCTGACCAGCCAGGTCAGCGTCAGACCGGTGTCGATGATGTCCTCGACGATCAGCACGTGCCGGTTGTTGATGTCGGTGTCCAGGTCCTTGAGGATCCGGACCACCCCGGAGGACTTCGTCCCCGAGCCGTACGACGAGACGGCCATCCAGTCCATCTCGACGTGCCGGGTGAACGAGCGGGCCAGGTCGGCCATCACCATCACGGCGCCCTTCAGGACGCCGACGATGAGGAGGTCCTTGCCCTCGTAGTCCTGCTCGATCCGCGTGGCCAGCTCCTGGAGCTTCCCCAGGATCTGCTCCTCGGTGTAATGGATCTGAGCCAGGTCCTTCTCGATGTCCGAAGCATCCACGGGGTTCAGCCTGTCACATCCGCGCCCAGGATTATGAATCCGCCCCGGCGGACGGCGCGGACTCCTTGGGGGAGGTCGATCCAGCGCTGGCCGCGCCAGTCGGTGACGAGCGCGTCGACGGCGGCGACGTGGCCGGCGGTGAGGTCGGTGGCCTTCGAACCGGCCTCCAGGGCGGCCTGGCGCAGTACGCGGGTGCGGAGCGCAACAGGCTCGTCGGCGAGCGCCCCGACCTCACAGTGCACTTCACCATCGGTACGGCGTACTGCGGTCTCGGCGAGGTCCGCAGCGAGCTGGTCGAGCGCATCGGCGTCCGCTCGGAGGAGGCCGGCCGTACGGGCAAGCGCCTCGACCACACCGGGCCCAAGCGCCTCTTCGAGCACCGGCAGCACCTCGTGACGCACGCGCACTCTGGTGTACGTCGGATCGTCGTTGTGCGGGTCGTGCCACGGGCGGAGCCCGGAAGCGATACAGGCAGCGGCCGTCGTCGAACGCGGCACCTCCAGCAGTGGACGCCGGAGCAGACCAGCCACCGCCGCCATCCCAGCCAGCGACCGAGCACCCGAGCCCCGCCCCAGCCCGAGCAGAACGGTCTCAGCCTGATCGTCCCGGGTATGAGCGAGCAGGACGACGTCCGCCCCGAACTCATCGGCAGCCGCCCGCAGCGCGTCGTACCGGGCCGTCCGGGCGGCCGCCTCCGGTCCACCCTCGCTGCCGACCTCCACCGCGCGCACCTGAACCGGGTCGAGACCCAGCCCGCGACACTGCTCGGCCGCGATCTCCGCCGTCCGTGCGGAGTCCGGCTGCAGGCCGTGGTCGACGATCACCGCCCCCGCTCGCACCCCAAGCTTCGGCGCTGCGAACGCGGTAGCGGCAGCGAGCGCCAGCGAGTCGGTGCCACCGGAGCAGGCGACCAGAGCCGTCGTCCCAGCCGGCAGATCGGCCAGCGCGGTCCGCACGGCCTCCCGAACCCGAGCAATCGCCGGATGCAGCCGCCCCCTCCGCTCTCCAGCGACGTCAGCCGTGGAGTCGGGTGATCCAGGCATCGGGATTCGCGATCTCGTTCTTGGTCGGGAGCGTGTTCGGGCCGGTCCAGACCCGGTTGAACCCGTCCATACCGACCTGGTCGACGACCCGCCGGACGAACGCGGCGCCGTCCTTGTACTGCCGCAGCTTCGCGTCCAGACCGAGCAGCTTCTTCAGCAGCTGGTCGACCGGGTTCCCGCTCTGCCGCCGCGAGGTGAACTTGGACCGGATGGCGTCCACGGTCGGAATGACCGACGGCCCGACGCCGTCCATCACGAAGTCCGCATGTCCTTCCAGCAGCGACATGACCGCGGTCAGCCGGTCCAGCACGGCGCGCTGCTCCGGCGACTGCATCAGGTCGACCAGGCTCAGCTCGGCCTCACCTCGGACCGAACGCCCCAGCCGCTGCACGGCCTCCCGGAACATCGCGGCGTACGCCGAAGCGTCCAGCTCGGCCTGGTCGAGGAACAGCCCGATCTCGGAGCGCAGGTGGTCCCGCAACCACGGCACCGCGGTGAACTGCACCCGGTGCGTCTCCTCGTGCAGACAGACCCACAACCGGAAGTCCCGCGGTACGACGCCCAGCTCGGACTCCACGTGCATCACGTTCGGTGCGACGAGCAGCAGCCGCCCAGTAAGCCCAGGGCGCGTCGGGTCCGGCTCAGCCGGGTAGAACGGGTCGAACTGACCCAGCACCCGAGAGGACATGAACGCGAGCAGAGCGCCCGCTTCGATCGCTGTCACCCGCGACCCGACCGCTGACGACAGACCGTTCGTCCGGTCGGCCTTCTCGCGCAGCTTGTCGGTCAGCGGCTTCAGCACGGTCCGGAAGCCGTCCGCGTTCGCCTGGACCCAGCCGGGCCGGTCCACGATCACAACCGGCGCAGTGGCCGACGTGGCCTGCAGACCGGTGAACTCACGCACGTGATGCTCGGAGTCGGCCGCGAACTGCCGCAGCTCGGCAACTACCTGCTCTGCCTCGGCGCGGCTGACCACCGGCCCCGGACGCAGCAGCCGTCGGGCCACACCGGTCGCCAGCTGCCAGTCGACCATCTCAGCCGCTGTATCGCCTTCCGCCGTACTCATACGTCGACACTAGTCGCAGGAACAAGCCTCGGCAGCTAGGTCAGCACCCACAAGCGGCCAACGCGGCTGCCGCACGGTCCAGCGCAGCACGCGCATCGAGCGTTTTCGGCACCGGAACGCTGTCACTGGCCACAGCGAAGGCCAGCACCGTCCCGCTGCGCGTCCGGACCATCCCGGCCAGACTGTGGACGCCGGTCAGCGTCCCGGTCTTCGCACGGACCAGACCGGTCCCAGGGCCGGCGCCACCGGAGCCGAAGCGCTCCTCCAGGCTCCCGGTGAAGCCGGCGACCGGAAGCCCGGTCAGCAGATGCCGCAGCTCCGGGTGGTCCTTCGAAGCCGCCACTCGGACCGCACCGGCCAGCACGTCGAGCGTGACCTTGTTCGTCCGGGTCAGCCCGCTGCCGTCGTAGATCGAGGACTTGTCGACGTCGAGCCCGAGCTTGGTGAGCGTCTGCTCGACCCCTTTGGCGCCACCGGTGTACGAGCCGCCGTTCTTGGTCGCCAGCCCGACATGACGGAGCAGAACCTCCGCACCGTCGTTGTCACTGTGCAAGTTCACGTATTCGACGATCTGACCGACAGTCGGCGACGCCACCCGCGCCAGCGCCTCCGCACCGGCCGGTGCGGTCTTCGGCTTGGCCGTACCGGTGACCTTGATGCCGTTGCCGATCAGAAGCTTGGCGAACCACCCAGCCGCCGCCTGCGCCGGCGACTCGGATCGCTTGGCCATTCCGCGCGCGATCCGACCCTCGTCGACCCACAGCGCCGACGTCCGGGCCGCGATGCCCTCCGGCAGGTAGTTGGGCTCCCAGCGCGCGTTCCCGGCCGGACCGGTGAACAGCGAGGCGTCGTACCCGAGGGAGACGGTGGTCGTCCCCTCGGCCTTCAGCGCCTTCGCCGTGCTGGCGGCCAGGGCCTGCAGGGTCGACCGGGTCGGATAGCCGTCCTTCGCCGATGACTTCACCGTCAGCAACGGGTCACCACCGCCGACCAGCACGATCGAGCCCTTGCCACCGCTGACCACCTTGGTGCTGAACCGGTGCTCCGGACCGAGCGTCGCGAGCGCCGACACCGTCGTCAGCAGCTTGAGGGTGGACGCCGGGGTGTACGGAGTCGATGCTCCGGTGGCGTACACCACTTTCTCCCGGGCGACGTCGTACACGTAGACGCCGCGGTGCTTGCCCAGCGCCGGGTCCGCGAGGATGGCGGCCAGCGCCTTCTGCACACCGAGCGCAGTCGGCGCGGCACCCTCCGCCGTCGCCGGAGCGAGGACAGGCGGCGCGGACTGCACAGATCCGGGTACGGCGCCCGCTCCGCCCGCCAGGCCGAGACACAAGGCCGAGGCGAGCAGCGTGACGAACACCGCACGAGGAGGACGGGCCACCGGGCTGCTCCTGTCATTTGGTCGGTCCGAACCGTGACAGTATCTGCCGTATGGAGTTCGACGTCTTCATCGAGATCCCCAAGGGCACCCGCAACAAGTACGAGCTGGACCACAAGACGAACCGGCTGCGGCTCGACCGCACCCTGTTCACGGCCACTCAGTACCCGTCCGACTACGGCTTCATCGAGGACACCCTGGGCCAGGACGGCGACCCGCTGGACGCGCTCGTCCTGCTGACCGAGCCGACCTTCCCCGGCTGCCTGATCAAGGCCCGGGCGATCGGCATGTTCCGGATGACCGACGAGAAGGGCCCGGACGACAAGGTCCTCTGCGTCCCGGCCGGCGACCCGCGCCAGGAGCACCTGCGCGACATCCACCACGTGCCGGAGTTCGACCGCCTGGAGATCCAGCACTTCTTCGAGGTCTACAAGGACCTCGAGCCGGGCAAGTCCGTCGAGGGCGCGACCTGGGTCGGCCGCTCGGACGCCGAGGCCGAGATCAGCGCCTCGTTCGCCCGGCTCAAGACCGAGGGTCACTGACCCCAGCGACTACCAGCCGACCAGGGAGTACGACGCGTACTCCCGGTCGTCGTTGCTGTCGGCAATGACCGGCGGCGCGGGCGCCGGGGCCGGTAGCGGCGCTCTGCGCCGGAGGCCCGGGCGGAGCCGGGAGAGCGCCGCGGTCCACACTGCTCGGTTGCGTTTCGTCACGTGCATCCCCGTCCTGCGATGGTTCGGTCCCGCGGTGCTTCAGGGCCGGCCGAAGAAGTCCGGCGGCTCCCAGTAGTAGACGCTCTGGATCTGGACCGGCTTGCCCGAGCGAGGGGCGTGGATCATCCGGCCGTCGCCGAGGTACATCCCGACGTGGTGGATGGTGGCCGGGTTGTCCGGGTCGATCGACCAGAAGATCAGGTCGCCCGGGCGCAGCTCGTCCTCGTCGATGTGCCGGGTCTGCTCGTACTGGGCGACGCTGTAGTGCGGCAGCTGGACGCCGGCCCGCTTCCACGCGCCCATCATCAGGCCGGAGCAGTCCCAGCGGGACGGGCCCGTGCCGCCCCAGAGGTACATGTCGCCGCGCTGCGCGAGCGCGAAGTTGATCGCCGCCTGAGCGCCCCGGCCGTGACCGCCGTTGCCGCCGCCGGGACGCTCCTTCCGCGGCTTCTTCTTACCGGGCTTCTTGCCCTGTTCGCGCTCCTCGCGCTCTTCACGGGCCTTCTCGGCCGCCTCGCGGGCACGCTCGGCGGCCTCCCGCGCGGCGATCTTGCGCCGTAGCTCGGCGGCCTTCTTCGCGGCGAGAGCGGCGGCGCGCTGTCGCGCAAGCTCCTCGAGCCCCCGCTGCCGCTGCGCGGCCACCTGGACGGACGTGTTCTGCAGGACGGCGAGCTGGGCGATCGACTTCTGTCGCTGGACGCCCATCGCGGTGACCGCCGCGGACTGCGCGCGCTCGGCCGCCTCGGCCGCCTGCTTCGCCTTCGCGGCCTCGTCGGTCGCGTGCTTCACCTTGACCACGGCCTGATCGGCCTGGACCTTGAACAGATTCGTGACCACCTGGGACGCCGAGTAGCGCAGGTACGAGCCCTGCATCGCGGACGACACCGAATGCGCGGCGCCGGCCGAGTCGAGCAGCTGCTGCGGCCCGTCGGCGGTGAAGAGCGGGCCGAGTTTCGCGATATCGCCGCCGCCTTGGTACGACGCCGCCGCGAACCGGCCGATCTGCTGTCGCTGCTCCGTCAGGGTTTTCTGGGCTTTCGCGGCCCGCGCCGCCGCCGCGGCGGCGTCCTTACGAGCCTGCTCCAGCCGATAGACGGCTCCGTTGTACGCCTCGGCGGCGATCCCGGACTGGATGCCGAGCCGCTCCAGCCGGGCCTCCGCCGCGGCCAGTTGCTGCTCGATCGCCTTGACCTGACCGGCCTTGTCGGCGGCGGCCTGTTTGGCCCGCTCGACTGCTGCCTTGGAAGGAATCACCGGCGGCTCCGGCTTCGCCTGCGCCGTCACCGGCACGATCGTCAGCGAACCGGCCAGACAGACCGTCAACACACCCGGGAGCAGTGTCCGCATGAGGTCGTCCCTTCCGCCAATTGGCCCTCCTGGACCACATACGTGACACTAGTTGCCCTGAGCCCCATTGGGAACAGTTTTCACACAAGTATCTTTGTTTCACCTGCGTGTCGACTTGACAAACTACAAGCTTGTAATTCCAAGAAAACGGCGCCCGCCAGCCTGAGCTGGGGGCGCCGCGATGCTGAATCGAGGTTCAGCGAAGGTTGAACGAGGCAACGACCGGCAGGTGGTCGGAGGCCGGGCTGACCGGTACGGAGGCCCGTAACGGCCGCAGTTGCCGGCTGTGCAGCTGGTAGTCGATCCGGGCCGTGGCGTTGTCCGCCGGGCTCGTGTACCCAGGCCCGACGCCGACCTCGGTCCAGGTGTCGGCCAGGACATCGGTCAGCGTCTCGAGCTCGGGCGTATCGGGCCGCGCGTTCAGATCGCCGACGAGCAGCGTCGCCCGCTTCGGCGTCCCGAGCAGCTCGACCACCTTCTGCGCCTGCTCCAGCCGCTCCGGCGGGTTGATGTTGGTCAGGTGCGTGTTCGCGAACCGCAGCTCGGCGCCGCGAACCTTGAGCGTGGCGACCGCGAGCCCGCGCTGCTCACTGCCCGGATACAACGGCAGCGGCGTGTTCTGGAAGTTCTTGATCGGGAACTTCGACAAGATCGCCGTCCCGTACTGACGCCGCGGCTCCCCCGGGTTCAGCGGCGGCAGGTCGAGGTTGGCGGCGTACGCGTAGTGCATCTTGAGCCGCTTCGCGAACCAGGCGGGCTGGTCGACCCAGTTGCTGCGCTCGCTCCAGTGCCGATCGACCTCCTGCAGCCCGACGACGTCCGCGCCGTTCTGCTCGATTAACGCGGCGATCCGCTCCAGATCGAGGACGCCGTCCGTACCGGCGCCGTGGTGGATGTTGTACGACATCACGGTCACCGACCGGCTGCGGTCCGGCACAGCGGACGCCGTCATCGGTACAGCCATCAGCACAGCAACCAGCAATACCAGCGCCCGCTTCATCGTCCGACCTCCAGTCGTGCAACCGCACCCTTGGCGCCGGAAGCCCAGCACCCTGCCCGTACGCCGTGCCCACCGCACTCGACGCTGTCGAAGCTGCCGTCGTAGAACTGCTTCCAGCTCCGGCCGCCGTCCCGGCTGACATCACTCCCGGACGGCCCGACCGCGATCACCGTTAACGGCGACCAAGGCACGTACGTCGATCCGCTCCGGTAGCCCTTCGGCGCCTTCGCGGCCGGAACCAGCTTCCAGGTGCGGCCGCCGTCGTACGTGATCGAGGCGGCCTTCACGGCTTCGGTCGGCTTCTCGAAGTCACCGCCGACGGCGACGCCGAACAGCGAGTTGCGGAAGGTGAGGCTGAAGATGCCGGCCGCGGCGCCGCTGGCCATCGGCGAGTCGGTGACCGACCAGCGCCGGCCGCCGTCCGACGTCCGGAACACCCGCGGCCGGTCGCCGCCGCCGGTCGCGAACCACGCCGTCCGGCCGCGGCCGGCGACCAGGCAGGTCCCGCTCGCGGCGAAGGCGAACTCACCGGGCAGCGCGGCCGGCATCCCGGCATTCGGCTGCACCTTCCAGGACCGGCCGCCGTCCGCGGTCGCGGCGATCCGGAACTTGCCGTCGACCGGGTCGCTGAGCGCGAGGCCGTTGCGGTCGTCGTTGAAAGCGAGGCAGTCGTAGAACGCGTTCGCGTCCGGGTTGCGGAACGTCTCGGTCCAGCTCTTGCCGCCGTCCGCCGTCCGGTAGACGCGGGAATCGGTACCGGTCCCGATCGAGAGGATCACGGCCCGCTTGGCGTCGAACGCGTGCACGTCGCGGAACTGCAGCGCCTCGGCGCCGGGCGGGCTCACGTTCTGCCAGTGCCGACCGCCGTCCAGCGTGCGCAGCACTTGTCCTTGGGAGCCACCGACCCAGGCGATGTCCTTGCTGACCGCCGACAACCCGCGGAACTGCGCCGTACTCCCCGTAGGCGTCAAGTTCCATCGGTACGACGGTCCGCCACTCGCCTGGGCCGGTGACAGCTGTGTCACCACCATCAGACCTCCTGCCGCGATTGCGGCCACACGCAGGAATCTCATGGGCCGCAATCTACGCAGGTGTCAGGCCGCCGTCAGCTTGAACGACTGGGCCGCGCTGCCATTACAGGTGGATTGGACTAGCTGGGTTTGGTCAGCGGTCGAGCCGCCGGGGACGGTCAGGCACTTGCTGGTGTGCCGGACGACGAAGTGGAAGTAGCCGCCGCCTTCGGAGACCGCCTGCCACTGCTGGTTGCCGCCGTTGCTGTACGTCCACAGCTGCAGACCCGCGTTGTCGTTCGTCGCGACGCCGGCCACGTCGATCGCCTTGGTGGCGTCGTTGCGGTTGTTGACCCGGTTGAAACCGTCCGACGTCGGCTGGAACTGGAAGTGCTGCGCGGTCGTCGAGTTGCAGCTGTACTGCTGGACGACCGTGCCGTTCGTCGTACCGGCGGCGCGGGCGTCGACGCACTTGCCGTTGGCCTTGTTCGCGACCGAGTACCAGGCGTTCGGCGTCGGCTGCTCGACCGGCGGGACCGTGCCGCCGCCACCGCCGAGCCACTTCAGCGCGTCCATCACGAACTGGTTCTGCGCGGGGCTGTCGAAGGTGGACGACGTCCGGGTGTTGGTCTGGTAGTTCATCGCGTTGTGGCCGAAGTTCGCGTAGATCATCTTGAAGTTCTTGTTGGCCCAGATGATCGGGTAGTAGCCCGACGTCCAGATGTTCCCCTGCTGGTTGCCGACCGGGAAGCTCGACGGGTCGATCGAGGCGAGGACCTGGATGTTCGGGTTCTGCCGCAGGTCGTACTGCCAGCTGTACCACTCACTGGTCGCGGAGCGGAACGTCGCGCCGGTGTTCACCAGCGACGGGTGCGACCGGTTCTCGGTCCGCAACGTCACCGGCGACGGGAACCAGGTGTTGGACACGAAGCGGCCGGTGCCGAGCAGCGTGTTGTTGAACCACGGCCAGCCCTGGTTGGCGTCGTTGTAGTTGGTGACGTGCCAGCCGAAGAAAGCGCCGCCGTTCTCCATGTAGCGCTGGAAACCCGCGCGCTGCGACTGGACCCACACCGTGTTGTCCAGGAACATCACGACCTGGTACTGCGAGGCCTGCAGGTTGTTCAGCCGGCTCCAGTCGTTGGTCGCGGTGTAGGTGAAACCGTTCTGCGCGCCGAACTGCGGGAACCGCTCGTTGGCCTCCTTCACCCAGTCGTTGTGCGCGGCGTCCTGGGTGTTCCCGCTGTAGAAGGCGAGCACGTTGAAGGTCGCTTGAACTTTCGCGGTCGCGGCCGAGGTCAGGCCGACGACGATGGCGAGGATCGCGAGCAGCAACGCGGGCAGGCGTAAGCGATCGGAAGGCATGGGGCGGTCCTTTCCGCGGGGGCGGGGTCCGAAGTCCGGGAATGGGCTTTCCGGACTTCGGGACTTAAATTAACTCCCGGCGAAAGTCCTGTCCAGAGCTCATCGCCTGGCTCCCCAAAACGCCGAGCAACCGCAGCTTCTCCGCGCTCTCGCTGCCCGGCTCGGCGGTGAACACGACCAGGGTCTGCTGCTGGTCCCGGTTGTCGATCACCTCGCAGTACAGGTCCAGGTCGCCGACGACGGCGTGCTGGAAGTGCTTCGTCCGGCTGTGCGCGGGCACCACCTCGTGCAGGTCCCAGATCGCGCCGAACTCTGGGCTCAGCTTGCGCAACTCGCGGACGAGGACGGCGGCGTACGACTTGGGGCCGTCGGCGGTCGCGGTCATCCGCAGCAGCGAAACGAGCAGCCGGCTGTGCCGGTCGGCCTCGGCGTCCTGGTAGAGGAGCCGGGTCTCCGGGTGGGCGAACCAGCGGTAGACCTCGCTGCGCTCCATGCCCTCGAAGTTGGTCTGCTCACCGGCCAGCGCGACATGCGCCGGCGTCTGCGCGAGGGTCTCGCCGCAGCGGTTGATCAGCAGCGCCGGGGTGTCCTGCAGCCGGTCCATGATCCGGAGCATGCCGGGGTCGACGTGACAGGCGCGCGTCGTCCGCGGCGGCGTACCGTGCCCGGCGAGGACGAAGAGGTAGTCGCGCTCCTCCATCGTCAGCCGGAGCGCGCGGGCGATCGAGCCGAGCATGTCGACCGACGGCTGCGGGCCGCGGCCGCCCTCGAGCCGGCTGTAGTAGTCGGTCGACATCGAGGCCAGGACGGCGACCTCCTCACGCCGCAGACCCGGCGTCCGGCGGCGGCGTCCGCGTGGCATGCCAACGTCCTCGGGCTGCAGGGCTTCGCGGCGTTTGCGGAGGAAATCGGACAGGTCGGCGTACTCCATGTCTCCAGTGTGCTCGCCCGGCCGGAGTTATCCACTGCCTGCCGAGCAGTGGCTGCACCGAGCCTGGTTGCCGACGGCATCCGGTTCGAGGCTGGAGCCATGAAAACGACTGGCAACACGATCTTCATGACCGGCGGCACCTCGGGGATCGGCCTCGAACTGGCCCGCCGCTTCCGCGACCTCGGCAACACCGTGATCATCAGCGGCCGCCGCAAGGAGCTGCTCGACCGGATCGCCGCCGAGGACGGCATCCAGGGCGTCGTCCTGGACGTCGCCGACCCGGCCGCGCTGGAAGCTCTCCCGGCCCGCTTCCCCGAGGTGAACGTCCTCGTCACGATGGCCGGCATCATGCGCGACGAGGACCTGCGCGCCCCCGACCTGGCCACCGCCGAGGAAACCGTCACGATCAACCTGCTCGGCACCATCCGCGCGATCGCCGCCTTCACCCCGCAGCTCCGCACCCGCCCGGACGCCGCCATCGTCACGGTCTCCTCCGGCCTCGCCTTCGTCCCGCTGGCGATCACCCCGACCTACAACGCCACCAAGGCCGCCGTCCACAGCTACACCCAGAGCCTGCGCCTCCAGCTCGCCGGCACCGGCATCCAGGTCATCGAACTCGTCCCGCCCGCCGTCCAGACCAACCTCCTGAACGGCGCCGCCCCCGACCCCACCTGGATGCCCCTCGCCGACTACGCCGACGAGTCCATCGCCCTGCTCCAACAACACCCCGAAGCCGACGAGATCCTCGTCGACCGAGTCCACTTCCTCCGCGCCGCCGAACGCGAGAACCGCCACCCCGCCGCCCTAGCCGCCCTCAACTCACTCGGCTAACGCCTGCTCGATCCGCTCCACCTTCGCGGTCAGCTGGCCCGTGAACCCCGGCCGGATATCCGCCTTCAGCACCAGGCTGACCCGCGGCGAGACTGCCGCCACCACCTCGACGGCCTCCTTCACCACCGCCATCACCTCGTCCCACTCGCCTTCGATGTTGGTGAACATGGCGTTGGTCTCGTTGGGAAGGCCGGAGGCGCGAACGACGCGGACGGCCGCGGCCACCGCTTCGCTCACGCCTCCGGTCTCGTCACCTGACAACGGGCTGATGCTGAATGCGACGATCATGCGTCCAGTTTGTCAGTCTCCTCGGTGGCGAGGCGCTCGGTGGCGGTGGTGGTGAGGAGGGGTTTCTCCTTGATGAAGAGGACGGCGACGAGGGCGAGGACGGCGAAGGGGACGGAGAGCATGAAGAGCTCCGCGGTGGCGACGCCGTAGGCGTTCTCGACGGCGGCGCGGGCCGCGGGCGGGAGTTCGGCGAGGTTGGGGACGGCGCCCTCGCCGGCGCCGCCGGCGCCGCCGAGTTCTTCGACGACGCGGTTGGCGAGGATGGCGCCGAGGACGCTGACGCCGATGGTGCCGCCCATCGAGCGGAAGAAGCTGACCGCGGAGGTGGCGGCGCCGAGCTCACGGGCCGGGACGTCGTTCTGCGCGGCGAGCACCAGGTTCTGCATGACGAGACCGATGCCGATACCCAGGACGAGCATGAAGGCCCAGAGCAGGTACTTGGACGTGTGCGCGTCGATCGTGCCGAACAGGCCGAGGCCGATCGGGAGCAGCACGCTGCCGATGACCAGGTAGATCTTCCACTTGCCGTACTTCGTGATCAGGCCACCGGCCACCGTCGAGGCGCCCATCATGCCGATGATCAGCGGCAGCCCCATCAGCCCGGCCGCGGTCGGCGAGTAGCCCTGCGCGATCTGGAAGTACTGCGCGAGGAACACCGAGCCGCCGAACATCGCGACACCGACGAGCGCGCTGGCGACGATCGCCAGGGTGACCGTGCGGTTGCGGAACAGGTCCAGCGGGATGATCGGCTCCGGGTGCCGGCGCTCGACGAACACGGCGGCGACCAGCGCGAGGACGGCGACGCCGACGAGCAGGAAGCTCCAGCCCGAGACCCAGTCGTACTTCTTACCGGCGAACGACGTCCAGACCAGCAGCGTGCTGACCCCGGCGGTGATCAGGAAGGCGCCCCACCAGTCGATCTTCACCTCGCGCCGGACGGTTGGCAGGTGCAGCGTGCGCTGCAGCAGGAAGATCGCGACCAGGACGAACGGGACGCCGACCAGGAAGCAGGCTCGCCAACCCAGCGGCGAGTCGACCAGGAAGCCGCCGAGCAGCGGACCGCCGACGGTCGCCGACGCGAAGACCGCGCCGAAGATGCCGGAGTAGCGGCCGAGCTCCCGCGGCGGGATGATCGCGGCCATCACGATCTGCACGAGCGCGGTCAGACCGCCGCCGCCCAGCCCCTGCAGGATCCGGCTACCGAGCAGCACCTCGATATTCGGCGCGAACCCGGCCACCAGCGAGCCGACCACGAAGAAGCCGAGCGAGAGCTGGACGAGCAGCTTGTTGTTGTAGAGGTCGGCGAGCTTTCCCCACAACGGCACGGTCGCCGTCATCGCGAGCAGCTCCACCGTCACGACCCAGGTGTACGACGACTGGCTCGCCTGCAGATCGCTGATGATCCGCGGCAGCGCGGTCGACACCACGGTGCCGGCCAGGATGGCGACGAACAGTCCCATCATCAGACCGGACATGGCCTGCACGGTCTGCCGCGGCGTCAGCGCCGCGACCGAACCGGTCCCCTCGGCCGAGGTGGTCGTCATGAGTGACCTTTCTGATAGTCAGGGTCGATGCCCTGGGCAAGTAGTTGCAGGGCGGCGTCGACGAGGTCGGCGGGCGCGGTGTCCGGGGTGTCCTTGTGCAGCTCGATGGCGATCCGGCAGGCGGCGCCGGCGCTGGTGACCACCAGCCGGGCCCGGAGCGGATCCCCGATCCGCTCGGTCAGCGCCTCGGACAGCTGACGCTCGTCGTCCATACTCGAGAGCATCAGGTGGTACAGCAGGCTGGGCGAGCCCATGATCAGCTCGCCGCGGCGGGACAGCTCACCCTCGCTGATCAGCTCCCGCAGCACCTCGTGCACGATCTGCCGCATCGTCGTCATCGGCGACTGCTCGGCCGGCGCGCTCGCGATCAGCTCGAGCGCGCGCTCCAGATGGGCCGGATTCCGCCCGAGGATCGCGTACTCCTTGTGCGGGAAGTAGTTGAAGAAGGTCCGCACCGACACGTCCGCCGCCGCGGCGATCTCCTCGACCGTGACGTTGTCCGCGCCCTTCGCGAACGCCAGCCGCAGGGCGGCCTCCGTCAGCGCCGCCCTGGTCTGGAGCTTCTTCCGCTCCCGTAGCCCACCCTCGCCCTGTGTCACCCGACCAGAGTAGGCAGATTTTTGCACTCACTGCAAATTAATTATGAGTGCAATTTTGCAGCCCTGCACGAAGAGACAGACAGCGGCTACCGTCCGTTCGGGCGCCGGACGAACTGCGGCATCGCGAGGATGTTGTGCGGGTACGGCAGCGGTCCGTCGCCGGCCTCGGTCAACCGCCGCAGCTGCTCCGCGTCGAGCTCCCAGCCGACCGCGCCGAGGTTGTCGGCGAGCTGCTCCGGCGTCCGGGCGCCGATGATCGGCGCCGTCAGTCCGGGCCGCTGCAGCACCCAGCGCAGCGCGACCTGAGCCGGCGTCTTCCCGATCTCCGCCGCGACGGTTCGCAGTACGTCGAGCACTCGCCAGGTCCGGTCGTTGTCGTGCGCATCCCAGTCGGCCTGGCTGCTCCGACTGCCCGCGGGCGGGCCACCGGCGTCCTTGCTGTACTTGCCCGACAACCAGCCGCCGGCCAGCGGGCTCCAGGCGATCACGCCGACGCCTTCGTTCTGCGCGACGGGGATGAGGTCGAGTTCGGCGTCCCGGTCGAGGAGGTTGTAGAGCGGCTGCAGGCTGACGTACGGCTCCCAGCCGCGGTGGTTCGACAGGTCGATCGCCTTCTGGAGCTGCCAACCGGCCAGGTTGCTGGCGCCGATGAAGCGGACCTTTCCACTGCTGACGAGCGCATCCAGCGTCGACAGCGTCTCCTCCAGCGGCGTCGCGTCGTCCCAGACGTGGATCTGGTAGAGGTCGATGAAGTCGGTGCGCAGCCGGCGCAGGCTGGCGTCGACCCCGGCCAGGATGTGTTTGCGGCCCGCGCCGCGGACGGGCAGGCCGGGCCCGGCCTCGCCGTACACCTTGGTCGCGATCACCAGGTCGTCCCGGTTCTGGCGTTGCAGCCAGCTGCCGATGATCTCCTCGGAGACGCCGCCGGAGTAGGTGTCGGCGGTATCGACGAAGGTGCCGCCCGCGGCGACGAACTCGTCCAGGATGCGGTGCGCCGTCGATTCGTCGGTCCCCGGCCCGAACGTCATCGTGCCGAGGCAGAGCTCACTGACCTGCAGGCCGGTCCGGCCGAGAAAGCGCTTGTCCATGACGGGCACGCTAGCCGCGCGCAGGGCGACATGCCGGGGCCGCTGCGCGCGGGTAATTGGTCAACTACGGTGCGTCAGGTGACTTTCGAGACCATTCCGTCCGCAATGACTCGTCGCCGCTTCGCCGGCCTGACCGCCCTCACCGCGGCCGCCGCGACCGGCCTCACCCGCATCGGCCCGGCCGAGGCCGCGACGCCGTACGTCCCCGCCCTCGTCGTCGGCACCGGGTACGGCGCCGCCGTCACCGCGCTGCGCCTGGGCGCCGCCGGGGTCAAGACCACCATGATCGAGATGGGCCAGCTCTGGAACACCGCCGGCCAAGACGGCAAGGTCTTCTGCTCGACCCTGAATCCCGATCGCCGTTCGATGTGGTTCCACCGCCGGACCGCGGCGCCCCTCGACACCTTCCTCTGGCTGGACGTCGTCAACCGCGACCTCGGCCGCCCGTACGCCGGCGTCCTGGACCGGATCGACTTCCCGAACATGGGCGTGTACGTCGGACGCGGCGTCGGCGGCGGTTCGCTGGTGAACGGCGGGATGGCGCCGACGCCCGACCGCGCGTACTTCGAGAAGGTCCTGCCGCAGGTGGACGCCGACGCGATGTACCGGCGGTACTTCCCGCTGGCGCGGCGGATGCTCGGCGTGAACACGATCGATCCGCGCTACCTGGAGCAGACGCCGGTCTACAAGTACGCGCGAGTCTCCCGGCGGCAGGCGCACCAGGCCGGCTTCCGGACGAGCGTCGTACCGAACGTCTACGACTTCAACTACCTGCGCCGCGAGGAGAAGAAGCAGGTCCCGCGTTCGGCGCTGGCCGGCGAGGTCATCTACGGCAACAACCACGGCAAGCTGTCACTGGACAAGACCTACCTGGCCGATGCCCTCGGCACCGGCAACGTCACCATCCGCACGTTGACCCGAGTGACCACGATCCGCCGCCACGGCAAGGGATATCTGGTCGGGCTCGAACAGATCGATGCCTGGGGCAAGGTCATCCGCCGGAGCGAGCTCGCCTGCCGGTACCTGTTCCTGGGCGCCGGCAGCGTCGGCACCACCGAACTGTTGCTCCGGGCAAGGGAAACCGGCACCCTGCCCGACCTCCCGGCGGCGATCGGCCGCGGCTGGGGCACCAACGGCAACGTGATGACCGCGCGCGCCAATCACCTCTGGGACCCGACCGGCACCCTGCAGTCGACCATCCCGACCCTTGCCATCGACAACTGGCGACACCCCAAGTACCCCGCCTTCGCCGAGATCGCCCCGCTCCCGGTCGGCCTCGAGACCTGGGCCAGCCTCTACCTCGCGATCACCGTCAACCCCGAACGCGGCCACTTCACCTACAACCACGCCACCGACCGCGCCGACCTGCACTGGTCCGCCGCCCAGAGCACCCCCTCGATCCGCTCCGCCCAGTACCTCTTCGACAAGCTCAACAAAGCGATCGGGACGACGTACCGCCGCGACCTCTTCACCGGCAACCGCCCCTTCGCCGCCGACTTCTGCTACCACCCCCTCGGCGGCGCCCTCCTCGGCAAAGCCACCGACCCCTACGGCCGCGTCCGCAACCACCCCAACCTCTACATCACCGACAGCGCCCTCATCCCCGGCACCCTCGGCGTCAACCCCTTCGTCACCATCACCGCCCTCGCCGAACGCAACATCGCCCACATCCTCCCCAAAGACCTCAACCGCCGATAGAATCAGTGCAAAGCCTCCGCCGCCGTCCGTGCGCGCGGAGGCTTTCGCGTATGCCCGTTCTCTACCGAGCCGCCATCGACGATCTCCGCGGCACTCACCTCCTGCCCCTCAACCACCTCCGCGCCGACCACCCCGACCTGTACGAACGCGAACTCGCCAAGTACGGCACCCACCCCACCTACCCGGTCCACCCCCTGAACTGCACCTGGGCCGACGTCGTCTTCCTCTCCCCGGTCCACCCCGCGCCGATCTTCCAGGCCCTGCACGAATCCGGCCGCATCCCCGCCGTCGTCCCCGCCTACTGGACCCTGGACGCCGCCCTCCTCGACCCCGCCACCACCTGCATCCTCCTCAAACGCCACAACGCCGGCCCCCAGCCCCCCGAGGACTTCCTCCCCTACTCCCCCGAAACCGTCGCCACCCTCACCGAGCCCTCCCCGAAAGCCCTACACCGCCTCCGAACCCTCACCCCCACCGAACCGCTCTACCCCTGGGCCGACATCCCCCACATCCTGCACCGCGGCCCCCTCCCCCGCTCCTGGTTCCACTGACACCAGCACCGCGTAATACCCCTCCGGATGCGGCTCGCCGACAGGCTTCCCGCCGGCCTCCACCCACGCATGCGCCCCGAACGGCGGATGCTTCCGCACCCCCACACACCAAACCGGCCACTGCCCCCGCACCCGGCACAACAACGCCACCGCAACCGACCGCGGCAAACACCCCTGCGGCCCCGAACACTGCATGCTCACCGCAACAACCGCAGCCCGCGCCTGCTCAACCAACCCCACCTCAGCCGGCCGAGCCCCCCGCGCCAACCGCTCCATCATCCCCCGCAACCCCTCCGGCGACCGCCTAACCAAAACCCGAGCCACCGGCACCACACACCAAACCCCCACCCGCCACCGCCACGAAACCGACTTCGGATCAAAGGTGATGGCGCCCGTAACACTCATCGAACAACCAGTTTCGCCTGCTGGAGCTCATGAATCAGCTCGTCGACATCAGCGCGTGCGGTGGCGGCGTCCACGGCGTACTCGTCAGTGATCGCCGCGACCGCCTCGTCGGCGCCCCCACCGTCGAGCATTGCCCGCACCGCCAACACACCAGACGGGTTGAGGCTGAAGAACCCGCCGGCCGCTTCATCCAGCAACACCCAGCCGTAGTCCGTCTCGACCATAGTCACCTCGGGCTTCAGCTTCATCGCAGTCCTTTCAGCCAGCCTTCGATTTCGAGTACCCGTTCCACCGGGGCACAGGTCGCTTCGTGATGCGGTCCCTGGCAGATCCGCCGGACGGCGGCCACATCCACCAGCCCCAGCCGCCCGAGCTCGGAGTCGTCGAGCAGCGCAAGGAGTTCGCCGCGGTGCTTGCTCCAGCCGTTGGCGACCGCCATCGAGGTCTCGCCCTTGTCGGCCCGCTGCAAGGTTCGCTCCGGCAACGCACCCGCCATCGCCGTTGTCAGCAACGGCTTGTACCGGCGCGGGTCAAGCACTTCCTCAGGCCGCACCGCGAGGCAGGCCTCCAGCACGCCGTCATCCAGAAAGGGCAGTGCGACCGGCACGCCGTCCGCCTCGCCCTGCTGCGCCACATGCCGCGCGGCGGCCGCTCCGACATGCACCGATTCGAGCGTCGCATGGATTCCGCGCGTCGGGGCCAGTGGTTCGACTTCTTCGCCGAACGCCGCCCGCGCAAGAGCCTTGGCATCAGCCGTCAGCCACTCGGGCAACTGCAGCGGATTGCCCCACGTCAGCAACTCCTGTTGCCCGCCCGGCGGACGATCCAAGCTGGTCGCGAACCAGGCGGCGTACGTCGTCCGATCGGCCAGCACACTCGCGAGCGCACCGGCTGACAACCGATACTTCGCCTGGATCTGGCGCGCGAGCCGAGCGGCGCGAACCGGACTCCGCCGAACCAGGTCCGTCAACCAAGCCGGTGGCGGCAACAGCATCTCGTCGGCTCCGTGCCCGGCGAAACGCAGCTCGGCCTCGTGCCGGATCGCCCGCGCGCTCACCGACTCGAGCAGCCCTCGGTACAACAAGATCGACGTCGGCTCGTCGAACGGACCAGGCGCCATCCCCTGGAACGGCAGCGGCGCGGCCGAGAGCACGTCATGGTCCGCTCCGAAGCTGTCCGCCAGGTATCTCGCGGCGGCGGCATCGCCGTCCATCGGATCGTGGCCCTCGACAGTCAGCCCGACGACCGGCCCGCCACGCGCCGCGATCCCGAACAGCGAGCTCGAGTCCAGCCCGCTGAGATCACTCGCCACCTTCCGTCGACCCAGCTGGCGATTCCGGACGGCGGTCTCCAGCGCCGCACGCAATCCGGCGGCAGCCTCCGCCAGGGGGAGTTCGGGCGCCGGCGGCGTCCACCACCGCTCGACCCGACCCGAACCCAGTTCTACCCAGTGCCCGGGAGCGACCGCAGTCACTCCCGACCACACGGAACGCCACGTCAGCGGCGGCGGCGCACTCGGCCACAACAACCGCACCGCCAGCCCGGCCGGGTCCGGAACGGCGCCCAGAAGTTCTGCCAGCACATCCGCACGATCCGACACGACGCCGACTCCGTCCACGCGGGCATGAAACACCCGCCGCAGCCCGGACGCCGTACCGCGAACCTGCACCTGCTGACCGACGGATTCCACCACGTGTGCGCTGAGCCCGATCTCGCCGATCTCGACCTGCGCTCCACGCTCAACAGAATCGGTCCAGCACCCGAGGACGAACGGCCGCCCGGACGGGTAGCTGACGACCCGCTCCGCGACGCCCCGAACCCGGTCGGCCACGGTCCGCGCCGCCTCCACATCCGGCAGCACGACGAACCACGAGCGCGCCGGAGCAGCCCGCCCGGTCTCCCGGACGGACTGCCGATCGGCTTTGGGGCGCAGCGTCAGAGCCTCAGCTGCGCGATCGACTCGCGGTACTTGCCGCGGCCGCCGGCAGTCACCTGCCGGAAGTCGCCTTGGCGGGTGAGGGTGGGGCGCTCGTACTGCTTCTTCTCGGTTTCTTCGCGCATGGGGATCTCCACATCTCCGCGGATATGACGGGCTCGTTGTACCTCGCGGGTGGAGATCTGCGAAGGGCCTTTCGATGGGGGTCGAAAGGATTGTCAGGTGGGGACGTGCCAGGTGCGGGCTGATAGTTGGGCTTGCCACAGGTGGGCGTAGCGGCCGGTGGGGTCGGCGAGGAGGTCGGGGTGGGGGCCTTGTTGGGTGATGGCGCCGTTCTCGAGGACGACGATCTGGTCGGCGCGGACGACGGTGGAGAGGCGGTGGGCGATGACTACGACGGTCTTGCCTTGGACGAGGTGGTCGATGGCTTGCTGGACGACGACCTCGGACTCGGTGTCGAGGGCGGCGGTGGGTTCGTCGAGGAGGACGACGGGGGCGTCCTTGAGGATGGCGCGGGCGATGGAGATGCGTTGCCGTTCGCCGCCGGACAGGGCGGAGCCGATCTCGCCGACGCGGGTGTCGTAGCCGTGCGGCAGGCGGTCGACGAAGGTGTGGACGTTGGCGGCGACGGCGGCTTGCTCGATCTCGGCGTCCGTGGCGTCGGGGCGGCCCATGGCGATGTTGGCGCGGATGGTGTCGTCGAACAGGTAGACGTCCTGGAAGACGACCGCGACGTGCCGGAGCAACTCGGTCGGCTCCAGGGTCGTCAGATCCACACCGCCGAGCCGAACCGCTCCCTCCTGCGGGTCGGCGAAGCGGGTGATCAGTTTGGTGATGGTGGTCTTGCCCGAGCCCGACGGCCCGACCAGCGCGGTCAGGCTGCGTTCGGGGATGACGAGGTCGAGCCCGCGCAGCAACGGCTCCTGGCCGTCGTAGCCGAACGTCACGTTCTCGAAAGTGATGTCGTACGCCGTTGGCGTCGTACCGCCCGGCCGGACCGGCATCGGCTCGGCGGCGAGCAGGTCGCCGACCCGGCTGAGCGCGGCCTCCGACATCTCGAACAGCTTGACCATCACCGCCGCCATCGCGAGCGGCTCCGCGAACCGGGCCGCGGCGATCACCACCGCCACCACCAAGGCCAGCGACAGCTGCGCATCGACGACCAGCGCGGCGCCGAGGACCACGAGCGCGACGATCGCCAGCTGGACCAGGAGTTGTACGCCGGCCACCGGCGCCGTCGCCGACCGGTTTGCCGTGGACTGCGTGTGCTGCTGGTGCTTCAACACCTCGACGAGCCGTGGCGAGTCCGCACCCGCCTGTCCAGTTGCCTTGAGCACCGGCAACCCCTGCACGTACTCGACGATCCGATCCGCCGCGGCCGCGTCGGCCTGGTCGACTGCCCGGAAGCCGCGGTTCGACAGCCGCTGGATCCGCCGCACCAACGGAACCGCCGCCACTACTGCGATCGCGAGTACGACGCCGAAGCGCCAGTCGACCGCGAAGATGACCACCGCGAGCACCGCCGGGACAGTGACCACCCGGATGAACAGCGTCGACATGGTCGAGATCGCCGTCGCAGCGCTGGTTGCGTTGCTACCGACGACGGTGGTTAGATCGCCGGCCGCACGGCGTCCAAGCTCCTGTTGCGGCATCGCGCGCAGCCGCTCGCCCAGCCGGAGCCGCGTCGACTGGGTCACATACGGCCAGGTGTCGAAACTGAACGCCATCTCCCGCACCCGCAGGAAACCCTCCACGACGACCAACCCGGTGAGCACGAGCACCCACTCCCAGGCCCGCCGACTCTGGACCGGATCGGCTGCCAGCGCCGCGAGCAACGGAATGAAGACCGCGTACGCCGCCGCCTGGACGATCGTCGCCGCGATGGAGTACCGCAACGTCCGCCGATACTCGGCCGTATAGGGGCCGGCGGCAATGAACATCAGCCGCAGTATTCGTCTCATCGAACGACCTCCTCGGCCTTCGTCCCCGACAGCCCCCAGCGCGCTGCCTCTTCGTGCCGAGCCCACAGCGCGGCGTACCGGCCGCCGGCCGCGACCAGCTCGGAATGCTTGCCGCGCTCGGCGATCCGACCCTCGTCGATCACGACGATCTGGTCGACGTCGACGATCGTGGCCAGCCGGTGCGCGATGATCAGCACGGTCCGGCCCGCGGTCAGCCGCGCGATGGCGTTCTGGATCAAGACCTCGTTCTCCGGGTCCGCGAACGCCGTGGCCTCGTCGAGGACGACGATCGGCGCACCGGACAGAATCGCCCGCGCGATCGTGATTCGTTGCCGTTGGCCACCGGACAGCCGGCCACCCCGTTCGCCGACCTGCGTCGCGTACCCGCCCGGCAGTTCGCCGACGATGAAGTCGTGCGCCGCGGCAGCCTCGGCCGCTTCTTGTACTTCGAGGTCCGTCGCCGCCGGCTTCGCCAGCCGGATGTTCTCCGCGATCGTGCCCTGCACCAGGAACGGATCCTGGAAGACCAGCGCGACCTGCTGCAGCAGCACCGGCGAGCTGATCTCCCGGACGTCGACGCCGCCGACCTGGACCGAACCGCTCTGGACGTCGTAGAAGCGCGGAATCAGCCGAGCGACCGTGGACTTCCCGCCACCCGAAGGACCGACGAGCGCGCAGACCGTCCCAGCCGGGATGTCCAGATCGATGCCGTCGAGCACGAGCCGATCGCCGTCGTACCCGAAACTCACGTCCGCGAAGCGGATCGAAGAGTCCGCCGGCAGTCGCGGCGCGACCGGCTCCGGCAGCTCAGGCACGGCCAACAGCTCCTGCAGCCGGACCGCACCCGCCTTGGAATCGTTGATGTAGTTGGTCAAATGCATCAGCGGCGCAACCGCTTCGATCGGCATCGCGCCGATCAGCAACGCGACCATCAGCTCCGGCACCGAGACCCAGCCCGCGGAGAGCATCGGTACGCCGGCCGCCGCGACCAGCAGCAGCGTCGGCAACGGGACGATGAACAGGTGCGTCAGCAGACCGGACGAACGGGACGTCGCCGACCAGGCCGCGACCGCTTCGGTGAAGACGTTCACCCGATCGGAGAACCGGCGGAACGACACCCCGCCGTCGTCGAACGTGCGCACCACCGGCATCCCCTGGACGAATTCGACCAGCGCCGCGTTCACGTCCTCGTTGGCCTGGTTGTAGCGGTCCCGCTGAACGCTGTAGTCCTTCGCCATCAGCGACATACAGATCATCGCGATCGGGGCCATCAGCAACACGACGATCAGCAGCTTCCAGGACACGATGCCCAGGGCAACCAAAGCCGCGATCGGCTGCGCGATTCCCGAACCGAGGAACGGCAACGCGTCCGCGACGACGTTGTGCAGCGCGCGGACGTCGTCCTGCATGATCTTCTTGATCCGCCCCGAACCGAGTCGTTGCACCGCCCCCAGCGGCATCCGGGCCAGCGCGTCGGCGATCCGCCGGCGCAGCACCACCTCGAACTCGAAGCTGGCCTCGTGGGCCAGGTGGTCGGCCGTCAGCCGGAGGACGAACCCGCCCGCCAGCCCGGCCAGCGCTCCGGCCGACCACCACCACACCGGCCCCAGCTCGGGATCGGGACCGACCAGCGATCCGACGGCGAAGGCCACGCAGACGAACCCGGCGACCCCGCTGACACTGCCGAGCACCGCGATCCACAACGCCCTCCCCAGCCGCCGCCGGATCGCCGGCGCCAGCCGAACCAGGTCGGCCACCTGAGCCAACCCGCTCCGCTCTCCCATTCCGCACCCCACTCGTCACGATGTTTAGGTCAACCTAACTTCTTGTTGGACAGTGTGCAACAGTCGTCGGTCGTGGAATCATGCAGCCATGTCGAAATCGCACGCGGCCACGGGGATGACGGCCGCGAAGATCGCCGCGAAGGCGACCGAGCTGACCGCGCGCTCCGGGCTCGACGGCTGGAGTATCCGGGAGCTCGCGGCGGAGCTCGACGTCCGGACGGCCGTCATCTACCACCACATCGGCGACCGGGAGGCGGTCCTGCGCGCGGTGACCGAGCGCGTGGTCGCGCAGATGCCGTGCCCGTCGGCCGACCTGCCGTGGCAGGAGTGGTTCACCGAGTTCCTCTGGGCCGGCCGCGCCGTCGTCCGCCGCTACCCCGGCGTCGCGCACCGGATCGCGATCGCCGGCCCCACGGTCCCCTCGGCCCTGCGGATCATCGACCGCGGCGTCACCGTGCTGCAGCGGGCCGGCTTCGGCGCGCAAGCGGTCGACATCTACGTCTTCCTGGTCGGCACGGCGTTCCTGCACGCCCAGGTCGAGTCCGATCGGCGCGAGCGGGTGGACGAACGCATGGCCGCGCGCGACGTCTTCGAGGCCAACCGCAAACGCCAGGACGCCCCCGGCCTGGTCGCGATGGCCGACCAGCTCACCGCCGCGGGCCGCGGCGCCGACGACCTCGAGGACAGCGACACCCACATGTTCCGCACGGTCGTCGAGCTCTGCCTCGCCGGCGCCGCCACCCGCCTGCCCTGACCACCCGTGACGCGCTTCACGGCTCACCTCGGTAGAGATGCATAGCATTCCTATGTATATTCAGAGCTGTGGAGCTGAACCAGCTGGGTGTGGATGTGGTGGTCGCGGCGGCGCGGTTGACGCGGCTGGCGAGCCGGGATGTGAGCGCGTTGCCGCATGCGGCGATGCGGTTGCTGGGGCGGCTGGACGAGTTGGGGCCGACGCGGATCAGTGAACTGGCCAAGGCCGATCGGTGCTCGCAGCCGACGATGTCCACGCTGGTCCAGCGGCAGGAGGAGCAGGGATGGGTACGGCGGGACGCCGACCCGGCCGACTCCCGGGCCAGCCTGATCAGCCTCACGGCGGCCGGTCTGGCCGAGTTGGAGCGCGCCCGCGCGGAGGCGGGTGCGGCTGTCGCCGCCAGGTTGCGGCAGCTACCGGCGAGTGACGTCGCGACCCTCGCGGACGCCGTCGCCGTCATGCACAGGATTCTCACTTTGGAGGAAACACACCGGTGAGCGGTACGTCGGCATTGCTGAAACAACCCAAATCCGTCTGGGCGGTCGCGTTCGCGTGTGTGATCGCGTTCATGGGGATCGGCCTGGTGGACCCGATCCTGAAGCCGATCGCCGAGCAGCTGCACGCGAGCCCGTCCCAGGTCTCGTTGCTGTTCACCAGCTACATGGCGGTGATCGGCATCGCGATGCTGATCACCGGCGCCGTCTCCAGCCGGATCGGCGCGAAGCGCACGTTGCTGATCGGTCTCGCGATCATCGTCGTGTTCAGCGCGCTGGCCGGGCTGTCGGACTCGATCGGGATGATCGTCGCGTTCCGGGCCGGTTGGGGGCTGGGGAACGCGCTGTTCATCGCGACCGCGCTGGCCACGATCGTGAACTCGGCGTCCGGATCGGTCGCGCAGGCGATCATCCTGTACGAGGCCGCGCTCGGCGTCGGGATCGCGGCGGGGCCGCTGGTCGGCGGCGAGCTCGGCACGATCTCGTGGCGCGGCCCGTTCTTCGGCGTCGCCGTCCTGATGACGATCGCGCTGGCCGCGACCGCGTTCCTGCTCCCGTCGACACCGCCCGAGGCGCGCCGGACGTCGATTCTCGAACCCCTGAAGGCATTGCGGCACCGGTCGCTGGCGACGGTCGCGATCACCGCGCTGCTGTACAACTTCGGCTTCTTCACGCTGCTCGCGTTCACGCCGTTCCCGCTGGCGATGTCGGCCCGGCAGATCGGGCTGATCTTCTTCGGCTGGGGCATCGGGCTGGCGATCACCTCGGTGTTCGTCGCGCCGCGCTTGCAGCGCCGCTTCGGCACGCTACCGGTGGTGATGACCGCACTGCTGCTGTTCGGCGCCGACCTCGCCGTGATGGGGATCTTCGCGCACCACAAGGCGGTGCTGGCGGTCGGCGTCGTCGTCGCCGGGCTGTTCCTGGGCGCGAACAACACGCTGATCACCGAGGCCGTGATGGGCGCCGCTCCGGTCGAGCGCGGGACGGCGTCCGCGGCGTACTCGTTCGTGCGTTTCTCCGGCGGCGCGGTGGCGCCCTGGCTGGCCGGCAAACTCGGCGAGGAGATCAACGTCCAGCTGCCGTTCTACGTCGGCGCGTTCGCGGTGGTGCTCGCGGTCGGCGTCCTGGCCACGGGCTGGAAACCGCTGTCGCACCTGCGGGTTCCGGTCAACCACTCGAAGGGCGAGGCCGAGGCGCTGACCGTCGCCGACGCGTGATTGGTCCACGAAACCGGAGCAAAAGTCCATTCCCCGGCAGGGGCCGCGGCGTCTAGGGTCGATGAGTATGACGACCTCGCCGTGGCCCCTGCTCCGTTCGTACACCGGTCGCCGGCTCCGGCGGATCGCGCTGCCCCTCGGCGGTATCGGCACCGGAACCGTCAGTTTCGGCGGCCGCGGCAACCTTCGGGACTGGGAGGTCGTCAACCGCCCCGCCAAGGGATTCCACCCCGGGACGGCGTTCTTCGCGATCCGCACCGAGACGGCCGACGGCACGGTCAGCACCCGCGCCGCCGAAGGCCCCCTCGACTTCGTCGACTACGAAGGCGCCCACGGCAGCCCCGCCCAGTCCCACGGCCTGCCCCGCTTCCGCGAGGCCACCTTCAGCACCGCCTACCCGTTAGCCCAGCTCGACCTGCAGGACGACGGCGTCCCGGTCACGCTCACCGTCCAGGCCTTCACCCCGTTCGTCCCCACCGACGTCGAAGCCAGCTCCTGGCCGGTCGCCGTCCTCCGCTACGCCGTCACCAACCCGACCGACTCCCCCATCACCGTCTCCCTCGCGGGATCCGTGCAGAACTTCATCGGCCGCGACGGCACGATAGATATTGCCGAAGGCAACTACAACACGCTCGCCGACTCGAACGGCGTGCTGCTGCGCAGCCGCGGGGTCGCGCCGGACGCCGAGCAGTTCGGATCGCTGGCGCTGGCGGTGCTGGACGGCGTGGACGTTACTCGGCGGACGGGGTGGGCCGATCGCAGCTGGGGCGACAGCCTGCTCGACTTCTGGGACGACTTCGGCGCGGACGGGCGTCTCGACGAGCGGGTCAGCGCATCGGCGACGCCGGTCGCGTCAGTTGCGGATCGCCGGACGGTGGCGGCCGGGGCGACCGAGAGCTTCACGTTCTTACTCGGTTGGCATTTCCCGAATCGACTTGCCTGGGACAACAAGCCCGAGATCGTCGGCAACTACTACACGACATTGACGGACGATGCCTGGACGACGATCTGCCGGTTCGCGCCGCAACTGGACGACCTGGAGCGGCGTACCGTCGGCTTCGTCACCGACTTCTTGGGCAGCGACTTACCGGAGCCGGTGAAAGAGGCGGCGCTGTTCAACCTGAGCACGCTGCGCACGCAGACCGTGTTCCGGACGCCGGACGGGCGGTTCTTCGGCTGGGAAGGCTGTTCGGACCACGAAGGCAGCTGTTTCGGCAGCTGCACCCACGTCTGGAACTACGAACAGGCGACGCCCTTCCTGTTCGGTGAGATCGCCCGCTCGCTGCGCGAGGTCGAGTTCGGCCACGCGACCGACGACCAGGGCCTGATGAGCTTCCGCGTCCGCCTACCGCTGGAGACCCGCGCGCAGGACTTCCGGGTCGCAGCCGCCGACGGCCAGCTCGGCTGTCTGGTGAAGCTGTACCGCGACTGGCGACTCAGCGGCGACGACGAGCTCCTGCAGGCGCTCTGGCCGGCCGCCCGCCGCACGCTGGAGTTCTGCTGGATCCCCGGTGGCTGGGATGCCGACCGCGACGGAGTCCTGGAGGGCTGCCAGCACAACACGATGGACGTCGAGTACTACGGACCCAATCCGCAGATGCAATCCTGGTATCTGGCTGCGCTGCGCGCGTCCGAGGAGATGGCACGCCATGTCGGCGCGGACGAGCTGGCAGACGACTGCCGCCGCCTGTTCGAACAGGGCAGCGCCTGGACGGACAAGAACCTCTTCAACGGTGAGTACTACCGGCACGAGATCCGACCGCCGGCCTCCGCAGCCGACATCGCGCCCGGACTGCGTGAAGCCATGGGCGCCGCCGACCCGACCCACCCTGAGCTACAGCTAGGCGACGGCTGCCTGGTCGATCAGCTGGCCGGCCAACACCTCGCACGGATCGCCAACCTCGGCACGCTGCTCGACTCGACCCAAGTCACCACCACGCTGCAGAGCATCCTGCGCCACAACCGGCGTACTGGGTTCCACGACCACTTCAACCACATGCGCAGCTACGTGCTCGGCGACGAGACCGCGGTCCTGATGTGCAGCTACCCGCGCGGCAACCGCCCGGAGCGCCCCTTCCCGTACTTCAGCGAGGTGATGACCGGCTTCGAGCACCTCTTCGCCGTCGGTCTCATCCAGGAGGGCCTGGTCGACGAGGGTGTCCAGGTCATTGCCGACATCCGCGCCCGGTACGACGGCGAACGCCGCAACCCGTATGACGAAGCCGAGTGCGGCCATCACTACGCCCGCGCCATGGCCAGCTGGGGTGCGGTCGTCGCACTGAGCGGCTTCGACTACGACGGCCGCACGGGCGCTATGCGCTTCACCACTCCCGGCACGCACTTCTGGTCCACCGGCAACGCCTTCGGCACCCTGGACGCCGACGGCCTGCACGTCCGCGAAGGCAGCCTCTACCTGACGTCGCTCAGCCTCCCCGGCAGCCCGCCGGTCACTGTCACCGCCGGCACGCTCACCGCGGGCTCGTCGCTGCCACTCGACTAGAGCATACCGAATGGTATGGTACGGTGGCTGCACACCGGACGAGGAGTGCCGCGATGATCGCCCTTCCTGAACTCGACGACCTGCTGCCGACCGCCGACGAGATCGACATCAAGACGTTCCGCGGGCCGGTGACACTGCGGGAGTTCACCGCGGGCTCGCTCGGCTACAGCCCGGTCTGGGTCAAAGGACTGTTCGCCGTCCGGATCGCGGTCGCCAAGGCGCTGCGACTGAACACCGTGGGTGTTCCCGGGGCCCACCGGCTGCGGCCGGAGACGGTCAGCTTCACCCCTGGCGACCCGGTCTCGTTCTTCACGGTCGAGCGCGGCGAGGAGGACCACTACCTGCTGCTGAAGGTGACCGACAACCACCTGGTGGCCTACCTGGCGATCCTGACTGACAACGCCAAGCCGGAGGCGTCATTCACTGTCGTCACTCTCGTCCGCTACCTGCGCCCGGCCGGTCGGTTCTACTACAACCTGATCCGCCCATTCCATCACCTCGTCGTCCGCAGCATGTGTCATGCCGGTCTGAGGTCATCCGCGGGCCGCGAGCAGGGCAACCGGCCGTAACTTCGTCGCCTGATGGGCGGTGGCCGCAGCAGCCGCTCCGACCACCAGCAACGCCAGACCGAGGATGAGGCCGAGCAACTGCCACGGAACGGCCACTGCGGCGAGGCCGTACGGACCGGCGGCGATACCGGCGAGCGCAGCCGCAGCCACCAGCCCACCAAGCAGTACGCCGACCAGGACGACAGTCGCCGACTCGACCAAGGCGACGGCAATCACCTGGAGCCGAGTGAGGCCGGCCATCCGCGCTAGCGCGAACTCACGCCGCCGGTCCGCGGTCGACATCACCACTGCGTTGACCACAGCGACCGCGGTGAAGATGCCGGCCAGTCCCATCAGCGCCGCGAACAGTCCGGTGTTGCCGCGCATTTGCGCCGCGCCACGCGCCGCTGCCCACTCGGCGACGGTCTGCGCACCAGGCAGGACCTTCTGCGGGTCATTGCCAGCAGCAACCTTTACCAGGGTCTCGGTGCGCCCACCGGCCGGGAGCATCGAGTGCGGCACGAAGAAGTTCTCACTCACGTCGAGCGTCTCCGGCATGATCGCGACCACGGTCGCGGTGACCTTCCGCTTCCCCATCGCGACCGTCACGGTCGACCCCAGCTTGTAGCCCTCGGCCGACATCCCCGGCCCGATCGCGATCGTCCGGCCGGTCAGCCGGTCCAGCGAGCCCTTGCGCGGGCGAAGCCGATGCGTCTGCTGGTACGCCACTGGGTCGATTCCGACCGCTTCGGAGTACACAGTCTTCTTTCCACGCGTGACTACGACCGGTACGGCGGTCTGCACCGAGGCGGCCGCGATCGTCGGCCCGACGGTCACTGGGCCGTCTACGACGAGGTCCGCGGTGATGAGGCGTTCCTGTTCGACTCCGACCGCCTTGGCCTGTGAGCCGAAGATGCCCCACAGTCCGACGACCAGACCGACCAGGACTATCAACGGCGCCGCAGTGGCCGCGTTTCGGCGTACGGCATGTAGAACACTCGCGCGGGCCAGGTCGGCGACCAGATGGCCACGCAGTACAACGGCCGGGAGGCGACCCGCGATCGGGACCACGATGGGGCTCAGCTGACTGAGTGCGACCGATCCGCTGATCAGTACGAACAAGCCAATCATCAGACCGGCAACGAGATCCCGTGCGGCCTGTGCGGCGATCACCATCAACACAGTGCCCGCAGCCGCCGACAGCCCCCAGAACCAGCGCCACACCGTCATCACCCGCTGCGCCGCCCGCGATTCGGCGAGTGCTTCGAGCGCATTGATCCGGGACGCCCGCCACGCCGCCGCCAGGACGCCGGTGAGCGCCGTGCCGATACCGATCAGCATGGCGGCCCACATCGCGCCCTGGTCCCAGGGCGCCTCGAACCAGGACGGCAACATGCCCAGCCGCATCATCAATGCGGATTGCGCCCAGGTGGCCAGCAGTCCGATCGGTACGCCGAGCACCGTCCCGAGCATTCCGAGCAGTCCGGCCTCACAGACCAGCATCAGGCACAAGTAGCCGCGCTGCGCGCCTACCAGCCGCAGCAATCCCAGCTCCCGGCGACGCTGGACCACAATGAAGCCGAACGTCGTACTGACGATGAAGACGGTCAGAAAGACCGCCAGCAGGACCGACATGCCCAGCAATGTCGCAGCGCCGACGTACCCCTCACGGACGCGCGCACGGTCGTACGCCGACAGTCCGGGCGGGAGCACCGGCGGATCGCTCGCCGCGAGCATCTGCAACCCGGACTGGACCAGACCGACTCCCAACGCCACTGCAACCACCGCACCGGCGAACAACTGCCATCTGTCCCGAATGGCACCGAACGACAAGCTGAGCATGTTCACCAGCCAACCGGTCGGACTGCGCCGCCGCCCTGGCCTCCGCACTCCACCGGGGGTAGCCCAGGCGCTACCGCAGTACGTCGAGGAGCGCGGCGATGTCAGCCTGGTCGACCTCGCGAGCGCCGATCAGGCCCTGCATCAGCAGGCCGTCCAGCGCCGCCACGAGCAGCTGGGCCTTGCGCGGCTCTGACGTGAACGCTCGGGCTATCTCGGTCAGCGGCTCCAGCCAAGCCGCGGCGGCCGGCCGAAGCTCGGGCCGGCGAGCGGCGTACAGGTAGAGCTCGTAGAGGGCCAGCGTCCGGCTGCGGCGGCGGACCAGGCTGTGCTCGATCAGCCGGGCCAGCTCGTCGGCCGGTCGCGCGCCGAGCTCGCTGCCGCGTCCGTGCAGCTCGGCGGCCAGATCCTCGGCGGCTCCGGTCAGGGTCGCGATCAGCAACTCGTCCAGCGTCGCGAAGTGGTAGGTGATCGACGCGACCGACACCTCGGCCCGCGCGGCCACCGATCGATGGCTCACACCTGCGACTCCGTCGCATCCGATCACCTCGACGACGGCGTCCAGGATCGCGCTCCGGCGCTGCTCGCCGCGGACCCGGCGACCGTCCCTGACCTGCATGGATCGCAAACTACCAGGACATTCGTACGGATTGTTTTTGGTCCCCGAAACCGCGGGATCGGGCCCGTTGGGCGGCCTAGGCTTTGGTGACGTGACAACCAACGAGCTGAGTACGGCGATGCGCCGCGCGCTGAAGCGGGCCGACGACGGCAAGACCCTCGACCCGGCCGAGGTGGAGGTGCTGCTGACCGCCTCCGGCGACGCGCTGACCGCGCTGATGGCGACCGCCGCCCGGGTCCGTGACCAGGGGCTGGCCGACGCCGGCCGACCGGGGATCATCACGTACTCGAAGAAGGTCTTCATCCCGCTGACGCGGCTGTGTCAGGACCGCTGCCACTACTGCACGTTCGCGACCACGCCGGGCCGGGTGCACGCGCCGTTCATGTCGCCGGACGAGGTCCTGGAGGTCGCGCGGCAGGGCGCGGCGCTCGGGTGCAAGGAAGCGTTGTTCACGCTCGGCGACGCGCCGGAGAAGCGCTGGGACGCGGCGCGGATCTGGCTCGAGGAAGCCGGGTACGACAGCACGCTGGACTACGTGCGGGCGATGTCGATCCGGGTGCTCGAGGAGACCGGCCTGCTGCCGCACCTGAACCCGGGCGTCATGTCGTGGCAGGACCTGCAGCGGCTGAAGCCGGTCGCGCCGAGTATGGGCATGATGCTCGAGACGACGTCCCGGCGGCTGTTCGAGGAGAAGGGCCAGCCGCACTTCGGCTCCCCTGACAAGGACCCGGCGATCCGACTGCGGGTGCTGGAGGACGCCGGGCGGTCGAACGTCCCGTTCACCACCGGGCTGCTGATCGGGATCGGCGAGAACCTCACCGAGCGCGCCGATTCGATCTTCGCGCTGCGCAAGATCGCGCGGCAGTACAACGGCATCCAGGAGGTCATCATCCAGGGCTTCCGGGTGAAGCCCGACACGGCGATGCGCAACGACGCCGACGTCCCGCTGGACGAGTGGCTGGCCGCGATCGCCGCGACCCGGATCGTGCTCGGCCCGCGCGTCCGCGTCCAGGCCCCGCCGAACCTGGTCGACCTGGCCGAATGCCGCGCGCTGCTGGACGCCGGCGTCGACGACTTCGGCGGCGTCTCGCCGCTCACGCCCGACCACGTGAACCCCGAACGCCCGTGGCCGATGATCGACGACCTGGCCAAGGTCACCGCCGACGCCGGGTTCGTGCTGCGCGAGCGGCTGACCGCGCACCCGGAGTACCTGCGGGAGCCCTGGCTCGACCCGCGGCTCATCTCGCACGTCGAGGCTCTGGTCGACCCGGCCACTGGGCTCGCCAACGAGGACGCGAAGCCGGTCGGCCTGCCCTGGCAGGAGCCGGACGGCGGCTGGGACTCCGTCGGCCGCACCGATCTGCACACCGCGATCGACACCGAGGGCCGTCGTACCGAGACCCGCTCGGACTTCGACGCGGCGTACGGCGACTGGGACGTCGTCCGTGAGGACGTGGCCGCCCGCCGCGCCGCGGGGACCTCGCTCCCGATCACCGGGAGCTCTGCACCTGTCCGTCTGGATGCGGATGTGAAGGCGGCGCTGGCTGCTGCGGAGGACGACCCCGCCGGCTTGTCGGACGCTCAGGCGCTCACGCTCATCACCACCACCGGCCCGGCCCTCGACGAACTCGCGCGGATCGCGGACGACCTGCGGAAGGAGGTGGTCGGGGACGACGTCACGTACGTGGTGAACCGGAACATCAACTTCACCAACGTCTGCTACACCGGCTGCCGGTTCTGCGCGTTCGCCCAGCGCCGGACGGACGCCGACGCGTACTCGCTGTCGATGGACGAGGTCGCCCAGCGCGCCGAGGAGGCGTGGGTGATCGGCGCGACCGAGGTCTGCATGCAGGGCGGTATCCACCCCGACCTGCCGGGGACGGCGTACGCCGATCTGGTCCGCGCGATCAAGGAGCGCGTGCCGCAGATGCATGTCCACGCGTACTCGCCGATGGAGATCGTGAACGGCTCGGTGCGCACCGGGCTGTCGATCGAGGAGTTCCTGATCTCGGTCAAGGAGGCCGGGCTGGACAGCATCCCCGGCACCGCGGCCGAGATCCTGGACGACGACGTCCGCTGGATCCTGACCAAGGGGAAGCTGCCGACCGCCTCGTGGATCGAGGTCATCTCGACCGCACACCAGGTCGGCCTGCCGTCCAGCTCGACGATGATGTACGGCCACGTCGACGCGCCGCACCACTGGGTCCAGCACCTGCGCACGATCGCCGCCGTCCAGGACCGGACCGGCGGTTTCACCGAGTTCGTCCTGCTCCCGTTCATCCACCAGAACTCGCCGATCTACCTGGCCGGCGTCGCCCGCCCCGGCCCGACGTACGACGAGAACCGCGCCGTCCACGCGATGGCGCGGATCATGTTGCACGGCCGGATCGACAACATCCAGTGCTCCTGGGTCAAACTCGGCGCCGACGGCTGCGTCGCCGTCCTCAACGGCGGCGTCAACGACATCGGCGGCACCCTGATGGAAGAAACCATCAGCCGGATGGCCGGCTCCAAACACGGCTCCCGCAAGTCCATCGAAGAACTCACCGCCATGGCCACCGCCGCCAACCGCCCCGCCCGCCAACGCACCACCACCTACGGCCAAGTCCCCCACCGCCCCAACACCCTCCTAGAACTCGCCTAACCGCGACCTTCACCACCCACCAACATCGCCGAACGACCGGCCGCCCGGCCCGTCCAGGCGTACAGCCGGCCCCGGCCGACAAGTTGGTGGGTGGTGGCGGTCGGCCTACCGGACGACCAGAACCGCCGTCCGACGCACGCCGTTCACGTCAACGGTCACCCACGCTTCGCCTCGACCGAGCGCGGTGATCGTGCCGGTGCTCGCGTCGTACTTCAGGTTTCGGCTGGTGGACCAGTCGGCGCTTACGGGGTAGGCGACGGGGACCTGGCGGCCGGCTTGGGTGAGGGTGGCTTTCACCTGGGCGGACTGGCCGCGTTTCAGCGTGGCGGGGACTTCCAGCGTGAGCCCGTCGACGTGCGGGCGGATCTGGGCGGAGAGCCAGTCGCGACCGTGGCGGTCGACGCCCAGCAGGGTCCAGCCGGTGAAGCCGCCGTCCTCGGGTGGGGTGGCGGGGGCCTTACCGGAGTTGCCGTTGATCAGGTAGGGGATGCCGTCGACGTGCGCGGCGCTGAAGGTGCCGACGTGACCGCCGATGAAGGCGGCGCCCTTGCCGGTGCGGTGCTGGAAGTCGGCGAGCCACTTCTCCAGCAGCGCCGCTTCGTGCCGGTCGGCGAGCTGGCTGTTCTTGGCCGGCGTCGGGTCGCGCGGCGGGTGGTGCTCGATCACGACGACCGAGTTGATCGCGCGGTCCCGCGCCGCGGCGTCGAGGGCGCCGCGCAGCATCGCGATCTGGTCGAACCCACCGCCGCGCAGCGTCCCGGACGACGAGTCGAGCGTGACGAACCGGGTCCCGCGATGGTCGAAGGTCCGGTGCGCGGCGCCGAAGTACTTCTGGAAGTTGGTGATCGCGGCGCCCATCACCTCGTGGTTGCCGGGCACGTAGTAGTACGGCACCGACGTCCCGATCTCCTCGTCCAGCACCCGCTTGGCGAGCTGGAAGTCCGCCTCGGTCGCCTCGTCGACGAAGTCACCGGCGATCACGAAGAAGTCCGGCTTCGCGGCCTTGATCTCGCGGAGCGTCCGCCGCGCGGCCTGCACGAGCGGGGACTCCGGGTCCCGCGCGACGAACTGCGCGTCCGACATGACGGCGAACCGCCAGTCCCGTCCGTCCACCGCTCGCGCGGTCTGGATCAACGGATCCCGCACCTTCGCCGGCGCCGGTGCGCTGACCGCCGGCGCGGCCTTCACATAGGCGTTGTCGATCACGAGCTCACCCTGGTACTGCGCGGCCGCCTTCGTCTCCAGCGCGTACACCCGCCGCAACCGAACCGGCTGCGGAAGCCCTTCCGGGACAGGGAGTTCGACCGTCTGCCACCCGTTCCAGGTCACGTTCGGCCCGTACACCGCGGTCAGTTTCCCGGTCGCATCGACCAGCCCGAACGCCGTCCACTCCCCCTTGCCCTGCCCGAAGATCGACACCCCGAACGCCCGCGCCTGCTCCGCGTCGCCCAGCGGCGCCGGGGCGATCGCGATCGCGTTCCGGGTCAGCGTCGACTGGCCGAAGTCGTAGCTCAGCTTCAGCCCGGGACCGTCCTGACCGTCCGGCGTCTTACTCACCGAAACGGTCGCGCGCGCCGATCCCGACGTCCACTGCTCGGCTTGGTCGAAGGTCTCGATGATCCGCTTCTCGACCCCGACCGACACCGCGATCGCCGCCTGGGTCGCGCCGATCCGCGCGGTCACCACGGTCGCGCCGGACTCCCGCTTCGGCGTCACCCCGAACCGCCCGTCGGACGTCGGCGCGATCGTCAGCAGACTAGCGTCGTAGGACAGCTGGACGTCCCGCGGCTCCACCGGCGCCGAGTTGCCGAAGGCATCGAATCCGACCAGGCCGAAGGTGCCGGCGCCGGTCAGGTTCAAGGTCGTGCTGGTCGGCGCGACCCGGGTCAGCGGACCGAGCACCTCGAGCTCCGTGCTCCCCTGCCCGCCGGCCGTGATCGCCCGGACGGTCGCCTTCCCCGGCGTCCGCGCGCGGAAGACGCCGTCGCGGACGGTCCCGTGTGAGCCGAGCCAGGCCACCCGCGGCTGCCGCTTGACCGGACCGAAGCTCTCGTCGTATGCCGAAGCGGTCAAAGTCCGGGTGGTGCCCGCGAACACGCGGTCCGGCCGTCCGCCGGGAACCGGCGCGTCGCCGGGGGCGGTCCGGCCGTCGGCCGCGGTCTCGACCCAGAGGCCGTGCACACGCCCGCTGCCCTTCGGAGCCATCACGGCCAGGCCGTTCGGCACGGGACGGACGGCGCCGTCGCCGGGCACGTTGTCGACCTGAACCTTCGCCGCACCCGGTCGCCGCGAGACCAGAGTCGTCGAGCCACCGCCGTCCAGCTCGACGCCGACGTACGCGCCCCGGGCCGCGAGCAGCTTGCCCATCTCGGCCAGCGTCGCACCTCGGCTGTGCGTCACGCGGTTGCTGTCGATCGAGACGACGATCAGCTTCTTGCCGTCCGCGGAGAAGCCGAGGGCGGTGCGTCCGGCGTACACGACGTCGTCCACGGCCTGCGGTTTGCCCTGGTCGACGAGTAGCGCGTGGACGCCGACCGCGGTGCGGATCGGGCGGCCGTCGGAGGCACGTGGTTTCAGCGAGATCGGGAGTTTGTCGCCGACCTTGAGCCCGGCGAGATCGTCGGCCCCCGCGTCGCGTCCGACCAGAATCGTCGTCCCGGCTGGGATCTCACCGGCGCCGGGAGTCGGGTTGATCGCGGTGACGGTCTCGCCGGTGACGACGACCTCGATCGACTTCGTCGCACCGGCGACGGCGGACGCGCGCGAGTAGCTGCCCCACAGCGTGGTGAACGCGCCGATCTCGTCCTTGCCGATGATCGGGCTGTTCAGCCGGTCGAGCGTGTGCGGTCCCGCCGTCCCGTCGAACAGCACCTCGAGAATCCGCCCGGCGCCACGCTGGTCGAACGCGACCGCGCGATACGGATCCTCCGACTGCGACTTCACCACCTGCCCGTCCGCCACCGCCGGCCCGAGCGGCGCACCCGAGTTGTTGATGTCAAAGAAGTCCGCATTCACCGCCGCGACCGCACCGGCCTCGTCCGCCTGCCGATCGATCCCCTTGGTCGCACTAACCTTTCCCGCCGACAAGTAATCGATCCGCGCCCCCTTCGTCAGATCAACCGTCAACGTGTTCCCCTGCTGCCACCCCCGCGCATCAAACGTCTCCACCGCCCCCGCCACCACCCCAGGCGCCACCGGCCGGCTCCGCTCATACGTCTGCACCTGCCCAGCCGCCGGAACACCCGCGACCTGCTGGGCACTGGCCCCGCCCACCCCCAGCGCAGGCCCGACCAGCCCAGCCGCCAGAACAATCCCCACCACCGACAAGGCGCGCACAAGACCTCCACCAGTCAACAGTTGACCAGAACAGTCAACCGTCCGGTGAGATGTTTACGCCAGGGTTTCCACGGTGAACGAACCCCAAACAGCAAGCGCGGTGCACCGGCCCCCAGTTCCGCCGGTCCACCACGCAACAAGAAACGCGGTCGCAGGTCCCCAGTCACACCCGCGCTCGCATAAGAAACGCCGGCCGCGCCCGGTGTCGGTCGCCACCTCACTGGCGACCGGCACCGCAAGTGGCGCAGCCGGCGTCCTGCTGTTGCCCCGAGAGGGCATTCGGCCCGAAGGAGGGCGGTCACCGTCTCATTCCGTAACCGGCAGGGGAGGTGCAGTCCGGTCGCGGACGGGAGTACAGCGATCCACCTGGAGCCTTTGTCGGCGACCCGTCCGTCGCTGACAACTGAACGTTGTCACGGGAGCACAGGACGGGGCCATGATCGGCATCAAACATTTGCATTGCCTTTGAACAAGACAACGCTGAGTATTTCTGCAATTACACAGCGTCGATAAGTTGCCTGCCGCAACAACTAGTCAACTGGTCAGAAATCGACCGCACCCAACGCGGCGCTCAACGCCGCAAGGGCCCCGCTCCACGCATGCTGTGGTGGCGCTCCGTACCCGAGGACGAGCGCGGGCGACAGCCCCGCGCCGAAGCGCGACAAGCCGTAGGTGACGATATCGTGCGCCGCGAGCGCCTGCAGGGCCGAGGTTTCGTCCAGGTTCGGCAGATCGAGCGTGAGCTGAATCCCAGCGGCGATCCCACGGACCGAGTGGTTGCCGAGAGCACGGATGAGGTCGTCCCGCCGACGCCGGTAGCGCAGCCGAGCGGCCCGCACGTGCCGGTCGTACGCCCCGGAGTCGATCAGCGCGGCCAGCGTCAGGTGAGTCAGCGAGTCGCTGTGCCGATCACTCCACGCCTTCTCCTCGATCACCGCAGCCACCAACCGCGGCGGCAGGACCAGCCACCCGAGCCGCAGCCCAGGCGCCAGCGTCTTACTCGCCGAACCGGCGTACACGACGACGTCCGGCGCCAACCCCTGCAGCGCGCCGATCGGCTGCCGGTCGTACCGGAACTCGCCGTCGTAGTCGTCCTCGAGCACGAACGCCCCACTCGCCCGCGCCCATGCCAACACCTCGGTACGCCGATGCGGCGTCAACGGCACCCCCGTCGGGAACTGATGCGCCGGCGTCAGCACCACCCCCGCGGCGTCCCCCAGCTCCCCGACCACCGCGCCGTACGCATCAACCGGAATCGGCCGCGCCTCCAGCCCAGCACGCTGCAACTGCCGCGGAATCGCTGGTTGGCCAGGGTGTTCATGCCCAAACGACGTCGCGCCCAAGCTCGCCACAGCACCCGCAACCAACGCCGAAGCCTGCCGAAAACCACTACACAGAACGATGTTCTCGGGTTGCGCCTGCACACCGCGCGCCCGATACAAGTACCCCGCGAGCACCTCCCGCGCGTACGCCGGACCCTGCGGATCGTCGTACCCCAACGCCTCGCCGGGCCGCGACTCGAGCACCCGGCGTGCGGCCGCATTCCACGCCGGTACAGGGAAACTCGAGATATCCGGCCGCCCCGGCCGCAGGTCATGCACCGCCGGCGCACCGACACCCCTCCCAACCACCGGCACCTGGGCCGGCGCGACCGCCGCCGTCCGTGTGCCCGCGCCACGGTCGCCGCTGAGGTACCCCTCCAGGACCAGCTGGCTGTAGACCTCAGCCACGGTGTTGCGCGCTACCCCGAGGTCGATCGCCAACGCGCGCGAGGAGGGCAGTCGCGTGCCCACGGGAAGCTCCCGAATCGCGGCCCGCAGCGCTTGCTCAACCCCGGCCCGGACCCCGCGACTGCGGTCGACGATCAGATGCAGCTCCGACATGGCCCAGGATTCTAGGCGATACTTGGACCAAATCTCCGGGTCAAGTCACCTCTAGCGTTAACTCACGTGAAGTACTCGACCCTGCTCCTCCTCGCCCTCGTCGGCCGCTGCGGGCTAGGCCTGGCGGCAGGCCTGTCCGTCCTCTACCTGACCCAGGTGATCGGCCTCTCCGTCGCCGCCGTCGGCATCACGCTGACCGCCACCGCCGCGGTCGCCGTCGTAGCCAGCATCTGGCTCGGCCATCTGGCCGACCGGCTCGGCGCCCGCGAGGTGTTCGCCGCGATGGCCGGCGTCCAGGCCCTCGCGACGGCCGGCACCCTGCTCGTGCACGACCTTCCGGCGTACGTCGTCGTCGCACTCGCCCTCGCGCTGGCCGACCTCGGCTACCGCAGCGCGTACGGCGCGGTCGTCTTCGCCGTGGTCGAACCCGAGGAGCGGCTCCCGGTCCGGGCCAAGGCGCGGGTCGCGTCGAACCTCGGTTTCGCGGCCGGCGCTGGACTCGCGGGGATCGCACTGGCCGTCGGCGAACCGGCGGCGTATCGGATCGGGCTGGTCGGCAGCGCACTCCTAATCGCGGCCGCCGGCGTCCTCACCTTCCGGCTGCCGCGGATACCGCGCGTCCACAGCCGCACGGTCGGGCCGTGGGCAGTACTGCGGGATCGTCCGTTCGTCGGATTCGTCGGGCTGAACGGCGTCCTCAACATCCACAACACGATGATCAAGGTCGCCATCCCGCTGTGGATCGTCACGCGCACGGATGCGCCGCACTGGCTCGTCTCGGTCGTCCTGATCCTGAACAGCGCGGTCGTCGTCCTCTTCCAGGTCCGCCTGAGCCGCGGCACCGACCACCTCACCGGCGCCGCCCGCGCGGGACGCCGCTCCGGTCTCCTGCTCAGCCTCGCCTGCATCGTCCTGGCCTGCACCACCCAGACCTCGACCGCGCTGACCATCGGGCTGCTGCTCGCCGCGACCGTCTTCCACGTCGTCGGCGAGATCCTCGAATCGGCCAGCGGCTGGGGCACGAGCTTCGCGCTCGCCCCACCCGGTCAAGTCGGCCAGTACCAAGGCGCCCAAGCGATGGGCCGCGGCCTCGGCGACCTCGTCGGCCCCGTACTGATCACGACCGTTGCCCTCCCACTGGGCTCCCTCGGCTGGCTGCTCACGGCCGCCCTCTTCACCACCGCCGCACTGCTCATCCCCGTCGTCCTACGCCGCGCACAAGGAGCCTCCACCGATGACCAACTCCCCCGACCAGCCGCTGGAGTTCCGGCCGGCTCGCGCGGACGAAGCTGACCAGATCCTCGAGTTCTGGGCCGAGTCCGCCGAGGACGCCGACCGCCCGGCCGACACCACCGCCGCCGTCCGCCGCCTCATCCTCCGCGACCCCGACGCCCTCATCCTCGCCCTCGACGGCCCCCAGATCGTCGGCTCGATCATCGCCGGCTGGGACGGCTGGCGCTGCCACCTCTACCGCCTAGCCATCGCCCCCACCCACCGCCGCCGCGGCATCGCCACCACCCTCATCACCCAAGCCCAACACCGCCTGACCACCCTCGGCGGCACCCGAGCCGACGCCATGGTCCTCAACACCAACACCAACACCGAAGCCCACCCCACCTGGCAAGCCGCCGGCTACACCCCCCAACCCACCTGGTCCCGCTGGACCACCCCCCTCCCCCCGCCCCACCCCACCACCCCCGACGCCGCAACCTGGTAACCCCCACCCACGCCCCAAGTGAACGGGCAGGGCTGGCAACACCAGCCGTTAGCCCGGCGCACACAGGCGAACGGGTGGATTGCAGCGCATCGGGGCGAGGCACGGCGACACCGTTCGACAAGCTCGCGCGGGCAGGACAACCGCGAACCGGGCGCAAGAACGACGCGGGCTGTCGGATCAGGTTCAGGACCTGGGCGCGGACCGAGACGTCGAGAGCGCTCACCGGCCGGGAGCTGGACGCGGTCGATGCGCAGGCGGGTGGAGCGAGGAGCGGCGGGGTGCCACCTGGTTGGAACGCGCAGGCGGGCGGAGCGGGAGCGGCGGGGCGCCACCTGGTTGGAATGCACAGGCGGGCGGAGCACGAGAGGCACGGCGGCCACCGCCTAGTTGGAATGCGCGGGCGGGCGGAAGGAGCGGCGGGCCACCGCCTGGTTGTTGGACGGCGCGGGCGGGCGAAGGTGGGTTGGCCCACCCGCCGGCTGCGGCGTGGGGCGGGCCGGGGCTGGTTGGACTGCGCACACCCGCGAGAGAGCGTGAGCAGAGGTGGGCCCGCCCTTACACCGGGTGGACGGGCGGGGTTGGCAACACCAGCTGTTGGACGGCGCACACAGGCGGATGAGTGGGCTGCCGGCTCATCGGGAGTTGGGAGCCGAGCCGGGCCCTCGGCCAGCTCGCGTACAGGGCAGGGAACCACGAACCGGGGTCGCGGGAGCGAGGCGGACGCAGCGACGCGGGGACGACGCGGGTTGTTGAAATGCGCAGGCGGGCGGAGCGCGGGAAGCACGCGGGCGCTACCTGGTGGGAATGCGCGAGCAGGCGGAGCGCGAGAGAAGCCGGCGGGGTGCCGCCCGGTTGTTGGACGGCGCGGGCAGGCGTAGGCCGGTTGGCCCACGCACCGGCTGCGGCGTGGGTCGGGGCGAGGCTGGTTGGACTGCACACCCGCGAGAAGGCGAGGGCAGAGGTGGGCCCGCCCTTACACCGGGTGGACGGACGGGGTCGGCAACACCAGCTGTTCGACGGGCGCACACAGGCGGATCGGCGCATCGGGAGTTGGGGGCCAGGCGACAGCGTTCGGCCAGCTCGCGTATGGGGCAGGGGAACCGCGAGCCGGGGTCGCGGGAGCGAGGCGACGCGGCAACGCGGGGACGCGGGTTGTTGGAATGCGCAGGCGGGCGGAGCACGGGAGGCACGGCGGCCACCGCCTGGCTGGAATGCGCAGGCGGGTGGAGCACGGAGAAGCGCGGCCGGGGCGCCGCCTGGTTGTTGGACGGCGCGGGCGGGCGAAGGTGGGTTGGCCCACGCACCAGGCGCACCCGGGAATCGCGCGACGAAGCTGGATTCCCGGACCACGCAGTCGGGCGAAACGGCGACGGCAGGTTGGTCTGCCGGTGTGGGGTGGTTAGTAGGGGTAGGTGTCGTCTCGGCGGGTGGGGTCTAGGTCCCAGAGGGAGAACTCGACGATTTTGTGGGACTCTTCGCCGCCGGCGGGGACGAGGCCGAACTGGTCGTAGTCCTTGGAGCCGAGGCCGTCGAGGTAGCAGAGGAGTTCGAAGGCGGACTGGGCGTCTTCGATGTCGTCGACTACCTCGTCGTTCTGGGCTTCGTGGGCGCGGGAGCGGACGTAGGCGATGAAGGCTTCGGGGTCGGTGACGACGTAGTCGTAGCGGGCCTGGTAGCTGAGGCGGACGCCGTCTTCGGGGAGGAGGGACTCCTCGAGCTCGAGGTCGTCGATGCTGTTGCCCTCGACGAGTTCGCGGTAGTCCTCGGGGTCGTCGAAGTCGTCGGGGCCGAGGGGGAGGTCGTCCAGCTCGTCGGGATCGTAGGAGTCGATCCCGAGGAAGATGTCGCCCCAGCCGCGCTCGTTGACGGCGTCGGCCAGGACGCGGGCCTGGACCCGGACGTTCTCGATGGCGCCGGTGGCCCGCAGGTCGTGCAGGTCCAGAGCGTCGGCCTGCTCCAGCAGCACCCGGGCGAGTTCGCGGGCGGCGTCGGCGGCCGACGCGGGTTCGATCGACTCACTCATGCTGTGACCGTACAACCATGGGCACCTCGACCGCCGCGCCCGGTACGCCGAACGCGTCCACGAGGTCGACCGCGGCCGGCCGGACGGCGGCGCACAGCTCGTTGACCAGGGCGGTGATCGCCTTGGACCGGCTCGGGGACAACCGGCCGTGTTCGAGGTACCAGGCCCGCTCACCCTCGATCGTCGCGAGCGCGTGCAGGTCGTAGACGTCCTTCAGCACCGGCTGGATCTCCTCCGGCGCCGACGCGACCCCGGCCTGGAACGCTTCGAGGACGACGCGGTCCACATGCGCGCGCCCGGCCGCGATGACGTGGTCCTGGCAGCGGTTGAAGACGTCGAACGCGTCGTCCCCCGCGTCGATCCCGGCCTTCAGCCGGCGCGCGACCCCGGACAGCATGTGCTGCTCGCGGAACCGGAGCAGCCCCGAGTGGTACGCGTCGTCGCGCAGGCCGGCATCCGGGTCGTTGGCGTCGTTCCGATTCGGGACGGCGTCGCGCAGCCGATCGATCAACGGTCGTAGCGCGGCCTTCTCGACGGCGATCTCGACCGCCTGCGCCGCGATGAAGCGGGCCGTCCCGAGCGGGTCGAGTTTGCCGAAGGACTCGCGGTAGTCGGTCAGCAACCCCTTCGCCACCAGCTGGAGCAGCACGGTGTTGTCACCCTCGAAGGTGGTGAAGACGTCGGTATCGGCCTTGAGCGTGGCCAGCCGGTTCTCCGCGAGGTACCCCGCGCCGCCGCACGCCTCGCGGCACATCTGGATCGTCTCGGTCGCATGCCACGTGCCGAGGGCCTTCGTCCCGGCGGCCTGCGCCTCCAACGCGCGCTGGTCGTGTTCATTGCTGCGATCCGCGCTGACCCGGACGAACTCGTCGACGAGCGCACCCTGCGCGAAATGCATCGCGTACGTCCGCGCGAGCAGCGGCAGCAACCGGCGCTGGTGCATCCGGTAGTCGAGCAGCACGGTCTCCTCGGCGCTGCCCGGCGCACCGAACTGCCGCCGCTCCGCGCCGTACTTGATCGCGATCGCCAGCGCGACCTTACTCGCGCTGATCGCCGCGCCGCCGACCGACACCCGGCCCTGGACCAGCGTGCCGAGCATGGTGAAGAAGCGCCGGTCCGGATTCTCGATCGGGCTGGAATAGTTGCCCTCAGCATCGACTTGGGCGTACCGGTCGAGGAGCGCCGACCGCGGCACCCGCACCTGGTCGAACACGATCCGCCCGTTGTCGACGCCGTTCAGCCCGAGCTTCGGCCCGCAGTCCGACAAGGTCACCCCAGGCAGCGCCGACCCGTCCTCGGCGCGGATCGGGACCAGCAGACAGTGCACCCCGTGCCGCTCGCCGCCGACCACGAGCTGCGCGAAGACCGCCGCGAGCCGGCCATGCCGCGCGGCGTTGCCGATGTAGTCCTTCCGGGCGGCCGCATCCGGCGTGTGGACGACGAACTCACCCGTCGCCGCGTCGTACGTCGCCGTCGTCCCGAGCGCTTGGACGTTGGAGCCGTGGCCGGTCTCGGTCATCGCGAAACACCCGAGCAGCCGGCCGCCGATCGCGTCGGCGAGGTACTGCTCGTGGTGCCGCTCGGTGCCCAGATGCAGGATCGCGCCCGCGAACAACCCGAACTGCACCCCGGCCTTCACCATCAGCGAGAGGTCGCCGAACGCGAGCGTCTCGAACCCGGCGATGAACCCGCCCAGATCCCCGCCGCCGCCGAACTCCTTGGGGAAGCCGCGGGCCGGATGCCCCTCGGCCGTGATCGCGCGCAACATCTCCAGCACGCTCTCCCGGTACTCGTCGCGCGGCTGCCGCACGGCGAACTCGAACAGCTCCGCGTTCGCCGCCAGACCGGCGCGCACGACGTCGCGGGCCTGCTTGTGCGGCCCGTCCAGATGGTCCCGAATCCCCGATGCGCTCATACCTTCAACATATGCGGATTCGCACCCACTGTCTGTGACGGATTACGGCTTGTGGACAACCTGAGACAGAGCTGGTCAGGACCCGCAGGTGCGGTTGTATTCTGTCGACCGTGCCGAATTTGCGGATCAATGAGGCGGCGGCGCTCCTCGGCGTCAGCGATGACACCGTCCGGCGCTGGATCGATCAGGGCCGGTTGGACGCCGTCCAGGACGGCGGCCGGATGGCGGTCGAGGGGCGTGCGCTGGCCACCCTCGCCCAGCAGCTGGCGGAGTCGCCCGAGCCGGGGAACACGACCGCGGCCTCGGCGCGGAACCGGATGCGCGGGATCGTCACCCGCGTCGTCAAGGACGGCGTGATGGCGCAGGTCGAGATGCAGGCCGGCCCGTTCCGGGTCGTGTCACTGATGAGCCGCGAGGCCGCCGACGAGCTCGGCCTGGAGCCGGGCGTCGTCGCGGTCGCCTCGATCAAGTCCACCCATGTCGTCGTCGAAATCCCGGAGGCCTGATGTTCCGCCGTACCGCGCTCGCCGCGCTGACCGCCGTCGCCGCGCTGACCCTCGTCAGCTGCGGGAACGACCAGCCGGCCGCTTCCGACAGCCCGAGTCCGTCGACCGTCAGCGGGACGGTCACCGTCTTCGCGGCGGCGTCGCTGACCGGCTCGTTCACCCAGCTGGGTAAGGACTTCGAGGCGGCGAACCCGGGCACCAAGGTCGTCTTCAACTTCGCCGGCAGCTCGGCGCTCGCCCAGCAGATCAACCAGGGCGCCCCGGCCGACGTGTTCGCCTCCGCAGCGCCGAAGAACATGGATCAGGTGACCGACAAGGGCACCCCGACCACCTTCGCGCAGAACACGCTGGAGATCGCCGTACCGAAGGGCAACCCGGGCAAGATCGCCGGCCTGAAGGATTTCACCGACCAGAGCAAGAAGATCGCGCTCTGCGCGGCCCAGGTGCCGTGCGGCGCCGCGGCCGAGAAGGTGTTCAAGGCCGTCGGCCTCACCCCGCAGCCGGACAGCCTGGAGCAGGACGTGAAGGCCGCGCTGACCAAGGTCAGCCTCGGTGAGGTCGACGCCGCTCTGGTCTACAAGACCGACGTCCTCGCCGCGAAGGACAAGGTGGACGGCATCGAGTTCCCGGAGGCGGACAAGGCGATCAACGAGTACCCGATCGCCACGCTGACCAAGGGGTCCAACGCGGCCGGCGCGAAGGCCTTCGTCGAATACGTCCTGTCCGACAAGGGCAAGGCCGTCCTCACTGCCGCAGGTTTCGCCGCACCGTGAGTCGCCGGAGCAGGAGTACCACCGGGCGACTGCCTCTGGTGCTCCTGCTGCCTGCCCTCCTCGGTCTGGCCTTTCTGCTTGTTCCTCTGATCGGTCTGCTGGCCAAGGCACCCTGGTCCACACTGCCGAGCCGGCTGTTCAGCGCAGACGTCTGGACGGCGCTCAGGCTCTCGCTGGTCTGCGCAACCGCCGCCACGCTCATTTGCCTACTGCTGGGCATCCCTCTGGCCTGGCTACTGGCCAGAGGCAACCTTCCCGGCAGAGGACTGCTCAGAGCGCTCGTGACGGTTCCGTTGGTGCTGCCACCAGTAGTAGGAGGCGTTGCGCTTCTCCTAGTACTCGGTCGGCGCGGCCTGATCGGCCAGCACCTCGATGCCTGGTTCGGCATCTCACTACCGTTCACAACAGCCGGAGTCATCGTCGCGGAAGCGTTTGTCGCGATGCCCTTCCTAGTCATCTCTGTAGAGGGCGCACTACGAGCCGCAGACCCGCGCTTCGAGGAGGCGGCCGCAACACTCGGCGCCAGCCGCTGGCTGACCTTCCGGCGCGTGACTCTGCCGTCGATCGCGCCCGGCGTGGTGGCAGGCGCCGTACTGTGCTGGGCCCGGGCATTGGGCGAGTTCGGCGCGACCATCACCTTCGCCGGCAACTTCCCCGGCCGTACGACGACCATGCCGCTCGCCGTCTACCTGGCGCTGGAGACCGACCCGGATGTCGCCGTGGTCCTGAGCATCGTGCTGCTGCTGGTCTCCGTCGTCGTCCTGGCGTCGCTGCGCGAGCGCTGGCTGAGTGGGCTGCGATGACTCTGTACGCCGACCTCAAAGTGACCCGAGGCGCATTCGACCTCGACATCGATCTCACGATCGCTCCCGGCGAGGTGGTCGCGCTGCTCGGCCCCAACGGCGCCGGCAAAACCACTGCGCTGCGTGCCATCGCCGGTCTGCTCCCGCTCAGCACCGGCAGCATCGCCCTCGGCGATGACCAGTGGGACGTACCGCCGAGAACCTTCCGGACGCCGGACCGGCGCCCGATCGGCGTCGTCTTCCAGGACTACCTGCTCTTCGACCACCTCTCCTGTCTGGAGAACGTCGCGTTCGGGCTCCGGGCGCGCGGCGTCGACAAACAGGTGGCCCGCACCGAAGCCGCCCGCTGGCTCGAGACTGTCGGCCTTGCCGAGTACGGACGCCGTCGTCCACGCTCGCTCTCCGGCGGACAGGCCCAGCGCGTCGCGCTGGCACGGGCTCTCGCGACCAGCCCCGACGTACTACTCCTCGACGAACCACTCGCCGCTCTTGACGCCAGTACGACGCTCCACGTGCGCGCCGAGCTCGGACAGCACCTCCAGCGGTTCGCAGGCCGCACCCTGCTCGTCACCCACGACCCGCTCGACGCCATGGTGCTCGCCGACCGTCTGGTCATCATCGAGGCCGGTCGCATCGTTCAGGACGGGACGCCCGCCGAGATCGCCCGCCGGCCCCGCACCGAGTACGTCGCGCAGCTCGTCGGCCTCAACCTGTACCGCGGCACCGCAACCGGCACCAGCGTCTTACTCAGCGACGGCGGTCGCATCACCCTGGCCGAACCCGCCGACGGCCCGGTCCACGTCGCCTTCCCGCCCACTGCGGTCAGCCTCTACCCAGAGCCGCCGTCCGGCAGCCCACGCAACACCTGGCCCGCCACCGTGACCGGAATCGAGCAGCACGCGCACACCGTCCGGCTGACCCTGGACGCCGCACCTGTCGGCCCCGCAACGCTCCTGGCCGACATCACCCCCGCTGCCCTGGCCGACCTGCACCCGACGCCCGGCCAGGTTCTGCACGCCACGCTCAAAGCCACCGAGGTCACCAGCTACCCCACCTGATTGCAGCAACCGGCAAGCCGCTTGCCGGTGACCCTCTGTATATGGCTGGATGCATCTGTGAAGACGACGGGGGCGATTGTGCTGGCGGTCTGCTGTGTGACCGCCTGCTCATGGGGCGACGGTCCACTGCAGGTCGGCGACGGCCACATGACGGTCTGCCAGCCACAAGCGGCGAAGAACGTCGACGCGACGCTTGGCAACGACATCATCACCAACACCGGCAAGGACGCGATGGTGATCAAGAAGGTCACCACGGTCGAGGCCATCGGCCTCAAACTGGCCGATGCGGTCGTCCTGCCGATCCAGGACCAGACTCTGGTCGGAGTGACGAGCAGCTGGCCGCCGAAACAGGCGGCCGGTTGGGGCGCCCAGCAGCCGGCCGTCGGGTACAGCGTGCCGCCGAAGAGCGAGATGAACCTGGTGGTGCACCTCGTCCGCGACCAGACCGTCACCCAGGCAAGTCTCAAGTCGCTGCGCGTCGAGTACACCGTCGGTCACCGTTCGTATCAGCTGGAAACCAACACCACGCTGAATCTGCGGCCGAGGTGCTCCTAGCCCGGAAATGTCCCCTACGGGCGGTAGCGTCTGCTTGTGGATGATGGGGAGCGGATTCAAGAGCTGGCGGGGCGGATCGTCGAGTGGCGCGACTCCTACTACCGGGGTGAGCCGGTCGTGGCGGACGCGGAGTACGACGCCGTCGAGGACGAGCTGCGTGCGCTGATCGCTGCGCATCCGGAGCTGACCCCAGTGCCGAACCCGCTGGACCAGGTCGGCGCGCCGACGGTGCTGCACGCGCCGATCCGGCACTCCAGGCCGATGCTGTCGCTGGAGAAGGCCACCAAGCCCGAGCAGGTGGAGGCGTTCTTCGCACGGTTCCCGGGCCAGCCGGTCGTGGTGATGCCGAAGCTGGACGGCCTGTCGCTGGCGCTGGTCTACGAGGACGGCCGCTTCGCGCGAGCGATCACCCGCGGCGACGGAACGACGGGTGACGACGTCACGCCGCTGGTGCGCGCGCTGGCGGACGGCGTCCCGCAGAAGCTCGACGCTCCGGGCCGGGTGGAGGTCCGCGGTGAGGCAGTCATGCTGCGCTCGACTTTCGCCGCCTACAACGCTGCCCACCCGGACAAGCCGCTGATCAACCCGCGCAACGCCGCAGCGGGCACACTGCGTGCCAAAGACCCGGCCACGGTCGCCGAGCGCCGGCTGCAGTTCCTGGCGTTCGATCTGCAGACCGACCCGGACAGCACCGAGGCCGACCTGGAGCAGGGCCTGCAGACGCTCGGCTTCACCGCAGCGGACATGCGGCACTGCGACGACGCCGCAGCGGCCCAAGAGGTCATCACAGCGATCGAGCAGCAGCGCAACGACCTCGACTACGACCTCGACGGCGCCGTCCTCCGGCTCGCGGACCGCGACGCGTTCGCCGCCGCCGGCACCCGTTCCAACTCGCCCCGCGGCGCCCTGGCGTTCAAGTTCGCCGCCGAGGAGAAGACCACGATTCTCGCGGACGTCGTCTGGGACGTCGGCAAAACCGGCAAGATCGCTCCGGTCGCCTGGCTGGAGCCGGTGTTCGTCGGCGGTACGACGGTCACCCGCGCCACGCTGTCCAACCAAGAGGTGATCCGGGCTCGCGACGTCAAGATCGGTGACACCGTTCTGGTCCGCCGGGCCGGCGATGTGATCCCGTTCGTCGCCGGAGTGCTCGACGCGTCACGGCGTACCGGCGAAGAGCGCGACATCGTCCCGCCGACGCACTGCCCGTCCTGCAGCGAGCCGCTGACCGAGCAGGGCAACAGCCGGGAGCTGTTCTGCACCAACGTCGCCTGCCCGGCGCAGACGGTCCGCCGGCTGATCCACTGGGCCTCCCGGGCCGCGGCGGATATCGACGCCGTCGGCGGAGTCTGGATCGAGCGGCTGGCGGAGGCCGGCATCCTCGAGCACCCGTCGGACTTCTACGGCCTGACCAAGGAGCGGCTGCTCGAGTTCGACCGGATCGGCGAGGTCTCCGCGACCCGGATGATCGAGTCGATCGACACCAGCCGCCAGGTCGGGCTCCGCCGGGCGCTGATCGGGCTCGCGATCCCGATGGCCTCCGAAGGCACTGCCAGCCGGCTCTGCCGGGCCGGCTTCGCGTCGCTGGAGGCCGTCCTCGAGTCAGGTGTGGACGGCGTCGTCGCAGTCGACGACATCGGTCCCAAGGTGGCCACCTCCCTGATCGAGCACCTCACCCGCCTCACGCCCGAGCTGGAGCGGCTGCGCGCGGCAGGCGTCTCCCTCGACGTCCGCGAGGAGGACCTGCCGCCGGTCGTCGCAGCAGGCGCGCCACTGGCCGGCAAGACGGTCGTCGTCACCGGCTCCATCAGCGACCCGCGGACCGGTGAGAAGGTCGCCCGTCCGGTCTTCCAACGGCTCTGCGAGAAGGGCGGCGCGACGATCGCGTCGTCCGTCTCCGCCAGTACCGACATGCTGATCACCGGCGCGGACGTCGGCGCCGCGAAGATCACCAAGGCCGAGAAGCTGGAGGTCGCCGTGGTGGACCAGTCGGAGATCTGGTCCCAGCTACTCGCCGCGGGGGTCACTCCCTAGGGCTTCATGCCTGGATCGAAGAGATTGCTGCCCGGACGGCGAACGATCAGGCTCGACGCACTGTCGAAACTGATCGAGGTGGATTTGTGCGCAAGACAGCAGTACTGATCGCATTCGGGCTCGCAGCGACCGCGCTGGGCGTTCCAGTGCAGGCAACCGCCAAACCGACGGCGGACTGCGTGGCCACCGTGTTGCCGTTCCCACCAGGGATGCCAACCGGTAGCCGGACCGATGTGACGAAGGCCGACGACACCGGCCGGTACATCGTCGGCCGCGTGCTCTCGGACGAGGACACCTGGCCGGTGCTCTGGACGGACGGCGTCGCCCGGCTGCTCGAAGACGCACCGGGGTCGGACGCAAGCGTCGTGGATGTGAACAGCAGCGGCACAGTGCTCGGAGTGAGCCTGGCCAAGGACGGTACGACGCTGCCGTGGGTGTTCGCCAACGGCGTCTACAAAGAGCTGGTCCAGCCGGACTACATGGGCGGTACGACCAGCCCGACGGCCATCAACAACCGGGGCGACGTCGTCGGAGCCGGTATGAGCACAGTGACGGACGCACTGGCGTCGCTGGTCTGGCCGGCCGATGGCCCGGCGCGGGTGCTGTACACACCGGACGACGAGCCGTCGTTCGTCACCGACATCAACGACGCCGGTGTGGCCATCGGGTCGACCAAGATCGTCATCGACGGCTTCCCCTACGACACCGGCGTCCGCTGGACGGACTGGAGCCAGCAGGGCGAGTACGTCTACGGCCAGAACAAGAACCTCAGCCAACTCGTCGAGATCCGCGGCAGCTACACCGGCGGCAACCAACGGTCCATCGAGACCGGCGACTTCGGCGGTCTGGTCTGGGACGACCTGCGCGAGCGGTTCCATTCACTGTCCAGCGCCACGGGCGCGATCAACAGCAGCGGGGACGCCGTCGCGATCGCCGAGGACGGCACCGACCTGGTGGTCGCCTTCGACGGGACGAAGCGCTGGACGTTCCCGCAGCGCACCCGGATCGCGACGCTGATGGACCGGACCCGCGCGCACGGCCCGCAAGCCGCCGGCACCACTGGCGGATTTGGCGCCGAACGGGCCGTGCGCTGGCACGGTTGCACCGACGCGATGCGCTGATCCAAACGGTTGAATCCACTGCTACGAGGCAGGTCAGGCGAAGTTACGGCTTGTGACGGCACTGCGACGGATTGACATCATGTCTCAGCCGATTTCGCGCTCGGAACGCTCGAAAACGTAACGAAGAGTGTTTACTTACCCACTCGTAGTATGTGGATTCTTCACACCAGAGTGATGACATCGTGCACTACGCCACCCTCTCCCGCGGCGCCCAAGATGTTCCGGGGCAACCACGGAAGGGGGGTCGAACAGTTATGCGTGACGAAGCGCAGAGTTACGAGTTTTACTGCCTGGCAGATCGGACTTTCTACGAGACTCCGACCAACCGTGGCGCCGAACACCCGGACTTCGAGCCCGCCACCCGGCCGGTGCCGGCCGGCTGGCAGCACGCCCCCGGCGAGACCTGGATGCACTACGCGCCGGAGGGTCTGCAGCTGCCGCAGCAGGGCTGGAAGATCCACGTGTCGGCCCGCCTGGCGGATGTCGAGCGGACGCTGGAGACCGTGTGGGCGTACTGCGTCCCGCGCGGGATCGCGTTCAAGTTCCTCCGCAACGAGGCCGTCCTGGTGATGGCCAACTCCAAGGCCGCCCCGCGCGGTTCCAGCGGCAAGCTGGTCACCATCTACCCGGCCGACGAGGCCCAGCTGGAGCTCGTGCTCAAGGAGCTCGACGACCTGCTGGACGGCGTCCGCGGGCCGTACATCCTGAGCGACCTGCGCTACGGCGAGGGCGCGCTCTTCGTCCGGTACGGCGCCTTCGTCAGCCGGTTCTGCCTGTCGCCGACCGGTGAGCGGGTGCTCGCGCTGGAGGACGACCGCGGTCAGCTCGTACCGGACCATCGCGGCCCGACGTTCAGCATGCCGCCGTGGGTGGCGCTGCCGCCGTTCCTGCAGCCGCATCTGGAGGCGCGGAACGCCGTCACCACCAACGAGCTGGCGTACTCGATCGAGAGCGTCATCCAGTTCTCCAACGGCGGCGGGGTCTACCTCGGCCACCACAACGAGACGGGTGACCGCGTCGTCCTCAAGGAGGGCCGGCCGCATGCGGGGCTGGACATCTCCGGCCGGGACGCCGTCGCCCGGATCGCCCACGAGCACGAGATTCTCGAGCGCCTGCAGGGCCTCGACGTTGTCCCGAAGACCTACGAGCACCTCGAGCTCGGCGAGCACCACTTCCTCGTCCAGGAGCACATCGACTCGGTGTCGCTGCAGCGCGAGCTGGTCAGCCGCTACCCGCTCAGCCGCCCCGACGCGACCGAGGCCGACCGGGCCGCGTTCGCCGAGTGGGCGACGCAGGCCGTCGAGCAGGTCACCCAGGCCGTCGGCCAGCTGCACGACCGGGGCGTCGTCTTCTGCGACCTGCACCCGGACAACGTGCTCCTGGACGCGAACGGCCGGATGGTCCTGATCGACTTCGAGGTCGCCACCCTCGCGAAGGACAAGGCGCGCTCCACGCTCGCCCATCCCGGGTACGCCGCTCCGGCGGACCGCCAGGGTGTCGACGTCGACCGCTACGCGCTGGCGTGTATCACCCTCGGCGTCTACGCGCCGCAGACGACCATCCTGCTGAACTTCCATCCTGGTAAGGCGTTCCAGCTCGCCGACATGATCACCGAGACCTTCCCGGTGCCGAGGGCGACGATCGACGCCGCCGTGCGCACGGTCGTCGGCCCGGATGTCACGAGCGATCCCGAGATGGTCGATCTGGCCCTCCCCGGCAAGGCCGGGTGGAGCGACGTCCGCGCCGCGCTGACGAAGGCGATCACCGCCTCGGCGACGCCGGAGCGCACCGATCGGCTGTTCCCCGGCGACATCGCGCAGTTCCGCTCCGGCGGTGGCATCAACGTCGCCACCGGCGCGGCCGGCGTCCTGTACGCGCTGGCCAAGACCGGCGCGGGCCGCTTCCCGGAGTACGACGCGTGGCTGCGCAAGCAGAGCCTCGACACCGAGGCCGGGCCGGGTCTGTACGACGGCCTGCACGGTGTCGCCCACGTGCTCGACGAGCTCGGCTACCGGCAGGACGCGCTCGACCTCGTCGACCGCACGCTGGCCGACGACTGGAGCACCCGCGAGCTCGGGCTGCACTCCGGCCTGGCCGGGATCGGGCTCAGCCTGCTGCACTTCGACACCGAGCCCGCCCTGCGGGCCCAGGCGGTCCGGGTCCTCGACCTGGTCGCCGAGCGGCTCGGCGACATCGACGACGTCCCGGAGCTCAGCGGCGGGCAGTTCCCGCGGGCCGGGCTGATGTACGGCTCCTCCGGCCCGGCGCTGCTCTTCCTGGAAGCCTTCGAGCGGCTCGGCGACACCGGCCTGCTCGATCTGGCCGAGATCGCCATCCGGCAGGATCTGCGGCGCTGTACGCCGACGCCCGAGGGCATGATCCAGGTCAACCAGGGCTGGCGGACGCTGCCGTATCTCGAAGAGGGTTCGGCCGGCATCGCCCTGGCGCTCCAGCGGTACCTGCGCCATCGGCCGAGTGACGAGCTGGCCGCGATCCTCGCGCAGCTCGAGCGGGTCACCCACTGTTCTTTCTACGTCCAGCCCGGCCTGTTCATGGGTCGCTCCGGTCTGCTCCTCACCGCCGCGGCAGTCGGCGCGGAGCAGGCGACGGTCGACGACCTGATCTACGGCCTCGGCTGGCACGCGATGCCGTACTCCGGCGGCCTCGCGTTCCCCGGTCAGCAGCTGCTCCGGCTGTCGATGGACCTGTCGACCGGATCGGCCGGCGTCCTGCTGGCCCTGGGATCGGCGCTGCACTCGGCGCCCGTGTCCCTCCCGTTCCTCGGACCTCCCCAGTGGTCCGAGTCAACATCCCGACTATTCGCATCGAAGGAGGTGTAGACAATGGCACTTCTCGACCTTCAGGGTCTGGAGACCCCGGGTTACGGCGGCGGTCACCACCACGGCGGCTCCACGCTGACCGTGCTTGGCTGCGGTTCGCAGCGCCCGAGCAACCTGAGCCTTCTGCTCTGCCACTGATCGATTCCTGGGTAACCAGGTTCTCGAAGGCCCTGGGTGGGCGGCATACCCACCCAGGGCCGAACCTGTCTCCGATCAACCGAAGGAGATGTGTTGTTCGATTCCGTGCAGTCCTATCCATGCGCCGAGCGGCTACCGCTCGTGGAGCAGGTGCACGGCCACAGCGTCGCGGATCCCTACCGAAGCCTGGAAGACGCCGAGTCCGACGCGACCCGGCAGTGGCTGGCGGCCCAGGACGAGCTCTGGCTGAACCACGCGGCCGGCCTACCCGGCCGATTCCGCTTCCGCACGCGCGTCAAGACCCTCTCGAACGTCGGCACCGTCTCCGCCCCGTCGTGGCGTGCCGACCGCTGTTTCACGCTCCGCCGCGAGCCCGGCCGGCAGCATCCCGTGCTGTACGCCGACCAGCGCGCGATCCTCGACCCGATGGCGATCGACCCGTCCGGCAGCACTACGCTGGACGCCTGGCAGCCCTCCCCCGACGGATCCCTGGTCGCGTACCAGCTTTCCCGCGGCGGCTCCGAGGAGTCCGTCCTGCACATTCTGGACGTCGACTCCGGTGAGCTGATCGGCGAGCCGCTCAACGGCTGCCGCTACTCACCCGTCGCCTGGCTCCCGGACGGCAAATCCTTCTATTACGTGCGTTTCCGGCAGGTCCGCCGCTACCACCTCGACCTCGCCGCCGACGTCACGATCCTCGCGACCGAGGCGTCGTACGGGCTGGAGCTCAGCGCCGACGGCCGCTGGCTGACCATCTCCGCCGCGCGCGGCCCCGCGAACGACCTCTGGCTGCAGGACCTCGAGAGCGGCGCACCACCGCGGCCGATCCAGCAGAGCATCGACGCGCTGACGATCATGTCGGTCGGCCCCGACGGCCGCCTGTACGTCGTCACCACCAAGGACGCCCCGACCGGCCGCGTCTGCGTCGGCGATCCGGGCAACCCACTGCTCTGGCGAGACCTCGTCACGCCGGAGTCGCCGCTCACCGGCCTCGCGATCCTGAGCGACGTCCTCCTCGTCGGCACGCTGCAGGGCATCGACGTCCACGACCTGGCCACCGGCGCGCGCCTCGGCGCGGTCGAGCTGCCCGGCGTCGGTTCGGTCGGCGAGCTCACCGCGCGGCCGAGCGGCGGGTCCCAAGCCTGGTTCAGTTACACCGACAGCGTCACCCCGGCCGCCGTGTACTGCTACGACCACAGCACCGGCCGGACGTCGCTCTGGTCGCAGGCGCCCGGCGTCGTCGCCGAAGCCGAGTCGCACCAGCTCGTCGCCACCAGCCCGGACGGCGCCGAGGTCGAGCTGCTCGTGATCAGCAGGCCCGGCGACCAGGGCCCGCGACCCGCGCTCCTGTACGGGTACGGCGGTTTCGGCCAGACCCTGACGCCGACGTACTCCGCGTTCGCGCTGGCCTGGGTCGAAGCGGGCGGCATCTTCGTCACCGCGACCCTCCGCGGCGGCGGTGAGCGTGGCGCGGAGTCCCATCGCGCCGGCATCCTCGATCGCAAACAGCGCGTCTTCGACGACTTCATCGCCGCGGCCGAGGAGCTGATCGCCACTGGTTGGACGACGTCCGAGCAGCTGTCCCTGTGCGGTGAGTCGAACGGCGGTCTACTGGTCGCGGCGGCGGTGACCCAGCGGCCCGAGCTGTTCGCGGCCGCGGTCTGCTCGGCGCCGCTGACGGACATGGTTCGCTACGAGCTGTCCGGCCTGGGCGAGCGCTGGGTGCCCGAGTTCGGCTCGGCGGGCGACCCCGCGCAGTTCGAGACGCTGCTGGCTTACTCGCCGTATCACCGGGTGGCCGAAGGGGTGAAGTATCCGGCGGTGCTGCTGACGGCCTTCGGCAACGACACCCGGGTCGATCCGCTGCACGCGCGCAAGTTCTGCGCCGCGCTGCAGCATGCGACTGCCGGGCCGCGTCCCGTCGTCCTCCGGCTCGACCCGGATGCCGGCCATGGGAGCGGCGCGGCCGGCAAGGGCATCAGCCTCGCGGCCGACATGCTGGCTTTCCTGGCCGCCGAGACCGGCCTGGTCTCATGAGCACCTTCGGCGAGGTTGCGAAACACGGACGCGGCTGGCTGCCGCTGATCGGGCTCAACGCGCTGATCGGCAGCGCGGTCACATTGGCGCTGCCGACGATCCTCGGCCGCTCGGTCGACTCGATCGTCGCGGGGTCCGGCTACAGCCGTTGGCTGATCATCGCCGCGGCGCTGATCGGGCTCGGCATCGTGGCCAGCATCATCGACGCCTTCGCGGGCGCCGCCTGCGTGGCCGCGACGACCGCCTGGCTGCGGCACCGGCTGGTCCGGCAGGTTGTGCACGGCGGGCCCGAGGGCGCGCGCGGCTTCGAGACCGGCGATCTGGTCACCCGGGTCTCCGCTAACGCGAACGACGCGGCTCAGGCCGGTCCGGCCGTGGTCACCGCGCTGGCCGCGATCGCGCCGCCGGTGGGCAGCCTGGTGCTGTTGGCGCTGATCGACCTCTGGCTCGCGGCCGCGTTCTTCGGCGGCGTCGTCCTGGTCATGCTGGTCCTGCTCGCCTTCGCGAAACGGACGGCGGACGTCAGCCTCGCCTACCAGGAGACGCAGGGCCGGATCGCCTCTCGGCTGGCCGAGTCGCTGACCGGTATTCGCACGATCGCCGCCGCCGGGACGACCGCCCGCGAGGAGCGTCGCATCCTCGGTCTGCTCCCCGAGCTGCACAAACACGGCGTGGTCACCTGGCGCATCCTGGCCCGCTCCGGTGCCCAGGCGGCCGTGGTCGGCCCGCTGGTCCTGGTCGCGGTCCTGGCCGTCGGCGGCGTGCAGCTGGTCGCGGGCAAGATCACCGCGGGTGAGCTGTTCGCCGCGTCGCAGTACGCCGTCCTCGGTGCCGGCCTCGGCACGCTGACCGGTGTGATCGGTGAGATCGCCCGCGCGAAGGCCGGCGTCCAGCGGGCTGCCGAGGTGCTCGCGATCGACACCGTCCCGCACGGCTCGATGGCGCTGCCGGGCGGATCGGGTCAGCTCACCTTCGACCATGTCACTGTGGTTGCTGATGGCAACGTTTTGCTCGATGACGTGAACCTCGACCTGCCCGGCGGGCTGACCGTCGCGGTGGTCGGGCCGAGCGGCGCCGGCAAGTCCGTGCTCGCGGCGGTCGCCGCCCGCCTGCGCGATCCGTCCACGGGTCATGTCTCGCTGGACGGCGTACCGCTGCAGGCCGTCAGCCGGCATGCGTTGCGGCGCGCGGTCGGCTGCGCGTTCGAGCGGCCGCAGCTGGTCGGCCGGACGATCGGCGAGGCGATCGCGCCCGAGGCCGTCAGCCCGGTCCGGACGCTGGCCGCGGCCCGCGCCACGCACGCCCACGATTTCGTCAGCCGACTGCCCGACGGTTATCTCACCTCGCTGCGCCGGGCGCCGATGTCTGGTGGCGAGCGCCAGCGCCTCGGGCTGGCGCGAGCCTGGCCCGCGCATCGCCTGCTGGTGCTGGACGACGCAACCTCGAGCCTCGACACCGCGACCGAGCGTCAGATCGGCCGCACGCTCACCGAGGACCGGCACCACCGCACCCGCCTGATCGTCACGCATCGCCCCGCCACCGCGGCTCGCGCCGATCTGGTCGTCTGGCTCGACCGCGGCCAGGTCCAGGCTGTCGCGCCGCATGCGGACCTGTGGCACAACACGTCGTACCGGGAGGTCTTCGGGTGACCTGTCCCGTCTTTCCGCGAGCCCGGCGCATCACGCGTCGGGCTCTTGGGGCGTGGGCGGGATGAAGCGCGAGCTGACGTACGGCGCGCAGTCGTTGCGGAGCCGGGCGACGGTCAAGCTGGCGGTCTGGTCGGTGCCCGAGATCTTGCCGACCGCGATCTACGGCATCGCGGTCGCGAAGGCGACCGACAGCTTCCTGGCCGGCCAGCTCTGGCAGGGCATCGGCTGGCTGGGCGGGCTGATCGCGGCGGCCGGGTTCGGCGCGGTAGGCGCTCGCCAGGTGTACGGGCGGCTCGGCGACCTGGTCGAGCCCGTCCGGGACGATCTGGTTCGCCGGGTGGTCGGTGGCGCGTTGCGCAGCGGGGACGACAGCGCTGTCGCGCGGCTGAACCGGCAGGTCGAGATCGTTCGGGACACGTTCGCCGGGCTGGTGCTGGTGATTCGGAGCTTCGGCGTCACGCTGTTCGGCGTCCTGGCCGGGTTGTTGTCGCTGGCGCCGCTGGTCGCGGCGTTCGTCGTACCGCCGTTCCTGCTCGGGTTCGCGCTTTCGCTCGCCGTCCTCGGGATGGCGGCGGACCGGGTGCGCGCATCACTCCAGGCCGATGAGGAGCTCGCCGCGTCGGCGGGGATGGTGTTCAGCGGCGTCCGCGATCTCACCGCGACCGGCGCCGAGGAGTACGCCGAGCAGCTGGTCGGCGAGCCGATCGAGGCGCATGCGGCGGCCGAGCGTGCGCTGGCCAAGGTCGGGGCGCTGCGGACGCTGTGCTTCGCCGTCGGCGGCTGGTTGCCGCTGCTGATCCTGCTTGCGGCCGGGCCGTGGCTGATCGGGCGCGGTGTCAGCACCGGCACGCTGCTCGGTGGGTTGACCTATGTGCTGATCGGGCTGCAGCCGGCGCTCGGCACGGTGATGGGCGCGCTGGGCGACAGCGGGCTGCGCTTCGTCATCACGCTGGGGCGGATCCTCGACAGCACTCAGCAGAGTGAGCCGGAGCGGCCGCTCGACAACGCGCACGGGCATCGGGTCGAGGCGCACGGGCTGACCTTCGCGTACGGGCCGAAGGCCGAGCCGGTGCTGGACAACCTCGACCTGAGCATTCCCGAGGGCGACCACCTCGCCGTCGTCGGCCCGAGCGGGATCGGTAAGTCGACGCTCGCCGCGCTGATCTGCGGGATGCTGACGCCAACCGGCGGCAGGCTCTCCCTGGGCGGCGTCGCGCCGACCGAGCTGAGTACGTCGAGTCTCGCGGAGACTCGGGTGCTGATCCCGCAAGAGGCCTACGTCTTCACCGGAACCGTCCGCGAGAACCTCGTCTACCTACTCCCCGACGCCACCACCACCGAAGTCGACGCAGCAGTCGAGGCAGTCGGCGCAACTGCGCTGATAGTCCGCATAGGCGGCCTGGAGGCAACCGTCAAACCCGCCGACCTATCAGCCGGCGAACGCCAACTCCTCGCCCTAGTCCGCGCCTACCTCTCCCCCGCCCCCCTCGTAGTCCTAGACGAAGCCACCTGCTTCCTGGACGCCGACTCCGAGCGCCGAGCCGAAGAAGCCTTCGCCCGCCGCGGCGGCACCCTCATCGTCATCGCCCACCGCATCACCTCAGCCCTCCGCGCCCGCCGCATCCTCGTCCTAGACGGCACCCAAGCCGCCCTAGGCACCCACCCCCACCTCCTCCAAACCTCCCCCCTCTACCAAGACCTCCACGGCAACTGGACCCCCACCCACCCCACCCCACCAGCCTCCACGGCTCCACACCCCCAGCCGCCCGCCACCACCCCGCCGACCGCCTCGACCGCTGGAAGCGTCTCGACGGCTCCTCACCACAACCTCGCGGCCGGTGAATAACCACACCAAGCAAACGCCCCGGCCGCCCGCGGCAGACGCGGGGACAGGTGGATCCACCGACAGGTTGCGGGGAACCGCGTGGGGTTAGATCCAGCCGGCGTCTTGGGATTTGCGGATGGCTTCGATGCGGGAGCGGGAGTTGGTTTTGGTGAGGATGCGGGAGAGGTAGTTGCGGACGGTGCCGGCGCTGAGGCTGAGGGTGCGGGCGATCTCTTGGGCGGTGGCGCCGGTGGTGACTTGGCGGAGGACTTCGCATTCGCGGTCGGTGAGGGGGTTGTCACCGGCTTTGAGGGCGGCGACGGCTAGGCGGACGTCGACCACGGGGAGGCCCTTGGCGACGTCGCGGACGGCTTGGACCAGCTGGTCGGTGGTCGAGTCGGTGGCGATCAGGCCGATCCGGGGCGCCTGTTTGACCAGGGCGAGGCTGGTGGCCGCGATCGCCTCGTGGTCGATCAGGACCAGGACGCCCGGGCCGGTGAGTTTGCGGCAGAGCTCCTCGATCCGGATCCGGCCGGGCAGCTGGGCATCCAGCAGCACGACATGCGGCCGTCGGCCGGCGACCTGGAGGACGTCCTCCGAGCGGTCCAGCTCGGCCACCATCTCCAGGTCGTTCTCTCTTGCCAGCACCGCGGCCAATGCGCCTCGCACCATCGTGCCGCGGTGACCGAGAGCCACTCGGATCACCGCATGCCCCCATCACATCCGTCGCCTCATCTGCCGGCCAGCCGCCGCCACGACGGCAGTATCAGCTGCCGGACGGCGGTGCCCGTGTTTCCCTCAACGAGCGAACTCCGCCGAGGGCACGGGGAATACCGATCAACCTGGTTCCGGAACCGGAATCCACGCGTATAAACCGATCAGTTTCTCAGCAGAAAATCCCCCGGAAACCGTTCTGTTGTTGAGCTTTCGGTACGTCAAGGGGCAGAAAAATTCGGGGCAGATTCCGATCTGGCCTTGCGCTCCGGGCGTCGTTCGCACAGGATGACTCACGTCGCGCCGTTACCATGGCGTGATCATCCGGATCTCATTTCGTGACCTGGTCCGGGTGCCCCCTCCCCTGCCTGGGGGGCTGGTGTGCTTCACCATGCCCAAGCTCACGAGGAGCGCCTTACCGATGTCCAAAGCCCGACATGCGCGCCCCCGGCGAAGTACTCGCCGGGTGGTTCGGACCCTCTCCGTCGCCGGTCTCGGCGCCGGGATCACCGTCGCCGCGACCGGAGCGGCCTTCGCCGCCGACTACAAGGTCAAAGCCGGTGACACCCTCTCCGAAATCGCTCAGGCCAACGGCGCCGACTGGCACCAGCTGGCCGAGCTGAACAACCTGAAGGACCCCGACCTCATTCTGATCGGTCAGACCCTCAAGCTCGACGGTGTGAAGACGGCCACCGCTCCGAAGCGGGTGACCCCGAAGAAGGTCGAGACGAAGAAGGTCCGCAAGGCCACCACCGAGCGCAAGACGCGGACCAACCGCTCCGCGGAGCGCCCGGCGGCCAACAACGGCGGCAGCGTGAGCATGAGCGCCGCCTGGCGCAAGGTCGCCAACTGCGAGTCCAGCGGCAACCCGCGGGCCGTCAGCCCGAACGGCAAGTACTTCGGCCTGTTCCAGTTCGACAAGCAGACCTGGCGCAGTGTCGGCGGCAGCGGCAGCCCGGCGAAGGCCTCGGCCGCCGAGCAGCTGATGCGCGCGAAGAAGCTGTACGCCCAGCGCGGCAACCAGCCGTGGCCGGTCTGCGGCCGCTTCCTGCCCTGATCCACCCCGGCCGGCGCGGCGGCGGACCGTCCCGCTGCCGCGCGGCCGGGCCCCTCAGGCCTCCAGGCCCCTCAACTCCGGGTGATGACGAGCATCTCGTCCGCCCCGACCTGGAACTCGTACGGCACCTTGCGAATCTCCCAGCCGACGCCGTCGAGCTGGTCGAGGACCTCCGGCAGGAACGGCACCGGCTCCCCCGCGCCCTGGACGACGAGCGGGAACACCCGAACCTCCGCGCTGCTGACGCGAATCAGCTCCCGCAGCGCGGCCAGATGCCAGTCCCGGTCGAACTTGTCGGCCCAGGTGAACAGCAGATGCGAGCAGAGCACCAGCTCGAAGCGCCCGTCCTCGAACGGCAGCTCCGGCAGGCTGCCCGCGACGTACCGCTCCGGCGTCTCGCCGATGTCCTGCAGGAAGCGGTCGGCGGCCTCGAGCCGCAGCTCGTCGCGCCGCTCCGGCGTCCCGTACCAGCTCCAGACGAACTTCGCCTCGTGATCGTCGATGATGCCGGTCGTGGCCGGCAGGCTGCGCCGGACCGTGTCGACCAGCTCGGCCATCGACAGCTCGTACGCCGGGTCCAGCGCGACGACGTCGACCCCGCGCGCAGCCGCCTCGGCGGTGAAACTCGACCCGCCGGCCGAACAGTCCAGCACGGAGCCGGGTAACGCGGTCAGGTCGAACATCGCTTCGTACTCGGCGTACGAGCGTGATGTCACCAGCAAGGTCTTACCTTTCGACGGTCGTCCGGATCCGGCGATCCAGGGCGGTAGCCCCGGCCGCCAGAGCCAGGAACAGTACCGCGACCAACAGACAGTTCCGCAGAACCTGTCCATATCCGTGCTCGCTCACATCCACGAACGGATACGGATAGAAGCCGACGAACGCGCCGCGGACGAGCGTGAATCCCAGCCACAGCAGGGGAAACACGATCGACCACCGGACGATCCGCCAGTCCGTGGCGCCGCGCGGCCCGAACAGCAGCCAGCCGAGGACGCCGAGCAGCGGCGCGATCGTGTGCAGCAGGAAGTTCGCGACCCAGGCCCAGCCGGCCGGATCGTCCAGCCCGGCGAGCACCGCGTGGTAGACGATTCCGGTGACGGCGATACAGAGGACGCCGTTCAGCCGCAAGGTGCGGAACAGCGTGCCCTGTGGTCGATCCGGGCGGAGCGCGAGTAGTAGCGCCGTCGCCCCGAGCAGCAGATTCGATTGAATCGTGAAGTAGGCAAAGACATTCAGCACCCGGTCCGGATTGGCCGGGAAGAAGCCGCCGGTCCCGTTCGCCGTGACGAAGAGCTGGATGACGATCCCGGCCGCGACCGCCACCGCCGTACCCCAGGCCCAGCCCCGCCCGATCGTCGTCATGGTCGCAATCTACGACGAACGGGCGGGCCGGTCCGGGAGGTCAGGCGACCGAACGCAGGTTCGAGGCCGGGTTCTCCTGTTTCGGGTCGTCCTCGTCACCGTCGAAGGTGTAGCTGAACGAGACGACCGCGTCGATGATCAGCACGATGGTCCACGTCCAGGCCGGGCCGAGCAGAGCGTCGTACCCCTGGCCGGAGAGCAGCCCGAGCGCGATCATGATGCCGACGCCGACGCCGTACGCGAACAGGTGGCGGTACCAGCCGGCGCGCTCGCGGCGGGCCCGCTCCCGGCCGCCCTTGCGCGGCTTGACCGGCCGCGGCGCGCCGGCGAACTTGTACGCCGCCCAGCCGTCGGCCCACTTCAGCGTCTGGTGCCCGAACCCGACGCTGACCCCGATGAAGATCGCGGCCAGCGAGTGCTTGAACGACGGGTCTCCGCCGCGCTGGATGTCGAGCACGCTGGCGACCAGCATGATCACGTCCACCAGCGGCACCATCAGCAGCAGGACCATCCCGGCCTTGGGCATCCGGAGCAGGTAGCGCGTCGCCATGCCGGCGGCGAGCAGCACCCAGAAGCCGATTTCACACGCGGCGATCACAGCGAGCAGCACGATGTTTCCTTCCTGAGATTTATTTAGTACGACCGTGTTGTGAAACGAACATAACACAGGTGTGCTAAAAAGGATACATGCCCAAGATCGTTGATCACGACGCCCGCCGCGAGGAGATCGCCCAGGCCCTGTGGCGAGTGGTTCGCCGCGACGGCATCCGCGCCGCCTCGGTCCGTACCGTCGCCGCCGAGGCCGGCTGGTCGGCCGGCGCGGTGCGCTACTACTTCCCCGACCAGGACGGCCTGCTCAGCTTCGCCATGGAGCTGGTCTCCCGCCGGGTCGGCCAGCGCATCACCGCGCTGACCGAGCGCGGCGGCGCCAAAGGCAACGCGACCACGGTGGCGCTGCGCTATCTGGAGGAAGCACTCCCCCTCGACGAGGAGCGGATGTCCGAGTTCGACATCTGGCTGTCCTTCATGGCCCAGGCACAGGCCGAGTCCGGCGTCGGGGCGCTGCAGGACACCGTCGAGGACGTGCACAACGGGCTGCGCGAGCTCTGCACGGAGTTGATGCACGCGCTGTACTACGCGGGCTCGGTCCGCGAAGGCCTGGAGCTGCACCGCGAGGTGGAGCGTTTGCATGCCCTGATCGACGGCCTCGCGCTGCACGCCGCCATCCAGCCCGCGCACACCACGCCGGCCCGGGTGCGGCAGCTGCTCAGATACCACATCGATTCGCTGCTGACCGAAAACGCCTTACAAACCAAGGATTTCTCGGCAATCGAGGAACAAGTTCACCAGAAACCGGACTAAAACTTGGTCTGTGGTGGCACGATCACACCCATGGAATCCGAGGGCGTGATCGTCGTCAGCGGAATCATGGCGGCCGGGAAGACCGCGGTCTCCCATCTGCTGGCCGAGCGGTTCCAGTACGGCGTCCATCTGCCGGGCAGTCTGTTCCGCCGGATGATCGTCAGCGGGCACGCCTCGATGGCCGAGGACCCGGCCGAGGCGCAGCGCCAGATGCAGCTCGGGTTCCGGCTCGCCTGCACGGCCGCCGACGGGTACGCCGAGGCCGGTTTCACCGTCGTCCTGCAGGACGTCGTGATCGGCGAGCTGCTCCGCGAGTTCCTGGACGGCATCCGGACGCGCCCGCGCTACCTCGTCGTCCTGACCCCGCGGCCGGATGTCATCTCCGGGCGGCTCGGCGGATCGCACCACCTGGTCGACGAGCTCGACTACGAGCTGCACGCGTTCAGCCCGCGGCGCGGCCTCTGGCTGGACAACTCCGACCTGTCCGCGGCCGAGACCGTCGACGCGATCCTCGGCCGCCTCGACGAGGCGCGCTTCGAGTGATGGCGAGCCACGCTACCCGGGGGTAGTTTGGCTGGATGGCGACCACGGTACGGCGGACCTCGTGCAACCTGTGTGAAGCGATCTGCGGTGTGCTGGTGACGGTCGAGGACGGCCACGTCACCGACATCCGGGGTGACGAGTCCGACCCGCTGTCCCGCGGGCACATCTGCCCGAAGGCGGTCGCGCTGCGCGATCTGCAGGACGACCCGGACCGCTTGCGGACTCCGGTCCGCCGGACGGCGAACGGCTGGGAGCCGATCGGATGGACGGCGGCGTACGCGCTGATCGTCGACAAGCTGACCGCGATCCAGCGCGCGCACGGGCGGAACTCGGTCGGCGTCTACCTCGGCAATCCGAATGTCCACAGTCTCGGCGCGCTGACGCATATGCCGACGCTGGTCCGGCAGCTGCGGACCCGGAGCAAATTCAGCGCGACGTCGATCGACCAGCTGCCGCAGATGCTCGCGTCGTACCAGCTCTACGGGCATCAGCTGATGATCGCCGTCCCGGATATCGACCGGACGTCGTACCTGCTGATGTTGGGAGCGAACCCGCTCGCCTCGAACGGGAGCATGATGACGGCGCCCGGGTTCGCCCGGCGGCTCAAGGACGTCCGCAAACGCGGCGGCAAGGTGGTCGTCATCGACCCGCGGCGGACGGAAACCGCCGCGGTCGCCGACGAGCACCACTTCGTCCGGCCGGGAACGGATGCGGCCTTCCTGCTCGCGCTGATCCACGAGGTGATCGCCGAGGGGCACGCGCGGCCGGCGGCGTACGTCGACGGGCTCGCCGCGGTGGAAGCCGCGGTCGAGGAGTGGACGCCGGAGCGGGCGGCCGCCCTGACCGGGATCGACGCGGCGGTGATCCGGCGGACGGCGCGCGAGTACGCGACGGCCGGCCGGGCCGCGGTCTACGGGCGGGTCGGGGTGTCGACGCAGCAGTTCGGCGCGCTGTGTCAGTGGGCGATCCAGGTGCTGAACATCATCACCGGGAATCTGGACCGGCCGGGCGGGACGATGTTCGCGCGGCCCGCGGTGAACACCTTGCTCGGGCTCGGGCGCGGGCACCTCGGGGTCTGGTCGAGCCGGGTGCGCGGGTTGCCGGAGTTCGGCGGGGAGCTGCCGGTGTCGGTGATGGCGGAGGAGATCCTGACGCCGGGCGACGGACAGATCCGGGCGATGGTGACGATCGCGGGGAACCCGGTGCTGTCCACCCCGGACGGGCGCAAGCTCGACGAGGCGTTCGAGTCGCTGGAGTTCATGGTCGCGGTCGATCCGTACATCAACGAGACCACTCGGCACGCGGACGTGATCCTGCCGCCGGCGCCACCGCTCGAGCGCGAGCACTACGACGTGGTCTTCCACCAGCTCGCCGTCCGCAACACCGCCCGCTGGAACGACGCCGTCCTGCCGAAGCCGGCCGACGCCCGGCACGACTGGGAGATCTTCCGCGACCTCGGCATCGCACTCGCCCGCCGGACGCCGCTCAGCCGCAAGCGGCTCCTGGTCGAGGCGCAGCTGCGGCTGCCACCGCGTCGCGTCGTGGACGCCGGGCTGCGGATCGGCCCCTACAAACTCTCGCTCCGCGCGCTGCGCAAGGCACCCGGCGGCATCGACCTCGGCCCCCTTCAGCCCGCTCTCCCGCGAGCGCTCTTTCACAAGACCAAACGCATCAACCTCGACCAGCCGCTCTTCCTCGCCGACCTCCCCCGGCTGGCCGCACTCCCACAGGTCGCCGACGATCAGCTGCTCCTGATCGGCCGCCGGCACCTCCGTAACAACAACTCCTGGATGCACAACTCCGCTCGCCTCACCAAAGGCAAACCCCGCCACCACCTCCTCATGCACCCCGACGACCTCGCGTCGCGAGACCTCACCGAGGGACAGCTGGTGACGATCACCTCCGCGGCCGGCGCCCTCGCGGTAGAAGTTGCCTCCAGCAACGACATGATGCCCGGCGTCGTGTCCCTCCCACACGGCTTCGGCCACAACCGCCCCGGCGTCCAGCTCCAAGTAGCCGGCCGCCTCGCCGGCGTCAGCCTCAACGACCTCACCGACGCCACCCGCACCGACGCCGTAGCCGGCACCGCCGCCGTGAACGGCGTCCCCGTAACCGTCACCGCCACCTGAGCCTCCCCAGACCGGAACAGGCGGCTGCCCCTCCCACCCCACCTGTGGCGGGAGGGGCAGCGACCCGGCTCAGGTGGTGTGGTGAGGGCGAGGCGCGTAGCGCGGGGGGCGGTCGCAGCGGGAGGGACAGGTCGCGGGTGGGCCGGAGCTCTCGCGGACTACGAGGAGGCGGGTGGAGTAGAGGTGGGATTCGGGGGGTGCGCCGTCCAGAAGGTTGAGGAGGCGATGGGTGACCTCGGCGCCGTAGCCGATGATGTTGTGGGACATGGCGGTGAGGCGCGGGTGGGTGATGCGGCAGAGAGTGGAGTCGTCCCAGGCGACCAGGGTGAGGTCGTCGGGGACGACGGCGCCCAGGCCTTGGGCGACGGAGAGGCCGGCGACGGCCATCAGGTCGTTGTCGTAGATGACGGCGGTGGGGCGCGGGTCGGCGGCCAGCAGGTCGCGGGTCGCGGCGGCGCCTTGGTCGGCGGAGTAGTCGGTGTGGACGAGGCTGACGTCGAGGCCGAGCGAGCGTGCGGCGCTGAAGAAGGCGCGGTCGCGGATCCAGACGTCGCCGTACTCCGGCGGTCCGGCGACTCTGGCGACGCGGCGGTGCCCCAGTGCTGCCACGTGTCCCAGGGCCGCGTTCATCGCGGCGGCGGCGTCGGTCCAGACGCAGGGCAGGCCGTCGGCCAGCTGCGGGTCGCCGACCAGGACGGCGGGCAGCCCGAGCTTGCGCAGCAACGGGATCCGCGGGTCGGCCATTCGCAGGTCGACCACGATGACGCCGTCCACGCGGCGCTCGGCCGCCCATTTCCGGTACGTCGCGAGCTCCTCGTCCAAGCTGGACACCACCTGAAGGGCCAGCGCGTACGAGCGATCGGCGAGCACGGACTCCACGCCGGCGACGAAGCCCAGGTAGAACGGCTCCTCGGTCAGCGTCTGCGCCGTCCGGGCCAGGACCAGCCCGAACGTCTCACTGCGCGCCGCGGACAGCTGCCGGGCGGCGCGATTCGGTACCCACTCCAGTTCTTCGGCGACTCTGAGAACCCGCGCACGGGTAGCCGCGGACACTCCGGGCTGGTTGTTCAGCGCGTAACTCACCGCGCCTTTGGAGACGCCGGCGCGGCGTGCGATCTCCTTGATGGTGACTCGGGGCACAACAAACTCCTCACGGGCGGCCGGACCGCTGACGGTCGGTCCGGAATCCTCTAGTGTGCGCCGATTACCACACCGTGTCACCAAGTGAGAGCGGAAAGTGACTTTTTTGATCACATATCGGAACTCGCCGGTTCCGGTCGCAATCGGCCGAGGTGTGGGCGGACCCTAGTCGAGGCGGTTCCGGGTGGGATACGGTTGCCGCTGTTACTTAACCGGTTCGGCACGCAGGTCGGCGACGGCTCCCAAGGGCAGCGGGTCCGCCGCCGGTCACCACAACACCTCATGGAGAAAACCATGGTCGCAGTGGACAACCTGTCCCTCCAGTTGTACACGGTCCGCTACAAGCTCGAGGAGGACTTCGACGCCACCCTGGCCCGGATCGCCGAGATCGGCTTCACGAAGGTCGAACCCTTCGGTGTGCCGGGCGCGGCGGACAAACTGGCCGAGGCGCTGCCCAAGCACGGCCTGACGGCACCGACCACGCACGCGGGCCTGCTCCGCGAGGACGCGGCCCCGATCTACGCGGCCGCGCAGCGGCTCGGGATCGGCACCGTCATCGAGCCCTACATCGACCCGGCCCGCTGGACGTCGGCGGACGACGTCAAGGCCACCGCCGAGGCGCTCAACCAGGCCGCGGTCGAGGCGGCCGAGCACGGCATCACGGTCGGTTACCACAACCACCACTTCGAGTTCGAGAACAAGATCGACGGCGTGCACGCGCTGGAGATCTTCGTCGACCACCTGAGCGACGAGGTGATCCTCGAGGTGGACACCTACTGGGCCGCGGTCGGCGGCGCCGACGTCCCGGCGATCCTGCGCAAGTGGGGCAACCGGGTCCAGGCGCTGCACGTCAAGGACGGCGACGGCACGCTGAACAACAAGGCCCAGGTGGGCGTCGGCGACGGCCAGATCGCCGTCCGCGACATCCTCGCCGCGGCCCCGCACGCGCTGCGCGTCGTCGAGCTGGACGACTACGAGGGCGAGATCTTCGACGCCGTCCAGGCCAGCTTCACGTTCCTGACCGGAGAGGGCGCGCCCGAATGAGTGCTGTCGGTGTAGGTGTGATCGGCGCCGGGGTCATCTCCGACGCGTACATCAAGAGTATGCAGAGCTTCCCGGACCTGAAGGTCGTCGCGATCGGCGACCTGCGCCCGGAGGCCGCCAAGGACAAGGCGAGCGAGTACGGCATCGAGGCCCACGGCGGCCCCGAGACCGTGCTGAACCACCCGGACGTCGAGATCGTGGTCAACCTGACCATCCCGATCGCGCACGTCGAGGTCGCGCTGGCAGCCGTTGCCGCCGGCAAGCACGTGTGGAGCGAGAAGCCCTTCTCGCTGGACCAGGACAGCGGCCGCAAGCTGCTGGCGACCGCCCAGGACGCCGGCCTGCGTCTCGGCTGCGCCCCGGATACCATCCTCGGCCCGGGCCTGCAGGAGTCGCGCCGCATCATCGAGCGCGGTGACATCGGTACGCCGTTGACCGCGCTCACCCTGATGCAGTCGCCCGGTCCCGAGTCCTGGCACCCGAACCCGGCCTTCCTGTTCCAGGAGGGCGCGGGCCCGCTGTGGGACATCGGCCCGTACTACCTGACCACGCTGGTCCAGCTGTTCGGTCCGGTCGCGGCGGTGGCCGGGATCGGCTCGAAGTCGCGCGAGAAGCGCACGATCGGCTCGGGCCCGCTGGCCGGGACGGACTTCGACGTGACCGTGCCGACCCATGTCAGCGCGATCGCGCGGTTCGAGTCGGGGCAGTCGTCGCAGAGCATCTTCAGCTTCGACTCGCCGCTGTCGCGGGCCGGGTTCGTCGAGATCACCGGCTCGGAGGCGACACTCGCCGTCCCGGACCCGAACGCGTTCGACGGCGACATCAAGATCCGCCGCCGCGGCACCGAGGACTGGGAGACGCTGACCACGACGAAGGCGACCGCGCAGCGCGGCACCGGCGTCCTGGAGATGGCGCGCGCCATCCGCGCGGACCGGCCGCACCGGGCCAGTGGGGCGCTCGCGTTCCACGTCGTCGACGTGATGGCCTCCATCACCGACTCGATCGACACCGGCGCGTTCGTGGACGTGACCAGCACTGTCGACGTCCCGCCGGTCCTCCCCGAGGACTGGGACGTGCACGCGGCGACGCTATGACGGCCAAGCTCAGCTTGGATCCCCGGTGGACCGTCGTGTTCGCCGGGGATTCCGTCACCGACTGCGGACGCCGGGACGACCCGGCGCAGCTCGGCGACGGTTACGTCCGGGACCTGTACGACGACTTCGGGGCCGACCGGCCGCGGGTCGTCAACGCCGGGATCAGCGGCAACCGCACGGTCGACCTGGCCGCGCGGTGGTCCGCCGACGTCCTGGCCCACCAGCCCGATCTGGTCTCGATCCTGATCGGGATCAACGACACCTGGCGGCGCTACGACAACGCCAACGACCCGACCACACCGGAATTGTTCGAGAAGTCATACCGCGAGTTGCTCGCGCCGCTGACCTGCCCAGTGGTGCTGATCGAGCCGTTCGTGCTGCCGGTCGACCCCGGTCAGGAGACCTGGTCGGAGGATCTCGATCCGAAACTCGAGGTCGTCCACAAGCTCGCCGCGGAGTACAACGCCATCCTGGTTCGGGCCCAGACCGAGCTCAGCCGGCAAGCCCTGACCGTCGGCGCGGACACCCTCGCGGACGACGGCGTCCACCCGACGGCCGCGGGGCATCGCGCCCTGGCCGATCTGTGGCGCACGACCGTTCTCTGAACTACAGCTCCCCTGACCTCACGGGGGAGCTGTAGTTTGTCCTGACTAAACCGGTTCACGCTCTCTGGAGATTCCGTTGAACACTCTTTCGCTGACCACCGAGGGTGGCGCCAGCTGGACCGTGCAGGCCATCGCCGGGCCGGTGCCCGCGGACGACAGCGCGCTGCTGGGTACGCCGATCGCCGCGACCGTGCCCGGTGAGGTCCACACCGACCTACTCGCGGCCGGCGCGATCCCGGACCCGTTCGACGGGGACAACGAGAGCAAGCTGGCCTGGATCGGCAGCACCGATTGGGTCTACCGGACGACGTTCGACTGGGCGACCGACGGCCACGCCGTCCAGGAGCTGGTTGCCGATGGCCTGGACACCGCCGCCACGGTGACCCTGAACGGCCGGCAGATCGCGCAGACCTGTAACCAGCACCGCAGCTACCGCTTCGACGTCACCGGCCTCCTGGTTGCCGAGGGCAATGAACTGGTAGTCGAGTTCGCGTCGCCGGTCGAGACGGCGAAGAAGCTGGCCGAGACGCTCGGGCTCTGGCCGCACACGAACAAGCACGCCTACAACGCGATCCGGAAGATGGCCAGCAACTACGGCTGGGACTGGGGTCCGGATCTCGCGACCGCGGGGATCTGGAAGCCGATCCGGATCGAGTCCTGGTCCGGCGTCCGGATCGCGAGCGTCCGCCCGCTGGCCGATGGCAACGGCGTCCTGACCGCACACGTCGAGCTGGCCTGGTCGGACGCCGCGACCGAGACGACGGTCGCCTTGGCGGTTGGCGGCCAGACTGTCAGTGAAACGGTTGCCGCAGGCACTCCCGCAGTGGCGCTGACGGCAACAGTTGCCGACGTCAACCTCTGGTGGCCGCGGGGCTACGGCGATCAGCCGTTGTACGACGTGAGCGTGACGGTAGCCGACGACAACTGGACCGGCCGGGTCGGCTTCCGCGATGTCACGATGGATGTTGCCCCGGACAAGGACGGCGGCCCGTTCGTCCTGTCGGTGAACGGCCGGCCGATCTACGTGCACGGCGCGAACTGGATCCCGGACGACGCGTTCGTCACCCGGCTGAACCGGGCGACGTACGAGACGAGCATCCAGGACGCGCTCGACGCCGGGATGAACCTGCTCCGGGTCTGGGGCGGCGGCATCTACGAGACCGACGACTTCTACGACATCTGCGACGAGCAGGGCGTCCTGGTCTGGCAGGACTTCCTGTTCGCGTGCGCGGCGTACTCCGAGGACGAGCCGCTGTGGAGCGAGGTCGAGGCGGAGGCCCGGGACGCCGTCACCCGGCTGAGCAAGCACGCCAGCCTGGCGGTCTGGAACGGCAACAACGAGAACATCTGGGGTTACGTCGAGTGGGGCTGGCGCGCACCGCTGGCCGGCCGCAAGTGGGGCGAGGGCTACTACTTCGACCTGCTGCCGCGGATCGTCGCCGAGCTGGACCCGCGGACGCCGTACTCGCAGGGCAGCCCGTACTCGTACGACCACTTCATCCACCCGAACGACGAGCGCAACGGGACCATGCACGTCTGGGACGTGTGGAACCAGGTCGACTACTCGACGTACCGCAAGTACAAGCCGCGGTTCGTGTCGGAGTTCGGCTTCCAGGGCCCGCCGGCCTGGTCGACGCTGACGTCGGTCGTGCACGACGTCCCGCTCGATCCGTACGGCGAGCAGATGCTCGTGCACCAGAAGGCGTACGAGGGCAACCTCAAGCTGGAGCGCGGTCTCGGCGACCACTTGCCGTTGTGGAAGAACATCGATGACTGGCACTGGACGACGCAGCTGAACCAGGCGCGGGCGATCATCTACGGGATCGAGCATTTCCGCAGCCTGTTCCCGCTGAACACCGGCGCGATCATCTGGCAGCTGAACGACAACTGGCCGGTGGTCTCCTGGGCCGCTGTCGACGGGCACGGGATCCGCAAGCCGCTCTGGTTCGCCTTGAAGCGCGTGTACGCCGACCGCTTGCTCTCCGTGCAGCCACGGGATGAGGGTCTGGTTGTGGCCGCTCACAACGACTCCGACGAGGTCTGGACGACGCAGCTGCTGCTGGCCCGTCGTGCGACCGGTCAGGGCGGTGAGACCTTCGCTCGGGAGAGCATCACCCTGGAGGTACCGGCCCGTTCGGCGGTCACGCTTCCCGTGCCGGCGGCGCTCGTCTCTCTCGACTCGACGCACGAGTACCTGGAGGTCCGCGGCGGCGACGGCTCCACCGCGTTCTGGTACTTCGTCGAAGACACTGCGTTGCTGCTGGCACCTGATGCGTACACGTCGTCCGTCACCCCGACCGACGATGGCTACGACGTCACCGTCACCGCGACCGCATTGGCCAAGGACTTGGCGCTCTTCCCGGACCGCCTCGACCCGGCAGCCCGTGTGGACTCCTGTCTGGTCACCCTGGCCGCCGGTGAGCAGCACACGTTCCACGTCACCGGAGCGGCTGCTCCGACCGAGGTCGGCGTACCGGTCCTGCGGTCGGCGAATGACCTGGTGAGCTGAGCAGAAGGCATACTGGTCCCCCGTGACTGGGGCACGGGGGACAGCGCTGCTGCTGGCAGCTGTACTGATGGTGGCTGGGTGCGCGGAACAAGAGCCGTCGACCGGCGTCGTCCCCCAGTCCGCGCCGACGACGCCGACGCCCGCCCGGACGACTGCGACACCGCCGCCGACCAGCTCGACTCCGCGGCCACCAGCCACGTCGGCTCCCGTCGTCCGGCCCGGCCAGTCGGACAACAAGAACCTGATGCCGGTGATCGACCACGGGCCGCGGGACAAGAAGCAGGTGGCGTTGACCTTCGACGCCGACCTCACTGCGGCCATGCGAAAGCGGCTGCTCAGCGGCAAGGTGTCGTCGTACTACAACACCGCTCTGATCGCGGAGCTGCGCCGACTGAAGGTTCCGGCGACTCTGTTCCTCACTGGGATGTGGATGGAGCAGTACCCCGAGGTGACGCGCGAGCTGGCGGCTGACCCGCTCTTCGAGCTCGGTACGCACAGCTATGACCACAAGGCGTTCACCAAGAAGTGCTACACGCTTGGGACCGTTCCGCGCGCGGACATGCGAGCCGACGTCCAGCGGGCTGTGGTGCAGCTCGACCAGCTGGATCCGCAGGCCACGCGGTGGTTCCGGTTCCCGGGCGGTTGCTACGACGGTACGGCGCTGCACGAGCTCGCACCCACCGGTGTGACGGCCGTGGGGCTCGACTGCCCGGGCGCTGACGGTTTCGCGAAGTCACCGAAGCCCGTCATCAAGCAGGTGCTGTCGACCGTGCAGAACGGGTCGATCGTGGTTCTGCACATGCACGGCGGTGACAACGCGCCGTACACCGATGAGGCGATCGGACCGATCGTGAAAGAGCTACGTACACGCGGTTACCAGCTGGTGACAGTGACACAGCTCATGCACGGGAACCGCTGACATGACTGCAGCGTCAGCCAACACATGACCAACAGGCGGATGCGCAGTGCCGGCATCACGCTCGGCCTCACGGCACTGGTCGCCGCAGCCCTCACCGGTTGCTCCAGCGACGACGACCAACCCGACTACGCGGCCATCTGCGTCGAACCGCAGACCCAGACCCGAGTCGATGACGACGAGTGCAAGGACGAACGTGACTACCAGGGCTCGGGGGCGGCCTTCTTCTGGTTCTACATGGCCACACGGGGTGGTGCGCACGTGCCGGCGGTAGGTGCTCGCTACGCGATGAGCCAGGGCACCTACACCACGCCGCAACGACGAGACGAGTCGTCTGGTGGCGGTAGCGGTTCACCGAGCATTCAGCGTGGCGGACTGAGCAAGAATGGTGGGGACATCGGCACGATCAGCCGTGGTGGATTCGGCCACTCCGGCAAGGGGAGCTCTGGCGGTTGATGTGGCGGCACGCGATCAAACCACGCGAGAACTGGCGCAAGAAGGTCGTTGAGCAGGGCCTGGTGTTTCCGATGACCGACATGCCGGACGGCTCGGAGCGCCCGTACTGGAACGAGAGCGCCTGGTACGAGGTGACCATGGACGAGGTGCTGCACCTCGAACGCGTCACCGAGGAGCTCTACGAGATGTGCCGGCACGCCGCCCGGGTGATGGCGACCGGCGGCAACTTCTCGGACGCCGAGCTCGGTCTGGCGCCCGGCACACTCGCACTGGTCCAGCAGTCCCTGCGACGTGACGACCTGTCCGTGTACGCCCGTTTCGATCTGGTCTGGAGCGGCACCGAGCCCAAGATGCTGGAGATCAACGGCGACACCCCGACCGGTCTGGTCGAGTCCGCAGTGATCCAGTGGAACTGGCTGGAGGATGTCTTCCCGGACGCCGACCAGTGGAACTCGGTGCACGACCGCCTGGTCCAGTGGTGGACGCAGCAGCTCGCGGCCGGCCGCTTCCCGGGGAACGAGGCGCACTTCTTCAACTCCGGCCAGGAGCGGTCCGGTGAGGAGGAGATGACAGTCGCGTACCTGCGCGACACGGCGGCCATGGCCGGACTGGCGACGTACGGGCACGAGATCGAGGACGTCGGCTGGGAGTCGACCCAACGCGCTTTCGTCGACTGGGGCCGGCGTCCGATCCGGACGGCGTTCAAGCTGTACCCCTGGGAGGACATGCTCGACGAGGCGTTCGGCAAGTTCATCCTGGCCGGCACCGAGCGGCAGCCGGTCCAGTGGATCGAACCGGTCTGGAAGACGATGCTGTCCACCAAGGCGATCCTCCCGGTGCTCTGGGAGCTCTACCCCGAGCACCCGAACCTGCTCCCGGCCTACTTCGGCCACCCGGGCGACCTGACCGAGTGGGTCGCCAAACCGCTGCACGGCCGCGAGGGCAGCAACATCGTCATCCACACCGCCGACCAGGACCACACCCAGGACGGCCCCTACGACACGGACGCCATGGTCTACCAGCAGTGGTGCCCGCTCCCCTCCTACGACGGCAACCAGGCCGTCATCGGCAGCTGGATCGTCGACGGCTCGGCCGCCGGCATGATGGTCCGCGAGTCCGACGGCCCCATCACCGACTACTACGCCCGCTTCGTCCCGCACGCCATCGGCACCAGCCCCCGCCCGGACGCCGAAACCGTCCAGCGCTGGCTGACCGAATAGCTAGACGTTGATGGCGACGTACTTGACGTTCAGGTACTCGTCGATGCCGACGGTGCCGCCTTCGCGGCCGAGGCCGGACTGTTTGACGCCGCCGAAGGGGGCGGCGGGGTTGGAGACGATGCCCTGGTTGAGGCCGATCATGCCGGTCTCGAGGCGTTCGGAGATGCGCAGGGCGCGGGTGAGGTCGTTGGTGAACAGGTAGGAGACCAGGCCGTACTCCGTGTCGTTGGCCATCGCGACCGCCTCGTCCTCGGAGTCGAAGGCGGTCAGCGGGGCGACCGGGCCGAAGATCTCCTCCTTCTGCAGCCGCGCGTCGCGCGGGACGTCGGCGAGTACGGTCGGCGGGTAGAAGTAACCGTTGCCATCAGCAACTGATCCGCCGACCAGGGCGCGGGCGCCGCGGGTGATCGCGTCGTCGACCAGCTCGGCGACCTTGCCGCGTTGGGCGCCGTCGATCAGCGGGCCGACGTCGACGCCGTCCTCGGTGCCGCGCCCGACCTTCAGCGCGGCCATCCGCTCGCTGAGCCGCCGGGAGAACTCGTCCAGGACGGGTCGTTCGACGTAGATCCGGTTGGCCGCGGTGCAGGCCTCGCCGCCGTTGCGCATCTTGGCCAGCATCGCGCCCTCGACGGCCTGGTCCAGGTCGGCGTCCGCGAAGACGAGCAGCGGCGCGTTGCCGCCGAGCTCCATGCTGGTCCGCAGGACCTGGTCGGCGGCCTGCTCGATCAGCTTGCGGCCGACCTGGGTGGAGCCGGTGAAGGACAGCTTGCGGGCGCGGCCGTCGCGGATCAGCGGCTCCATCACGCCGCCGGAGTCGCTGGTGGTGATGACGTTCAGGACGCCGGCCGGCAGCCCGGCCTCGGTCATCAGCTCGGCCAGCTTGAGCATCGACAGCGGCGTCTGCGCCGCGGGCTTGATCACCATTGTGCAGCCGGCCGCGACCGCTGGGCCGATCTTGCGCGCACCCATCGCGGCCGGGAAGTTCCACGGCGTGATCAGCAGACAGGGACCGACCGGCTGCCGCATCACGAGGAAGCGGCCCTTGCCATTCGGCGCGACCTGGTAGCTGCCCTCGATCCGGACCGCCTCCTCGGCGAACCAGCGGAAGAACTCGGCGGCGTACGCGATCTCGCCCTTGGACTCCGCGACCGGCTTGCCCATCTCCAGCGTCATCAACAGCGCCAGCTCGTCGACCCGCTCGGTCATCAGCTCGTACGTACGGCGCAGGATCTCGCCGCGCTCCCGGGGCGGCGTCGCGGCCCACTCGGCCTGAGCTGCGACGGCGGCGTCCAGTGCAGCCTTCCCGTCAGCCGGACTGGCGTCAGCTACCTGGCAGAACGTCGTACCGGTGGACGGGTCCTCGACGCCGAGCGTTCGGCCACCCTCCGCCGGCTGCCACTTGCCCCCGATGAAGAGGTCGGTCGGACACGCCTCGACGACTGCCTGCTCACGCTGCTGGTCCATATGACCACCATAGGTCGCTGTCAGGCGGTGGCAATGAGCGGCGGAGCGTGCCGCGGCACAGTGCGGATTGTGCGGGTCAGACCGGCCGCAATGGTCCGCAGGATCGACGACCGGACGAGTCCGTCGAATGCGAGCGGAACGAGCATGACCTCGTCGGCTGTCGTTTCTGCGACCAGTCCGCCGAGTGCTGACACCACCGAGGTCCGGGAGCCGACGATGTGGCCGGGGTCGTCCAGGAGGCGTTCGGCGCGGCCACGCTCGCGGCCGGTGAGCGGAGGCTCGAGTAGCGCCATCAGCTCCGCAGTCGTCGCCCGCGGTGGCGCTACCCGCAGCCGGCTCTTCACCCGGACGTACTCAGCGAAGCGCACGATCGCCTCCGCCTCGGTATCCGCTGCGACCACTCCGACCGTCACGGCTAGGTAGGGCTTCACAGTCGGCCCGCTCGCCTCGAAATGATCTCGGTACGCCGCCACGGCCGCACTGGTCATCGCAGTCGCACTGTGGTGCTGGACTACGACCGGCAGCCCGCGCACGGCCGCGATCGACGCCGCACCGGGATGGTCAGCCGACACCAGGACAGGTGGCGGCAGTCCGGCCAGTGACAGCCGCACTTCACCAACAGGCGCACGACCGGGCAGGCCGTCGCGTAGGAACCCGCACAGCTCGTCGAGCCGCTGCGGGAACGTGTCCCGGGCGCTACCGCCGAGTGCGGCCGCCGTACTGGGCGCGTGGTTGAACTGCTGGCCCACGCCGAGATCGATCCGGCTCGGGTACGCCGCCGCCAGCGCGGCGAACTGCTCGGCGATCACCAGCGGCTGATGGTTGGTCAGCAGGACGCCGCCGGCGCCCAGCCGGATCCGGTCGGTGCGCGCAGCGAGGACAGCTGCGAGGACGGCGGGCGCCGCGCTGCCGACGCCTCGGACGCCGTGCTGCTCCCCCAACCAGAACCGGCGGAAACCGAGGTCGTCGGCAGCCTGTGCGACCTCTGCCGTCTCCCGGAGTGCGGCCGCAGCCGACTGACCGGGCAGCTGCGGAACGGTGTCGAGCACCGAATGCGCCGATACCGGCAGACCAGGAGAGACAGGCGATAGCACCCGTTCACCGTCGCAGCGCCGCGCAGTCCGCACATGGGGGTGACACCCCCATGTTTTGGTCGGGGTGCCCCCATGGTTCAAGCCCTCGATCACCGCCTGAATTTGGGTAATCGGAGCCCTTGCCGCGTCCCTGCGAGGTCAGGCATCGTTCCCGGCGTTCCTTCCAGATTTCGCGGACAGAGGAGGCCGAAGACGAGTGCACACCATGAGCTGGGAGCCGTAGCGCTCCCCACCTGAGCCGGTTCGGGCTTCCACCAAAGACCGCACCGGCCGGGCGTTGCTGCCGCGGGTCGATCAACCCCCAGTCGTCGTCCCGCGGCAGCTACCCCCGTTGTGCCGCCACCCTGTCCGCGACCCAGCTGAGAAATATGGGGGCTCGATACCCATGTGGGGGACCGCGGGCCGATGGCAGCCTGATCGCGTGCTCAACTCACTGACCTCCGGATCGCCCCGGACCGCTCAGCGCGCAGCCGCCGCCTGGTGGTCCGCAGCGCTGCGTCCGGACGAGCGGCCGGATGTCCCGCCGGCCTGGGCACAGTACGTCGACCGCGGCCGGTCGATCCGCCTGGACCCGCCTGTCGCCGGTCCCGACAGTGACTGGCGGCAGGCGTTCATGCGGTGCTTCGGGCCGCTGCTCGCCGTCGCCCGGGCCGACCTGGCCGCCGCCGGGCACACCGGCGTCCTGGCCGAGCAGTTCCTGCAGCGACTCGGACGGCGGCTCGTCCGGCTCGCCTCGCGCACGCTGGTGCTGGAGCTGGCCCGCTCCCGCGACCGCGGCGAGCTGGCCGGCGGTACGTCGGCCGCACGTTTTCTGAACTTCACCCACCGGCTCGACGGAGGGAGCGAGCTGGCGGGGTTCTTGGCCGCATATCCGGTGCTGGCCCGGGTCCTGGGCGAGTCGTGCCGACAGAGCGTCGAGGGACACCTCGAGCTGCTGGCACGACTCGCCGAGGACCGTGAGTCGCTCGTGACCGGATTGTTCGACGGCCGCGACCCCGGCGAGCTGACCGCCGTGGACCCCGGAGGCGACCCGCACCGGGGCGGGCGCTGCACGACGATCCTCACCTTCGCCGGCGGGCAGCAGGTGGTCTACAAACCGCGGCCGCTCGACCTGCACAGCCACTTCAACGGCTTCGTCGGTTGGCTGAACGGCAAAACCGGTCTGGACCTGCGCACTGTCCGGCTCGTCCGCCGCCCTGACCACGGCTGGATGGAGTACATCACCCCCGAGCCGTGCACCGATATGAGCGCCGTCCGCCGCTTCTACCACCGGCAGGGCGCGCTGCTGGCCCTGCTGTACGTCCTCGACGGCACCGACGTGCATTTCGAGAACCTGATCGCCGTCGGCGAGCAGCCGGTACTCGTCGACGTCGAAACGCTCTTCCACCCGACCCATCTGCCCCCGGGCAGCCTGAGCCGCGACCCGGCGTACCGGACGCTGATGAGCTCGGTCTACCGGACCGCGTTGCTGCCGCTGCTGGTCGCCGGTGAGCACGGCGTCGCAGACATGTCGGGTCTCGGCGGGGACGCCGACGAGACGACTCCGATCGACGTCGTCGATTGGGAGGACTGCGGCCTGGACACCATGCACCTGGTCCGTCGGCCCGGAACGACCCGCGGCGGGCAGAACCGACCGCGGCTGGACAACCTCGCCGTCGAACCGCGGGACCACGAGCTCGCTGTCCTGACTGGGTTCCAGGCGGCGTACGAGGCGATCTCCTGGCACCGCAACGAGCTGCTCGGACCGGACGGTCTGCTCGCTCGCTGCGCTGATGCGACCGTGCGCTTCGTACCGCGAAACACCAACCTGTACACGGGCTTGCTGGACGAGGCGACGCATCCGGACGCGCTGCGCGACGCAGCCGGCCGCAGCGGGCTGCTCGACCTCCTGTGGGAGGCCGACGCAACCTTGAACGCGCTGGTCCCGCATGAGCTGGATGACCTGTGGGCCGGCGACGTGCCGCTCTTCACCGTCCGGCCGAACAGCCGGGACGTGTGGGCCTCCGATGGGACTCGCGTCCCAGGTGTGCTCGCTGCCGAGGGACTGCGCACAGTCGAGGCGAAGCTGCTCGCACTGAGCGATGTGGACGCCCACCGGCAGAAGTGGCTGATCTCCGCGACGCTGGCGACCCGGCCGGAGCGGATCGTGCACCTCAGCACCGCCAGCCGTCCCGGGCTCGGCACCGCGGACGCCGACCCCAGCAGCCTGCTCGCCGCCGCAACGGATATCGCCGACGAGATCGTCGCCCAGGTGATCAGCGCCCCGGACGGCGCCGCCAACTGGCTGGGCCTCGAACTGCTCGACGACCACCACTGGGCGGTCCGCCCGATGGGTGGCGGTCTCAGCAACGGCTACCTCGGTACGGCGCTCTTCCTCGCCCAGGTCGGCAATCTGACCGGCGAGAGCAAGTACTGCGAGCTCGCGTGGGACGCAGTCCGCCCGATGCCGCAGCTGCTCGAAGCCCTGGCGTCGGACGCCGAATCGGCCAGCCTGGTCGGCCCTGGCTTCCACGGGCTCGGTGGCATCAGCTACGGCCTGCACCGCCTCTCCGGTCTGCTCAGCGACAGCGCCATCACCGGCTGGCTGCACACCGCGCTGGAAGTGACGTCCGGGATCAAGACCAACCCGACTGACTTCCCGACGTACGCCGAAGGCGCCGCAGGCGGGCTGGCCGCGATGCGATCCCTCGAAGCCATCCCGGCCGCCGCTGCGATCGCGCAGCGGTACGCCGACGACCTCGTACGGGCCGTCGAGCATGGCGTCCGCAGCTGCCGTCCGGCAGCGCACCCAGGCTTCGCCCGCGGCTACCAGGGCGTCGCGTGGGCCCTCGGCCAGTACGGCGTCCCGGGCGACAAGTACCTGGACGCCGCACGGATGGCGACCGATCTGGACCGGAACGGCCAATCGGCCGGCCACAGCTGGTGTTCCGGCGACGCCGGCACCGCACTGGCCCGGCTGGCCGCCGGAGTACCCACGGACCTCGACTCCTACCTGAGGGCCGCAACAGAACGTCCGGTGCTCGCAGACCTGAGTCTGTGTCATGGCGAGCTCGGCGCGGTGGAGCCACTGACGTGGCTCGCCGACAGCGATCACGAAGCTGTTGAGGGGGTTCGGCAACGCCGGACCCGGCTCGTGGTCGCCGCAGTAAGGCAGTACGGACCACAGTGCGGCACACCCCGTGCGGTTCCATCTCCAGGTCTGCTGACCGGTCTGGCGGGAATCGGCTACGGGTTGCTCCGGCTGGCGTTCCCCGAACGCGTCCCGTCCGTGCTGTTGCTCGAAACAACCACCGGGGGGAAGCGCGTTCCGCGCTGACCACAGCACAGGGGAGAACCACCATGACCGCCCAGCACCACGACGACCAGCACAGCCCGCCCACCGAAGCCTGTCCGGATCCGCTCGGCCCGATTACGCTGCCGACGCGCAGCAAGATCGGCGCCCGGGCCTTCGCGCTCGTCGGCACCTTCGGCATGACCGCCTTCGCGGTCGCCGCGGTGGCCAACGACGCGTGCAGCACGTGGCCGACGATCGACAGCCACTGAGAGCCGGGGGAACAAGATGAACCACGAAGAGCCGAACACCCAGCAGGACCTGGACGCCGCGGACCCGCTCGGTCCGATCACGTTGCCCAAGCGCGGCAGGATCGGCGCCCGGGCGATGGCCCTGGTCGGCACCGTTGGCATGGGCACCTTTGCCCTCGCCGTAGCGGTGGAGGACACCTGCAGCACCTGGCCGACCATTCATCACTAACGGTCGTTCCAGCGAGCGTTTGATCGGCGCGGCCCGCACTACTGGCCGCGCCGATCCGCTGCGCGCTCAGCAATCCGTAGTTACAGTTGCGCCTATGCAGACCCGTTCGCCCAAAGTGGTCGGCAGAGACGGGGAGATCGACGGACTCCACCGCCTGCTCACCTCGACCCGTTCGGGACACGGTGGTGCGATTTTTCTGGTCGGCGAGCCGGGAATCGGTAAGAGCAGGCTGGCCGCGGTCGCGACCGCACAGGCTCAGGACGACGGGCTCGCGACGCTCCGTGGCCGCGTCGGCGCGCTCGGTGCAAGTGTGGCCTTCCGGCCGCTGACCGAAGCCCTGCTGTCGTTGATCCGGCGCGGTGAGATGCCCCCGCCGGAGAGCCTCGGCCCTTACCAGCAAGTGCTTGGCCGCCTCGTCCCCGATTGGGACGACGGCCGCTCGCACGACACCGCGACGTCCGCGGTCGTGCTCGGTGAGGCCGTCTTGCGGTTGCTGACGCTCGTCGGCGCGGACCGTGGGTGTCTGCTGGTCCTGGAGGATCTGCACGGCTCCGATCCCGAAACGCTCGCAGTCCTCGAGTACCTGCTCGACAACCTCGAGGAACAACCGATTGCTTTGGTCATCACAGTCCGGTCGGAGAGCAGCGCTGCGCTCGAGCTGGCCCGGCTGTCCGCCCAGCGCGGTACCGCGGGCCTGATCGATCTCCAGCCGCTCAACCACGCCCAGGTGGGTGAGCTGGCTGCCGGGTGCCTCGAAGTACCGGCGGACAGCGTGCCGTCGACGCTGGTCGACCGGCTCTGGCAGGACAGCGCCGGCATCCCTTTCATCGTGGAGGAGTTGCTGCAGGAGGCCAGCCGAACCGGCCAGCTGATGTCCAAGGAGGACGGCAGCGTCCAGGTCGTCGACGGCCTGCACACCAACGTCCCGGCCGCCGTCGTCCGCAGCATCAGCAGCCGGACCAACCAGCTCGGCCCGGAGTCCCGCGACCTGCTGGTGCTGGCTGCCGTGATCGGCCACCGCTTCCCGCTGAGCGTCGTCCGCAAGGCCACCGGCACCGATGAACGGTTGCTGTTGGCCACTTTGCGTGCCGGCCTCGCAGCCCAGCTGGTCGGCCCGGACGAACCCGTGCCGGACTGGTACGCCTTCCGGCATCCGCTGACCGCTGACGCGCTGCTGGCCGGTCTGACGCCGCCCGAGCGGGCGACGTTGGCTCGGCGCTGCGCCGACGCGATCGAAGAGCTACACCCGGGCCTGCCCGGGGAGTGGTGCCCGATGGTGGCCGAGCTGGCCGAGACCGGCGGCGACCACACCAGGGCCGGTCGGCTCTTCGCCGAGTCCGGACGCCGTTCCTTCGACGAGGGCTCGATGGCGTCCGCGGTCAGCCTGCTGCGCCGGGCCAACGGCCTGCTGAGCGGCGAGCCGGACACGGCGTACCGGGCCGAGGTGCTGGGGTCGTTGCTGATCTGTCTGAGCGAGACGGGCCAGTTCGAGGGCAGCACGGAGCACCTCCAGACGATCGAAGAGATGGCCGACCGCGGCCTCGACAGCCGGAAGGTCGCCGCGCTGCACGTCCAGCTGGCCAATCTGGAGCACATGGCCGGCCGCTGGTCCGCTGCGCTGACGCATGTCGCCACCGCTCGTTCGCTTCTCGGGGTGGACGCCGGCGACTCCGACCTCGCTCCGGTCGACGCGATCGCCGCCCACCTGGAGCTGGCCCGTTCCAGCCCAGGCCGGCTGCGAGCCGCCACCGAGCTGGCGACCCGGGCCGCGGCGGCCGCCGAGCGAGCCAAACTGCCGGCCGTAGCCTGTGATTCGCTGCAGCTGCTGGGGATTCTGGCCCGCGAGCACGACCTCGATCAGTCGATCGACTACTTCCATCGGGCCCGGCTGGTCGCCGAAGAGCATCAGATGACGTTCCTGCGGGTCTGCTCGCACATCTACCAGGCCGGCACGATCTGCCTGGCCACCGGCAGCATCACCGAGCTGGAGCGGGCCCGGCAGCAGGCGCTGCGGATCGGCGCCATCCCGCTGATGTACGAGGTGGACGGCATCCTCGGCCAGCAGGCGATCCTGCGCAGCGAGTACGAGCGGGCCGCGGCCCTGATCGACGAATGCCTCGAAGTGACCCGGCGGCTGCGGCTCGGCCGCTCGACGTCGTACTTCCTCGCCACCAAGGCGATCCTCGAAGCGCACCAGGGCCGCCGGGCCGCGATGGAGCAGACGCTGGCCGAGGTGGCCCGGCTGGCCGGTGAGCGCGCGTCGTACGAGCTGCCGTACTCCTACGGCCTGGCCCGGACGTTCTGCGCGCTGCTCGAGGAGAACCGCGAGCTGGCGGACTCCGACCTCGCACAGGCGCTGGCCTTCGACGCGCAGAACCCGACCACCTTCCACACCTCCGGAAAGCACGGTCTGGCGCTGCTGCTCGGCGTCCTGTCCGGGCGGAACGGCTGGGCGCATTTCGAGGCGATCGTCACGACCGCCGCGGCCGGCATGCGCTGGAACCGGCAGTTCGTCCAGATGGCCCATGCGATCCTGCTCGGCCGCGACGGCCAGCACGACGCGGCCAACGCGAAGATGACCGAGGCGATGGAGTCGGCGTCCCTGTACCCGATGGCGCGGCACCTGGGCATGCGGCTGGTCGCCGAACCCGCCCACGCCGACGGCTGGGGCGACCCGATCGCCTGGCTGCGCCAAGCCGAGGACTACTTCCACAACGCGGAGATCCCGGCGGTCGCCGGCGTCTGCCGGAGCCTGCTGCGGCAGCTCGGCGCGACCGTCTCCCAGCGCCGGACCGGCAGCGACCAGGTCCCCGCTCACCTGCGTCAGCTCGGCATCACCACCCGCGAGTACGAGGTCTGCCGCCTGCTCGTGGACCGGATCGGCAACAAGTCGATCGCCTCCCGGCTGCACATCTCGCCGCGGACCGTGGAGAAGCACGTCGCGAGCCTGATGACGAAAACACAGCAGCCCGACCGGGAGGCGTTGAGCAGTTTCGCCCGGACGGTACTGCAAGACTGACCCCTACATTCCCGCCGTCCGAAACGAGACGCGCAGGGGAAGCAATTTATGAACACTCGCTCTGTATATATTGGGCGGGTGGCAGGCAAGGGGTCGGACATGGGCAAGGGAACGGTCGGCGGCGGCGGTACGACGATGCTGCGCCGGATCAACGTGGCCGCGGTCCTGGACGCGGTCCGCCGCTCCGCGCCCGCGCCGCTGCGCGTCGCCGAGCTGGTCGAGCGCACCGGGCTGGCCAGACCGACCGTCGCGCAGGCCGTCGACGAGCTGCTGGACGCCGGCTGGCTGCAGCAGCACGGGCCGGATTCGGCGGACCGCTCGCTCGGGCGACCGGCCATCCGCGTCTCGCTGCGCGGCCGCGCCGCGCCGGTGCTCGGCCTGGACGTCGGCCCGCACCGGGTCACCGTCGGGGTCTCCGACCTCGCCGGCCGCAAACTCGCGCTGGTCCGCCGCTCGGGCCCGGGCTGGACCGCCCAGGAGCTGCTCGGCGTCATCAGCGAGGTGATCACCGAGGCGCTCGCGGAGGCCGAGGTCCCGGCCGACGACATCGCGGCCGCCGTCGCGGCGAGCCCCGGCATCGTGGACGAGCACACCGGCCGGGTCCAGCTGGTCCCGAGTGTGCCGGGCTGGTCCGCGATCGACCTGACCAAACACGTCCGGAGCCTGCTCGACTGCCCGGTCATCCTCGACAACGACGCCAACCTGGCCGCCCTGGCCATCGCCGCGGCCCGCGGCGGCACCGGCACCCTGCTGGCCGTCCAGTGGGGTGAGCGGCTCGGCGCCGGCATCGTGATCGACGGCCGACTGCACCGCGGGACGGGAGCCGCCGGTGAGATCGGCTTCATCGCCACCGCGCCGGACGACGTGATCAACCCCGAGGACAGCCGCGGCCCGCTGGAGCGGGCGGTCGGCTCCGAGGCGATCGCCGCGCTCGGCCGGCAGGCCGCGCTCGACCACCCGGAGTCGCGCCTCGCCGAGCTCGGCGGGGACCAGCTCGACACCGCCGACGTCTTCGCCGCGGCCGCCGAGCGGGACCCGGTCGCCCAGGCCGTCGTCCAGCAGGTCGCCCGGGACTTCGCCCGCGCGCTGGCCCCGGCCGTCCTGGTCCTGGACCCGACGGCCGTCGTCATCGGCGGCGGTGTCGCCCGCGCCGGCGCCGTCCTGCTCGACGCGATCTCCGATCAGCTCCGGCTGCTGACGCTGAACCACCCGAAGCTGGAGCTGTCCGCCCTGGCCGAGGACGCCGTCGTCACCGGCGCGATGCGGATGGCCCTCGACGAGGTCTGGCAGCGCAAGCTCCCGACGCCGGCGCTGACCAGCACTACCTGATCGCGGCGGCGATCGCATCCGGCCGGTCGATGTGTACGAGGTGCGCCGAATCCGGTAGCACCTCGACCGCGCCACCCAAAGCCGTCGCCAGCTCACGCTGCCCGGCGAGCCAGCGGTCGGCGGCGCGGCGCGAGCTCTCACCCGTTGCCACCAGCAACACCGTGGGAACCTTGCCCGCGGCCCCTTCGAGCAGTCGGCCGACCTCGCCGGCGGCCACCCAGCTCGCGGTCAACTCGTCCCAGAACCGTTGCCAGGAACGGCTTTGGCCATAGCGCTTCCTTGCAATTGCCTTGGGCAACGGATCTTTCCGGGTCACGGTACCGAAGCGCACGGTGAAGCTTCGAAGCGTCGGCCCGAGCAGCCTCGGCAATCCGATCAGCCCGACCAGACGCAGGGCCGCGCGGACGACGCGGTCGCCCGTCGTCCCCGGATAGAACCGCTCGTGGCCGGTCTCGGTCGGCAACGTCGAGTCGACCAGCACCACCTTCGCGACCGGCGCCGTCAGCGCCCAGCGCAACGCGGCCAGCCCGCCGATCGAGTGACCGATCAGCCCGACCTCGGCGTCCGCAGGCACCCCGGCGGCAGCCCGCAGTACGGCGGGATCGGCGTGCACCGGGGTCTGCCACGGGTCGATCACCCGGATGTCGGCGTCCGGCGCCAGCTCCAGGACGCGGGCGAACTCCTCGGGCGTCTCGGCCATGCCGGGCAGCAGGATCCAGGTAGTCATCCCCGCAAACCTTGCCGCAAGGCGGGGAGCAACAGCCCCAGAACCAGGCAGACGCACAGGACGGCGATCCGCTGCAGGATGCCGACCGGGTACAGCGCGCTCCCGGTCAGGGCCTCGGTGACCATGTTCACCGAGATCACCGCGTTCGTCACGATGACGCCGGCCGACAGGACCGTGACCGCCTTACCGAGCGCGCCCGCCCCGCCGATCCGGCGGATCACCAGGATCGCGAAGACGCACATCACCAGCGTGCCGAGCCAGGCGACCGACGACGTCACCTCGTGAATCACCAGCCCGGTGCCCTGATGGCCTTTCGCCTCGACCTCCCGGCAGGCCGCGCTGGCCGTCGGCGAGCAGTCCATCGGCCAGAACGAGTCGAACAACGTGCCCAGCCCGAAGATCGCCGTCCCGATCAGCAGCCCGGCCACGTCGCGGTGCATCCGGGCCGCGGGACGCGCGAGGATCGCCGCGATCAGCATCAACACGCTGGCCGCGAGATCCGTCGTCCGCGCGTACAGGCTGGTCGCCTGGTCGCGGGCGCCGAGCTCGCTGAGGAAGGACGTGTGGATGTCCAGCGGGTAGCCGGCGACGGCCTCCAGGAGCAGGCTGCAGTACAGGATCCCGGCAACAATCATCATGTTGCGGGTCAGGCGATACGGAAACCCGGCGGGCACGGCGGACATGACGCCAACCCTCGCACACCGACCAAGGGCTTGGCTGTCGCCTCAGGTATACCCCTTTGGTGGAGCTAGCCCGACCGAAAGTCGGCGCCCGGAGTGGGATGATCGCAAGGTGTCCTCCGAACAGACGAAGGTGATTCCCGCCTGGCAGCAGCGCGCGGCCGTGTGGGTCGGCCGGGTCGTCGTCCTCGCGGCGGCCTGGTCCTTCATTGCGATTCCGTTGCATCTGGCCGCGCCGACCCTGGTGAAACGGGTCGACCAGGGCTTCGATTTCTTCGGGATCCCGGCCGGGCACACGTTCTTCCCGGCGGTCTACCTGGCCGTCGTCGGCAGCGCGCTGCTGCGCGGGAAACGGGCCGCGCTGCTCTGGGTGCTTTGGGTCTTCGAAGGGCTCTGGCTGCTCGGCCTGATCGCGTTCGTCGCGTTCAGCAGCGTCCAGCTGAGCAATCCGGAGTCCGCGCTCGTCGACGACCTGGACCGGATCACGGTCAAGGATCTCGAGTTCGGCATCCTGCAGGTCGTCGTGGTGGCCGCGCTGATCGTGCTGCTGTGGAAGATCCGCGGCGCGTTCCCGGCCCGGCTCGCCCAAGGGAGCCGGCGGCTCGCGATCGGGACGCTCGTCACCGGCATGCTGCTGTCGGTCGCGGTCAGCATCACCCTCACCCAGGTCTTCCCGAAGACGCTGACCGGCCAGCGGCAGAAGATCGGCTGGGCGGTCGGCGCCGCGTTCGGCCAGCCGCACAACAAGATGGACGGGCACGGCGGGCACGCCTGGGTCGGCCTGATCGTCAGCGCGATCTCGGCCGCCTCGCTGATCATCGCGTTCGCGATCTTCCTCCGGTCGGCGCGCCGGGTCCGCTACCTGACGCAGTCCGAGGAGCTCGGCGTCCGGCGGCTGCTGCTCGAACACGGTGAGCGGGACTCGCTCGGCTACTTCGCCACCCGCCGCGACAAGGCGGTCATCTTCAGCCCGGACCAGGACGCCGCGATCGCCTACCGGGTGGTCAACGGGGTCAGTCTGGCCAGTGGCGATCCACTCGGTGATCCGGTGGCCTGGCCGGGTGCGATCGAGGCCTGGCTGGCCGAAGCCCGGACGTACGGCTGGTCGCCGGCCGTGATCTCGGCCAGCGAGGAGGCCGCGCGCGCGTACGTCGACGCCGGCCTGCGCGCGTTGGCGATGGGCGACGAGGCGATCATCGACGTCGCCGACTTCAGCCTCGAGGGCCGGACGATGCGCCCGGTCCGACAGGCCGTCACCCGGGCCCAGCGCGCGGGCTACCGCGCCGAGGTCGTGCGGCACGGCGACCTCTCGCCGGCCGACCTGGCCCAGTACGTCGAACTCGCGGAGAAGTGGCGGGGCGCGCAGACCGAGCGCGGCTTCTCGATGGCGCTCGGCCGGCTCGGCGACCCGACCGACGGCCGGTGCGTGATGGTCATCGCCCGGGACGACGACGGCCACGTCCGCGGCCTGCTGTCGTTCGCGCCGTGGGGTCTGCGCGGCGTCTCGCTGGATCTGATGCGCCGCGACCCGGAGTCCGTGAACGGCCTGATGGAGTTCATGGTCGCGGCGCTGGTCGAGGCCTGCGGTGACATCGGCGTCCACCGGATCTCACTGAACTTCGCGATGTTCCGGGAGATCTTCAGCGACGCCGAGCGGGTCGGCGCCGGACCGGTGCTGCGGCTGACGAACGCGCTGCTCACCGCGGCGTCCCGCTTCTGGCAGCTGGAGAGCCTGTACCAGTCGAACGAGAAGTACCTGCCGCGGTGGTCGCCGCGGCTGATGTGTTACTCCCGCGGCGCCTCGCTCGCGCAGGTCGTGCTGGCGGCCGGGACCGCCGAGGGCTTCCTGCCCGCGCCGCGGCCGTGGACGCGCGTCGACAGCGCCGAGCAGGATCCGCACGGGATGCACGTGATCCACGCGAGTGACGGCGACACATTCGCGGCCGCCGTCCACGCACAGGAGGATGAGCTACTGCGGCCGGCGCTGCCGGAGCGCAACCTGACCGAGCAGGAGCGGATCCGGCGGACCAAACTGGTCGAGCTCGTTGCCGCGGGCATCGATCCGTACCCGGTGTCGGTGCCGCGGACCGAGACCCTGGAACGGATCCGCGAGCTACACCAGAACTTGCCGGCCGATCACCGCACCGGACACACGGTTTCGGTCACCGGGCGCGTGCTGCGGATGCGCAGCCATGGCGGGCTGGCGTTCGCCCAGCTGCAGGACGGATTGGTTCAGCTGCAGGTGATGCTGACCGCCGAGGCGTGCAGCGAGACCGCGCTCAAGCACTGGCGGCATCTGGTCGATATCGGCGATCACGTCAGCATCACCGGTGAGGTCGTGACGAGTAAGCGCGGTGAGCTGTCGATCGCCGCGACCGAGTGGGCGATGGCGGCCAAGTGCCTGCATCCGTTGCCGGACAAGCGCAAGGGGTTCACCGATCCGGAGTCCCGGGTCCGGCAGCGGCACATCGACCTCGTGATGAACCCGGAGTCGCTGCGGATGATGCGGCACCGCAGCGCCGCCGTCCGGGCGATGCGCACCGGATTCGAGAGCCGCGGCTTCATCGAGGTCGAGACGCCGATGCTGCAGGCCGTCCACGGCGGCGCGAACGCGCGACCGTTCCAGACCCATATCAACGCCTACGACACCGACCTGTTCCTGCGGATCGCGCCGGAGCTGTTCCTGAAACGGCTGAGCGTCGGCGGGCTGGGCAAGATCTTCGAGCTGAACCGCAACTTCCGCAACGAGGGCGCCGACGCGACCCACAACCCGGAGTTCACCTCGGTCGAGGCCTACCAGCCGTACGCCGACTACCACGTGATGCGCGAGCTGACCCGGGAGCTGCTGATCGAGGCCGCGACCGCGGTCTTCGGCAAGCCGGTGGTCCAGCGGCCGGACGGCGAGATCGACATCTCCGGTGAGTGGCCGGTGGTCACCGTGCACGACGCGGTCGCGCGGGCGGCCGGCGTCCCGGTGAATCCCGACACGTCGACCGAGGCGCTGCGGGAGCTGTGCGCGGAGCACGGCGTCCACACCCGGATGGACATGTCCGCCGGTGAGCTCGTCCTGGAGTTGTACGACGAGCTGGTCGAGCCGCACACCACGCTGCCGACGTTCTACACCGACTTCCCGCTGGAGACGTCGCCGCTGACCCGCACGCACCGCAGCGAGCCGCGCCTGGCCGAGCGCTGGGACCTTGTTGCCTTCGGCGCCGAGATCGGGACGGCGTACTCCGAGCTCGTCGACCCGGTCGAGCAGCGGCGCCGGCTCACCGAGCAGTCGCTGAAAGCGGCCGCCGGCGACCCGGAGGCGATGTCCCTCGACGAGGACTTCCTCAGCGCGCTCGAGTACGCGATGCCGCCGACCGGCGGGCTCGGCATCGGCGTCGACCGGGTGATGATGATGCTGACCGGCCAGAACATCCGCTCCACGCTGGCGTTCCCGTTCGTCCGTCCGGCCCAGCGGAGCTGATTCTTAACGTAGAGCTGGTTCGTTTCTCGGTGGGTCCGCCCGTACCGTTGGAGTGCGCGGGGTTGGGGCTACTGGGGTGGGTGGAGCGGTGCGGCTCGGGGTGGTTGTGGTGTTGCTGTGCGTGCTCGCGGCATGCGCGCCGGCGCCTGTTGCGGGCGGGCGTGAGCCGACGCCTACGCAGGGCACGTCGGCCGTGGGGTCGGCTCCGGCCCGTGGCCCGCTGGACCAGGCGGCGTACCAGGCCGAGCTGGTGAAGATCGAGAAGGGCCTCGGCGGGAACCTGCGCGCGCTGGCTCGCGCGCAGACGGCCGAAGGGCTCGCGCAGGCGATGGGTGATCTGTCGAAGGCGCTGAACAAAGCGTCGGGTCAGTTGGCCGCGATCACGGTCGCCGCGCGGCTGAGCGGCGTCCATCAGCTGTTGCAGGATCGGATCGGGGTCGCCGCGTACCGGCTGGCCGATTCGGAACAGGCCGAGCTGGATGCGCGCTGTGGTGGCGGCGCGTACACCTCGGAGAAGGTGCAGCGGCAGCTGCGGGCCGATCTGCAGCCCGCGTTCAAGGCGCTGACGGCGCGCGAGCTGGTCTTCGGCGGCAGCCTGCCGAACCCGGGGAAGGCGCCGGTGGCCGAGCGGCCGGCGAACGGCGCGACCGTCGTCCGGCGCGGCGAGGCCGGGACCGGGCGGCTGGAGATCACCAACGGGACGTCGAAGGATGTCGCGATCTCGGTCGTCTCGGACGGGAAGCCGCCGCGGGAGCCGCACGTGATGACCTACATCCGGGCCGGGAAGGCGGCCGCGATCACGCGGATCGGCGGGCCGTACCACCTGTATTACAAGAGCGGCGCGGAGTGGAGCTCGGAGCGGCGGCAGTTCGCGACCGGGTGCTCGTTCCAGAAGTTCGAGCAGGCGTTCGGCGCGGACAAGTCGTGGAAGATCGACCTGCAGCGCACCGTCTCCGGTAACGCGCCGACCAAGTCGGTGGAAGCGTATTAGGGTTATGTGACATCGGCCATGTCACGATGACAGGACGCCGTCCCGCGGTCACGATGAGGTCATGAGCGCAACCGCGACGGTCACCGTGGCCGGGGTCCCTGGGGTCGAGGTCGCCTACCACCGCAAGGGCGCCGGCGAACCGCTGGTGCTGCTGCACGGGATCGGCCACCACTGGCAGGCCTACGACCCGGTGATCGACGAGCTGGCCGAGCACCACGACGTGATCGCGCTCGACTTCCCCGGTTTCGGCGCCTCCCCCGACGTCCCGGACGGCGTCCCGGACGAGCTCGACAGCTTCGCCTACACCGTCGACGCGCTCTGCCGGGCCCTCGACGTCGATCGGCCGCACGTCGTCGGCAACTCCCTCGGCGGCCTGGTCGCGCTCCGCCTCGGCCAGCTCGAGCTGGCCCGCACCGTCACCGCGCTCTCCCCGGCCGGCTTCTGGTCACCCCGCGAGAACCGCTGGGCGATCAGCCTCCTCACCAACCTGCGCCGCGTCGCCCGCCGTACCCCCGAACCGACCGTACGCCGCCTCTCCCGCACCCCCGCCGGCCGCCGCGTCCTCACCGGCACCATCTACCACCGCCCGGCCCTCCGCGCCCCCGAAGCCGTCGTCGCCGAATCCCGCGCCCTCCGCGACGCCCCCGCCTTCGAACGCGTCGCCGCTCACGCCCGAGCCGGCGAAACCTTCCACGGCGACGTCCCCGCCGTCCCCGTCACCATCGCCTGGGGCACCCACGACCGCATCCTCCTCCCCATCCAAGCCGCCCGAGCCCACCTCCAACTACCCAAGGCCCGCTCCGTCCCCCTCCTCAACTGCGGCCACGTCCCCATGAACGACGACCCACCCCTGATCACCCGAACCATCCTCGAAACCACCAAAGGCTGAGGATCAGCACTCGATCACGTTGACGGCGAGGCCGCCGCGGGAGGTCTCCTTGTACTTGATCTTCATGTCGGCGCCGGTTTCGCGCATGGTCTTGATGACTTTGTCGAGGGTGACGACGTGGACGCCGTCGCCGTGCATGGCCATCCGGGCGGCGTTGATGGCTTTGACCGAGGCCATGGCGTTGCGTTCGATACAGGGGATCTGGACGAGGCCGCCGACCGGGTCGCAGGTGAGGCCGAGGTTGTGTTCCATGGCGATCTCGGCGGCGTTCTCGACCTGTTCGGGGGTGCCGCCGAGGACTTCGCAGAGGCCGGCGGCGGCCATCGAGCAGGCCGAGCCGACCTCGCCCTGGCAGCCGACCTCGGCGCCGGAGATCGAGGCGTTCTCCTTGTAGAGGACGCCGATCGCGGCCGCGGCGAGCAGGAAGCGGACGACGCCGTCCTCGGTCGCGCCCGGCACGAAGCGGCGGTAGTAGTGCAGGACGGCGGGGATGATGCCGGCCGCGCCGTTGGTCGGGGCGGTGACGATGCGGCCGCCGGAGGCGTTCTGCTCGTTGACGGCGAGGGCGAACAGGTTCACCCAGTCCATCACCTTGAGCGGGTCGACCGACCAGGGGTCGCGGGTGAGCTTGGTGTGCAGCAGGTGCGCGCGCCGCGGGACCTTGAGCCCGCCGGGCAGGACGCCCTCGGTCTCACACCCCTCCTGCACGCAGTCCTGCATGACCTGCCAGATGTGCAGCAGGCCGGCGCGGATCTCCTCCTCGGTCCGCCAGGCGAGCTCGTTGGCGAGCATCACCTCGCTGATCGACAGCCCGGACTCGCGGCACCGGTCGAGCAACTCCGCGCCGGTCCGGAACGGGTACTTCAGCACGGTCGTGTCCGGGACGATCCGGTCCCCCGCGGCGGCGTTCTCGTCGACGACGAACCCGCCGCCGACCGAGTAGTACGTCCGCTCCCGCAGGACGGCGCCGTCGGCCCCGCGGGCCAGGAACGACATCCCGTTCGGGTGGTACGGCAGGGCTTTACGCCGGTGCATGATCAGGTCGGTGTTGTCGTCGTACGCGATCTCGTGCGTCCCGTTGAGCCGCAGCCGGCCGCGCTCGCGGATGGTCTCCACGCGGGCGTCGACGGAGTGCGTGGCGACGGTCTCCGGGTCCTCGCCCTCGAGACCGAGCAGCACCGCCTTGTTACTGCCGTGGCCGTGCCCGGTCGCGCCGAGCGAGCCGAACAGCTGCGACTCGACCCGGGTGGTCGCGGTCAACAGGCCGTCGGCCACCAGCCCGTGGACGAACGTCCGGGCCGCTCGCATCGGGCCCACGGTGTGTGAGCTCGACGGGCCGATCCCGATACTGAACAGGTCGAAAACACTGATCGCCATCCGTGTGGAGGTCCCTTCCGGTCGTCGTTGACCGAGTGGTGTCCTCCCCACTCTGTTGGACCGATGTCCTCCAGAGGTGCCTCGCCCGTACGGTGAAGGTGCCTGAGAGATTCTTGGGGAGAGTTGCTCCTACGGCGCCCGGGTCGAGCCCAGGTCTCTCCCGCACGGGTTCATGCGGCTGTTGAATTAGCTTCCGCACGCGACGGTACGGCGGCCTGCTGGCCGCCGTCAATCCGGCCGGTCCGCACTGCCCAGATCTCGAAGAACCAGGTGAACAGCGGCGGAACACTCGCGGCCAGCGCGACCAGCGTGACCGGCCAGGACCAGCGCAGCGGGCCGCGGACGAGCAGCACCGTGAGCACGTAGACGACGAAGATGCCGCCGTGGATCGGGCCGAAGATCTTGACCCCGATCTCGTTGTCGGACAGCACGTACTTGAACAGCATGCCGATCAGCAGGCCTGTCCAGGAGACCGCCTCGGCGATCGCCACCACCCGGAACCACCGTGAGTGTGTCATCGCGCCCGACCCTAACAAGCCCCTCAAACGACAACCGGGGTGGTCCAGGGGGCGTTCCCCGATGCCCGCGAGCAAGCGATTACCGAAGACTCGAGGAAATGAGACCCAGAGCACTCGCGTGGACTGTCGCCCTGACCGTCGCCGCTTCCAGCCTCACCGTCCTCCCGGCCTCGGCCGCCGTGCAGTGGAAGGACTGCGTGGCCGAGGGCAAGGACGACCCCGCGGTCGTCCAGGGTTCCGAATGCGCGACGCTGCGGCTGCCGGTCGACTGGCGGAACCCGAACGGTCCGACCTTCGGGTTCGAGATCGCCCGCCGGACGGCGAAGCAGCAGCGCCTCGGCGTCCTCGTCTTCGGGCCCGGCGGCCCAGGGGACTCCGGCGTCGACCGGATCAAGACCGGGATCAGCCGCTTCAGCCCGCAACTGCAGGACCGCTTCGACATCGTCAGCTTCGACCCGCGCGGCATCGGCCGCAGCAACCCGGTGAAGTGCTCGGCCGAGCTGATGGCCGCGATGCCGTCCCCGATCATCAAGAGCGCCGCGGAGTTCACCGCGACCCTCGACTTCAACCGCCGCCTCGCCGCCGACTGCCGCGAGCACACCGGCCCGCTCTACGACCACGTCGACACCTGGCAAACCGTCCGGGACGTCGACGCCATCCGCCGCGCCCTCGGCGAACGCCAGATCTCCTTCCACGGCAGCTCGTACGGGACCCAGCTCGGCGCCCAGTACGCCGAGACCTACCCGCGCAACGTCCGGGCGATGGTCCTGGAGAGCGTGCTCGACCACAGCCTGGCCGGGCCGCGCCAGTTCCTCGACGTCCAGGCCGCCGGCGTCCAGGACTCGTTCGACGAGTTCGTGAAATGGTGCGACCGGACGCCGTCCTGTGCCCTGCACGGTCAGGACGTCCGGGCTGTCTGGGCCGATGCGCTGGCCCGGGCCGGCAACCCGTTCCAGCTCAGTTTCAGCACCTTCCGGATGCTTTACGGACCGCAGTGGAACGCTCTCGCCGACTCGCTGAAAAACCTTGCCCTCAGCAAACAATCCGCCGCGCTGACCGCGCACACTTTCATCCCGTTCTGCCAGGACTGGAACCTGCGCGTCACCAACTACCGCGACTACGCGAGGCTGCTGAACCGGATCGCCGACAAGAACCCGGACATGCCGTACCCCGGCCAGCTGATGGCCGTCTCGGTCTGCCTGGGCGCACCCAAGGCCAACAACCCGCAGCATCGCCTCAACGTCCGCAACCTGAGTACGCCGATCCTGCTCGCGAACGCGTTGCACGACCCCGCGACGGCGTACCCGATGGCCCGGAGCGTCGAGCGCCAGCTCGGCCGGCACGGCGTCCTACTCACCTACGCGGGCTGGGGACACGGCAGCTACAACAAGAGCGCGTGCATGCAGTCGGCGGTCGACAGCTACCTCATCGATCGCACGGTGCCGAAGCGGGGGACGACGTGTGCCGCCGTCCAGCCGACCGGCTGAACCTCAGACCGCGACGCCGGTGATCTCGAGAACCCGGTGCAGGTGATCGCCCCGGCGAGCGCGCTTCGACAAGGCGCTCAGCTCGGTGCAGGCGGCGTCGAGCGCCTGGGCCTGCGTCCGGCAGCGATCGACATACCAGAACGGATCGTCGGGCTGCGGGTCGTCCGCGTCGTCGATATCGGCGTACCAGTGCGCCGGGCCGTAGTGGACGACTCGCACTCGTAGGTTCATCACGGCTCCCCCGTTGGATCTCCCCTGATCCGGAATCCGAATCCGGCCGGCGCGTGACCGCGGCCCCCCACTGTCACGCGCCGGGCCGAGTTCGACCCTCCCCGACGACTACATCGTGCGGCGACCGGTTTGCGTTACCGCACGTGACTACTAATTTTAAGTGATCGATTGACTACTGTCCGTTAAGACACTGCTTGGTCCACGCCTCGAGCCCGTCGGTGGTGATCGGCAGCGCCTCGGTGAGGATCTCCAGCCGGTCGGAGTGCACGACGACGTTGTCCTCGATCCGGATCCCGATCCCGCGCAACTCGGGCGGGACGGTCTCGTCGTTCGGGTGGAAGTACAGCCCCGGCTCGACCGCGAGCGCCATCCCGGCCTCGAGATCACCGGCGAAGTAGGTCTCCGGGCGGGCCGCGTCGCAGTCGTGGACGTCGAGGCCGATGTAATGCCCGGTGCCGCAGACGATGAACCGGCGGTGCTGCTGGCCGTCCGGCCCGAGCAGCTCGTCGATCGACACATCGAGGATGCCCCAGTCCCGCAGTCCTTCGGCCAGCACGACCATCGCCTCGTACTGGAAGGCCCGGTACGGCGCTCCGGCCTTGACCGCGCCCAACGCCGCGAGCTGCGCCTTGTGCACCAGGTCGTGGACCTGACGTTGGGCCGCGGTGTACTCGCCGGTCGCCGGGAACGTCCGCGTCACATCGGCGGTGTAGAGCGTGCGGGTCTCGACACCGGCGTCCAGCAGGATCACGTCGCCCTCGTTGACGGCGCCGTCGTTCCGCACCCAGTGCAGCACCGGGGCATGCTTGCCAGCAGCAACGATCGAGGCGTAGCCGACGCCGTTGCCCAGCGTCCGGGCGCGCCGGTCGAAGGTGCCTTGCAACCAGCGCTCGCCGCCGCCGCGAATCGCCTCCGGCAGCTCGCGCGCGACGTCCTCGAAGGCGACCACGCTAGCCGCCACGGCCTCGCGCAGCTGTTCCAGCTCCCAGTCGTCCTTGATCCGGCGCAGCTCGGCCAGGCTCTGGCGCAGCGCGTTCCCGTCGTACGGCGACGTCTGCACGAGCGCATCCAGCATCGGCTCCACGCCGGGCACCGACAGCATGTACGGAACCGCGCCGCGGACAGCCGAGGCCAGCTCCTCGATCGGCCGGCAGGCGATCTGCAGCGCGTCCGACCAGTCCTTCAGGCCGGGCACCGGGCCGATCCAGAGCTCGCCGTCCCGCGCGTTCGCGAAGAAGTCGGCCTCCTCCGGCCCGGCGGTCTCGCGCAGGTACAGCGTCGCGTCGCCGTCGGCCGACAGCACCAGGACGGCGCCCTCGGCCTGGCACCCCGTCAGCCAGACGAAATCGCTGTCGGCGCGGAAGTCGTAGTCGGTGTCGTTCGAGCGCACCGGCGCCCGGCCGGCCGCGAGCGCGATCCGCCGGCCCGGCAGCGCCGCACTGAGCCGGCGCCGGTGCTCGGCGGCTGCCTCGGCCAGACCGGCGGGCACGCTGATCGAGCGATCGACCGGCCCCCAGCCGCGCGCGATGGACTCGCGGAAACCCTTGGCGTCGATCGGGCGGTAGGACTTGGGCGTCGGGTCGGTCCGCTCTTCCTCGGTCATGCGCTGCGCTCCCCTGGGCTGCTGACGGCTGTACACCTCATCAACGCAGGTCCCGGCGGGCGAAAGCAAGCCTTTAACGGCTTCGGAACGCAGCCAGGATGGCGACCTCGGAGTCGGTCAGGTACTGGTGCAGCTCGGTGGCCGCTTCGGCGTACTTCCGAGCCTCCAGCAACTCGAAAAGCGCACGGTTACGGGCGATGTACGGCTCGTGCAGCTCGCGCGGCGCGGCGATCACGTGGAAGAGCAGCCGCAGCTCGGCGAGCAACCGGCCGGTCATCGCGTCCATCCGGGCGCTGTCGGCCAGCCCGATCAGGTGCTGGTGGAAGCGCATGTTCGCCGTGCCGACGGCGGCCCAGCGGTCGGCGAGTGCGGCGGCCTCGGCGGCTTCGACGTCGGCCAGCAGCGGCTCGAGCCGCGCGGCCGGCAGCTCCGGCTCGCGGTCGGCCAGGCCGCGGACGACGTCCACCTCGAGCACCCGGCGCAGCCGGTAGAGGTCGACGACGTCGTGCTCGTCGAGCTCCGGGACGAACACGCCGCGGTGCAGCTTGTAGATCAGCAGACCCTCGTGGGTGAGCAGCCGGAAGGCCTCGCGCAGCGTGTTCCGGCTGACCTCCAGGACCTCGGTGAGCTCGACCTCGGACAGCTGGGCGCCGGGCGGCAGCGCACCTTCGGTGATACTGCGGCGGAGGATGTCGGCGGCGCGCTCCGCGGAACTGCTGCGATCCAGCCGGGCCACATCGGCGGCCACCGTCCGCAGCCACGTCTGGCGGCTCTCGTCCACCTCACCGGTGCTCATGGGCCGAATCATAGAACAAACCTCTTGCAGGATTGTTCAACAATCTTTTAGCATGGCGTATGGATCTCAACGCGGATCTCGGTGAAGGTTTCGGCTCCTGGCCGATGGGCGACGACAGCGCGCTGCTGGACGTCGTCACGAGCGCGAACATCGCCTGCGGATTCCACGCCGGCGACCCCTCGATCATGCGCCGGGTGACCGGTCTGGCGGCCGAGCGCGGCGTCGCGATCGGCGCCCATGTCGGGTACGCGGACAAGGCCGGCTTCGGCCGCCGGTTCGTCGACATCGAGCCGGCCGCGCTACGCGACGAGGTCGTCTACCAGATCGCCGCGCTGGACGCGTTCGCCCGGATCGCCGGGGCCCGCGTCCGGTACGTGAAGCCGCACGGCGCGCTCTACAACACGATCGGCCACCACGAGGCCCAGGCGGCCGCCGTCGTCGGCGCGGTCGCCGACTACGACCGCTCACTGCCGGTCCTCGGCCTCCCGGGCTCGGCGTGGCTCCGGCTCGCGGCAGAGGCCGGGTTGACCGTCGTCCACGAAGCGTTCGCGGACCGCGCCTACACCTCGGAGGGGACGCTCGTCTCCCGCCGCGAGCCGGGCTCGGTGCTGCATGACGGCGACGCGATCGCGGCCCGCTGTACGGCGATGGCAACCGGCCGGCCGATCAAGGACCACACCGGCGCCGACCTGACCGTCGAGGCCGCCTCGATCTGCGTACACGGCGATACCCCGGGCGCGGTCGACATCGCGCGCCGCGTACGGACGGCGTTGACGGACGCCGGCGTCCAGCTGAGTCCGTTCTGATGCGCATCCTGCCCGCGGGCGACCAGGCGCTCCTGGTCGAGCTCGACGACCTCGACGAAGTCCTCGGGTACTACGCCGCGCTGCTCGCCGACCGTCCCGCGGACGTCGTCGACATCGTCCCCGCGGCGCGGACCGTCCTCGTCACCACGACCGGCGCGCTGGAGCCGCTGAACCGGCATCTCCGCGGCGTCCGGCCGACGAAGACCGCCCGGGACGCCGGTGATCTGCTGGAGGTCCCGGTCGTGTACGACGGCGCCGATCTGGCCGACGTCGCCGAGCTGCTCGGCTGCAGCACCGCCGAGGTCGTCGCCCGGCACACGACCGAAGAATGGACGGTCGCCTTCTGCGGCTTCGCGCCCGGCTTCGGCTACCTGACCGGGACGGCGGACTGGAGCATCCCCCGCCGCTCGTCACCGCGGACCAAGGTCCCGGTCGGCGCGGTCGGGCTGGCCGGCGAGTTCAGCGGCGTCTACCCGCGCGAATCCCCCGGCGGCTGGCAGCTGATCGGCCGGACGTCGTTGCGCATCTTCGACCAGACCCGCGATCCGGCCGCGCTCTTCCACCCCGGCCGCCAAGTCCGTTTCGTGGACGCCGAATGCTGACCATTCTGGAAACAGGGCCGTTGGCAACAATTCAGGACCGCGGCCGGATCGGCCAAGCAGCGTTGGGGATTCCGACCTCCGGCGCCTGCGACCCCACGTCGTACGCGCTCGCCAATCGCCTGGTCGGCAACCATCCGGGTGCGGCCGCGGTCGAGCTCACCTTCGGCGGTCTCATCCTGCACGCGGATGCCGATCTGACCATCGCCGTCACCGGCGCCCCCTGCTCCGGCGTCCCGCTGAACGCGCCGTCCGTCGTCCGCGCCGGGACCGTCCTGCGCTTCGGCCCGCCCCGCTCCGGGCTGCGGACGTACGTCGCCGTCCGCGGCGGTATCGACGTACCGGCCGTGCTCGGCTCCCGGTCGACCGACCTGCTCTCCGGCCTCGGCCCAGAGCCGTTGCAGGCCGGCCAGTCCCTGGCGATCGGCCGCGACTGCGGCCCGATGCCGGGTGTCGACCTTGCCCCGGTCGCCGCCCCGGCCACCGGCAAGGTCGACATCCGGGTCACCCCCGGCCCACGCCGGGACTGGTTCACCGACGCGGGCTGGGAGTCCTTCCGCAGCCAGACCTACACCGTGAGCACCAACAGCAACCGCGTCGGCGCCCGCTTCGACGGCGCCCCGCTGGAGCGCTCCCGCACCGGCGAGCTCTCCAGCGAAGGCATGGCCCTGGGCGCCATCCAGATCCCGCCCTCCGGCCTCCCCGTCGTCTTCCTCGCCGACCACCCCGTCACCGGCGGCTACCCCGTCATCGCCTACGTCACCGGGAAATCCCTACCTGCCTGCGCCCAACTCCGCCCGGGCCAGCCGGTCCGGTTCACTACTTGAACCGCCACTCGTAGTAACGGCACGGCGGCAGCGTCGACTTGCCCGACGGCTTGGACTCCCACTTGTGGCCGTTCGGCAGGGTCCCGCTGGTCGGCCTGATCTTGATGAAACAAGGCTCCCGCTGAGGCGGCTTGCTGCTGTCGAACACCAGCTTGCCGTTCGCGTCGTAGCCCCGGACCACGGAGCTGGTCTTCTCCGGATCGTCGGCGTCGTACGGCCCCCAGCCGACCCGGCCGACCGTCGGCGCGAAGTAGAGCCCGTTCGTCAGGTACGCCGTGACCTCGGCCCGATTCTTCAGCTGCACAGTCACCCGCTCGACCGGACCGGCATAGACGCCGAAGTTCCGGGTGATCCGCCAGACCGGGTCCGGAAAGCCTCCTTCCTCGGCCTCCGTCATCCGGACACTCGACTCGCTGATCTTGCCACCGGCCGTCCGGCCGCAGAGCCAGTACTGGGGTTTCGGCGGCAGCTCGATGTAGCCCGCCGGCACTGGATCCGGCGTCCACTTGTCCTCCATCCCCTTGGCGATCAACCAGGTGTTGACGACCTTCGGATCCTTCACATCGGTGAGCTGGAAGGCCCTGATCGGCTGGTGGCCGCGGAACGGCTTCGGCAACTCCTTGAACGTGACCCGATCGGCCTCGGTCAGGCATTCCTTCTGCAGCTGGGCCGTCTCCTCCGGCGTCAAGTCGCGGACCTGGACACCACCGGCGGCCGGCGTATCGGAGTCGTTGTTCCGCAGGGCCGGCACGGCGATGGCGAGGCCGCCGACGACTGCGACAACAGCCGCCGCGGCGACGATCGGGACGAGCGCCCGGCGCTTCGGCCGGACTTCGTCCGCTTCGAGCGCGTCGAGCAAGTCGGCGCGGTGCTGGTCGTGGCTGGGCAGCGGGCGGTCGGGGCGTCGGTTGAGGAGTTCTCTCATGACAGGTTCTCCAGGGACTGGGTGCTGACGACGCTGAGGTCGCGAAGACGTTTGCGGGCGCGGGAGAGCCGCGACTTGACGGTGCCGAGCGGGATGTCGAGCGCTACGGCAGCGGACTGCGCGTCCAGGCCGCTCCAGAAGCAGAGCTCGACGATCTCCTGCTCGTGTTTCGGCAGTTCGCGCAGGAGCGCGCGGAGGCGCTGGGCCTCGCGCTCGTCGTCGATCCGGGCCGCCACCCCTTCGGCGTGATCCGGCTCGTCGACCGCCGTCTGCCGGAGCAGGTTCAGCCGCCGGAAGCGCTGCCGCCGGAATTCGTTGCGCAGCACATAGTCCGCCGTCCGCAACAGCCACGGCAACGCCGAGTCGTGCACCAGCTCGACCTCGGACCGCCGCCGCCAGCCGTGCAGGAAGACCAGCGACGTCAGGTCCTCGGCGTCACTCCAGGACGCCGTCCGCCGGAACAGGAAGTTGTAGACGGCGGTGGCGTGGCGGTCGAACAGGGTGCCGAAAGCCTCGGTTTCCCCGTCGACCGCCCGCCGCCACAACTCCTGGTCACTCATCGTCGCAGGCAACCCCTCTGGTCCGCCCTGTCTGGCCGCAAGGACCATCACGTCACCACCTCCAGATCGTCCCCCGTGAGGGGGTCTCACTGGATATATGTCGTGAGCAGCGAACCGGGATCCCTCAGTACACCGCGATCTCGTCCACGAAGGCCCAGTCCGCGGCGTTCCCCTGGGCGTACTTCTCGTATTCGACCTGGACGTACCGCGCCGTGGCCTGCACCGGCAGCCGGAACCACTGGGCCGACGAGACCGAGGTCGCCGCCAGCTCGGTGAGCGCGGTCGGGCTGTTCCCCACCGAGATCCGGACGACGTCCGGCGAGTACTTGGTGACCCCGTCGTAGTTGTCGTGGACCTCGACCCGGCTGAACGACTTGGCGGCGCCGAGGTCGACCAGCACCTTCACCCGCCCCGTCGTCCCGACTCCGTACCTGAAGCCGTAACTGAGCGCGTCGTCGTGGTGACCGGCGATCACTCCGTCGGTCGACTCCTTGTTCCCCGTGTCGGGATAGCCCGCCTCGGGCATCGCGGACTTCGTGTACGTCGCTCCGGCCGCCAAGCTGGCCGGCCCGGTCGTCGAGTACGCCTCCAGCTCGTCGATCAGCATCACGCCCGCGTCACCGCCGTACGTCTTCTGCAGCGTGAAGCGGATATAACGCGCACTCGTCGGCGGGAAGTCGAACTCGAACCAGACCCCAGTCTGATCATTGATTGTCCCCGGCAAGAATCCGCGCTGGGTCCAGTTGTTGCCATCGGCACTGGTCGAGACCGTGATCCGATCCGGACGGTACGCCGGGTACTCCTCGTAGGCGTGCACCCGGGCCGAGTCCACCCGCTGGGTCGCTCCGAGATCGAACGTGACGGTCGCCGTCGGCTGCCCGGCCGCGAACCCGTACGTCCGCCCGTCGTCGTGCGCGTCCGCGAGGACGCCGTCCGTGGACTCGAAACCGCTGTCCGGCTTGTTGTTCGGCGCCGGGCTCACCGTGTAGCTCCGCCCGCCGAGCACATTCGCCTTCGCGAGTTTGGCGCCCGCGACCTCGATCCCCTTCAGCGCGTACGGCGTACTCCCGTCGAACGTGATCCGGACCGACCGGGCCTTGCCGTTGATCCCGGCGAAGGCGCCACCGCCGCCGGAGTACGCCGTCGTCCACCGGCTGCCGTTGTAGGAGACCTGCACCGTGTAGTTCGCGGCCGGGGCCCCGGCCCAGTTCAGCCGCAGACCGTCCAGCTGGATCTGGTGATCGAAGGTCAGCTGCAACCACTGGCCGCCCGGAGTCGCCGGCTGCCAACTCGTGCTGTCGTTTCCGTCGATCGCGGCGGCCGCGTTTCCACTCGAGGCGCTCACCTCGGCAGTCCGGGCCAGGTCACCGGCGATCGGCCTGCCGGCCGCGGCGTCCAGCGCGAGCTTGCGGATACGCGCCTGATAGCCGGTGTCGGCGCTGTACTTGTCGGCCGTCTGAGTCAGCGCGGTGGCCAGATCCCTGGCCAGCTTGGGATTGGTCTTCCCCAGGTGGTTGAGGACCTCGTAGTCCTCGATACCGTCGCGCAGGGATTCGTAGCGGATCGAGGACTGGATCGTGTTCCGGTCCTCGTCCGGCCAGACGATGTAGTGGTCGCCCTTCGACTCGGTCAGGTTCAGGTCGGCCAGCCAGCCGCTCATCGAGTAGTGCAAGTAGCCGTTGGCCCCGCGGGAGTAGGCGTACCAGGGGGTCAGCCGCTGGTTGAACTGCGGCTGGTCGATGAAGCGGTTGAGGAAGTTGCCGACCGGGATGTTGCAGTTGTAGAAGTACAGATCCTTGCCCTGGGCCCGCATCTGGTCGTAGACGGCGCGGTTGGCGTCGTAGTTGAGCAGGTTCGGGATGACGACCGCCATCTCCTTCGACACATTCGCCGCGACCGGCTCGTGGAAGGCCGCGTCACCGACCGGGACGGTCGGCCACTTGGTCCGCATCCGGGCCAGGATCCCGCGCCAGGCCGCCTCCTCCTCTCCGCCTTCGATGCCGGGCTCGTCGCCGACGTGCATCCAGTAGTCGAGCCCCGTCGTCCAGCCCTTCGCGTCCAGGTGCTGTTTGAGCGCGGGGATGAACTGGTCGATGAAGTTCTTCGCCTTCGGCGAGTCCCAGTTCACGTAGTTGCGCTGCCCCTTGCCGCCGAGGCCGTCGATGATCTCGACCTCGCGGATGTCGTCCTGCGGCCGGCCCCAGTTGTAGGTGTCGGCCGAGACCCAGAACCCTTCCAGCCGCTTCACCACGCCCCACGCGACCATGAACTCGACGATCTGGTCGATCCGGCTCCAGTCGAAGGTGTAGACGCCGGTGGCGTTGCTGTTGTTGGTGACGGTGGTGTTGCCGTCGATCAGCAGGTTCACCAGCGGCAGCGTGAGCGTGTTCGTCCGGTGCCGCTTCATCTGCTCCGCGACCCGCTCCAGCAACTCCCAGTACTCCGGGGTGTACCGCTCGTACTCGTAGGTCTCCTCGACCGTCCGACCCTCCGGCGCCCAGGACAACTCGCCGAAGAAGGTGTTCCACAAGGTGGTCTCGAAGGTCTGGTCCTTCGGGTCCGGCAGGGTCACCGGCCGGACGTCGATCGAGATCGGCACCTCGATCGGGCCCTTGTTCGTGACCACCTTCACCGTGCCGGCGTACACCCCGGCGGTGGTGCCCTTGGGAACGGCGGCCGTCACCCAGATCGACAGCGACGTCCGCGGCCCGACACTCGCCGTCCGATCGTTGGACAACGGGTCCGGGAAGTCGCCCGGCGCCTTACGGACCGCCGGATACATCTGCTGGGAGCCGAACCGCGTGTTCGCGTTCAGGTACTTGTACGTCACGAAGTTGTACGACAAGTTGCTCGCGGCAATCGACTTCGCGCCGCTGGTCAGCGCCGAGAAGTCGACTCCCTGCACGGTCAGGGTCGAGGCGGAGCGGACGACGATCTGCGCGCTCTCCTCCTCGTTGATCGCGGCATCGAGTGTGATCGCGCGGCCGGACTGCTTGCTGGGCAGGGTGTCCCGGAACACGCTCGTACTCGACGGCTCGGTCCAGTAGTCGACTCCGGGCGCGGCCTGCGCGGAGTGGGCCGACGGCGGTGCCGTGCCGGCCTGGGCTTGGGGGGCGAACACCATCGCGGCGACCACCGCGGCGATGGTGAGACGGCGCATCGTTGGCATAGAGCTGGTCCTCTCCGGGGTGGTGAGCGGCCACCTGATGCTCACCACGATCGGCGTCCGGCGCCGAGCGGTCCAGCAACTCGCTTAGACCATTACCGGTCTAGACCATTGTGTTTCTAGACCACCGTGGCGAACCGCCGTCGGTACTCCGTCGGTGTGGTCCTCAACTGGCGGGCGAAGGCACGCCGCAAGGTCTCGTCGCTACCGAGGCCGCTGAGCTGCGCCGCGAGGGTGATGCTGTGGCCGTCCAGCAGGAGTTGCTGGGCGCGGTCGAGCCGGACGCGCTCGATCCATCGGCCCGGCGTGGTGTGCAGTTCGGTCTGGAACAGCCGGGTCAGGTGCCGGGGGCTGACAGCGGCCAAGGCAGCCAGCGTGGGCAGGCTGTGATCGGCTGCCGGATCGGCGACCACTGCAGCCGTTGCCGTCCGCAACGGATCGCTCCGGGCCGGTGGGGTGGCGATCGCGGTGGAGAACTGCGACTGCCCACCGGGCCGCTGCATGAACACGACCAGCTCGCGCGCGACCTCCCGAGCCGCCTCGGCGCCGTGATCGGCCTCCACCAGCGCGAGTGTCAGGTCGATCCCGGCGCTGATCCCGGCGGATGTGAGGTAGCGGCCGTCGGTGACGTGCAATGCGTCCGGCTCGACCTCGACCTTCGGGTAGCGCCGCGCGAACACCTCCGCATGCCGCCAGTGGGTCGTCGCCCGCCGACCGTCGAGCAGGCCCAACTCGGCCAGGACGAACGCACCGGTACACACCGACGCGACCCGCTGCGCGCGTTCCGCGAGGACGGCGACCGTCGTCCGGACGTCCTCGGGGACCCGCTCGGCCAGGTGGTCCGCGCCGGCGATCAGCACCGTGTCGATCGGGCCGGCCGCGGCGGGCGCGATCGTATCGGCCAGCGTCACCCCGGATGCAGCCGACACCGATCCGCCGGCCGGCGAGACGAGGACCGGCTCGTAGCGCGGAGCCGCCCGGTTCGCCTGATGCAGGACTTCGAGCGGCCCGGTGACATCGAGCAGCGTGACGCCGTCGTACACGACGAACGCGACCCGGCGTGTCCGAATCTGTGGTTGATGCGGCCTCTTGGACATGTCGCCAGCGTAGCCCCGCGGACCACCCTGGAGACATGACCGAAGAGATCGCCGGGATCAAGATCCCCGACAGCGCGCTCGCGCGCGAAGCCACCGAGCTGGTCCGCGACGCCGCGACCGACCTCGTCTACCACCACTCCCGCCGGGTCTACCTATTCGGCGCGCTCCGCGGCCAGGCCGACGGCCTCGCCTACGACCCCGAGCTGCTCTACGTCGGCGCGCTCTTCCACGACCTCGGGCTCACCGAGCGGTACCGGCGAACCGACCAGCGCTTCGAGATCGACGGCGCCGACGAGGCTCGCCGCTTCCTGCACGCCCACGGCGTCCACCCCCTCGACGCCGACAAGGTCTGGACGGCGATCGCCCTGCACACCACGCCGGAGATCCCGCTGCACATGGCGCCCGAGATCGCCCTCGTCACCCGCGGCGTCGAGTTCGACGTCCTGGGCCTCGGCTACGACTTCCTCCCCACCCCGCAACGCGAAGCCGTCACCGCGGCCCACCCGCGCCCCAACTTCAAACCGCAGATCCTCGCCGCCTTCACCGAAGGCCTCGTCGACCGCCCCGCCACCACCTTCGGCAACGTCAAGTCCGACGTCCTCCGCCACTTCGTCCCGCACTTCCGCCCGACCGACTTCGTCGAGATCATCCAGAACTCCCCCTGGCCGGAGTAGCCGACCGTAAGGACAGGAGGTAGTCCTACCTCCTGTCCTTAGCGCATGTCAGCTCCCAGTCGCACGCCGCCGCAACACCGTCGTCGCACCGATCGCCACCGCGAACAGACCAAGCCCAGCCAGCAACCGCAACCAGCTACGCCCACCCTCGCCACTCGCCCCCGCCAACTTCAGCGAGTACGCCGTAGCCCCAGTCGCACCCTCAGGCGCACCGAACGGCATCGACTCCGCCTTAGCCCGCTGCGCGGACGCCGACAACATGCTGTACCGCCGCCCAAAATCAAGCGCCGTCTCGTTCCCCTTCTTGGCCAACGTCTGAGCACCCTCAGCAGACAACCGCCGCGCCCCATCCGGAATCGCCTTGGTCCCCTCAGCAGCCGTGTTCAGCCCTTCAGCCAACTTCCCCGACCCCTCAGCCGCCGCCGTAATCCCACCCGACAACTCCTTGGACCCAGCAGCCAACTTCTCCGACCCGTCCTTGGCCTTCCCAGCCCCATCCGCCAGCTTCCCAGTCCCCTCAGCCAACAAGAACAACCCGTCATCCAACTTCCCAGTCCCATCCGCAAGAACCCCGACCCCGGCTCCGAGGCGGCCCGTTCCAGCGGACAGTTTGTTGGCGCCGTTGCTGAGGAGGCCGGTTCCGTTCGCGAGGACGCCGACGCCGTACTTGAGTTGCCCGGTACCGGCGAGCAGCGCGGCCGCGCCGGTCTGTACCTGCCCGGCACCAGCCGCCAACGTGCCCGTACCTGCCTGTAGTTGACCGGTGCCCTTCGCCAGGTCACCGGCGCCGGCTGCCAACTGGCCAGTGCCGTTCGCCAAGTCGCCTGCGCCCGCCGCCAGCTGCTCAGTGCCCTTCGCCAGGTCACCCGCACCAGCGGCCAACTGCCCCGTCCCAGCAGCCAGTTCACCCGCGCCGGTCTTGAGCTGTCCGGTTCCGACCACCAAGTTGCCTGCACCGGTGTCGAGCTGGTCGGCGCCGTCCGAGAGCAGGTTCAACCCGGTCAACAGGTCCTGGCCGCCCTTCTGGATCTTCGCGACACCGTCCTGCAGCCCGTTGACGCCACCGCGCAGGGACTTGCTCGCGGGAGTGTCGTTCTCAGTACCGATCGCACCCTGCACGTCCTGCACCACGTTCGACACCAATTGGCTGATACCGGCGTCCACCGCCTGAAGACCTTGCGCCAGGCCAGGCTTCGAATCCGGGCAACCGGAGACGCGATTGTCCAGCCCGCACTGCACCTGCTCGATCCCGGGAACGGCCCGCTGCGTCAGCCGGCCCTTGAGGTAAGCGAGCGCCTCCTGCAAGGTCGCCGAGTCCGGCAACGGCCTGTCGAGGTTGGGCGGATTCCCGGGCTCGCCCAGCCTGGTCAGCGCCGCGTCCAAGATCATCTTCTTGACCGCGTTCGTCTCCGGCTCCAGGTTCGCGTCGCCTGCCGCACCGTTCAGCGCCGCGGCTGCGGCGCCGTAGCACTCCTCGCTGTAGCCCTTGTTCGGCTTACCCCTGCTGACGGCCTTGATCGCGTCCTCAAGACAGGTGGCGCCGCGCCGCATCTTGTCGATCCCCGGACCGGAGGCCTGAAGCTGCTGCTTGATTTCCTGCAGCCCGCCGAGCAGGGTGCTGCCGTCGCCGACCGAGCCGATCCCGGCCCGGAGCTGCTGAATCCCCGCATGGAGTGGCTTGGCCTCCTCGGGCAGCTGCCCGATACCGCCGTACAGGAACACGAGCGCGTCTTCGAGGTTCTTGAGGCCACCGCTGACCTGGTTCAGGCCGTCGATGAGGACGGGCGCCTTGCCGGTTGCGTCGGTGAGCCCGGCGGAGAGCTTGCCCGCGCCTGCCTTCAGCTGTCCCGCTCCGGCGTCCACGCCGGTCGCTCCGGTGGCGACCTTGCCCGCACCCGCGTTGACGCCGGTCGCTCCGGTCGCCAGCTTGCCGGCCCCCGCGTTCGCGGTCTTCGCGCCGACGGCGAGCTTGCCCGCCCCGGCGTTCGCGTCCTTCGCGCCCTTGGCCAGCTTGCCCGCGCCCGCATTCACATCCTTGGCGCCCTTCGCCAGCTTCCCGGCGCCGGCGTTCAGGTCCTTGGTGCCCTTGGAAAGACGGCCTGCGCCACCCTCGAGGTCACCGGCGCCCTTCTGCAGCTTGCCGACCCCCGCCTTCGCGTCCTTGAGACCCTTCGCCAGCTTGCCCGCGCCCGCGTTGAGTTCGTTGGCGCCGGCTTTGAGTTGGCCGGCGCCGGCGTTGAGTTTGTCGGCGCCGGCGGCGGCTTCGCCGGTTTTGGTGCGGAGGAGGGAGGCGCCGGTGTCGAGGTCGGCGAGGCCGCCGGCTAGTTGGGCGGCGCCGGAGGAGAGTTGGGTGGCGCCGGGGGCGGCTTTGCCGGCCAGGCCCTCGTTGAGGGTTTTGGCGCCGGCGTTGAGTTGGAGGAGGCCGCTGAGGAGCTTTTGGCCGCCGTCGCGGAGTTTGATCAGGTTGGAGTCGAGGGTGTTGCCGCCCTCGACGAGGTCGACGCCCTTCTCGGCGCCGGTCTGGTAACCGGAGACGGCGGTCTTGAAGGTCGGGCTGTCGAGTGGGCTGACCGGGAGCGCGGTCAGCTCGGCCTCGGGGACGACGGCGTTGTCGACCTCGGCCGACCAGCCGAACTCGGCGGTGGCGGCGCCGACCGGCGGGAAGAGCGTGACGGTGAAGCTGAGCTTCGTGCCGCCCTTGCCGTCACCGGCCTTGTTCGCCTCGTTCGACTGGACGTCGCCGAACTCCGGCGGCAGCACGGTCGTCAGCTGGCCGACCATCGGGATGACGACGTCCGCCTGCTCAGTGACCTTGCGGCCGTAGCCGTCGGTGATGGTCACCGGCTGGGACTTCCCGGAGTTGTTCTCGACCAGGTAGTGCGCCTCGAGCCGCCCCTTCTTGCCGACCGCGTCACTCGGCTTCTTCAGCTTCTTGCCGTTCAGCGTGTACGTGACCGCGACCGTGATCGGCAGCTTCTTCTTGTCGTAGTCGCTGACGGTCCGCAGCCGCTGCTCGCCGTGCACCGAGGTGTCGACGGTCATCTTGCCGTCCTTGACCGAGAACCCGCCGAACCCGTCGAGGTTGCGCAGGCCGTCGGTCGAGACCGGGTTGTCGAGTTTGACCTTGCCGTTGCCGATCAGCGCGAGCTGCTCGTAGACGCGGGCGCCCTCGACCTTGCCGCTGGCATCCAGCCGGGCCTGCACGGTCTCGGTGTTGGTCACGACGACCGGGTCGGCCGTGACGGCCCCCGCCGTCGCCAGGGCTTGCGAGGTGGACAGGGCAAAGGCGATCGGGACGGCGACGCCGACCGCGAGTCCCCGGGTGATCCGTTGGGCGGTCACGGACGCTCTCCTTCGACGGTGGCGAACTCACGGGTCTCGCTGGGCGGAAGCTCTTCGGTCGGCGTGCTGTCCGGTGGCGGCACCGCGGTGCGGTCCTCCGGCTCGGCCGGCGCCTCTGGGCGCGGCCGCTGGATCGACGTCGCCAGGAACCCGATCCCAGCCGCGAGCAGGACGCCGGTCGCCGCGGACGGCGACTGCGCCAGGAACGCCGGACTGTCGGCCGTGTAGGTCTCCTCGTAGACGGCGACCATCGCGGCCGCGCCGAGCAGCAACGTCCACAACGGCAACCGGTTCGCGGAACCGGCCGCGAACAGTACGCAGACGGCGACCACGAGCACCGCCGCGACCGCCCGTCCGGACGCCGAATCGGGCAGGTAAAGCGCCCGGACGGCGAAGCCGAGCCAGGCGACGAAGAGTCCGATCACGAAACCGGCGGCCCGCTGAGCCGGGGTGCGTTCCTGCACCAGCCCCACCACACCCCCCAGGGCCCCGCCGACCAGTGCCACGTGCTGCGTGTCCAGACCGAGGGCTTCCCCCACCAGACACAACAGACCCGCGACCACGGCCAGCAGAGCACCGCATAGCAAGGTACTGCGCTGCATATGAGTCCTCCACCTCACTGCGGATCCCGGGACCCCCTCCGGAAAATCCAAGTTTCATGTACTTGAACTACTGTTCAGTACAAAAGCTGAAGGACGTTCGTACCAGGCGGTAACCTCGGCTTCAAGACCGGAACGGTACCGACTCGGAAATCGCCGGTTTTCAAGTGTTTGAAGGGCTTTCCGCGGCCTGTTTGCCAGGACATAGGATGCCGGTATGACGCAGAATCCTGGGATCGACAGCACGGTTCCGCCGAGCGGCACCGGCTGCGCCGAATGCCTCGACCACGGCGGCTGGTGGTTCCACCTGCGCCGGTGCGCGCAGTGCGGCCACATCGGCTGCTGCGACTCCTCCCCGGCGCAGCACGCGTCGGCGCACGCCGAGGAGACCGGCCACCCGATCGTCCGCAGCTTCGAGCCCGGCGAGGACTGGTTCTGGCACTACGGCGAGTCCCAGTACTACGAGGGCCCGGCGCTCGCGCCGCCACAGGCCCGCCCCGACGACCAGCCGGCGCCGGGCCCGGCCGGGAACGTCCCGGCCGACTGGCAGCAGCACCTCAACTGATCAGAGCACGAAACCGGCCGGGAACGGGTCGTCGGGGTCGAGCAGGTAGTTCGCCGTCCCGGTGATCCAGGCCCGGCCGGTGATGGTCGGTACGACGGCGTCGTACGGGCCGACGGTTGTCTGCTCGATCAGGCGGCCGGTGAAGCGGGTGCCGATGAACGACTCGTTGACGAAGTCGGTGTGCAGGGCGAGCTCGCCGCGGGCGTGCAGCTGCGCCATCCGCGCCGACGTCCCGGTGCCGCACGGGGAGCGGTCGAACCAGCCGGGGTGGATCGCCATCGCGTTCCGCGAGTCGGCGCCGTCCAGGCCCGGCGCGGTGAACTGGACGTGTTTGCAGCTGTGGATACTCGGGTCCAGCGGGTGGACCGGCCGGTCGGTCGCGTTGATCGCGGCCATGATGTCGAGGCCGGTCCGGAGGATCTCGTCCTTGTACTTGCGGTCGAAGCCCCACGCGATCCGGCTGATCGGCAGGATCGCGTAGAAGTTGCCGCCGTACGCCAGGTCGTACGTCAGCTTCCCGTAGCCCGGGACGTCGACCACGGCGTCCAGCGCATGGCTGTACGACGGGACGTTCCGCAGTGTCACGTGCTCCGCACGACCGTTGCGCACGGCAACCTCGACGACGACCAGGCCGGCCGGGGTGTCGAGGCGGACGACCGTGACCGGCTCCTGGACCTCGACCATGCCGGACTCGACGAGCACGGTCGCGACGCCGATCGTCCCGTGCCCGCACATCGGCAGGCAGCCGGACACCTCGATGTAGAGCACGCCCCAGTCGGCGTCCGGGCGGGTCGGCGGCTGCAGGATCGCGCCGCTCATCGCGGCGTGGCCGCGCGGCTCGTTAATCAGGAACTGCCGGAGGCCGTCGAGGTGCTCGACGAAGTACTCGCGCCGCTCGGCCATCGTCGCACCGGGGACGACGCCGACTCCGCCGGTGACGACGCGGGTCGGCATCCCCTCGGTGTGCGAGTCGATCGCCGTGATCGTGCGGACCGATCTCATCGCAACGACTCCACAGCCTTCTGCATGTCCAGCTCCAGTTGGGCGAGGTGTTCTCCGACGAGCGGGCCGCGCGGCGGGCGGCACGGGCCGCCGTACCGGCCGACGTAGTCCATCCCGTACTTGATCGCCTGCACGAACTCCACCCGCGAGTCCCAGCGGAAGGCCGCGACCAGCGGCTCGTACAACGCGCGCGCCTCCTCCAGCTTGCCCTGGACGGCGAGGTCGAACAAGCGCACCGACTCGGCCGGGAACACGTTCGGGAAGCCGGCGAACCAGCCGGTCGCGCCCATCAGCAACGCCTCCAGCGTGAGGTCGTCCGCGCCGGCGACGACGGTCAGCTCCGGCGCGGCCTCGCGAATCTCCAGGATCCGCCGGACGTCGCCGGAGAACTCCTTCACCGCGACGACGTTCTCGATCTGCGCGATCTCCGCCAGCAAGCCCGGCGTCAGATCCACCTTCGTGTCGATCGGGTTGTTGTAGACCATCACCGGCAACCCGGCCTTCGCCACCTCGGCGAAGTGGTGGAGCACCTCACCCCGGTTGGCCCGGTACATCGTCGGCGGCAGGCACAGGACGCCGTCCGCCCCGTCCTCGGCCGCCCGCTCCGCCCAGGCCCGCGCCTGATGCGCACCCACCCCGTGGACGCCGACCACCACGACCCCATCGTTGCCCACAGCATCAATCGCCGCCCGGGCCACCGCCCGCCGCTCCTCGTCACTCAGCGACGAGTACTCCCCCAGCGACCCATTCGGCCCGACCCCACGACAGCCGTTGTCCACCAGCCACCGGCAGTGCTCCTGATACCGATCCAGATCCACCCGCAACCCCGCCGGCGCCGCCGCATCCTCCAGGTACGGCAACGCCGTCGCCACAATCACGCCGTCCAACGTCTCACTCACAGCTCTCTCCCTCATCACTCGCCAAATCACCCAACCGAACCGGCACCGCAACCACCCGCTTCACCACCTCGCCCCCCAAACAAACCCGCCCCTGACACATCCCCAACCCCACCCGGCTCCCCAACCGAAACACCCGCCCCTCCCCCTCAACCCCCGCCAACTCCCCACCCCGAACCTCCTCACACCGACAAACCACCGTCTCCCCCCGAACCCACCCCCCAACCCCACCCCCCACCGGATAGGCCCGCCCCAACACCCCGACCACCCGCTGTAGTTTCTTCAACTGCTGTTGAGGAATCGGGCTGGAACCGCTGACTACGTACCGGGCGGCTGCGGTTCCGGCTTGGTGGCCTTCGGCGGCGGCGAGGGGGGCGCCGCCGATGCCGGTGAGTTCGCCGGCGGCGAAGAAGCCGGGGGTGGTGGTTTGCTGGTGAGGGTCGACGCGGACGACGCCGTCGGACAGCTCGCAGCCGGCGGCGATGGCCAGTTCGAGGTTGGGGGTGAAGCCGTGTGAGACGCAGACGGCGTCGCAGGGGAGGCGGCGGTGGGTGCCGGGGATGGGGGTCCAGGTGGAGTCGAGGCGGGCGACGGTGACGGAGTCGACGTGATCGGCGCCGTGGGCCTCGATGACCGTCCAGCCGTGGCGGACGGGGACGCGGCGCCGAGCGAGCGCACCGGCGTACTTGAGGAACTCGGGGAGCTTGCCTAAAGCAACCAAAGGTTCGGCCGACCAACCACGCCCGATCGTGCGCAGGGTGTTGGCTTCGAACACCCCCGCGACCCCGGCGCCGACGTCCAGCAACGACTCGGCGACAGGTAACAGGAACGGCCCGGTGCCGGCGACGACGACTCGGCGTCCGACGGCGATCCGCTGACCTTTGGCCAGCGCCTGCGCCGCGCCCGCGCTGTAGACCCCCGGCAGATCCCACCCCGGAAACGGCAACACCCGGTCGTAAGCACCAGTCGCCAGCACCACAGCCCGCGCGTCAACCGTGAAGACAGCCCGCCCCGGCGCATCCGCCGCCCCGCGCTGCACCCACAGCCGCTTCCCCTCCAGCGCCCACACCGAGCTCTCCGGCAACCACTCGACCCGCTCGTGCGCCAACAACCGCTCCCGCAGAACCGCAAACCCCTTCGCCGGCCGCCGCACCCCCACCTCAGCCTGCCGGTGAAACTGCCCGCCCACCTCCCGCCCCGCATCAATCAGGACGACGGACGCACCCGCCTCAGCCGCCGCCAGCGCAGCCGCCATCCCACCCGGCCCAGCACCCACCACGACCACATCACCAACAACCCCTGGCCCAGCAACAGAGCCGCCGGCCGCGGACGTCGGGAGCACCGCACCGCGTTGAGTCGCAATCGCATCACCAGCCACGACAGCTCGTTGACAAGCCCGGACATCCGGGATGCCGTTGACAACCACCAAACAGTCGAAGCAAGCACCGATACCGCAGAAGACTCCGCGCGGCCGGTTGTGCACGCGAGTGGTCCGCCAAGTGTCGCGTCCAGTCGCGAGCAGGACGGCGGCAACAGTCTGACCGGCCACCGCAGGAACCGCGCGACCGTCGACGGTGACCGGGATCGGAGTCCCCGGCGTGGAGTCGGCCAGATAAGACGTCATCCGCCGATCACCGCAGGCCGGTCGACGCGGAACGGATGCGGATCCACATGCGGGGATCCCGCCAGCATGAGCTCAGTGATCAACCGCCCCGTGGCCGGAGCCAACCCGATGCCCGCACCTTCGTGGCCGGTCGCGTGCCACAGCCCCGGCACCCGAGGGTCAGGCCCGATCACCGGCAAATGATCCGGAGCGTACGGCCGAAACCCGCCGTACGCGCGCAGCACCGGAACCGCCCGCAGAAACGGGAACAGCCCAACCGCCTTCGCGGCCAACTCACGCAACACCCGCACCCGCAGGCTCTCGTCGAACCCGATCCGCTCCCGGCTCGACCCGATCAACACCGTCCCGGCCCGCGTCGACTCCACCACGGTCGACGTCTGGAGATCGGCGTCCGCACTCCCGACCGCGCCCACGTAGTCCGCGTCGTACACCTTGTGCCGCACGCAGGCCGGCAGCGGCGCCGTCACCAGGATCATCCCCCGCCGCGGCAAGATCCGGATCGGCGCACCAGCCGCCTCCCCGAACGCTCCAGCCCAAGGACCACAAGCATTCAGGACGGCGTCGCACCCGATCGCCCCGGCGTCGGTCTCCACCCCGACCACCCGCCCGGACGCCGACCGCCGGACGCCGAGCGCCTCGACCCCGGACAGCACCGTCCCGCCCCGCGACCGCACCGCCGCCAGCAAAGCCGTTGCCGCCAGCACCGGTTGTAGCTGCGCGTCGTCCGGGTAATGCACCCCGACAGTCACCCGCCGCGTCAGCAACGGCTCCAGCTCGAAGACGTCAGCCGGCGTAAGCACCCGCGCGTCAACCCCCGCCGCAACCTGCGCAGCCGCGAACGCCGTCAGCGCGGCCGGATCCCCCGTCCCCACGACAACGCCGCCCTTGGCGTCCCACTCCACCTCGGCGCCCGGCAACCGCCCGAGCACCGTCTCCCACTCGGCCCGCGAGGCGATCGCCAGGTCGAGCTCCGCGCCCGGCCCCTTGTCCGACACCAGCACGTTGCCCTCACCGGACGCCGTCGTCCCGCCGGCCGGCCCGCCGCGATCGAGCACCGTGACGCGTACTCCGGCGAGCGTCAGCGCCTCCGCGCAAGCCGCGCCGACAATGCCCGCGCCGACCACGACCACCTCGGCACCGGCCACGAGCCCTCCACAGATCGTTCATTAAATTGAACGATCCGAGCGTACGACGCCCCCCAGCCTCAGGTCAACGGGTGCGGACCGGGCCCGCCCGGCGCCGCGTCCGGCGGGTACTCCAGCAGCAGCACCGACCGCACCGGCCCGTCCACCGCCGCATACTCGTGCGGCCCGGCCGCACGGAAGGCGAGATAGTCCCCCGGCCCGAGCTCCTCGCTCCGCCCATGCGAGGTGACCCGCAACCGACCGCTCAAAACAACGTGATGTTCGATGCCAGGATGCCCGTCGGAATGCTGGACGGCGTCCGGTCGCACGTCCTGGGTGTAGATCTCGAACAGCCCGCCCGCCGGCTCGACCCGGCGCAGCATCCGCAGGTCGATCGCGTCCCCGGACAGCACGCCGGTCTCCGCACCCCGGACCACGACCAACTCGGCCGTCGGCGCCTCGTTCAGCAGAGCGGACACCGGCACCCCTAGCGCGTTCGACAGACTGAACACTGTCTCGATCGTCGGATTCCCGCTCCCGGACTCGAGCTGCGACAGCGTGCCCTTCGCGATCCCCGACCGCCGGGCCAGCTCGGACAGCGAGATGCCCTGCTCGTCCCGCCGGGCCCGCAAGTTCGCCCCCAGCACCCGCCCCGCACTCATAGCCCCGGAGCATGCCACATCACTCAGGGAATGACCCGCTGCCGCCGGAGCTCCGCGAAGATCCCGAAGAACATCTCGTCGGTCGCCACGTACTCGTGGAACCCGGCCCGCCGGATCTTCGACGAGTCCGCGAAGAAGTCGTAGTCCCAGCCGAAGACGAAGTCGGCGAACGGCCACGACGAGACCTCGGCGTACGGCGTCGCCGTCAGCCCGTGCACCGCCTGCAGCCGTTTCCAGGCCGGCTCCTTGTCCGCCATCACCTCGGCCAGCGACATCCGCAGCGGCGGCGCGACGTCCATCCCGAACCAGTCGGCGATCCGCGGCCACAGCTCGTTCCACCGGAACAGATCGCCGTTCGCGATGTTGAACACCTGGTTGGCCGCGGACGGCGTCGTCGCGGCCCAGACCGTCGCCTTCGCGAGCAGCCCGGCGTCGGTCACCTCCAGCAGCGCGTCGTACGCCCCCGGCTTCCCCGGGAACCGCAGCGGTACGCCGAACTCCTTCGCCAGCGACGCCTGGACGGCGATCGCGACCGCCAGGTTCATCGGGTTGCCGAGGGCAACACCGCCGACCACCGACGGCCGCAGCGCGGACCACTCCCACGCCTTACCCAGTTGACGATCCGCCAGGAACCGTTGCTGATCGAGGTTGAACTCCGGCGGCAGGATCGGCGGATCGTCCTCCCGCGCGGGCGTCTTGAACGGCCCGAGATGCGCGCCATACACCTTGTAGCCCTGCATCAGGCTGATATGCCGCAGGCCCTTCGCGACCGGCTCGATCGCGTCCACGACGTTGACCAGCATCGCCAGATTCGGCGCGACCAGCTCGGCCCAGCTCGGCCGGTCCTGGTACGCCGCATAGAACACATGGGTCACCTCGGTCAGCCCGGCGAGTTTCGCGCGGGCGTCGTCCGGATCGAGCAGATCGACGGCGACCTGCCGCACCCGGCCCGGCACCTCGACACCGCCCCGCCGCGACAACCCGATCACTCGCCAGTCCCCCGACGCCGCCAGCTGATCGACCAACTTGGACCCGATCACACCCCGCGCCCCCACCACCAACGCCACTTTCGTCATACCGTCGAGCCTGCCTGAGCTGCGGATATAACTCCAACGCATACTCATAAGCGGTCCCATAAACTGTACTCATGACGACGCTGCGGCAGCTCGAGTACCTGGTCACGGTCGTCGACGCGGGCTCGTTCACGAAGGCGGCCGAGCTGCTGCACGTGACGCAGCCCGCCCTCTCGCACCAGATCCGGGCGCTCGAACGCTCGGCCGGCGGCCCGCTGCTGGAGCGGCTGCCGCGCAACATCCGCCTGACCTCGACCGGTCGCGCGATGCTCCCGCATGCTCGCGCCGCGCTCGCCGACGCCCAGCGCGCGGCCTGCGCCGCTCGCCAGGCGGCCGGGCTCGAAGTCGGCGAGCTGCAGATCGCCACCCTGTACTCGATCACCTTGGGCGTCCTCCCAGCAGCGCTGCGCCGCTGGCGCCAGGACCACCCGGACGTCGGCATCCGCCTCTACGAGCACCGGCACACCGATGAGCTGGCCGAGGCGATGAACGCCGGTGAGGCCGACCTCGCGATCGGTCCGGAGCCGGCCGGCTGGTCAGGCGTCGTCCGCCCGATCAGCGTCGAGGAGTTCGTCGTCGTGGTCGCGGCCGACGACCCGGCGGCGTCCGGCGACCGCATCCGGCTGCAGGACCTCGCCGATCGCGCATGGGTCCACTACGCGCCGACGCACGGGTTGGCCGCCGTCCTCGATCGGGCTTGTGCACAAGCAGGTTTCGAGCCGTTCGTTGCCGTCCGCACCGAACAGACCGCCGCCGCGCCAGCTCTCGCGGCAGCGGGCCTGGGCCCGGCGCTCGTCCCCGACAACATCCTCCCGGCAGGCTTCGAGGGGCACGTCCTGCACCTCGATCCGCCGGTCCGCCGTCAGCTGACGGCGTACACCCGCGGCGAGCCCGACCCGCTGGCCGCCGCGTTCATCGCATCGCTCAGCTGACCGGCATCGGCAGCTTGTCCAACGCGTCGACCAGCGGCGCCAGCTCCGGCACCTCGGTCGCCGCGCGCAATGCCGCGGTCAGGACGGCGTCGTGCGTCGGCTGCGCCTCGTCGAGCAGATCGCGGCCGGCCTTCGTCACCTCGGTGTAGATACCGCGGCGGTCGGTCGGGCAGAGATAGCGCTCCAGCAGTTTGCGGTCCTCCAGCCGGTTCACCAGGCGCGTCGTCGCCGACTGACTGAGGACGACGGCGTTCGACAGCTGGTTCATCCGCAGGTGGTGCTCGTCCTGCCGGGCGAGCACATCCAGGACGCCGTACTCACTCACGGACAGCCCGTGCTGCTTCTGCAGCGCGCGCTCCAGCTCGTCCTCGATCCGGGCATGCAGAGCGGCCAGGGTCCGCCACCCTTGCGCCCGCGCCTCGGCGGCGTCATCCGGTAGTCCCATGGCTCCTCCACTTGAACTTCACGATTGCATGCGCAATCATAGCGCTTGTGCAATAGCCCGCGTCTGCAACTATCGCGGACGCCGGTAACAGGTCTAAGACTACATTCGAAGGAGCGCCGAACCCATGCCCGCGATCGAACCCAGCCCCGGAGCGCAGCGAAGGGTCGCCCTTTTCGCACTCGCCATCGGCGCGTTCGGGATCGGAACCACCGAGTTCGTCATCATGGGCCTGCTGCCCGAGGTCGCCACCGACTTCGGCGTCAGCATCCCGTCCGCCGGTCTGCTGATCTCCGGTTACGCGCTGGGGGTGGTCGTCGGCGCCCCGCTGCTGACCGCGCTCGGCGCCAAGATCTCCCGCAAGACCGTGCTGGTCGCGCTGATGGGCGTGTTCATCGCCGGCAATCTGCTCTCGGCCCTGGCCCCGACGTACGGCGTCCTGATGACCGGCCGGATTGTCGCGGCGCTGGCGCACGGCGCGTTCTTCGGCGTCGGCTCGGTGGTCGCCGCCTCGCTCGTCCCCAAGGCGAAACAGGCCGGCGCGATCGCGCTGATGTTCACCGGTCTGACGGTCGCGAACGTGTTCGGCGTCCCCGGCGGGACGGCGCTCGGTCAGCAGTTCGGCTGGCGGTCGACGTTCTGGGCGGTCACCGCGCTCGGCGTGATCGGGCTGCTCGGCATCGTCTTCCTGGTCCCGCGGCAGGACACCGTCGAGGGCCCGGGTCTGCGCGGCGAGCTCGCGGTCTTCAAGGACGTGCAGGTCTGGCTGGCGCTGGCGATGACCGCGCTCGGCTTCGCGGGCGTCTTCGCGTCCTTCACCTACATCGCGCCGATGATGACCGAGGTCGCGGGCTTCTCCGCCGGCGCCGTCACCTGGCTGCTGGTGCTGTTCGGCGGCGGGCTCGTCGTCGGCAACCTGCTCGGCGGCAAGGCGGCCGACCGCTCGCTGATGCCGAGCCTGTACCTGATCCTCACGCTGCTGGCCGCCGTCCTGATCGTGTTCGCCTTCACCGCGCACGCCAAGTTGCCGGCGGCAATCACCATCGCGCTGTTCGGCGCCGCCGGATTCGCGACCGTCGCGCCGCTGCAGAAACGCGTACTGGACAAGGCGTCCGGAGCACCGGCGCTGGCCTCCGCGGCCAACATCGCGGCCTTCAACCTCGGCAACGCGGCCGGCGCGTACCTCGGCGGCCTGACCATCGAGCGCGGGCTCGGTTACACCGCCCCGAACTGGGTCGGCGCCGCGCTGGCCGCCTCCGGCCTGATCGTCGCGATCACCTCCGGGGTACTGGACCGCAAGCGCACCCCTGTTCTCGTCACTGCCTGAACTCTGCAAAGGAAGAGCTTTCTGATGATCCCCACCGTGAAACTCAACAACGGCGTCGAGATGCCGCAGCTCGGCTACGGCGTCTTCCAGGTCCCGGACGCCGAGACCACGCCCGCCGTGGCGGCCGCCCTCGAGGCCGGCTACCGGAGCATCGACACCGCGTCGATCTACGGGAACGAGGCCGGTGTCGGCAAGGCGTTGCATGCCTCGGGCATCGATCGCTCCGAGCTGTTCGTCACCAGCAAGCTGTGGAACGCCGACCAGGGCCACGACGCGACCCTGAGGGCCTACGACACCAGCCTGGCGCTGCTCGGCCTGGACTACCTCGATCTCTACCTGATCCACTGGCCCACCCCCGAGCGCGATCTGTACGCCGACACCTGGCGAGCCCTGGAGAAGCTGGCCGCCGACGGCCGCGTCCGCGCCATCGGCGTCTCCAACTTCCAGCCCGAGCACCTGGACCGGCTGGCCGAGACCTCCGGGATCACCCCGGCCGTCAACCAGGTCGAGCTGCACCCCTTCCTGCAGCAGGACGCCGTCCGCAAGTACGGCGCGGACTTCGGCATCCGGACAGAGGCCTGGAGCCCGCTGGCCAAGGGCGGCTCGCTGCTGACCGACCCCGTCGTCGTGGCGCTGGCCGAGAAGCACGGCCGGACGCCGGCGCAGGTCGTACTGCGCTGGCACCTCCAGCTCGGCAACATCGTCATCCCGAAGTCGGTGACGCCCGCGCGGATCAAGGAGAACCTGGACGTCTTCGGCTTCACGCTGTCCGACGACGACCTCGCCACGATCACCCCTCTGGACCGTGGTGAGCGCACCGGGCCGGACCCGGACACGTTCAACGCCGCGTGAGATAGCAGTCCGCGACGGCATGGAAGGACTTCTTCGGCTCCCAGCGGTACGGCGACGCGGGGTCGTCGGAGTCCTTCCGCAGCACCTTGACCAGGCTGTACGACGCGATGTCCTCGTCGTGCGGCCGGTCCCGCGGGCGGTGTGGAGCGTCCGGTGAGATGAACGTGTACATCGACGCGCCGAGCATCCCCTCCGCGGTGAACACCTCGAGCATGTTCACCAGATGGTCGGCCTGGGCCTGCTCGTCCCGCACGTACTGCGGCGGGATCACCGGGACGTCGCCGCTGTAGTCGACGATCTCCCAGCCCATCCCGCCGAGCTCCGGCGCCCCGGTGAACGTGCAGGAGCCGAACTCCAGGATCAGGATCGGCTTGCCCCACCGGCGGAACGGCGCCAGCTCCTTGGTGTGACCGGCCGGGTCCTCGTGATAGCCGTAGTAGTCCAGCCCGACGATGTCGAACAGCGACCAGTCGACGTTCTCCAGGTCGTGCGCGGCGCCGTAGCTGATCCGGCCGTTGAAGTGCCGCCGGGCCACCTTGACCATCTGGGCGGTGAAGACGCGGAACTTGCGCTGCAGCTCGGGCATGTCGAACTCCCCGGCCGTCAGGTACTCGACCCGCTCGAAGAAGTTCGCACCGGGGATGATGCCCGGCGTGAACAGCATGAATTCGCAGCCGACCACGAGGATCACCTCGCGGTCGTGACGCCGGCGAAGCCGCTCGGCCTCGATCGCGACGGCGCGGAGCTTCGCCAGCTGCGCCTCCTGCGGCTCGTCGAACGCGCGCGGCTGGATCGACACCGTCAGACCTTCGTCGAGTGCCGCTTTCGCCGTCTCGGTGAGGCGGCGGACGTCGCTGCCGTAGATGCTCACCCAGTTGGCGTGCAGCCGGTGCCGGATCGCCCGGATCTCACCGCGCATCACCTCGTCCCGCCACCAGAGCCGGCCGTCCTCGCCGAGGAAACCGGTGCCGACGTCGTACGCGACGCCCTTCAGGGACAGCCGGCGCCGTCGTGGCGCTGCCGCCGCCGAACCGGGAAACGCGGTCAGTCCTGCGGTGCCGGCCAGCAATCCGAGCCCGGCCGTTCGCCGCAGGAACTGGGCTCTGTCGATCTCCGATGCGTTCATGAACCGAGTGTTCGCTCCCGCGACCGCGGATTCGTCGTACCTCCGTCCCTCCTGGCTACGACTTTGGTCGCTAACACAGTGTGCTCCGATCTGACACACTGTTTCAGTGCGAGCTGCAGATGAACCGACGGCGCTGGGCTCGGTCTGGCTCCGGACCGAGGCCGAGGCGACCCGGGCGCCACTGACCCGGGAGCGGATCGTGACCACGGCGATCACGCTGCTGGACGACGAAGGCCTGGACGCGTTCTCGATGCGACGAATGGCGGCCGCGCTCGGCACGGCCGCGACGTCCGCGCTGTACTGGCGAGTGGCGAACAAGAACGACCTGCTCGAGCTGGCCGTCGACGAGATCCTCGGGACGGCGGTCGTCCAACCGGCCGCGGGGGACTGGCGCGACAAGCTGACGGAAGTGGCGACAGCGGCGTACCGGGCCTTGTGGGAGCACCCCTGGGCGCCGCAGCTGCTGGCGACCCACGCCGGGCTCGGTCCGAACTACCAGGCGCTGACCGACCAGTTGGTCACTTTGCTGATGGGCGCCGGCTTCAAGGGCGTGCACCTGGATGCGGCGGTGTCGGCGGTCTTCCACTACCTGATCGGCTCGGCCGTGACCGACTCGGCGTGGTCGGCGATGGTCCGGCGCAGCGGGCTGACCGAGCGGCAGTGGGCGCGCCGGGCCGGTGACCAGCTCGGCGTCGGCGCGGAGAGCCTGGCCGCGTACCTGAACCGGGCCGACCACGCCGGGCCGGAGGCGCGATTTTCCTCGGGACTCCGGGTGATTCTGGTCGGGTTGCGCCCTCGTCAACTCACCTGATCACTCGTGACACAGGGATGACCCGTCACCGATGTGCCCGATCAATCGCTTGCACACGGACCGTCGCCGTACGACTCTTCACGGTTATGGAGCCGCTCCGCCCTGCGGCCCCCTGAGACCACCCTGGAGTGTGAGGCATGACAGGAAAGCTCAAGCTCGCCCGCGCCGCGTTCGCCGCAGTGATCCTGCTGACCGCGTCGGTCGGAGCGGTCGCGCACGCGCAGGCCGCCAAGCCGAAGCCGAACCCGAGTATCGTCGGCGGCACGCTGGGCAGCACCGCGCAGACCCCGTGGGCGATCGCGCTGAACAACAGCCGGTCCCCGGTCCCGAGCGGGCAGTACTGCGGCGCGACGCTGGTCAAGGCGAACAAGATCGTCACCGCGGCGCACTGCGTCACGCAGCCGATGAGCACCTACACCGCGATCCAGGGCCGCGACGACCTGCGGACCTCGGCCGGTAAGACCTCGAAGATCTCCAAGATCTGGAAGGACCCGCTGTACGGCCGGCAGCCCGGTCACGACGTCGCCGTCCTGACGCTTGCCACGCCGTTCACCGGGGTGCCGACGCTGGCACTCGAGTCCAGCACCGCGGCGGACGCCGTCGGCGCGCAGTCCACCACCTACGGCTGGGGCAACACCGAGGGCACCGGCCCGGCGGACCGCTTCCAGAAGGTGCTCGTCCCGGTCCTCGGCGACTCCTACTGCAACCAGGTCTACGCCGGTGAGGGCTACGTCTCCAACGGGGAGATCTGCGCCGGCTACAAGAACGGCGGCAAGGACTCCTGCCAGGGCGACTCCGGCGGCCCGCTCGTCCTGAACGGCCGCCTGTTCGGCGTCGTCTCCTGGGGTATCGGCTGCGCCGACGCCGGCAACCCGGGCGTGTACGCCGAGGTCGCGACGTACTACACGGCGCTGACGCAGCAGATCAACAACTAGGCCGGGTTTCGGGTGGCCGGTCCACGGGGATCGGCCACCCGTTCCTTTTGTTTCAGAGGTCGGCCAGCACCGAGCCGGGGTTCTCGAAGGCGTCGGCGACGAAGCGCAGGAAGCCGGCCGCGGTGCCGCCGTCGCAGACCCGGTGGTCGAAGACGAGCGACAGCTGCGTCAGCTTGCGGACCGCCAGCTCGCCGTCCACGACCCACGGGCGATCGATGATCCGGCCGACGCCGAGGATCGCCACCTGCGGATGGTTGATGATCGCCGCGCTGCCGTCGACGCCGAAGCTGCCGTAGTTGTTCAGCGTGAACGTGCCGCGGTTTAGCTCTTCGGGGGTCAGTTTCCCGAGTCTGGCCGACTCGGTCAGCGCGCGGATCTCGACGTCCAGCTCACGCGCCGTCAGCCGATGCGCGTTCGCGACGGCCGGCACCACGAGCCCACGCTCCGTCTGCGCGGCCAGCCCGAGGTTGACCCCGTCGTACTGGACCAGCTCGTCCCCGTCGACGAACCCGTTCAGCTCCGGGTACTTCACCAGCCCCGCAACGACGAATCGGCCCATATAGGCCAGCAGCCCCGGCCCGTCCTTCGTTGCCTTGCGCAACTCGATCAACGCGGTCGCATCGACATCCACCCACGTCGTAGCCTCCGGAATCTCGGCCCGGCTCCGGCTCAACGTCGCCGCAACCACCTTCCGGAACCCACTCATCCGCTCCCGCCGCAACTCCGGCAGCCCCGTCCGCTCAACCACCTTCGGAGCAGCCAGCACCCCCTCGACATCACGCCGCACGATCAACCCACCAGGCCCACTCCCCCGGACCGCCCGCAGATCAACCCCACCCTCCTTCGCCATCCGCCGAACCAACGGCGAAACCACCCGAACGACACCAGCGCTCTGCACCGGCTCAGCACTTCGCGCGGCCTGCTCGCGTGGCGCGGCGCTTTGTGGCTGCTCCAGTTGCGTGCTTCCCCCACCTCGCACGTGCGGGCGCCGCCGGCGACCTGCCCCGCCGTCCGCCGTCCCATAGCCGACGAGCACATTCCCTGACCCCGCGCGCTCTTCCTCGCGGTACGTCTCACCGGCCGATGCTTCCGCCGCGATGGTGATCAGCGGCTTACCGACCGGAACGACCGTCCCGACCTCACCGTGCAGCTCGGCGACCACACCGGCGTACGGCGACGGCAACTCGACGACGGACTTGGCGGTCTCGACCTCGGCGACCGGGGTGTCGATGGCAACGACGTCCCCCGCGGCGACCAGCCAGCGCACGATCTCGCCCTCGGTCAGCCCCTCCCCGAGATCCGGCAGCAGGAACGTGTTCACGAGTCCTCCCACTGAAGGTTGTCGACGGCATCGAGAATGCGATCGACCCCCGGCAGCTGGTGCTTCTCCAGTTTCGGCGGCGGGTAAGGGATATCGAACCCGGTCACCCGCCGGATCGGCGCCGCCAGCGAGTGGAAACACCGCTCGGTGACCCGCGCGACGATCTCCGACGACACACTCGCGAACCCGCTCGCCTCGGCGACCACGACCGCCCGTCCGGTACGCCGGACCGCCGCACACACCGTCTCGTCGTCGAACGGCACGATCGACCGCAGATCCACGACCGTCAGCTGCCGCCCCTCGGTCGCCGCGACCTCCGCCGCCTCCAGCGCGACCGGCACCGACGGCCCGTACGCGATCAGGGTCGCGTCCGCGCCCTCCCGGCGTACGACGGCCTTGCCGATCCCGGGCTGGTCCTCGGTGAGGTCGACCTCGTCCTTGGCCCAGTAGAGCTTCTTCGGCTCCATGAACACGACCGGATCCGGCAACTCGATTGCCCGTCGCAACAACGTGTACGCGTCGGCGACGGTGCTCGGGGCAACGACCGTCAGCCCGGGCGTGTGCGCGTAGTAGCTCTCCGACGAGTCGCAGTGGTGCTCGACCCCGCCGATGCCACCGGCGTACGGCATCCGGATCACCATCGGCAGCTGGACGCGACCGCGGGTGCGGTTCCGCATCTTGGCGACATGCGACACGATCTGCTCGAACGCCGGGTACCCGAACGCGTCGAACTGCATCTCGACGACCGGCCGCATCCCGTTCATCGCCAGCCCGACGGCCATCCCGACGATGCCCGACTCGGCCAACGGGGTGTCGAAGCAACGATCCTCGCCGAACTCCGCCGTCAGCCCGTCGGTGATCCGGAAGACGCCGCCGAGCGGGCCGACGTCCTCACCGAACATCAGCACCGTCGGGTCGGCGTGCATCGCGTCGCGGAGCGCCTGGTTGAGCGCCTGCGCCATCGAGATCTTCACGTGGGTCATGGCTTCAGGCCTCCTCTCGCGACAGCTCGTCGCGCAGGAACGCCGCCTGCTCGGCCAGCTGCGGCGTCTGTTCGGCGTACAGGTAGGCGAACAGGTCTTCGGGGTTCACACTCGGCTCCGGCATCAGGCCGTCGCGCAACTGCTGGGCGACCTCCGTCGAGACCTGCTCGGCGCGCTGCTTCAGCTCGTCGGTCAGCAGGCCGTTATGGGTCAGATAGGTCTCCAGGCGCTTGATCGGGTCGCGCTGCAGCCACGGCGTGACCTCGTCGTCCTCGCGGTAGCGCGTCGCGTCATCAGCGTTCGTGTGCGCCTGGACGCGGTACGTGTGCGCCTCGACCAGCTGCGGACCCTCACCCGCACGTGCTCTCTCGACGGCCTGCCCGAGAATGGCGAGCAGCCCGGCGAGGTCGTTGCCGTCGGCACGTTCACCGGGGACGCCGTACCCAATGCCCTTGTGTGCAAGGGATGGCGCGACAGTCTGCTTGGACAGCGGGACCGAGATCGCGTACTCGTTGTTCTGCACGAAGAACACGACCGGTGCGTGGAAGACGGCCGCGAAGTTCAGCGCCTCGTGGAAGTCACCCTCGCTGGTGGCGCCGTCACCGCAGAGCGCCATGACGACGGTGTCCTCACCCTTGAGCCGCGCGGCGTGCGCGACGCCTACGGCGTGCGCCAGCTGGGTCGCGAGCGGCGTGGCCTGCGGCGCGACGTTACGCGCGTACGGGTCGTAGCCGGAGTGCCAGTCGCCGCGCAGCAGCGTCAGCGTCTCGATCGGGTCGACGCCGCGGCTCACGATCGACACCGTGTCGCGGTACGTCGGGAACAGCCAGTCCCCATCGCGCAGCACCATCGTGGCGGCGACCTGACAGGCCTCCTGACCGTGCGACGACGGGTAGACGGCCAGCCGGCCCTGCCGGACCAGCGCACTGGCCTGATCGTTGATCCGGCGACCCTTGACCAACTCGACGTAACCGTCGGTCAGGGCCTGCGCGGCAGGCAGCTCGTACGACGGGTGTTCGTGCGGAACGCCGTCCTGGTCGATCAACCGGACAGGTTCGGCGGAGGGGAGCAAACGCTCCTCGACGGTGGTCATGGACCCTCCAGCGCGGGGGAGACGGACGGTGTCCATATCGTCGTCGTTCTGGCCATTCGGATCCATAGCTGGGAGAATTGCTGGACGTTTGGTTCAGTTCTATGGCCTTTGGAGTTCTGTATGTCTGACGACGAGATCCCACATCAGGCCGGTCCTGGACGGATGGTCGTGGCTCCGGCGCTGGACGAGACGGACCGGCAGATCGTCGAGGCGCTCGGCCGGGACGGACGGCTCTCGATCCGGGCCCTGGCCGACCTGGTGCACATCTCCCGCGCGAACGCCTACGCCCGCGTCGAGCGCCTCACCACGACCGGTGTCATCACCGGCTTCACGGTCACGGTCGACCCACTCAAACTCGGTCTCGCGACCTCGGCGTACGTCACGCTGAGTCTCCGCCAGAGCTCCTGGCGGACGCTCCGCGAACAGCTCCAGGCGATCCCCGAGGTCAAACACATCGCACTGGTCGGCGGCGACTTCGACGCGATCCTGCTCGTCCGCGCCGCCGACAACGAGGGCCTCCGCCGCGTCGTCCTCGAAAAGCTCCAGGCCATCCCCGAAGTCCTCGCCACCCGCACCGCCCTCATCTTCGAGGACCTGGGCACCCTCTAACACCCACAGGACCGTCGCACGATCAGCTCCGCCGGATACGCGATCGAATGCGGCACAGTCCCCTCGTCCAACTGCCGCACCACCTCCGCAGCCATCACCTCCACCGGCTGCCGCACCACAGTCAACGGCGGCCAGCAGTACTCCGCCTCCGGCGTCCCGTCGAACGCCACCACCGCAATCTCCACCCCCGCCTCATGAAACGCCCGCAACAACCCCACCCCCTGCAAATCCGACGAAGCAAACACCGCAGTCACCCCCCGCCGTCGCTCAACCAACCTCTTCCCCGCCTCATACCCGCCCTCCCGCCCAAACCCCACCCGCTCAACCACCCGCCCCCGAACCCCCGCCTCCCCCAACGCATCCCGCCACCCCCTCTCCCGCTCCGCCCCGCCCACGCCTACTACCAGTGCGATGTTCTTGTGGCCGTGCCAGAGGAGGTGTTCGACTGCCGCCCGGGCGCCCTCGCGGTACTGCGGGCGTACTGAACTCACCCCCGGGAGAAGGCGATTGACGGCGACGACCGGCACATCGGCTCCCCCGAGCTCCGGTGCCTCCGAGGGTGTCACCAGCACCAACCCACTCACCTGCCGCGCAAGCAGCTCAGCCACCTTGGCACGCTCGGTCGCCGGATCGCCGTCCGTGCTCGTCTGGAGTACGACGTACCCACGCTCGGCCGCCGCCCGGTCGATCGCCTTCGCCAGCTCCGCGAACAACGGATTCCCGCCGTCAGGCGTGATCAACCCGAAGGTCCGCGTCGATCCGACCTTCAGCGCCCGCGCCGTCGCGTTCGGCCGATAACCCAGCACCCGGATCGCCTCGAGCACCCGCTCCCGCGCCGCCGGCGACACCGGCCGCGGCCCGCCGTTCACGACGTAACTGACCACCGCCGTACTGACCCCGGCGTACTCCGCGACCTGATTCCGAGTGACCGTCGACATACCCCGATGATACAGTCTACACGAGTAGATCTACACGAGTAGAAAGGTCCGCCCGTGACCCGCAGATATGCCGTCGCCGGGACCGGCTCCCGCGCCCGTGACTACGTCCGCGCGATCTTCCAGGACCACCCCGCGGACGCCGAGCTCGTCGCCCTCCTCGACCCGAACCCCGGCCGCCTCGCCTTCCACCAGCAGTACATCGCCGAGCTGGGCGGCGGCCCGCTCCCGCAGTACGGCGCCGACGACCTCGAGCGGATGGTGCAGGAGCAGTCCGTCGACCGCGTCATCGTCACCAGCCCCGACTACACGCATGCCGCCGTCGTCTCCCGCCTGCTCCGCGCCGGCGCCGACGTCATCGTCGAGAAGCCGCTGACGATCGACGCCGAGGGCACACGAACGATCGCCGCCGCGATGGCGGAGTCCGGCAAGTCCGTCGTCGTGACCTTCAACTACCGCTACTCACCCCGCAACAGCGCGCTGCGCCAACTCATCGCGGACGGCGCCATCGGCACCGTCACCAGCGTCGACTTCCAGTGGGTGCTCGACACCCGCCACGGCGCCGACTACTTCCGCCGCTGGCACCGCGAGAAGCAGAACTCCGGCGGCCTCCTGGTCCACAAGGCGTCCCACCACTTCGATCTGGTCAACTGGTGGATCGCCTCCGAGCCGACCCGCGTCTTCGCCTCCGGCGGCCTGTCGTTCTACGGTGCCGACAACGCAGCCGCCCGCGGCCTCGGCCCACGCCCCGAGCGCGGCACCATCGACAACTCCGCCGACGACCCCTGGCTGCTGGACCTCCGCGACAACGACGCCAACCGCCGCCTCTACCTCGACAGCGAGCAGTACGACGGCTACCGCCGCGACCAGGACGTCTTCGGCCCCGGCATCACCATCGAGGACAACCTCGCCGTCCTGGCCGACTACGCCAACGGCGTCCGCCTCAGCTACTCCCTCAACGCCCACTCCCCCTGGGAGGGCTACCGCGTAGCCGTCAACGGCACCGAAGGCCGCGCCGAACTGGACGTCGTCGAACGCGCCGCGGTCCTCGACGCCCACATCGACCCCAGCTACCCGGCCGGCAACGTCATCACCGGCGCCATCCGCTCCGACGGCGAACGCCTGGTCCTCCAGAAGCACTGGTCCGCAGCCGTAGAAGTACCAATCCCCCAAACCACCGGCGGCCACGGCGGCGGCGACGCCCTCCTCTACAAAGACCTCTTCCAAGGCCCCACCCAAGACCCCCTAGCCCGCGCCGCCACCCTCCGCGACGGCATCAACGCCGTAGCCCTAGGCATAGCCGCCAACAACTCCCTCCAATCCGGCCACCCCACCCAAGTAACAGCCCTAAACCTCGGCTAGCCCGCTGTCCCGCAGGATCAGCTGGACGGTCGCCTCCAACGAGCTCTCCGCCCCGATCACTCGCTCCACCGGCTGCCCCAGCAGGTCCCGCTCCCGGTACCACTCCGCCATCTCCGCGACGCCAAACGCAGCAGCCTTCTCCCGAGTCGCGTGCCGCCGCACCGTCTCCTCGAACGGCACATCCAGGTAGTAGAAGTACGCCGCCTCTTCGCACTCCGCAGCCAGCTCACCCAACATCCCGCCGTATCGCACCGCCAGCAGAATCCCCTCCACAACCACGTGGAACCCGCGTCGCAACGCGAACCGAGCCATCACGCCGATCAGCTCGATATTCGCCCCGTCGGGCTCAGCCAGCTCCTGAAACACACTGCGCCGCACATAGTCCTGCTCAATGACAGCCACCCCACGCCCGTACGCCGCCCGCACCCCCTCAACCACCGAACTCTTCCCGGCGCCAGAGTTCCCACGCACCACAATCAAACGCGGCTCCATCACAAGCCGCGGAGGTGGTTGGTCAGGTCGCCGGTGAGGCGGATTCGTACGATGCGCTCGACGAAGCGCCAGCTGTGGTTGTGGCGTTCGAAGGTGTCCAGGTAGCGGCCGGTGGCGATCAGCTGTGGGGCTGCCTCGGGTAGTGCTTGGACGACGGTCACGTACGAACGGGCCGCGGCGACGTCGCCGTCCAAGTCGATGGCGATGTTGGTGGTGGCGTGGTGGGTCCGGGGTGTGCCGTCGCCGTAGACGATCAGATGCTCGCGAAACCACTGCTCGATCGCGGACCGCCCCACCAACGGCTCGCCGGCACCGCGGTACGTCGCCGCGGCGAACAGCTCACCGACGCCTGCGAAGTCACCGTCGTCCACGAGCTCGGCGTACCGAGCGATCAGATTCTGAATCTCCCGGTACGAGTCCGCGTCCACGGGTTCGGACTGTACTACCAGTCGGTCGGCTGGCCGGGGCGGTGCGTGCCGAAGGTCCACTCGTACCCCTCGACGTCAGCGACCCGACACCGGTAGTTGCCCCATTCACTCTCTTCAGGCTTCCAGACCGACTCCGCGCCCGCAGCGGTCGCAGTCCGGTAGATCGCATCCACTTCGGCCCGTTCGTCCAGTGCGACGTAGGCACCGTGCCCGACGGTGTCGCCCTTCCGCGCCGGCCGCTCGTAACCCACTTCGTCGGTGAAGAGCGTGAACGCAACCCCGCCGTACCGCACCTCGGCATGCGAGATCCCGCCGTTGCCGTCCGGCACCTCCATCGTCGTCTCGAACCCGAAAGCCTTCTCCAGCCAGCGCAGCGCACCAACTGCATCGCGGTAACCGAAGTAGGCATGGAATGTCGCGGTCACACCGCTGCTCTGACTCATACCTCCAGCATCGCCCCAGTAGCGGACACCTGCCGTCCGCTACCCGAGCGCACTCGGACGACGGGCAGCCCGCTGCCTGCGGAACCAGATGAACAGCGCAACGCAGGGCACGAGCAGACCACCGATACCGAGCACGAGAAAGTCCCACTCCGCACCGATGTGGTCGACCAGCCACCCGAAGTTCTGGCCGAAGAAGCCAGTGACAAAGGTCAACGGGAGGAAAACAGTCGCCAGAATCGTCAGCTGCTCGATCGTCGCGTTCTGCCGGACACTCACCTTCGTCTGCTCGACAGAGATGACCGCCATGTTCGCCTCGAGAACCGTCGCCAACAGATCGCGCTGAGCGGCGACCTCCTCGTTCACCAGCACCAGGTGGTCGTGGACGTCGCGGAAGTACGGCAGCAGCTCAGTGTTCCGCGCACCGCGCTCGATCGTCGCCAGCACAGCGAGCAGCGGGTGCACGGCCCGGTAGAAGTCCGTCACCTCCCGCCGCAGAAAGTAGATGCGCTCCGTCGGCGCGACCGCACCGGCGAAGACCGTCCGCTCCACCTCTTCGATGTCCCGCTCCAGCTCCGCCACCACCGGGCCGTACCCGTCGACGACCTGGTCGAGAATCGCCCACAGCACCGAGTTCGTACCGGCCTCGAGCAGCTCCGGTCGCTGTTCCAGCCGGATCCGCGCCCCGTGCAGATCACTCGCCACCCCTTGCCGGACGGTGATCACGAACGCCGGCCCGACGAACACGCTCACCTCGCCGAACTCGACCTCCTCACGTTGCTCGTCGTACCGGGCCGTGCGCAGAATCACGAGCCGGATGTCCCCCTCGTACGGCTCGACCTTGGGCCGCAGGTGGAACGTCTGGGCGTCCTCGACCGCCAACTCGTGCAGCCCGAAACTCGCACTGACCTGCCGGAGCTCCTCGGCCGTCGGATCGAACATGCCGAGCCAGACGAAGCCGCTCTTCGAACAGTGCGCGGCCGCGTCCTGGACCGACATCGTCCCGACGTGCTGGCGGCGCCCGTCCTGGTAGTACGCGCAGTCGATGATCATCGTTGCCTCCCTGCTCCGATCGTCGTCCACGCAGTGCGACCGAGACAGGGGCGGACAGATGAACTTCGCGCGGGTTCCGGTCGAGTTCCGGCCAGGTTCCGGAAAAGTGCCGGACGGGTTCCTGGTCCGGGTCGAACCCGTCGACAAGAATGTGCGCATGGGACAACCAGTGGTGCTGATGCCGAAGCCGATGCACGCCGCCGTCGCCGCGGGGCTGAGCGGTCACTGTGAGCTGATCAAACTCTGGGAGGAGAGCGATCCGGACGCCGTCCTGGCCGCGCGCCGCGACGAGATCGTTGCCGTCGCCACCGGCGGCACCCCGATCGACGGCCCGTGGCTGGATCAGCTGCCCGCGGTCAAACTCGTGGCGAGTTTCGGCGTCGGTTACGACCACATCGATGCGGTCGCCGCCGCCGAGCGCGGTGTCGTGGTGACCAACACCCCCGGCGTCCTGGACGACGAGGTCGCCGACACGGCCCTCGGCCTACTGCTGATGACCGTCCGCGAGCTGTCCCAGGCCGAGCGCTACCTCCGCGCCGGGAAATGGCAGCAGGAGGGCGCCTATCCGTTGACCAAGGCAACGATGAACGGACGCCGGCTCGGCATCCTCGGCCTCGGCCGGATCGGCCAGGCGATCGCCGACCGGGTGCAGCCGTTCGGCGTCTCCGTTGCCTACCACAACCGACACCCGAAGGACGTCGACTACCCGTACTACGAATCCCTGGTCGAGCTGGCCCGGGCCGTCGACACGCTGATGATCGTGATCCCCGGCGGTGACTCCACCCGGCACCTGGTGAACGCCGAGGTGCTGGCGGCCCTGGGGCCGGAGGGCATCGTCATCAACGTGGCCCGCGGCTCGGTCGTCGACGAGCAGGCCCTGGTCGACGCGCTGCGCTCCGGCGCGATCCAGGCCGCCGGGCTCGACGTCTTCGAACACGAGCCCGAGGTCCACCCCGATCTCCTCACCCTGCCGAACGCCGTCCTGCTGCCGCATGTCGGCTCGGCCACGGTCGCGACCCGCACCGCGATGGGCAATCTCGTCGTGGAGAACGTCGTCAACTGGCTGAGCTACGGAGCACCGCTGACCCCGGTGCCGGAGTCCGTCGGCCGCTAGCCTCCGCGCGGATGCCACGGAGGTGATGTACATTGAGGTTATAAAAACACGATCGTATGAAAAACGGGGACGATGAGCAGACCACTGGCGATTGCGATGACCACACTTCTCACGGCGGGCCTCCTGGTCAGCTGCGGGAGCTCCGACCGATCGACACCCAAGTCGTCGACCAGCTCTTCGGCGGCGGGCTCGACAGCCGGCGCCGCTCCGGCCTGGAAAGCTTGTGGGGTCGAGGTCCCGAGTGAGGTTGTCGCCGGGCTCGACGAACGGCGGGCGGCCGCGGTGCGGGCGCGCGAGTGCGCGACCATCACGGTGCCGGTCGACTACGGCCGGGCCGAGGGCCCGACGATCCAGCTCGCGATCACCCGGGTCCGCTCAGCAGACGAAGGCCGACGGCTCGGGTCCGTCGTCTACAACCCGGGCGGCCCGGGGGCGTCCGGTCTGGATACCGTCGCCGGGATGACGAGCCGGTATCGCGATCTGCTGGACCGCTACGACCTCGTCAGCTGGGATCCGCGCGGCGCGGGATCGTCGGCCCCGCTGACCTGCGGGAGTTCAGGCGACAGCGCCGACGCGTTACCGCCCGGCGTCCCGACAACCGACGCGCAGTGGGCCGCGCTCGGAGCCGCGGCCCAGCAGTTCGGCCGGCAGTGCGCCGAGTCGGGTGGCGAGCTGCTGAAACACCTCGGCCTGTTCGACTCGGCGCGGGATCTCGACCAGGTCCGGGCCGCGGTCGGCGACGACAAACTCCACTACGTCGGCGTCTCGTACGGCGGCCAGCTCGGAGCGGCGTACGCCGAGCTCTTCCCCGATCGCGTCGGGCGAATGGTGCTGGACGGTCCCGGAACACCGGCCCGGACGTACGAGCAGACCTTGCTCGACCAGGCCGCCGGCGCCGAGCTCGGCTTTCGGCAGCTGGTGGCCAGCTGTCTGACCAAGCCACCGTGCGCGCTCGGCCGGGATCTCCCCGATGCCAAGGTGAAACTCGCGTCCTTCCTGACCAAACTCGACGCGAAACCACTGCCGACCAAGCAAGCCCAGCAGCCACTGACCCGTGTCGGCGTCGTCTCCGGGATCAGCACCGGGATCGCGGATCCGCCGCTCTGGCCGCAGCTCGCGCAGTCGCTGGCGGCGGCGTACCGGGGTTCGGGTGACGAGTTGCTCCTGTTCGCGACCGCGATCGGACGCCGCCCGGATGGCTCTCGCTCGAATCTGCCGACGATCAACTCCGCGGCGAACTGTCTCGACCATCCCGGTGCGATCACCGTCGAGAAGGTCCGCGCGGCGCTGCCCAAGTTCGCGCAGGTCTCGCCGCTGTTCGGTCCGGTCACCGCGCTCCGCCTGCTCGAGTGCGTCGGCTGGCCGGAGCCCGGCGTCGGCCGGGAGCGCCCGATCGACGGCGAAGGCGCCGCGCCGATCGTTGTCGTCGGCAACACCGGTGATCCACTCGGCCGCTACGAGTGGGCGCAGGAGCTCACGACCATGCTCCGCTCGGCCAAGCTCCTCACCTGGCAGGGCGAGGGGCACGGCGCCTACGGCCGGATCAACGTCTGCGTCGACAAGGCCGTCAACAGCTACCTGCTCACCGACGAAACCCCAACCACCCAGACCTGTCCAGGTCGCTGATCGGAGGTGACAGCCATGCCAGGCGACGTATCAGGTCGTCGGGAGATCCCAGATCCGCTCGGTCTCCCAGGCGTACTCCCACGCCTGGATATCCGGCGGCTCGATCCCGAGCCCGGTCAGGATCGCGCAGACCTGCTCCCGGTGGTGGTTGGCATGGTTGATCGCCTGCGCGATGAAGATGCCGACCCGGGTGCCGCGGGTGTTGTCGTCAACGATGATCACCCGCTCGACCTCGATCGGCCCGTCGAGAAAGGTCTCCCACAGCGCCCCGGCCTCGTCGTTCCACCGCCCGATCAGCTCGAGATCCGCGCGCTCGCCGCTGTCCACGAAGTCGAGCGGCCGGTCCGCGATCCGGCGCAGGTAGCTGCCGTCGCACCGGACGATGTGGTCCAGCGTGGAGAGGATCCCGCCGTAAGTTCCGACGCCGGTGACTTCGAGCTGATCGGCCGTCAGCGCCTGCTGCCGGCAGAAGCGGACCAGCTGCCCGGTCGCCCAGTTGTTGTGCCGGATCGGATCACGCAGCACGTCATTGGCACTCATACAACTCAAGCTAGCCAGCCGGCAGCGCCCGGCGACACCGGATTTCCCGCACTCCGCCGGGCCGCTGCCGATCCGGGGCCGTCAGGAGCCGGCGATATTCGCCAACCAGCCGATGCCGAACTTGTCCGTCACCATGCCGAACTCGTCACCCCACATCTGCTTCTCCAAGGGGACGGTCACCTTGCCGCCCTCGGACAGCTTGGCGAACCAGGCGCGCAGGTCCTCGGCGTCGTCACCGCTCAAGCTGACGGCGACGTTGTCGCCGGGGTTGTACGGCATGCCCTCCGGGGTGTCCGCCGCCATCAGCGTGAACCCGCTCGGAGTCTCGAGCTGCCCGTGCATGAGCAGGTTCTCGTCGTCCGGGCCGTGCCCCGCCCCGAACTCCCCGAACGTGCTCACCTGCAGCTCCCCGCCGAAAACCTCGCGGTAGAACTCCAGCGCCGCCCGCGCGCTCCCGTCGAACTGGATGTAAGGATTCAGCCGAGATGCCATCAGATCTTCCTTTCCCCCTGCGAGAACCACCCTGTGGCCGCACCCTAGTCCCGGCTCCGGACACCTGGCGAGACTCCGGCCCCGCCGATCCCGCACGGTCATCGCCCGGACGCCGTCCGTTCGCCCGTCCGGCCGTCTCTTCGTTTGCCTCTTCGTTCGCCCGTTCGCCCGCCCGTCCGATGGGCCGGGCCCTGATTAAGGTCTGAACATGATCCTGCGACACATCACGATCGATGCCGAAAATCCGTACGAGCTCGGGCAGTTCTGGAGCACGGTGACCGGCTGGCCGCTCGGCGACGGCGACGAGCCCGGTGACGACGAGGTCCTGGTGGAGGCGCCCGCGCCGGTGCCGGGCCTGCTGTTCATCCGCGTGCCGGAGAAGAAGTCGGTGAAGAACCGCGTCCACGCCGACTGGGTGCCGACCGAGCGCACCCGCGACGAGGAGGTCGAGCGACTGCAGAGCCTCGGCGCGACCGTTCACGACGACCACCGCAAACCCGACGGCCGCGGCTGGGTCACCATGCTCGACCCCGAGGGGAACGAGTTCTGCGTCGAGCGCAGCGAGGCCGAGCGGTCCACCTGATAGCCAACACTCCGCTTCGTTGACCCAAGCAACCTTTTGGCCCCCGAAATGCCTTTAGTGCCCCAGTGGCGCGCAAAGATGGCCTCGATCACGGACACGTTCCGTGATCGAGATCATACTTTCGGAGATTTTCACCGCGCCGCGCAACTTCTCTGATGCCACCCGCATCGTCGGAAGTGTCAAGGGCTAACGGCGCTGCCAACGGCAGCAGGAGCTGGGGGATTCTGGTGTTCACACGGGTACTTTCACTTGCGCTGATCACAGCGAGCGTGAGCGGGACGGCCCTGCTGGCCCCGGCCGCGAACGCCGCCACCACCGGTCCGTCGACGGCCGTTGCCACGGGCACCTACCCGTGCCCCGGCTACAGCACGATCGACGACGCGGTTCCGCTGAAGTCGGTCATGAACGACACCTTCATCTGGAGCAAGTTCAAGCCGACCAAGGTCGGCAACGGGAAGGGCAACATCAACTGGAAGGCCAACCCGTACAAGAACCCGAGCTGGTACATGTGGCTGCACTCCCTGCGCTGGATCGGCCAGGGCATCACCGCCGGCAGCAACGGCGACAAGGCGGCGCTCGCGCACGTCACCGCCATCACCCGGGACTGGGTCAAGGACAACCCGTACTCCTGGAAGGCGAACGCCGGCGCGCACGAGGCCACCATGCACCGGACGAACGTCCTGCTCTGCCTGCGGCAGGCCGTGCTGAAGAGCCTCAAGGTCACCAAGCTGCCGAGCAGCTACGCCTGGCTGGACGCCGCGCTGATCAACCACGCCAAGTTCATGGTCGCCAACTGGGGCGGCCCGGGGAACCACGGCACCGACGAGAGCATCGCTCTGTTCGGCGTCGGGTGCACGCTGAACCGCAGCGACTACAAGAAGACCGCTCAGGACCGGCTCGCCAAGGGGATCACCACGGCGATCGACGCCCAGGGCGCGACCAACGAGCAGGCGACGGGTTACGCGCAGTTCAACTACACCCTCTGGGGCCGCGCCGAGGCCGCGTTGCAGAACTGCGGCGTCAACCCGGGCACGACCATCAAGGCCCGCCGCGCGCTGCTCGGCACCTTCATCGCCCACGCCACCACCCCGCTGGGCATGCTGCACCAGATCGGCGACACCGAGTACGTGAAGACCAACAAGGTCGCCGGCTCGGCGTTCGAGCACGCCGCCACCCAGGGCAAGGTCGGCAAGGCGCCCGCCGACCGGGTCAAGATCTACTCGGCCGGGTACGTGTTCGGCCGCTCGGGCTGGGGTTCGGCCCAGACGCCGTTCGCGAGTGAGTCGGCGTACAGCCTGCGGTTCGGCCCGAAGCGCGCGCTGCACGGCCACAGCGACCACACGTCGCTCACCTACCAGGCCCGCGGCCGCGACATCCTGATCGACCCCGGGTACGCCGGCTACGCGAACAAGACCTGGCGCGCCTGGCTCACCGGCCCCGCCGCGCACAACGCGATGGTCACCCCGAAGCTGGCCGACACGAACCCCGTCACCAAGCTGACCCGCTCCGCCGTGAAGCCGACCGCGGACTTCTACGAGCTGAGCGACGCCCCGGCTGCCGGTGTGACCCGAGTCCGTTCCGTCCTGGTCCTGCGCAAGCCCGACGTCCTCGTCACGCTCGACCGCGCCACCGCCAAGACCTCCCAGCAGTTTCAGACCCTCTGGCACCTCCCGGCCGACCAGCGCGCCACCGCCTCCGGCCGCGGCGGCGCCGTAGCCACCAAGTCCGGCGACAACAACCGCACGGTCCTCATCCAGCTCCCCTACCGGGGCGCACTCCCCGCCGGCGCCACCCAGGTCAAAACCGGCCAGAACAACCCCATCCAGGGCTGGCACCTCCCCCACATCACCACCCGCAAAGCAGCCTCGACCGTCATCTTCAGCCGCGCCGGCAAGTCCGTCGCCATCCTCTCCCTGGTCATCCCCACCCGCGCCAACGGCGCCGTCACCTACAAAGTCCGCTCCGTCGGCACCACCTACGTCGTCGACCTCACCGTGGACGGCGTCAAGGCCTCCTTCGGCATCACCGGCGGCGGAACCCTCCACCGCCGATAGCCGCAGCGGCTGTCTTAGCTGCGGAAGCCTCCGGCACGGTAAGTTGGGAGGGTTCAGGCGGAGCGGTGGAGGGGTGACTTGAGTCGTCGGGAGGCGGGCCGCGAGCTGTTCGTCGGTCCGTGGAGGCTCATCACCGGGCGCTGGATGCTGCTGAGCGGGTCGCTGACCGCGCTGGCGCTTCTGGGCGGTACGACGGTCGCAGTGGTCGGCTCTGTGCGGGAGGAACGGCCGATTGCGAGCGCGGCGGGCGGTGCGCCGACGGCGGCGCCGGCTGACGACAGTACGCCGAAGCCACAGCCGACTCCGGGCCAGGCGTTGCCCTCGGCGACCGCACGGCCCACCCAGCCTGGACGGTCGGACTCCGGGCGGCTGGGACCGTGGGAGAACCTGAGCCACCGCATCTCCAGTCCGGCGAAGATCCGGGCCGCGGTGCGTGGTGACGGCGTGTTCCTATTCGGTGACAGCATCTCCGTGCAGGACGGTCCGGCGCTCGAGAAGCTGGTGACTGCTCAGACCGGCGCCCCGGTCGCCGTCCACGACTGGTCCGGTCAGCCGACGTCAGCCGCGGTCGATGCGCTTGCGGACTGGTCGCGCAAGTACGGGCTGTCCCGGCGGATCGTGATGGCGGTCGGCAGCAATGACATCTTCGACCCGGCGGCGTTCGCGGCCGAAGTCGAGCAGGCGATGGAGCTCGCTGGGCCGGAGCGGACGGTCTACTGGGTGAACGTGCACGCGAACCGGTTCGGAGTTCCGGAGCGAGTGCGGAGCGCTGACCGGGCCAACAGCGCGTCGATCAACCAGACTCTGGATCAGGCGGCCGCACGGCATCCCAATCTGCGCATTGTGCGCTGGTCCGAGTTCCTTGCGGCACGGCCGGGGCAGGTGGCCAAGTATCTCCGTGACGGCATCCACACCACCCAGCCCGCCGGCCAACGCGCTCGGAACGCGCTGATCTCACAGGCGTTGAAGAGCGGCGAATGAAACGCCTGGGGCCCGCTCTGGTCGCTGGTGCGGTGCTGATTGGCACGCTGCTGGTTCCAGGTCGGGTCTCGGAGTCCGAGCCCGGTCCGGTGCCACGGGCGGAGGCGCCACAACCACACTCCGCTCCGACGGCCAAAGCGATGGGAGCGACGTACACCTGCCCGTCGTACTCCGGGATCGACCGGCCGAACCCGGTGCGCGACCTCTACCGGGACAGATTCACCTGGGGAACCGCACCGGCGTACCAGGTGGGCGACGGGCGCGGAAACATCAGCTGGCAGGACAACCCGACCGGAAACCCCAGCTGGTACATGTGGCTGCATTCGCTGCGCTGGCTCGGGCAGGGCATCCGGGCGGCCGGTAGCGGGGATTTGCGCGCGCTGCAGCGCGTGGACGCGATCGCTCAGGACTGGGTGCGCGACAACCCGTTCCCATGGCGGGACCACGCTGGCGCGGCGGAGTCGACCATGCATCGGACGAATGTGCTCATCTGCCTGCGGCAGGCCGTGCTGTCCGGACGACGCACCACGCGGCTCCCAGCGGCGTACGGCTGGATAGACAAGGCCTTGGCGACGCATGCGCGCTTTCTGCAGCTGCACTGGAGTGGCGGCTGGAACCACGGCACTGACGAGAGCCTGGCGCTGTTCGGCGTCGGCTGCACGCTCGGCCGCGCGGAGCTGAAGCAGGTAGCGGTTGATCGGCTCGCCGTTGGGCTTCGGACCTCAATCGACGGCCAGGGCTCCACGAACGAGCAGGCCACGTCGTACGCGCAGTACAACTACTCGCTGTGGGGACGGGCGATCGACGTCCTCACCAGGTGCGGCGTCGACCCCGGTCCGGCGATTCGGGCGCGCCGGAAGCAGATGGCGAGCTGGCTGGCGCTGGCGACCAATTCACTCGGCTACCTGCATCAGATCGGGGACTCCGAGGTCGTGCGGACCACTCCGGTCGCCGGTACGCCATTGGAGTACGCCGGAACGCTCGGACGGCGCGGAGCCCGGCCTCAGCAGCGCGTAGGGATCTTCGCCGCCGGCTACGTGTTTGGCCGGACGGGGTGGGGTGAGCGGCGCGCGTTCGACCAGGAGTCGACGTACAGCATCCGGTTCGGCCCGCAGCGCCGGCTGCACGGGCACGACGACCACATGTCGGTCACCTACACGTCGCTGGGGCGGGACATCCTGGTGGACGGCGGCCACCCGGGCTACGTCGCGAACGCCGCGCGCACCTGGGCCGGCGGGCGGACTGCACACAACGTGATGACAGTTTCGGGGACCGCACCGGTGGGCCCGGCCACGAAGCTGGTCAGGTCGATCGTGCGCGACAACTCGGAGTACTACCGGCTGACTGACACGCTCGGCGGCGTCCGCACGCGCGACGTACTGGTGCTCAAGGACCCGGACCTGATGGTTGTCCTCGACCGCGGCACTTCCAAGGTCAGCCGCACGTGGGAGACGCTCTGGCACCTGCCTGCCGACCAGCAGGTCACCCCACTGGACCGCTACTCGGCAGTGGCCCGCCGTCCCGGCGACAACCGCCAGACGCTCCTTCTACAACTCGGCCCATCGAAAACGCCTGCCCAACTCACCTCCGCCTGGCACTACCGAACGATCGACCACAGCACCGCAGCGCCCGTCCTGAAGCTCAAACGCTCCGGCCGCAGCGCCTCCATCCTGACCGCCATCGTCCCCACCCGCACAGGCACTCCAGTCACACACAAGCAGTCCGCAACCAGCCTGACCCTCACCATCGGTTCCGCAACCGTGCACATCGCCATCGCCCCAGACGGCACACTCCGCCGCGTACGCTAACCAAATGGCCCAGGTGGCTCTACGAGCCGGCATCCACACAGACCACACCCCAGTCCGCTGGCACAACTTCACCGAAGCCCTGCGACAGGTGTCATGAGCGGCTGGCGGTTCGGTGGGGTGGTGGCTGCGCGGGGCGAGTTGGTGGCGTTGGTGCTGGACGACTACAAGGGGTGGGGGAAGCCGCACTGGAGTCTGCCGAGTGGGCGGATCGAGGAGGGGGAGTCGCCGGAGGCGGGGTCGGTGCGTGAACTGCGCGAGGAGACTGGCCTGGTGGTTACCGAGACGGCGCTGCGGCTCGCATGGCGCACGGTAGTCGTCGTGGACGGCGTACCAGCTTCGGAGTGCTGGAACTACGTCGCGTCCGCGGAGGACGGCGTCCTGCAGGTAGATGACCCCGATCTGACCATTCTCGAAGCCCGCTGGTTCTCCCGGTCCGAGGCCACCGAGCTGCTCGAGCAGCTCCCCTACCCGCCCCTCGGCGTACCGGCTGCCGCCTATCTGAAGAATGGCGAGCCGCTCACCTGGACCTTCACCTCAACCGACGGCAACTGGACCTGGCACTCGACTCCACTCATATAGACCTACGGAAGCCACCCGGTCCGCTCATACACGTTCCGATCCCCAAGCCAGGAACGGAAACCGGCGTAGTCGACCACACCGCCGTCCAACACCGCCTGGTACAGCCAGTACCCGTACGCGCGTCCCCCGACCGCAGCCGCCTCCTCCTTGATCGCGAGCACCCGCTCACGCGCCTCCGGCGTCAGCGCCCGCCGTACAGCAGCCGCCAACGCCGCCCCACCAGTCGGCTGCGGACTACCCGCAAACACCCAGGTGTCCACAGTCCAGGTCTCATCCGCCGACAGCTCATACTCCAGCTTCCAGTACTGCCCGCGCTCATGCCGGTCCCGCGCATCCAAGTACGTGACTCGGCGTACCCGAGGCAGCTCAGCCAACGCCCCCACAACAGCGAACCCATCCGCCACCCGCGGCACCGCCGAATAAACCTCCAGATCGATGTCAGGAGCAACCACCACCCCGATCCCCACCGACCCAACCACCACCGGAACGCCGTACCCACCCCACCGCTCCAACAACTCGAGCTCCCGCAAAATCCCCTCCGCCACCCGCAACCGCCCCTCCGCCCGCTCCCCCAAACCCCGAATCACCATCCCCCGAACCTAGCCGCGCAAGCGCTCACTCAGCGTCCTCGTCCGCTCAGCCGGCAGCCGAAGCCGTCGCAACAGCTCACGGGTCGCCGACACATCGACTGAGCCAAGGGTGTCGAACGCCGCGCCCTCCAGCGCCTTCAGCACCGCCTCGTGCCATTCGGACCGATCGCCGAGGCGCTCGAGCAGCGGCGCCTTGACCTCCCACGGCACCGGCCCGGAGACATCCAACACCCGTCGCAGCCGCAGCCCAGTTGCTCCGTCGGTTACCTGGCGCCAGGCGTTGCGAGCTGTGGCCTGCTCGAACGGGCCGCACCACAGCCAGTACGCCATGGGCACGGCGAGGCGGTCGTCAGGGTTGTCCAGCAGCGACCGGACCTCCGCCCAGAACGCCTCATCCTGTGGCTCGAAACCGACGTACATCAGTACGGCGTAGCACGGCATCGCTCGGTACAGCGCGAACCCGAGCGCCGGGTCCCCGTCGAGCAAGTCCGACACCTCGTGCGGGACCTGTGCCTCGTCGTCCGGCCACGCCATCCCGCCTGAACGGCCTGTCTGTGCAGCAGTGGCCCACGCCGTGGAGCATGCGCGTCGGAACAGCTCCGGGCCGACCAACTCGGCCAACTCATCAACAGTCATTGGACTCCGCCCGCAACTCCTTACGCATTTGGGCGCACATGGTTTCGTATCGGGTGATCGAGCCGTCCGGGTTCTGTTGGTCCCAGGCTTCGAGGCGTTCGTCGTACGCGATGTAGCCCAGGCGCTCGTACAACGCGCGGGCCCGCGGGTTGTCCAGCTCGACGCCCAGTTCGGCTCGGCTCAGGCCTCGGGCCACGATTCGCTGCTCGGCGGCCGTGATGAGAAGCGTGCCGATGCCGCAGGACTGCAACGCCGGGTGGACCGCCAGCTGCCATAGCGAACCCGCACCGGGATGTGGCGCGTAGTCGACGCCGCCGATCGCCACCGGCAGATCGGTCTTGGTACAGACAGCCAGATAGTCGATTTCCCCACGCCGCGCCCGCACGAGCTCCCCAGCGACCTGCCTGAGATGCAGTTCGGTGCCGGCGAACCCGCACGCGGGCAGATCGGCGTCCGTCAGATCCCTCACCGTCAGCTCGAGTAGGACCGCACTCATCCACACCACCTCCCCCCGCAGCCTCGTGCGTGACCGCCGAACCTGACAACCGAGTTACGCGCCGAACCTCGGTCTTTGCCGGATCATGGCGAGGACAGGTACCATGTCTTGCATGGTACCTGCGAGCGTAGCGACCCCGTCACAGCGAGGGACGCCGACGCACGCTGTTACAGCGAGAACCCCGTTACGGTTTCGGATTGGTCAAGGCACCCAGCGAGACCAACGGACCGACACCCACTGACGACACGATCTACCCCACCGCTCGGGCGCCCACCCCGCGCCGACCTGAGGCCGAGCGCTGCCCACCCGACGAACTGACGACGACCCGCGCGTCAGTCACCAAGACCTTGCACAGTAGGAGACAGGATGAACCTGGAGACGCCTAGCGGCGCGACCCTGCCGGCCGTCGAACCGCGCCTGCGCCCCCGCGACTGGATCGCCCTCGCCCTCCTGGCGTTCGGCCCGTTCCTCCTCCTGATCGGCTGGGCCGCCGGCGCCTTCCTCCTCTGGACCTCGAACCGCTGGTCAACCCTCTGGAAGATCATCGGCATCGCCGCCTGGCCCATCAGCATCCTCGCCGCCATCGGCGCTGACGCCCTCCACTCCCCCCTCTGGCTGACCATCTTCATCGCCGGCGTCATCGAGCTGGCCATCTACCTCGCCCTCATCCGAGAAGCCCGCTCCTGACCCACCCCCAAGAACCCCAGCTCACGCCACGGTGACCTGGGGTTCTTCACGTTTCCACCCGAAGTCGCCACAGGCACGCCGGCGTCGGCACATTCGCGCCGCGACTGCTCGCTTGATTCAGTCCTGGACCAAGCGACTCAGTAAGTCCAGCAGGGTTTTCCGTTCAGCTGCGGTGAGTGGTTCGAGCAGTTCCGCCTCGGCGGCGAGGATCAACTGATCCAGTTCGGTCAGCAGCTTCCCGCCTTCGGGGGTGATCGCGACGATGTTGCGCCGGCGGTCCGTCGGGTCGGTCCGCCGGACCAGGCACCCGAGCCGCTCCAGCTCGTCGAGCACCGAGACGAGATCGCTGCGATCGAACGCGATCCGGTCCGCCAGCGCAGCCTGCGTCGCCTCGCCGTCGTCCGCGAGACTGGCGAGCACGTGGTAGTACTGCGTGCGCACCTCGGCCGCCGCCAGCTCACGCCGAGCCAGCCGCTGCCACTGCTGGCTCGCCCTGGCCAACTGCCAGACGACCCGACCCGCGAGACGGTGCTGGGACGACTTCACCCTGCTCACTCTAGAGCGGGCGATCGGGCTTCCGTTATCGTAGGAACATCCCATAATTTACTTCTCCCATGATTTGGACAGCAGATGCGCGCGATCCGGTACTACCGTCACGGCGACCCCGACGTCCTCGAGCTGGTCGACCTCCCGGCTCCCGAGCCCACCGCCGGCCAGGTGCTGATCGAGGTCGAGGCGATCGGCGCGAACGCCGTCGACACCACCTTCCGCCGAGGTGACGGCCCGTGGAAACGCCCACTGCCCGGCGCGCTCACCGGTGATGTAGTCGGCCGGATCACCCATCTCGGCGCGAACGTGCCCAGCGGCGTACGGATTGGTCAGCGGGTCGCCGCACTGTCGGAGGATGCCTTCGCCGAGCAGGTGGCCGTCGACGCCGAATGGCTGGCGCCGATCCCCGAGGACACCGACGCCGGCGCCGCGACCACCCTCTCGATGCCGGCGCCCCTCGCGCTCCGGCTGCTCAAAGCCGGGCGCCTCTCCCCCGGCGAGACCGTCCTCATCCAGTCGGCAGCCGGCGGTATCGGGCACCTGGCGGTCCAACTGGCCCGCTCACTCGGCGCCGGAACCGTCATCGGCACCGCATCCTCCCCCGACAAACTGGACTTCATCCGTGCGCAGGGCGCCGATCTCGCCGTCGACCTGAGCGACCCCGACTGGCCGGAGCAACTCCCACCGGTCGACCTCGTTCTCGACTCGGTCGGCGGCAAGACCTTCGACCAAGGCCTGCAAGCGCTCGCGCCACTCGGGCGGATGGTGACGTACGGCGCGATCAGCGGCGAACTCCCGACCGTCTCCGCGAGCAGCCTCTTCCGGCTGATCTCCGTCACCGGCGTCTCCATGCTCGGCTGGCGAGCCGCCCGCCCAACCGAGGCGCGCGCCGACATCACCGAAGTCACCCGCCTACTGCAGGACGGCGAACTCCGCCCCGCCACCAGCACCAGCTTCCCGCTCGCCGACACCCACCGCCTGCACCAAACTCTCGACGCCCGCACCAACCTCGGCCGCCTGATCGCAACACCCTGACCCCCACGCCCTCCGGACATGCAAAACCCCAGGTCATGTAGCCCGTGACCTGGGGTTTCTCGGTGCTCCTGCGTGGAGCCGCCTGTCGGAATCGAACCGACGACCTTCTCATTACGAGTGAGACGCTCTGCCGACTGAGCTAAGGCGGCGGGTGCCGGGGAAGAGTGTAGCGGGCGGGTGGGGGTGAGATCTAATCGGATGTGGGGCGGGGGTGGTGGGGTGGGGGCTACGGGGGTTGGGGGGTGGGGCGGCGCGGTGGAAATTGGTTGCGGGGAATGGGTTTGGGAAATGCGTTGACTTTGTTGGGTCGGGTGGGTGAAACTATTGCCCGCAAGGTACCGAGACGAGGAGAGATCATGCGCGGCAGGATCAACGAGACGAAGGCGTGGCGGCAAAGCCCCATGGCTTTGTCGGCGTGCCTGCGAAGCGGGCGCCTGGATGAGGTTCAGTACCCGTTTCACGCCGAGCTTTCCGTGTGCCCAGGCGGGCCACCTGGCTGATCTCCAGCGGGAGATCGTCCCAGCAGCCGTCTGAGCCGGAGGTCCGGCGCAGGCGGCTCTTTTGTTTGTCCGGCTGCTGAGTGCGGTTGGCCGTCGTCGGTGCGCAATGGTTGCGGACCGGATTCCAAACCCGCGTCAAGAGGGTTCGATTCCCTCCACCGATGCAATTCGGGCATTTACGGATGCCTATTCGAAGAATGACAATTACATGGAATTTTCCAGCCGTGGGCCAGTGGTAGGCCACCTCATTTGGGATGAGGGGGACGGGGGTTCGAGTCCCTCCGGCTGGACCAGGCGCCCGCAGGATGCTTGCTACCGGCCGAGCGGGCGCCCCAGACGTGCCCTGCGCCGGAAATCCGCACCACATCCGGCGCAGGGCGCTGAACGCTCGTGGCTCAACCGGAGAGAGCACCTGCCTACGAAGCAGGAGGTTGCAGGTTCGAATCCTGCCGAGCGTGCTGTGTCCGAGGCCGAAGCGGTCGAGGCGCCGGGATGTGAGCCCGGAAGAAGCGGGTTCGAGCCCCGCCGGACACCCTGCGTAGATGTTTGCTCGACACAACGTAGTACCGGCGTACCGGCCGACACCAAGACAACCGACCTGACGTGGTGGCGTCGGGCACACTGGAGGGGAGGAGGAAGCGCATGAGCGGTGTGATCGTTCTCAACGCCTCGTACGAGCAGCTGCATGTCGTGTCGATCCAGCACGCCATCCGGATGCTGGTGCGCGAGGTCGCCGTCGTCGAGGAAGCGCATGACGGCGCCAGCATCGGACCGTTCCCCCTCCCCCGCGTACTGCGTCTCGTGCGCTATGTCGTCACCAAGTGGCGGTATGCGTCCGGGCGGCTGCAGTACACGCGTTCCGGCGTACTGAAGCGTGACAAGTACACCTGTGCGTACTGCGGCCAGACCGGCGCCACCACGATGGACCACGTCGTACCGCGGTCTCGTGGTGGACGTGGTGAGTGGCTGAACGCCGTTGCCGCGCATGCGAAGTGCAACGAGAAGAAGGGCTCGCGTACGCCCGATGAGGCCGGCATGCCGCTGTTGTGGCAGCCGTGGATCCCCTCACGCGCGGAGTTATCGCTCTGACGTGACACCTACCTGGTGTCGCGTTGGAGCGCGATGCCAGGTGGGCGACGGCGTCCCACCCTCGGTTCTGACCCGAGGTCTCGCAGGTTCGACTCCTGCCCTGGCAGCGTCGGCATGTCGCGGTACGACGTGCCTGCAGCTGAAGTTGCCAATCAAGAAGAGGTGGGGAGATGAACGCGGAGTTTCCGATCGAGCTGAGTGGAGCCAAGAACTCCACGCTCATGTGGGCACACGAACACGAGGTCGGCGCACAGGCGCTGCAGCAGCTGCGGAACATCGCGGCGCTGCCGTGGGTGCACGGCGTCCGGGTGATGCCGGATGTGCACCTCGGCAAGGGTGCGACCGTTGGATCTGTCATCGCGATGAAGCAGGCGGTATCGCCGGCCGCGGTCGGCGTCGACATCGGGTGCGGGATGGAGGGTGTGCTGACGTCGCTGACGGCAGCGGACCTGCCCGACGACCTGTCGGCGATCCGCTCGCGGATCGAGGCCGCCGTACCGGTCGGGTTCCGTGCGCACGAGGACCCGGTGAGCGTACGGCGACTGGGGCTGAACCCACGGGCGTGGGAGTGGCTCTGGGGTTCGTTCACGAGCCTGCACGACGGGGTGCAGGACCGGGAGCGGAAGGCCAAACAGCAGATGGGCTCGCTCGGTGGGGGTAACCACTTCATCGAGGTCTGTCTGGACGACGAGGACCGGGTGTGGCTGATGCTGCACTCCGGTAGCCGCAACATCGGCAAGGAACTTGCCGAGCGGCACATGAAGATCGCCCGGGAGCTGCCGCACAACGCGGATCTCCCGGACCGCGATCTGGCCGTGTTCCTCGCCGGTACGCCGCAGATGACGGCGTACCGGCGGGACCTCACCTGGGCGCAGCAGTACGCATCCCGCAACCGTGCGGTGATGCTGGCCCTGGTGATGCAGGCGATGCGTGAGTCGTTCCCCCAGGAGATCACCTTCGACGAGCCGATCTCGTGCCACCACAACTACGTGGCCGAGGAGCGGATCGACGACGTCGATCTGCTGGTCACCCGCAAGGGTGCGATCCGGGCCGGTCTGGGCGACCTCGGGCTGATCCCGGGGTCGATGGGCACCGGCTCGTACGTCGTCCGCGGGCTCGGCTCGGAGCGCTCGTTCTACTCGGCCTCACACGGGGCGGGCCGACGGATGAGCCGCAACGAGGCGAAGCGCCGGTTCACGGTCGAGGACCTGATCGCCCAGACCGCCGGGGTCGAGTCTCGTAAGGACGCCGGTGTGCTGGACGAGCTGCCGGCGGCGTACAAGGACATCGAGTCGGTCATCGCCGCCCAGTCCGACCTGGTCGAGGTCGTCGCCCACCTCAAGCAGGTCATCTGCGTCAAGGGTTGACATGGTCTGCCGTGCTCAGGGGACACGGCAGACCGAAGCATCCATCACAAAACTAGTTGAGAGGAGGACCGGCTGTGGCCGACGTCAGGAAGAAGAAGGTGCCGGGTGGGCGGAGCGGTTCTCCGGTGCGGCAGGGGCATGCGATGCGGCAGGTGCTGCTGGCTTGTGGGCATGTGCAGCGGGATCGGTTGGCGCATGCGGGGGATCACGTGTGGTGTGAGACCGGGTGCTCGGACTGGGTTCGGGTGGCTTCGGTCAAGGAGTAGATGAGGGGGCGCCGTCGGGCGGAGTGGGTCGGCGGCGCTTCGTTTCGTCTGCGAGGGTTGGGTCGTAGTGGGTGGTTAGGGTGACTTCGGCGTCGGCTCGGGTTGCGAGGAGGCGGACGCGGACGGCGTCGGCGGTGAGCGGGGGGTCGAGGGGGAGCAGGCGGCGGTGGCCGATGGTGGTGCCTTCGGCGATCTGTGACCAGGCGCCGGCGACGAGGGCGTCGACGGCGAAGGACTCGACCTGTTGGCCGTTCTCGATGTTCTCGCGGAGGTCGAGGACGTTGATGGTTGCCGGGAGCACCAAGTCGGTCGAGTAGTGGTCGCGGACGGCGGCGCCGAAGGCGGCCAGGGCTTGGACGTCGGGGTCGGCGAAGCGGCCGCGGCGGTCGGGTGGGATGTTGAGCAGGAGGACGGCGTTGCGGCCGACCGAGCGGCGGTAGATGTCGAGGAGCTCGGGTAGCGACTTCACCGCGGTGTCTTCGGTTGCGTGGTAGAACCAGCCGGGGCGGATCGAGACGTCGACCTCGGCGGGGTACCAGCGGAGTTCGTCGGCGGCGGCCAGTTCGGCGGGGCCGGCGACCGAGGGGGCGGTTTCGGGCGCGACCATGCGGCCGTTCGCGAAGGGGACGACGCTCCACTCGGTGTCCCGGGCGAAGCCGTCCTCGTTGCCGACCCAGCGGACGTCGGGGCCGCCGATGGCGATGGTGGCGTCGGGGGCGAGGCGGCGGATCAGGTCGAACCAGGCGTCGTAGGCGTAGGCCTGGTCGGTCGAGGTCGGGTTCGCGCCGTCGAGCCAGACTTCGGCGATCGGGCCGTACTGCGTGAGCAGCTCGTGCAGCTGGTTCAGGTAGAAGCGGTTGTAGTCGTCGACCTCGTAGCTGAAGTCGCCGATCTGCGACACCACGGCCGGGCTGCCGTTGCCGTAGTAGCCGCCTGGGGCCTTCTCCTGATAGAGGTCGGCGGGCGACAGGTAGAACCCGAATCCCAAGCCCGCTTCGGCGCACGCGCTGGAGAGCTCGCGGACGACGTCGCCGTCGTACGGCGAGGCTTCGACGGTGTGCGGCAGGAAGCGGCTCGGCCAGAGGCAGAAGCCGTCGTGGTGCTTGGCGGTCAGGATCACGCTCTTGAACCCGGCATCGACCAGGCATCGCACCCACTGCGCGCAGTCCAGCTCCGACGGGTCGAAGACCGCCGGATCGTCGATCCCGGTCCCCCACTCGAGATCCGTGAACGTGTTCACGCCGAAGTGGATGAACGCCGTCAGCTCCTGCTGCTGCCAGGCGAGCTGTCGCGCCGAGGGGCGCACCTTCGAGGCATCCATCTAACGCAGTACCTTTCCCGGGTTCAGTAGACCGTGGGGATCGAACGCCGCCTTCACGCGCCGATGGAGGTCGAGACCGACCGCGCCCAGCTCGTCCTCGAGCCAGCGCGCCTTGAGCAGGCCGATCCCGTGCTCGCCGGTGATCGTCCCGCCCAGCGCGAGGCCCAGCTCCATCACCGCGCCGAACGCCTCCAGCGCTCGCTCCTGAGCCGCTGGGTTGTCGCGTTCGAAGATGACCGTCGGATGCATGTTGCCGTCGCCAACATGCCCAGGGCAACAAATCAGCACCTGGTACTTCGAGGCGATATCGGCAATCCCGCGCAGCAGCTCCACCAGCCGGGACCGTGGGACGGCGACGTCGTCCACCAGCGTGATGCCGAGCGGCTCCAGCGCCGGGTTCACCAATCTGCGGGCCTCGAGCAACATCCGCGACTCCTCGGCGTCCGAGGCCTCGGCGACCTCGACGGCGCCGTGGGCGGTGCAGATCGCGGCGATCTGGGCGACGTCGTCCGCCGCGCGCGGCCCGCGATCGGACTGCGCGATCAGCAGCGAGCCCACGTCCGCAGGCAGACCCATATCGCGGTAGTCCTGAATCGCCCGCGCGGTCGGACCGTCCAGGAACTCGAGCAAGGACGGGCGTAGTCCGGACGCCATGATCGCCGCCGCGGCCGCGATCCCGTCCTCGATCGACAGGAACGTCGCCGCCGCGGTCAGCGCGGCCTCCGGCGCCGGGCGGAGCGTCAGCGTCGCCTCGGTCACTACCCCGAGCGTCCCCTCCGACCCCACGATCAGCCGGGTCAGGTCGTACCCGGCCACACCCTTCGCCGAACGCCGGCCGGTCCGCACGACCTCCCCGGAGGCAAGCACGACCTCCAGCCCACGGACGAAGTCCGCCGTGACGCCGTACTTCACACAGCACAATCCGCCCGCGTTGGTCGCGATGTTCCCGCCGATCGTGGACATCTCCCAGGACGACGGGTCCGGCGGGTAGAAGAGCCCCTGCTCCAGCACGGCTCGCGACAGCTCGGCGTTCACCACGCCCGGCTGGACGACGGCCACCTGGTCCTCGGCCGAGATCTCCAGGATCCGGTTCATCCGCGCGGTCGACAGCAGAATGCACCCGTCGATCGCGTTCGCCGCGCCCGACAACCCCGTCCGCGCGCCTTGGGGCACGACCGGGACACCGAGCGCGCCCGCGATCTTGAGCACCTCGGAAACCTCGGAAGTCGTCGACGGCCGGACCAGCACCGCCGGTACGCCGGCCGCGCAGAACGTCGCGTGGTCGTTGCGATGGGTCGCCAGTACGTCGGAATCGTCGACGACGGCCGAGTCGCCGAGCACCGATCGAAGGCGGGTCACCAGATCCGTCATAGCGCTTCGTCCTGTTCGTCCAAGAGTCGCAGAATCAGCTCGGCGCGGCGGACCCGCTCCCGCCCCAAAGCCTCGGCGGTCGCCATCAAGTGTGCACCGACCGGGTAGATGTTCGGCGCGTTCCGCAGCCCCATTTTCAGGTACACCGGCGCGGCCACCTTCACGATCTCCGGGACGTCGTAGAACCGCACGTGCCCGCCCTGATCGTCCGGCACCTCGATGTACATGTCGATCGGCACCGATGTCACCGACCGGATCTCCGCCAGCACCGGCACCGGCAGGTCGGTCGACACGTTCAAACTCGTCGCCCCCAACCGCTCGTACAACCGAGCAGTCGGTGCGTTCGGCAACGGCATCAGCACCGACGTCTTCAACACCAGATCCGCCGGCAACGACCCGTCGACCTTCAGCTGCCCCAGCAACTCCAGTACGCCGAGGTCCCCGACGAGCAGACTGCGGACGCCGAGCTCCACCGCGCGGAACGCATCACACAGCGACGCGGCAACCATCTCGTTGCCACGCGCAACCCCACCGACGGCGGTCGATACCTTCGCCTGCCCGCCGATGTCCCAGGCGCCCCGCGGCCCGAGGAACAGGCACACCTCGACCCCGGCCGAGGCGCCGAGCGCCAGCATCTCCTCGATCTCGGCGTCCGTCAGCATCATCACACCGCTGCCCTGCGAGACCCGATCGATGGTCACGCCACGCGCGGCCGCGTCTTCGAGCACCGCGGTCAGCACCCGCGGCCCTTCACAGGAAGGGATTTCGACCTTGTACGCCGATCCGTCAGCGAAGGTCCGCGTGGACGCGTCACCCGGGCGAAAGCCCCGATCCGCCAGTAGGGCACGAGCTTCGCGAAGGTTCATTCCACACTCCACGGTCCGAGCTGTCCATCGGTCGTCAGGTCCCGCGCGGCGCCGGTGATCTCCAGATCGAACCGGTCGCCCGCCTCGGCGAGCAGAGCGGGCGTGACCAGCAGCTCATGCGGCGTCAGCGTGTCCTTGATTCGTGCGAGCCGCAGCTCCGACCAGTCCCGTCGTCCGCACATCGTGATCGCGGCCAGGACGGCGGCCTCGTCGTCCGCCATCACCATCGGCAGCCGGGAACGTCGCGCTCCCCCGGCGCCCGAGGTCAGTGCGTTCACGTAGCTGGCCTGCAGGTCGATCTGCGAGAGAATTCGCGCCGGCATCACGTCGGCCAGGCCGAGCCCGGAGGCGTTCCCGTGCGACGCCGGCGACAGCGAGTGCACGGTGATCGCCGCGATCGACGGCGACTCGAACTCAGGAATGCCATGGACCCAGCAGCGCCCGATGACGTTGGTATCCATCCCCGCGCCGGACTTGTCCTTGCCCAGTTCGTCGACCACCAACACGTCCAGCGACTCGAACGGCAGCCGCCCGAGCAGACTGTTTGCCCGCTGCAACAACGCGTGTTCAGCCGCGCCCGCGATCCCGGCGGAGTCGACCAGCTCGACCGCCGCGGTCTGGTCGACAGCGTTCTCCAGAATCGCCAGCCCGCCGAGGATCTTGCCACCAGCAACGACCATGCGCGCCGAGGCTTCGATGTTGCCGCCGAGCGTCGGGATGCCGCCCGCGTGCAGGGCCGCGGCGCCGGCATGGTTGCCGAGCCCGATCGCCAGGATCTTCGCCAACCCGCTCTCGATCGGTCCACGGAAGTCGGTGTGCGGTTTGATCCGGTTCACCAGCAGGACGCCGTCCGCCGCGGCCGCGAGCGCGTCGTGGTGTACCGGCGTCCCGTCGTCGAGGTGGCCGACGACAACTGTCTCCATAGTTGCCTCGACGCGGCAACCAATTGTCTCGGCGGTGATCCCCAGCCCAGCAAGCATTTCCTGCTGACCGTCGGCCGTAGCACCGCCGTGCGAGCCCATAGCAGGCACCACGAACGGATCTGCCCCGACCGAAGCCAGCCAGCTGACAGCCGCGCGTACGACGGGTACCAAATCGTGGATGCCGCGACTCCCCGCGGTCACGGCGATCCGGGCACCAGCAGAGATCTGACCGCGCAACGGCTCGAGCGCCGCTCGAGTCGCGGTAACCGGATCGACGGTCGGCAGGTCGGGCAGGAGCCGACGGATCGGCGTCACCTGCGGAATCACCCCGGCCGGCCGGAACCCGCGCACGGCCTCGAACGGCCCCCACCCAGCTGACGACGCCGTCATCAGTGACTCTGCCGAGCCACGGCGGATCCGGTCCGCCCGACGAGGAAGTCGAGGTCGCAGCCCTTGTTCGCCTGGGTGACGTGATCGACGTACAGGCGGGCCCAGCCGCGATCCGTCGGCGGCGCCGGCGGCTGCCAGTCGGCCCGGCGCTTCGCCAGCTCCTCCTCCGAGACGTCCAGGTGCAGGCTGCGGGCGGCGACGTCCAGCTCGATCCAGTCACCGGTCCGGACGAACGCGAGCGGCCCGCCGACCGCGGCCTCCGGCGTCACGTGCAGGATGACCGTGCCGTACGCCGTCCCGCTCATCCGCGCGTCGGAGATCCGAACCATGTCGTCGACGCCGATCGCGGCCAGCTTGCGCGGGATCGTCATGTTGCCGACCTCGGGCATCCCTGGATAACCCCGCGGGCCCGAGTTCTGCAGGACGAGCACGGTGTCCTCGTCGACGTCCAGCTCCGGATCGTCGACCGCCTTGTCGTACTCCTCGATGCTGCTGAAGACCAGCGCCTTCCCGCGATGCCGCAGGAACCGCTCGGACGCCGCCGACTGCTTGATGACCGCGCCGTCGGGTGCGAGATTGCCCTTCAGGACGGCGGTGCCCGCGCCGCTGCCGAGCGGGTTGCCGACCGGCCGGATCACCTGGATCGCCGGCTGCCCTTCCTGGCCGGACCAGTCGATCCGCTCGGCGTTGGCGACGTTCTCACCCATCGTCCGGCCGGTGACGGTGATCGCGTCGGTCTTGATCAGCGGCAGAATCTCGCGCAGGACGGCCGGCAGACCGCCCGCGTAGTAGAAGTCCTCCATCAGGTACTTGCCGGACGGCTGCAGGTCGACCAGCCACGGTACGCCGCGCGCCCACTCGTCCATGTCGTCGAGGGACAGTTCGACGCCGACCCGGCCCGCGATCGCGAGCAGGTGGATGACGGCGTTCGTGGAGCCGCCGATCGCGGCGTTCGCGCGGACGGCGTTCGCGAAGGCGTCCCGAGTCAGGATGTCGGACGGTTTGAGGTCCTCCTGGACCATCTCGACGATCCGGCGGCCGGCCTGCTGGGCGATCGAGTACCGGCGCGAGTCGACGGCCGGGATCGCGGCCGAGCCGGTCAGCTGCAGGCCGAGCGCCTCCGCCATACAGGCCATCGTGGACGCCGTGCCCATCGTCATGCAGTGCCCGTTGCTCCGGGACATCCCGGACTCCGCCGCCGCATAGTCCGCCTCGGACATCCGGCCGGCGTTGCGGTCCTGGGTGAAGCGCCAGACCGCCGTCCCGGAGCCGATGTCGCAGCCGCGGAACTTGCCGTTCAGCATCGGGCCACCGGTGACGACGAGGGTCGGGAGGTCGACGCTGGCGGCGCCCATGATGGAGCCGGGCGTGGTCTTGTCGCAGCCGGTGAGCAGGATGGTGCCGTCGATCGGGTTGCCGCGCAGCGACTCCTCGACGTCCATGCTGAGCAGGTTGCGGAACAGCATCGCGGTCGGGCGCAGCATCGTCTCGCCGAGCGACATCACCGGGAATTCGAGCGGGAACCCGCCGGCCTGCCAGACGCCGCGTTTGACCGACTCGGCCACCCGGCGCAGGTGCGCGTTGCACGGCGTCAGCTCCGACCAGGTGTTGCAGATCCCGATCACGGGCCGCCCGTCGAACACCTCGTCGGTGAACCCCTGCGCGCGCATCCACGACCGGTGGATGAACCCGTTCCGCCCCTCCTCACCGAACCAGTGCTCGTAGCTGCGCAGGTCGCTCGATGACCGCGGCGGCGCCTCGGAGCCCTTCTCCGGCGTCGGCTCCCCCGAGGACGGCGGTACGTCGAGGTCACGCGGGTCGTCGGTCGGCGGTAGGTCGGTCATCGTTTCACCTCACCTGTGCTGATGGCTCCGTCGACTCGGCGGCTGATGCCGAGGGGGTTGGCGTCGCGGAGGACGGCGGGCAGGACGGCGTCCGGCGCGTCCTGGTAGGCGACCGGGCGCTGGAAGCGGCGGGCCGCGGTGACGCCGACGCTGGTGTGGATCGAGCCGACCGTAGAGGGGAACGGGCCGCCGTGGTGCTGGGCCCACGAGACCGCGACGCCGGTCGGCCAACCGTTCCAGAGCACGCGGCCGGCCTTTGCCGTCAGCAACGGCAGCAGCTCGGTCGCGAGGTCGTTGTCGGTCTCCTCGGCGTGCAGGGTCGCGGTCAGGTTGCCGTCGAAGGCGGCGATGGCGGACCGCAGCTCGTCGACGCCGTCGTACTCGACGACGATCGAGACCGGGCCGAAGCATTCCTCGAGGATCTCGTCGCGACGCGCGAGCAGCTCGCCGACCGTTGTCTGCAGCAACGTTGCGGCTCCGGAGCCCCAGACGCGAACGCCTTCGACCTTCTCCAGCCGGGTCAGGCCGGTGTCGAAGCTCTCCTTGATCCGCTCGTTCAACATCGTTGCCTCGGCCACCCCGCCGACGGCCTCGGTCAGCGCAGCCTGCAGGCCGTGACCGACCGGCAGGAAGAGCAGGCCGGGCTTGGTGCAGAACTGACCGACGCCAAGGGTGAACGAGCCGACGTAACCGGTCGCGATCTCCTTGCCGCGGGCATCGATCGCGGCCTGGGTGACGAAGACCGGGTTGAGGCTGCCGAGCTCGCCGTAGAACGGGATCGGCTCCGGTCGGGTGACCGCGATCTCGTGCAGCGCCTTACCGGCCGGCACGGATCCGGTGAAGCCGGCGGCGGTGATCCGCGGGTCCTTCAGCGCGATCACGCCGACGTCGAAGCCCTGGATCAGCCCGAACGCGCCGTCCGGGGCGCCCGCCGTCCGCAGGGCCTCGATCATCACCTCGGCCGTCCGGACCGAAAGCTCCGGGTGGCCCGGGTGCGCCTTCACGATCACCGGGCAACCGGCGGCGAACGCCGACGCGGTGTCGCCGCCGCAGACGCTGAACGCGAACGGGAAGTTGCTCGCCGCAAACACCAGGACCGGGCCGAGCGGGACGAGAACGCGCCGCAGATCCGGTCGCGGGACCGGCTTCGCCGCGGCGTCCGCGGTGTCGATGACGACCTCGAGCAACGATCCCTCGACCAGGACGTCGGCGAACAGCCGCAGCTGCCCGGTGCTGCGCGCGACCTCGCCGCGCAACCGGGCCTCGGGCAACGACGACTCCCGCATCGCGATCGGCACCAGCTCGTCCGCAGCCGCGTCGAGCGCTTCGGCGACAGCGCGAATCCACCCGGCCCGGACGGCGGGCTCCGCGGCGCCGAACGCCGGAGCGGCCGCCGCCGCGGCGGCCAGGGCCTGCTCGAGCTCGGCGGGCGTGGTGTCGGGGGTCATCGGTTCTCCTCAAGATTCTGGGCGGCCAGGAACGCGAACGGCTCCCGTCCGGTGGCCACGGTGTTGGTCAGCGTCCCGAGCTCGGCGATCGTGATCGTGATGACATCGCCCTCGGCGAGCGCGAAGTCGAGCTCCGGCACGATGCCGGTCCCGGTCGCCAGGATCACGCCGTCCGGGAAGTCGTTCGGCAGGAACAGTACGTCGATCAGGTCCGGCAGCTCGCGGATGAGCTTCGCGGTGGACGTCGTCCCGGTGAATACTTCGGCGTCGCCGCGCCGGATGACGAGGTCGATCGCGAGGTCCTTGGCGTCGGCGACCTCCCAGACCGGGCGGACGCCGGTCGCGAGCGCGCAGCCGCCCGCGAAGAGCTTGGCCTGCGGGACGTAGAGCGGGTTGACGCCTTCGATCGAGCGCGAGCTCATGTCGTTGCAGATCGTGTAACCGACGATCTCACCGTGGCTGTTGGCAACGACCGCCAGCTCGGGCTCGGGGACGTCGTGGCCGGAGTCGGCCCGGATGCCGACCGGTTCGCCGTCCGTCACGACCCGCCAGGCGGGCGCCTTCTGGAACAGCTCGGGGCGGTCCGCGCTGTAGACCTTGTCGTAGACGGACTGCTCGGTGCTCTCCTCCATCCGGGCGCCCCGCGATTGCTCATATGTCACGCCGGCGCACCACACCTCGCCGCGACCGTCGAGCGGCGGCAGGAAGGTGAGCCCCTCGACCGGTACCGATGCGCCGGTCTTGGCGACGGCGGCGCGGAGCTCGTCGAGGGTCAGCCGGAGCAGCTCGGCGAAGCTCGCGATGCCTTCGATCGGCGCGACGACGTCGTCGGTGCGGACGCCGACGACCGGACGGCCGTCGTCCGGGGAGCGGTAGCGGACCAGGTGCATGGGTGACCCTTTCACATCGAGGTGCCGAGCAGGCCGCGGGTGATCTGGAAGCCGATGTTGCGGGAGGCAACGGCTTTCGGGACTAGTTGGCGGCTCGCGACTAGGGCGATCGTCTCGAGGGCGATGCGGGCTTGGTCGGCGACGTCTCCGGTGGCGACGGCGTCCAGGTCGTCGCCGTACGTCGCGACCGTTTCGGGGTCGTTGCTGATCTCGACGACGGGGACGAAGCGTTGCGCTGACAGGGTGCCACCGGCGACATGCGCGAGGATTTGCTGGACGCCGGTTGCGCCGAATCCGGTCGCGGTTTCCATCCAGTCGGTGCCGGGCATCCGCATCACGTGCCAGCCCGGGGCGGTGAGCTGCTGGCCGTGAGCGACGGTCGGGCCGACGTCGGCCGGCGTACCGAATGCCGTCGTCCGGAATCGTTCGTGTGCCAGCAGGGCGCCGCGGGAGGACAGGACGACGGAACCGCCGGAGCCGACGATCTCTTGGCCGACCAGTGCGAGGGCCTCGGCGGTCTGATCCGTGAGGCGGCCGCGGGCCTCCAGCCCGAGGGTGAGGGCGCCGAGGTTGCCGGTTTGCTCGGCGGGGGCGGGGAGGTTGAAGCTGCGGAACCAGTCGTGGACTTTGTTGCTGACGGCATCGAGGCCGCCGTCCGCCTGGATGCTGGCCCAGCCGAAGCGGGCCGGGTCCTTGCCAGCGTCGGCGAGTCGGGAGCGGAAGTAGTCGTTGTGGGTCTTTTCGCAGCCGTGTTCGAGGAGCAGGGCGATGCGGGTGTTGGGGTGCAGGAGGTAGCCGAGCATGATCCGGGCGAATGTTTCTTCGGAGGCGCCGCCGCTGCTGCCGCAGCCTTCGGTGTGCGGGAGCGCGACCATCCTGGTGACGGCGTCCCCGGCCCAGTGCTCTTGTTCTGCTTGGGCTGCGAGCCGCAGGGCGATCTGGCCTGAGCAGAGGCTGGTCGGGAGGATCAGGCCGACGGCTTCGGGGAGCAGACGGTCGTCGACCTGCAGAAGTCGGGCGGGGGTTGTGGAGGTCGAGGTGCGGCCGGTCAGGGGGAGGCCGTTGAGGGGTGCGTCGCGGAGGTCGGCGGGGAGGTCGGTCAGGGCGCGGCTCATCCGGCCGTCGGTGCTGACTGAGATGCCGTCGCGTGGGCCTTGCTGTTTCCAGTTCCGCCAGATCGACACCTGGCTGTGGCCGGCTCGCTCCCCCGCACTGGGCTCGCCGGAGGCGACCCGGACGGTGAGGTCGAAGGTTTCGGCGGTGAGGTCGGCCATCGGTGTTCCGGTCAGGTAGCGGCCGGCGTCGACGTCCATTTCGGCGTGCAGGTGTTCGTAGCGGGCGCTGGTGGTGACGAACTTGAGTGTCGGGACGAACGGGAAGTTGGTGATCGAGCCGTTGCCGGTGGTGAAGAAGATCAGGTTGCAGCCGCTACCGATCTGGCCGGCGACCGACTCGAGGTCGTTGCCGGGGCTGTCCATGAAGACGTAGCCGTTGCCCGGGAGCGGTTCGCCGTAGTCGATGACGTGGTCGAGGCGGACCTCGCGCGGGAGCTTGCGCGCGGCGCCGATCGACTTCAGGACGATGTTGTAGAGGCCGCGGTAGACGTTGCCGCCCGATGGGTTGCCCTCGGCGGTGTGGCCGTGCCAGCCGACGCGTTCCTTGAACGAGCGGATCGTGGCGAGGAAGCGGCGGGCGGTGGCCAGGTCGCGGACGTTCTTCAGGACGTACGGCTCGGCCCCGATCAGCTCGTCGGTCTCGGCGAGGACGGCCGTGCCGCCGTGTTTGATCACCTCGGCGCCGACCAGGCCGGAGAGCGGGTTGGCCGAGATACCGGAGAAGGCGTCGGAGCCGCCGCACTGCAGGGCGATCTTCAGGTCGGCGAGCGGGACCTCGGTGCGCTGCTGGGCGTCGACGATCGGCAGCCAGGGCTCGATCAGGGCGCCGGCGGTGGTCAGGTCGTGTTCGAAGCCGGCCCGGCGGGTGAAGAAGGCGTGCGGGACCTGGATGTCGGGGTAGCCGTGGCCGGTCATGAAGTCGCGGATGGCTTCGCCCGAGACGACGTCGTCCGCGGTGTCGACGATCAGGACGGCGCCGACGTTCGGGTTCAGGGTGAAGCCGGCCAGGGTGGCGAGCAGGAAGTGCAGGTTGTTCGGGGCGTCGTCCTCACCGCCCTCGGTGTGGGCGACCGGGACGACGCCGTCCCCGGCGGCCGCGCCGTCGAACCGGCGGGCCAGCTCGGTGACGAAACCGGAGCTGCGGGAGCTGGTCGCCAAGATGACGACGTGGTTGCGGGTGCCGGCGGCGCCCTGCTCGCGGGGGTAGCCGAGGAAGGTGCCGGGCTGCTCGACGCTGGTGACCTGTTGGCCGAGGTGAAGGGCTTGCTCGTCCAGCTCGTACGGGTCGAGGGGCTCGTTGGTGGCCGACGGCTCCGCGGGGAGGCCCTGGACGCCGCGGTCGGTGACTGCTTTGAGGCTGGTCGGCGTACAGACGTAGTCGCCTGGCAGCAGGTCGCGGGTGGCGCGGGCGAAGGGCGTGGTCCAGGAGGTGATCGCGGCACCGCGCGGGATTCGGCGTACGACGAAGCGGTGGCCTTCGAGGACGGTGTGCGGGAGGGTGACCTCGACGCCGTCCAGCTCGATCCGGGTACCGGCGTCCAGGCGGCGGGAGCAGATCGCGGCATTGTCGCCCGGCTCGGGGAGCACCCCGATCTCTTCGAACCTCACCATCGTTGTCGGCCTCCAGTAAATCGTGCATGATGCATGATTACGGGTTCCACCCTGCCGAAGACGACCGGCGGGGTCAAGGCCGCGATCAGGATCCGGAGGTGGTGGGCGTGGACACGGTGGACCGGCGGGTGCTGCGGCGGCAGATGCTCGCCGACGACGTGTACGAGGCGATCAAGACGATGCTGATGGACCACGTCATCCGGCCGGGCGCCCGGATCTCGATCGACGGGCTGGCGCGGGAGTTCCAGGTCTCGTCGACGCCGGTCCGGGAGGCGCTCGCGCGGCTGGAGTCCGAGGGGCTGGCGATCAAGGAGCCGCTGAAGGGCTACCGGGCCACCGCGCTGCTCACGCTCGACGAGTTCGACGACCTCTACCGCTTCCGGCTGCTCATCGAGCCCTGGGCCGCCCACCGCGCCGCCGAGCTCATCGACGACGAAGGCCGGCACCGCCTCCAGGCCGAGCTCGCCACCGCCGTCGAACCCACCGCCGTCGACTACGCCGGCTACAAATCCCTCACCGTCCACGACAACCGCTTCCACACCCTCATCGCGGCCCTCTCCGGCAGCGACCAGGTCCGCTCCGCCTTCGAGCGCACCCACTGCCACCTGCACATCTTCCGCCTCCACTACGACCGCGACATCGGCCCCGAAGTCCTCACCGAACACCACGCCCTCGCCGCCGCCATCGCCTCCGGCAACCCCACCGCCGCCGCCTCCGCCATGACCACCCACCTCCAAAACTCCATGCACCACCGCCTCCGCAAAATCTACGAGTGATCCCTTTCCCACTGGAGATCCCTCCGATCCTGCGGCCGTACATCCTGGAGTTCCTGTGGGACGTGTCGAAGCTGCACGCTCTCGCCCTGCCGGTGGACGAGCTGCCGATCTCGGAGCTCGCCGGGCATCTCGAGCTGCCGTTCTGGGCGTACGACGGCCGCCCGTTCCAGCTGACGCCACGCGAGGTCGCTGCTGACCCAGTGCGTTTCCACGTCCAGTACGCGCGGACGCTCGCGGCCGACCTCGCTTATCCGATCGACGTCGTACGTCGTCCCGATGGGCGCAGCACTGTCCTAGACGGCGTACATCGCCTGTTGCACGCCGAGCTGGACGGGCGGACTGCGCTCGCCGTTCGCGTCCTCGACTGGGAGCGGCTAGGCGAGATCGCTGTCTAGTGGGGGGCCGCCGTAGGAGAGTTCGTTGCCGTCGGGGTCGTGGAAGGTGGCGTGGCGGACGCCGTTGGGGTAGGTCTCGCGGGTGGTGGGGTGGAGGCCTCGGGTGGCGATGGCGGTGAGGGTGGCTTCGAAGTCTTCGATGAAGAGGGTGTGTTGGGCGTGGCCGGCGTGGTCGGGGACTACCTCGATGTAGAGGTAGCGGTGTTCGGCGAGCTCCCAGACGGCTTCGATGTCGTTGGGGAAGAAGGCGGGCGGGGCGCCGAGGAGCTGTTCGTAGAAGGCGACGGCGGTTTCGTAGTTGCTGACGGAGATGCCGGCGAAGAGGTCCATGGTCCACCTTAAGGACAGGAGGTAGTCGCTGGTGGCGACTTCCGCGGGCGCTCGTTGAGCGTGCGGCGGGGCGGCCGGGCGGACTACCTCCTGTCGTTGGCGTCAGGCGGGGGCGTCGCCGTGGTCGGGGATCTCCAGTTGGACGCCGCCTTGGAGGGCGGACTGGTGGGCGTAGATGCCGGGGAGGGTGTAGCGGGCGGCGACCCAGGCGTTGACGGGTGGGAGGGTTTTGGTGGTGACGGCTTGGACGAAGTCGTCGGCGAGGAAGTGATGGGAGCCCTCGTGGCCGTTGTGGAGGCCGTCGAACTCGCGTGGGAGGCGGCTGCGGTCGTGGACGGGTGAGAGGCCGGAGCGGAAGGCGTCGCGGAGGGCGGGGTCGACGTTCGCGAGGTCGTCGTCGTTCAGGTCGCTGCTGGGGGAGGTGCGCATGAGGTCGGTGATGTCCTCGACGCCCTCCTTGTTCTGCCAGACGGTGGTGGTGGCGAGCTGCTCGAAGCTGCCTTCGGTGCCGAAGACGCGCAGGCGCGACTCGCGGATGTGCGAGGGGTAGCCGACGCGGCGCATCTCGTTGGTCCGCATGACGCCGCCGTCCGCGAGTGTGAACAGGGCGGTCGCGTTCGAGAAGTCGTTGTCGAACTGGCTGATCTCCTTGTCGAAGACGCCGTCCCCGCGGTCGTCCTTCACACCCACGCAGGAGACATGGGTCGCGTGCTGGCCGGTCACCGACAAGACGTTGCCGACGGCATGCGTCGGGTAGAGCATGGGCGGGAACGACGCGGTCTTCTTCCAGTCCTCGCCGCCGCTGTACTGGTACGCCGCGTAGAACCCGAGATCCATGTCGTGGACGTAGTCGCCCTCGCTGTAGAACACCCGCCCGAAATCACCCGCGGCCAGCCGCTGCCGGCAGTACACCGACGACGGGTAGTAGAAGCTGGTCTCACCCATCATGTACGTCAGGCCGGTCTCCTTGACCAGCTCGATGATGCGCGCGATCTGGTCCGCCTCGATCGCCATCGGCACCGTCGAGTACACATGCTTCCCGGCCTCGAGCGCCCGGATCGCCATCTCCCCGTGGAACCACCGCTGGGTGAAGATCGCCACCGCGTCCACGTCGGATTCGAGCATCTCCTCGAACGACTGGTACGTCACCGCGATCCCCTGCTTGGCCGCCATCTCCGCCGTCCGCTCCGGCAGGACGTCGGTCAACCGCACCTCCGTCACCTCCGGATGCGCCGACCACAACCGCAGGAACGAAGGAGCGAACTGTCCGGCCCCGACCACACCGATGCTGATTCCCATGCCGCACAGGCAATCACACATTTTTGTTTCATGGAAGAACAAATTCACACGTCGGAACGTGTGAGGTACGCCTCGACGGCTTGGGTGGTGAGGGTGGCGGCTCGGTGGGCGGTTTGGCGGGTGGCGCCGGCTAGGTGGGGGGTGAGGGTGAGGTTGGGGGTGGTGTGGAGGCGGGAGGTCGGGGGGAGGGGTTCGGTGGGGTAGACGTCGAAGGCGGCGGCGGAGAGGTGGCCGGAGTCGAGGGCGTCGGCGATGGCTTCGTAGTCGAGGAGGGCGCCGCGGGCCGAGTTGACCAGGACCGAGCCGCGGGGCATGAGGGCCAGCTGGGCGGCGCCGATCAGGTTGCGGGTTTGGGGGGTCAGGCGGGCGTGGAGGGTGACCACCTGGGAGCGGCGGAGGAGGTCGTCGAGGTCGGTCAGCTCGATCGGGGCGGGGACGTCGGTGACGTAGGGGTCGGCGACCAGGACGTGGGCGCCGAACGCGAGCAGGACGCGGGCTACGCGTTGGCCGATGGCGCCGTAGCCGACCAGGCCGACGGTGGCGCCGTCGAGCTCAGAGCCGCAGTCGTCGTAGGAGTAGAGATCGCTGCGCCACTCGCCGTTCACGACGGTGCGGTGGAGTTGAGGGATCTTGCGGAGCGCCGCCATCATCAGCGCGATGGTGTGTTCGGCGGCGGCGGTTGCGTTGCGGCCGGGGGTGGCGGCGACGGTGATGCCGCGGGCGGCGGCGGCTTCGAGGTTGACGTTGACCGGGCCGCCGCGGCAGACGACCAGATGGCGCAGGTCGGGGGCGGCCTCGAGGACTCGTTCGGTGAACGGGCCCATCTGGGTGATCGCCAGCTCGACGCCGGGGAGCGCGGCGATCAGGTCATCCTCGGCATCCGATGCCTCATCCACCTCACCGACCGGGCCGTACGGTGTCAGCGGCCACGGCAAGGTGAGTTCGCGGACGTCGAAGCGCGCGTCCAGCGGCTCCAAAGCCGCAGCCAGTAAGGAGTTCCGGACGAAGTGGTCGCCGGCGAGCAAGGTCTTGACGATTCTCATCGAGCTCCTGACGTAGGCGCCGGATCGGCCCAGCGCGGGCGAGCATGCGCGATCCGCCGCAGATAATGGGCGTATCCCTCGGCATAGAAGGCGGCCCGCCCCGGATCCGGATCGACCTGCCGAGTCGGCGCCGCCCATTCCGGGCCGACCAGCCGCCGGGCGCAGATCACCGCACCGCGCGCGGCGACCTGCTCGCCCGCGGTCGTGTGCAGCGGCGTATTCAGCACATCGGCCAAGATCTGCGTCCACTCGGCACTCCGAGCCCCGCCACCGCACATCGTCACCCGCCCGGTCCATCCGGCGGCCTCCAGGCAGTGCCGGGCGGCGTACGCAATCCCTTCACAGGTTGCCCGAACCAGATCAGAGGTTGCCGTCGACAACGAAATCCCGTCGATCGTCCCCCGCGCCCGGGTATCGACGAACGGCGCCCGCTCCCCCGCCTCCGACAGGTACGGCAACACCGTCACGCCCCGAGCTCCCGGCGGACTCTCGGCCAGCATCCCCGGCAGCTGACCGACGTCGGCGCCAACCAGCGCGAGGATCCGATCGAGCGCCGCCGTCCCCACCATCGCCGGCATCGCCCGCAACCACACCCCCGGCGTCCACGTCCCGAGCAGCAACCCAGCAGGCTCGCCGTCCACCGGCAGCTCCCGCGTCACGACCTGACAGGCCAACGTCGTCCCAACGGTCAGCAACGCATCGCCAGGCTCGACAACCCCAGCACCAGCCGCAGCGGCCGGCAGGTCGTACGGCCCAGCCGAAACCCGAGTCCCACGAGCCAGCCCGGTCGAGTCATCCCGCAACTCACCCACCGGCCCGTCGACCACGACCGGCGCCAACAGCTCCCGCAGCGACGCCAACCCAGTCGCCGCCAACGCACGCTCGTCATAGTCGCCGGTCCGCGGATCCAGGAACGGCGCCGATGCGTCCGACACATCCGTCGCCCGCACCCCGGTCAACGCCTGCATCACCACGTCCTTGCAGTACGCCGCCGTCGCGGCCCGCTCGACAACGGCAGGCTCCTCAGCCAGCACGGCGGCCAGCAGCGGCCCGGATGCCCCCGGAAACATCCGATTCCCCGTACGCCGAAACACCTCGGCCGCGACCCCATCCGCAGTCCACCGGTCCAGCACCTCGCTGCTCCGCGCATCCAGCCAAGAGATCGCGGGCCGAACCGCCGCACCCACCGCATCGACCAGCCACAACCCATCACCCTGGCCGGTAATCGCCAGCACCCCTGGCCGATCCCCCACCACAGCAGCAAGTTCCCGCACCACCTCGTTGACCGAAGCAACAATCTCGGGGACGTCGTGCTCGAACCGCCCAGCCGCCGGCCGGACCAACCGGGTCGGTCGCGACGCCTCGGCCAGTGGGCGGCCGTCCGCATCGAAGGCGACCGCCTTGGTCACGGTCGTGCCGACATCAACACCGATGTCCATGCCGAACCCTTCTAGAACGCCGCGACCTCCACGGTGACGCCGTGGTCGCGGAGCGGGCGGATGAGGTCTTCCGGGGTCTTCTCGTCGACCACGACGAGGTCGAAATCGCCCAGCGGCGCGAGCCGGTGCAACGCCGTCCGCTGCAGTTTGGCGTGGTCGACGAGCAGCACCTTGGTCTTCGCGGCGCGCAGCATCGCACGCTTCACCAGCACGATCTCCTCCTCCTGGTGGAACGCGTGCGTCGGCGAAACCGCGGAGACCGAGCAGAACAACAGATCCGGATGCAGCGCCTCGACCGCCTCCGCGCACGGGACGCCGCCGAACGAGTCGTGCGTCGGCGAGTAGATCCCGCCAAGTGCGAGCAGGGTGATGTCGCGCCGCGGGGTCAGCCGGGTGATCGCCGGCAGGAAGTTCGTTGCCACGGTCAACGGGGTGATGTCGTCGAGCAGCTCGACCAGGCCGAACGCGCTGGTCGAGTCGTCGAGCATGATCGACATCCCGGGCTCGATCAGCGCGCGGGCATGCCGGGCGAGCGCGGCCTTCTCGGTCTGCGCGGTGGTCAGCCGGTAGGCGACGTTGCTCTCGAAGACGCTGGTCGGCTGCGCGCTGACCCCACCGCGGTACTTGCGGACGACGCCCTGCCGCTCCAGCTCGTCCAGATCGCGATGCACCGTCATCACGCTGACGCCGAAGGCCTCGACCAGGTCGCCGGCCGAGACCGAGCCGTGCTCGACGACGTACGCCGCGATCTCGGCCTGGCGCCGGGCCGGGCGGCTCAGCTCGCCGGCGTCACCGACATCCGCTGTCATGGTGTCTCCATTCGTCCTGCGGGAACGTTGTACGCCTCGAGCCCCACTGTGCCGTCCTGGTGCCGGAAACGCACGAGCGCCGCGGGACCGAGTGCCGGTAGCAGTCTGCGGTAGTCCTCCAAACGCAGCCCGAGCAACCGGCACACCAGCAGCCGAATGAGCGTGTTGTGCGCGACGACCAGTACCTTCCCGCCTTCGTGGGCCCGAGCCACCGCGTGGAAGCCCTCGACCGCCCGTTCGGCTGCCGCGACCGGATCCTCGCCGCCGGGGAAATGGTTCCGGACCGGGTCCAGCTCGAACGCCGTCGCGACCGCGGCCGGCAGCTCCACCAGCCGCTTCCCCTCGGCCGATCCGAAGTCGACCTCCCGGAACCGCGCATCCAGCACCGGCTCCAGCCCGAGCGCCGCGGCGGTCGGCGCGATCGTCTGCCGAGCCCGCAGCAGCGGCGAGCACCACAACGCATCCGGCGCGAAGGAGACCGCGAAATCCCTGACCTGCAAGGCCTGCTGGACGCCGACCTCGTCGATCGGCAGGTCGGACGAACCGGTGTACCGGTTACCGTGATGCCATGCGGTCCGCCCATGCCGCGCCAGCACGATCGTCGTCCTCATCCGCGACAACCCCGGGCGTCGAGTTCCGCGACAAAGGCGGCGTACAGGTCGTCGAGCCCCGACGGCCGCGGTTCGAGCACCCGATCGACCCGGACCATCCGCCGCGCGGTCTCGGTCACCGATCCGCCCCTGGACGCCGCGAGCACCGCCATCCCGTACGCCGGATCCGGCACCGCCGGGAGCTGCACCGGGACGCCGAGCACATCCGCGCGAAGCTGATTCCAGTACGCACTCCGGGTCGCGCCACCGGTCAACGACACCGTCCGAACCGGCTCCGCGCCCAGCCCGGCAAGGTGCTCGAACGCCAACCGCTCGACAAACGCCAGCCCTTGCAGGACGGCGGCATACGTGTCCAAAGGTGTCTCGACCCGGCCGATGGTGAACCGCGCAGCCGTCGGCGCGATGAACGGGAACCGCTCCCCCGGCTTCGACAACGGATAGATCGCCGCCTCGACCGGATGAGCCAGCTGATCGAAGACCGCCAGATCCGCCCCCGGTAGCAACACATTCAGCACGCCGGCGCCACTACTCGAAGCCCCGCCCGGCAGCCACCCGCCGTCCGGATGCCGATGGCTGTACACCGCGCCAGTGGGGTCGTCGAGAAGCTCCGCACTCACCCCCTTGAGCACGAGCGTCGTCCCGAGCACCGAATTCCAGGCCCCCGGGCTGAGCGCGCCGGCCGCGATCTGCGCGGCGCAGCCATCCGTCATCCCGGCGTACACTGGCACGCCGGACGGCGTTCGCCCCAGCTCGGCACCGGGACGCACAACAGCCGGGAACGCCGACAGCGGCAGACCCAGCTTCTCGAAGGCGGCAACCGGCCAGGCATCAGCGACCAGGTCGTATCCGGTCTTCAGCGCATGGCTGGTATCGGTCGCGACCGGCCGCCCGACGAGGTGCGCCGCGACGAAATCGGCGCTGTGGACGACGCGCCGGTCGTCACCCTCGGCAATCAGGTCGAGCACCTTCGGCAGCGCCCAGGTCGGCTGCATCGAGGTCGCCCAGCGGTCCGGGTCGGCGTCCACGATGTGGACACAACGGGCGGTCGACCGGGCGTCGTCGTACATCAGCGCGGGCGTGACCGGGCGCCCGGCGGCATCGGTCAACAGGAAGGTGCCGGACGTCGAACAGATCGCGATGCCCTCGACGGCGGACGCCGGCAGCTCGGCCAGGCAGCTGTCGACGGCGGCCAGCCAGGCCTGCGGATCCTGCTCGTGCCGGACGCCGTCGCGCCGGCTCGTCAGCGGTCGCGCGGACCGGGAGAGGACGGCGCCGGCCGGATCGACCAGCACCGCACGCACGCTCTGCGTGCCGAGGTCGATGCCGATCCAGCCCATCGCACACTCCTGCCGAGGTGTTATCGATGCCGGGAAGATAACACCAGAAGATGTGAAATGAGTCGGCTCCCATCACCGTGAGGGTGACAGGAGCCGGTTCGCCGCGACCGACTGCGCCTGAGCGTCGGGGCGGTGATCCAGGAACTCAGGAGTGCATGAGGACGAGCGCGGGATCCACGATCGCCAGCTCGACCCGGCCGGCGTCGACGGCTCCGAAGGCGCCGATCGGCCCACTGGCCGGGCGACCGGTGCGGCCGACCCAGAACCCCCAGTCGGCCGGGGCCTCCGGCCAGGCGGGGTCGGGCTCCCAGCCGAGCGGCGGCCGCCAGGTATCACTCGGCGGCTCGGGCCATTCAGGTGGCGGATTGAAACGGTACACGGGCGGTCCTTCCCAGATTCCCCAGCAAATCTGTGCCAGCGATCCGCGGTCTGCGAACTGTCTGACATCTCAACGACCTGGCGCGCCGAACGTCACGATCAAACCTTCGTAAAGTTTTTCGGCACCGAGCGATTCCACCACCAGACGCCGGGGACGGCAAGGAGCGGCTCAGCAGGCGGACTGCACATGCAGGTGCGGACGCGTTGAAAAGCGTTGAAAACAAGGCAGTTCGTTGCCTACGGAAACGAGTCGCCCGATCACGCTGCGTTGATGATGGATCGGTTCAGAGATCGGCGAGGCGGTCCCGGACCCGGTGGTGCGAGGTGAGCGATTCGGCGAGGGTGTAGCCGAGCTCGCGGTAGGCCTCGAAGTCCCACTCGTCGTAGAACTGGTCGCTGGTGGTCCGCCGCGGGAAGTCGGAATGGCCCATCGCGTACTGCTCGAGATCCCAGCCCAGCTGCCCGGCCAGCACGGCCTTCACCAGGAAGATCTCGGTCTTGTACGGTTTCGGCTCGCCCGCGGCCTGCGGATGCGTCGCGATCCCGTAGGTCCAGGCCCGGTCGGCGCGCGGTTTGGAGCCGCGGCGCATCGAGCTCGGGTCGATGTCGACCTCGATCCCGTGGTCCATCCGGGCGGTGGCGATCGCCTCGGCCAGCGCGTTGAACCGGTCCTCGGCATCGTTCGAGGCGTCGATCACGATGACCTGCGCGGGCTTACGGCGCAAGGCCTCGACCAGCCCGAGGTTGTCGTAGTGGCCGCCGTCGGTCACGTAGATCCGCCGGTCGTACATGGACGGCGACCCGATCGCCTCCCGCAGCAGCCGATACGGACCAGGTTTGTCGATCACGCTGCCGACGTACCGGCGGATCTTGGCGACGGCGCCGTGCACCTCGGGGAAGGTCGGCTCGGAGCGGTTGTTCCAGTACGGGTTGGGCAACCAGACGCCGAGCCGCGCGTTCAGGACGGCGAGCAGCAGCCGGATCGGCCTGGTCCGCCCGTTGACGCGGCCGGTCAGCGGGCTGACCGCGGCGCCGCTGATCGCCATCGCCGCCGGCACGGTGACCTCGCGCAGCAGCATGTCCGCCTCGCGCTCGTAGTCGTCGGTCCGCCGGCGCCCGCCGTCCGGCAGGGAGCGGTCGCCGACGATGCCGATGCGCTCGGCATCGAACACGAACGGCACGCAGTCGCGCTGGGTCGGGACGAAGTCGGCGTCCTCGACATTCGCGACGCCGGCGATCACGAGCTGCGGACCACCGCTGTCCGGCTTGGCCCACTCGGAGTAGCGCAGGCGTTTGTAGTAGTCGAGCGAGGCCGCGGCGCCGTTCGGCTTGCGGGTGACCAGGAACGCGCGCGACAACCGCTCGCGGTAGAACGAGTGCAGCGACGTCCGGTTCGCGTCGGTGAAGAGTTTGATCGCGGCGGCGATCGCGGCCAGGACCAGCGCGACGCTCCAGTCGTCCGGGCGCAGGTTCTCGCCGATCGCGTACCCGCCGGTCCAGCGCAGCAACACGATGACGGACGCGAGCACGATGATCGCCGTCCCGGCCCAGGGCGCGAGTTTGGTCTGCGCGAACGCGAGCAGCCGGTCCCGCAGCTTGTTCGACTCCTTGCCCTCGGCGGACAACCCGTTCCAGACCGCGCGACCGAGGCCGATCAGGACGACGACCAGCGCGCTGAACGACGCCACCCCTTGTTTGGTCGGGTCGACCAGCGCCAGCAGCTCCGACGGCAGACCGGTGTCGCCCGGCAGTTTGCCCAGCAGATAGAGGCCGCCCGGGACGCCGAGCAGCAGGACGGCGACCGGGACGCCGTACAAGAGCGACACGCTGCCGAGGGAGTTGAGGATCCGGCGGACGACGTCCGGCATCCGCGCCCAGCGGTCCCAGACCTTCTCGACCACGAAGGTCGCCGCGCTGATCCCGAGCAAGGCGGTCGCCGTCAGGAGGAACGTCCAGGAACCACCCGGCAGCAGGCTTACCTGGACATCGGCGAACCCGCGCACGACCACCTCCTGATCGGCGAGGTACCAGCCGAGCACCCAGGCGATCGCGCGCAACATGATGCCGATCAGCAGCAGGTTCACGACCAAGCCGAACAGGACCGACAGCCCGGCCCGGAAGATCGCTGGGCCGCCTTGGAGCAGGTACCGCGTCTGGCGGCGCAGCCGGGCAAGCTCGGGTGAGCCCTGGGCGAACGGGTCGGGGCAAGCGCGCCGCAGGACGTGGAACGCGGCCGCCATGTAACCGCCGCCGCTGACGCCGATCACCGTCGACGCCTTGTCGTACAGCCCCTGCTCCCGCAGGTGTTGCAACGCACCGAGGCAGAACGACGCGGATCGGATCCCGCCACCCGAGCAGGTGATGATGAGCCGGCCCGCGTCGACGCCCGCGTCGCCGTCCTGGGTGAAGGTGGCCGGCGGGTCCAGGCGGACGCCGTACAGCTTGCGCTGGCCGAAGCGGCTGGTGGCGAAGTAGCAGACCGCGAGCACGACCGCGCCGAGGACGCCGACACCCCGCATCACCCAGCTGAACGCACCGGTCGAGAGGTCGGCGCAGGAACCGGCGAACTCAGGCCAGAGCCGGACGTTCTCGATCACGTCCAGGACGGCGGCGGCGCAGACCAGCCAGGAGCCGACGGCCGCGATCTTGTGCCAGGACTGGCGGTTCAGGAACTTCACGTACTTGTACGCGCGGTAGGCCGCGTAGACGTAGGCCATGATGAACAGGCCGTCGACGAGCAGCGACAGCCGGCCCGGGACCTCGCACACCGTCGCGGCACTGGCCACCGCGGCCCGCATCGGCGACTGGACGACGACCAGCACGATCGCGAGCTGCAGTGTTCTCGTGAAGGTCCGGCGCCGCCCGATCTGCTCGATGGTGGCGTCGCCCTTGGTGCCTTCCGATTCCCCCAACATCGCCCCATGATGACGCCGCGTGATCAGGTCGTACCAGCTCTCGGTGGTCTCGATCCGGCCACACCCACCCGCGGTGATCACGTTTCGATCCTGGTGTGAGCTGTTTACAACGTCGTACTGGGCCCGGTACAAGGGTATCTACAACGTTGGCACAGCGGCTCGGAAGAGGTCTTGCCATGAGGTTCGCCCGCCCCATCCTCAGCGTTCTGGTCGCCGCGGTCCTGACCGGCACGCTGGCCGGCCCCGCGCCCGCTGCCGAGCCGTCGGAGGTGACCGCGATGTCGCAGACGTTCCGCAACCCGGTGAACCCGTCGGCCGACCCGTCGCTGATGTTCCACAACGGCAAGTACTACGTCGCGACGACCCGCGGCGACCGGATCGGGATCTGGTCCTCGCCGAGCCTGGCCACCTTGATGGCGCAGCCCGAGCAGGTCGTCTGGCGGGACAGCAATACCAGCCGCAACACCCAGATGTGGGCGCCGGCGTTCCGGCATGTCGGGAACCGCTGGTACATCTACTACACGGCCTCGGACGGCGTCGACGCCAACCACCGGATGTACGTGCTGGAGTCCGCGGGCGACGACCCGCTCGGCCCGTACTCGTTCAAGGCCAAGATCGCCGACTTCGGCGAGTACGCGATCGACGGCGAGCCGATCACGGTCAACGGCCAGCAGTACTTCGTCTGGACCGGTCCCGGCCGCGGGATGGGCGGTCCGCAGCAGCTCTACATCGTCCGGATGAGCAACCCGTGGACGGCGACCGGCGGGCGGGTCGCGATCCCGGCCGACGGCGGGTGTCACGAGGTCCGCGAAGGGCCGACGCCGATCTACGGGAAGAACCGGATCTTCCTGACCTACTCCACCTGTGACACCGGCAAGCCGGACTACCAGCTGTGGATGAAGAGCCTGGCCAACAACGCCGATCCGATGGTCGCGGCGAACTGGCAGCAGCACCCGGGCCCGATCTTCTCCCGTAACGACAGCACTGGTGTCTGGGGCCCCGGCCACCACTCGTTCTTCAAGTCGCCGGACGGCACCGAGGACTGGATCGCCTACCACGGCAAGAACACCAGCACCTACACCTACGACTTCCGCACCTCACGCGCGCAGAAGCTGACCTGGAACGCCGACGGGACGCCGAACCTCGGCAGCCCGCTGGCCGCCGGCGCCACCCAGTCCCTGCCGTCGGGAGACCCCGGCTCGTCGAACTACTGGATCAACGACTTCGACGCCGGCACCGGGATGAACCAGGTCGAGTACGCCGGGAACTGGAGCTCCGGATCCGGATGCGGTAACCAGTGCTTCTGGAGCAACGACCACTGGAGCAACGCCGTCAACGCCACCGCGACGATCCGGTTCACCGGCACCAAGGTCGCGCTGCTCAGCGTCAAGGACCGCGGGAACGGGATCGCCGCGATCTCCATCGACGGCGGGCCCGAACGACGCGTCGACTACTACAGCTCGATCCGCGTCGGCGAACAGCTCACCTATCTGAGCCCCACCTTGGCCCCCGGCCCGCACACCCTCCGCATCCGGGTCACCGGCGAGAAGAATCCGTCGTCCACCAACACGGTCATCAGCCTGGACCGGATCGAGGTCTACTGAGCAAGACCTGAGAGTATGGCTGGGTGAAGCGATTGCTACTGGGCGTCGGGCTGCTGCTCGTGGTCGCAGTAGGCGGCGCCGGCGGCTACCTCGCCGGCGACAGCTGGCCGCAGCGGACGACGTCGTCCGGAGACGCCGCTCCGCTCGAGCCGATCACCGTCGTACCGGTCAAGAAGCCGCTGCCGGTCAAGACGCCGGTGCCGAGCGACATCCCCGCTCTGCAGGCGGGGCTGGAGTATTCACGGCACAGCTTCACCGTGACGCCGGGCGGTCAGCAGGTCCGGCTCGCGCTGGAGACGCCGGACGGCTGGAAGCTCACTCGCGACCCGAAGTCGCCGGGTGAGGTGAAATTCCTGGAGCCCGGTCGGGAGCGCGGGATCCGGGTCGAGGCGGTCGAGCCGGCGACCCAGACCACCGCCCAGATGCTGGCAGCGCTCGAGATCGGCCTGAAGCAGAGCCAGCCGCCGGAGAACGACATCCGCATCGTCGGCAAGACCACCGACCGGCTGCGGACCGACGACGGCGAGCGGACCGTTTCGACGCTTACCTACACCTACATTCCGAACCAGACGCTCCGGATGGTCATCGTGCGCTGGGTGGCGACCGGCGACGATGACCTCGCCACCGTCGAGATGAGTATCTCCGGTCTCCCGCAGGACGCCGCGGCCCTCAAGGAAATCGCCTCGAACGCGACTCGGTCCGTCCGGCCGACCGGTTGAGATTCTGCACCGGATCCACACCGTCGCCCCGATAGGCTGTGCACTTCGCGATCGAGGTGAGGAGGGACGTGGCGAAGACCTGGACCAGGCGCGCGCTGCTCGGGTCGGGGCTGGTCGTGCTGACCGGTGTCGGCGGCGGGGGCGGCTACGTCCTCGGCGAGCTCCTCGACAACGAGGCGACCAGTATCTCCGACGCCGCTCTCCCGGCTGTGCCGCCCAAGGGCGCGCGCTCGTCGTCCTCGACACCGCCGAAGAAGGTGGTGCCCGACACGACCAGGGCGCTGGACGCGGACGGCCTGAGCTACAAGACGCGGGAGTTCGTTGTCACCGACGCGGTGAAATCCGCCGTCCGGGTGCGGGTTCCGTCGAACTGGTCGTACACGTTGCCGGAGCCGAAGGTCGGGCGGTTCACCGATCCGACCGGCCGGCGGTACATCCGGATCGGGGCCGGCTTCGCGCTGGACCGCTCGCCGGAGCAGCGGATGAACACCAAGATGTCGGACCTGAACTCGGTCCCGGCCGACCAGATGCTGACGATCAAGGCCTCGGACGTCGATCCGCAGACCAAGTCGGCGACGCTCGTCTACACCTTCGTGCCGGAGAACGTCGTCCGGCACGTCATCGTCCGCTGGGTGGCGAACGGCAACGGGGACTGCATGTTCGAGCTCGCCGTCACCGGCCTGCCGCAGGACCGGGTCGCCCTGGAGGCCATCCTGAAACAGGCCGAGGAGTCGGCCTTCCGGGAAGATTCCGACCTCTAGCGCCGTCTTCACGAAACTGTTACCCGGTTGACGCAACCGGACGCCGGCCCAGCTAGTCCTTGTTTATGACTGGGGAGGTGGGGCAGGTATGGCACGTCGGGGGACGGCTTTACTGGCATCCGGGCTGATGGCGATCGTCGCCCTCGGCGGCGCGAGCGGGTACGGGATCGGCTGGCTGAGCTCCTGGGAGCGGTCGGCCCAGGCGTCGCCGTCCGGGACGGCGCTGCCGATCAGCCGGCCGGGTGCGCCGAAACCGCCCGCGGGCTCGACCACCCCGACGCCGACGCCGTCCACTACGCCCAGCGGTCCGCTGCGCAAGATCGTGCCGGACGACACGGCGGCGCTGCCGGTCGGCGAGCTGAACTACAAGACCCGGATCTTCAGCGTGCAGAAGGTGCTGAAATCCAAGCTGATCGTGAAGGTGCCGGCCGACTGGACGTTCTCGCAGCCGGACCCGCCGGTCACCGGGCGGTTCACCGACCCGACCGGTAAGCGCTGGATCCGGCTCGAGGCCGGGTTCACCATCGAGCGGCCGCCGGCCGACTCGATGGCGCAGCGCGAGGCGCAGCTGGCCGGGAACCGGCAGCTGACGATCGTCTCGAAGACCGTCACGCAGAACTCCGCGACACTCGTCTACACCTATGTGCCACCGGCGGCGCAGGCGCCGATCGCCAACCTGCGCTACGTGATGGTGCGCTGGATCGCCGACGAGAGCGGGAACGTCGCCGTCGAGATGAGCTCCACCGGGCTGCCCCAGGACAAGGCGGCCCTCGCGGAGGTGCTCGACAAGGCGACGGACACCGTCAGCCGGCGCGACGGCGCGCTCTCGCCGTCCTGAGCGTCGCGCCGGAGTCGGTTGTGCCGGATATCGTTGCGCCGGATTTGGTTGCGCCGGGCATCAATTAGCTGACGACTCAGCAATCAGCGGGCCAGATGGCGCGGAAGATCTGGTAGCGCAGGCGGTAGAACCGGCGGCGGGTGGACTGGATCAGGGCAGGGGACGGCCGGAGCCGTTCCGTGGGGATGCGCACGGGATTCCTCGGACTTACTCGTACAACTGGGCAGGAAGCCCATCCGCCCGAGGTCAGCCGCCGGTCTTCACCGAATTCGCGATCTCGACCGCGCGGTCGCGGTCGTCGCTCGACATCAGGATCTGGATGAGCATCGAGTTGTTGGTCCCCGTCGCCAATACTCGTTGGAGGAGCATACCCTTTCCGCCGCCACACTCTGTCGAGATCTGGTCACGGACGTTGTGACCGTCGGCATCGGTGCCGGTACTCGGCGGCTCGATCCGGCCGCACTGGAAGTTGGGCGACGTACCGAACTGGACCCGGTCGTACCGGGCGCCGGTGTAGCCGAGGAAGATCCCCGAGCCGACCCCGCTGCTCCAGTCCTCGCTCTCGCTGTACCGGATCGCCGGCAGCGCCTTGCCCCCGCCGCCCGGCGGCTCCCATTGCGACTCGGCCCGCGACTGCAGCCAGCCGCGCGGCACCTTCAGCGTCAGATACCCGGCGTTCGACATCACCAACTGCCGGTCCTGCACGTAGTCCTGCGCACGCTGCCCTCCGAACCCGGCGCCCGCCCCCAGCACCAGCGCAGCCAAGCCCACCAGCACCCGCCGCCCCCAACGCCGCTTCTTCTTGGTCGGCGCCGCGGCCGACCCCGACTCCGCAGCCGCGGGCGTTGTGGAGTCAACAGCCCCCATCCCCGCGACAAACCCAACCGCAGAACCCGGCCCAGCAGCCGAACCGTCGACTGGTTCGGTAGTCGCCCCAGCGGTTTCCTCGGTGGTCGAGCCACTGGTCGGTCCGGCGGATGCCTCGGTGGTCCCGGAGGCTCCCCAGGCAGTCGTGCCAGCGGCGTCCCCGACAGTCGATCCAGTAGCCGACTCGGTGGTTCCCTCGGCCGTCGCGTCGGCGGGCGCGCTGGACCCGCCGGAGGCGGACTCGGTCAGCCCAACGGGCGCCCCGGCGGCCGCGCTGATCGCGCCGACTCCCTCGGTGGTCGCGTCAGCGGACGCGCTGGTTGTTTGGGGGGTGGCGGGGGGTTGGGTGGTGGGTTTGGGGAGGGTGGGTTGGTTGGCGTCGGAGAGGGCGGTGGGTTGGCCTTCTTCGGGTGGGGTGGTGAGGGTGATCGGGGTGGCGAAGCCGTGGGTGGTCTCGTCCAGGGCGCCGACGAGTTCGCGGGTGAAGGACTGGACGTCGGGCCAGCGGTTCTCCCGGTTGGGGTCGAGCGCGCGGACGATCGCGGCGTCGATCTTGTCCGGGACGGCGAAGCCCAGTGAGCTCGGCGGCTGGGCGGCGGCGACGCGGCCGGCGGCGCCGAGGCCGTCGACCTGATGCGGCGAGCGGCCGGTCAGGGCGGCGTACGCGACGGCGCCGAGGGAGTACTGGTCGGCGCGCTGGTCCAGCCGCTCGCCGAGCGCCTGCTCGGGGGCGACGTACGACGGGGTGCCGCCGGGGAGCGTGATCCGGGACACCTCGTCCAGCGACTTGCCGAGGCCGAGGTCGGACAGGACCGCGCGCTCGCCGTCGTCGTCGGTGCTGCGGAACAGCACGTTGGCCGGCTTCACGTCACGGTGCAGCAGCCCGCGCCGGTGCAGCGCCTGGAGACCCCGGCCGACCTGGACGACGACGTCCACCGCGACGGGCAGCGGCAGCGGCTCCGTCTTCAGCCGGTCGGCCAGCGTGCCGCGGTCGGCGTAGGTCAGGACCAGGAAGGGGCGGCCGTCCTCCAGCTCACCGACGTCGTGCACCTGGACGACGTGCTCGGACTCGACCCGGCGCAGGAACCGGCCCTCCTCGAGGAACCGGCGCCGGACCGAGTCGTCGTGCCCCCAGTTGTCGGCGAGCACCTTGATCGCGACCTCGGCGTCCAGTTGCTCATCGTGAGCGAGCCATACCGTAGCGAAACCGCCTGAGCCCAGGCGTCGGCGCACGACGTATCGGCCAAGTCTGGTTGGGACCCCCATACAAGGCATTATGTAGTACAGGGAGTCCCTGCCCGGGGCCGATCGACAGCAAAGGCGCAGATGAGCGAGAGCACCAGCCCGACCGACGACCTCGGAGTCCTGGCCGAGCGGGCCAAGGACGGCGACCGGAACGCGATGGACGACCTGCTTCGCCAGGTGCACCCGCGCGTCCTGCGGATCTGCCGCAGCGTGCTGCCGTACTCCGCGGACGCCGAGGACGCCGCTCAGGAGGCGCTGCTCAACATCGCGACCAAGATCCACACCTACTCGGGCCGGAGCAGCTTCTCGACCTGGGTGCACTCGGTCGCGGCCAACTCGGCGCGCTCGACGTACCGCAAGCTGAAGCGCACCGCGCAGGCCGCGCACAACCCCGAGACGATGGAGAAGCCGGACCCGCGGACGACGTCCGTCATCGCCGGCACCCGCCTGGACCTCCTGGAGGCCCTGGAGACGCTCGAGCGCGACCGGCCGCAGATGGTCACCCCGCTGGTCCTGCGCGACGTCTACGGGCTGTCCTACGAGGAGATCGCGGCCGAGGTCGGTGCCCCGCTCGGCACGGTCAAGTCCCGGATCCACGACGCCCGCGAGGTCGTCCGGCCGCTGCTGCGCCCGAAAGACTGACCGCCCGCGGCCTGCTGCGGAACAGCGACTACCTGAAGCTGCTCAGCGGCCAGACGATCAGCTCGGTCGGCTCGGCGATGAGCGGCTTCGTCTTCACCCTGCTCGCGCTGTCCATCACCGGCTCGACCGTCCAGGCCGGGCTCGTCGGTACGGCGTCCGCACTCGGCGGAACCCTGATGGCGCTGCCCGGCGGCGCCTTGGCCGACCGGGTGAACCGCCGCGCGCTGATGCTCGGCTACAGCGCCGCCGGGACGCTGCTGTTCGGCTCGGTCGCGGTCGCCGGGTGGCTCGACGTCCTGACGCTGCCGCACCTGATCGCGGTCGCCCTGCTGAACGGCGCGGGCTACTCCGTCTTCATGCCCGCCGAGACCGGTGCGCTGCGGCAGATCGTCGAGCCAGCCCACCTCGGGACGGCGCTCGCGGCGAACAACGGCCGTGAACACGCGGCCGGGCTGATCGGCGCTCCACTCGGTGGCCTGCTGTACTCGATCGGCCGGACGCTCCCGATCGCGGTCGACGCCGTCTCCTACCTGGTGATGACGTTCCTGCTGGCCTCGATCCGGCACCCGCTCCCGGCCGTGCGGCCCAGCCGCCCGGAGCCGATGCTCGCCGCGATCCGCTCCGGCCTGAGCTGGCTCTTCCGGCAACCTGCGCTGCGGACGATCGGGATCGTCTCGACCGTGCTCAACTTCGCCGGCACCGGGATCCTGTTCGTCCTGATCGTGAGCATGCAGCAGCGCGGCGTACCGGCGTCCGTGATCGGGCTGCTGACGACATCGATGGGCGTCGGCGGCCTGCTGGGCGCGATCGCGGCGCCGAAACTGCTCGCGGTGTTGCCGGTCGGCCGGATCGCGCTCGCCGGCGGCTGGGTGGTCGCGATCGCACTGGGCGCCACGGCGTTCAGCACGGATCCGGTGCTGCTGATCGCGCTGCCGGCGTTCGGGTTCTTCCTGCTGCCGGCGGTGAACTCCGGTCTGTTCGGTTACCAGATGCTGACTACCCCGGACGAGCTGCAGGGTCGCGCCAAGAGCGCGGTGATGTTCCTGGCGAACGGCGTCAACCCGCTGGCGCCGCTGCTCGGCGGGGTCCTGCTCGGCGCGGCGGGTGCGCGCGCGGCGCTGCTGGTCTTCGGGGCCTTGTTCGTCGCCGGTGCGGTACTGCTCACGTTCAGCCGGTCGATCCGAAAGATCCCGTTGCTCTCGACCGTGAGCGATGCTCAGATGGGGGTATGAAGAAGCTCATCAACGACCCTGCCGATGTTGTGAGTGAAGCGCTGCTCGGGATGGCGGCCGCGCACCCGGACCGGCTGCGGGTGGACCACGAGAACCGGATCGTCTACCGCAAGGCCGAGCCGCGACCGGGGAAGGTCGGGCTGATCTCCGGCGGCGGATCCGGGCACGAACCGCTGCACGGCGGGTTCGTCGGGCTCGGGATGCTGGACGCCGCCTGCGCGGGTGAGGTGTTCACCTCCCCGGTGCCGGACCAGATGATGGCCGCGACCAAGGCGGTGGACGCGGGCGCCGGCGTCCTGCACATCGTGAAGAACTACACCGGCGACGTGATGAACTTCGAGATGGCCGCCGAGCTGGCCGCCGCGGACGCCGGGACGGAGGTCCGGTCGGTGGTGACGAACGACGACGTCGCCGTCCAGGACAGCCTGTACACGGCCGGGCGGCGCGGTGTCGGGGTGACCGTGCTGCTGGAGAAGATCGTCGGCGCGGCCGCCGAGGAAGGGCGCTCGCTGGCCGAGGTCGCGGACCTCGCGCAGCGGGTGAACGACAACGGCCGCAGTATGGGGATGGCGCTCACGTCGTGCACGGTCCCGGCCGCGGGGAAGCCGACGTTCGACCTGGCCGAGAACGAGATGGAGGTCGGGATCGGCATCCACGGCGAGCCCGGCAGACAACGGTTGCCACTGGCCCCCGCGCGCGAGGTCGCCGCACTGCTGGTCGACCCGGTGCTGTCGGATCTTCCTTACCAGCAAGGCGATTCGGTGATTGCCTTCGTCAACGGCCTGGGCGGGACGCCGTTGCTGGAGCTCTACCTGATGTACAACGAGGTGGCGCAGCTGCTCGATCGGGCCGGGATCACCGTGGCCCGCTCGCTGGTCGGCAACTACATCACCTCGCTGGAGATGGCCGGCTGTTCGGTGACGCTGCTGAAAGCCGACGACGAGTTGGTCCGGTTGTGGGACGCGCCGGTGAACACTCCAGGGCTGCGGTGGGGCGCGTGATCGATAAATTCGCCGCCTGGCTGCGGGATTCCGCGCAGGTGCTGCACGAGAATGCGGCGTACCTCACAGAGCTCGACTCGGCGATCGGGGATGCCGATCACGGCGCGAACCTGGATCGTGGATTCGGCGCCGTCGTGGCGGTGCTCGACGAGACCTCGTTCGGGTCCGTCGACGAATTGCTGAAGAAGGCCGGGATGACACTGGTGAGCAAAGTCGGTGGGGCGAGCGGGCCGTTGTACGGGACGTTCTTCCTCCGCTTCGGTACGGCGCTCGCGGGCGCCGAGCTGACACCTTTGTCGATCGGCGTGGGACTGCGGGCCGGCGTCGAGGGGATCCTCGCGCGCGGCAAAGCCGAACTGGGGGACAAAACCATGTACGACTCCTGGGCGCCGGCCCTCGACGCGTATGACGCTTCGGTCGCGAGCGGCGGTGATCTCGGGGCGGCCCTGACCGCTGCCGCCGAGGCCGCCGCCAAGGGGCGGGACGCGACCGTGCCGCTGGAGGCCCGGAAGGGCCGCGCGAGCTACCTCGGCGCGCGCAGCGTCGGCCATCAGGATCCGGGCGCGACGAGCACCACCCTGCTGCTCGAGTCGGCCGCGCGGACGCTCGCATGATCGGCATCGTGGTGGTTTCGCACAGCCGCGCGCTGGCGACCGCGGCGGTCGGGATGGCATCCGAAATGGTTGCGGACGGCAATCGGCCGGTGATCGTGGTCGCGGCCGGGCTGGACGAGACGACCTTCGGCACGGACGCGGTGGCGGTCTCCGAGGCGATCGCGGCCGCGGACTCGGCGGACGGCGTCCTGGTCCTCCTGGATCTGGGCAGCGCGGTGCTGAGCGCCGAGCTGGCGCTGGAGTTCATCGATCCCGAGTTGGCATCGCGGGTGCGGTTGACCAGCGCGCCGCTGGTCGAGGGGCTCGTCGCTGCGGCGGTGACGGCTTCGACCGGCGCAGCGCTGGACGAAGTGGCTGCTGAGGCGGAGCGCGGGCTGCTCGGTAAGCAGGAGCACCTCGGTGCCGGCCCCGCGCCATCGGAGCCTGCCGCCGTCGAGGGCGGGCAGTCCGTTGAGGTTGTCGTGAGCAACCAACATGGCTTGCATGCGCGTCCGGCGGCGCGCCTGGTCGGGCTGGTGAACGGGTTCGACGCCCGGGTCACAGTCACGGACGTGGACACCGGGCACGGGCCAGTCGACGCCGGCAGTCTCAGCATGGTCGCGACGCTGAATGCGATTCGCGGGCACTTGCTGCGGTTCACCGCCGAAGGTCCGGAGGCAGAGGCGGCCCTGGCCGCCATCCAGGAGCTCGCCACGGAGAACTTCGGCGACGACGAGCCCGCCCGCTTCCCGGCCCGCCTGAGCGCGCCGACAGAAGGCGACAACGGCGGGTCCGGGCTGGACGTCGCGTTCGGCCCGGCCGTGCTGGCCAGCGGCCTCGTCGACGTCAGCGGATATGTTGCCGGTGACAACGAGTCCGCGCGCCTGGATGCAGCGGTCGAGGCGGTCGCCGAGGAGCTGCGGAGGTTGCGCGACGCGAGTCCCGACCTCGCCGGGATCTTCGAGGCACAGCTGGCGCTGCTGACCGATCGCCAGCAGTTGAAGGAGATTCGCGAGGTCCTGGACCGCGGCGCGTCGGCGGTGAATGTCTGGCAGCTGGTCTACGACCGGCTCGCGCAGCGGTTCGAGGAGCTGCACGACGCGTACCAGCGGGAGCGCGCACAGGATGTCCGGGCCGTTCGTGATCGCGTCCTGCGGCATCTGACGGGCACCACGGAGGACAGCCCGATCGAGGTCGAGACCGATCAGCCCGCCATCCTCGTCGTACCGGAGCTGGATGCGGCGACGGCCGCCATGCTGAACGGTCAGCGTTTCGCCGGCGTCGCAGTCCGGGCGGCTGGGGCGACTGGGCACGGAGTGATCGTGGGCCGGTCGCGCGGGATTCCGCTGATCACCGGGATCGGCGACGTCGAGGTGCCGGCCGGTGCGATGGTTGCGTTCGATGCCCGCAAGGGCTCGTTCGAGATCGAGCCCGACGTGGCGCAGGTCCGGGCGACGATCGCGGAGCGGGTGGCCGAGCAGGAGCAGGCAGCCACGGAGGCGGAGTTGCCGGCCGTGACGGTCGACGGCCGCCAGGTCGCCGTCCTGGTGAACGTCGGAACGGTGCACGACGCGCTCGCGGTGCGGGGCGCGGAGGGGTCCGGGCTGGTGCGGACCGAGCTGCTGTTCGGGGATCGGCGTACGGCGCCGTCCGTCGCCGAGCAGGTCGAGGCCTTCCGGGCCGTGGCCGCGGCGCTGCCGGGCAAGCCGATCACCATCCGGACCTGGGACGTCGGCGGCGACAAGCCGTTGCCGTTCCTGCCGCAGGAGCAAGAGGCGAACCCGTTCCTCGGCGAGCGCGGGCTACGAGCGTTCCGGCGCCAGCCGGAGCTGCTCCGCGACCAGCTCGAGGCAGTCCGGCAGATCGCGGCCGAGATCCCCGTGCAGGTGATGTTCCCGATGGTCACCACCGCCGACGAGGTCGCCTGGGCGCTGGACGAGCTCGGGCCGCGCCCGGAGGGTCTGAAGGTCGGCATCATGATCGAGGTGCCCGCAGCAGCCTTGCGGGTGGCCACGCTGACCACTGGCCTGGACTTCGTGAGTATCGGGACCAACGACCTGACGCAGTACGTCACCGCGACCGACCGGACAAATCCGGCGGTGGCTGCGCTGGCGGACGGGCTGGACCCGGCTGTGCTGCAGCTGGTCGATCACGTCGTCCGCAATGCCGGCGTCCCGGTGGGAGTGTGTGGCGACCTGGCCAGCAACCCGCAGGCCGCCGTCATCCTGGCTGCGCTGGGTGTGCACTCGCTGAGTGCTATCGCGCCGCAGGTACCGCTGGTGAAGGCCAGACTGCGGGAGGCCGATCTGAGACTGATCGACACCGCCGCAGTGCTGGCTGCGCGTGACGGGGATCAGGTACGCGGCTTGCTGTAGTAACGCAGCTCGACCAGGTTGAAGCCGGATGTGCGCTCGGGCTTGGCGGGGAGCGTGTAGCTCTCGCCAGGCTCGAGGTAAGTCACATCCGGGTTCGCCAGGTCGAGGTCGACCACCAGCGCCGGGTAGCCGCCGGTGCGCCAGGTGTAGGACTCCCCCGCGTCCGGCGTCACATGCTGCACCCGGACGTCGTCCTCGTCGACAACCACCTTCGTCGGGACCTCACCCACCTGATCGAACCCGGCCTCGGCGGTGGCTGTGACGCCGTACGGCTCGCCGGAGGCCTCCTCGCCCAGGTCAAGGAGCTCGATCAGCCGGTTCAGGTACAGCGCGCCGCCGTCGTTGGTAAGCATGTGCACCGGCGACACCGGCCGGTAGACCGAGCCGCCCACTGTCTCGCTCAGTTCGCGCGCTGGGCTCCCGTCGAGCCAGTCCATGTGACACGGCGAGGTGGACAGGCACAGGACGACGTACGGGTTGTGGTGCAGGTGCCAGCCCTGCGCCTCGCCCGGCGCCAGCTGCACCTCCCACACGCGGACGCGGGAGTTCTTCAGCAGCACTCGGGTGCCGATCTCACCGAGAACGACCTCGGTGCCATCGGGCGCGGTGACGGCGGTGCCTGCGGTCATGCGGTTTTCTCCTCGATCGCTCGTTCCATAGCGACACCGGCCAGCTTCACGCCGTCCGGCATCGGCAACTCGGCAGTCCCCACCTCGACAAACCCAAAAGCCCGGTAGAGCGGCACTCCGGGCAGTGTGGCCATCAGCGCCAGCCGAGTGAACCCCTCGGCCCGCGCCGCGTCCGTACAGGCCGTCAGAATCGCCCGAGCCAGCCCGCGCCGCGTCCAGTCACTCCGGACGAACATCGCCCGGATCCGCGCCGGCTCCGTCGCCGGATCCAGCAGCCGCTCGTCAGCCCCCGCCGTACTCGCGTTGAACAGCTTGTTCCGCCGGCTCCACCCACCGCACGCCACAATCTCCCCACCGACCTCATGCACGTAATACGTGCCGTCCGCGATCAGCGCCGGGTCCAGCCTCGTAATGTGCTCAGCCGCGCTCGCAGTCTCCACAGCATCGTGAAACGCCGGAAACAGCTCCAGCACCGACGCCCGCCCCAACGCCGCCACCGCACCACTGTCCGCAGCCACCGCCAACCGCAACACAGGCTCCACACCCCCAGGCTATTTCACGACCCTCAGCACGGGTGAAATGGAGGGACCGGCTGCCGGACATCTCCTTGGCATGACGGTGACATCGATTGAGGCTCGGAACGGGCCATGGCAGGAGGGGCTCGTGGTGGGTGCACGGCCTCGGGAGCGGTTCGAGGAGCTGTTCGGAGCGCATCGGGAGGCCGTGTTCGGCTATCTGCGGCGCCGAATGAACAGCGGGGACGACGCGGCTGATGTGCTGGCTGACACGTTCCTGGTCGCCTGGCGGCGGCTGGACGACGTCCCGGACGGGCCACAGACCAGGGCCTGGCTGTACGGCGTAGCGCGGCGGGCGTTGGCCAATCACCGCCGCGGCGAGGGCCGGCGGCACGCGCTGAGCGAGAAGCTGCGGCTGGAGTTCAGCCAGCACGCCGAGGTCGACACGTCGCTGCCGGACAGCTCGGCGGCTGCGCGGGCGTTCCGCGCGCTTCCCGAGCCGGACCGGGAGCTGCTGTCGCTGGTCGCGTGGGAGGAGCTTGACTCCGCGCAGATCGCGACTGTCCTCGACATCTCCCGCAACGCCGTCCGCATCAGACTCCACCGGGCCCGGAAGCGCTTCACCAAGCTGCACGCGGCCATTTCCACTAGCGAGGTTTCCTATGAAGACGCCTGAGGTCGACGCCGCAGTTCGCGGTCTCGCCCCCCAGCACACCGGCACGATCAGCAACGCCGCTTGGGCCGAGCTGGCCGACACTGTGACGAGTACCGACGCCGCTGCCGGCACGGCACCGAGCCGGCGAAGGCCACACCTGCTGATCGCAGCGGCCGCCGCACTGCTGGTTGTCGGCCTGGTCGGTGCCGCCATTGTCAGCCGGCCTGGGCAGGACCAGCCGCAGGCACTGTCGTTCACCGAGCGCGGCGACAAGATCATCGTCCGCGTGGTCGACTTCGAGGCTGACGCCGACCGCTACAACGCGGACTTCAAGCGGATGGGCCTGGACATCAAGGTCAAGGTCGTCCCCGTCAGCCCGCCATTCGTGGGGCAGCTGTCCAGCTTCAGCGGCCGGAACGAGCAGGACACGTCTCAGCTCCGCCTAGTGGCAGCGGGCGAAGCCTGCACTGGGACGCTGACAGCTGCTGACCCCGGCTGCCAGGAGGGGCTGGAGGTGCCGAGGAACTACACCGGTACGTCGACCGTCGAGTTCGGCCGCGCCGCGAAGCCCGGTGAGGACTACTACCACTCCTCGTCGAACGCCACCGACAAAGGCGAACTGCTGGAAGGTCTGAAGCTGGAAGGTCTGACGGTCGGCAACGCCGTCCCACTCATCAAGACGCGTTCGGTGCAACGGATCAGCTATCTCGTCGAGGGAGCGCCCTCGAGGTTCGACACCCGCCAGAGCGTGCCCGGGGACTGGTACGTCCACGGCACCCAGACCTTGCGCCCAGGTGAGGTCAGTGTGTACGTCGGCCCTCGGCCGTCCTGAGCTCAGATGCGGGAACCGCGGCGGGCCCAGGACCAGGCGAAGTAGTTCCAGACGAGGGCGCCGCCGCCGCAGAAGAGGCCGAAGAGGACGTTGTCGAGGTCGCGGGGGTTGGTGAGTAGGCCGTAGCCCATGAGGAGGAAGGGCACGGAGCAGGCGACGGCGATGCCGAAGCCGACCCAGCGCCAGGGGACGCGGCCCGGGGGCGTGGGCGCGGTGGGCGCGGCCAGCTGGTCGAGCGGGGGCATCGGTAGTCCGTCGAAGACGACTGCGAGCTCGGCCCGTGTGGTGGCGGCCTGCAGTCGGACGCTGCGACGCTGGAGCTCGTTGGTGTCGAGGCGGCCGATGCTGAACTGCTCGGCGAGCGCCGCCGAGCATGCTGACCGCTCCGGGTCGCTGAGGCGCAGCTGCTGCAGGTGCTTCTCCCGGCGGATGACCGGTCGCCGCCGCTGGGTGAGAGCCTCTGCAGTCACTTGACCCAGCGTGCTCCAGGGAGCCGCCTGAAATCGCCGGACCAGCTTCAACCGGCCGATACCGGCCTCGGTGAGCCCGTACTCGGTTGGCAGGCCGTCCTGCAGGTAGCTGGCGACGAAGGTCTCCGAGATCAGCTTGTCGAGCAGCTCCTGGACCTTCCGCTCACCAGCCCCCACCCGTCGAGCCACCTCGGCCCGGCTCAGGTCACTGTGTTCCATCGCCTCGAGCATCTGGTGCTCCAGCTCGCCGGTCTGCGGCGGCTCGACGAAACCCACCACAGGCTGCCGGCGCGGAACGTCCTTGAGCCGCTGGACCGGTTCGTCGAGCGGAGCCTTGCGCCACTCGCGCGTCCGCTGCTCCTCCGAGGTGCCACTGCGGTCGCGCAGCTGCTTGATCCCGCGGACGGTGAGGCTGTAGCTCGTCGGCTCGGGCGGCCGCGGCAGCGCGTGCACCAGGGCTCGGGCGACGAATGCGTCGAGCACCTCCTGTACGGAGCGCTCGGACGCACCCGTCCGCCGAGCCAACTCGGCGCTGATCAGCGCCGAGTCTTCGAGATGCGCGAGTACTGCCAACTCCAGAGCCGAATCCCCCACCGGAGAATTATCGCCCGGCTACGGAGAGCTAGTCGAATGTCAATTGCAGCAAACCGCCGGAGTACGTCGGGCGGAGTACAGCCTCCACCCGGACGTGCTGTGCTCGGACCGGCGCGAAGGGCGTGGTGTTGAACCGGTCACGAGCCACGTCGTACGCCGAAGCCGCGCTGACCGGCCGCCACGTCGTACCGTCCAGCCAGAGCACTCGCCAGGAGGCTGGTACCCGGCACTGCCCGAAGCCGGTGTCGTCGAACCAGTACGCCGATACCTGCTTGAGCTCGCGGACTTCGCGCAGGTCGTACTGGATCCACTCGGTCGTGCCGCGCCGGTCCCACCAGGTGAAGCGCGGGATCGAGGTGTCGGCGGACGACGATGGCAGCCGTCCGTCGTCCGCTGCCTCGAGTGAGTCGCCGTCCCAGACGTGGGACGCCGTGACGCGCGTACGCCGGAACCACTGCTGGCCTTGCGCCGCGACCTGCGGGAAGGAGCTCACTCGCAGCCGGGCGGAACCCATGGGGATCAGAGTGACCGTTTCGACCGGCTGAACCGAGCGGGCCGGGCTCTGCTGCAAGAGGCCGACCACGTCCTCGCTGTCGGTCTCCCACTCGGGGATGCGCCGAGCTTGCGTGGTCAGGGCGACCGGAACGCCCGCGGCCGTGAACGGATCCGCTCCGGCGTCCGTGCGTCGGCGTACCGGCTTGAACTGCGCGTCGCGGACCAGACCGTAGTTCCAGGGGGACTCCGGATGGACTGCGAGCTCAGGCCACTCCGCCGTACCGCCGATCTGCTCGTAGCGCTCGTCAATGGCCAGCGAGTAGGTCAGCGGACCCCGGTCGACGGATACCGAGTCCTGGTTGGCGTCCCAGACCCTGGTGCGGACTTCCATCGGGAGCACGAGCCGCACCCGGTCGTTCGTCCGCCACTGCCGGTCCAGCTTGATCCATCCGGCCTCGGAACGGACCCGCTGCCGCTCTCCGTTCACAGCGACGCTGAAGCTGTCTGCCCAGCCAGGAACCCTTAAATACAAGGGGAACCGACCAGCGCCCTGCACAGTGAGGTTGATGGTGTCGCCGAACGGATACTCCGTGTCCTGGACGATGCTGACGGTCTGACCGCCGGCTACCTTGGCCGTCACCTTGCTGGCGGCGTACATGGAGGCGGCCAGCCCGTTGTCGGTCGTGGCCAGCCACAGCTCCTGGACGTAGTACGGCCAGCCCATGCCGTAGTTGTGCGGGCAGCAGCGGTACTGATGTACGCCGTACTTGTAGGCCTGCATGGCGAAACCGTTCTGGAACTGGCCGTGCTTGACCCGGTCGTCCAGGTCCACGCTGTTCGCACAGGTGATGTAGTGCATGACCTGCTGCTGCGGGTCGTACGAAGCCGGCAGCGAGTTGAACGCGAGCTCCTCACACCGGTCCGCCCACACCGGCTCACCGGTGAAGCGGGTCAGCATCTCGAAGCTGTGCATCAGCTCGACGATCCCGCAGGTCTCGAAGCCCTGCCGAGGGTCACCGAAGCCGGGCCGTGAGTTCTCGTCCCCGGCGAACCCACCACCCGGGAACTGGCCGTACTGGCCCATCACGGTGGCGTAGTTCCGGTACGTCGCCGCCCGGTGCTGCTCGTCGCCCGACAACAGCCAGTACTGCAAGGGCTCCCGGAAACCCTGTGCCAGGTTGACGTTGTGCCAGGTGGGGATGCCGTTGACGTAGTCCGCCGAGCCGGAGTGCATCTTGTTGACCAGGTCGAGCAACCACTGGTCACCAGTGCGGTTGTACAGCCAGTACGCACTGTCGATGTTGTCACCCCAACGGAACGCACCCCACGACCGGTTGAACACCTCAGCCGGCTGCGTGTTCTGGAACCGCAGGTACTTCGTCATGAACGGGATGACGCGGTCGTCGCCGGAGTACTCATGCCAGGAGCGGAACGCACCTAGCAACGGCATGCCCGGCCAGAAGTCCGGTCCGCTCTCCAACGACGCCCGTAGCCGCTCTGGGCCGAACCATCCATCTGCGGCTTGGGTACGCAGGATGCCGTCGATCCAGCGGTGCGCACGCGTCAGTACGCCGGAGTCCCCGGTGACGTAGCCGAGGTCGCCGAATCCGCGCAGCCAGTACGGCAGCTCCTCCCAGGCGCCCTTGGCCGGGTCGACCCAGCCGTTGGTGTCGTAGACCAGGAAGTCGGAGATCTCGTCGTACCGGCCGCACAGCCCGCGGACCTGCAGGTCCAGCTGCTGGGCCAGCCAGCCGCGCGGCTCGATCGCGCCGGGCGGCAGCTTCTGGAACGGCACCGGACGCAGCGGGGAACGCTGCGGTACGTAGTGACCACCGCGGCCGGCAGGCGGTGCGAAGGCGGTGGCAGCTTCGGCGGTGGTCGGCTCGAGGGCGCTCACGGCAGCCGCCGCGGCCAGGGTGACGCCAAGGAATTCACGGCGCGGAAGTCCCTTCGATGGGGTCATGACAGGACCTGCTTTCGGGTGATTCGGGGGCGGACGAACACACCGGCACGGAAAAACGGCACACGTTTTCCGTGCTGTTAAGGTAGCACCATGAAGCGGCCGGCGGTACGGATCACGGATGTCGCCGCGTTGGCCGGAGTCTCCGCCGGGACGGCGTCCAAGGCGCTGAACAACACCGGGCAGCTCAGCCAGGACACGCGCGCCCGGGTGCAGCGGGCGGCCGCGCAGCTGGGCTTCACACCGGATGCGCGCGGGCGGGCGTTGTCGTCCGGCCGGACGTACACGGTCGCGTTGCTGACCACCGACAGCTCAGGGCGATTCAGCATCCCGATCATGCGCGGCGTCGAGGACGTCCTGAGCGCGGGCCAGCTGGCGACGGTCCTCTGCGACACCCGCGACGACCCGCTGCGCGAGCAGAGCTACCTGCGGTCGCTGGTGGCCCGCGGGGTCGACGGCATCGTCGTGACCGGCCGGCGGACAGAGCCGCGGCCGCCGATCGACGTACCGCTGCCGGTCGTCTACGCGATGGCGGCGTCTGCGGACCCGCAGGACGCGTCAGTGATCGTGGACGACGCAGCCGGCGCCGCTGCGGCAGTTACGCACCTGCTCGGCCTCGGGCGGAGCCGCATCGCGCACATCACCGGGCCAGCCGACCATCGGTCAGCGGTCGAGCGGGCGCAGGCGGTGGCGGCCACGACCACGCTGGTAGGTGCGCCACTGTTCGGCGAGTGGAGCGAGCAGTGGGGTCGCCAGGCGACGGACGTCGTCCTGCGTACGCACCCGTCGGTCGATGCGATCACCTGTGGCAGTGACCAGATCGCACGCGGCGTCTGCGACCGGCTGCGTGAGCTGGGGCGCGCTGTGCCGTCCGAGATCGCAGTGACCGGCTACGACGACTGGCCGGTGATGGCGCTGGCCAGCCGGCCGCCGCTCACCTCAGTCGACCTGCGGCTCGAGGAGCTCGGACGCCGAGCCGCGCAGCTGCTGCTCGACGCGATCGCGGGCCGCCCGCAGCACGGCGTCCTCGAACTGCCGGCAGTCCTCGTCCCACGGGAATCGACGCTGGGTAGCTGATTGTTGGTCGGAGTATGAGCCTTCCAGGACGTGCGTTGATTGTCGGCGGTAGTGGCGGCCTCGGTCGGGAGATCGCCCGGCATCTGGTCGAGCGCGGCGACGAGGTGATCATCACCAGCCGCTCGGCCGAGCGTGCGGAGTCCGTGGCGGCCGAGCTGGGCGCGCGCGGGCTGGCCATCGACCTCACCGCGCCGGAGACGATCGAGAAGGCGCTGACCGACGTCGGCGAGCTCGACTCACTCGTCGTCACGGCGATCGAGCAGTACAGCAACACCGTGCAGGACTTCAGCATCGAGGACGCCATCCGGGCCTCGACGGTCAAGCTGGTCGGCTACACCGAAGTCGCCCGCGTCCTGCGGCACCGCTTCCGCCCCGGCGCGAGCATCGTCCTCTTCGGCGGTCTGGGCGCCGTCCGCCCCTACCCCGGCTCCACCATGATCACCGCCACCAACAGCGCCGTCTCCGGCGTCATGCGCACTCTCGCCGTCGAACTCGCCCCCGTCCGCGTCAACGCCCTCCACCCCGGCGTCGTCGGCGACAGCCCCGCCTGGCGCGACCGCGACCTCACCCACATCACCGCCCGCACCCCCACCGGCCGCCCCACCACAACCGCCGAAATCGTCGACGCCACCGACTTCCTGCTCCGCAACGGCGCCGCCAACGCCATCGACCTACACCTGGACGGCGGTACCCGAGTCCTCTAGTTCGTCGTGCCCCGCCGGGCCCAGCGGAAGGCGACGGCCGTCCAGAGCAGCGCCGGCACGCCGAAGACGGCCGCAGCCACTTCACGGCCGAAGACCAGGAAGACCAAGCCCAGCAGGAAGAACGGCGCGGCGACCCAGACGGCGCCCACGAAGGCGGCCCAGCGCCAACGGCCGGTCGGGCGGCGGGTGGGCTGGTAGAGGGAGGGTGTGGGGAGGCCGGCGAAGGCCTGCTGGAGGTGGGCGTGGGTGATCGCCTCTTGGACCAGGTCTACGCGGCGGTGGAGTTCGTCCTCGTCCAGCCGGCCCAGGGCGAACTGTTCGGCGAGTTCGTCGATGCCGATTCGGCGCTCTTCGTCCGTCAACCGAATGTTGGCCACCCGCCGCCGAGCGGCCACGACGCGCGCCTCCTGCCCCGCTGCCGCAGCCATCCCCATCAGATCCGCCGGCTTGACCGGACGCCGCTCCACCATCCACCTCCCCTCACACTCTCCCTACGAGTGTGCCAGACACCCAAGCTCGGGTACCGTCTGAGCGGACCACTGCGGCTGGTGAGACGGGGGCTCGTGTGAGTTCAGCGCGTGCGTTGCAGATCCGCCTGCTCGGCCCGCTCGAAGTCCTGGCCGATGGCATCCCGGTGCCGGTGCGCGGCGGCCGTGCCAGAGCGCTCCTGGCCGTACTGGCGTTGTCCGCCGGTGAGCCGGTCTCGACCGAGGCCCTGATCACCCGCGTCTGGGGCGATGATCCGCCGACCGACGCGAGAGGCAGCCTCTACACCTACGTCCGCCGATTGCGGGCAACGCTCGGCCCCACCACGATCGCCAAGACCGCCGGCGGCTACATGCTCGACCTGGCCCCTGGCTGCGTCGACGCCTGCCGGTTCCTGACACTGCTGGACGAGGGCGACTACGAGCACCTGGATGAAGCGCTGCAGCTGTGGCGCGGCGTACCGTTCGGCGATCAAACAGAGTGGCTGAGCCGCTACCAGGCACCACGATTCACCGAGCGCTATCTGACCGCAGTGGAACGCCGTGCGGACCTCGAGCTCGCCGCGGGCCGCCACGCCGAACTGGTAGCAGAGCTGCGCGAGCTGACTACCCACCACCCGGTTCGCGAACCGCTCTGGGCCCGCCTACTACTAGCGCTGGACCGCTCCGGCCGCCCGGCCGAAGCCCTAGAGGCGTACGAGACCGTACGACGTCAGCTGGCCGAGGAGCTAGGCACGGACCCGTCTCTCGAGCTGCAGCAGATCCATGCCGATCTGCTGGCCTGCGCTGTCCGCTCCGAGCCTCAGAAACGCCCGGTACCGCACCAACTCCCAGCGGACCTCCCCCGATTCACCGGCCGAGCCGCAGCCATGACAGCACTCGACGCCCTGCTCAACAGCACCGAAACACCACCCGTCTTCGCACTGCACGGCGGAGGCGGGACGGGGAAGACCACGCTGGCCGTGCATTGGGCGCACCAGGCCGCACATCGGTTCAGCGACGGCCAGCTCTTCGTCGACCTGCGTGGATACGGCCCAGGCCGTCCGACTGACCCATCCGAAGCCATGGACGGCATGCTCCGCGCACTTGGCGTCTCCGGGGAGCAGATCCCGGACGGCGTCGACGCCCGAAGCGCCCTGCTCCGCAGCACCCTGGCCGACCGTCAGGTGCTGATCATCCTGGACAACGCGCGGGACGCGGAGCAGGTCCGCCCATTGCTCCCCGGCGCAGGCCAAACGGCCGTACTGATCACCAGTCGAAGCCAGCTCCGCGGTCTGGCCGCTCGCGAAGGCGCACAGCGCATCGCAGTCGGGACTCTCACCCCCCAAGAGTCAGTCGCGTTCCTAGGACGCCAGTTGAACACCGGGCCGGACGAGGCGTTCGCCGCCCTGGCTGACCTCTGCGGCCACCTGCCACTTGCCCTGGCGGTGGCTGCCGAACGCGCGAGCCGATGTCCCGGCAGCACACTCGAAGACCTGATTCGGGAGCTCCGCGCAGAGCGGGACCGCCTTCAGGTCCTCGAATCCGGTGAGGACACCTCCAGCAACCTCCGGTCGGTCTTCTCCTGGTCCTACCTCGCTCTGGCGCCCGAGTCCGCCCGAATGTTCCGGCTGATCGCGCTGCTGCCCAGCAACCAGTTCAGCACCCCTGCGGTCGCAGCCCTCGCCGGCTGCACCACACCGGCCGCGGCCGGTTGGTTGGACCGGCTGGTGGAGACGAACCTGCTCCAGACTGCCGCGACCAACCGGTATGCGATCCACGATCTGCTCCGGGACTACGCCACCGAGGTCGCGGGAGCATCGTCGTACGCCGAGGAGCGGGCAACTGCGATCGCGCAGCTCGACAGCTGGTACCTGCACACGGCGGCCAACGCACGCAGCATCCTGAACGGTCCGGCGACGTCCATCGAGCTGGAACCAGCGGTGCCCGGCGTACAGCCGATGGAGTTCGCGGACCATCATCAGGCCCGGCAATGGTTCGCCGACGAGAGTGTCGCGCTGTTCGCCCTGGTCCACGCCGGTCTCCGGGACGGGCGATACATGACGACCAACAGGCTCGTTCGGCTGATGTACCGGTACCTGGATCACATCCACGGGCACGCCGAGGCGATTGTCCTGTGCAAGCTCGCGATTGCGGCCGCACAGGCGGCCGGTGACCGTCTGGCCGAGGCGTCCGCGACCAACCAGCTGGGTCTGTCCAACCTGCAACGGGGAAAGTATGCCGAGGCGGCCGTCATCGTCGAGGCGGCGTTGGAGCTGTACCGCGAGGTCGGCTACCGCAGTGGCGAATGCCGCGCGATCGGCGACCTCGGTCTGCTGTGCACGCTGACCGGTGACAACGACCGGGCGGCGGTTCTGCTCGAGCAACAGCTCCAACTGGCGCAGGAGCTGGACATCCCGTTCTACGTGAGTCACGCGCAGAACAACCTCGCCCGCGTCTACGACGATGTCGGCCGTCCGGCGGACGCCGTCCGCGTGGCCCGGCAGGCAGTCGGCGGACACCGCGCCGCAGGACAACAGATGAACCTGTGCATGGCGCTCGACACGCTCGGCACCGCCCACCTTGGCAACAACGACCCGGACGCCGCGACCAGCTGTTTCGCCGAAGCGCTCGGGATCGCCCAGGAGTTCGGCAACCGCTGGGCAGAGGGCATGATCCTGCGCAATCTCGCCGAGACGCTCCTGCACGCCGGTCGGCTGCGGGAAGCTCAGGACGCCGTCGACGAGGCACTCGGCATCCTCGACGAGCTCGGGGTCGATGACAGCGCGGAGCTGCATCGCAGCGACCTGCTGGACATCCAGCATCGGATCAACGCGCTGCCGAGCCATTGAGCAGCGTCTGACCCAGGAGTGATGCTCGGTGGACGACAGCCTTGCCGTGTTGATCGCTGAGGATCAGCCCGGCCTCCCGCAAGATGCGGGTCTGCTGGCTCGCCGACGCCGGTGACAGACCGAGCTGGCCGGCCAGGTCGGTCGTCGTCCGGGCACTGGTCGCCAGCAACTCCAGTGCGTGTGACCTGGTCCGTCCGATCAGCGCGGCCAGCTGATGCCCGTTCGGCAACGCAGACGACGACCAGTCAAGGCGGTGCGGCACCGGATACGCCAGTACGACGGGTTGGCCGGGGACTTGCAGCACACTGACATCGCCGTACGCGAAGAAGGACGGCTGCAGGATCACCCCACACCCACCGGGACTGATGTCACGCTGCCCGGACTTACTAGTGATCAACACATCCGACCCAGCACGCTGGAGGAGTGGCGAGACTTCCGACAGCAGCTGCTCCACACCGCCTCGTGCGAGCTCCTGACTGCACCGGAGCAGTTCTTCGTTGATCTGAGCGTGCACCTGCGGCCAGTACGGCGAGAGCGCGAGCCGGTAGTACCCGTACATCGAAAGCCCCAACTCTCGCAGCGTCTCCGGCCGCCCGGCCGCAAGCGCACCGACCCACGACGGCAACTTGCGATCAGCGGCCAATCTCCGCACGTCGTCCGCAAGCTGTTGCCGAGGTGTTCGCAGGACTGCTTCGACCCCTGCGCCCAACTCGGTCGATCCCCCAGCCGGAGTGAGGAAATCCGGCGAGTACCCCTGACTCGGCGCCACCGTCAGCAACGCATCCAGCCGCCGAATCGATTGCTGCCGGCAACGACGTCGCCAGGCTCCGAACAGCACCTCCCCGAACGACCCGCCGAGTACATGCGCGCTGTGCAGAATCTCCCACAGCGGGTCCGCCCCCCGTGCCAGGCGGACCCGCCCCACGTCGTCCCCACTCAGCTGAATCCGCCACATCCGGAAACCCCCGTCCCCGTCGACTGTCGGCGACGCTACGGCTCCCGTCTGACACTTACCTGACGGAAATCTGACAGCCCGTGCGGATCAGCAGCTCGTCGACCACTTGTGCGAGCTGGCGCGGTTGTCCTTCGACGAGTGCGCCTGGTAGATCTTGCCGCCCACGATCAGGCACCACAGCTGCGTCCCGTAATTGGTGTCCGCGTAGACCCGGACCGCGGACGGCGCGGACGGGTAACCGGCGTTGCGGAACGACGTGCCCTTGTTGTTGATCGTGCTGCCCCAGCTGGAGTCATTGCCTCCCCAGCGCACTCGGTCGCCCGTTCCGCCCGCGCCGGTCCAGGCGCAGAAGAAGCCCGCATCACACGGCATCGCCGGCGCCGCGGCAGCCGTCCGGTCCGGAAGGTCGGAGGCGGCGGCGAAGGTGGGGGTTGCGAGCGGGATCGCGAGAGCGAGAGTCCCGATGGCGGCCAACGCTGTCTTACGCATGGTGATTCCTTTCTGGAGGGTTTACTCCGCTGCGAGAACGGAGCGGGCTCGCGGCAGCGCATCGCGCTCGCCACGCTCGAGGGTTCGGATCTCCTCGAGGTACTGGGTGCGCACGACGGTCCGCGCGCGCTCTTCCTCTTGCCGGGCAACGACGATCAGCCCGGTGCGCTCGGCGCAGACGGCCTCGGCCACCGCCAGCCGACGCTCCAGCGCACGAGTCGATGCCGTGTCCCGCTCACCGGTCTTCTTGGCGAACGCGGACCGGAGACTGTCCGGGCTCGCAGCCGGGTGTCCCGATGCCGTCATGCAGGTCGACCACGGGTGCAAGGCGCGTCGGTAGGTCTTCGACTCGATGACTCGGCGCTGGATCTGCGGCGTCAGGTTGTCGACCAGGACGCGGGCGCGGACCCAGGCGGCGTAGTCGCCGTACAGCTGGGTCCGTGCGCTCGCACGGCAGCCACCCGCGCTCAGCTCGATCCGGTAGTCCCCGGGCAGCGGTACAGTCACGACCGGTTCATCCGGCCGTCCGTTGAGCGCGGCGTCGAACGCCGCCCGTTCGGCATCGGTCAGGTGGTCGTCAGCAGGTGCCGACGCGCTGGGCTCCGGCTGGCCACTGAAGCCGTACTTCGCGGCCCGGGCCGGGTCGTCGAGCCCGTACGGCGAATCGGCCGGTTCGTCAGGTGTTGCGGCCGGCGGCGCCGGTACGACGTACCGGAAGCCGCGGGCAGCCATGCAGTCGCGGATCAGCAGCTGCTCAGCCTCGGCGACCACCGTGCGGGGGTCGCCGAGGGCGGGGGCAGTTGCGTTGCTGCAGCCGGCCAGCAACGCGACAGCCAGTGCTGTGAGCGCCGTCGTCTTCATGACGACGGACGCTATTCATCGGGTTCGGGAACTCCCGAACGTTTTGGTCACAGCTGAATCGAGCACGCTCAGTTCAGGGCGTTCGGGAGGGTTGCGGTCCAGGCTTCGCGGAGGTCGGTGAGGGGGAGCTCGAACTGGTCCTGGACGTCGAGGGTGTCGCCGGTGATGACGCCGATCTTGGTGTGCGGGAAGCGGCGTGCGGTGCACATGTCGGTGAAGCGGACCTCTTCGGTGCGCGGGACGGCGACGACCGCGCGGCCGGCCGACTCGGCGAACAGGAAGAGGAACGGGTCGAGGCCGTCGGGGGCCCAGACGCGGGCGCCGACGCCGCCGCGGAGGGCGGACTCGACCAGGGTCTGGGCGACGCCGCCGTCGGAGACGTCGTGGGCGGCGTCGATCAGGCCGTCGCGGGAGGCGTTGATCAGGATGTCGGCCAACTGCTGCTCGGCGGCCAGGTCGACGGCCGGCGGGCGGCCGCCGAGGTGACCGTGGACGACGTGCGCCCACTCGGAGCCGGACAGCTCCTCGGCGGTCTCACCGAGCAGGTAGAGCTGGTGCCCCTCCATCGCGGCGGTGAAGCCGATCGGCGTCCGCCGGGTGACGTCGTCGATGACGCCGAGGACGCCGACCACCGGCGTCGGCAGGATCGGGGTCTCGCCGGTCTGGTTGTAGAAGGAGACGTTGCCGCCGGTGACCGGCATGCCCAGCTCCTTGCAGCCGTCGACCAGGCCGCGGATCGCCTCGGTGAACTGCCACATGACGGCCGGGTCCTCGGGGGAGCCGAAGTTCAGGCAGTCGGTGACGGCGACCGGGCGGGCGCCGGTGGTGGCGACGTTGCGGAAGGACTCGGCCAGCGCCAGCTTGGCGCCGGTGTACGGGTCGAGTTTCGCGAAGCGGCCGTTGCAGTCGGTGGAGACGGCGACGCCCAGGCCGCTGGTCTCGTCGACGCGGATCATGCCGCTGTCCTCGGGCTGCGCGAGCACCGAGTTGCCGAGTACGTAGCGGTCGTACTGGTCGGTGACCCAGGACTTGTCGCACAGGTTCGGCGAGGCGACCAGCTGCAGCAGGGTGTCCCGCAGTTCCTCGGCGGTCTTGGCGCGCGGCAGCTTCTCGGCGCCGTCGGCCTGCAGCTCGTCCTGCCAGGACGGACGCTCGAACGGGCGGTTGTAGACCGGGCCGTCGTGCGCGACGCTGCGCGGCGGCACGTCGACGACACGCTCGCCGTGCCAGTCGATCTCCAGCTTGCCGGTGGCGGTGACCTCGCCGATCACGTCCGCCTGGACGTCCCACTTGGCGCAGATCTTCAGGAACGCCTCGACGTTGTCCGGCGTGACAACCGCCATCATCCGTTCCTGCGACTCGCTCATCAGGATCTCTTCCGGCGCGAGCGACGCGTCCCGCAGCGGCACCTTGTCCAGTGAGACGTGCATCCCGCCGTCACCGGCGCTGGCCAGCTCGGACGTCGCGCAGGACAGCCCGGCACCGCCGAGGTCCTGGATCCCCTCGACGACCTTGGCCTGGAACAGCTCGAGCGTGCACTCGATCAGCAGCTTCTCCATGAACGGGTCGCCGACCTGGACGGCCGGCCGCTTGGTCGGGCCGCCCTCCGCGAAGGTCTCGGACGCGAGCACCGACACGCCGCCGATCCCGTCGCCGCCGGTCTTGGCGCCGTACAGGATGATCTGGTTGCCCAGGCCGGTCGCGTTCGCCAGGTGCAGGTCCTCGTGCCGCATGACGCCGACGCAAAGCGCGTTGACCAGCGGGTTGCCGAGGTAGGTCGAGTCGAAGACGACCTCGCCGCCGATGTTCGGCAGGCCGAGGCTGTTGCCGTAGCCGCCGACGCCGGACACGATCCCGGGCAGCACGCGCTTGGTGTCCGCGGCGTCCAGCGGGCCGAACCGCAGCGGGTCCATCACCGCGACCGGGCGGGCGCCCATCGCGAGGATGTCGCGGACGATGCCGCCGACGCCGGTGGCCGCGCCCTGGTAGGGCTCGACGTACGACGGGTGGTTGTGCGACTCGACCTTGAAGGTGACCGCGTAACCCTCGCCGATGTCGATGACGCCCGCGTTCTCACCGATCCCGGCCAGCATCTTCCCGGCCGGCGTCTCCTGCGGGATCTCGCCGAAGCGCTTCAGGTGCACCTTGGACGACTTGTACGAGCAGTGCTCGCTCCACATCACCGAGTACATGGCCAGCTCGCAGCTGGTCGGACGCCGGCCCAGGATGTCGCGGATCCGCTGGTACTCGTCCGGCTTCAGGCCGAGGTCCGCCCACGGCTGCTCGACGTCCGGGGTGCTCTCGGCGTTGGTGACGGTGTCAGTCGACACGATGGGACTCCTGCACTAGGTGGGACTCAGGTGGAACGGTAACCGGCGACGCGAGGAGGTGCGCCACCAGCAGCGGTACGGCGAAGCCGGTCATGATCGCGGGCAGCGCGACCCCGGCGTCGTTCAGGAGCATGCCGACCAGACCACAGGTCGACAGCGCCAGCAGAGTCGGCCGGATGATCGGCAGACTCGAGTAGAAGGCCCGGTACGCCGGGAACGGGACGCGGCCCGGGAACACGGTGGCCAGCATCGCGACCACGACCCCGGCGAGCATCGCCCAGCCGGACACCCCGTAGAAGAACTGGACCGCCATCTGCAGCTTGCGGATCAGGACGTCGCTGACGTCGCCGTCCAGGAGGCGGGCGAAGAACGTGCCGAAGTGGCTGCGCTCGTCCTCAGGGCGCAGGTAGTCGAGGTAGGCGACGCCGGTCACGGCCAGGACGCCGGCTGCGCCCACACCGACCAGCGCACGGAACGAGATGCTCCCTCGCCAGGTCAGCCAGGCCATCAGGAGGACGGCGGGCGTCAGCGCGATGATACCGCCGAAGTCCGTCCCCCAGCCCGGTCGGCCGTCCACCACGATCGCAGCGCCGCCAATCGCGAGTACTGCGAGCGCGGCCTGCACACGGCTCTTGCTGACCAGCCGCTGCGCCGCCCAGCCGGCCACAACGAGCGCAGCGACCGCCAGAGTGGCGAACGTCGAGTTGCCGAAGCCGTAGAAGCGCCCACCGATCACAGGGCCGTCGGTGAACATGCTGCCGAACTGGAGCGGCGTACCGAGCACGCCGTCGATCAGCAGGATCACGTACGCCGCCAGCGCGATCCCGAGGAACGCATAGCGCTTCAGGAACACGTGCGCGAGCCCTGCCAGCAGCGCACTGATGCCCAGCACCACGCAGTACAAGGAGAACCCGGGCGCCGGCCAGCGCCACCAGGAGGTGATCGTGGACAGGAAGACCGCAATGAAGAAGCCGGCCTGGGTGAGCAGTGCGAACGTCGCTGCGGTGCGAGAGCGCGGCGTACGCCGCAGCCAGAACCACGCCACCGCCAGCAGCTCGGCCACCAGGATAGTCATCGACACCACGATCAGCATCGGCCGCGGCTGCTCGAACCGCTGGTTCGTGTCCAGCCGCTCTTCGATGACCGAGGCGGCGTCGCCGTGCCGATCACCGTCGACGCGGATCGATGCGCCATCGATGGGCCCGACATCCGCCGGCGACGGGTTGACGAGGATGCGGCTGCCGCCGAGCAGCGTGGCAGTCACATCGGTGAGCTGGATCAGCCGGGGCCGCCGCGTCGATTCACTGGTCAGCCACCGCCCACCGCCGTCGGCGGGGAACTGCATCGCGACCAGGGGCTGCTGGTGTGCGTTCGCCAGCTCTTGGGCGACGCCGACCAGCAGGACCCGGCTGTCGGTCGCCATGGCCTGCTTGACCAGCTCAGCGACCTTCAGACGCGCTTCCTTGCGACCTTCCCGCGGAGGCATTGCCCCGGCGTCGACGATGGCATGAGCGCAGTCTTCGCCGACCACCTTGGCCGGGTCGAACGTCGGGAACCAGTTGGCGACCGAGCCGTCCTTCTTGGCCACCGCCAGCGCGGCGCCCGGACCGAACCCGCAGACGCCGTCCTCCCAGGCGGCCAGCCGACCCAGGCTCGCGTCGGTGTGGCGCTTGGTCTGGAGGTCGACGAAGGACTGCCAGCCGGGGATCTTGCCGTCGACGACCTGCGGCAGCTCACACGGACGGTCGGGGTCGCTGGCCCAGGCACGGGTGCCGGCGCTGAGGGTGAGCCAGCCGTCGACCGGGCAGGTGTGCGGACCGGCGGTCTTGACGGTGATCGACCCGACATCGGCCTGGTCGATCAGCGCGGTCAGCTCGGGGGACGCCTGGACGTCGGCCCAGGTCAGCCCGGGCACGCCGATCACCACGACCTTCGGCGTCACCGCCGCGTGCGCCGTACCGGCTCCGGCGCAGGCCAGCAGACCCGCGACGGCGACAAAGAGGGTGCGGAGCAGGAGGCGCCGCAGCCCTGAGAGGGTCATCAGGAGGCGACGACGGCCTTCAGCACCGAGGTGAAGAAGCCGAGGCCGTCCGTGGTCGGTCCGGTGAGGGTCTCGACGGCGTGCTCCGGGTGCGGCATCAGGCCGACCACGTTGCCCCGCTCGTTGGTGATCCCGGCGATGTCGCGGTACGAGCCGTTCGGGTTGCCGAGGTAGCGGGCGACGATCCGGCCCTCGCCCTCCAGCCGGTCGAGCGTCGCCTCGTCGGCGACGAACGAGCCGTCCTGGTTCTTCAGCACGATCGTGATCTCGTGGTTCGCGTCGTAGTCGCTCGTCCAGGCGGTGGTGTTGTTCTCGATCCGGAGCCGCTGGTCCCGGCAGATGAACTTGCGCTGCTGGTTCTTGATCAGGGCGCCGGGCAGCAGGTGCGACTCGCAGAGCACCTGGAAGCCGTTGCAGATCCCGAGCACCGGCAGACCCTCGCCCGCCTTCTTGATGACGGTCTCCATCACCGGGGCGAACCGGGAGATCGCGCCCGCCCGCAGGTAGTCGCCGTAGGAGAAGCCGCCGGGCAGGACGACCGCGTCCACGCCCTTCAGGTCGGCATCGCCGTGCCAGAGGGCGACCGCCTCGGCGCCGGCCACGGCCGCGGCGCGGCGGGCGTCGGCGTCGTCCAGCGAGCCCGGGAAGGTGACGACCCCGATCTTCACTGCGCGTCGCTCTCGACGTGCAGGGTGAAGTCCTCGATCACGGCGTTGGCCAGCAGGGTGTCCGCGGCCTTGCGGATCTCGGCGACCCGCTCCTCGGTCGCCTCACCGTCCAGGGTGATCTCGAAGCGCTTGCCCTGACGGACATCGGCCACGCCGTCGAAGCCGAGCCGGCCGAACGCGCCGTGCACCGCCTTGCCCTGCGGGTCGAGGATCTCGGGCTTGAGCATGACGTCGACGACAACGCGAGCCACTGACTACTCCAGGTCTCGTTCCGGGGTGACGCACCGAATCCTACCGACCGCCTCCCGGATCGCCCCAATCCGGACTATTCACTCAGTACATACACTCAGTGTATAGTCACCCTATGGCAACCGCTGAACTCGTCCTCGGACTGCTCTCCGGCGGGCCCGCGCACGGGTACGACGTCAAACGCGGTCACGACGCGTGGTTCCCGGACAGCCGGCCCCTGGCGTTCGGGCAGGTGTACACAACGCTCGGGCGGCTGGAGCGGGACGGGCTCGTCGAGGTGGTCGAGAAGACCTCCGGCGGCGGCCCGGACCGGACCGTCTACGCACTGACCGCCAAGGGCCGCGAACACCTGTCCGACTGGCTCACCGACCCGGTCGCACCGGCTTGGGGAAACGCCGACGAGATGCTGCGCAAGCTGGTCGCCGCCGTCCGGACCGGGGGTGACGCCGCGGCGTTCCTGGCCCGGCAGCGGGCCAGTCACCTGCGCCGCATCCGCGAGCTGCAGGACAACCCCGCCGAGCAGGACCCGACCTCACCGATCGTTCGCGACTACATCGTCGCGCACCTGGACGCCGACCTGCGATGGCTGGACGGCGCCCTGGACCGCATCTCCCAGCAGGAGGTATCCGAATGACCGCCCCAGCTCTCGAGCTCACCGACATCGAGTACGCGTACCGCCGCAACGTGGCACTGCGTGGCATCTCGCTGCAGATCAACGCCGGGGAGATCGTCGCCATCACCGGCGCCAGCGGGTGCGGCAAGTCCACACTGCTGCACTGCGCGGCCGGCATCCTCACTCCGGACGCCGGTTCGGTCCGGGTGAACGGCGTCGACCTGACGACCCTGTCGGCGGACAGCCGTGCGGCGCTTCGGCGTACGGCGGTCGGTGTCGTGCTGCAGTTCGGCCAGCTCGTTCCGGACGTGAAGCTGATCGACAACGTCGCCCTGCCGCTTCTCCTGGCCGGCCACGCACGCCGGGAGGCGCACGTACAGGCGCTGGAGTGGCTGAAACAGGTAGGGATCGAGAGCGAGGCGGACGCCGTCCCGTCCGAGCTGTCCGGCGGTCAGAACCAGCGAGCCGCCGTCGCGCGTGCCCTCGTCACCGGCCCGTCCGTCGTGCTCGCCGACGAACCCACCGGCAGCCTGGACAGCCGTGCGGGCAAGGAGCTGCTCGAAGTACTCGTCCAAGCGGCCCGCTACCGCGGAACCGCCTTGGTGATGGTGACCCACGACAACCTGGTCGCCGCCTCCGCCGACCGAGAGATCCGGCTCCGAGACGGCGTCGTCCAACACGAGGTGGTGCTCTGATGACTATCGAATCTCTGGTCCTACTAGCTCGGTCCCGCACGCCGGCGGACCGCAGCCGGATCCGGCTGACCGTTGCGGCGCTGGCGCTCAGCGGCACGTTCCTGCTCGGCGCGCTCCGGGTAATGACCCTTGGCGGCGGCACGTTGTCCGCCGACGTCTACAGCAACTATCTGGCCGAGCCAGGGCTGCGGAGCGGCCTGAGCACGGTCCTGGTCATCCTGGCCGCACTGACCGCCGGTCTGGCCGTACAGGCCTTCCGGCTCGGCACGGCGGCGCGGGAGCGGCGGCTGACTGCGCTCCGGCTGGCGGGCGCATCCGACAAGCAGGTGCGGCGGTTGTCCGCGACAGACGCGGCCGCGGCGGGGTTGGCCGGCGGTCTGATCGCGGGGCCGGTCTATCTAGTGCTCAGCTTGCTGCTGGGTCTCCTGCCGCGGATGGCTCGAATTCTGCCCGGCGCCCAGCTTCTGGACTTGGCGGCGTGGGCCGCGGTCGCTGTGGTCATGACTGGGGTCGGCGTCCTGATCGCGGTCATTCTGCACCGGGATGATCTGACACCTCGCCCCGAGCGCTCGCCGGCCCGGCCGGGGAAGATGCGTCTCTGGATCGGGCTCGTTCTGGTGGCTGTCGGCGCGCTGGCGGCACCTCTGTTCGGCCCGCTCGCCGCGGCCGTGGGTCTCCTCGGCGTCGCGCTCGCGATGCTCACTGGATCGACGGCGTGGATCCAGTCGGTCGGGCGCCGCCTCACCAAGTCGGGCGATCCCGTTGGGCTACTGACCGGTGCGCGCCTCCTCACCGAGTCACGGCCGGCCGCTCGGATCGGCGCGATGCTCGGCTGCTGCGGCGTACTGCTCGGAGCGACGGTCAACGCACTGATGGGCGTGATCCGGTCCGACCGGAACAGGTACGACCTCGAGTTCTACGGAACCGGGTTCGGGCTGGGCATCCTCGCGCTGCTCCTCGTGGCAGCCACGGTGCTGGCTGCCCTGGTCGTCGGCGTCGCCGACCAGTTGGTCGATCAGCGTCGGCAGCTCGCATCCCTGACCGCGTTCGGCGTCGACGAGCCCTTCCTGCGCCGCGTCGTCCAGCGACAGCTTGTTCTGGTCGCCGCTCCGACACTGGGGATCGGAATGGCCGCCGGGATGCTGCTGTCACTCGGCCGGCTCGTCGGTGGCGGCAGGCAGTCGTACGACCCGATCTTCATCGCACTGGCTCCGGGCATGCTCCTGACCGGCGGACTGCTCGCGGCAGGCGGTGCGATGCTGGCCGGCTTCTTACTGCGGAACCAGCTGAGGGATGCGCTGCACCCGGAAAACCTCCGGGCCGCCTGATGCAGTCGTGCTACGCCCCGGCATGGGACTGGGGCTAGGACTACCGACACCGGCTGCCGACTCCACATACGCTCGGGGCATGTGGGTTTGGCAGCTGGTGCTGGCGATCGGGTTCGGGATCGGGTCCGCGATCGTCCCGGTCCTGAACGCCGAGGCGTACGTCCTCGGGGTGGGCGTCTCCGGCAAGCTCGACCCGGTGGTGGCCGCGATCGGCGTCTCGGTCGGGCAGACGATCGGCAAGGTCGCGATGTTCCTCGCCGTCCGCTACCGGCCCGGATACGCCGACCGGAAGTCCAAAGAACCCAAGCCGGTCAATCTGGACAGCCGCTGGGGCCGGTTCGTGCAGTGGAACCGAGACGTCAGCAAACGCCTTCTGGACGCGATGAGCGACCGGCGCTGGGGCATCCCGGTCACACTGCTCAGCTCGTCCGTCGGCATCCCTCCGCTGTACGGCGTCGCCCTCATCGGCGGCGCCTCCCGGATGGGTGTGCTGACGTTCAGCCTGTCCGTGCTGGTCGGCCGGGCCGCCCGCTTCATCCTGCTGGCGCTCGGCGTCGGTCTGTTCTAGGCGGTGAAGGTGTTGCCGGTCAGCTGCTCGTAGGCGGCGATGTACGCCGACCGTGTGCGCTCCACGACCTCGTCGGGCAGCCGGGGCGGCGCCTCGCCGGAGTGCCGGTCCCAGCCCGAGTCGTACTGCAGCCAGTCCCGGATGATCTGCTTGTCGTACGACGGCTGCAGCCGGCCCGGCTCCCACTGGTCGGCCGGCCAGAAGCGGCTCGAGTCCGGAGTGAGGACCTCGTCGGCCAGCACGATCGTCCCGTCCGGCCGGGCGCCGAACTCGAACTTGGTGTCGGCCAGGATGATGCCGCGCTCCTCGGCGGTGGCCCGGGCCCGGGAGTAGATGTCCAGCGTCGTGGCCCGCAGCGCGGCCGCGGTCTCCGCGCCGACCTTCGCCACGACGGCGTCGTACGAGACGTTCTCGTCGTGCTCACCCAGCTCGGCCTTGGTGGCCGGGGTGAAGATCGGCTCGTCCAGCCGGGACGCCTCGACCAGACCGGCCGCCAGCTCGACCCCGCAGACGGCGCCGGTCGCCTGGTAGTCCAGCAGCCCGGAGCCGGTCAGGTAGCCGCGGGCCACGCACTCGACCGGGAACATCGCCAGCTTCTCGCAGATCACCGCGCGCCCGGCGACCTCGGCCGGGACGTCGGTGGACACGATGTGATTCGGCACGCCGAGGTGCTCGAACCACCACAGGCTCATCGCCGTCAGGACCTTGCCCTTGTCCGGGATCGGCGTCTCGAGGATCCAGTCGAACGCGCTCTGCCGGTCGCTCGCGACCATCAGCAGCTCACCGGACTCGAGCTCGTACAGGTCCCGGACCTTGCCGGAGTGGATGTGCTTCGCACCGGGGATCACCGGGGCCTGCGGAGGTGTGGTCACCCGCCGATTGTTTCAGCGGACCGCCGGCGCTTCACAACCGCCTCCGTCAGCGGCTGCCGAGCGTGGGCTTTCGGGCCTGCCGCCATTTGTGTAGCGCTGCAGCTCCGCGCACCGCCATTCCCCCGACCCACATCGCCCCGTCCCGCAGCCAAATCGCCGCCGGGTTGTCGAGCTGGCCGACCTGGCCGATCTGCCGGGAGCGCTTCACCAGCTTGGTGGCGATCGGACGCCGTTCGGCGTCGTACTGCGCCAGCGCGACGACCGGGTCGGGGGTTGCGCGCAGGTGCCGGGCGAGCGCACCGGCGTCCTCGATGGCTGTGCAGGCGCCGCGGCCCAGGTTCGGTGTCATGGCGTGGGCGGCGTCGCCGAGGAGGGCGATCCGGCCGGTCGCGAACGGGACCAGCGGCAGCGGCAGGTCGTAGATGTCGTTCTGCAAGGTGGCCGACGTGTTGGCCAGCAGCGCCGGGATGGGGTCGTGCCAACTGCCGTACCGGCGAATGACCGCCGCCAGGTCGCCGCCTTGCCCAGGGGGCTGGTTGGCAGTCGCGTACCAGTACGTACGGCCGTCGATCAGCTGGGCGATCCCGAAGCGCTGCGCCGGCCCCCAGGTCTCGCCGCCACTGTTCGCCGGGACGCCGGCAATGCCACGGAATGCTGTGTAGCCGGAGTACTGCGGACCGGCGTACTGCGGGTGGAGCGCGCCGCGGACCACACTCCACAGCCCATCCGCCGCGATGAGCAGGTCAGCGCGCAGACTCCCGTCGACGAGGACGCCGTCGTCGTCCTGCGTGACCGTAGCGACCTTGTAGCCCGTCCGGACCTTCACGGCCGGACCGAACTCAGCCGTGATCAGCTCATGCAGCTGTGCGCGGTGGATCATCACCGGCAGCTCCACGCCCAGATCGGGCGCAGCGACGACCCAACTGCCGCGCGGCTTCCGCAGGCCGGTCGGACCGGACAGCGCGGCCGACTTGTCGATCCCCGTCACGCCGAGTTCGTTGAGAACGGCGACCGCCCCCGGCCAGACCGAGATCCCCGCACCGACCTCTCCCAAGGCCGGTGCGCGCTCCAGGACCGTGACCCCCCAGCCACAGCTCTGCAGCGCGACGGCCGCGGTCACCCCGCCGATCCCTGCTCCCACCACGATCGCCGTTCTCATGACCGATACTCTACATCTGTAGAGGACGCCGCGGAAGTGCGAGGATGATCGCCGTGACCAAGCAGGTGCCACTGGGGCCGGATCGCCGGGACGCGATCGCCGACGCCGCGATCCGGCTGGTGGCCGAGCGCGGGTTGCGCGGGCTGACGCACCGCGCGGTGGACTCCGAAGCCGGCCTGCCGCCGGGCTCCACGTCGTACTACCTGCGGACGCGCAGCGCCCTGCTGACCGCCTGCGTGAATCGGATGCTCGATCGCGACCTGACCGTGGTCGCGCCACCGGACACCACCCTGCCGCCGGTCGACCTGGTGACCGCGATGGTCGTCGGCCTGGCCGCAGAGCGGCCGGCGGACCTGCTCGCCCGCTACGAGTTGTCGCTGGAGGCCAGTCGGCAACCAGAGCTGCGGACGGCGATCGACACCGCCGGCCGGCAGCTCCGCATCCTCCTCGGCCAGCTACTCGCCCACCTCGGCGTACCGGACGCCGAAGCCGCCGCCTGGCCGCTGGCCGCGATGCTGGACGGCCTGCTCTACGACCGCGTCGCCGGAGCCGGCACCACCCTCTCGGACGAGGCCTTCACCACCGGCGTCCGGCGTACGGTCGCCGCCGTACTGGACGGGCTGGTCAGCGGCGCCCCGTCACGCTGACCCAGGCCGACATGCGCCGGAGGGCAGGAACCAGGCAGCCGACTTAAAGTCGAACAACCGTCATTTCTGCCCTGGGGGGACACCATGGTCGAGTCGGCTGCGCAACGCTTCGCCCGGATCACCAGCGCGGAGCGGCCGAAGGACAACCGGATCCTGATGGAGCGCGCGGTCGTGCTCGGCGCGAGTATGGCCGGCCTGATGGCGGCGCGGGTGCTCAGCGATCACGCGGACGAGGTGCTGATCGTCGAGCGCGACACCACCGGCGATTCGACCGAACCGCGACCCGGCGTACCGCAGGGCAGTCAGGTGCACGCGTTGCTGCCGGCCGGGCAGGCGCAGCTCGACCGCTGGTTCCCCGGGTTCACGAGGGAGGCCCTCGACGCGGGCGCGACCAATCCGCCGCCCGAGGAGAGCCGCAACTACGTGAACGGCGTACGGCGGCCGCTGCCGCCACCCGACAGCGTCGGCTCCGCCCTGGTCAGCACTCGGCCGTTCCTGGAGTCGATGGTCCGCCGGCGCACGTTGGAGATCGGCAACATCCGCATGGTGCACGGCCGCGCCGACGGGATCGAGATCACCGACGACCGGGTCACCGCGGCGCGGTACCAGCCGGACGGGACCAGCGGCCCGGAGTCCGTCGTCACCGTGGCCGCCGACCTGGTCGTCGACGCGACCGGCCGATCCAGCCGGCTGAGCGACTGGCTCGGCGCAGCCGGGTGGCCGCAGCCGCCGATGCAGCGGATGCCGATCAAGCTCAACTACGCCAGCGCGCTGTTCCGGCGCGATCCGAAGATCTCCGACATCGGCGTCTCGATCGCCTCGAACCAGCCCGGTAGCGGCCGGCCGCTGCGGCAAGGCGGCATCCTGGCCGTCGAGGGCGAGCGCTGGCTGGTCCTCGTCGCCGGGTACGCCGACGACCGGCCGACCCGCGATATCGAGGATTTCCGGCAGCGCTGCCGCAACGACTACCCGCCGGACTTCGCGGAGATCGCCGACCACGGCGAGCTGCTCGGGGACGTGATCACCTGCCACCAGGCCGACAGCCGACGCCGCGACTACCACCTGCTCGACCGGATCCCGGCCGGACTGATCGTGGCCGGTGACGCGGTCGCGTCGTTCAACCCGATCTACGGCCAGGGCATGACGTCGGCGACCCTGCACGCGTCCTGCCTGTCGGCGTACCTGCGCTCGAACCCGCCCCTCGAGTACGCCGCGCGCTCGTACTTCAACGACGTCAGCGTGGTCGTCGACGTCGCCTGGCAACTCTCGACCGCGGCCGATCTCTCGCTGCCGCACGTCGACGGCCCGTACCCGCGCGGCTATCGGCTGACGCAATGGATCTCGGCGATGATCTACGACGCCACGGCCAAGGACCAGACGCTCAACGCCCAGTTCAACCGGGTCGTCACGATGCTCGACCACCCGAGCAAACTCGCCGCTCCGCAGAACCTGCTGCGGGCGCTGCGCTGCAAACTGCTACCGGGTACGACGTAGCCAGAGCAGCCCGAGGATCGGCAGGACCAGCGGCACGAAGCCGTACCCCTGCCCGAAGTGCGACCACACGGTCGCGTCCGGGAAGTCCTCCGGGACGGCGTAGCTGAACGCGCCGATCCCGATCACGCCGACCAGCTCGATCACGATCGCGATCGTCGCGACGCGGCGGGAGAGCACGGTCGCCTTGGCCAGCGCGAACGTCGCGGCGCAGTAGATCACCGCGGCGAGCGCCGACAGCAGGTACGCGATCGGCGCCTCGTCGAACTGCGTAGCGATCTGGACGCCGGCCCGCGCGGTGGCCGCCAACGCGAAGACGCCGTACACGAGGACGAGGATCCGGCCGGGGCCCTGGCGCGTGGCCTCCGGCGTACTCACGCGGCCCAGACCTCGTACAACCGCAGCTCCAGCACCGGGACGACGAAGCAGGCGACGGCGAGCGCGCCCGCGCCCCAACGGCTGCTCTCGGCGAGCGCCCACAGCGTCCCGACGGGCAGCACGAGCAGGGCGCCGATCAGGTAGCCGACGAAGTACGGGCCGGAGACGTCCCGATCGGTGCCGACCAGCTGGATGATGCCGACGACCAGCTGACCGAGCAGCGCGACCTCGATCACGCCGACCGCGCCGAGCAGCGGCCAATCGATCCGCTTGTCCCGAGCGGCCAGGACGACGGCGTACGCCATCGCCAGCAGGCTGAGCGCGACCAGGACCCAGGTGAGCGGTTCGTACACGTTCTAGAGGATGTCACCCGGGGTGTAGGCGGCCGCTTCGGGGTGGCGCTTGGCGAGCTCGTCGATCCGGCCGACGACGGCGTTCACCTGGGCGACGGCCGCGCCGGTGAAGGACAGCGGCTCGCCGACGATGCCGACGATCTGCTCCTCGGTGAGACCGAGGCGACCGTCCGCGCCGAGGCGGTGGAAGAGGTCGTTCCCGGCCAGGCCCCTCCGCAGGTCGAGCGCGGTGGCGACCGCGTGCTCCTTGATCACCTCGTGGGCGGTCTCGCGGCCGACGCCGTTCTTCACGGCGGCCATCAGCACCTTGGTGGTGGTCAGGAACGGCAGGTACCGCTCCAGCTCGCGGCTCACGACGGCCGGGTAAACGCCGAACTCGTCGAGCACGGTCAGGAACGTCTCGAACAGGCCGTCCAGCGCGAAGAACGCATCCGGCAGGGCGACCCGGCGGACGACGGAGCAGAAGACGTCGCCCTCGTTCCACTGGTTACCGGCCAGCTCGCCGGCCATCGAGGCGTACCCGCGCAGGATGACGGCCAGCCCGTTCACCCGCTCACAGGACCGGGTGTTCATCTTGTGCGGCATCGCGGAGGAGCCGACCTGGCCCTCCTTGAACCCCTCGGTGACCAGCTCGTGCCCGGCCATCAGCCGGATCGTGGTCGCCAGGCTCGACGGGCCGGCGGCCAGCTGCACCAGCGCGGAGACGACGTCGTAGTCCAGCGAGCGGGGGTAGACCTGGCCGACGCTGGTCAGCGTGTTGCTGAAGCCGAGGTGCTGGGCGATCTCGCTCTCCAGCCGGTCCAGCTTGGCGGGGTCGCCGCCGAACAGGTCCAGCATGTCCTGCGAGGTGCCGACCGGGCCCTTGATCCCGCGCAGCGGGTAGCGCTCGATCAGCTCCTCGAGCCGGGCGACCGCGACCAGCAGCTCATCGGCCGCCGAGGCGAACCGCTTACCGAGCGTCGTCGCCTGAGCCGCGACGTTGTGCGAGCGGCCGGTCAGCACCAGCGCCGCGTGGTCGGCCGCGAGCTGCCCGAGCCGGACGGCGGTCGCGACCGCGCGATCGCGGACCAGCTCCAGGCCGGCCCGGATCTGCAGCTGCTCGACGTTCTCCGTCAGGTCCCGGCTCGTCATGCCCTTGTGGATGTGCTCGTGCCCGGCGAGCGCGCTGAACTCCTCGATCCGCGCCTTCACGTCGTGCCGGGTGACCCGCTCCCGGGCCGCGATCGACTCCAGGTCCACCTGGTCGACGACCCGCCGGTAGTCCTCGATGACGCCGTCCGGGACGTCGACGCCGAGCTCCTTCTGGGCCGTCAGCACCGCGAGCCACAGCTGCCGCTCGAGCACGATCTTGTGCTCCGGCGACCACAACTTCGCCATGCTCAGGCTGGCGTAGCGCGACGCGAGAACGTTGGGGATCCGGGGCTTCACAGGGCTCGACACGCCACCATTCTCCCAGAAGCTCAGACGGTGATTTCTCCCCGGGCGGCCTTCAGGGCGATGTCGGTGCGGTGCTGGGAGCCCTTGATCCGGATCTGGCCGACGGCGGCGTACGCGCGCTGGCGGGCTTCGTCGAGATCCTTGCCGGTGGCGCTGACCGCGAGGACGCGGCCGCCGGCGGTGACGAGCTCCTCGTCGGCGAGCGCCGTACCGGCGTGGAAGACGCGGACGTCGTCGCCTTCGGCCTGGTCGAGGCCGGCGATCGCGTCGCCGCTGCGCGGGCTGGCCGGGTACTTCTTGGCGGCCAGGACGACGGCGACCGCGGAGCCGTTCTTCCAGCTCAGCTTGTCGTAGTCGCCGAGCTTCCCGGTGGCCGCGGCGAGCAGCAGACCGCCCAGCGGCGTCTTCAGCATCGGCAGCAGGGCTTGGGTTTCCGGGTCGCCGAAGCGGCAGTTGAACTCGATCACCCGCAGGCCGCGCGAGGTCAGCGCGAGACCGGCGTACAGCAGACCGCTGAACGGCGTCCCGCGGCGGCGCATCTCGTCGACCGTCGGCTGCAGCACCTTGTCGGTGATCTCGGCAACCAAACCGTCCGGTGCCCAGGGCAACGGCGTGTAGGCGCCCATGCCACCGGTGTTCGGGCCCTCGTCGTTGTCGCCGAGCCGCTTGAAGTCCTGCGCGGGCTGCATCGGCAGCACCGTCGTCCCGTCGGTGATCGCGAACAGCGAGACCTCCGGGCCGTCGAGGAACTCCTCGATCAGCACCTGCTCGCAACCGGCCGCGTGCGCCAGCGCCTCGTCCCGGTCCGACGTGACCACGACGCCTTTACCGGCGGCGAGCCCGTCGTCCTTCACGACGTACGGCGGCCCGAACGCGTCGATCGCCTCGGCCGCCTGCTCGGGCGTCGTGCACACGTAGGCCCGCCCGGTCGGCACGCTCGCGGCCGCCATCACGTCCTTGGCGAACGCCTTCGAGCCCTCGAGCTGCGCGGCGTCCTTGGACGGCCCGAAGACCGCGATCCCGGCCGCGCGGAGCGGGTCGGCCAGCCCGGCGACCAGCGGCGCCTCCGGCCCGACGACGACCAGATCGACCCCGATCTCGGTCGCCAGTGCGACCACGGCCTCGTGATCGGCGACGTCCACCGGCCGGCAGACGATCGTCTGCCCGTCGTACGCCGGGTGCAGCGCGGCGATCCCCGGGTTACCCGGCGCCGCCACCACCTCTTCGACGTCGCCATCCTGCGCCAGCGCCCACACCAGCGCGTGCTCGCGGCCGCCCGTACCGATCACCAAGACCTTCACGGGCGCTCAGCCTAGCGTGCTTTGTCCGGCGGCGTGCCGTCGTCCCGATGCCGGGGCGGAGCCTGCGGCCGCCGGTGCGCCCAGACCACCCCGACCACCAGCAGCACGAACGCCAGCACCACGCCGACCGTCGCACCGACCTCGGGCCGACCGAACAGGTACCCGAGCAACGCCCCGCCGGCGCCGAGCAGCATGATCGCCACCCAGCCGAGGGCTAATGCGTCGCCGCCCGTGCCGAGGTCGCGCAACCGCTTCTCCAGCGAACGTCCGCGGCTGGTGAACATCAGTACCTGCAAGCTGATGATTGCTGCTAGCAACAAAAGCAGCAGGTAGCCGATCACCCCGGGTAATGCCAGTAATAGCGGGCGTTCGCCGTCCAGGTGACCGGGAAGGTGGTGTGGTTGGTGAAGGCCGGGCCCTTGCCGCGGGCAAGTTCCAGAGTGCGAGTGAGCTGCAGGGCGAACGGGTGCTGGTTGTCGTCCCACCACTGCTCGAACTGGGTGATGCAGGTCTGGTTGGTGAAGTACGGGTTGGAGCAGGAGTGCGGCGGCGACCACTTCTGCAGGTGCCGGAAGTTGACCTTGCCGCCGATCGTGCCGCGCGCGTCCAGGCAGTAGCCGGTGGCCGGGATCGTCCAGCGGACGTAGTGCTGGCGGCCGCCGTTCGACGGGATCGGGGTGAGCTTTCGGCAGTTGGCGTCGCCGATGTACTCCGACGTCACGCGCTGGACGCCGGTGACCGGGCGCCCCGGGCCGTCGCTGTATCCCTCGAGCATGACCCAGTCGCCGTCCCGGACGAACCGCTCGGCCGACTTCGGCGGCCAGGGCTTCGGGTCACCCCAGGAGATGTCCGAGGTGGTCGCGTTCTGCGGCGCCCAGGCCCACTGCCCGGCCGCGGAGTCACCAGCCCAGTACTGACCGGCGGCCTTCTCGAACATCAGTGAGTACTGCCCGTAGTTCTCGGGCGCGGCGGTGGCGGTCGGGGCGCTCAACGACGCCGCCAGGACCGCCACCACCACGACGAGCAATTTCATCCGCATGAGATTCCACGCTAGCCCAGAATCGGGTCTACCCGCCGAGCACCTCGTGCAACTTGACGGCGAACTCGGCAGGCTGCCCCGGCATCCCGTATTCGTCGCCGAGGAACCCGCCGTGGTTGCTCGGGAACGTCACGACCTCGAGCCCGAGCCGCTCCGCGACACCCCGCCCGGCGCGCCCGGCCAGCTGATTCGCGGACTCCTCGCCGACGCCGATGATCAGCAGGTCCTTGACGTCGGCCAGCGCCGCGAAGTCCGGCTCGTACGACGTCGTCCCGCGAAGGTTCTGCGCGAGCAACGCGTCGTCGCGGGAGCCGTCGTCCTCGGTCGGCAGCCCGAACATCGCCGGGTCCGGCGCCGGCTGCTCGGTGTAGTCGGCGGACAGCTCGCCCTCGAACCCGACGATCGCGATGAACTTCGCCATCCCGGCGCCCATCCCGTCGCGGTAGTAGGTCTGGTAGATGTCCTCGGTCGCGGCGGTGACGGCCTCGCGGTCCGGCAGCACACCGACCAGCGGCGGCTCGTGAGCCACCAGCAGATGGATCAGATCCGGCCGGGTCGCCGCCAGTGCGAGCCCGTTCACCGCGCCGCCGCTGCTGGCGAAGATGTCCACCGGGCCGGCGCCGAGCGCCTCGATCAGCGCGACCAGATCGGCCGCGTGGATATCCGGGTTCAACTCCCCCGAGTCCGTCCGCGTGCTCCGCTCGACCCCGCGCGGGTCGTACGTCACCACGGTCCGATCGGTGAAATGCGACGCCAGCGTCGGGAATCCGCTGGCCCCCATCGGCGTCCCGATCATCAGCAGCACCGGCCGCTCCCGATCGGTCAGCTCCCCGCGCACGTCGTACACCAACGTCGCGCCCTCAACCTCGAGCTCCGGCATGTGCCCTCCTCCACTGAGACCTGGTGCTCGCGACCTTAGCCGCCGACCCGCCGGCCGAGGCTCAGGCGCGGGGGCGTTTGAGGAGGACGGCGACCTCGATGGCGGCGCCGGGGGCGACCGAGCCGACGGCTTCCCAGCCTTCGCGGCCGAGGGCGTTGAGCTGTTCTTCGAGTTGCTCGTACTTGAAGCCCTTGAGACCGATCTGCAGTTTCAGCGCCTTGTATTCCCACTGGGTGACCATGAGTCACATGGTGCCGCGTTCCGGGCGTGCGGGTCCGGCGACCCGCCTGGTGGTGGGGGGTGGGTAGCGGCAGGGTGCGGGCTGCTTAAGGTGGGGGGCATGACTGACAAGCCAGAGATCGACTTTCCGGACGGGCCGCCGCCGGCGGATCTCGAGATCACCGACATCACCGTGGGCGACGGCGACGAGGCCAAGGCCGGCTCGCGGGTCAACGTGCACTACGTGGGCGTCGCGCACTCGACCGGCGAGGAGTTCGACGCGTCGTACAACCGCGGCGCGCCGCTGGGCTTCCAGCTCGGCGTCGGCCAGGTCATCCAGGGCTGGGACACCGGCGTCCAGGGGATGAAGGTGGGCGGCCGCCGCAAGCTGGTCATCCCGCCGCACCTGGGGTACGGCGACCGCGGCGCGGGGAACGCGATCAAGCCCGGCGAGACCCTGATCTTCGTGGTCGACCTGCTCAGCGTCGGCTGACACCGGTTCGGCGTACCGCCGAGAGCCCTCGCGATCCGTCACACTGACGAGGATCGCGGGGGCTCTTCGCGTAGTTGTACTCATCCGCCACGCCCAGCGGTCGATTTGACTGAGAGGCATGACGACGATGGCGACAACGACGGCCGCGCGGACCGACTGGACGCGGTACGCCGCACTCGGCGCGAAGGTGCTGATGTTCGCACTGCTGCTGACCGCGCTGATCTGGCCCGACCTGAGCGGGATCAAGGGCAAGGCCTCCACCGCCCGGCTGATCGTGTACCCGATCGGCGCGATGGTGTTGCCGCTGTGGTGGTGGGCCTACGGGCGCGCTCGCAGCAAAATGCACGACTCGTTCCCGTGGCCGGCCGACCTGCTGCTGACCCTGCCCTGGCTGATCGACCTGCTCGGCAACCGGCTCAACCTCTTCGACACGGTCACCTGGTGGGACGACGCGATGCACTTCGTCCTGTGGGGCTTCCTGACCGCCGGCGCCCTGCTCGCCTTCGCACCGCGCAACCTCTCCCGCGGCCTGACCGCCTTCGTCGCCCTCGGCTTCGGCGCCACCGCCGCGGTCATCTGGGAACTGGGCGAGTACGTCGCCTTCGTCCGCAACTCCCCCGAGCTCCAGACCGCCTACACCGACACCCTCGGCGACCTCACCCTCGGCACCCTGGGCGCGCTCATCGCCGGGCTGGTCCTCCACCGCTGGACTTCCACCACCCACTAACCGGCCCGGGCGCCCACCGCGACCGCTCAACATCGGCCGCCGCTCCGCCCTTGGTCGGTGATGCCGGTCGGCCAGGCCATCACAATCGGGGGCTGCGGCCGGCCTCAGGCGGGGCCGCCCGCCGCGGCGGTCATTGTGATGGCGTGGCGGATCGCACTCTCAGCGGTCGGTCGGGCGGCAGACGCCGGTTGCGGCGGCGGAGGCGGCGAGGGCGGCCGCGGCTGTGTTGGCCGCGACCTCGGAGACGCGGTCGGTGCGGGTGGTGTGCCGGCCGATCGGGACGACCATCGGGGAGCCGGCGACCGGGTCCGGGATGATCTTGACCGAGAGGCCGAAGACGTCCTGGACGACGGCCTCCGTGATCACGTCGCTCGGGTTGCCTTCGGCAACGATCGCGCCGCTCTTCATCGCGATCAGGTGGTCGCCGAATCGGCAGGCCTGGTTGAGATCGTGCAGCACCAGCACGATCGTCCGCTGGTCCCGCTTGTTCAGGTCGACGAGCAGGTCGAGGACCTCGAACTGGTGGGTCAGGTCGAGGAAGGTGGTCGGCTCGTCGAGCAGCAGGATGTCGGTCTCCTGCGCGAGCGCCATCGCGATCCAGACCCGCTGCCGCTGACCGCCGGACAGCTCGTCGATCGGCCGGTCCGCGATCGACAGCACGTCGGTCGACGTCATCGCGTCGGCGACCGCCTCGTCGTCCGACTTCGACCACTGCCGGATCCAGCGCGTCCGCGGGTAGCGGCCGCGGCCGACCAGGTCGGCGACCGTGATGCCCTCGGGCGCGGTCGGCGACTGCGGCAGCAGACCGAGCTTGGTCGCGACCTCACGGGTCGGGATCGACTGGATGCTCTTGCCGTCCAGCAGCACGGTGCCCTTCGACGGCTTGAGCAGCCGCGCGAGCGTCTTCAGCAGCGTGGACTTGCCGCAGGCGTTGGCGCCGACGATGACCGTGATCTTCCCGGTCGGGATCCGTACCGACAGGTCGTCGATGATCTGCCGCTGGTCGTAGCCGACCGCGAGGCCCTCGGCCGCAAGACTGTGCTCCACAAGGTTCTCCATCTCAGCCGCCACTTCCCACCCGGTTGGCCCGAGCCAGCAGGAACATCAGGTACGGCGCGCCCACGACGCCGGTGACCACACCGACCGGCAGCTGCGTCTCGCCGAAGGCGTGCTGCGCGATCAGATCCGACAAGGCGATCACCAGCGCGCCGATCAACGCGGACGCGATCATCGCCGGCCCCGGCGACCGGGTGATCCGGCGCGCGATCGGCGGTGCGACGAACGCGACGAAGCCGATCGGCCCGGCGGCCGCCGTCGCGACCGCGGCCAGCAGGACGCCGACCACGATCAGCCCGAGCCGCGAGCTCTCCACCTTCAGGCCGAGCCCGTACGCCGTCTCGTCGCCGAGCTGCAGGATCCGCAGCCGCTGGACCAGGATCACCACCAGCGGCACCGTCAGCACCAGCGTGATCGCCATCGCCCGCACGTTCGTCCAGTCGCGGCCGTTCAGCGAGCCGGTCAGCCAGATCAGCGCCTGCTGGGCGATCTCGACCCGCGCCTTGGTCAGCAGGAACGACGTGATGCTGGTCGCGATCGCGCCGATCCCGATCCCGATCAGGATCAGCCGATAACTCGACACCCCGTGCCGCCAGGCCAGGACGTACATGGTGAAGGCGGTCAGGATCGCACCGACGATCGCGAGCCCGGAGACCGCGGCGCCGGTCAGCCCGAGCGTGACGATCGCGAAGACGGCGAACGCGCTGGCGCCGTACGTGACGCCGATGATGTCGGGGCTGGCCAGCGGGTTGCGGGCGATGCTCTGGAAGATCGCGCCGGACATCCCGAGCGCGGCGCCGACCATCAGGCCGGTCAGGGCCCGCGGCAGCCGGAGCCGGTTCACGATGAACTCGGTCGCCTTGTCGCCGCCGCCGAACAGCGTCTTCACGACATCGATCACCGGGATCTTGAAGTCACCCAGCGACAGCGAGACGCAGAAGGTGGCGAACACCAGGACCGCGAGAACGATCAGGACGACGACGTTGCGCGCGTGCCGGGCCGCGCGGGCCCGGGTGATGAGCTGGACTGCTTCGGCCGTGGTCGTCACAGGTCTGCCAACTTCCGTCGCCGGACCAGCGCGATGAAGAACGGCGCGCCGATGACCGCTGTCACGATGCCGACCTGCAGCTCACCGGGCAGCGCGATGACGCGGCCGATCACGTCGGAGCCGAGCAGCAGGATCGGGGCCAGCAGCATCGAGTACGGCAGGATCCACCGGTAGTCGGGCCCGGTGACCAGGCGCGCGATGTGCGGGATGGTCAGCCCGATGAAGCCGATCGGCCCGGCGGCCGCGGTCGCGGCGCCACACAGCAGGACGACGACGACCGCGACGAACAGCCGGGCGAGGCCGACGCGCTGCCCGAGCGACTTCGCGACCTCGTCACCGAGGGACAACGCGTTCAGGACGCGGCCGGAGATCAGCGCGAGCGCGATCCCGACCAGGACGAACGGCGCCACCTGCTCGGCGATCTCCGCGCCGCGGCCGGCCAACGAGCCGACCGACCAGAACCGGAACTGGTCGAAGGTGTTCACGTCGCCGATCAGCAGCGCGGTGGTCAGCGAGCCGAGCATCGCCGTCATCGCGGCGCCGGCCAGCGCGAGTTTGACCGGAGTCGCGCCTTCGCGGCCGAGCGAGCCGAGGAAGTACACCGCCACCGAAGCCGCGGCCGCGCCGACGAACGCGAGCCAGACGTACGCCGTCAGGCTGGACAGCCCGAAGAAGTAGATGCCGCCGACAACGAAAAGCGCGGCGCCGCCGTTCACCCCGAGGATGCCGGGGTCGGCGAGCGGGTTCCGGGTGACGCCCTGCATCAGCGCGCCGGACAGGCCGAGCGCGGCGCCGACGAGCAGGCCGATCACCGTCCTGGGCACGCGGAGTGAGTGCACGATCACGTGATCGGTGTTCGACTCGTCGTAGTGGCGCAGGGCATCGATCACCGTCGACAGCGGGATCTGCTTGGAGCCGATCGCGATACTGAGCAGGGTGATCAGCGCCAGCAACGCGACACAGACGACCAGCCCGAGCACCAGCGTGGCCCTCCGGGTCCGGCGTGGACGCGGCGGCGCGTCGGCAGCGGTCGTGTCACGACCGGCCGAATCGACAGCGGCACTGGGCGGTGGCATAGGGGTTTCGGAATCCTCTTAGGTAAGGCTAACCTGCAGGTGCCTCAGAATAACCCGGTCGTCCATCGGCCCGCACCTGAGTCCGCCATGCACTGTTGGGGAGAACCGGAATGACCGCTGTCGTCGACCAGCCGATCGTGTTCGATTCGCTGTTCGTGACCGTGTCCGCGATCGAGGATCTGAGCCCGCACCTGCGGCGCGTGACGTTCGTCGCACCACGGCTGACCGAGGCGGTCACCGCCGGCCCGGACCAGCGGATCAAGATCCTGCTGCCGCCGCCGAACGGCGCCCGGACGAAGCTGCCGTCCGGCCCCGAGTGGTACGCCGAATGGTGCGCCCAACCCGTCACGGACCGTTTCATCATGCGTACGTACACGATTCGCGCGCTGCGCCCCGCGGCCGGCGAGATCGACATCGAGTTCGTCCTGCACGGCGTCAACGGGCCGGCTTCGGCCTGGGCGACCGGCGTCCAGCTCGGCCAGGAGATCGGCATGCTGCTGCCGTTCGCGGTCGACACCACCAGCCGCAAGGGCCTGTTGAACTCCGGCGTGGACTACGTGCCCCCGGCGTCCAGTCTGCATCGGCTCCTGGTCGCGGACGAGACCGCGCTCCCCGCGCTGACCGGCATCCTCGAGCAGCTGCCGGCCGACGTCCATGCCACTGTGTTCGCGCAAGTACCCGACCAGCGCGACATCCGCCGGATGCCGACGCCCGGCACCGCTGACATCAGCTGGATCACCGCGCCCGCGGACGAGTCGATTCCGTTGCTGGCGGCACTCGAGTCCGCGGAGCTCGCCGGGAGTCTGGACTTCGCCTGGGTGGCCGGCGAATCCGCGATGATCAAGGCGGTCCGCCGGCATCTGGTCAACGTGGTCGGGTTGCCGAAGTCCGCGATCTCCTTCCAGGGTTACTGGAAACGCGGCGAGGCGATCGACGACTGACAGGCGGTCCGGAGGAGCCCGTAGCTCCTCCGGACCGCCTGGAGCGTCCTGAGTCTGCTACCTCAGGACGGGTTCTCCGCGTGGGTGAGCGTCTCCCACGCGACGAACAAGGCGTTCGTCCCGGCCGGACGGCGTGATTCGGTGATCGCCTGGGTGTTCGCCATCGCGATCCCGAGCCGGGTGTGCAGCGCGTTGTAGCCGACCTCGGTGGTCGGGCCGAGGCCGCGCTTCAGCGCACCGCCGCAGAGCCAGGACGGCACCGGCTCCAGGTTGCGCTCCCACTTGGACTGGAAGCCGAGCGCCTGGCGCAGCCGCTCGCCGTACTCCGGGTACATGTCGATGCCCTGGATCCGGGCGGTCTCCAGCACGTGCGAGATCGACGAGATGCCGTAGCCGGCATGGGTGAAGTCGCGACAGGTCTCCTGAGTCAGACCGGTGACGAACGTGCCCTGCTTCTGCCAGTACTCGACGATCTTGGCGCGGGTGTTCAGGTTCTGGCTCGGCACCGTCCGCGGCAGCGCGCCGTCGGACTCCAGGTACACGTACGCCGGCGCCCGGTTCGCGAACAGCGAGATCGCCTTGTCATAGATGGCCCGATCCTCCAGGAAGACGCCGATTCCCTGCAGCGCCTCGATGATCACCAGTTCCCAGTTGCCGTTGGAGTTCGAGCCGTTGATGATCTCGGGCACGTAGACGTTGCGCAGCATCGTCCCGAACCGGCCCGAGTTCGGCCAGTTTCCGTAGGCGTGCTTGATGATCTCGGCCGCCTTCGGCCAGGACGCGGCCGACCAGCCGGTCTGCAGCGGCGCGTTGCTGTTGGTGTGATCGCGGATCGTCGCCGACCACGCGTCCATCAGCTGGATCGACTTCTGCGCGTACCGCACGTCGCCGGAGATGTACCAGACCAGCGCGGTCGTGTACGCCGCGATCGCGTCCTGCCGCTCGTCGGTGCAGCCGTTGTTGGGGTTCGAGACCGGTCCACACTCGACCACCGCGCGCGGCTTCGGCGTCCGCGACAACGAGCCGTAGGCGCTGTTCCGGGCCTGGTTGTAGGCGTTCGTCCACGGCTGCGCGCCGGCCTGCACCTTCGCCTTCACGAAGTCCAGCTGCGCCCGGCTGACACCGACACCCGGATGCGCGAAAACAGCCGGCGCCTCAGCCGGCGCTGCTTCCACGGGCTTCGCAGTTGCTGGGCTGCTCAGAGCGCCGGCCGCCAGGCCGGCACTCACCACAGCCACGAGAAGAGCCTTCACTCTCATGGGCGGATTCCTTGTTCTCGGGGGCGGAAGGCTCTGCGGCTCCCCCCAGAATCCGCAGAGTCTTTTCGGAAGTTTGACGACGGACGGTAAGCACGTCAACATCTCAGCAGGCATTACTTCACGCTGGAACGATTGACCGTTTCTTCCCAGTTCAGTGGAACAAAGTGAGGATTTGTCCCATGAAAAGACGTCAGTTCCTGACCGTTGGAACCGCAGTCGTGGCCGCCCCGGCACTACCCTCCGTAATCACCTCCGCCGCCGCGGCACCGCCGCCGAGCAGCCTGCCGTCGCGGGCCTCGATCGTTGCCGTGGTCCGCCGGGTCGCGGATCACTGGATCGCCACCCACAGCAACTCCGGCGACAACGGCTGGGCGCGCGCGACCTTCTTCAGCGGCCTGATGGCCGCACACAAGCCGACCGGCGAGGTGCGCTACCTGAACTACGCGCGCGCCTGGGCGGAGCGGCACAACTACGGCATCCCCGGCGGCGTCAGCACCCGGCACGCCGACAACCACAACTGCATCCAGACCTACCTGGATCTCTACGATCTCGAGCCCTCGGCGAACAAGTTGACCGCGGCAACGGAGACGCTGAGCCGGATGGTGAACAGCACCAAGATCGACGACTGGTGGTGGTGCGACGCACTGCACATGGCGATGCCGCCGTTCGCCCGGATCGGCCGGCTGCGCGGCGATCCGGCGTACTGGCGGAAGGTCTACCAGCTCTACAACCACAGCAAGCGGAACCGGAAGCTGTGGATCCCGTCGAACGGCCTGTGGTACCGCGACGAGCGCTTCCTGCCGACCGGAATCCTGTCCCCGAGCGGGAAGCCGGTGATCTGGTCGCGGGGCGACGGCTGGGTCGCGGCCGGTCACGTGAAGACCCTGAAGGCGCTCCCGGCCGATCAGGCCAATGTCGCCGAGTACAAGACCGGCCTGACGCAACTGGTGGGTTCGTTGCGGTCGATCCAGCGCTCGGACGGCTTCTGGAACGTCAACCTGGCCGACCCGCAGCACCTCCCCGGTCCGGAGACCAGCGGGACGGCGTTCTTCGCGTACTCGACGGCGTACGCCGTCCGCGCCGGGTTGTTGCCTTCGGTCACCTATCTGCCGATGGCGGCCCGGGCCTGGAACGGGATGGTCGAGACCGCGGTCCACCCGGACGGGTTCCTCGGGTACGTGCAGAAGGTCGGCGACCGGCCGGAGTCGAACCAGCCGGTCAACTACGAGTCGACGGCGGACTTCGGCGTCGGCGCATTCCTGCTCGCGGGCGCGGAGCTCGCGTTGCTGACGAACTGATCCCGCGGGGCCCAGGTCAGGCCTGGGCCCCTACGGGTGCCCGAGTTGTTTGGTGATCCGCTCGACGACGACGGCCACGGCGTACCGCGGGGTGCCCGGCGGCTCGACGTCCGCCCAGTCGCCGACATACTTGGCCGCGATCGCCTTCTCCAGAGCCAACTCCGGGTCGGGGGTCAGCTCGTCGATCCGGCCGCGCAGCTCGAGGTAGTACGTCGGCCGGGCCGGGTCGACGATCAGCACCGAGATGGCCGGGTTCCGGCGCAGGTTGCGCAGTTTCTGCCGGCCCTCGACCAGGCTGATCCGGACCTGTTCGCCGTCCCAGAGGAACCACTGCGGCGTGATCTGCGGCTCGCCGTTCTTGCCGATCGTGCCGACCACCGCGATCGCGGTCGAGGTCAGCAGGTCGTTGAATTCAGCCGGGATCTCCACAGCGCGAGACACTACCCCCGGCTCAGTTCAGCTGGGTCGCCAGCTCCGGAGCGCGGACGCCGGCGGCGTCCAGCAGGGCGCCCGCCGTCCGGACGCCGATGCCGCCGAGCTCCTGGGCCCGGACGACGGCCCGGGCGGCACCGCCGTCGTAGATCAACGTGAGCTGGATCGCGAGCGTGGCCGCGTCGTCAGCACCGGCCATCAGCAGCTCCCGGTGGAAGAAGTCGGTCAGCTGCTGCTTGAAATGCCGCGCGACCACCGACCCCGGGTGTTCGGGATCCTTCAGCTCGACCGCGGTGGCGACGTACGGACAACCCAGGAAATTGCCTTCGGCAACAATCTCGTCCTGGCGCTCGAAGACCGCGAGGATCCGGTCCCGCGGCGGGCGGTCGTCGGCCGGGCCGGGGCGCAGCATCGCCTCGTACTGCGGGCCGCGATTGGCCAGGCTCTCGGCGATCAGCTCGTCCTTGGAGCGGAACAGCTGGTACATCGACTTCTTCGAGACCCCGGCGGCCTTGCAGAGCGCATCCACACCGATGTTCACGCCGTCGCTGTAGAAGAGATCGCCCGCGGCCTCGAGAAGACGTTCGCGGGGTGTCGCCGAAGTGCTCATACGACGAGGGTACCGGGTCGATTTGAAGTTTGAAACCGATCGGTTTACGTTTGTGGAAACAGATCGGTTTCTAGCTTGGGAGATGTTCGGAATGACCTCACTCGAAGGCGCCGTCGCGCTCGTCACCGGTGGTCAGCGCGGGATCGGCGAGGCGCTGGTCGCTGGGCTGCTCGCCCGCGGCGCGGCCAAGGTCTACGCGACCGCCCGGACGCCGCGGCCGAGCGCGGACCCGCGCGTCGTCCCGCTACCGCTGGAGGTCACCGACGCGGCCTCGATCGCGGCGCTGGCCGCGGCGGCGCCCGATGTGACCGTGTTGATCAACAACGCCGGCGCGGGCGCGCCGGACACCTACCTGGGCGCCACGACCGACGACGTCCGGGCCGTCTTCGAAGCGAACTTCATCGGCCCGCTCGAGGTGACCAGGGCGTTCGTCCCGATCATCGAGCGCAACGGCGGCGGCCACATCCTGAACGCGCACTCCGCGCTGTCCTGGATCGGCCGGCACGGCGCGTACTCGGCGACCAAGGCCGCCCTCTGGCTGCAGACGAACGGGCTCCGGCTGGAGCTGCTCGACCGTGGCATCGCTGTCACCGGACTGCATATGGGGTACGTCGAAACCGACATGACCGCCGGCCTCGACGTCCCCAAGGCGCTGCCGGCCGACGTCGCCCGGCAGGCCCTCGACGGGATCGAATCCGGAGCGTACGAAGTGCTCGCGGACGACACCGCGCGCGGAGCCAAGGCGCTGGCTTCCCGCGACCTCGCCGAGACTTATCCAGAGCTCCTGCGGAACTGACAACGTATGTCCACTGGGCGCACGGTTGGGACCGCTGACCGCAGGACGGCGGTCCCAGTGGAGCGGTCGGGTGCCGGTGTGACCTACCAAGGTGCCTGACATCCCGCCGCCCCCGGAGGTCCGCCCATGCCCCGCCGTTTCGCATCCTTGGTCGCGATCGGAGCGACAGTCGTCGCTTCGGTCGCCACAGCGCACGCCGTCCGGCCCCCGTCACCAGCTGCGGTCCTGGCTGATCCGGGAGCCGGGTGCGCTACTCAGACCGCCGGCTTCACCCCAGTGCTGCAGATCGACCTGCCGGAGCGCGCCGGTTGGCTCGACAGGGAGCTGCCGTACACACTCGACCGGCGCGCCGAGATCGGCTCGAACTTCGACCGGGTCGGCTACTGCTTGGAGCTGAACGGGCCGGACGGCCTGCAGCGGGTCTGGACAGCGATGGAGCCGTTCTCGACGGACGCGCGGGCGATCGGCGTACCGACCAGAACCGGGCAGCTGGTCCGGCAGCGGGTCGACGACCTCGATGTGGCGTCCAACGTGCCGAACGTGACCAGTGGGGCCGGCCAGACCGGCTACCTGGAGATGTGGCCGAACACGTACGCCGAGAACAGCAGCACCCAGGTGGCGAACAGCTCCCCGATCACGTTCGACAGCGACGACAGTCCGACCAACGGCGCGTACGGGTCGTTCCAGATCGCACAGGTCGGGCCGGGACGTCCGTCCAACGTCGCAGCGAAGACCGTGCTCGGGATCAACTCGTTCACGCAGGGCTCCGACGTCCCGCTGTCGATCGGGATCGGTACGAATGCAGCCGGCCAGCCGGACTGGACGTTCGCCAACAATGCCAGCCGGTACAGCCAGCGCAAGCTGACTGCCTTTGTGCGGACGTCGGTGGTGTCGTTGAGTGAGGCGCCACAGGACAGGCAGCTGGTACCGCGGGACGGCCAGAACGGCGCCAACGTGCCAGTGGCCGGGCGGATCACCAGTGCGCAGGTCAGTGAGGTCCAGCTGCGGGTCAGCAGCAATGGGCGCACCGACACCTACACCTCCCGTAGCCGCGACTTCCGGTTCACTCCGCGGATCAACGCGGCGCTGCAGGAGTACACCTTCGAACTGCGCGCAGTCGGCACCGGCTTCAACCGTGTGGTGGCTCGGCGTACCGGTGTGGTGTCTGGTGACGTCTTCGTCGTCCAGGGGCAGTCGAATGCAGAGGCGGCTCGATTCAACGGCGTCGCGAACGCCGAGGAGTCGCCGTACCTACGCAGCTTCGGGACGCCGACGTCCGACGGGAACATCTCCGGTGCGGACCGGGCGTGGCACTACGCGACTGGTGACGTGACGAACCAGTCCGGCTCGGTCGGTCAGTGGGCGATCCGGATGGGACGGCGCATCGTCGACACCTACAAGGTGCCGGTGGCCATCGTCCAAGGCGCGCATGGCGGCCAGCCGATCAGCTTCTTCCAGCGGAACGACGGTAGCCCGGACGACCTCGGTACGAACTACGGCCGGCTGCGGCAGCGGCTCAAGGCCGCCGGTGTGATCAGCCAGGTGCGTGGAGTGCTCTGGTACCAGGGCGAAAGCGACAACGACAACGCAGCGGTGCATGTGAACGGCTTCCGCGCGCTGCTGGCGGACTGGCGGGCCGACTTCGGCACTGCGGCGCGCTACTACGTACACCAGGTGCGGACGTCGCCGTGCGGCAACTCGACCAGCATCAACCTGCGGGAAGCGCAGCGCGCCCTCGGCGACACCGACAGCGTCACACTGCTCTCCACCAACGGCCTACCTGGTCACGACGGCTGCCACTACGCCTACATCGGCGGCTACCGCGATCTGGGCGACCACAACTTCGCAGTCGTCGCCCGCGACCTGTACGGCGGCCCCTCGGCCGGAGTAGCCGCTCCGAACCCGACGTCCGTTACTGCGAACGGCTCCCAGCTCATCGTGAAGCTGCGCTCCACCGACGCTCTGACCGTGCCTAGCGGCGCAGCCGCCAACTTCCGCGTCGAAGGCTCTGCAGTCACGGTGTCGTCGGTCGCGTACCAGTCCGGCAACTTGGTGCTCACGCTGTCCGGCCCAGCCACTGGGGTGACCGCGCTGAGCTACTTGAGCCACAACGGCGCCGGCCCGGCCATCACCAACGCCATCGGTACCGGACTGCTCGCCTTCAGACTGCCTGTGTGATCAGCACATCGCGGTCACGGGTGTACTCCATTGTGGCCGCGATGCCGTCTGCTGTCTGGACGCCGTACTCGCGCTCGACGACGTACAGCGCCAGGTCGATACCGGCCGTGATGCCACCGGACGTCACGACGTCGCCGTCATCGACCACCCGGTTCTGTCGGACGTCGGCGCCGTACGTCGCCAGCTCGTCCCAGGCGCTGCGGTTCGTCGTGGCCGGTCGTCCCGTCAGCAGACCGGCCTCGGCGAGCAGCATCGACCCCGTGCACACCGAACCGATCCAACGCAGTCCCGGCGCCAGCTCGGCGATGCGCTTGGGCAGCTGACCGATGCGCGCTTCGGCCCAGGCCCCCTGCTCGGCGCGGTTCATCCAGCCGCCGCCCGGGACGAACAGCGCGTCCGGAGTACTCAGTCCGCTGGGTGCCCGAAACTGCAGACCGTGCATACCGGTCACCTCCTGCGGGCCGTCCGCACCGACCAGAGCCAGCTCGAGGCCGGTGCGCTTCGCGGCGTGACTCCACACCTCGAACGGACCCATCACGTCCATCTCGTCGACGCCGTCGAAGACCACGATCTCGATTCGCATGCCTCCACCCAACGCGGCCGCCGCGTCACGGGCCAGCGGCCGGATGGCCGACATCCGTCAAGATGTGGCCAGGACGTCGGTGGCGCGGTGCGACCGGTCGACGCCTTCGACGATCATCGCGACGCCGTCGGAGTTCGCGGTGCGCAGCGGCAGGATCGCCTGGTAGGCCGCGGACTCGTACCAGCCGCGCACACTGGCCAGGTCCGGGAACTCGATCACGATCAGCGTGCCGTCCCACTCGCCCTCCAGCGGCTCCGGCTGGTGGCCGTGGACGACGAAGTGGCCGTCGTACGGCGCGAGCGTCGCGTCGATCCGCTCCAGGTACTCGACGATGTCCGCGCCGACGACGACATTGCGCAGGTTGGCGATCGCGTAGTGGGTCATTCGGGCCCCTCCTCGGTGGTTGGTGTCACCAGAGTCGGTCGCGGAACGCGTTTCGGCGATTACCTCCGACGTCATGAGGTCCCGATTGGTCTGCTGCCGACGTACAGTCGATGGCATGTCAGTCACAGGGGGACCGTCGTCTTCACCTGTCGAGAAGGTGGAGGAACGGGTCGGCCCGTACCGGTTGATCCGTCGGCTCGGCCAGGGCGGGATGGGTGTCGTTTACCTGGCCGAAGGGCCGGAGCGGCAAGAGGTGGCGCTCAAGGTGCTGCGTCCGCACGTGGCCCACGACGAGACCGCCCGTGCGCGGTTGCAGCGCGAGGCCAGCACACTGCAGAAGGTGAGTCACCCCGGTGTGGCCGGCATCCTCGACCACGACCTGGAGGGCGACCGCCCCTACCTGGTGACGCGCTTCATCCCCGGCCGCCCGCTGGACGAGCAGGTCGACGACCGCGGCCCGCTGACCCCGCGCAAGTGGCTGCCGCTGGCCGGCTGCCTGGCCGAGTCGCTACAGGCGATCCACGCCGTCGGTGTGATCCACCGCGACCTCAAGCCCGGCAACGTGATGATGCTGAACGGCAAGCCGGTGATGATCGACTTCGGCATCGCCCAGGCCGCCGACGACCTGCGGCTCACTCAGACCGGTCTGGTGATCGGGACGCCGGGCTACCTCGCTCCCGAGCTCATCGAGGGTGAGAACGTCTCGGAGTCCGCCGACTGGTGGGGCTGGGCCGCTACGGTCAGCTTCGCCGCCACCGGACGCCGTCCGTTCGGCAAGGGTCCGTTCGAGGCCGTGCTGCACCGCGTCCACACCGGGCAGGCCGACCTCGACGGCGTCGACCCGCGTCTCAAGGCTCTGCTGGCCGCCGCCCTCGCACCGAAGCGGGCCGACCGTCCGACGCAGGACGAGATCATGGCCGGCCTGAGCCGGTATGCCGAGGGCCGGGACGCGCTGCCTCCCCGTGAGGCGGCGACTACTACTGTCGCGGCGCATCCTCCGACGCGGCAGATGACGCGCGTCCTGCCCACCTCTTCCCCGGACGACGCCGTCACCGAGATTGCGACGCCGACAACGCCGCCCGAGCCCAGCCCGACCGAGGTGGCCAACCTCGTCCCGCCGGTCATTCCGCCGCTGTCTGCCTTCGCACCGCTCGCCGACAAGGTCCGCGACGTCGCAGCGCAGCGCAAGGCCGCGAAAACCGCCGCTGCCGGTGGAGCCGTTGCGGGCGGAGCTGCTGCCGGGGCTACGCTCGGCGCCCATCCGGCGACGTACAGCCCCTCGCCTCTCGCGGCCGCCCCACCCGCGATGCCGCTGCCCTACCAGAGCAACCCGCAGCCGTACCAAACCACCGCACAGCCCTATCAGCCGGTGGCTCAGCCCTACCAGCCTTACCAGTCCCCGGTGGGTACGCCGAAGGCCGTAGTCCCCTACGAGCAGCGCGCAGTCGAGCCGAAACCGGCAGAGCGAGCCCCCGCGACCGGACGCCGTACCGCGGTCGTCGTCGGCTTCATGATCGCCCTGTCCGGCCTCATCGCACTCTTCCCACTAGCCGGCTCGCTGGTGGCCGCCGTCTTCCTAGTAGTGGCCCGCACCGTCGACCGCGGCAGCACAGCCCTGATGCGCCGTCGCCAGGTCCGCGGCCGCGCCGGCAAGTCCGACGGCGTCGTAGCCGTCGCCTCCTCACCAGCCCAACTAATAGCGGCCGCCCTGATCACCCTGGTCTGCCTACTGCTCCCCCTCATCGTGGGCGCCGTAGTAGGCAGCATCGTCACAGCCATCGCCGCCACCGCCCAAGGCCTCGACTGGCGACCCCTCTCCGCCGTCGGCTTCGGCGCCGCCGCCCTGACCGCCCTCTTCACCGCCTGGTGGGGCCCCGGCGGCAGCTCCCTCCGCCGCGGCGCCCACATCACCGCCCGCAACCTCTTCCGCCCCCGCTGGCTGGCCTCCGCCATCGCCGTCCTACTCCTGGCCGGCGGCGCCTGGTCCTTCTACGAAGCCACCCAAGGCGCCGGCGACCCCTGGGCCCGCACCCCCGTCAAAACCCCCCAATTCGAACGCCCCACCTTCTCCGACCTCCGCGAGGCCCCCCTGATCCGCGACCTCCCCATCATCGGCATCAGGTGAGCGCAGCTGTCACAGCGAGATGATCGGCAACTTCCACCGGGTGTTGCCGCGCCAAGCGCCGGTTCGGGCCGCCTCGGCCAGATGAGCAATGTCGCCGCGATCCGAGGTCACACAAGTCGCCGCCTGCTGAAAACAACAGACGACCACGTGGGCATCGACAACATCCGCCCGGCCGGCAACCGCCAGCAACTCGCCTACCCAGGTGGCCGACTCCTGCGTCAACGGCACGACCTCGCAGCCCGCGATCAGCCGTTGCAGGCTGTGCTGCTGCCCCCGCCAAACCTGCGCCAGGACAGCCGCCGGCACCGTCGGCTCGATGCCGCGCGTCAACGCGCGCAGATGCATCGCCCACAAGCGCGAGTCGTTCCGCTCGGCCGCGATCAACGCGCCGGCGTCGTACACCAATCTCGTCACGCCTGAGGGTCTCCAGGCGAGAGGCGGTCGTCAGCCTCGCGTTGCGCATCGGCCAACGCCTTGTCGGCCCACGCGAGATCATCTGCCGTGAGCTCGCCGTGCTCGCCTTCCCAGACCGATACGGCTTCCAGACCGCGGTACAGCCGCTCACTCTTCTCGATCAGCTCGTTGACGTACGCCGACGGCGTCGTGTGCGCGGCGCGAGCGCGTCGTTCGACGGCCGACCAGGTCTCCTCGTCGAACGACAGCGTCTTCTTCTTCACGGCCATGGCGCGAGTATAGCGCGATGGTATGACCGCGGTATGACCATCGGCTGCCGGTGGTCGGCAGCCGATGGATCACCTCAGAGCTGGACCATTTGGGTTCGTTCGGGGCCTACGCCGACGGCGGAGATGGGGGCGCCGCTGAGGGACTCGACGGCGCGGACGTAGGTCTGGGCCTCCTTGGGGAGGTCGTCGAAGGAGCGGCAGGCGGTGATGTCGTCGGACCAGCCGTCGAACTCCTCGTAGATCGGCTTCGCGTGGTGGAAGTCGGTCTGGGTCATCGGCATCTCGTCGTGGCGGGTGCCGTTGACGTCGTAGGCGACGCAGACCGGGATCTTCTCGCGACCGGTGAGGGTGTCGAGTTTGGTGAGGACGAAGTCGGAGACGCCGTTGACGCGGGCGGCGTACCGGGCGATGACGGTGTCGTACCAGCCGCAGCGGCGCGGGCGGCCGGTCGTCGTGCCGAACTCGAAGCCCTGCTGGCGCAGCCACTCGCCGTCGGCGTCCAGCAGCTCGGTCGGGAAGGGGCCCTCGCCGACGCGCGTCGTGTAGGCCTTCACGACCGCCATCACGCGGTCGATCCGCGTCGGCGGGATGCCGGTGCCGGTGCACGCACCCGCGGAGATCGCGCTGGACGACGTGACGAACGGGTAGGTGCCGTGGTCGACGTCCAGCAGGGTGGCCTGTCCGGCCTCCATCACCACGGTCTTGCCGTCGTCCAGCGCCTTGTTCAGCAGGAGGCTGGTGTCGGCGACCATCGGGCGCAGGCGCTCGGCGTACTGGAGCAGCTCGTCGACGACCTCGCGAACCTCGACCGCGCGCCGGTTGTACACCTTCACGAGCAGCTGGTTCTTCTGCTCGAGCGCGCCGGCGACCTTCTGCTCCAGGATCTTCTCGTCGTACAGATCCTGGACGCGGATGCCGATCCGGTTCATCTTGTCGGCGTACGTCGGCCCGATCCCGCGGCCCGTCGTCCCGATCTTGCGGCTGCCGAGGAACCGCTCGGCGACCTTGTCGAGCGTCCGGTTGTACGGCGGGATCAGGTGCGCGCTGGCGCTGATCACGAGCCGGGACGTGTCGACGCCACGGGCCTGGAGCGCCTCCAGCTCCTCGAACAGCACACTGAGGTCGACGACGACCCCGTTGCCGATCACCGGCGTCACGCCGGGGGTCAGGATCCCGCTCGGCAGCAGGTGCAGCGCGTACTTCTCGCTGCCGATCACGACCGTGTGGCCGGCGTTGTTCCCGCCGTTGAACTTCACCACGTAGTCGATGACCGCACCCGTGTTGCCGAGCAGATCGGTCGCCTTGCCTTTGCCCTCATCGCCCCACTGGGCGCCGACGAGCACGATTGCGGGCATTTCAGCCCTCCTCTGAAACGGTGAAGCCCGGAGACGTTCACCGATCGTTCAACCGGCAACGCTTCCAGGCTCTTGCGACCAAAGCCTACCGGACGCCGGTCCACCCACCCGTTTCCTTGTCCACAGCCCTGGAACGATCACTTCAAGTAAGTGTTTCATCACTTGACGGCTTGCGGATCCGGGTAATCACGTGCACACTCTTAGTCAGCGGCCCGCCGAAACTGCCGCAGGGGACGGTTCCGGCGGGCCGCTTCCTCATGTGCCCAGGTCTCAGGCCTGCAGCTCGTCGGGGTTCGAATCAAGCCATTCCTTGACCCGCCGGTCGGCCTCCTCCGTCGAGACGTCCTCGACCTTGGTCAGGATCGCCCAGCGATGGCCGAACGGGTCGATGACCGTGCCGTACCGGTCGCCGGTCATGAACGTCGACACCTGCTCCACCGGCTTCGCACCGGCGGCGACCGCCTTGGCGAACACCGCATCGACGTCCGGCACGTAGTGCACGAGTGACGAGTGCACCCACTCGCCGGTCGGCGCCCGCAGCCCGAACTGCGGCATCTGGTCGCTCAGCTGCAGCATCGAGTTCCCGAACCGCAGCTCCGCCTGGCCGACGCGTCCGTCCGGCAGGTCCTGCCGGCTGACCACCTCCGCGCCGAACACGTCCTGGTAGAACGCGATCGCCGCCGGGCCGTCGGGCACGGCCAGGTACGGCGTGAGCGAGTGATAACCGTCGGGGATGGGGTTTACCGTGTTCTGCGTCATGTCCTCAGTCAATCTCTCGACCGCTCTGCCGGTCTTGTAAGAAAGCGACAGCCGTTGACGCAGCCGCCGGACAGCGAGAAGGGCATCCTGCATCCGCAGGAGCAGGCCCGGCATCGGACGCTGCAGCGGCTCGCGCCCGGCCCCGACGCGGCCCGGTTCGTCGAGTGGTACTGGATCGTCGAGTGGGAGCTGGACGCGCCGTACACGGCCGAGGTGCTGCCGTACCCGAGCGTCAACGTCACCTTCGAGCAGCCGGGCGGCGCCTTCGTGAACGGCGTCTGCACCCGCAAGTTCGAGCGGCAGCTGGTCGGCCGGGGCCGCGTGTTCGGCGTCAAGTTCTGGGCCGGCGGCTTCGGTGCGATCACCGGGCTGGACGTCGGCTCGCTCAGCGACCAGGTCGTCCCGCTGACCGAGGTCTTCCCGGACGGCGACCGCCTCGCCGATCTGATCTTCGCGGAGGAGTCCGACGTCCGGCGGCGCGCGGTGTTCGAGGCCTTCCTCCGCGACCACCTGTCACCGCCGGACGCGTCGTACGAGCTGGTCCGCGCCATCGTCACCGCCATGGCCGCCGACCGCAGCCTGACCCGCGTCGACGAGATCACCACCCGTTTCGACGTCCCCATCCGCACGCTGCAACGCCTCTTCCGCCGCTACGTCGGCGTCGGTCCCAAATGGGTCCTCCAGCGCTACCGCCTCCACGACGGCGCCGAACTGCTCGCCCGCGGCGCCGCAGCCGAGTTGGCCGAGCTGTCGACCGCACTCGGCTACTTCGACCAGGCCCACTTCTCCAAAGAGTTCAAACAACAGATCGGTCTAACCCCAGCGGAGTACGCTGCGCGAACTTCACAGTCAGCCCCATCAGTACGCAGGTGACGGCGGCGGTCAGGGCGACTGCGAAGCCGTAGTGCGGGTTGTGGGCGTCTACTACGCGGCCGGCGAAGGCTGCGCCGAGTGCTATGCCTGCTGCGGCGCCGGAGTTGAGCCAGGTAAAGGCTTGAGTAAGTACGGCCGGTTGGACCGAGGACTCCGCGAGGACGGAGGACATGGTCTGGAAGGGCGCGATCGCCAAGCCTGGAAGGGCTAAAGCGATGCCGACCGCCCACGGGTGCTGCACGATCAGCAGTGGGGTCGTGGTGATGGCCAGGACGCTCAGGGCGAGCACGAACTGGTTTGGAACCGGCATCCGCCAGCGACGGGCGCCGTACGCGAGACCGGCGAACAGACTGACCAGACTGGTGATGCTGTAGAGCGGCCCGGCGAGGGACGGCGTACCGCGGCCGACGGCGTACGCCGTCACTGAAACCTGCATGCTGCCGAAGAAGAGGCCGATGCCGATGTTGGTGCCGACCAGGGCGAGGAATCGCTTGTGTAGCAAGTGACTTGAGCTGATCTGCTGCCCGCGTTGGACGGGTGGTGGTGCTGTACGCCGTTGTGCGGCGAGAGCGAAGCCACCGGTCAGGACCAAGCTCGTAGCGAGCACGGAACCGGCTACTGGGCTCCACAGCGAGCTGACGGTACCGGTGAGGAGTGGGCCGACCATGAAGGAGATGCCTACGCTCAGCGACTCCAGTGCGAACGCAGACGACAGTAGCGGTGAGCCGCTCAGCGCATAAGCCCAGCGCGCGGAGGTCTGCGCGCCTACCTGCGGCAGCGAGGCGCCGGCAAGCACACCGGCCGCTATGAGTGCCGAAAGCGGCGCCTGCGAGACGGTGAGCCCGATGAGTAGTGCGACGGTCGCAGCGTGGATCAGCAACGTGATCGGCAGCATGCAGGTCTGGCCGAAGCGGTCGATGAGTCGGGCGACCTGTGGTCCGGCGAGGGCTTCGGCGACGGCGAAGCCGCCGGTCACGCTGCCGGCGACGGCGTACGAGCCGGTGGCGCTGTGGACCAGCCAGACGATGCCGAGGCTGGTCATGGCGATACCGATACGGGCCGGTGCGGCCGCGAGGTAGAACTTCAACGCTCCGGGAGTACGCAGGACTTCGGCGTACGTGGGCGTGAGGATCCGTCCGGTGAGAGCCGGCACGGTAGGGCCTTCCGCTGCCCGCCGGGGCGGCGACACGGCCGTGGGCGTCCTGCTTCACCGGCCTGTCGATCCACCGACAACCGTCCATATCTCGGGCAGGAAGCGGGGACGCACGCCGCCTGCCGGCTATATCAACGGGCAGAGATCTTGTTCGTTCAGGTTGACCGGAACATCGTACCGTCCTGGAGCACCGGTACGGAGTGGCTCTCGTCGAGCTCAGCCGCGATCCGGACGTCGTCGGCGTACCCGAGCTCGGTCAGCTCGCGACCACCGGCACACTCGGGCAGCAGCGTGGAGAGCTCATCCGCGACGGCGTCGTACGCCGCTACGGCCGCTCTGGCCTCAGGAGACAGGTCAGTACGCCGCAGCGCGCTCAGAAAACCGCCTGCGCCCCATAGGTCCTCTACTGCTGGTCTGAGTGTCCCGCCGGGCCACCGCTCACCAGCTGCGATCGCAGTGACCCGAGCCTCGGGCCGCTGCCGCACCCACTCGGCCGCGGCGAGCCGGTTGCGGAGCGACACCGCAATCACGGTCGCACCGGAGGCGCTGAGCTGCTGGGAGATCGTCGAGCCGTTGGGTGAGGGGAGAACCAGCCGCTGGAGGCCAGGCGCCCGGCGAATAGTCACCGGCGACAGGCTGACGCCGTCCGGACCGGCCTTGGAACGGCCGACGGCGAGGGCAGCGTGGTGTTGCTCGGCGTACGCGACCGCCGTCTCGTCGCGCCAGCGGTACGGGTAGACGTCGATGCCGAGGTCGGCCGCGACCGTCACCGCAGTGGTGAAGGACAGGACGTCGACCACGGCCACGATGTCGCCAGGGACGGCGTCCGCCCCGGTCGGGCCCCAGTCGAAGCCGACACCGAAACCATGTTGCGCGTACGGACTGGTCACCCGCGCATCCTGCGGGCGGGCGACCAGACCGGGCAAGCGGATTTCAGGCCAGGACGTCGGCGGCCGTGGGCGACGAGTCGCGCAGGAAGGTGGCGCAGCGCTCGGCCTCCTCCTTCTCGTCGATCAGACCGGCAGCCTTGCCCAGGACGGCGAGGCAGCGCAGGAAGCCGCGGTTGGGCTCGTGCTCCCACGGAACCGGGCCGTGGCCCTTCCAGCCGTTGCGGCGGAGCAGGTCGAGGCCGCGGTGGTAGCCGGTCCGCGCGTAGGCGTAGGCCTCGATCGTCCGGCCCCCTTCCAGGGAGGCCTCGGCCAGCGTCCCCCAGGCCAGCGAGGACGCCGGGAACTTGGCCGCGACGTCGGTCGCGGAGACCCCGGCGGCGAGTTCCGCCGCGGCCGGGTCCACGGGGAGTAGTGTCTCGGGTGGACCTGAGAGCAGATTGTTCAATTCCATAAGCACATCTTCGCTGATCGCGCATCCGGCTCGGCACGTGACCGTCTGACGAAATCCGTTGACCGTTCACCGACCGGCCACGGATGCTTGAGACCCTGCGTCAAGACCGCCGTGGTTCCCAGCTACGGCCCAGTTGGAGGCACCGGATGAGCGTCATTGTTCTGAATGCGTCGTACGAACCGCTGCACACCGTCTCGATCCAGCACGCCATCCGGATGCTGGTCCGTGAGGTCGCGGTCGTCGAAGAGGCGCACGGCGGCCGAACCATCGGCCCGTTCCCGGTCCCCCGGGTCCTCCGCCTGGTCCGCTATGTGGTCACCCACTGGCGCTACGCCGCCGGCCGGATGAAGTACTCCAAACACGGCGTCCTGCGGCGCGACAAGTTCCGGTGCGCCTACTGCGGTCTCGACAACGCCGACACTATGGACCACGTCCATCCCCGCTCCCGAGGCGGCCGTACCGAGTGGCTGAACGCCGTCGCCGCCCATGCCTCCTGCAACGAGCGCAAAGGCAACCGCACCCCCGGCGAGGCCGACATGCCCCTCCTATGGCAACCCTGGGTACCAACCAGAGCCGAGCTCGTCATAGTCACATGACGAGCCTTTTTTATGCCCGCTGACCCGCTGCCGCCGCTCGAGATCAGCACCGTCGCCGACCGGCCGCAGCTCGCCGGCGCCGATCTCGACGCCGGCGACTGGCCGGAGTTCATGCGCCACAACCGCGTCTCCGAGGCGTACTTCTGGCGCACACTCGACACCTTCCCGGGCACCTGCCTGGTCGCGACCGCCCCCGACGGCACAGTGGTCGCCGACGCCCACGCCGTCCAGCTGGCCGCCCGGCCGGTCCTGCCGACCGGCGGCTGGGAGCAGACCGCGGTCTGGGCCTTCGCGGACGCCGACCGCGGCGTCCGCCCGGACACGACCTGCGCCCTCGACATCAGCGTCGCGCGGCCGTACCAGCGTCAGGGCGTGGCGGCGGCCATGCTCGCCGCGCTCCGCAAAGCCGCCGCCGAGCTCGGCCACCAGACTCTGCTCGCGCCGGTCCGCCCGACCCGCAAGGCCGCCGAGCCGCACACTTCGCTGCGTGCGTACGCCGCGCGTACCCGAGCGGACGGGCTGCCCGCCGATCCTTGGCTTCGCACCCACGTCCGGATGGGCGGCGAGATCGTCGGCATCGCGCCGACGTCGTGGCTGATCGCCGGCTCACTCGACGAATGGCGTCGCTGGACGTCGTTGCCGTTCGACACCACCGGACCGATCGACGTCCCGGGCGCGTTGGTTCCGGTGCAGTGCGACCTGGCGACGGGGACGGCGACCTACACCGAGCCGAACGTGTGGGTGCGGCACCGGCTCTGAAAGTTCTCCACAGGTTGGAAATCGGTCGCGGAATCGGGGGTCGAACGCGGCAGGTTCTAGGGCATGAATGCTCAACTTGCCGTGATGGCCGCGATTCGCGGCGGTGTGTTCACCCGAGCCGATGCCCGGGCGTGCGGATATCACGAGGCGGATATCGACTACTTGCTGCGCGTCGGCGGCTGGTGGCGGGTTCGCCACGGGAAGTACGCCGTCCATCGACTGCTCAGCGTGGTCACCGAGGAGGATGCGTACGTCCGTCGCGTGGCCGCCGTCCTGCGCGCCGGTGGGCCGGCGATCCTCGCCAGCCACCAGTCGGCGGCCGTGCTGCACGGCCTACCCGCCTGGGGTCTCGACCTGACGGCGGTTCACGTCACCTCGCCGTACGACTCGGGGTCTCCACCGGGCGTTCACCGACATGTCCGTGATCCCGTCGGGCCCGGCGTCTTGACCTGGAACAAACTCCGCATGGTCTCGCCGGCCCGCGCCGTCGCCGAAGTTGCCGCCACGGCCGCCACCGTCCCCACCATCGCCCTCATCGACGCCGCCCTGTACTCCGGCCTCGTCACCCCACGCACCGCCGCCCGCGCCGTCAGCCTGCTCCCCCACGACACCGACCGAGCCGCTCATCTCCTCGACCGCCGCACCGGGGCCGCCTCGGTCGCCGAGACCCGTCTCCGCCTCATCCTCACCAAGGCCGGCCTGCCGGCTCCGATCCCACCTCCGCCCTCCGACCCCGAAGCCCCCACCGGAGGCATCTTGTGGTTCCCCGAGGAACGCACCCTCGTCGAGTTCGAGCTACGCCGTCCCTACTGGCGCGAGGAGTACGAAACCGACGACGACCCCGAGCCACCCACCGCCCCCGAACCAGCCGACGCCCCCTATCCGGTCGAGACCTGCTGGGTCTCCTGGTCCGACCTCGACCACCCCCAACTCGTCACCGACCGCCTCCGCACGACCTTCGCCCTGGCCCGCCGCCGCTCCGGCGTCCGCCCCTTCACCCGCATCCGCGCTCGCACCTGACCCAAGGGCCGAATCACCCGTCCGAGCTAGCCGTTTCGCTCGCCGGAGGGATCTACCGCGCGCCCGGATCGACCAGGTTGGTCGCAGAATCCGAAAGCAAAGGAGCCAACCAGTGTTGTCCGCCCGACAGAGAATTTTTCGCATGACCGCCGGTGTCGCCGTCCTCGCCGTGCTGGCCGGCACGCCGTCGTTCGCCGCCGTCGAGCCCACCCGGCAAGCTGCGGCGATGGAGGTGAAAGGCAAGGCCGGTGGAGTTCTCGGCAAGGAGTTCGGGCCGGAGAACGAAGGCGACCCGGTGAGTTTCGAGGTCGATGCCCAGGGCGACAATCCGCTGAATCCGAGCGGCACCTTCCATGTCACCCACCGCAACGCGGACGGGAGCTTGGTCGCCGACTTCAGCGGCAAGGTCACCAGCCTCTACGCCATCGACGAGGTCGGCATCGTCACCGGCACGATCGAGCGCGCCGACAACCCCGGCGTCCCGCTGGAGCTCGTCGGCAAACAGATCTCGCTCACCGTGTACGACGGTGGCCGGAAGGATCGGATCGGCTGGGTGTGGGGCTTCTTCGGCGCCCCGATCAGCCGCGTCCAGGGCACCGCGCCGCACTTCCCCGTCACCTGGGGTGACTTCCGCGTCCGCGGTGACGCCGGTCAAGGGGCATCTGCCGCCACGTCCTCGTCCGAACGGGTCGACCTGAAGTCGGGCGCCACCGGAACCAACGTGCTCGCCGTCCTCGGCGGCACCAGCAAGACCCCGCAGTTCTTCGGCGATCCGCTCCGCTTCACCGTCGCTGCCCGGGTCGCGCCCGGCGGCAACGCCAAACAGGCGAAGGGCAACTTCCACGTCACGCACCACAAACCCGACGGCAGCGTGGTCGCCGACTTCCAGGGCCGCATCACCTGCCTCGCCACTGGCGGCCCGGTCGGCGTCGCCACCGGCATCGTCACCAAGTCCGTCGACGCAAGCCTCGTCGGCAAACCCGTCTCGTTCTCCTTCAAGGACGGCCGCACCGACCGCCTCGGCTGGCTCTGGGGCTTCTCCGCCACCGACGAACCCATCAACGACTGCCAGTCGATCACGCCGTTCTACGCCCCCGACTGGGGAGGCCTGCTTGTCCGCTGAAACCACAACGGACCCGCTGCCCAGGCAGCGGGTCCGTGAGGGGGCGCCGGCAGCTGATGCCGCGGCGCGATCGAGCTCTTGCTCAGGCGTTCAGCGAGGTGCCGGTGGAGCGGAGGCTCTCGCAGGCTTCCTTGACGCGGTCGGCCATGCCGGCCTCGGCGGCCTTGCCCCAGGCGCGCGGGTCGTAGGCCTTCTTGTTGCCGACCTCGCCGTCCACCTTGAGGACGCCGTCGTAGTTGCCGAACATGTGCGCGACGACCGGGCGGGTGAAGGCGTACTGGGTGTCGGTGTCGACGTTCATCTTGATGACGCCGTGGTCGACGGCGGCGCGGATCTCCTCCAGGGTCGAGCCGGAGCCGCCGTGGAAGACCAGGTCGAACGGGCGCTCCTTGCCGATCTTGGCGCCGACCGCGTCCTGGATGTCCTTGAGGATCTCCGGGCGCAGCTTGACCGAGCCCGGCTTGTAGACGCCGTGCACGTTGCCGAAGGTCAGCGCGGTCAGGTAGCGGCCGTGCTCCCCGGCGCCGAGCGCCTCGACCGTGGCCAGGCCGTCCTCGACGGTGGTGTAGAGCTTGTCGTTGATCTCGTTGGCGACGCCGTCCTCTTCGCCGCCGACGACGCCGACCTCGATCTCGAGCACGATCTTGGCCGCCGCGGCCTTGGCCAGCAGCTCCTTGGCGATCTCGAGGTTCTCGTCCAGCGGGACGGCCGAGCCGTCCCACATGTGCGACTGGAACAGCGGGTTCTCACCGCGGGCGACGCGCTCGGCGGAGATCTCCAGCAGCGGCCGGACGAAGCCGTCCAGCTTGTCCTTCGGGCAGTGGTCGGTGTGCAGCGCGATGTTCACCGGGTAGTGCTTGGCGACCTCGTGCGCGTACGCGGCCAGGGCGACCGAGCCGGTCACCATGTTCTTGACGGTCGAGCCGGACAGGTACTCCGCACCGCCGGTGGAGACCTGGACGATGCCGTCCGAGCCCGCCTCGGCGAAACCGCGGATCGCGGCGATCAGCGTCTGCGAGGAGCTGACGTTGATGGCCGGGTAGGCGAAGCGGTTCTGCTTGGCCTTGTCCAGCATCTCGGCGTAGACCTCAGGGGTGGCAATAGGCATGTCTCGCGGTACTCCTCACAACAAAATTCCTGTGGGTTGAGCTCCAGTATCGCCGCCCGGCACTTCGTCGTACCGGGCGGCCCGCCTGCTGACCGGCCAGGTGACCGGGGAGCGAACAGCAGCAGAACAGACCAGTTGGTGACAGGATCGGTCCAGTCGCCCGGACCGCTGCCGTCAGGCCGACCCGGATCGCGGGCCGCGCGGGGTGAGGGCCATGTGCAGCCGGTACCGGTCGGCCCGGTAGGCCGACCAGGACAGCTCGACGACCTTGCGGCCGGCGAAGGTGGTGCGCTCGAGGACCAGCAGGGGTGCCCGCCTGGCCACGCCGAGAACCCGGGCCACATGACCGTCGGCGTTGTCCGCCCGGACGGTCTGCTCACCGGAGGTGACGACGACGTCGTACTCACTCGCGAAGACGTCGTACAGGGTACCGAGCTCGCGGCCGAGCAGGCCGGGGAACAGCGCCGACGGGTAATAGCCGACCTCGTAGGCCATCGGCGAGGCGTCCGCGGTGCGCAGCCGCTCGACGCGGATCACCTTGGTGCCCTTGGCGACCCGCAGGCCCTTCGCGGTCTCGTCGGAGGCCTCGATCTCGGTCGCCGACAGCACGACCGTCCCGGGCTCCAGGCCGCGGGCCCGCATCTCCCGGGAGAACGAGGTGAGGTGCAGCTGGGAGTCGACCTGGGGGCCGGTGACGAAGGTGCCCTTGCCGTGCACCCGCTCCAGCGCGCCGGATTCGACCAGGTCGCTGATCGCCTGCCGCACGGTCACGCGGGACACGTTCAGCTTGTCCACCAGGGCCCGCTCCGAGGGGATCGGATCCCCCGGGTGCAGCTCGACGTCGATCAGTCGTTCCAGCACCGATCGGACCTGGGCCCGCTTCGTCGCCACCATCGCTTCTCGATCCTCCAGACCTGGGCGGGCCTCGGGGGTGCCCCGGGACGCCGCTCACTGCTATCGTGCGCAGCATACCTGTTAAGACCAGATAGGACCAGTGATCGCAGTGGTGTCTGTCCCCGTTCCGGAAACCCAGATGGCGCGCGAGATCGCCGAACAGCCGGCCGCCCTGGCCGCGACGTTCGAGCACGTGCTGCCGCTGCGGCACGACATCACGCGGCTGGCCGCGGGTCGCCGCAACGTCATCTTCGTGGCCCGGGGATCGTCCGACAACGCCGGCGTCTACGGCCGCTACCTGACCGAGATCCACGCCGGCCGCCAGGCCTCGCTGGCCGCGCCCTCGGTCGCCACCCTGTACGGCGCCAACCTCGACCTGTCCAACTCGCTGGTCGTGGCGGTCAGCCAGTCCGGCGCGACCCAGGAGATCGTCGACACCGCGGAGTGGGCCAAGCGCAACGGCGCCGCGATCGTCGGCATCACCAACGACGGCGACAGCCCGCTGGCGTCGACCGCCGACGTCGCCCTGATCACCCAGGCCGGCAAGGAGCTCGCCGTCCCGGCGACCAAGACGTACACCACCCAGCTGGCCGCGATCACCGTCGCCGTCGACGCGCTCGCCCAGAAGCCGGGCACGCTGGACGCCGATATCGCCCGCGTCCCGGCTGCGGCCGCGCAGATGCTCGAAGGGTCCGTCGAAGCGGCCGCCGAGTTGCTCGCCGGCGCCCACGACGTCCTCGCGAGCGGCCGCGGCCTCACCTTCGGCACCACGCTGGAGGTCGCCCTCAAACTCGAGGAGACCTGCCTGCAGCCGGTCCGCGGTCTCTCGTACGCCGACCTCAAGCACGGCCCGATCGCCGTCGTCGACGCCGACCTGGTCACCATCCTGGTCGCCGCCGGCGAGGGCCCCGCGCTCCCCGGGATGACCGAGCTGGCCGGCGTCGTCCGCGAGAAGGGCAGCAAGATCCTCGGCATCGGCGGCGACCCGACCTTCGCCGCCCGCTGCGACGTCAACCTCCCGGGCCCCGACCTCCCCGAGACCCTCGCCCCGCTCGCCCTCGTCATCCCCGCCCAGCGCGCGATCGAGTCCCTCGCCCGCAAACTCGGCCTCGACCCCGACGCCCCCCGCGGCCTCCGCAAGGTCACCCAGACCGACTGATCCCACTCACCCGCGCCCGGCCGGTCGTCCGGTCGGGCTGGTTGAAGCGGTGCTGGTACCGGGGATCAGCACCGCCCCGGGGCGCGCGTCAGTCGGCGCGGGCCTCGTCGTATGTCTGCTGGGCGGCGAGGATGCCGGGCATGCTCGTCGTCAGGTAGCCGATCAGGTCTAGCAGTTTCGCCGCGAGGACGGCGCCGGTCGGCGTCAGGCTGTACTCGACCTTCAACGGAAACGTCGACTGGACGTCGCGATGCACGAGCCCGTCCCGCTCCAATGCCTGCAGGGACTGGGCGAGCATCTTCTGACTGACGCCGTCGACGTGCCGGCGTAGCTCGTTGAAGCGCAAAGGGCCATCGGCCAGCGCTCCGAGCGCGAGCGCACCCCAGCGCCCGGTCACGTCCTCCAGGACCGGCCGGGACGGGCAGGAGGACGAGAACACGTCGTACTCGAGGTCCTCGCTCACGTCTCCAGTGTACGGAGACCAGGTACTTGAGGGTTGTAGTATCTGATGGTAAGCAGTATCTAGCAGATACTACAGAGGGAGATGGACGATGACGATCGATCGGCGTTCTCTGATCAGGAGCAGCGGCGCGGCCGGGTTCGGCGCGCTCGCGCTGGCCGCGGTGAGCAGCGGTACGGCGCTCGCGTACGGCGACTCCGGCGACGCGCAGCGCGGAGCGGGGCATGGCGGCGACGGCCTGCCGCCGCACCTGTCACCCGACGAGCGGCGGCACCTGCGGATCTTCGACGAGCTGGACTTCGAGATCTTCACCGGCCAGAAGTGGAACCGGCTCGACGAGAGTCACGCCCGGAACATCCGCGTGCACTGGCCGGACGGACACTTCACCGACGGCATCGACAAGCACATCGCGGATCTGAAGGCGATGTTCGTCTGGGCGCCGGACACCCGGATCCAGCAGCACCCGCTGCGGCTCGCGACCAACGAGCTGACCGCGGTCACCGGGATCATGGAGGGCACCTTCACCCGCCCGATGCCGGATGGCAAGGGCGGATTCATCAAGCCCACCGGCAAGGCCTACAAGATCTCCATGGCCACGGTCGGCATCTGGAACCGCCGGCACACCATGGACGAGGAATACCTGTTCTGGGACAACCAGTCCTTCAACACCCAGATCGGCCTCGGCTGATCCAGCGCGCGATCGGCGTCCGGCCAGGCTCAGGAGCCGGACGCCGATTCGGCGTACTCGCTGCATTCGGCGCAGCGGGTGAGCAGGTCGTGCTCGCAGCCGATGACGTGCACGAGGAAGCGCTCGGCGTTCGCCAGCTGGTCGCGCTGGGCGCGGATCCACTGCAGGCGGCGCTCGATGACGCCGGTCCGATGCGGTTCGGCGCGGTGCAGCACCTGCTGGATCTCCGGCAGGCTCATTCCGACGGCCTGACAGGCCTGCAGGACGCGCAGGCGATAGAGGTGGTCCTCGGTGTACGAGCGGTGGCCGGTCGCCGTCCGATCGGGGACGACGACGCCGGCGTCGTCCCAGTGCCGGAGCACATGCGTCGCGACCCCGAGCTGGTGGGCGACCTCGCCGATCCTCATCCGGCCATCTTGCCTTCAGGTCGACCTGAAGTTCTAGCGTCGGCGGTATGGAGCCTGAGTACGGCGAGATCGGTGGGGCGCGTGTCGCGACCTACATACTGACGCCGGACGGGACGCCGGCGGGCGACATCGTGCTCTGCCACGGGACGCCGTGGTCCGCGCAGGTGTGGGCCGAGGTGGCGCCGCAGCTGAGCCGCACCCATCGGGTGTTCCTCTGGGACATGCCTGGTTACGGGCGCTCCCCGAAACACGTCCCGGTCGACCTCCGCACGCAGATGGACCGCTTCGCCGCGCTGGTCTCGCACTGGGGACTGGACCAGCCGCACGTCGTCGCCCACGACATCGGCGGAGCCGTTGCCCTCGGCGCCCATCTGCTCCACCACGTCGACTACGCCACCCTCTTCCTCTGGGACGCCGTCGTCCTCGAGCCCTGGGGATCGCCGTTCTTCCGGCTGGTCGCCCAGCACGCCGACGTCTTCGCCCAGCTCCCGGCCGCTCTCCACACCGCCCTGCTCGACGAGTACATCTCCAGCGCAGCCAACGGCCGCCTCCCCCTCCCTTGGCTGGACCACCTGACCCGCCCTTGGCGCGGCGCCACCGGCCAGCCCGCCTTCTACCGCCAGATCGCAGCACTCCACCCCGACCACACCCGCCCAGTCGCCAACCGCCTCTCAGCCGTCCGCTGCCCGGTCCGCATCGGCTGGGGCGCCGAAGACCCCTGGCTCCCCCTCACCCAGGCCTACCAACTCCAGTCCCACCTCCCCCACACCCCCACCGTCATCGAACTCCCATCCGTCGGCCACCTAACCCCCCTCGAAAACCCCACCGCAGTAACCAAAGCCCTAACCACCTGGCTCGCCCCACCCCACAAACCCCAAGCAAGTAAGCCCCGCGGGAGGGGTTAGAGGTGGCCGCGGTGGGTTAGGGCTGTGGTGATTTGGGTGGCGGCTTGGTGGAGGTGGGGGAGGAAGTCGCGGCAGAGGGAGGTGGGGGTGGAGCGGGAGGCGTGGGCGGAGACGTTGAGGGCGGCGATGACGCGGCCGCGGGAGTTGTGGATGGGGGCGGCGATGGAGCGGAGGCCTTGTTCTAGCTCTTGGTCGACCATGGAGTAGCCGTCGGCGCGGGTTTGGTCGATGGCGGCGCGGAGGGCTTCGGGGTCGACGAGGGTGCGGTCGGTGAGGGGTTCGGCGGTCAGGGCGGTGAGGTAGGCGTCGAGGTCGGCGGGCGGGAGGCCGGCCAGGAGGACTCGGCCCATCGAGGTGGGGTACGCCGGGAGGCGGGCGCCGACGCCGAGGGCGACGGTCATGATGCGGCTGGTGGGGACGCGGGCGACGTAGACGATGTCGGGCAGGTCGAGGGTCGCGATCGAGCAGGACTCACGGGTCGCGACGCTGAGCTCCTCCATGAAGGGGCCGGCCAGCTCGCCGAGGTCGAGTGACGACAGGTAGGCCCAGCCGAGCGCGAGGACGCGCGGCGTGAGCGAGAACTGCCGGCCGTCGGTTCGCACGTAGCCCAGCTGCTCGAGCGTCAGCAGGATCCGCCGCGCGGTCGCCGGCGTGATGCCGACCTCGCGCGCCACCTCGCTCAGCGTCAGCGCCGGAGCGGACGCCGAGAACGCGCGAATCACCGCGAGCCCGCGCTCGAGCCCCTGCAGAAAGGTCCCGCTGGACGCCTCACCGGCCATCGACTACCCTACTTTTCGTTGAAAGAAGAACTTTTCGCTCAGCGAAATCATAGTGGAGCTGCGGATGCCCCGTCCAGTACCTCTCGACGAAGCGATAGCGACCCACGTCCGGGACGGCGACACCGTCGCGCTCGAGGGCTTCACACACCTGATCCCGTTCGCCGCCGCGCACGAGATCGCCCGCCAGGGCCGCCGCCACCTGAAGCTCGTCCGGATGACGCCGGACGTCGTCTACGACCAGCTGATCGGCCTCGGCGTCGCCGATGAGCTGGTCTTCTCGTACGGCGGCAACCCGGGCGTGGGCTCACTGCACCGCCTCCGCGACGCCGTGGAGAAGCACTGGCCGCACAAACTCGTTGTGCACGAGCACAGCCACGCAGGTCTCGCCAACGCGTACGTCGCCGGCGCCGGCCGACTCCCCTTCGCCGTCCTCCGGGGCTACCGCGGCACCGATCTGGAGCAGCAGAGCGACATCATCAGCCGCGTCACCTGCCCGTTCACCGGCGAGGAGCTGGCCGCGGTGAAGGCCGTCAATCCGGACGTCACCGTCATCCACGCGCAGCTCGCCGACCACGACGGCAACGTGATGCTGTGGGGTCTGACCGGCGTCCAGCGCGAGGCGGTCCTCGCGGCCGACCGGGCGATCGTCACCGTCGAGGAGATCGTCGACGAGTTCCCCGAGCGGACCGGCGCGGTGGTCCTCCCGGAGTGGGCGCTGGCCGCGGTCAGCGTCGTCCCGGGCGGCGCCTGGCCGTCGTACGCGCTCGGCTACTCGACCCGCGACAACGACTTCTACCAGCAGTGGGACGCCGTGTCGCGCGACCGCGGCGCCTTCCTGGCCTGGGCCAAGGAGAACGGACTGGAGGCGGCCGCAGATGCCTGAGACCTACGACAGCGCCGACATGATGAACGTCGCCGCCGCCCGCGAACTGCATGACGGGGATGTGTGCCTGGTCGGGGTCGGCCCGCCCAACCTCGCGGCGAACCTGGCCAGGCACACGCATGCGCCGTCCTGCCGGCTCGTCTACGAGTCCGGCGCGATCGACGCCAAACCGCGGCGGCTGCCGCTCTCGATCGGGGACGACGACCTGGCCGCGACGGCCACGTCCGTGGTCTCGGTCCCGGAGATGTTCAACTACTGGGTCGGCGCCGGCCGGATCGACGTCGGCTTCCTCGGCGCCGCGCAGATCGACCGGTTCGGCAACATCAACACGACCGTGATCGGTCCGCACGACAACCCGAGGACCCGGCTGCCCGGCGCCGGCGGTGCGCCGGAGATCGCGGCCAACGCCGGCCGGGTGATCGTGATCGTGAAGCAGTCCCCGCGGACGTTCGTCGAGCGCGTCGACTTCGTCACCTCGGTCGGCTACGGCCCGACCGGCCGCGAGCGGCAGGCCCCCGGTGCCGGTCCGACGCTGGTGATCACCGACCACGGCGTCCTCGAGCCCGACCCGGAGACCAACGAGCTGACGATGACGCGGCTGCATCCCGGTGTCACTGCCGAGCAGGCGCGCGCGGCGACCGGTTGGGAGCTCAAGCTCGCGGCCGACGTCCAGGAGGTCCCGGCGCCGACCGAGCTGGAGCTCGACATGCTCCGCCGGCTCCGCGCCCGGGAGGTCATCGATGACTGAGCACCGCGAATGGGGTGGTTGGGAATGAAGTTCGTCCACACGTCCTTCCCCAGCCGGGTCGTCTTCGGCGCCGGCAGCCGGCGGCAGGTCACAGCCGAGGCCGAACTGCTCGGTGTACGCCGGGCGCTCGTCATCGCGACCGGATCGGCGCAACAAGCAGCCGACCAGGTCCAAACCGATCTGAACGAACTCTTCGCCGGACGCATCGACGGCGTCCGGCAGCACGTCCCCACCGAGGTCGCCGAGGCCGCCCGCGCCAAGGCCCGAGAAATCCAAGCCGACGGGGTCATCGCGATCGGCGGTGGATCCGCCGTCGGGCTGGCCAAAGCGATCGCGCTGACCGACGACGTCCGCATCATCGCGGTGCCGACGACGTACGCCGGGTCCGAGATGACGCCGGTGTGGGGTGAGACCAGCGGCGGCAGCAAGACGACCGGCACCGACACCAGGGTCTTGCCGCAAACGGTCCTCTACGACCCCGAGCTGACGATCGGCCTGCCGATCCACACGACCGCGGCAAGTGTCGCCAACGCGCTGGCCCATTGCGTGGAAGCAGTCTGGACCGCCAAAGCCAATCCGATCACCGAGAACACCGCCGTGGAAGCGACGCGGGCATTGAGCGCAGGCCTCCGCGCAGCCGTCGCAGAGCCGAGCGATTTAGATGCCCGCAGCAACCTTCTCTACGGCGCTTGCTTGGCCGGTTCCGCACTCGCCCAGGCCGGCACCGGCGTCCATCACAAGCTCTGCCACCTGCTCGGCGGCAGCTACAACCTCCCGCACGCCGAGACGCATGCCGCGGTCCTCCCCCAGGTGGCCCGCATACAGGCACCGAACGTACCGAAAGCCAAAGCCCGCCTGGAAGACGCGCTTCAAACCGACGACCTGGCGACCGGTCTGTTCGACCTGTTCCAGCAGGCGAACATCCCGACCAGCCTCCAGCAGCTCGGCCTCACTCAGGAGCAGGCCGCGGACGCCGCCGCCCGCTTCCCCGACGACGTCGACGAGATCCTCACCAGAGCGTGGGCCGGGACGCGGCCCGAAGGAGCAGCACGATGAGATCGGCCTACCTGCTGGACGCCGTCCGCACCCCGGTCGGCAAACTCGGCGGCGCACTCGCGGGTGCCCGCCCCGACGACCTCGCCGCCGTCACGCTGCAAGAGCTGGCGCGACGCACCGCGATCGATCCGGGCCAGCTGGACGACGTCGTCCTCGGCAATGCGAACGGCGCCGGTGAGGAGAACCGCGATGTCGCCCGCATGGCCGCGCTGCTGGCCGGCTTCCCGACCAGCGTCCCCGGGACGACGGTCAACCGGCTCTGCGGGTCCGGGCTCGAAGCCGCGATCCAGGCAGCCCGCGCGATCGAGACCGGGGATGCGAGCCTCGTCATCGCGGGCGGTGTCGAGTCGATGAGCCGCGCGCCCTGGGTCCTCCCCAAACCGGACCGCTCCTACCCGCACGGCAGCCTGCAGGCCGAGTCGACCTCGCTCGGCTGGCGCTTCATCAACCCCCGGATGCCGAAGGAATGGACGGTCTCGCTCGACGAGGCGACCGAGCAGCTCGCCGAGAAGTACGGCGTCACCCGCGAAGCCCAGGACCTGTTCGCCCTCGCCTCGCACGAGAAGGCCGCCAAGGCCTGGGCGGCCGGCGCCTTCGACGACGAAGTCCTCCCCTGGGATCGCCTCACCGCCATCCTGCCCGCGAAACACACGCCGCTGACCCGCGACGAGTCGATCCGCGACGGCAGCACGCCCGAGCTGATGGCCAAGCTCAAACCGGCCTTCCGCGACGACGGCACCGTCACCGCCGGCAACGCCTCCACCCTCAACGACGGCGCGTCCGCCGTCCTGATCGCCGACGAAGCCACCGCGCAACGACTCCAGCTGACCCCGCTGGCCAGAATCGTCAGCCGAGCGGTCCACGGCGTCGAGCCGCAGTACTTCGGGATCGGCCCGGTCGAAGCGTCGAACAAGGCGCTCGCCAAGGCCGGTATCAGCTGGAACGACCTCACCCTGGTCGAGCTCAACGAGGCGTACGCCGCCCAGAGCCTGGCCTGTCTCGGGCAGTGGCCCGACCTCGACCCCACCAAGGTCAACGTGAACGGCGGAGCGATCGCCCTGGGCCACCCCCTCGGCAGCTCCGGCACCCGCATTCTCACCACCCTCGCGCACGAGCTGAAGCGGCGCGGCGGCGGCTACGGACTGGCCACCCTCTGCATCGGCGTCGGGCAGGGGCTGGCCATGGTGATCGAAGCATGAAAGGCAGCCCAATGGACCTGCACGGAGACGAGCTGACGGACGCGGTGGTGACCAGCTTCGACGGGAGCCTGGCGCCGCGGACCAAAGAGGTGATGAGCGCGCTGGTGCGGCATCTGCACGCCTTCGCCCGCGAAGTGAACCTCACCGAGGAGGAGTACTTCCTCGCCATCGACTTCCTGACCCGGACCGGTCAGATCTCGAACGACAAGCGCCAGGAGTTCGTCCTGCTGGCCGACACCCTCGGTCTGTCGATGCTGACCGTCGGCCTCGGCAGCCCGGACGCCGACGGCGCGACCGAGTCGACCGTCTTCGGACCGTTCTTCGTCGAGGGTTCGCCGGAGGTCAAGAACGGCGACGACCTCGCCAACGGCGCGCCCGGCGTACCGTGCCTGGTCAGCGGCCGGGTGCTGACCACCAAGGGCGAGCCGATCGCGGGCGCGACCGTGGAGACCTGGCAGGCCGACGAGGACGGCTTCTACGACGTCCAGAAAGACGGCCTGACCGCGCCACAGAACCGCGGCCACCTGAAGACCGATGCTGAGGGCAACTACTCGTTCTGGGCCGTGAAACCGGTCGCCTACCCGATCCCCGTCGACGGACCGGTCGGCGAGATGCTGCGCGCGGCCGGCCGCGGCTGGATGCGCCCCGCGCACATCCATTTCATGGTCACCGCACCCGGCTACCACCGACTGATCACCCATGTCTTCGAGTCCGGAGACCCTTACCTGCAAGAGGATGCGGTGTTCGGCGTCAAGGACTCGCTCGTCACCGAGTTCACCGAACACCCTGATGGCCACTACTCCGTCAGCTACGACCTGGTGCTCGCCGAGGAGTCGCAATGATCACGACCGAGGTGCTGATCGTCGGCAGCGGCCCAGCCGGCGGCGCCGCGTCCCTGTTCCTGTCCACGTACGGCGTCGACAACATCGTCCTGACCCGCTACGGCTGGACGGCGAACACACCGCGCGCCCACATCACCAACCAGCGCACGGTCGAGCTGATGCGCGACATGGGCATCGAGGACCAGATCACCGACAAGGGCACCGCCCATGAGCTGATGGGCCAAACCGCGTTCTGCACCAGCCTCGCCGGTGAAGAGATCGGCCGGATCCGCACCTGGGGCACGCATCCGCGCCGGCTCGCCGACTACACCGAGGCCAGCCCGACCCTCCCCTGCGACCTGCCCCAAACCCTCTTCGAACCGATCCTGGTCAGTACGGCGGCCGCCCGCGGCGCCCGGCTGCGCTTCGACACCGAATACCTCTCGCTGGAGCAGGATGACGACGGCGTCACCGCCACCGTCCGCGATCGACTGTCCGGCGAGACCTACCAGATCAGGGCGAAGTACCTGATCGGCGCGGACGGCGGCCGTAGCAAGGTCGCTCAGGACATCGGGCTGCCGATGGCCGGCGCGATGGACGTCGAAGGCTCGATGAACATCGTCTTCGAGGCGGATCTGGCCAAGTACGTCGCACACCGCCCGAGCGTCCTGTACTGGGTGCTGCAGCCCGGCGCGCAGATCGGCGGGATCGGCGCCGGTCTGATCCGGATGGTCCGGCCGTGGAACGAGTGGCTGATCGTCTGGGGTTACGACATCACCCAGCCCGCGCCAGTGGTCGACGAGGCGATGGCGACCGAGATCGTGCACAACCTGGTGGGTGACGACACGATCGACGTGAAGCTGAAGGGCACCTCGGTCTGGAGCGTCAACCACATGTACGCCGAGCAGGCGTCCAAGGGGCGCGTGTTCTGTATGGGCGACGCGATCCACCGGCACCCGCCGAGTAACGGGCTCGGCTCGAACACCTCGATCCAGGACGCCTACAACCTGGCCTGGAAGCTCGCCCTGGTCCTGAAGGGCCAGGCCGCGCCCGAACTGCTGCAGACGTACGACGAGGAGCGGACGCCGATCGCGCGGCAGATCGTCGACCGGGCGAACAAGAGCCGCACCCAGTTCGGCCAGATCTTCAAGGCGCTCGGCATGACCCCGGACGCGCCCGAAGGCCGGACGATCGAATCCCGCAAGGACGACACCCCCGAAGGCGCGGCGCAGCGCGAGGAGCTGCGGCAGGCGATCGAGCTCAAGGACTACGAGTTCAACGCGCACGGCGTCGAGCTCGGTCAGCGCTACCGCTCGGCGGCCGTCATCCCGGACGGGACGCCGGAGCCGGCGTACGAGCGGGATGCGGAGCTGTACTACCACCCGACCACCTGGCCGGGCGCGCGGATCCCGCACACCTGGCTGACCCGCGGCGACGACACCGTCAGCACCCTGGACGTCGTCGGCAAGGGCCGTTTCACGCTGCTCACCGGTATCGGCGGCGGCGCCTGGGTGAAGGCAGCGCAGACCGTCGCCGAGCGCATCGGCGTACCGCTCGAAGCACTCGTGATCGGGCCCGGCCACGAGCTGCAGGACCTGTACGGCGACTGGGCGCGCGTCCGCGAGATCCCGGACGACGGCTGTCTGCTGGTTCGCCCGGACGCGCACATCGCTTTCCGCGCGTCCGAGCTACCTGCCGACCCGACCGAGACCCTGCAGCAGGCCGTCAGCCGGCTACTAGGCCGCTGACGACTGCTGGGCCTCGCGCAGAATCTGCTCGAGAATCGCCGAGATCTCCGCGGTCTCGGCGTCCAGCAGCGTGATCAGCGCGACCCGGGACGTCTCCGAGCGCGCCTGTAGAGCCGCCGCGCTCAAGGCGCGCACGGTCCCCAATTCGTGGATCAGCTCATCCCACAACGAACTCACCGCAACCCCCTGTTCCCGTCACAAACCCAGCAGGCGCGTGTGAGGACGCGCCGGCCCCGCCCGAGGGGTCTGACTTTGTTTCGAGAAGCCTCACTTCTGTCGCACTCTTCAACGGACGAGGACGCAGGTGAGTTACGCGTCAGGTATCGACTGGCCGAACGTGTGCCGCCGGATCCACCCGTGCATCGCGATCGCGGCGGCCGCGCTGGCGTTGATCGAGCGCGTCGATCCGAACTGGGCGATGGACAGCACCGCCGTACAGATCGCATGCGCCTCGTCGGTCAGGCCGGGGCCCTCCTGGCCGAACAGCAGCACGCAACCGGCCGGCAGGTCGAAGGTCTCCAGCGGGACCGAGCCGGGCAGGTTGTCGATCCCGATCACCGGCAGGTCGCGCTCGGCGGCGTACGTCGCCAGGTCCGCGAGCTGGGGGTGGTGGCGGACGTGCTGGTAGCGGTCGGTGACCATCGCGCCACGGCGGTTCCACTTCCGGTTACCGACGATGTGCACCTCGGTGGCCAGGAAGGCGTTCGCCGTCCGGACGACGGAGCCGATGTTCAGGTCGTGTTGCCAGTTCTCGATCGCGACATGGAACGGGTTCCGCTGCTCGTCCAGGTCCGCGACGATCGCCTCCAGCCGCCAGTAGCGGTACTTGTCGACGACGTTGCGCCGGTCACCGGCGTCCAGCAGCTCGGGGTCCAGGCGGGGGTCATCCGGGCGCTCACCCTGCCAGGGGCCGACCCCGACCTCGTTCGGGCCGACCACGTCGGTCCCGCGGAGGTCCGTCTCATCGCGATTGAGCTCTTGCACAGGTCGGGACGCTACCCTGTGCCGGTGCTTGTACAACTCGCGATGCTGATGCCCAACTGGATGGACCCCGAGTTCCTGCTGAACTGGCTGGGCGATTGGGCACTGTGGGGCACGCTGGCCGTGATCTTCATCGAGTGCGGGGTGCTGTTCCCGATCCTGCCCGGTGACTCGCTGCTGTTCGCGGTCGGCCTGTTCATCGCGCGGGACTCGATCGGCGTCCCGCTCTGGCTGGCCTGTGTACTGCTGACCGTCGCGGCCTTCCTGGGCAACGTGTCCGGCTACTACATCGGCCGGGTGCTCGGGACGTCGCTGTTCACCAACCCGAACGCGCGCTTCCTGAAGCCGAAGTACATCGAGCAGACGCACGAGTTCTTCGAGCGGTACGGCCCGCGCGCGCTGGTGCTGGCCCGGTTCGTGCCGATCGTCCGGACGTTCATCACGATCGTCGCCGGCGCCGGCAAGATGAGCCCGAAGAAGTTCTTCCTGTGGACCGGGATCGGCGCGATCATCTGGGCGCCCGGGATCACCCTGCTCGGGCACGCGCTGGGCAACGTGGAGTTCATCCACGCCCACCTCGAGTCGGCGCTGATCCTGCTGGTGCTGGTCTCGCTGATCCCGATGGTCGTCGAGTTCGCGCTGGCCAAGCGCCGCAAGGCCGCCGCGCTGCTCGCCGCCGCGGATGCGCCGACCGTCGTCGACTGAGCGTCACTGCCCCAACGGGAACACCGGGTCGGTCCAGACCCAGTCCGTGCTGAGGTCGGCGAGCATCGCCACCGCCACCGGACCGCCGACCAGCGGGCCGACCACCTGACCGGATCCGAGTGCAGATGCCACCCGGATCCGGTCTGCCGCCTGGTACCAGACCAGCGCCCCCCGTGGCGCCGTCCCTTCGTGCAGAAGGGAGTGATGGTCGAGCCACCGCACTGCGTCGGCCGCGTCCTGCCAGCCGCTGTCCTGGGCATAGCCGAAGGCCATTCGCTGGAACTTCAACGGCCAGTCCTGCCAGGCCGTCGACCCCACCCGTTCCAGCTGCCAGTCCAGCGCCGCTTCGGTCCCTCGTGGATTCCCCACGTGGAATCGACGCTCCACAGCTTCCGCGACCTCCCCCTGGGCCATAGGTATCCCCCGATCCCCGTAGTACCGTCCGGCCCTTCTTTGCCGTGGTACCAGCAATACTGAGGTGTTGCGATACAGCGGGCGTACATTCAGCCCGCGGCGGCGCTTTCGAAGCCGGCGAGCTCCAGACGGCAGGCGGCGGCGCGGCTGTCGTTGCCGGCCTGCTGCCAGACCCGGGCGGCGCGTTCGAAGGTACGGCGAGCCCAGTCGAGGTTGCCGGTGGTCAGGTAGAGCCGGCCGAGGTCCTGAGCGGCGCGGCCCTCGACACTGCGATCGCCGAGCCGCTGGCCGATCTCCACGGCGTCGATGAGCATCTTGCGTGCCGCTGCGAGCTCACCGCGCTCCATCAGCGCGTGGCCGAGCTCAGCGCGCGCGTGCGCGGCGCAGTGGTCGTCACCCAGGTCGGTGAAGATGGCCAGCGACTGCCGCAACTGCCGGACCGCCTGATCGTGGCGACCTTGGTGCAACCGCAGACCGGCGATCCGGCGCCGTACTTTGGCCACCCGGTGCGCGTCACCGAGCCGGACGCCGAGCAGGTAGGCCTGGGCCAGGTAGCGCCCGGCCGTGACGGTGTCGTCGCGGGACAGCCAGACGGACGCCGCCGCCGTCCGCGCGACCGCCTCGGCATTCGCGTTGCCGACCTCGACAAACGCCTCGATCGCGTTCTCGAACTGGGTCAACGCGTCGTCACGGCTACCGCGTTCGCGTAACCAGGTGCCCATCCCGACCGCGGTGATCCCGGCGCCGAGCCGATCACCGACCTCAGCGAACACCGGCGCCGCCTGGTCGAAGTGCGCCCGGGCGGTCGCCCAGTCGTCCTGGTAGACGGCCAGCTGCGCGAGGTTGCGATGCATGATCGCCTCACCCCACCGGTCCGCGCATTCGATCGCGCTGCGCAGGCCCTGCCGATGCGACTCACCCCAGTCGTCGAACCCGGCCCGCATGTCCAGGTACGGCGACCAGGCGGACGCGATCCGCCACGCGTAGTCGTGCAACCCGTTCTGAGCGGCCGCCCGGATGGCCGGCACGAACGTACTGCGCTCGCTGTCGAACCAGGCGATCGCATCGGTCTCGGTGAACGGCTGCGGATCCGGTGACGTCAACGGACCCGAGTGCTCCAGGACGCCGAAGTACTCGACGCTCAACGCCGCATTGGCCCGGCGGATCTTGTTCAGGATGGCGTCGACCACCGTCGCGACATCCTTGACCGCCTCGGCCCGCTGGCTCTCGTCACCGACGCCGATCGCATGCAGCCGAAGCAGGTCGTGCATCCGGTAGCGGGCCGTCCCGCGGTGGTCGATCGAGCTGATCCGGACCAGGTTGACCTCGATCAGCCGGTCCAGGCTTCGGCGTACCGATGCGGGTGACGCCATCGCCTCCAGAGCGCGCGCGGAGAAGACGCCGACGGCGAAGTGCCCGATGAGCCGGTACAACCTGGCCTCGTCAGGGTTCAGCGCGTCGTAGCTCAGGTCCGCGCTGGTCCGGACGGCGAGCTCGCCGATACTCAGCTCGTCGAGCCGGGAGCTCTCGTCCCGCAACCGGCGGGCCAGCTCGCCAGGGCTCAGGTCCGGGCGCTGGGCGAGCCGGCTACCGACGATCCGGATCGCGAGCGGCAGGTTCCCACAGGCGGTCAGGATCTCTTCGGCGGCGGACGTCGTCCGGTCGACCCGGCCGGCGCCGGCCACCGACTCCAGCAGGGCTGCGGCCTCACCGTCGTCGAAGGTGTCCAGCGGCAGGCTGTCCGCGCCGGCCAGGTCCATCAGCCGGTTCCGGCTCGTCACGACGACAGCTGAAGCACCGGTCCCTGGCATCAGCGGTGCGACCTGGCTGGCCGTGGCGACGTCGTCCAGGATGATCAGCACCCGGCGGCTGGCCAGCTCGGACCGCAGCATCGCGGAGCGGCGTTCGGGGTCGGTTGGGATCGCATAGTCGGGCAGGTTCAGGCTGAGCAGCAGATCGGTCAGCGCTGCGGCCGGATCGCGCGGCTGGGTGGCGCCGTGCATGTCGAGGTAGATCTGCCCGTCCGGAAAGGAGTCCCGGACCAAATGGCCCAGCCGAACAGCCAGAGATGTCTTGCCCGTGCCAGGGGCGCCGGACACAACGGCGATCGGCGGCCGGACTGGGTCGCGCCCACAGACCAGATCCCGCAGCTGCTCCAGGTGGATCTGCCGGCCGCTGAAGTCCGGCAGGTCGAGCGGCAGCTGGCTCGGCGGACGCCGGGTCTCGGTCAGCTCCGGCGCGGCCATCGGGCCCGGTGCGGCCTCGGCCGTGAGCCCCTCCATCGCACGATCGGCCGGGATCCCCGGGTTCGGCCAGTTGGCGGAGCGGCCGTTCTCGGCGCGTACGCCGGCGGCCTCCAGCTCGGGCCCCGGCTTGATGTCCAGCTCGTCGGCCAGGGTCTGCACGGCCTTCTGGTACGCCGCACGCGCCTCGCCGACCCGACCGGCCGCGAGCAGCGCGTCAACCAAGCGACGCCAGAGCTGCTCGTCGTACGGGTCGTCCGTGAGACGCGCACTGAGGAGGACGGCGGCGCCACTGGCATCGCCGTACGCCAGCCGCAGATCGAGGAGGGTGTCGACCAGGCCGCGGTGCTGGGCCTCGAGCCGACTGACCGAGCCCTCCCAGGCGGCCGGGATGATCAGGTCCTCCAGCGGGCGGCCGCGCCACAACGCGTAGGCCCGCGAGAACGCCTGCATGGCCTGCTTGCCATCGCCGGCGTCGCGGAGGTGACCGCCCTCGGCGAGCAGCGACTCGAACAGGCTGGCGTCGAGCTCGTCGACGCCGACCTCGATGCTGTAGCCGGCCGCGGAGGTGTCGATCGGAGCCGACAGACCGGCGTCCTGGAGCACTCCGCGCAACGCGCGGACGTAGGTGCGGATGTTCGCGGTCGCGGAGCGTGGCGGAGTGCCTTCCCAGAGTGCGTCCGCGATCAGGTCGGTGGAGACGAAGCGGTTCGGGTGCAGCAGCAGGGTCGCCAGCAACTGCCGCGGTTTCGCGGCCCGTAGCGGCTGCCCCTGGACGTGGCTGAGACGCAAGGGCCCGAGGATCCCGTACCTCGGACTGTCCACTCGCCTACCCTCTCCACTCTCGAACCGCCCCATCGTGGCATCCCGCCGTACCGCGCGGGAAGGCCGATGTACGCCGGATGTATCTCACTCGGGCACTGTTGACACCGGTACCGGGGGGAGGCAGGGCCCGGGGTACGGCGACCGACCGCCGCCGCACCCCGGACCCGGCACTGGTAGGAGTTCGGGATCGGGGGTCCTGAACCACGGGAAACCGGTGCCGAAGGAGTGCCCGCCAGGCACTCCGTGGGACCGGCTCCGGCTGGTCTCAGTGGCCGCCGGTGAAGGGCGGCTGTCCGTCCTGCGGGCTGGGGGAACCCGCAGGCGGGCCGCCCACCGGCGGCTGCGCGCTGTAGCCGGGCTGGGGCTGGTAGTTGCCCTGCGCACCCGGGATCTGCGGGTGGACCTGCCCCGAGGAGACCTGACCCGGCTGCATCTGCGGCGGCGCCTGCTCCCCCGCGACCGAGCCGATCGTCCCGAACGAGACCTGCGGGACGGCGCGGACCTGCTCGTCGTTCACCTCGAAGTAGCCGGCCTTCTCGAACTTGAAGGCGCCCGCGACGACATTCGACGGAAACGCTTCGATCCGGGTGTTGTAGTCCCCGACGTTCGCGTTGTAGAACCGGCGGCCGGCCGCGATCCGGTCCTCGGTGTCGGTCAGCTCGCGCTGCAGGCCGAGGAAGTTCTGGTTCGACTGCAGCTGCGGGTACTGCTCGACCGAGATCATCATCTGCCGCAGCGCGCCGGACAGCTGACCCTCGGCCTGCGCCCGCTGCTCCGGGGTCGCGCCCTGGACGTTGACCGCCTGGGTGCGCAGCCGGGCGACCTCCTCGAACACGTGCCGCTCGTGCGCGGCGTACGCGCGCACCGTCTCGACCAGGTTGGGGATCAGGTCGTACCGGCGGTGCAGCTCGACGTCGATCTGCCGCCAGGACTCCTGAATCAGGTTCCGCTGCTTGACGAACCGGTTGTACGACGTGATCAGCGCGATGCCGAGAATCACGACGACCACCACGATCGCGATGATGACGAAGGTCATTGCCTTGCTCCCGAGTGTTGGCGATGCTGGGCCCTGACTCTACGGGTTGCGGAGTTCTACCCCTGCGTAGTCACGCCAGACGTACGGCGGGACGTGGGCGACGACCAGCTGGAGCAGTTCCAGCCGGCGCAGCACCTCGGTGGGGTCGTGCGGGCCCGGGTCCCAGCCGATCAGCGAATTGCCCTCGATCCGCCAGCCGATCTCGCCGCGCGCCAGCAGCAACTCCATCAGCTGCGGCGTCACCACGGCATGCCCGAAGCGGTTGTCGCCGGCCTTGACCCGGAACGTCCGGTTGAACTGCTCGCTCTCGAACTCCAGGTCCTGGAAGCCGAAGGCGTTCGCGACGGCGCCGCCGAAGATCCCCTCGTGGGTGACCTCCAGGTGCGGCAGCGCGCCGGGCAATTGCAGGACGACGACGCCGAACTTGTGCGTCGTCGTCCGCCGTCCGCCGCGTCCATTGGAGCTGTGCGTCTGGTAGCTGTAGTCGAAGGCAACCATCTGGTGCCCGTTGAACAGCCCGGACAGGACGTTCAGCACCCGCCAGTTGTCACCGGTACGGAACGGCGTCCCCTGCCAGTTGCCCGACAGCGCGTGGTTGTGCGGCTGGTACGCCCAGCCGTAGTGCGCGGCGAACCCGGCGAACAGCTCCCGGCGCTTCTTCGCCTGATGGCGGAGGAACAGGCCGATCACGACACCGGACCCGATGATCAGCAGCAGGAACAGCAGGAAACTCGGCCCGAAGCGCATTTACAGTCCCAGGTCGTCGAGGCCGAACACGGACAGGTACGTCAGGCCCTCGGCCTCGACCTTCTCCTGCGCGCCGGTCGCCCGGTCGACGATCACGGCCACACCGACCACCTCGGCGCCCGCCGCGCGCAGCGCCTCGACCGCGGTCAGCACCGAACCGCCGGTGGTGGAGGTGTCCTCGACCGCGAGCACCCGCCGGCCCTTGACGTCCGGCCCCTCGATCCGCCGCTGCAGGCCGTGCGTCTTCTCCGCCTTGCGGACGACGAACGCGTCCAGCGCCCGGCCCTGCTGCGCGGCCGCGTGCAGCATCGACATCGCGACCGGGTCGGCGCCGAGCGTGAGCCCGCCGACGGCGTCGTACTCGAGGTCCTTGGTCAGCTCCAGCAGCGCCGGGCCGATCAGCGGCGCCGCGGCCGCGTCGAGCGTGATCCGCCGCAGGTCGACGTAGTAGTCGGCTTCCTTACCCGACGCCAGCATCACCTTGCCGTGTACGACGGCCTTCGTCCTGACCTGCTCCAGCAGTGCGTCCCGGTCGTAGCTCATGAGGCCACAGCTTAGAGGGCGCTCAGGCCTTCTTGCTGACGCGGACCAGCTGACCGAAGGCGACCGAGCGGTCCGGGGAGTGGAAGAGGTCCTGACAGGTGGTCAGGGTGATGATCGACTTGGTTGCCGTCTCACGCGGTTTGCCGGGGACGGGCTCGAGGACCCAGTTGTCGGTGGGTTTCACGGTCAGGTCCTTCGGGGAGCCGTCGAGCTCGTAGGTGTAGATCGCCTCCGCGGTCTCGACGATCACCTGGTCGCCCTTGCGCAGCTCGAGCAGCTTGCGGAACGGCGAGCCGTGCGTGACCCGGTGCCCGGCGATCGCGAAGTTCCCCGGCTGACCGGGCAGCTGGGTCTGCGGGTAGTGCCCGATCCCGCGGGAGAGCTCCCCCTTGCCGACGCCCTCGATGACCGGCTTCTCCCAGTCGTCGCCGAACTTCGGGATCCGGATCAGCACCACCGGATCGCCCGCCGCCGGTTTGGCCGCCGTCGGCTTCTTCCACTGCTCACGCAGCGCGTTCTCCGCCTCGCCCATCTGCTGGTTCGAGGTGATCCCGGTCCCGAAGTACTGCCACCCCACCCAGCCGAGCAGGCCGACCCCGGCCAGCAGCAGGACAATCCCCAGACCCCTGATCACTCCCCGCATGCCGACAAGTATGCAGTTCAACTGCAAAGCCTGTGTACGACGTGTCGATGGACGCCGGGTATTGCCCGGGACGACGATGTGGTCGGTCCTTACGACGGAGGTGTGCAGGTGAAGGCGCTGGTCAAGGCCGAGGCGAAACCCGGTCTGTGGTTGCAGGACGTTCCGGAGCCGAAGATCGAGGCCGACGAGGTCCTGATCAAGGTGTTGCGAACGGGGCTGTGCGGGACCGACCTGCACATCCAGAGCTGGGACGCCTGGGCGCAGAAGAACGTGCCGGTGCCGATGGTGACCGGGCACGAGTTCGTCGGCGAGGTGGTCGAGATCGGCGTCGGCGTCCGGGACGTCGCGGTCGGCGACCTGGTCAGCGGCGAGGGGCACCTGGTCTGCGGCCGCTGCCGGAACTGCCGGGCCGGCCGCCGCCACCTGTGCATCAAGACCCGCGGGCTCGGCGTCCACCACCCGGGCGCGTTCGCGGAGTACGTCGCGCTGCCCGCCGGGAACGCCTGGGTGCACAAGGACCCGGTCGACCTGGACGTCGCCGCCGTCTTCGACCCGTTCGGGAACGCCGTCCACACGGCGCTGTCGTTCCCGCTGGTCGGCGAGGACGTTCTGATCACCGGCGCCGGGCCGATCGGCGTGATGGCCGCGGCCGTCGCGCTGCACGCCGGCGCCCGGAACGTGGTGATCACGGACCTGTCGGAGTACCGGCTGGACCTGGCCCGCAAGATCGGCGTCACCCGCGCGGTCAACATCGGGTCCGAGACGATCGCCGAGGCGCAGCAGAGCCTCGGGATGCGCGAGGGTTTCGACGTCGGGATGGAGATGTCCGGGCAGCCGGCCGCGCTGCGCGACATGCTCGCGAACATGAACCACGGCGGCAAGATCGCGATGCTCGGCCTGCCGGCCGACGAGATCGCGATCGACTGGAGCACCGTCGTCCTGAACATGCTGACGATCAAGGGCATCTACGGCCGGGAGATGTTCGAGACCTGGTACTCGATGTCGGTGATGCTGGAGCGCGGGCTGGACCTGACGCCGGTGATCACGCACCGGTTCGGGTACGGCGATTTCGAGCGGGCCTTCGACGTCGCGCGGGCCGGGCAGTGCGGCAAGGTGATCATGGACTGGACGAGCGAGACCCTGGAGGAGAAGCACTGATGTTCGGGCGGATGCGGGACGACCTGACGGCGACGATCGGCGAGATCCGGGACGCCGGGCTGTACAAGTCCGAGCGGGTGATCACCTCACCGCAGCAGTCGCTGATCTCTGTTGCCTCCGGCAATGAGGTGCTGAACTTCTGCGCCAACAACTACCTCGGCCTGGCCGATCACCCCGAGGTGGTCGCGGCCGCCAAGGACGCCCTGGACCGCTGGGGCTTCGGCCTCTCCTCGGTCCGGTTCATCTGCGGCACCCAGCAGATCCACAAGGATCTCGAGGCCGCGCTGAGCAGCTTCCTCGGCACCGAGGACACGATCCTCTACAGCTCCTGTTTCGACGCCAACGGCGGCCTGTTCGAGACGCTGCTCGGGCCGGACGACGCGATCATCTCCGACGAGCTCAACCACGCCAGCATCATCGACGGCATCCGGCTGTCGAAGGCCAAGCGGTACCGCTACAAGAACCGCGACCTGGCCGACCTCGAGGCCCAGCTCAAGGACGCCGCCGACGCCCGCTACCGGCTGATCGCCACCGACGGCGTCTTCTCGATGGACGGCTACGTCGCCCCGCTGGACGAGATCTGCGACCTGGCCGAGCGGTACGACGCCCTCGTCATGGTCGACGACTCGCACGCCGTCGGCTTCGTCGGCCCGGACGGCGCCGGCACCCCGTCGCTGTTCGGCGTCCAGGACCGCGTCGACATCGTCACCGGCACCCTCGGCAAGGCCCTCGGCGGCGCCTCCGGCGGCTACGTCTCCGCCCGCCGCGAGATCGTCGAGCTGCTCCGCCAGCGCTCCCGCCCCTACCTGTTCTCCAACTCCCTGGCCCCCTCGGTCACCGCGGCCTCCCTGAAGGCCCTCGAACTGATCGCCACCTCCAGCACCCTGCGCGACCAGCTCGCCGCCAACACCGCCCTGTTCCGCGCCAAGATGACCGAAGCCGGTTTCGACATCCTCCCCGGCGACCACCCGATCGCCCCGGTCATGATCGGCGACGCCGCCCAGGCCGGCGTCCTCGCCGACAAACTCCTCGACCTCGGCATCTACGTCATCGCCTTCTCCTACCCCGTCGTCCCCCACGGCAAGGCCCGCATCCGCGTCCAACTCTCCGCCGCCCACACCACCGCCGACGTCCAACGAGCCGTCACCGCCTTCACCGAGGCCCGCGGCTGACCCCGCCGCACTCGGCACCACAGTCGGTACCACAGTCGGTACCGAGTGCGGTACCATCGCATCATGGCGATGAACCTGAGGCTCGACACCGAGGCGACCGTGGCCCTCCAGGCCGAGGCCGAGCGCACCGGCCGGTCCCAGCAGGAGATCGTTCGGGAGGCCGTCGCCCAACATCTGCATCTGGTCGACCACGAGGCGCCGCTGACCGACCGGGAGCGGGCTTGGGCCTCGGGCCTGGTCCGCCCGGCCCGGGTGCCTTATCGGAGGGTGACACCGAGCCTTCGGCTGCCCGCGGGGATGGACAGCCTCGACCTGCTCGATCGAGACGATCGGTTCTGATGCACGTCTACGTGGACAGCAGCGCCCTGATCAAGCGCGTCGCCGCCGAGAAGGAATCCACTGAGCTGCTGAGCTTTCTCGACGCGCACTACCAGCGAGACGATGTGCTCGCGACTTCTTCCCTCGGCCTGATCGAGGTGTCGCGGGCCATCCTCGCCCGCTCGACGTCGCGGATCGCCGCCGGCGACCTGATCGACGAGGCGATGTCCGGGATCGACGAACGCCCGATCACGATCGAGATCGCCAGCGTCGCGCGGCGCCTCGAACCGATGATCCTGCGCAGTCTCGACGCCATCCACCTGGCAACGGCGGTGTTGATCGATGCCGATGTCGTCGTCACCTACGACGAGCGGCTCGCCGACGCCTGCCGCCGGAACTCGCTCGCAGTCGCGACCCCAGGCCGCGGCTAGGGCGTAGCCCATCCACTTTGTCGGTGGGGTGGGTGAGGATGCGGGTATGGCGGTGATGGGTGCGCGGGCGGTTAATCGGGCGACGTTGGCTCGGCAGATGTTGTTGGTCCGGGCCGAGGTTTCGGCGGGGGCGGCTGTGCGGGCGTTGGCGGGGATGCAGGGGCAGGAGGCGAAGCATCCGTACGTCGGGTTGTGGACGCGGGTGGCGGGGTTTGCGGAGAGCGACCTGGATGCGGCGGTCGAGCGTCGGGAGATCGTCCGGGGGACGTTGTTCCGGGGGACCTTGCATTTGGTGACGGCGGCTGACTATCTGCGGTTCCGGGTCACGGTGGGGCCGGTGCTGGAGGCCGGGTTACGGCTGTTGAAGGAGCGGGCGGAGGGGATGGAGCCGGCTCGGGTGGTCGCGGCGGCGGAGCGGATTCTGCGCAAGGAGCCGATGACGTTCACCGAGGTGCGGGACGCGTTGCAGGTTGAGTTTCCGGCTGTGAACGAGCGGGCGCTCGGGTTCTGCACGCGGATGCTGGTGCCGTTGGTGATGTTCCCCACCGGCGTGCGCTGGGGGTGGCCCGCGAACGCGCGGTTCACGCCGGCCGAGGAGTGGATCGGGGCGAAGCTGCACGCGAAGGAGGAGGCGGCCGAGCTGGTGCTGAGGTACCTGGAGGCGTTCGGCCCGGCGACCCCGGCCGACTTCCAGACGTGGTCCGGCCTACCAAAAGCCAAGCCGTTGTTCGACAGCCTCGATCTCGAGGTGTTCACCGACGAAGCGGGGAAGAGCTTGTACGACGTCCCCGGCGGGCCGCGCCCCGATCCGGACGCTCCGGCGCCGGTTCGGTTCCTGCCCGAGTTCGACAATCTGCTGCTGGCACACGCGAAACGCGGGCGAATCATCGCCGACGAACACCGCCCGGCCGTCTTCACGAAGAACTTACGCGTCAAGGCGACGTACACCGTTGACGGCCTGGTGGCCGGGTTGTGGACGGTCGCGACCAAGCGCGGTGTGGCTACTCTCACGCTGACGCCATTCGGGCGGCTGACGAAGCAGCTACGCGGCGAGCTCGAGCGTGAAGCGACCGCCCTGCTGGGGTTTCTGGAGCCGGATGCGCAGACCCACGAGGTGGTTACGGGCAGTTGATGAGGTTGTTGTCACACATCAGATGACTGGGCCAGACCCCGGTTGACCGGTGGAATGGACAGATGAGCACAGTCCCCTCCATCACTCTGGACAACGGCGTCGAGATCCCGCAGCTGGGCCTGGGGGTCTGGCAGGTCGACGACGCGCTCGCGACCGAGGTCGTGTCGACGGCGTTCGAGGCGGGTTACCGCCACGTCGACACCGCGGCGGCGTACGGCAACGAGCCGGGCGTCGGGCGCGCGATCGCCGCGTCCGGCCTGTCCCGCGACGAACTCTTCATCACCACCAAGCTGCAGAACGACGACCAGGGCTACGACAGCACGCTGGCCGCGTTCGATGCCAGCGTGGGCCGGCTCGGTCTCGACTACGTCGACCTGTACCTGATCCACTGGCAGTGCCTGAAGAAGGACAAGTACGTCGAGACCTGGAAGGCGTTCGAGAAGTTGTACGCCGACCAGCGGATCCGCGCGATCGGCGTCTCGAACTTCCACGAGCCCGCGCTGCGCCGGATCTTCGACGAGACCGCGATCCGCCCGGCGGTGAACCAGATCGAGCTGCACCCGGCGCTCCCGCAGGACGAGCTGCGCGCGTTCAACGCGGAGAACGACATCGCCACCCAGGCCTGGAGCCCGCTGGCCTCAGGTGAGCTGATCGACAACGAGACGCTGGCCAAACTCGGCGCGAAGTACGGCAAGTCGGCGGCCCAGGTGATGATCCGCTGGCACCTGCAGCTCGGCAACGTCGTCCTGCCGAAGTCGGTCACCCCGAGCCGGATCCGGGAGAACATCGACGTCTTCGACTTCCAGCTGGACAACGACGACATGGCCGCGATCGCCGATCTGGAGACCGGCGTCCGGACCGGCGGCGACCCGGACACCCTGGGTTAGAGCAGCTCCAGGAACCGCGCCAGGACTGGCGAGCGGTTGTCCGGCGACCAGGCGACGGAGAGTTGCCAGGGTGGTAGGTCGTCGGACAACTCGCGGTACACGACGGCGTCCGGGTTGGACGGCGGCGTCGGCCCGATCAGCAGCGAGACGCCGATCCCGGCCGCGACCAGCGACACGATCGTCTGGACGTCGGCCGCCTGCTGCTCGATCCGCGGCGTGAACCCCACCGCCCGGCAGAACCCCACGATCGTGTCGTGTACGACCGGGCCGCTCGGCCGGTTGTAGAACACGAACGGCTCCTCGGCCAGCTCCGCCAGCCGCAGCCGCTTGCGCCGGACGAACCGATGCCCAGCAGGCAAAGCGACCACCAGCGGATCCGACGACACCACCCGCGAATCGAGCCCCGGCGCCATCCGGACGACGGTCGTCGCGCTGGCCCCGACCGCAGGCGCACTCGGCCGCAGCAGGCCGACGTCCGCGCGTCCGTCGAGCAGCTCTTCCGTTTGGCGCAGCGTGGTCAGCGACTCCAGATCGAGGACGACCTCCGGGTACGCCGTCCGGAACGCGCCCAGCAACCGCGGTAGCGCCTCGAACGTCGCCGACTGGACGAACCGCAGCCGCAACGTGCCCAGCTCCCCGCGTTGCGTTCGCTGCGCGGCCCGAACAGCCTCATCCGATCGCCGCAGCAAATCCCGCGCCTCGGCCAGGAACGTCTCACCCGCCGCCGTGAGGAGGAACCGCTTCTTCACCCGGGCGAACAACTCGACGCCGAGATCACGCTCCAGCGCCGCGATCTGCCGGCTCAACGACGGCTGGGTCAGATGTAACCGCAGCGCCGCCCGCCCGACGTTCAGCTCCTCGGCGACCACCACGAACGACCTCAGCTGGCGCAGCTCCATACGACAGATCATGCACCAGATGCATCAACTACGCGAAGAACTTTCATTGGACGTATCACTGCCGCGATTCTTACCGTCGAAGACATGAGTTACATCCCGTTCTCCGTCATCAAAGCGATCCACGACGACATCCACTCCGCCGAGCCGGACGCGCCCGTCCGCCCGCACCGACCGGCCCGCGACCGCCGGGTGATCCGCTTCATCCGGCGGCTCTTCGACCTCCAGGACGAGGTCGTGTGCCAAGCTGAGGACCGTGATCGAGGTACGACGGCTGCGCGTCCTGCGCGCGCTTGCTGATCACGGCACCGTCACCGCGGCCGCCGAGGTCCTGCACCTGACGCCCTCGGCGGTCTCGCAGCAACTCGCGGCCCTGGAGTCCGAGGTCGGCCAGGAGCTGCTCGAACGCCGCGGCCGCCGGGTCGCGATCACGTCCGCCGGCCGGCTGCTGCTGACCCACACCGACACCATCCTCAGCGAGGTCGAGCGCGCCGAGGACGCGATGCGCCTGTTCGCCGACGGCAGCACCGGCGAGGTCCGCGTCACCGCCTTCGCCACCGCCATCAGCCTGCTCGTCGCCCCGACGCTGACCCGCCTGCGCGAGACCACCCCCGGCCTGCGCCTCGTCGTCCGCGACGCCGAAGGCCACCAGGGCATCACCCAGCTCCTGGACGGCGACGCCGACCTCGCGATCGCCGTCGAGCACCGCGGCTCGCCGCGCCCCGACGACCAGCGACTGACCCGAATCCCCTTGTACGCCGAGCCTTTCGTCGCGGTCCTCCCGTCGACGCATCCGGCCGCGGACGCCGGCGTCCTCGATCTGTCCATGCTCGCCGGCGACGACTGGGTGATGACCGCGCCGGGCAACCCGATCCGCGACGTCGTCCTGTCGGCCTGCGAGCAGGCCGGCTTCCAGCCGCGCGTCGTCCATGAGTCCGACGACTTCCGCGCGGTCGCCGCGTTGGTCGCCGCCGGAGCCGGGGTGTCCCTCGTCCCGCGGCTCGCCGCGCCCACCGAGGCCGTCGTCCGCCCGCTGCTCGACCCGGCGCCGGCCCGCCGCGTGTACGCCGCCGTCCGCAGCAGCCGCGCCGACCACCCGCTGATCACCGCCATCCTCAAGGCCCTGACCGAGGTCGCCGAGACTGTTGTGACCTAGGTCACTCCACCGCCCCGTGGCTCGACGGACCCGGCGAAGGGGACCGGCGAGCCGCTGCGGTGATCAGGGCAGTTTGGCGGCGGCCGCGCGGGTCAGCGCTTCCCAGCGGGCCGGGGCGACGCCCTTGCCCATCTCGCCGAAGGCGAGGACGGAGACGATGGTTCCCTTGCGGGTGACGGCGTACGGGAAGCCGCCGTCCTCGCTGCCGGGGTCGTTGGGCAGCGGGTAGGTGTACCAGCGCAGGATCGCGGTGGCGTCGCCGACGGCGAGCGTGCGGTTCTCGGTCAGCTTCCGGGCGTGGGTCGGGCCGGGCTTGAGCGCCTTGCAGGACTTGATCGTCGCGAGGATGCTCTCGTACGCCGCCTTGGCCGCGGCCGGGCTCTGGTACCGGGTCAGCCACTGGCCGCCGGACGCGTCCAGCTCGGTGGTGTAGTAGCGGGTCAGGTTGCCCTGGACGCCGCCGCCGCGGGTGGACATGGTCCCGCAGATCGCGCGGTTACCGCTGCCGGTCGCGATCCAGCCGCGCTTGGGGTCGGCCTTGGCGACCTCCTTGCCGGTCAGCAGCATCGCGTTCGCGAGCCGGACGGTCGGCGGGTTGGTCGGCGTCGGCTTGGTCGTCGGCGTCGGCTTCCCGATCGGCGTGGCCGTCGCCGTCGGTGTCTGGGCGACCGTCGGGGGCGTCGCCGTCGCGCTGGGCGGCGGCGTGACCGGCGCCGAGGCGGTCGGCGTACTGGGCGGCGGCGTAGTCGCGGCGCCGCCGCCGGTCGGCGCGGCTTGGTTGCCGCAGGCTACTAATGCGAGGGCGGCGACCGCCGGCCCTGCGATTGCCGCGATGCGGCGGGATCCCCGAGTGTTCATGGCTCCAACCCTCCCGTTTCGGTACCAGGTTGGACGCGGAACCGGGCACTGCGGTTGGGACACGAGTTGGTTACAGCACCGCTACGTACGCCGGCGTCCGTCCAGCCCGACCGTCGACAGCCGCGCGATCAGCGTCCGCGGGGTGTAGCGCGCGGCAGCCGCGATCAGCTTGTAGCGCAGGCTCGGGATCGACACGGCCTGGCCGCGCATCAGGTCCTTCCAGGCGGCGTCGACCAGCTCGGTCGCGTCCAGCCACATGAACGACGGGATGATCGTCTTGTCCATCCCCATCCGCTCGTGGAACTCGGTGTGCACGAACCCCGGGCAGAGCGCCATCACCGCGACGCCCTTGGCGTGCAGCTCGATCGCGAGCCCGGCCGAGAAGTTCGTCACCCAGGACTTGTGCGCGCTGTAACTCCCGCGCTGCAGGAACCCGGCCACCGACGACACGTTGACCACCGCGCCCGACCCGCGCTCGATCATCGGCAACACCGCCGCGTGCGTCAGCCGCAGCACCACCCGAACCAGCAGGTCGAACTGCCGCTCCTCAGTCTCCACCGGATTCGCCCAGAACGGCTTCTTCTCCCCGAAGCCGGCATTGTTCACCAGAACCTCGATCGGCCCGCTGCGGAACCGCTCCTCGACCCGCGCCAGCTCCTCGCGGTCGACCAGATCCGCCGCCAGCACCTCACACCCGACGCCGTACCGCTCCGCGATCTCCTCCGCCACGACCTTCAACCGGGCCTCGTCCCGCGCCACCAGCACGAGGTCGTACCCCTCCCGAGCCAGCTTCTCCGCGAAGGCCCGCCCGATCCCCGCCGTCGGCCCGGTGATGAGTGCAGTCGCCACGTCGTCCTCCCATCGATCCAGCCCCCAGTCTGTCACTAGTCTGACGTCGTACTGACCGCGGTCGGCCGGCGCTCCCACCAGCAGCCGGCCGGCACTTCTGCAGCTTGTGACATCTGATGACTGGATGGTTTGACTCGCTATTTGGGGTGGATTAGGCCAATCTGGTGGGGAGTGGTCTGAGGACTTAGGAGGTTGGGGATGGCGGCGACGGATACGGCGCTGGCTGGGCTGCGGCAGATGATCGCGTCCGGGGCGTTGGGGCCGGGGGCGAAGTTCCCGCCGGAGCCGGAGTTGTGCGAGCGGCTGGGGGTTTCGCGGAGCTCGTTGCGGGAGGCGGTCCGGTCGCTGGCGGCGCTCGGCGTGATCGAGTCGCGGCACGGGTCGGGGACGTACGTGTCCGCGCTGGATCCGGCCGAGATCATCAGCCGGTTCTCCCTGTCGGTGCAGCTGATTCCGCTCGAGGGCGTGCTGCAACTGCTCGAGGTGCGCCGGGTTCTGGAGGCGCATGCGACCGCCGCGGCCGCCGCTCGGCAGGACGTCGATCTCGCGCCACTGCTCGACAAGATCCTCGAGCAACTCGAAGCGACCACCGACGCGGCCGAGATCCAGCGCCTGGACGCCGAGTTCCACGACGCCATCTGCGCCGCCGGCGGCAACCCGACCGTGACCGCGCTGACCGCCGTCATCCGCGGTCGCGGCGGCCACTACCGGATCTTCGAGCCCGGCTCCGAGTTCGACGCCATCAAACAGACCAGTGACCGCGGCCACCGCGCCATCCTCGCCGCCATCACCCACCGCGACCCCGCGGCCGCCGCCACCGCCGCCTCCGCGCACATCGCCCAGACCGAGCTCTGGCTGCGCGCCCTTCGTCCCGAACCCCAACCCGACTGACAGCAATTTTCTCAATCCTGTCCAGATCTTGCGGACGGGTGGTCTACTGCATAACCTCCAGGCAGTTCGTCTGGAGGGATCCGCCAATGTCCCGAACACCCCTGCGCGCCCTGGCCGTCGTCGTCTCGAGCGCCCTGCTCACCGGCCTGCTGATCGCACCCGCATCCGCCACCCGCCCGGCGCCGAAGATCACCCGCGCCGGGCTCGACCCCGCGCTGGTCGCCGGCCGCGGCGCGACCGTCCCGTTCGTCGAGCAGGAGGCCGAGAACGCCTTCTCGAACGGCGAACGGATCGGCCCGAGCCGGGAGGCCTACACGCTCCCCGCCGAGGCCTCCGGCCGCACCGCCGTCCGCCTGCTCCCCGAGCAGTACGTCGAGTTCACGCTGACCGAACCGGCGAACGCGCTCACCGTGCGCTACAGCATCCCCGACGCCCCGACCGGCGGCGGCATCCGCGCGCCGCTCGACCTCACCGTCAACGGCAAGCGCAAGCAGACCCTGACGCTGACCTCGGAGTACGCCTGGCTCTACGGGATGTACCCGTTCTCCAACAACCCGGACGTCGACCCGATCCCGGGCTGGTGGAAACCCGAGCCCGACCCGGTCGCCAAACCCTTCCGCCCGAACCACTTCTACGACGAGCAGCGCGTCCGCCTCGACCGGACGTACCGGGCCGGCGACCGCGTCCGCTTCACCGTCCCGAAACGGACGAACGCCGCCTGGACCGTCCTCGACGTCGCCGACTTCGAGCTGGTCAAGGCTCCGCTCCGCCAGCCCGCGCGGTCTCTCGACGTCCGCCTGTTCGGCGCCGACCCGACCGGACGCCGGGACGCCGCGCCCGCCATCGACCGGACGATCGCCACCGCGAAGAAGCTCGGCTGGTCGGTCTTCATCCCGGCCGGCACCTACCAGGTCAACCGGCACATCGTCGTCGACAAGGTGACCGTCCGCGGCGCCGGTAACTGGCACACGATCATCAAGGGCAAGGTGCTGCCACTCGCCGAACCCGCGCCGGACAAGTCCGTCCACAGCGCGCCCGGGTTCTACGGCAAGTACGCCGACGCGGGCGGATCCACCCGCGTGCACCTGGCCGACTTCGCGATCGAGAGCGACGTCCGGGAGCGGATCGACACCGACCAGGTGAACGGGATCGGCGGCGCGATCGGCGGCGGTTCGGTGATCGAGAACCTCTACCTGCACCGGACCAAGGTCGGCATCTGGCTGGACGGCCCGATGGACGGCCTGCTGATCCGCAACAACATCATCACCGACGCGATCGCCGACGGGATGAACCTGCACCTCGGCGTCTCGAACGTCCGCGCCACCAACAACTTCGTCCGCAACAGCGGGGACGACGGCCTCGCGATGTGGTCGGAGAAGAACGACGCCGGCCTGGTCAACCGCGACAACGTCTACGACCACAACACGGTCCAGACGCCCGTCCTGGCCAACAACATCGCCATCTACGGCGGCCGCGACATCGCCGTCACCGACAACCTGGTCGCCGACCCGATCCGCGAGGGCAGCACACTGCACGCGGGCTCCCGGTTCAACTCGACGCCGTTCGAGGGCACGCTGACCTTCGCCCGGAACACCACCGTCCGCGGCGGCCCCCGGGACCTGAACTGGAACATCGGCCTCGGCGCGATCTGGCTGTACGCGCTGCAGTCGACGATGTCGGCCGATCTCCGGATCACCGACAGCAGCTTCCTGGACTCGACGTACAACGCCGTGATGTTCGTCGTCGACTGGCCGGTGAAGGACACCTACGCGATCGAGAACGTTGCCGTGAGCAACATCAAGGTGGACGGCACCGGGACGAGTGTGGTGAACGCCCGGGTCGGCGGCTGGGCGACGTTCGAGAACGTCGACGCCCGGAACGTCGGCGCGCCGTTCGTCAACAACTGCGGCACGTTCCAGTTCAACGGGCCGCCCGAGTTCGACGTCCGGCTGCTGTCCGGGAACGACGGCAACTGGTTCGGCGCCAGCTGGTGCGAGGACCGGCCGGCCGTCGTCCCGCCGCCGCCCCCGGCGCCCTGGAACTGACCGTCGTCCGCGCATGCTCCCAGGTAAGGTCGGGGGCATGCGCGGACACGCTGAGCGGTTGAACGGGCTGGGTACGACGATCTTCGCCGAGATGTCGGCGCTCGCGGTGGCGACCGGGTCGGTCAACCTCGGGCAGGGCTTCCCCGACACCGACGGGCCGGATTCGGTCCTGGAGGATGCGATCGCGGCCATCCGGGCCGGCGCCAACCAGTACCCGCCCGGGCGCGGCATCCCCGCGCTGCGGCAGGCGATCGCCGACCACCAGCAGCGTTTCTACGGCCTCTCGTACGACCCCGACACCGAAGTCCTGGTCACGACCGGCGCGACCGAGGCGATCGCGGCCGCCCTGCTCGCGTTCGTCGAGCCGGGTGACGAGGTGATCGCCCTCGAGCCGTACTACGACTCCTACGCGGCCGGCATCGCCTTCGCCGGCGGACGCCGTGTCCCGGTGACGCTCCGGGCGCCGTCGTACCGGCTCGACCTCGACGAGCTGCGCGCCGCCGTCACCCCGCGCACCAAGGTCCTGCTGATCAACTCCCCGCACAACCCGACCGGCACCGTCCTCACCGACGAAGAGCTCCGCGGCATCCGCGACGTCGCCGTCGAACACGACCTGACCGTCATCACCGACGAGGTCTACGAGCACCTCGTCTACGACGACCACCGGCACCTCCCGCTGGCGACGTACGACGGCATGCCCGAACGCACCATCTCGATCAGCAGCGCCGGCAAGACCTTCTCCGTCACCGGCTGGAAGATCGGCTGGGCCACCGGCACCCCCGCCAACATCACCGCCGTCACCACCGCCAAACAGTTCCTCACCTACGTCTCCGGCTCCCCCTTCCAGCCCGCCGTAGCCAACGCCCTTGCCCTAAGCAACGACTACTACGACACCCTCCGCGCCACCCTCCAATCCCGCCGCGACCTCCTCGCCGACGGCCTCACCACCCTCGGCCTCGACGTCCACCGCCCCGCCGGCACCTACTTCATCACCACAGACATCCGCCCCCTAGGCCACACCGACGGCATCGACTTCTGCCGCCTCCTCCCCCAACGCACCGGCGTAGTAGCCATCCCCACCCAGGTCTTCTACGACCACAAACCCCTAGGCCAACCCCTAGTCCGCTGGGCCTTCTGCAAAAAACCGGCCCTACTCCAAGAAGCCCTGAACCGCCTCCAAAAACTCTGAGCACCCCCACCCCTCACCTCGTACACTGACCCCAGCTCGCCACGCGCCGCTTGGTGAGAAGTGAAGCTGGGATTCCCTCCGGATGAAGGGGCCCAGCTTTCGCGCTTTATCGGGTGCCGCCGCCGACAAACCAGCTTTTGCCCCAGCCCGGCCTGTGCGATACTTGCCTCAGCTCGCCACGCGCTGCTTGGTGAGAAGTGAAGCTGGGATTCCCGCCGGAATGACGGGCCCCAGCTTTCGCGTTTCCGGGCCCTTGACGCTCAGCGGACCGTCACCCGATGGATGCTGACCACGCTCGCCATCGCCCGCAACCACCGGCCGTCGCCGAGGATGTCCGCCGACATCGCACCCGCGACGGCGTCCGGCAGCCAGAGCATCGGCTCCCCGCCGGGTTTCGCGAACCCGACCAGCAGCTCACGCGGTATCAGCCCCTTGCGCCGCGCGCTGTCCACCAGCTGCCGATCGCGCCGATCCTGTGCCGCGGTCCGTGACTCCAACCAGACGTCGGACACTTCCAGCTGCGCCAGCTCGTGCAGGAGCCGCTCGAGGCAACACCTCCGCGCCCGCTCCTGCCGGGAGCGTTCCATCGGCGCACCGACGGTCACGATCGCGGCGATGTCCATCTGACCGACTGCCGTCGAGATCAGCTCGCGGCGTTTGTCTGCCTCACCCCGCCAGTGCAACCGAACTCCGGGCTTGATCGCGAGCCCGAGCAGCTCATGCCGCAGGTCGTCGCAACTCGCGACGTCGGCGACAACCGCCGCCATCGTGTAGGTGCCCGTCCCACCCGCGGGTCCGACGATGACGGATTCGTCGACCCAGGCAGACAGGATGAAGTGGTGACTCGGCATCCCCGAATTCTTCCGGACCGACTGCCTGCGACACGCGGTTATCCACAGGGCATCGTGGGGCAGGGCGGGGCAGATGGGTCAGGGGAGGAATTGGGTCAGGGATTCGGGGTCTCGGGTGATGGCGGTGGTTTGTTCGGTGGTGATGATGGGGCGTTGGATGAGGATGGGGTGGGCGACGAGGGCGGCGATCCAGTCGGCGCGGTGGGCGGGGGTGCGGGGGAGGTTGGCGAGGGGGGCGGCTTCGGGTTCGTTGGGGCGGAGGAGGTGCCAGGGGTCGAGGTTGAGGCGGGTTAGGAGGGTGTCCAGCTCGGCGGGGGTGGGTGGGTCGTCGAGGTAGCGGCGGACGGTGTAGTCGACGCCGGCGGCGTCGAGGGTGTCGGTGGCCGCGCGGCATTTGGAGCAGGCGGGGTTGATCCAGATCTCCATCAGCGGAACCAGCGTTTCGTGGTCGGGTGCAGCATCAGCACGAGGAGGCCGGCGTGGACGACGAAGCCGAGCAGACCGGTGGGGAAGGCGAGCAGGCCGGCGACGATGCCGACGACGGCGATCGCGATGATCAGGTAGCGCGCCCACGGTCGGCGTTTGCGCAGGTAGAGCGCGGGGAGGACGTAGAGGACGGCGCCCGCCAGGGCCGCCAGGCCGACCACGCCGGCCGATCCCTTGGCGCCGAGCACGATCTCGGAGATCTGGTCGCCGGCCGAGGTGAGCGCCATCAGCCCGAGGAGCAGGTAGAGGACGCCGAAGCCGAGGACGACGACGGTCGCGACCGTCACCTGGCGCGGCACCTCCGGGCTGTACGACGCCGCTCCGAACGCCCCCTGGTACCGCCCAGGCGGACGTTCGTCGTCGTACGGCTCGCTCACGCCCCGATCCTCGCAGACAACCCAAGCCGGGCCGGTCATTGCGACCGGCCCGGCTTCGGGTTCAGGCGGTGACGTCCAGCGCGTCCTTGGCCTCGTTGAGGGAGACCCGGACGGTTTCGCCGTCGCGGATGCTGCCGTCGAGGAGGCCGCGGGCGAGCTCGTCGCCGATGGCGGACTGGACGAGGCGACGCAGCGGCCGGGCGCCGTAGACCGGGTCGTAGCCGGTCAGGGCGAGCCATTCGAGAGCATCCTCGCCGACGTCGAGGGTGATCCGGCGGTCCACCAGCCGACGCTGGAGCGCGGAGATCTGCAGGCCGACGATCTGGGTGAGCTCTTCGCTGCCGAGCGCGTCGAAGAGCACGAGCTCGTCGAGCCGGTTGATGAACTCGGGTTTGAAGGACTGCCGGACGACGGCCAGCACCTGGTCGCGTTTGACCTTGTCGTCGAGTGACATGTCGGCCAGGTACGCCGAGCCGAGGTTGCTGGTCAGGATCAGGATGACGTTGCGGAAGTCGACCGTCCGGCCCTGGCCGTCGGTCAGCCGCCCGTCGTCGAGGACCTGGAGCAGGATGTCGAAGACCTCCGGGTGCGCCTTCTCGACCTCGTCGAGCAGGATCACCGAGTACGGACGCCGCCGCACGGCCTCGGTCAGCTGACCGCCCTCCTCGTAGCCGACGTACCCGGGCGGGGCGCCGACGAGCCGCGAGACGCTGTGCTTCTCGCTGTACTCCGACATGTCGATCCGGACCATCGCCCGCTCGTCGTCGAACAGGAAGTCGGCCAGCGCCTTGGCCAGCTCGGTCTTACCGACGCCGGTCGGACCGAGGAACAGGAACGAACCGGTCGGCCGGTCCGGGTCGGAGATACCGGCCCGAGCCCGCCGGACGGCGTCGCTGACGGCCTTGACCGCCGTCCGCTGGCCGATCAGCCGGCGACCCAGCTCGTCCTCCATGCGGAGCAGTTTGCCGGTCTCGCCCTCGAGCAGCCGGCCGGTCGGGATCCCGGTCCACATCGCGATCACCTCGGCGATCTCGGTCGGGCCGACCTCCTCGTTGACCATCGCGTCCGGCCCGTCGGTGACCTCGGGCTCGGCCGCGGCGGCCTCCAGCTCCTTGGTCAGCTGCGGGATCTCGCCGTACAGGATCTCGGAGGCGCGCTGCAGCTCGCCGTCGCGCTGGGCGCGCTCGGCCTGACCGCGCAGCTCGTCGATCCGCTCCTTGATCTCGCCGACCCGGTTCAGGCCGGACTTCTCCTTCTCCCAGCGGGCTTCGAGCGCGCGCAGCTCCTCCTCGCGGTCGGCGAGGTCGGCCCGCAGCCGCTCCAGCCGCTCCTGCGACGAGGCGTCCTCCTCCCGCGACAGCGCGAGCTCCTCCATCTTCAGCCGGTCGACGGTACGCCGAAGCGAGTCGATCTCAACCGGGGACGAGTCGATCTCCATCCGCAGCCGGGACGCCGCCTCGTCGACAAGGTCGATCGCCTTGTCGGGCAGCTGCCGACCGGTGATGTACCGGTTCGACAGCGTCGCGGCCGCGACCAGCGCGCTGTCGGAGATGGCCACCTTGTGGTGCGCCTCGTAGCGCTCCTTCAGCCCGCGCAGGATGGCGATCGAGTCCTCCACCGAGGGCTCGCCGACGAAGACCTGCTGGAAGCGCCGCTCCAGCGCCGGGTCCTTCTCGATCCGCGTCCGGTACTCGTCGAGCGTGGTGGCGCCGATCATCCGCAGCTCACCACGCGCCAGCATCGGCTTCAGCATGTTGCCCGCGTCCATCGCGCCCTCGCCGGACGCACCGGCGCCGACGACGGTGTGCAGCTCGTCGATGAACGTGATGACCTGACCGTCGGACTCCTTGATCTCGGTCAGCACCGCCTTCAGCCGCTCCTCGAACTCACCGCGGTACTTCGCCCCCGCGACCATCGCCCCGAGATCGAGACTGATCAGCCGCCGGCCGCGCAGCGACTCGGGCACGTCACCGGCCACGATCCGCTGGGCCAGCCCCTCGACGACGGCGGTCTTGCCGACGCCGGGCTCACCGATCAGCACCGGGTTGTTCTTGGTCCGCCGGGACAGCACCTGCACCACGCGCCGGATCTCGGAGTCCCGGCCGATCACCGGGTCGAGCTTGCCGTCCCGGGCGCGCTCGGTCAGGTCGACGCCGTACTTCTCCAGCGTCTTGGTCGTCCCCTCGGCCTCCGGCGAGGTGATCCGCCGGTTGCCGCGCATCTTGTCGAACGCCTGCAGCAGCGCCTCCGGCGTGACCGCCAGCGCGGTCTTGGCCGGGCCGTCGACCGTGGCCAGCGCGATCAGCAGGTGCTCGGTGGAGACGAACTCGTCCCCGAGCCCCAGCGCGCGCTGCTCGGCCTGCGCCAGCACCTCGGCCGTCTTCGGCGACAGGCTGGGCGCCTGCACACTGCCTCCGCTGGCCTTGGGCAGCCGGCTCGCCTGCTCGGCCGTCCGCCGGCGGACGCCGTCCAGCTCACCGCCGGCGGCCTCGAGCAGGCCGGTGGTGGCCCCCTCGGGCTGCGCGAGCAGCGCGGACAGCAGATGAATCGGTTCCACGGTCGGGTTGCCCGCCGCGGAGGTCTGACGGATGGCGACCGACAGCGTTTCCCGGGCCAGCGTCGTCAACCGCTGAACATCCATATCTCAGCCTTTCGAGTCCAGACAACAACGTCACTCGGTACAACTTATCCAAAGTTGAGTCCATTCCACTCAACTCTACAAAATCCCAGGGACAACTCAGGGTCGCCAACCTTTCGGGCCGCCATCTCGTACCTCACGGGGACAGCCGCTCTCCCGAGGAGGACCCCTGTGCGCTCTGTGGCAGCCCTGATCGCCCTCACGCTCAGCACGCAAACCGTCACCAGTACGGCAGCGCCCCCACCCGCCAGCACGCCACCGAACCCCACGACCGCGACCGTCACCCTCGTCACCGGCGACTCCGTCCGCATCACCCGGGCGCCAGGTCAGCCCGACCGGACGACGTTCCTGCCCGCCCCGGGCACCCCCGAACAGACCGTCCGCACCACCCGCCGCAACGGCCACACGTACGTCGTCCCGGCGTCCGCGCAGGCCGAGGTGGACGCCGGCCGCCTCGACCCGACCCTCTTCGACGTCACGACCCTGTTGGCCGAGGGCGTCACCGACAGCGTTCCAGTGATCATCCGGTACGCCGAAGCCGCCATAACCGCGGCCAGTTCCGCACTGCCCGGCACCACCGGCGGCCGGGTCCTGAACAGCCTCGACGCCCGGGCGACGCGCGTCCGGCCCGGTGCGTCGTTCTGGAACGCCGTCGACGACTCCGCCGCGGTCGCCAGGATCAGCCTCGACCGCCGGGTGAAAACCAGCCTCGACCGGAGCGTCCCGCAGATCGGCGGCCCGGCGGCCTGGCAGCGCGGCCTGACCGGCAAGGGCGTCAAGATCGCCGTCCTCGACACCGGCATCGACCCGACCCACCCGGATCTCACCGGCCGGATCACTGCCGCCCAGGACTTCATCGGCGCCGGCGACCCGATCGACCGCAACGGCCACGGCACGCACGTCGCCGGGATCGCCGCCGGCAACGGCACGGCGTCCGACGGCAAGTACCGCGGCGTCGCGCCCGACGCGACGTTGCTGAACGCCAAGGTGCTCGGCGACGACGGCGCGGGCACGAACTCCAGCGTCATCGCCGGGATGGAGTGGGCCGCCGCCCAGGGCGCGTCCGTCCTGAACCTCAGCCTGGCCGGCGGCGAGAGCGACGGCACCGACGAGCTCTCCGAGGCCCTCAACCGGATCAGCCGGCGGACCGGCGCCCTGTTCGTGGTCGGCGCAGGTAACTGCTACGGCGGCGCGCCCTGGTCGCCGAACACGGTCACCGCCCCCGGCGCCGCCGACGAAGCTGTTGCTATTGGCAACCTTGTCGACGACGGGAGCGTCGCCGAAGACTCCTGTCGTGGACCCCGAAAACTCAACGGGGCCTTGAAACCCGACCTCGCCGCACCCGGCACCGACATCGTCTCCGCCCGCGCCGCCGGGACCGACCTCGGCACACCGGTCGGCGACAGCTACAGCAGCCTGTCCGGTACGTCGATGGCCACGCCGCACGTCGCCGGGACCGCCGCGCTCCTCGTCCAGCAGCACCCGACCTGGAAGAACGCCGCTCTCCGCGCCCGGCTGATCTCGACCGCGGACCCGCAGCCCGGCAGCGCCGTCGCCGCGCAGGGCGCGGGCCGCGTGGACGCCGACCAGGCCACCGCCGACGGCCCCACCGCCGACGGCATCAGCGTCGACGCCGGCCAGCTCGACCTGGGCCTGCGCACCTGGCCACACCCGCCGACCGACGTCGTCACCCGCGACCTGACCTACCGCAACCCGACCGGTACGCCGATCTCCCTGCAACTCGCCGTCGACTTCGAGCAGCCCGCCGTCGCCCCGCGCTTGAGCGCGGCGCAGGTCGTCGTACCGGCCAACGGCGAGGTCAAGGTGACCGTCGCGGCCGACCGCTCAGCAGGCGGCGTCGGCAACTTCGCCGGCCGAATCACGGCCACCGCACCCGGCGCGGATCCGCTCGTCACCGTCATCGGCTGGTACGCCGAACCCGAGCGCTACGAGCTCACCTTCACCGGCACCACCCGCGACGGATCACCCGTCCCGAACGCCGAGGTCACCCTGCAGCGACTGGACGGCGACCAGCCCGACCTCGGCCCGGACGACGTCGTCCGGATCGTCAACGGCACCGCCAAGCTGCGGCTACCGCCGGGCCGGTACGACGCCGCCGCGTTCATCGACTCACCGGACCGGTCCGACCTCGTCCTGAGCGGCGAGTTCGATCTCCGCAAGAACACCACGCTGACCCTCGATGCCCGCAAGACCCAGGCCGTCGATCTCACCGTCGACGCCGCTGCCCGGCTGCACGGCTCTCAGCTCACCTACGTCCGCGACCTGCCCGAGGACAACGCGTCCATCTCGATCAACACCGGCCCTGAGCCGCATGCCTTCGGTGCGACCCGCACCTCGGCCGGCCCGACCATCGGCGCCGCCGAGACGAGCTTCTCGCGCCGGTTCGAGAGCAAGGACACCGTCTACGACCTGCTGGTCCCGTGGCCGAACAGGCTGCCGAAGGACACCACGCTCTCGTTCAAGCGCAACCAGTTCGCAGTCGTCGACGAATCCTTCGGAGCCCACGTCCCCAGCACTCCGGTCGTCGAGCGGCGGCTCGGTCTCACCCCGGCCAGCGCCATGCACTACCCCGGCGCCGCGGCGGAGCTCACGGCCCCGGCCCGGCGGACGTCGTACGTGCTGGCCAACCAGGCCAGGTGGAGCAGCAGCGTCGTCCTCGACGAGGCGTCGTACCTGGTCCTGTTCGCACCGACCCGCAGCTACCGCGCCGGCGTCCGCACGGCCGAGCGCTGGATGACGTCGGTCCTGAACAGCGGCCTACCCGGTGCGGACGGCGAGGAGCCTGCCGCTGTCGTCCACGATCAGGGCTTCCTGGCCGTGTCGTTCGCGCCCTTCGCCAACAGCACGAGCTATCTGACCCCCTGGACCGGGAGCGGCACTCACCAACTCGAGGTGACCCGCAACGGCGAACAACTGATCTCTACCGACGCTCCCACCGGCTACGGCCGACCGACCGATAACGACCCGGCCAACTACACGATCGATCTCACCAGCAGCCCGGACCCGAAGTACTACCGCTACTCGACCAAGGTCACCTCGCACTGGGCCTTCCGCTCCCTCGGCGGCGAAGAGGAACGACTGCCGCTGGTCCTGGCGGACGTCGCCGTACCGCAGGCCGACCTGCTCAGCCAGGTCCGGACCGGCCGCCCGAGCAGCATCGAGTTGACCCTCCGGCATCAGCTCGGCTCGACGACGACGGCGAAATTCACCAAGCCGAAGCTCGAGCTCTCCTACGACGGCAAGCGCTGGACCGACCTCCCGCTGACCGAAACCGGCAGCAAGTACGTCGCCGAACTCGTCCACCCGACCACGGCCGCAGGCGGATCTCCGTCGCTCCGCCTCACGGCGAGCGACACCGCCGGCAGCACCCTCACCCAAGAGATCACCGCCGCTTACCGCCTCAAGTAGGCCCGCGCCCGCCTTTCGATCGGGTTCGAAAGGCGGGCGGGGCGTCATCCAAGGGGCCTGGCCAAGTGGTTCCCCCGACGAGACCACCCGCCTGGATCAGGAGGATCCTTTGCAACCGACCCGCTGGACAGTGCCCCTCGTGGCGCTCAGCCTGACGCTCGGCGCCGCTCCGGCCGCCGCGTCCCCATCCGGGCCGCCGCCCGCCCGGCCCAAGAATGCCCCGACCGTCTCGACGGTCACGCTGATCACCGGTGACTCGGTCCGAATCACCAGCCGACCCGGCAGCCGGGACCAAGTCACCTTCCAGCCCGGCCCGGGCAGCACTTCGGAGTCCGCGCGGACGACGATCACGAACGGGCACACGTACGTCGTCCCGTCCGCCGCTACAGCCGAGGTCGCCGCGGGCCGCCTCGACCGGACGCTCTTCGACGTCACCACGCTGATCGCCGAAGGCGCGACCAAGAGCACCCCGGTCATCGTGCGCTACTCCGGTAAGAGCGCCGGCAGCCGCGCCCGGTCCGCGATCGCCGGGACGACGGGCGGTCGCGCCCTGACCAGTCTCGGCGCCCGCGCGACCAGGGTGGAGCAGGGGACGACGTTCTGGCGGTCCCTGACCACTGGCGGCGGCGTCGCGAAGGTCAGCCTGGACCGCCGGGTCACGGCGAGCCTCGACCAGAGCGTCCCGCAGATCGGCGGCCCGGCCGCCTGGCAGCGCGGATTCACCGGCAAGGGCGTCAAGATCGCCGTCCTGGACACCGGTATCGACCCCGAGCACCCGGACGTCACCGGCCGGGTCGACGCCGCCGAGAACTTCACCGAAGCCGCCGACAGCATCGACCACCACGGCCACGGCACCCACGTCGCGAGTATCGCGGCCGGCAACGGCGCCGCGTCCGGCGGCAAGAACAAGGGCGTCGCCCCCGAGGCCACCCTGCTCAGCGGCAAGGTCCTCGACGACAGCGGCCAGGGCTACAACTCCAGCATCATCGCCGGCATGGAGTGGGCCACCGCCCAGGGCGCCAAGGTCGTCAACCTCAGCCTCGGCGGCGGTCCGAGCGACGGCACCGACGAGCTGTCCCAGGCGGTCAACCGGATCAGCAAGCAGACCGGCGCCCTGTTCGTCATCGCGGCCGGTAACTGCCGGTTCCCCAACGACGGCCCCGGTAACGTCAGCTCCCCGGCGGCCGCCGACGAAGCCCTTGCCGTTGGCAACCTTCAGCGCGACGGCGCGACCAACGCCGGCTCGTGCCAAGGACCACGCCGCGGGGACGGCGCCCTGAAGCCTGAGCTCTCCGCACCGGGCACCGGCATCGTCGCGGCCCGGGCCGCCGGTACCGGTCTGGGCGATCCGGTCGACGAGCACTACACCTCTCTGACCGGGACGTCGATGGCCAGCCCGCACGTCGCCGGCACCGCCGCGCTGATCGCCCAGGCACACCCGCAGTGGAAGGCCGACGCCCTCAAGGCCCGACTCATCTCGACCTCCGACCCGCAGCCGAACGACCCGATCGGCAAACAGGGCGCCGGCCGCGTCGACGCCGATCAGGCAACCGCGGCCGACGTCACGGTCGACGCCGGTGAGCTTGAACTCGGCGTCCTGGCCTGGCCGTACCCGGCGTCCGACGTCGTCACTCGGGAGCTGACCTACCGCAACCCGACCAGTACGCCGGTCACGCTCGAACTCGCCGTCGACCAGCAGTCCACGAAGCTGAGCGCGGAGAAGCTCGTCGTCCCGGCCGAGGGCGAGGCCAAGGTGACGGTCAGCGCCGACCGCGCCGCCCAGGGCACCGGCAACTTCGCCGGCCGGATCACCGCGACGGCCGACGGCTCCGACCCGCTCGTCACCACGATCGGCTGGTACGCCGAACCCGAGCTCTACGACCTGACCATCACCGGCGTCGCCCACAACGGGAGCCCGGCGTGGGGCGAGTTCGCGCTGAACCGCCTCGACGGCCCTCAGCTCGACCCCTTCGGGACCGTCGTGCCGATCATCGACGGCACCGGCAAGATCCGCGTCCCACCGGGTAAGTACAGCGGCTCGACGGTGTTCTTCACCGCCGCCGTGGACGGCGTCCCCGGACGCGCCGACGTCGTCGTCGCCAATGACTTCGAGGTTCGCAAGCAGACCGCGATCACCCTCGACGGCCGGACGACGCAACCGGTCGATCTCACCGCCGAGGGGCAGCCGGCCATCGCGACCGACCGCGAGACCAGCCTGATCTACGTCCGCACCGCCCCCGGGCTCGCCCACCAGGACGGGCTCAGCAGCATCGGCTCCCGGAGCGTCCACGCGACCAACCGGACCGCGGAGCCGACGGTCGGTACCGCTGAGGTCAGCTTCAGCAAACGGGTCGAGCACCCTGCCTACCAGGTGAAGATCGCGGGCGGCCCGGCCGTCCCGGCGCTCGACTTCTACTTCGGCCCGCGCTTCACCGGCCGCAAGGACCTGCAGGTGTACGACGGCGGCGCCGGTTCACCGGCCGAGCTGGCCGGCGCCAAGGGCAAGGTCGCGATCATCCGGTACGAAGGCGACGCCCTGAACGGTCAGCTCGCGAAGAACGCGGAGGACGCCGGCGCGGCGGCCGCCATCCTCTACAACCCGGCAGTGGCCGGGGACGGCGGCGTCGGCGGCTGGTGGGCGATCGGCGGCACGGACGGCGCGAAGCTGCCCACGCTCCGGGTCTCCCGGGTCAGCGCAAAGAAGTTGCTGGCGGCAACTTCGCTCCGGATCACCGGCCAGGCCGCGACGCCGTACGTCTACGACCTGGCGGTCCCCTGGGCGAAGCGGATCCCGGCCGACACGACCCTCACCGTCAAGCGCGACCAGCTCGCGACGGTCTCGGAGAGTTTCGGCGCCCACGCCGCCGGTCTGGCCACCTCCGAGGTCCGCAAGGCCTACACCCCGGCAGGCGCCGAACTGGGCGGCTTCCTGTGGCCGATCTTCAGCGCACCGGCCCAGCGGACGTCGTACGTCCAGGGCAACCAGATCAAGTGGGGTAGCCAGCTCGTCTTCGACAACGGAAATGCCAATGTCTTCGGGGGTTCCGAGCCGCGGACCTATCGACCGGGATCGACGACCGTCGAGCGTTGGCTGGCGCCGGTGCAGAATGCGAGTCTGCCCGACGCGGCGAACTCGTGGCATCAGGTCGCTCGGGTGGACGGCAGCCTGCACATCTGGCTCCGCCCGACCGGGCAGGGGCCGTCGCAGACCTCCATCGAGCCCGGCGGCAGCCATGAATTCACCGTCACCCGCGACGGGGCCGAGCTCTACACCGGCGACTACCCGGCGGTCTGGCTCGACGTACCGGCCGAGGCGGCCGACTACACGATGAAGCTGACGAGTACGGCTGAGCCGCGGGTGTTCCGCTACTCCACCAGGATCGACTCGCAGTGGAAGTTCCGTTCCAAGGGCGATGAGACCGAGCGGATGCCGCTCGTCCTCGCGGATCTCGACGTCCCGCAGGCGGATGCGGCGAGCCAGGTGCCGACCGGGCAGCCGATCACCATCGACCTTGCCCTGCGGCACCAATTCGGCTCCGGCAGCACGGCCAAGTTCACCAAGCCCAAGCTGCAGCTGTCCTACGACGGCAAGCAGTGGACCGACCTGCCGCTCACGGCCACCGGCACCGCGAAGTATGCCGCGAAGGTCACCCACCCGGCCTCGGCGGCCGGCAAGTCCCCCGCTCTCCGCCTCACCGCGGCCGACACCGAAGGGAGCACGCTCACCCAGGAGATCACCGCCGCCTACGGCGTGAAGTAGGCGACCGCCGGGGGAGACCTTTCCATCAGGATCGAAAGGTCTCCCCCGCCGTGAACCGGATTCCCTCGCCCACCATCACGGAAGTGAAAGGACCCGGCTCAGGAGGTACCCCGTGCACCCGATTCGCTGGCTCGCGCCCGTCGTGAGCCTCAGCCTGACCCTCGGCATCCCGGCCGTGGCGACCGCGGCACCGCCGTCCCCGCAGACCCGTCCACAGACGACGGAGTCCCTGGTCACCTTGATCACCGGCGACCAGGTCCGGGTGACGAGCAGCCCCGGACGGCCGGACCGCGCGACTTTCCTCCCCGGCCCCGGCAGTACGTCGGACGCCGCGCTGACCAGCAGCGTGAACGGACACACGTACGTCGTACCGGTCGCGGCCCAGCCCGACGTCTTGGCGGGACGGCTCGACCGATCCCTGTTCGACGTCACCACATTGATCGCCGAAGGCGCCGCTGAACGCCCGCCGGTCATCGTCCGGTACGCCGGCGCCGCGAAAACGGCCCTCGGTCGCGCGCGATCCGCCGTCCCGGGGACGCGCGGCGGCCGGGTCCTGAACAGTCTCGGCGCCCGCGCGACCCGGGTCGAGCACGGTTCGGCCTTCTGGAAGTCCGTGGCCACGACGTCCGCCGTCGCCAGGATCAGCCTCGACCGGCGGGTCACCGCGAACCTCGAGCAGAGCGTCCCGCAGATCGGCGGGCCCGCGGCCTGGCAGCGCGGCTTCACCGGCAAGGGCGTCAAGATCGCCGTCCTCGATACCGGCATCGACCCGAACCACCCCGAACCACCCCGACCTGGCCGGCCGGATCGCCGCCGCCGAGAACTTCAGCGAGGCCGAGGACGCCGTCGATCGTCACGGTCATGGCACCCACGTCGCGAGTATCGCGGCCGGCAACGGGACGGCGTCCGGCGGGAAGAACAAGGGCGTCGCACCCGAGGCCACGCTGCTCAGCGGCAAGGTGCTCAACGACAACGGACAGGGTTACGACTCCGGCATCATCGCCGGGATGGAGTGGGCCACCGCCCAGGGCGCGAAGGTCGTCAACCTCAGCCTCGGCGGCGATGCCACCGACGGGACCGACGAGCTGTCCCAGGCGGTCAACCGACTCAGCGCGGAGACCGGCACGCTGTTCGTCGTTGCGGCCGGCAACGTTCGTCCGCCCGACACGTCCTGCCGGATCAGCAGTCCGGCGGCCGCCGACGAAGCGCTTGCTGTTGGCAACCTTCTGCGCGATGGCTCGACCAGCGCCCGTTCCTGCCGCGGCCCACGCGTGGGTGACAACGTCACGAAGCCGGAGCTGTCCGCGCCGGGCACCGGGATCGTCGCCGCCCGCGCGGCCGGCACTGAGCTCGGCGAGCCGGTGGACGACAACTACACAGCGGCCTCCGGTACGTCGATGGCCAGCCCGCATGTCGCCGGCGCCGCCGCGCTGATCGCCCAGGCGAATCCGGGGTGGAAGGCCGACGCCCTCAAGGCCCGACTCATCTCGACCGCCGATCCGCAGCCGAACAACCCGCTGACCGGGCAGGGCGCGGGCCGCGTGGACGCCGACCAGGCGACCGCGACCGGCCCGTCGGTCGACCTGGCCGAGCTGGACCTCGGCGCGATCACCTGGCCGTATCCGCAGACCGACCCGGTCACCCGCGAACTGAAGTACCGCAACCCGACCGCGACGCCGGTCACTCTCAGCCTGGCCAGCGATCTCCCCGCAGTCCGGTTCAGCAGCACGAGCCTCGTCGTCCCCGCTCAGGGTGAGGCCGCCGTCACTGTCACTACCGACCGCGCTGCCGCCGGCAGTGGTGCGATCGCCGGGCGCATCACCGCGACCGCGACCGGCGCGGATCCGCTCGTCACCGTTGTCGGCTGGTACGCCGAACCCGAGATGTACGACGTCACCTTCACTGGAATCGGACCCAACGGCGGACCGGCCGATGGCGAGCTCGGCCTGAACCGGCTGGACGGCGAGCAGCCCGATCTCGAGAGTCCGCAACTCGTCGACGGGACGGCGACGGTTCGCCTCGCCCCCGGCCGGTACGACGTGTCGTCGCTGTTCATCACCGACGCGACCGACGCCGCGCCCGGCCGGTTCGATCTGGTGCTGAGCGAGGAGTTCGTGGTCCGTCGCTCCGCAACGGTGACGCTCGACGCCCGTAAGGCCCAGCCGGTGGACGTCGGCGTCCAAGGGCAGGGTGCGGCGACTGCGCGGATGACTGAGCTGTCCTACGTCCGCGAGCTGCCCGGCCTGCGGCGTACGAACGGCGCCAGCGCAAGTGGCGCACGGCGAACCTTCACCGCGACCAGGACGGCCGCGCCGACGGTCGGTTCGGCGGAGATCGCCATCGGCAAACGGCTGGAACAACCGCCGTACCACGCCGAGATCGTCGGCGGACCCGCGTTCACCGCCCTCGACTTCCACACCGGCCCGCGGTTCACCGGTCGCAAGGACCTGCGGGTTTTCGACGGCGGAGCCGGTTCACCGGCCGAGCTGACCGGTGTCAAAGGCAAGCTGGCGCTGATCCGGACCGACGGAAGCCTGCCCAGCGGCGAGCTGGCGAAGAACGCCCAGGACGCCGGCGCGGCCGCCGTCATGCTCTACCGGCCGGACCGGGCCGGGGACGGCGCAGTGTTCAGCTTCTGGGCCACCGGCGAGAACGGCGAGGCGACGCTGCCGACAATGCGAATCTCCCGGATCAGCGCGCAGTCCCTCCTCAAGGGCTCGGTCACCGTCCGCGTCACCGGGCAGGCCGCGACGCCGTACGTCTACGACCTGGTCGTACCGTGGCGCAATCAGGTACCGGCCGACTCCGTCGTGGCCATCCGCCCCGCCGAACTCGCGACGGTTGACGAGACCTTCGGCACCCACGTCCGCGGCGCCCAGGTGTCGGAGTCGCGGAGCGGCACGACCCCAGCAGGCTCGACGCTGAACACCTTCCTCCCACCCGAGTTCCCGACCCCGGGCAAGCGCACCGCCTACGTGCTGGGCAACGACGTCCAATGGTCGAGCGTGGTGTCGTTCCAGGGCGGCACGACCATGCATCTGACCAACACGCCACGGGCCTACCAGCCAGGGGCGAAGACGGTCGAGCGCTGGATGACCGCCGTCCTGAACAGCGGTCTCCCCGATGGCCCGTCCGGCCCGTCGACTCAGGTCGGCCGCATGGAGGGCGGCCTCGGCCTGTCCTTCAGCGCCCTCAGCCGCGGCAGCCAGTACCTCCCGCACATCTACGCCGGCGGCGAGATCAAGGTCAGCCGCAACGGCCGCGAAATCGCCAACGAACCCGGCATCGGCGTCCTCCCCGACGTACCAGCCGACGCCGCAACCTACACCGTCGACCTCACCGCAGCCTCCGACCCCGACGTCTTCCGCTACTCCTCATCCGTCAAGTCACACTGGAAGTTCCGCTCCAAGGGCGGCGCCACCGAGCTGATGCCACTGGTACTGGTCGACCTCGACATCCCCCAGTCCAACGCCCTCAACCAGGTCCCCACCAACCGCTCCATCACGATCGACCTCGGCCTCCGCCACCAACACGGCTCCGGCAGCACCGCGGCCTTCACCAAGCCCAAGTTGGAGCTCTCCTACGACGGACGCCATTGGACGTCGCTGCCGATCACCGGCACCGGCGCCAAGTACGCGGCCACCGTCACCCACCCGGGTTCCGCCGCCGGCAAGGCACCCAGCCTGCGCATCACAGCAAAAGATGCCGATGGCAACAGTTTGAAGCAGGTGATCACCGCGGCCTACGGCGTGCGGTAGGCCGCCTGGCGGGGGTGGCAGTCAGCCACCCCCGCTCACGCCAATACCGCCGTCGCTTCGATCTCCACCAGGTGCTCCGGGACATCCAGCGCCGCCACGCCGATCAGCGTCGCCGGCGGTGCGTCCGTGATGCCCAACCCGGTCCTCGCCCGGTCGATACCGGCGAGCAGGGCGGGCATCTTGTCCGGCGTCCAGTCGACGGCGTAAACGGTCAGCCGGACGACGTCCGCGAACGTCCCGCCCGCCGCCGTCACGGCAGTGTTCACATTGCGGTAGGCCTGCTCGACCTGGGCCGCCAGATCACCCTCGCCAACAGTCTTCCCTTCGGCATCCCACGACACCTGGCCCGCAACGAACACCATCCGACTGCCGGTCGCCACGGCGACCTGATGGTAGACGTCGACGGCCGGCAGTGCGTCCGGATCGATCATTGTGCTCGGCATGGTTTCCCCTCGTGCTCTCTTGTGGTTACTCAGGAACCATAGGAGAGTGTGGAGCAGGACGGAAGAAGGCACTTTTCGGTGATCGGGGAACCAGATGGGAACCAAGCAGGTCAGCGGCCTGTCGGCGGCTGAGCAGGCCGACCTGAGTCGGGCCGATTCGCTGGCGCGGGAGATCTTCTCGGATGTCGCGAACAAGTGGGCGTTCCTGATCATCGAGACGCTCGGCGACGGCACGCTGCGGTTCAGCGAGTTGCGGCAGCGGGTCGGGGGGATCAGCCACAAGATGCTCACGCAGAACCTGCGGATGCTCGAGCGCAACGGGCTGGTCGGACGGACGGTGTACCCGACCGTGCCGCCGAAGGTGGAGTACACGTTGACCGAGGCGGGGCAGGGGTTGCGGGTGACCGTCGACACTATGTGCGCGTGGACGCACAAGTACTTCGCGCAGATCGAGAGCGCTCGGCAGAGCTTCGACCAGGGCTAGCGGCCGGCGGTGACCAGGCCGGCGTCGTAGGCGAGGATGACGGCTTGGACGCGGTCGCGGAGGCCGAGTTTGCTGAGCATCCGGCTGACGTGGGTCTTGACGGTGTGTTCGGTGAGGTGGAGTTCGTCGGCGATCTCGGCGTTGGAGTTGCCTTTGGCAACGAGGACGAGGACTTCGCGCTCGCGGGCGGTCAGGACGTCGAGGCCGGCCGCGACCGTCGGGTCGAGGCGGGTGTCGGCGAAGCGGTCGATCAGGCGGCGGGTGACCGGGGGCGCGAGCAGGGCGTCGCCGCCGGCGATCACCCGGACGGCGTTGATCAGCTCGTCCCGGGAGGACCGTTTCAGCAGGAAGCCGCTGGCGCCGGCGCGGAGCGCGTCGTACACGTACTCGTCGAGGTCGAAGGTGGTCAGGATCAGCACCCGCGGGCCGCCGGCCAGCTGCCGGGTCGCCTCGATCCCGTCCATCACCGGCATCCGGACGTCCATCAGGACGACGGCCAGGTCCAGGATCGCGGCCGCCTGCCGGATCGCGTCCGCGCCGTCGACGGCCTGGGCGACCACCTCGATATCCGGCTGACCGTCCAGGATCATCGCGATCCCGTCCCGGACCAGGTCCTGGTCGTCGACCACCATCACCTTGATCGGGCCGGTTCGGAGGTCGTTCACCGGCTGCCGCCGACCGGGATCCAGGCGGCGATCGTCGTCCCCGCGCCCGGCGTACTGCGGATGTCGAGCGTGCCGCCCTCGATCCGGACCCGCTCGCGCATCCCCGGCAGGCCGTGCCGGTTCCCACGACCGGCCGCCGCGACGTCGAATCCGCTCCCGTCGTCGGTCACCTCGACCCGCAAACCCGCCTCCTTGATCCGCACGGTCACCCGGACGGCGCTCGCCTTCGCATGTTTGACCACGTTCGTCAGCGCCTCCTGGACGAGCCGGTACGCCGTCACCTGCTGGCCCTCCGGCGGTGCGCTCAGGTCGCCGTCCAGATCGAGCTCGATCGTCAGGCGCTCGTCCGAGACATCCGTGACCAACTGTGACAGATCGGCCAGCCCGGGCTGCGGAGCCAGCTGCGGGTCCGGGATGCCGTCTTCGTCACGAAGCGCGGAGAGCAGTCGGTCCAGCTCGCTCAGCGCGCGCCGGCCGGCGTCCCCGATCCGCTGGAAACCGGCCAGGACGTCGTCCTCTCCGCGCCGGATCAGATCCGGACCGGTCTCGGCCTGGATCACCATCAGGTTCACCGCGTGCGCGACGACGTCGTGCAGGTCGCGGGCGATCACGGCCCGCTCGGTCAGCACGACCTGCTCGGCCTCGCGGACCTCGACCTGCTGCTCCAGCTCCGCCTCGCGCTGCGTGGCGACCCGATTCCGCCGGTAGAAGCGCGTCGCGATCCCGGCGGCGATCGGCAGCAGGAACAGCAGCGAGTACGTCAGCGGCCAGCGGTTGTCGACCAGCCCTTCGTACGTGACGTTGTGCGCCCCCGAGCTGTCGAAGGCGAACGGCAGACCGTCGCTCCGCAACCGCGGGAAGATGTACTGCATCACGACGAACCGCATCCGCCAGGTGATGATCGGCAGGATCACCAGGACAGCGACCGCGGTCGGCACCGTCCAGCGCACCGACCGGTCCTGCCGGGGCGTCACGATCAGCCAGTAGAGCGAGAGCGCGAAGGTGGCGTAGTAGGCGTAGATCGGCGACGACGCCTGGTAGTTCACGATCAGCGCCCCGGCCGCGAGTACGACGACCGGGACCACCGGCCAGCGGCGAAGCACGAGCACGAACGCGGCGGCCGCCAGCCCGTAGGGCATCCAACCTGGCGCACTCCACCAGTTCCCGCGGAAGACGTCCTGCGCGAGCTCGGTCAGGGTGAGCGTCGCGAACCCGGCGGCCAGCAGGGTGGTCCGCAGCAGGTCGGCCGGCCCGCGCAGGAACGCGCGCAACTCCAGCCACTGCTCGCCGAGCGACGACGTCTGCGCCCGGCGCCGCCGGATCAGCAGGAACAGCACCACGACCACGACAATCAGCAAGATCTGCCAGCGCGGCCAGTTCCGCCCCAGCAGTACCTCGCGGAAGTACTCGCTGATCCCGCGCCCGCCGACGGCCAGCGGCGGGCCCTCCGACTGCTGCCAGGTCCAGTTGGGATACGGGTAGACGAGCTCGATCAGCCGGTTCCGGTTGACCTCCAGCAGCAGGATCAGGGCGGCCGTCGCGCCGGTCACCGACAGCGCGGTCGGCACCCGGCAACGCCCGGCGAGCGACCATAACGCGAGTACCACGCCGCCGAGCAGAACCCACTTCGGCTGGTTCGCGATCTCCGCCAGGTAAGCGCCGAGCATCAGCCCCGGCACCGCGATCGCCGGCGTGATCCGGCGGATGGCGATCAACAGCGGCAGCACCATCAGCAGCAGCTTCAGCCACAGCGGCAGGAACGGCCAGCCGGCGTTCGTGGAATCGAGGGCACGGTGCTGCAGACTCGCCACGCCCACGACGGCGATGACGGCGTCCACCCAGAGGGCGCGACGCTCGGTCCACAGTTCCTTCACTCGCCCATTGTTGCGCCGCGAGCACCCGAAAGCCGTCACTCTCAGGAGTGACACCCGGGTCACTCCTGAGGACTCGACCGGCGCCGGGATCTCGCTCGCCCCGGCGACCACGGTTGGCTCTCAGCGGCGATGTGGTGACCAGGGGTGCACCGGGATCGTCGAGAACATGACGATCGAGCTGGATACACCGAAGATTCGGCGCCGGGTGCCGACCGGGATTCTGGTGCTGGCGGCAACCATGCTGCCGGTGCTGTGTCTCCTGGTCTGGCATCCCTGGGCGTCCGACATGGGGGATTTGCGGGTGTACTACGCGGCGGCCAAGGGGCTCGTCGACGGGGACGACATCTACACCGTGCACCGGAACTACCCGGGGATGGGACTCGGCTTCACCTACCCGCCGTTCGCGGCGCTGGTGTTCGCGCCGTTCGCGATCGGCCAGGAGTTCGCGCGAACCCTGATCACGCTGGCCTCCGCGCTGTCGCTGCTGGTGATCGGCTGGGCGACGGCGAAGAAGCTCGGCTGGCGGCGCGAGTACGGCGTCCTGCTGGCCTTCGCCGCACTGCTGTTCGAGCCGGTCCGGTCGACGCTCGGCCTCGGCCAGATCAACCTGATCCTGCTGGCGATCCTGATGGTCGACCTGCTCGGCCTGACCCCGCGCAGGTTCCGCGGCGTCCTGGTCGGTGTTGCCACCGGCATCAAACTGACGCCGGGGATCTTCATCGTCTTCCTGATCGTGACCAAGCGCTACCGGGAGGCGGTCGTCGCGAGTGTGACCACCGCGCTCACGATGGTGGTCGCGTTCCTGGTGACGCCGAGCTCGACGATCGACTTCTGGACGAAGTACATCTTCGACCCGGGCCGGGTCGGCCCGCCGCACTACATCGGCAACCAGTCGATCCGCGGCGCCGTCGTCCGGCTGACCGAGAACATGCCCTGGTCCGGGCCGTTCTGGTTGCTGCTGGCAATCACCGTCGGCATCGCCGGCCTGTACGTCGCCCGTCGCCTGCACGATCGTGGATTCGGCTTCGAGGCGGTCGTGGTGACCGCGTTCACCGGGCTGGCCGCCTCCCCGATCTCGTGGTCGAACCACTGGGTCTGGGCCGTTCCCGCGGCCGCGCTCGCCTGGCACCACCGCGGCAAACTGCTCTCGCTGCGGACGGCGCTGGCCGCGGGCTGGACCGCGATGTTCGTGCTCGGTCTGCCGTGGTGGCTACCGTTCGCCCACGACCAGGAGGTCCACTACAACGCCCTGCAGACCCTGGTCGCGGACTGCTACCTGATCGGCGCGCTGGCGCTGATCGCCTTCGGCTACCGGCTGCCTCAGCTGCTGAACTCCGATGCGCGGATGCGGTAGACCTGCAGGTTCAGGTCGTAGTACTTGTCGGTCTCGCCGACCCACTCCATGCCGAGGCGAGCGGCGGTCGCGATGGCGCGCTTGTTGTTCGGGCGCGCCACCGCGAACAGCTCGTCGACGTCGTGGGTGTTGAACGCCCACGACATCAGGGCCCGGCTCGCCTCCACGGCGTACCCGTTCCCCCAGGCGCTCGGCCGCAGCTGCCAGCCGATCTCGAGATCCTCCTCGTACGGCGGCAGCAGCCGGATCAGCAGCCCGCCGACCACCTCGCCGTCCTCGGCGCGCACCACCGCGAAGCGGCCCGCGGGGACGACGAAGTTCGGCTGGGCCTCGATCCAGGCGGACAGGATCATCCGCATCGTGGTCACGTCGGTCACCTTGTCGATGGCCGGCGAGAGCCACTGCGCCACATCGGGCGACCCGTAGATCTCCAGCGCGGCCTCGGCGTCGGTCTCTTCCCAGTCCCGGATCAGTAGCCGGTCGGTCTGCAGGCTCAGCGTCACCTTGCCAGCGTACGTCGGGTTCGCGGTCGATCGGATGGCCGGAAAATGAAGAAACCGCAGGGTGGTCCTCGAAGGGACCACCCCGCGGCGCCGAAGAACACCCGGGGGAGGGTGGTACTTCGGCCGTGGAGACGCCGAGGGGGGATTCGACGGTCTCCACCGGATCCGGAGGCCCCGAGGGGTGGGGTTCGAGAACCTCCGGTGGTTCAGCGTGAGCCCAGCTCCAGCGGCTGGGTCCGGATCCATCGGGTGGTCGTCTGCTGGCGGCCCATGGCGATCACGTCACCGGCCGGCCCAGCCGAGAAGACCCGACTTGCGGTACTGCGTCGCGAGACGCCGACACCGCGCTGCACTTCGGCCAGGAGCTGGTTCAGCTTCGAGCGCAGCTCCTCCACCTCCGACTGTAGCGCGAGGATGTGCCGAATACCCGCGAGGTTCACCCCCTCTTCCTGCGAGAGGTGCTGGACGTAGCGCAGCCGCGCCACGTCGTACGCCGAATACCGCCGGCCACGGCCGGACGCCCGGCTCGGCACCACAAGGCCGAGCCGGTCGTACTGCCGCAGCGTCTGCGGATGCATCCCGGCCAGTTGAGCCGCCACCGAGATCACGTAGATCGGGGTGCGGTCGTCCCAGGTCGGCACCTGGCTGAACGGGCGGCTCCTCGGTCCTGAGGTCATCAGGAACTCCCGAACAACCCGGAGCGCAGATCAGGCTGGTCGGACGCCGAGTTGAACTCCTGCAGCTTCGCGCGCTGCTCGTCGGTCAGCTCGTGCGGCACCTGGACCTGCAGCGTGAGCAGCAGGTCGCCCTTGGTGCCGTCCCGCCGGGCGGACCCCTTACCGCGGACGCGCAGCTTGCTGCCGTTCGCCGTACCGGCGGGGATCCGGACCGTGACCGGGAGGCCGTCGAGCGTGGGGACCTTGATCTCCGCACCCAGCGCCGCCTCGGTGAAACTCACCGGGACGTTCAGCGTCAGGTGCTCGCCCTGACGACCGAAGATCCGGTGCGAGTGGACGTGCACGGTGACGTAGAGGTCGCCCGCGGGGCCGCCTCGCTCACCGGCCGCGCCCTTGCCCTTGAGCCGGATCCGCTGGTTGTCCTGGACCCCGGCCGGGATCCGGACCTGCATGGTCTTGCTCGACTGGCCGCGGCCGGAGCCGTGGCAGGTCTCGCACGGCTGGTCGACGACCAGGCCGCGACCCTTGCACTCGGTGCACGGCTCGGTCATCGCGAACACACCGCCCTGGACCGAGGTCTGCATCCCCGTGCCTTCGCACTTCAGGCAGACCTTCGGCACCGTGCCGTACTTCGCGCCCGTCCCCCGGCAGGTCTTACAGGGCTCGTCGCTGGTCATCCGCAACGCGACGGTGACGCCGTTCACGGCCTCGCCGAACTCGATCGTCGCCTCGGTCTCGATGTCCTGACCGCGCCGCGGCCGCGCCGTCGACGTACTGGTCGACGAGCGACCGCCGCCGCCGAACATGCCGCCCAGGATGTCGCCCAGACCGCCGGCCCCGGCGGCGCCGCCCTGGCCGCCGCCGCGGTTGAACAGGTCACCGACGTCGAAGTTGAACCCGCCGCCGCCCTGACCACCGCCGCCCGGCATCCGGAAGCCGCCGCTGCCGAACAGCCGCCGCGCCTCGTCGTACTCCTTGCGCTTCTTGGCGTCCCCGACGACGTCGTACGCCTCGGAGACCTCCTTGAACTTCGCCTCCGCGGAAGCGTCACCCTGGTTGGAGTCCGGGTGGTACTTCCGCGCGAGCTTGCGGTACGACTTCTTGATCTCGTCCTGCTCGGCGGTCTTGGAGACGCCGAGAACCTTGTAGAAGTCCTTCTCGAGCCAGTCCTTCGTACTCACTCGACGCCTCCCCTCCCGCTACTCCGCGGTGTTAGCCGCGTCTTCATCCGGTGCGCTCTCCGCCGGCTTGTCCGGCAGTTGCTCGGTGGGCTCCGAGACGGCCACCCGGGCCGCCCGCAGGATCCGCTCGCCGTGGCGGTAACCCGGCTGCATCACCATCGTCGCGGTCGGGCCGTCGACCTCGTCGGAGTAGTTGTGCAGCAGGGCCTCGTGGATCCGCGGGTCGAAGGCATCGCCCTTCTCGCCGAACTTCTCCAGGCCGAGCTTCTCGGTGGCCCGCTCCAGCGACTCGGCGACCGCCTTGAACGCGCCCTCCAGCTCACCGGCCTCGCGGGCCCGGCCGACGTCGTCCAGGATGCCGAGCAGCTCGGTCAGCACCGAGCCGGTGACCAGCTCGCGGCTGGCCTCCCGGTCCCGGTCGACGCGGCGCTTGTAGTTCACGTACTCGGCCTGCAGGCGCTGCAGATCCGCCGTCCGCTCGGCGAGGGCCTCGGTGAGCAGCGCCTCCTGCGCGGACGGACCGATCAGGTCGGACGGATCGGCGTCGCCGCGCGGCGGCTGACCCGCGGGAGCCGCGTTCGGCTCCCGCACGTCACCGGTGTCCGGGTCGATCCGGCGCTTGTCCCGGACGACGGGCTCGCCGTCGCCGAACTCGCTGCCAGTGGGTCGATCCGTCACTTGTCCTCCGTCTTGTCCTGCGGGCGGTCCTCGTCCACGATCTCGGCGTCGACGACGTCGTCGTCATTGTCGGCCTTGGTCTCGCCGTCGGCCTGCGCGTCACCCTCGGCGCCGCCCGCGGCCTGGGCGTTCGCGTACATCGCGGCGCCCATCTTCTGGCTGGACTGCGCGAGCTTCTCGGACGCCGCCTTGATCGCGTCGTCGTCGGTGCCCTCGAGCGCCTTCTTCAGCTCCGCGACGCCGTCCTTGACCTCGGTCTTCACGTCGTCCGGGATCTTGTCCTCGTTCTCGGACAGGAACTTCTCGGTCTGGTAGACGAGGCCCTCGGCCTGGTTGCGGGACTCGACCGCCTCGCGGCGCTTGCGGTCCTCCTCGGCGTACTGCTCGGCGTCCTTGACCATCTGGTCGATATCGGTCTTCGGCAGCGCGGAGCCGCCGGTCACCGTCATCCGCTGCTCCTTGCCGGTGGCCAGGTCCTTGGCGTTGACGTGCACGATGCCGTTCGCGTCGATGTCGAAGGTGACCTCGATCTGCGGCACGTTCCGCGGCGCCGGCGGCAGGCCGGTCAGCTCGAAGTTGCCGAGCGACTTGTTGTCGCGGGCCATCTCGCGCTCACCCTGGTAGACCTGGATCATCACCGACGGCTGGTTGTCCTCGGCGGTGGTGAAGATCTCCGAGCCCTTGGTCGGGATCGTGGTGTTCCGCTCGATGATCTTGGTGAAGACGCCGCCCTTGGTCTCGATGCCGAGGCTCAGCGGGGTCACGTCCAGCAGCAGGACGTCCTTGACCTCACCCTTCAGCACACCGGCCTGCAGGGAGGCGCCGACCGCGACGACCTCGTCCGGGTTGACGCCCTTGTTCGGGTCCTTGCCGCCGGTCAGCTCCTTGACCAGCTCGGCGACCGCCGGCATCCGGGTGGAGCCGCCGACCAGGATGACGTGGTCGACCTTGGAGACGTCGACGCCGGCGTCCTTGATGACGGCCTTGAACGGCGCGCGGGCGCGCTCGAGCAGGTCGGCGGTGAGCTTCTGGAACTCGGCCCGGGAGAGCTTCTCCTCCAGGTGCAGCGGGCCGGAGTCGGTCAGGCTCAGGTACGGCAGGTGGATGCTGGTCTCGGCGGCGCTGGAGAGCTCGATCTTCGCCTTCTCCGCGGCCTCCTGCAGACGCTGCATGGCCATCTTGTCACCGGACAGGTCGGTGCCGTTCTTGTTCTTGAACTGCGTCACCAGCCACTGGACGATCCGCTGGTCCCAGTCGTCGCCGCCGAGGTGGTTGTCACCGGAGGTGGCCTTCACCTCGAAGACGCCGTCGCCGATCTCCAGCAGCGACACGTCGAAGGTGCCGCCGCCGAGGTCGAAGACCAGGATGGTCTGCTCGGCGCCCTTGTCCAGGCCGTAGGCCAGCGCGGCCGCGGTCGGCTCGTTGACGATCCGGTGCACGTTCAGACCGGCGATCTCACCGGCCTCCTTGGTCGCCTGGCGCTGCGCGTCGGAGAAGTAGGCCGGCACGGTGATGACCGCGTCCGTGACCTGCTCCCCGAGGTACGCCTCGGCGTCCCGCTTCAGCTTCTGCAGCACGAACGCGCTGATCTGCTGCGGGGTGAACTTCTTGCCGTCGATGTCGACGTTCCAGCTCTCGCCCATGTGCCGCTTGACGGAGCGGATCGTCCGGTCGACGTTCGTGGTGGCCTGGCGCTTGGCCACCTCGCCGACCAGGACCTCGCCGTTCTTGGCGAAGGCCACCACCGAGGGCGTCGTCCGCGCTCCCTCGGCGTTGGGGATGACGGTGGGCTCGCCACCTTCCAGTACGGCGATGACGGAGTTCGTCGTACCGAGATCGATACCGACCGCGCGGGCCATGCTTTACCTCCACGAGTTGAGTGATACAGACTCAATGTTGCCGTTCGGTCGCTCCGGTTTCAAATCCGTGACTGAACAAACTTGAGTTCACTGGACTCAACATTGCACACCGCCCAGGTCATTCCCAAGGCGTACCCCGGATTTCGGGGTCGGGACCGGGGTCGCACCAGGGTGCCCCCTCCCGGGGAAAGGGCTTACCGTGCGACGCTGATCACGTGAGACTCCGCCCCCTGACACCCGCTGACTACGCCGCGGTGCTCGCCCTCAACGAAGCCGCGGCCGGCCAGGTCGACCCGCTCGGACTCGACCGCCTCGACTGGCTCCGCCTGATCGCCGCCCACGCCGTCGTCGTCGAACAGGACACCCGCCCGATCGGCTTCGTCCTCACCTTCACCCCCGGCTCCGCCTTCGACGGCCTCGAGTTCACCTGGTTCACCACCACCTACGCCGACCGCTTCCTCTACATCGACCGCATCGTCGTCGACGCCCCACACCGCCGTCTACCGAGCCATCGAACGCGCCGCCACCCCCTTCGACCGAGCCGTCACCCACCACCGCACCCAAACCCCCGACCCCGCCGCCCCCGCCTTCCACCAATCCCGCGCCTACACCCCCCTGACCACCCACCACCGCCCCGACGGCACCGAAGTGACTCTCCTAGAGAAGCAACTCGGGTAGGGCCCGTTCCGCCAGGCCATTGCAATCGCGGTGCGGCGGCCGCGCGCCGCGGGGCGCGGCCCTCTGCGGCGCATTGTGATGGGCCGGCGATCCGGCTGTGGATAACCTCCCCGCCGCGCGCCGCTGATCCGTCAAGCTCGGTGCATGCCTGGTATCACCGACCTGCTGCGCCGGCGCGGCGGCGCCGCGACCTTCGGGCAGCTCCGCGCGGTCGCCTCGGGCCGCGCGATTCGTGCGGCGCTGACGGCCGGAGACATCCGGCGGATCGCGAAGGGCGTCTACGCGCTACCGCCACTCCCCGACCCACTCGCCGCGGCCCGCGCCCAAGGTGGTTTGGTATCGCATTCGAGCGCCGCACTCGAGTACGGCTTCGCGGTCCTCGACCTGCCCGACCAGCCGCAGGTCACGGTGCCGCGCGGTCAGCACCGACGGCTCAGCCCGATTCCTTGCGAGCTGCACTGGGCGGACGACGTTCCGTCCGACGACTGGTACACGACCAAACTCCGAACCGTGCTCGACTGCGCCCGTACGCTGCCGTTCGCCGCGGGCCTCGCCGTAGCCGACTCCGCGGTGCGGTGCGGCGCCGTCGACCGATCTCAACTCCGCGTCGGGGCCGCTGACCTCGTCGGCCCCGGCTCCCGGCGAGCGCGCCGCGTCGCGGCGGCGGCCGACGGCCGGGCCGAGTCGCCGTTGGAGTCGGCCCTCCGCGCAACGCTGATCGAGGCACGGATCGACGGTTTCGAACCGCAGCTCGTCGTCCGCGACGGCGCGTTCTACGCCCGCCTCGACCTGGGCCACAGCCGGCTCCAGGTCGCGCTCGAGACCGACGGCTTCGGTTTCCACAGCAAACGCGCGGACCTGGCCCGGGACTGCCGCCGCCACGTCAACCTCACGATCCGCGGCTGGCGCCTGCTCCGCTTCACCTGGGAGGACGTGATGTTCGACTCGACCTGGGTGATCGCCGCGGTCCGAGCAGCGATTGCCGGACCGCCAGGCCATCACAACGCGATCGACGTCGGCCGCGGCACGCTCACCGCACTGGCCGGCTGACCATTGTGATGGCGTGGCGGTGCAGCTCGGGCTAGAGGGGGCGGCCGGTGGTGAAGGTTTGGGTGATGAGGGGGACGCCGGGGCGGTAGGGGAGGTGGAGGTAGGAGGGGGCGTAGAGGACGGCGAAGTCGGCTTGGGCGCCGGGGCGTAGGTGGCCTATGTCGGTGCGGCGGAGGGCGGCGGCGCCGCCGGCGGTGGCGGACCAGAGGGCTTCTGCGGGGGTCAGGTGCATTTCGCGGACAGCGAGGGCGATGCAGAAGGGCATGGAGGAGGAGTAGCCGGAGCCTGGGTTGCAGTCGGTGGCCAGGGCGATGGTGACGCCGGCGTCGAGGAGGCGGCGGGCGTTGGGGTACGGCGAGCGGGTGGAGAACTCGATGGCGGGGAGAAGGCCGGCGACGACGCCGGACTGGGCGAGGGCGTCGACGTCTGCATCGGTGAGGTAGGTGCAGTGGTCGGCGGCCGCGGCGCCGACTTCGGCGGCCAGCTGGACGCCGGGGCCCTCGCCGAGCTGGTTGGCGTGGATGCGGGGCTGCAGACCGCGGGCCTGGCCGGCTTTCAGGATCGTGCGGGCTTGGTCGGCGTCGAAGGCGCCCCGCTCGACGAAGACGTCGATCCACTTGGCGTGCGGGGCGACGGCGTCCAGCATCGGGCCGGTGACGAGCTCGACGTACGCCGCGGGGTCGTCGGCGTGGTCGGCAGGGACGACGTGCGCGCCGAGGTACGTCGTTTCGTCGGTGAACTGCCGCGCGATCTCCAGCGACCGGGCCTCGTCGGCCACGCTGAGGCCGTAGCCGGATTTGATCTCGACCGTCGTCGTCCCCTGGCGGCGCATCTCGGTGACCAGGCGGGCGACGTTCGCGGTGAGCTGTTCGTCGGTGGCCTGGCGGGTGGCGGCGACCGTCGTCCGGATGCCGCCGGCGGAGTACGGCGTCCCGGTCATCCGGGCCGCGAACTCGGCGGCGCGGTCACCGGCGAAGACGAGGTGCGAGTGCGAGTCGACGAAACCGGGGATGACCGCGCGACCGCCGACGTCGATCGAGGTGTCCGCCGCGGGGGCCTGCAGGCGCGGGCCCGTCCAGGCGATCTTGCTGCCGTCGACGACGAGCGCGGCGTCGGTGAGCTCGCCGAGCGGACCGCCGTACGCCGGGTCGTTGGTCACCAGCGAGCCGATCCCGGTCACCAGAAGCGAGGTCATGCGGTCACGGCTCCGATCGAAGCGGCCAGCTCGGCGGCCACGTCCAGGTCATTGTGTTTGCCTTCGGCAACCAAATGGCGGCCGCCGGAGATCACGTCGGTGACATCGGCCGCGGAGGCGGCGAAGACCGCGGTCTCGGCGCTGCCGCCGGTGCCCGCGGTGCGAACGCTGTCGAGGCGGACGGCGACCAGGTCGGCGCGGGCGCCCACCTCGATCCGGCCGGCGTCGGGGAAGCCGATCGAGCGGTGGCCGTCGACGGTCGCCGCGGCCAGCAGCTCCGGCGCCGACCAGTGGCCGCGCTCCTGGGAGGCGAGCCGCTCGTCGAGCTCGACCGCGCGCATCTCCTCGAAGAGGTCGATGACGGCGTGGCTGTCCGAGCCGAGGGTCAGGCGGGAGCCGGCGTCACGCAGGGCGACGGACGGGCCGATCCCGTCGGCCAGATCGCGCTCGGTGGTCGGGCAGAAGCAGGAGTACGTCGCCGAGCTGCCGAGCAGGCCGATGTCGACGTTCGTCAGGTGGGTCGCGTGGACGGCGCTCGTCCGGCCGCTGAGGAAGCCGACCTCGTCGAGCACCTGGGACGGCGTCCGTCCGTAGGCCTCCAGGCAGGCGGTGTTCTCGGCGACCTGTTCGGACAGGTGGATGTGCAGCGGGACGTCGGGGAACGCGGAGGCGACCGCGCCGAGCTGATCCTGCGGGACGCCGCGGACCGAGTGCGCGGCCGCGCCGATCACGACGTCGTCCGAGCCCTTCAGCTCCGACACGCGCCCGGCCCAGCGCGCAGCGTCGCCGTCGCTGAACCGCTGCTGGACGTCGTTGAGCGGCTGGTCGATGCCGCCGGCGAGGTAGCAGGTGTCGAGGAGGGCGATCCGGACGCCGACGTCCTGGGCGGCGGCGATCAGCGCCGCGCCCATCGCGTTCGCGTCGTCGTAGCTGCGGCCGCCGGGAGCGTGGTGCAGGTAGTGGAACTCGCCGACCGCGGTGATGCCGCTGAGCAGCATCTCGCCGTAGACGGCGCGGGCGAGCTGGTAGTACGTGTCCGGGGTGAGGCGAGAGGCGACGGCGTACATCTGCTCGCGCCACGTCCAGAAGGTGCCGCGCTCGGTCTGCGTCCGGCCGCGGAGGGCGCGGTGGAACGCGTGGCTGTGGCAGTTCGCCAGGCCGGGCAGGACGAGCCCGGCGAGCCGGATCGCGTCACCGGCGGCCGCGTCGGTCTGCACCGACGCGATCCGGCCGTCGGCGACGGTGATCAGGACGCCCGCGGCGACGCCGGTGGGCAGGAGAGCGGTCGAGCACCAGTACGACGTCACTTCGCGAGGTCCTTCAGTACGGCGGCCAGCGCCTCGACACCGGCCAGACAGTCATCTTCTTCGGCGAACTCGGCCGGTGAGTGCGAGACCCCGGTCGGGTTGCGGACGAACAGCATCGCGGTCGGGATCCCCGCCGCCGAGAACACGCCGGCGTCGTGCCCGGCGCCGGTCGGCAGCACCGGCGCGCCGTCGAGTACGTCGACGATCCGGTCCCGCAGCCCGGCCGGGAAGTCCACGATCGGCGACACGGACTCCGGCGTCACGACCACCGTCGTCCCGTCCCGCTCGGCTCGCTCGACGGCCTGCCGGGTAATTGCCGCCAGCAACGACTCCAGCGTCGCCGTGTCGGCCGCCCGCGCATCCAGCCAGGCGGTCACCGTGGACGGGACGGCGTTCGTCCCGTTCGGCTCCACCGACAACCGCCCGAACGTCGCCCGCGCGCCCGCCAGCCGGGCCTGCTTGTTCGCGGCCAGCGCCGTCATCGCGTACGTGAGCATCGGATCGTGCCGGTCCTCCATCAACGTCGTCCCCGCATGATTCGCCTCACCGGTGAACGTGAACCGGTACCGCCCGTGCGGCCAGATCGAACTGGCCACCCCCACCGGCGCCGTCAACCCGCGCCCCTGCTCCACATGCAACTCGACGAACGTCCCCATCTTCGCCAGTAACGGCGACGGCCCGACCCCAGCCGGATCAACCCCGTCCGCCTCCAGCGCGGCCCGCAGACTGACCCCCTGCCGATCCGTCAGCCCCAGAGCCTTCTCCGCCGGCAACACCCCCGCCGCCACCCGAGACCCCAAACAAGGCATCCCGAACCGAGCCCCCTCCTCCTCCACGAACGCCCCCACCCCGATCGGCACACCAGGCGTAAACCCCTCCGCCCGCAACCGATCAACAGCCGCCAACGCAGAAACCACCCCCAACGGCCCATCAAAAGCCCCACCATCAATCACCGAGTCCAAATGACTCCCGGTAACAACCCCCCGGCGTGCAGCCGGCCCCCCGGCCGGCTCCCCGCCGGGTGCGTGGAGAGATGAGCCCGCGCCGTGCCCGGCGGAGCCGGATCCACGAGCGCCGGACCCGGCGGAGCCGGACGTGTCGGGGCCGTACCCCGGGACTCCGGCGGAGCCGGGGGCACCACCGGTGGGGTCCCACCAGGCGATGAGGTTGCCGATGCCGTCGGATTCGACGGTGAGGTCTCGGGTGGCGCATTCGGCGAGGAACCAGTGGGTGGCTTCGCGTTCGGTGGGGGTCCAGCCGCCTCGGGTGTAACCGCCGGTGTCGGGGTCACGGCCGATGGCGGACTGGGTTGCCCACAGGGATTCGAAACTCAAGGTCAGGCCAGCGGGTTCTTCGACAGCCAGTCCTTGGCGACCGCGTCCGCGCTCTCCTTGCCGACGTCGATGCGCTTGACCAGGTCGGTCAGGCCCTCGGTGGTGAGCTTGGCCTGGACGGCGTTCAGGGTCGAGGCGACGTCCGGGCTCTTGTGGTCGGTGCGGATCAGCGGAACGATGTTGTTCGGCAGGTGGATGTGCTCCGGGTCCTCGAGCACGACCAGGTTGTTGTCCTTGATCACGGACTGCGTGGTGAAGAACTGGGTGACCTGGACGGTGTTGTCGAGCAGCGCCTTCAGGCTCAGCGGGCCGCCCGGGTCGAGCGACTTGAACTCCTTGAACTCGATCCCGTAGACGTCCTTCATCCCGGCCACGCCGGCCTTGCGGGTCTTGAACTCGGGACCGCCGCCGGCGACCAGCTCCTTGCCGACCGGCTTCAGGTCGGCGATCGACTTCAGCGAGTACTTGTCCGCGGTCGCCTTGGTCACGACGATCGCGTCCTCGTCCGCGGCGGCCGACTTGTCCAGCACCTCGAGGCCCTTCGGCAACGCCGGCTGGATCGCCTTGTAGACGGCCTCGGCCTCGTTCTCGGTGGCGTCCTTCTTGAAGTAGACCAGCGTCGCGCCGGTGTACTCCGGGAGCAGGTCGATCGACTTGTCCTGGATGGCGGCCATGTAGACCTCACGGGCGCCGATGTTGAGCTTCTTGGTCACCTTGATGCCCTTGGCCTCCAGCGCCTGGGCGTAGATCTCGGCGAGCACCTGGCTCTCGGCGAAGTTCGCCGACCCGACCGTGATCGAGTCGACCTTGTCGGGTGCGGCGCCGCCGGCGTCACCGCCGCTCGACAGCGGGTCACCACCACCCCCGCAGGCCGCGAGGGCGAAAACCGCCGACGCGGCGATGGCGCTACGGATGAAGGTTCTTCTGAACACGGGGTCCTCCAGGGTCCGTTCTCAGTGCGCGCCGGCCGGTGCCGGTGCGGTCGAGTTCTTCTGGGTCTTGCGAATGCGCCCGGTCAGCCCGGCCGAGACGGCGTACCGCCCGATGAAGGCGAAGGCCAGGTCGAGCACGATCGCGAGCAGTGCGACCAGCACGGCGCCGGCCAGCATCTGCGGGAAATCACGGACCCCCAGTCCGTCGATCACGTAGCGCCCGAGCCCGCCGAGCGCGACGTACGCCGCCACGGTCGCGGTGGACACGATCTGCAGGGTGGCGCTGCGCAGCCCGGAGATGATCAGCGGCAGCGCGATCGGGATCTCCACCTTGGTGAGGATCTCGCGGCCGGTCATCCCCATCCCGCGGGCGGCGTCGATGGTCGCCCGGTCGACCCCCGCGACCCCGGCGTACGTCGAGGCCAGGATCGGCGGGACGCCGAGCACCACCAGCGCGATGATCACCGGCACCTGCCCGATCCCGATCAGCAGCACGATCAGCGTCAGCAGGCCGAGCGTCGGCAGCGCGCGCCACGCGTTCACCGTGTTGATCGCGACGAACGCGCCGCGCCGGGTGTGGCCGATCAGCAGCCCGACCGGGAACGCGATCAGCGCGGCGATCGCGAGCGACAGGAACGTGTAGCCGAGATGCTCGGCCAGCCGGACCGGGATCCCCTCCGAGCCGGACCAGTTCACCGAGTCGCCGAGGAAGTCGAAGAGCCCCTGGATCATGCGATCGCCTCCTTCACCGGCGCGATCGCGCGCGCCCACGGCGTGAGCAGCCGCTGCAGGCCGACCAGCGCGACGTCACAGATCAGCGCGAGCGCCAGCGAGAGGACGACGCCGACGATGATCGGGGTCAGGAAGTCCTGCTGGAAGCCCTGGGTGAACAGCTCGCCCAGGCCGCCGACGCCGATGATCGCGCCGACGCTGACCATCGAGATGTTCGCGACCGTGACGACGCGCAGCCCGGTGAAGATCACCGGGATCGCGATCGGCAGGTCGATGGTGAGCACCCGGCGCAGTGTGCCGTAGCCCACCGACACTGCCGCCTGCAGAACCTCTTCGGGCACCGAGCGCAACCCGTCGATCACGTTCCGGATCAGCAGTGAGACGGCGTAGATGGTCAGCGCGACGATGATGTTGACCGGCGAGAGGATGCCCGTCCCGAGGACGGCCGGCAGCACGATGAACAACGCGATCGAGGGCAGCGAGTAGAGCACCCCGCCGAGCGCGACCAACGGGTTCGCCAGCCAGCTGTACCGCGTCGCGACGTACCCCAGCGGCAGCGAGATCAGCAGCCCGAGCACCATCGGAATCAACGCCAGATAAAGATGCTCGCGCAGTTGCTCCCAGATCAGAGCGGAATTGTCGCCGATCCAACTCATGAGCGAATCGCTTCGGCGAGGGCGGCGTACTCGAGGACGCCGACGACCTTGCCGGTCTCGTCGACGCAGACGCCCTTGCCGACCGGGGAGGTGAGGACGGCGTCCATCGCGGCGCGCAGCGAATCGCCGCGCTGGAAGGTCGCGCCGATCGGCTCGAGCTCACCTGAGCCGTTCGCCCAGCCCTTCGGCGTACCGTCCTCGGCGCGGGCCAGCTCCCCCGGGACGTCGGTCAGCCGCAGTTTGTCGGCGGTGACGAACGTGAGGGCGCGGTAACCGCGGTCCTTACCGATGAAGCTCTCGACGAACTCGTCGACCGGGTTCGCGAGCAGCTCGGCCGGCGGGGCGAACTGGGCCAGCTTGCCGCCGACGCGCAGGACGGCGACGTTGTCGCCGAGTTTGACCGCCTCGTCGATGTCGTGGGTGACGAAAACCATCGTCTTACCGATGTCGCGCTGCAGCCGGAGCAGCTCCTCCTGGAGCTGGTTGCGGACGATCGGGTCGACCGCGCTGAACGGCTCGTCCATCAGCAGGATCTTCGGATCGGCCGCCAGCGCCCGCGCGACGCCGACTCGTTGCTGCTGGCCACCGCTGAGCTGGGCCGGGTAGCGATCGGCGAGTTTGAGGTCGAGACCGACCCGCTCGAGCAGCTCCAGCGCCGTGCTGCGGGTCTTCGTCTTGTCCCAGCCGAGCAGCTTCGGGACGGTCGCGACGTTGTCGAGCACGGTCTTGTGCGGGAACAGGCCCGCGTGCTGGATGACGTACCCGATCCCGCGCCGCAACTGGACGGCGTCCTGGGAGTTGATGTCCTCGTCGTCGATCGAGATCGTCCCGCTGCTGCGTTCGATGGTGCGGTTGATCATCCGCAGCGAGGTGGTCTTACCGCAGCCGGACGGGCCGACGAATACGGTGATCTGGTGGCTCGGGATCCGCAGGGACAGGTTGTCGACGGCGACGGTGCCGTCCGGATACCTCTTGGTGACGTCCTTGAACTCGATCATGGCGCCCTTTCGCGCTTGTCGTCGGTCGCCCGATTGACCCTAGCGGACCGAGCCCCCCAAAACAGGTGATCGGGGGTAATCTCGGTCCGCGGGAAAGTGCACCATAACGGTAGGGAATGAGCCGGTCGCAGCCGGTACTCAGGACTCCTGCATCGGAACCCGCACCCCACGCTCGGCGGCGACCCGCTCAGCAATGTCGTACCCGGCGTCGACATGGCGGATCACGCCCATGGCCGGATCGTTGGTGAGCACCCGCTCCAGTTTCTGCCGGGCCAGATCGGTGCCATCGGCAACCGATACCTGACCGGCGTGGAGCGAGCGGCCGATCCCGACGCCGCCGCCGTGGTGGATCGACACCCACGACGCGCCGGACGACACGTTCACCATCGCGTTCAGCAACGGCCAGTCCGCGATCGCGTCCGAGCCGTCGAGCATTCCTTCGGTCTCGCGGTACGGCGAGGCCACGCTGCCGGTGTCCAGGTGGTCCCGGCCGATCACGATCGGAGCCTCGAGCTCACCCGAGGCGACCATGTCGTTGAACCGGACGCCGGCCTTGTCCCGCTCACCCTGGCCGAGCCAGCAGATCCGGGCCGGCAGGCCCTGGAACGCGACCCGCTCGCCGGCCATCTTGATCCAGCGACTGAGGTGCTCGTTGTCCGGGAACAGGTCGAGGATCGCCTGGTCGGTCTTGGCGATGTCCTTCGGGTTCCCCGACAGCGCCGCCCACCGGAACGGGCCCTTGCCCTCGCAGAACAACGGCCGGATGTACGCCGGGACGAACCCGGGGAACTCGAAGGCGCGCGCGTACCCGGCCTTGCGGGCCTCGTCGCGGATCGAGTTGCCGTAGTCGAACACCTCGGCGCCGGCGTCCTGGAAGCCGACCATCGCCTCGACGTGCCGCGCCATCGACTCCTGCGCGCGCTCGGTGAACCCCTTCGGGTCCTTCTCCCGCGCCGTCGTCCAGTCGTCGAAGTCGACGCCCACCGGCAGGTACATCAGCGGGTCGTGCGCCGACGTCTGGTCGGTGACGATGTCGATCGGCGCGCCGCGCTGCAGCAGGTCCGGGACGATCGTGGCCGCGTTGCCGAGGACACCGATCGACAGCGGACGCCGGGCCTTGCGCGCTTCCTCGGCCAGGCTCAGCGCCTCGTCGACGGACGACGCCCGGACGTCGAGGTAGCGGTGCTCGATCCGGCGGTCGATCCGGGACGAGTCGACGTCGATGCAGATCGCGACGCCGTCGTTCATCGTGACGGCCAGCGGCTGCGCGCCGCCCATCCCGCCGAGGCCGGCGGTCAGCGTGACGGTCCCGGCCAGCGTGCCGCCGAACTTCTTCGCGGCGACCGCGGCGAACGTCTCGTAGGTGCCCTGCAGGATGCCCTGCGTCCCGATGTAGATCCAGGAACCGGCCGTCATCTGGCCGTACATCGTCAGCCCGAGCGCCTCCAGGCGGCGGAACTCCTCCCAGTTGGACCAGTCGCCGACCAGGTTCGAGTTCGCGATCAGGACCCGCGGCGCCCACTCGTGCGTCTGCATGACCCCGACCGGACGGCCGGACTGGACCAGCATGGTCTCGTCGGCCTTCAGTGTGGTCAGCGTGCGGACCATCGCGTCGAAGGAGTTCCAGTCCCGGGCCGCCTTGCCGGAGCCGCCGTACACGACCAGCTCGTCGGGGTGCTCCGCGACCTCGGGGTCGAGGTTGTTCTGCAGCATCCGCAGCGCGGCTTCCTGCTGCCAGCCTTGGGCGGTCAGCGTCGTACCGCGAGGGGCGCGCACGGGACGGGGTCCGGAGGACATGGGGTGATCCCTTCTAGAGGAGCGGGCCGGTGACGGCCTCGGCAGTGTGCAGATAGGTGCCATCGGCAACCAGACGGACCGAGTGCTCGATCTCCGGGGCCAGATGGCGGTCGGCCCCCGGGCCCTCGACGTACGTCCGGAGGGCATTCCGGACGGCCGCCGTGGCCGGGGACGGCGTGAGCGGGGCGCGCAGGTCGAGCGCCCGCGCGGCGGTCAGGATCTCGATCGCGAGAACGCGCTGCAGCCCGTCGATCGACTTGCGCAGCTTGCGCGCGGCGGACCAGCCCATCGAGACGTGGTCCTCCTGCATCGCGCTGCTCGGGATCGAGTCGACGCTGGCCGGGACGGCGAGCCGCTTCAGCTCCGAGACGATCGCGGCCTGCGTGTACTGCGCGATCATGTGCCCGGAGTCGACGCCGGGATCGTCGGCCAGGAAGGCGTTCAGGCCGTGGTTGCGCGCGACGTCCAGGAAGCGGTCGGTCCGTCGTTCGCTGATACTGGCCAGATCCGCGACGGCGATCGCGAGGAAGTCGAGGACGTAACCCACCGGCGCGCCGTGAAAGTTGCCGTTGGACTCGACGCGGCCGTCCGGCAGGACGACCGGGTTGTCGATCGCCGCGGCGAGCTCGCGATCGGCGACCGTGGCCGCGTGGACGGCGGTGTCGCGGACGGCGCCGTGCACCTGGGGTGAGCAGCGCAGCGAGTACGCGTCCTGGACGCGGTTGCAGTCCGGGCCGCGGTGGCTGGCGACGACGCCGCTGTCGGCGAGGATCGTGCGCAGGTTGGCGGCCGCCAGACCTTGCCCGACCTGGGGACGAAGCGCGTGCAGGTCGGCGGCGAAGACCCGGTCGGTGGCGAGCTGGCCCTCGACGCTCATCGCGGCGGCGATATCGGCGGTCTTCACCAGGCGATCGAGGTCCGCGAGCACGAGCACCAGCATGCCGAGCATGCCGTCGGTGCCGTTGATCAGCGCGAGCCCTTCTTTCTCGGCCAGCGTCACGGGCTGCAGACCGTTGGCCCGCAGCGCCTCGCCGGCGTCCCGAAGGTTGCCGTCGGCATCGCGAACCTGACCTTCGCCCATCACCGCGAGCGCGACATGCGAGAGCGGCGCGAGGTCGCCGGAGCAGCCGAGGCTGCCGTACTCGTGGACGACGGGGGTCAGCTTCGCGTTGAGCAGACCGGCGTACGCCTGTGCAGTCTCGACCTTGACGCCGGTGCGGCCGGTGGCGAGCGTGGAGAGGCGGAGCAGCGCGAGAGCGCGGACGACCTCGGTCTCGACCTCGGCACCGGATCCGGCGGCGTGCGAGCGGACCAGGCTGCGCTGCAGCTGGGCGCGGAGTTCGGGCGCGATGTGCCGGGTCGCGAGCGCACCGAAGCCGGTCGAGACGCCGTAGTGCGGGGTGTCCGCGTGGGCGAGGGCCTCGATGGCGGCGCGCGATTTCGCGATCTCCTCGAGCGCCTGGTCGCTGATCCGGACCTGCGCGCCGTCCCTCGCCACCGCGACGACCTCGGCCGCGCTCAGGGGGCCGACTCCGACGATCACCGTGCTGCTGGTCTGTTCCACTCGCTCATTGGACCGCTTGTCGGCACCCGAAGTAAGTCGCTGACACGCCGATTCTGTCTCGAATCTGAGACATCCGCTGGCCCCACACGCGCACTAGAGTCGGCGTATGGGGTTCGAAATTCGGCCGGCGACGCCGGGAGACGCGGCGGGAATCGCCCGCGTGTGGGCGGCGGCGATGCCGCATCTGGTGCAGACGGCGCGGGCGATCGAGGCGGGTCTGCGGACGAATCCGAACCGGGTGGTGCTGATCGCGCTCGTCGACTCAGCGGTGGTCGGCTACGGCAACGTCTACCTGCCGGAGCCGGACGAGTCGGCGCCCCGCGTCCGGATCACGGTGCACGTGTCCCCGGCGTACCGCGGGCAAGGGATCGGCTCGGCGCTTGCTACTCGCATCGAGGCGGCGGCCGCCGAAGCAGGTGCGGCCTCGCTGTTGATCGTGGTGTCGGACGACGAGGCGTCGCGGCGGTTCAGCGCGGCCCGCGGGTACACGCTCGGGCGCGAGCTGAGCCATTCGGCCGCCGATTTGAGCGCCGTACCGGATGCGCCGGCGGCGCCGGAGGGTCTGCGGGTGGCCGATTTCGACGCTGTTGAGCCGCGAGCGCTCTGGGAGGCGCTCGCCGCGACCGCGGACGACGACCCGAGCGGGCTGTCCGAAGCGCCGCCGTACGAGGACTGGCTCGCCAGCGAGTGGAACCACCCGGACCTGCGGCGGGACCTGAGCGTCGCCGTCCTGGACGGCGACACCGTGCTCGCCTTCACCACCACGACGGCCGACCCGGAGCGTCGAGTCACCTGGTCGGCGTCCACCGGTAGCATCCCGGCGGCGCGCGGGCGCGGGCTGGCGAAGCTGGTCAAGGCGGTCGCGCTGAGCCGCGCGCGGGACGCCGGGCTGCTCAGCGCCTTCACCGGGAACGACGCGAACAACAAGCCGATGCTCGCGGTCAACGAGTGGCTCGGGTACCGCGTCGCCGGGACGGCGTGGACCGCGGAGAAGACCCTGTGACCCGGTTGGCGCTGTCGCTGCTGTTCTTCCTCGGGCTCGCGCTGGGGATCGGCTATCTGGTGTCAGGTGACGACTACTTCGACTGGCCGGTCGCGGGCGGTCTGTTCGCGGTCGCTGTCGTCGGCGAGTTGATCCGCTGGCGCCTCCGGCGGCGTCCGGCGAAGAATTCGCCTCGTCAATCGTCCGGAATCTGAGACGGGGCAGTTACCCTGCCGTTGTGAGCGGCAACGTTCCGGCCTCGACCCGCACCCTGCGGGTGCTGACTTTCCTGGCGACCCAACCCGGCCCCGTACCGATGGAGCGCATCGCCTCCGCGGTCGGTCTGCCACGCTCCTCGACGTACCACTTGCTGCGCGCAATGATCGAGGAGGCCTTCGTCGTCCACCTCCCCGAGGAGAAGCGCTACACCCTCGGCGTCGCCGCCTTCGAGATCGGCTCGGCGTACCTCCGCCACGACCCCCTCGAACGCCTCGCCCGCCCACTCCTCGCCCAACTGGTCGCCGAGATCGGCCAAACCGCCCACCTCGGCGTCCTCCACGGCCGTGAACTCGTCTACCTGCTCAAAGAACAACCCCCACGCCCGGTCACCCTCGTCACCGACGTCGGCGTCCGCCTCCCCGCCACCCTCACCGCCTCCGGCCGGGCCCTCCTCGCCGAACTCCCCCCGGCCCAGGTCCGCGCCCTCTTCCCCACCCCCGACTCCTTCGTCCGCCGCACCGACAAAGGCCCCGAGTCCCTCACCCAGCTCCGCCGCCTCCTCGCCGACGAAAAACGCCAGGGCTACGCCTTCGAAGAAGGCCACATCACCCCCGGCCTGGCCTCCCTCGCCACCGCCGCCCTAGACCACGCCGGCCACCCCGCCGCCTCCATCTCCATCACCTTCCGCACCGACACCCTCACCCCCGCCGACCACCCCGCCCTAACCCACCGCCTCCGCCAAGCCGCCACCGCCCTAACCAGACGCCTCCACGGCTGAGGAAGTCCGGTTCCACAGGCCATCACAATGGCGGCCTCGGGCGGCCTTCAGGCGTAGGCCAGGTCGCCGTAGCGGATTGTGATGGGCTGGGCGTCCGGGCCCGAGCCGGTGGGGCGGGTCTGAACGTACGACGACCCTCCGGGCCACCTGAGCTCGGAGGGTCGTCGTCGGCCGCGGCATCCACGTCGCGGCGGGTTCGGGGGGTTACCAGGAGGACTTGGTGATGCCGGGCAACTCGCCGCGGTGCGCCATCGTGCGGAAGCGGACTCGGGAGATGCCGGCCTTGCGGAGGTAGCCGCGGGGGCGGCCGTCGGCCACGTCGCGGTTACGGACCCGGATGGGGCTGGCGTCGCGGGGGAGCTTCTGCAGCCGCAGTTGGGCGGCCTCGCGGTCGGCGACCGGGGTGGTCGGCGCCGCGATGATCCGCTTGAGCTCGGCCCGGCGCTCGGCGTACAGGGCGACGACGCGTTTGCGCTGCTCGTTCTTGGCGATCTTGCTGGCCTTGGCCATCAGCGCTCTTCGCGGAAGTCGACGTGCTGCCGCAGCTTCGGGTCGTACTTACGGATGACCAGCCGGTCGGGATTGTTCCGGCGGTTCTTCCGCGTTACATAGGTGAACCCCGTGCCCGCCGTACTGCGGAGCTTGACGATCGGACGGAGCTCGTTGCTCTTGGCCATACTGTTCCTTTCCTCAAGTACGCGGTTCAGTGTACCTTGTAGTGGTAATCATTTTCAATAAGGCGGGAGTGCGGATGCTGCCGGTGACCTTGCTGACCGGGGTCGACGAGGATTTTCGCGGGACGACAGGGGCCGGCCTGCTGGCCACCGCCGGGCCGACCGGTGTCCTGGTCGAGTACGACGTCCGCGACCTGCCCAAGGGTGAGGTCGTCCGGATCGCGCGGACGGCGACCGGCGTGATCGACCGCGAGGTGATCACGATGGGCCACCCGTGCGTCTCGTGCGCCATGCGCGGCACGCTGGTCCAGCTGCTCCGCAGCATCGCGGCCGTCGATCGGTACGCCGTCGCGATCGTGTCGGTCCCCGGCGCCGGGGACACCCAGGCCCTGGCCGAGGAGATCGCCCGCGACGGCGGCGGCGACCTCCGGGTGGACGCCGTCATCACCGCGATCGACACCGCGACCGTCGTCGTCGACCTGACCGGTGAGGAGCTGATCCAGGACCGCGGGATCGCCACCGCCGCCGAAGACGGCCGCGCGATCGCCGAGGTCGTCGCCCGCCAGGTCGAGTACGCCGACGCCGCCGTCCTGAGCTCGGATGACGAGACCACGCGGGCCCTGGTCCAGGCGATCAACCCGCAGGTACGCGTCCAGACCACCCCGGCCGGCCTGCTCGCCGTCCGCCTGCACGACCCGGATGCCGCCGAGACCAGGACCGAGCCCGGCTCGATCACCGCGCCGATCCACCAGGACGGCCCGGTCCGGACGCTGGTCTGGCAGTCCCCTCGCCCGTTCCACCCCGAGCGTCTGTACGACGTCCTCGAGGAGCTCGTCGCCGGGACGGCGCGCGGTCGCGGGACGGTCTGGATCGCGACCCAGCACCGCAGCCGGCTCAGCTGGGACAGCTTCGGCACGAATATCGCGATCGGCGTCCTCGGCCCCTGGCTCGCCGACCTCCCGGCCGACCGCTGGGCGAGTGTCGGCCAGCAGCACCAGGCCCGCTCGGCCCTGGAGTGGCACCCCGAGCACGGCGACCGCGGGTCGTACCTGTCCATCACCGGCGTCGGCCTCGACGTCCGGGAATTAACCGACCGCCTCGACGGTTGTGTCCTGCGTGCGGACGAAGCGGTTCATCCACTGACCGATCCGTTCGCCCCTTATCTGGAAGGAAGTACCGCAGCATGAAGAACGGCATTCACCCCGACTACCGCCGGGTCGTCTTCCGGGACAAGTCCGGCAACTTCAGCTTCCTCACCGGTTCGACGCGCGAGAGCAGCGAGACCATCGTCTGGACGGACGGGAACAGCTATCCCGTCATCGACGTGGAGATCTCGTCGGCCAGCCACCCGTTCTACACGGGTCAGCAGCGCGTGATGGACACGCAGGGCCGCGTGGAGAAGTTCAAGAAGCGCTACGGCCAGTCGTAACCCCCAGAACTGCGGAAGGGCTCACTCGGGGCGGAGTGGGCCCTTTCGCATGTCCGGACCGATCTGTCTCGGATCTCAGACGCCGATCCGGGCGCGGCGGCTGCCAGGCGAGGCCTACCGGTCGCACACTGGGCCAATGGAGCCGGTGGAGCTTTCCGGGGTTGGATTGGCGCCGTTGGACGCCGTCGCGCTGGCGCAGCGGCGGACCGCGGTGCGGCTGGGTGACGAGGCCCGGAAGCGGATGCAGGAGTCCGCGAGCGCGGTCGCGGAGGTGGCCCAACGACAGCCCGTGTACGGGCGGACGACGGGTGTCGGCGCCAACCGCGACGTCCTGACCGCCGACCCCGAACACGGCGCCCGTCTGCTCGGATCGCACTCGACGACCGGTACGACGTCCTATCCGAACGACGTCATCCGCCTCGGCCTCCTGATCCGGGTGAACCAGCTCGCCGCCGGCGGCTCCGGGCTCGAGCCCGAGGTCGCCGACGCGATCATCACGCTGCTCAACGACGGCGACCTGCCCGACCTGCATCGCGGCGGCGCGATCGGCACCGGCGATCTCGGCCCGCTCGCCGAGCTCGGCCTCGCCCTCGGCGACGTCATCGACGGCACCAGCGCCCTACCCCTGCTCTCCAGCAACGCGCTCACCCTGGCCGAGTGCTGTCTCGCGTACGTCGAGGCCGCGACGCTGATCAACGTCGTCCCGATCGTCGGCGCACTCTCGCATGTCGCGCTGCGCGGTAACGCCGAGGTGTACGACGTCCGCGTGCACGAAGCGCGTCCGCAACCGGGCCAGGTCCGGGTCGCGCGCCGGATGCGCGGGTTGCTCGAGGGGCTGCCGCTGCCGCCGGCCCGGGTCCAGGACCCGTTCGGACTGCGCGCCTTCGCGCAGGTCCTCGGCCCGGCCGTCGACCATGTCGATGCCCTTGGCAACAGTCTTCGCATCGACATCAACGCCTCGGCGGAGAACCCGCTGGTCGCCGGGGACACCGTTTTGCACAACGGCAACTGGCACGCGATGCCGATCGCGCTCGCCCTCGACTCGCTCCGCCTGAGCCTGCACAGTGTCGCGACCCTCTCGACGTCCCGCGTCGCGAACCTGGTCGACCCGGACTTCACCGGCCTCAGCCGCTTCCTGGCCAGTGGCGCCGAGGCCAGCTCCGGCGTGATGATGATCGAGTACGTGGCCCACGACGCGCTCGCCGCCGTCCGATCCGCCGCGCAGCCCGCCACCCTCGGCACCGCGACGCTGTCCCGCGGCGCCGAACACCACGCGAGCTTCGCCCCACAGGCCGCCGTCCTCACCGCCCAGCTCCTCGACGCCCTCCGCGAGGTCATCGCCAGCGAGCTGGTCACCGCCGTCCGCGCCACCCGCCTGGCCGGCCTCACCCCCGAAGCCCTGGCCCCCGCCGCCATCGCCCCCTGGCTCGCCGACGCCCTCGCCGCCCTCCCCGGCGACCTCACCGACCGCTCACTCCGCGAAGACCTCGAGATCGCCCGCGGCCTGTTGACCCAGTGGGGCGACCGCCAAGTCGAACACCCAGCCGAGTCCGCCTAGAAGGCGGACCGCCAACACTCACCAACCTCCGCAGCGCGCGGTCCGGCACGCTCAGCCGACCCCCGAAAACCCCCGTCGGAAGCAGTTGGTGAGTGGGAGCGGTCCGCCCCTTCGGATCAGAGCCGTCCGTAGGCCTTCAAGGTGCGGAGCGCACCGACGGTGACGATGCCGCGGTACTCGAGCGTCGCCGCCTGCCCCGGCGGCTCCCAGGTGATGGCCCAGCCGCCGTCCTCCTGCTGGTCGGCGATCAGCCGATCGAGATGCGCCTCCAGGTCGGCCTCGGTGAACAACCCGGCCCAGACGCTGTCCGGAGTCGGCGCGAGGTGCAGCGGCGTCACGCCGTACGACGGGTCGGCGGCGTCAGCCCGGAAGTAGGAGAGCTTCGGCAGCCACTCCCGAACCCGATCGAGCTCGACCGAACCGGCGTACTCCAAGTACTCCAACGACTCATGCAACGAATGCGCCTCGGTCGGCAACCCATTACGCAGCTGCTCCGCACACCAGGCCCCAGCCAGCTCGACCCACGGGTGCTCGACACCCAACTTCCCCAACCGGCCAACCAACCCAGCAGTGGGATTGAGACTCGGTTCGTAGGTCCACTCGCTCATATGCGCCGCCCGCGGGTAGCCCTCGATCACCGGCGCCGCGAGCGAAACCGCCCCCTCGGCCGTAGCCACCGACGCCAGCCACTCAACGGCCCGCCCGACCATCTCGGCATCCCGAGCCCCGGCCGCCAACAGGATGTCGAACGCCGTCTCGACGTCCAGCCCCAAGCTGTCCGGACACCGCTTGTCCGGCTCCAGCCCATGCCCGAACCCGCCGTCCGCGTTCTGGTACCCGCGCAGCGCGTCGACCACCCCCGCCGGCTCAGCCCCCTCGAAAACCGTCGCGAACAACCGATTCTCGACCAGCCGCGCCTCACGCCGTACGAAATCCCGCCCTGCGCCCAAAATGTCCATACCCATCACCCTCCACTACCCGAGCCGCCCAGGTCTTGAACGAATCGGACGTCAGTGCTCGGGGGCCCAGCCGACGGCTTCCACCCAGAAGCGGGCGAGGAAGGCGCCGGGGTCGGTGGACCAGGTTTGCCAGGCTTGTTCCATCTCGTCGACTTCGGCGGCGGTGGCGATCTGCTGCTGGACGATCAGGTCACGCTGGCCGGAGATCAGGCCGGCGGTGAAGGCGCCGACGCCGGCCACCTCGTCAGCGGTGCCGTGGTGGACGACGCGCGCGTAGGACTCGCAGTTCACGAAGCCGGCCTCGGTGAGGAGGGCGCGGAGTTGTTTGCCGACGTACGGCGAGGTGCCGGCGCGGAGCCGGCGCATCACCTCGAAAGATGCCTCTAGCAACGGATTTACCGGGTGCAGCAACTGGCCGTCCCAGTCGGCGTCGACGAGGCCGACGACGGCGCCGGGACGGGTGACGCGGCGGATCTCCCGCAGGACCGCCGACGGGTCGGGAAGGTGTTGCAGCAGTGCACTGGAGAAGACGGCGTCGAACGAGTCGTCCTCGAACGGCAGCCCTTTGGTCACGTCACCGGCGACCAGCTCGACGGCGTTGTGGTCGGCTCCATCGGGCAGGCCGGGGTTGAGGTCGAAGCCGGTCGCCGGCCCCGGATGCACTCGCTCGGCCAGCCCGATCGTGATGGATCCCGGCCCGCAGCCGAGGTCGAGCAGACTGATCCCCGGACGCAGATGTCTGGTGAAGAAGGCCGCCTGCGTCTCCGCGGTCCGGCGTGCGTAATTGACCCGTCGTGGATCCCCCGTTGTCGTCACGGTTCGAAACGGTAACCCATCCCCGGCTCGGTCAACAGGTGTTTCGGACGGGCTGGATCGAGCTCCAGTTTGCGCCGCAGCTGACCCATGTAGAACCGCAGGTTGCCGCTCGCGTTCTCGTACCCCGGACCCCAGACCTCGGTCAACAGCTGGCGTTGTGACATCAACTTCCCCGGGTGCCGGACGAGCACTTCGAGCAGGTGCCACTCGGTCGGCGTCAGCCGGATGTCCTCGCCGCCGTCCGGGGTCACGCGCTTCGCGGCCAGGTCGACCGTGATCGCACCGACGGTGACCACCGGCTGCTCCTGGACCTGGCCGCTGCGCCGCAGGACGGCGCGCATCCGGGCCAGCAACTCGTCGATCCCGAACGGCTTGGTCACGTAGTCGTCGGCGCCGGCGTCCAGCGCCTCGACCTTGTCGGTCTGGTCGGTCCGCCCGGAGAGCACCAGGATCGGCGCCTCCGTCCAGCCGCGCAGCCCGCGGATCACGTCGATCCCGTCGAGATCCGGCAGGCCGAGGTCCAGGATCACCAGCTCCGGCGGGTGCTGCGCAGCGACCTTGAGCGCCGCCGTCCCGCTCCCGGCCAGATGGACTTCGTACCCGCGCGCCTTCAGGTTGATCTGCAGCGCCCGCACGATCTGCGGCTCGTCGTCGACCACCAGCACTCTCGTCATGCCGTCTCCCCGTCGGATCGCTCCCGTGCCCCCGGCACCGGTACGTCGGTCGCCCGCAGCACCGCAGTCGGCAGCGAGATCACCATCGTCAAACCACCGCCCGGGGTGTCCTCCGGCTGGACTGTCCCGTGCATGGCCTCGGCCAGCCCTCGCGCCAGAGCCAGGCCCAGCCCGACCCCGACCGTGTTGTCGGTGTCACCGAGCCGCTGGAACGGCGCGAACACCCGGTCCCGCTCGGCCCGGGGAATGCCCGGACCACGATCGATCACCCGGATCTCCACGGTGTCACCGAGCACGCTCCCGGTGACCAGCGGCCCCTGCTCGGCGGGCGAGTAGCGCAGCGCGTTGGCGACCAGGTTCGCGATGACCCGCTCGATCAGCGCCGGATCGGCCTCGATCAGCGGCAGCGTGTCCGGGATGTCCACGACCACCCGCTGCCCGTCGTCCCCCAGCTCGCTCAGCACGCCCGGAATCACCTCGTCGAGCGCCATCGGCCGAGTGAAGACGGGGAGGACGCCGGCCTGCAACCGACTCAGATCGAGCAGGTTGTCCACGAGCCGGGAGAGCCGATCGAGCGACTCGTCGGCGTTCTCGAGCAGCTCGGCGCGCTCCTCCGCGCTCCACTCGACGTCCTCGCTGCGCAGACTCGTCACGGACGCCTTCGCCGAAGCGAGCGGCGACCGCAGATCGTGACCGACCGCGCGCAGCAGCGCCGTCCGCAGCTTGTCCGCCTCGGCCAGCGGCTTCGCCTCCGCCGCGGCCTCGCTCAGCCGGGCCCGGTCGACCAGCGCGGCCGCGTGGGCGGCGAAGGCGCCGACCAGACGGCGTTCGTCCGCGGCCAGCCGGCGGCCCTGCAGCACGAGGACCAGACCCTCCCGGCCGGGGATCTCCGCGTCGCCGTCCTCGGGCCGGCGGCAGGTCGGCGTGCCGGCGGACGCGATCGGCCGCCAGACCTCCGTCAGCTCGTCGTCGTCCACCCGCTCCATCAGGCAGGCGCTCGTCATCCCGAAGGCTTCGCGGACCCGCTCGAGCAACGCCGGCAACGCCGTCTCACCGCGCAACACCGAACCGGCCAAGGTCGCCAGCGTCTCTGACTCCGCGGCGGATCGGGCCGCCTGTCTCGTACGCCGAGCCGCGCGGTCGACCACCGAGCTGACCAGCGCGGCGACCAGGATGAAGATGAACAGGGCCAGCGCGTTGTTCACCTCGGCGATCGTGAACGCCCGCGTGGGCGGTGTGAAGAAGTAGTTGATCACCAGCGAGCCGCCGATCGCGGTGACGAGCGCCGGCCAGAGCCCGCCGACCAGGGCCACCACGACCACGGCCAGCAGGAAGGCGAGGACGTCGCTGGTCAGGTTCAGCCGGTCGCCGCCAAGATCCAGGGCCAGCGCCAGAATCGGCTGCAGCAGGATCGACAACAGGAAGCCCTGGATCTTCCGCCGCCGCGACAAGCTCCCGCGCAGCCGCGGCAACCGGCCGCGGCCCATCTGCGCGTGCGTGACGATGTGGACGTCGATATCGCCCGACCCGCGGATCGTCGACGCACCGATCCCCGGCCCGGTCAGCGCGGACAGTCGCGAGCGCCGCGACCCGCCGAGGACGAGCTGGGTCGCGTTCTCCGCGCGGGCGAAGGTCAGCAGCGCGGCCGGGACATCGTCCCCGACCACCTGGTGATAGCTGCCACCGAGGGACTCGACCAGATTGCGCTGCTCGGCCAGCCGCTTCGGATCGGCGCCGGTCAGCCCGTCGGAGCGGGCGACATGGACGGCGAGCAGATCGCCGCCGGCCGAGCGCGCGGCGATCCGGGCCGCCCGCCGGATCAGCGTCTCCCCTTCGGGGCCGCCGGTGAGCGCGACGACCACGCGCTCGCGCGCCTCCCAGGTCGAGTCGATGTCGTGCTGGGCGCGGTACTGCTGCAGCCCGGCGTCCACCCGATCGGCGAGCCAGAGCAACGCGAGCTCGCGCAGCGCCGACAGGTTGCCGATCCGGAAATAGTTGCCCAGGGCAGCATCCACCTTGTCGGCGGCGTACACGTTGCCGTGCGCCATCCGGCGGCGCAGCGCCTCCGGCGTCATGTCGACGAGCTCGACCTGGTCGGCGGCCCGGACGACGCGATCCGGCACGGTCTCCTGCTGCGGTACGCCGGTGATCTTCTCGACCACGTCGTTGATCGACTCCAGGTGCTGGATGTTGACCGCCGAGATCACGTCGATCCCGGCGGCCAGCAGCTCCTCGATGTCCTGCCAGCGCTTCTCGTTCCGGCTGCCCGGAACGTTGCTGTGCGCAAGCTCGTCGATCAGCGCGACCTCGGGCCGGCGGGCGAGGACGGCGTCCAGGTCCAGCTCGGTGAAGCTCGCGCCGCGGTGGTCGATGATGTGCCGCGGTATCACTTCCAGCCCGTCGAGCATCGCGGCCGTGTGCGGGCGGCCGTGGGTCTCGACGAACCCGACGACCACATCGGTCCCCCGGGCCAGCCGCCGCTGGCCCTCGCCCAGCATCTTGTAGGTCTTCCCCACACCGGGCGCGGCGCCGAGATAGATCCGCAGTTGGCCGCGATGCTTCATACAGCGATCATGCCAGCGCCGCGTTGAGCGTGACGACATTGACGTACGGCTCCCCCAGGAAGCCCAGCGCCCGCCCGTGCGTGTGGTCGCGAACCAGCCGCTGTACGTCGGCCACCGACAGCCCACGTTCGCGCGCGACCCGGTTGACCTGCAGGGCGGCGTACGCCGGGCTGATCGCCGGATCGAGCCCGCTGCCGCTGGCCGTCACCGCATCCGGCGGGACCTGCGCCGGGTCCACCCCTTCCAGCTTGGCGATCTGGTCACGCCGTTCGTTGATCAGCTTGAGCAGATCGGCGTTGTTCGGCCCGTACTGCGAGGCGGCGCTCGCCTTCCCGTCGTACTTCGCCGCGGACGGGCGGGAGTGGAACCACTGCGGGCCGTCGTACTGCTGGCCGATCAGGTCGGAAGCGACCTCCTTGCCGTCCACCTTCACGATCGAGCCGTTCGCGTTCCCCGGGAAGAGGAGCTGCGCGACCCCGGTCATCGCCAGCGGGTAGGCGATCCCGAGTACCACCGTGAACACCAGCAGCACCCGCGCTGCGACCACGAACTGCTTCACTGTCTGGCCTTTCAGCTGAGACCGGGGATCAACGAGATCACCAGGTCGAGAAGTTTGATACCGAGGAACGGCGTGATGAGCCCTCCGACGCCGTACACCAACAGGTTGCGGCGCAACATCGCCGAGGCGGACGACGGCTTGTACCGGACGCCGCGGAGCGCCAGCGGGACCAAGGCAACGATCACCAGCGCGTTGAAGACGATCGCCGAGATGATCGCGGTCTCGGGCGAGTGCAGCTGCATGATGTTCAGCTTGTCCAGGCCCGGGTACGCGGCCGCGAACAGGGCCGGCAGGATCGCGAAGTACTTCGCCACGTCGTTCGCGATCGAGAACGTGGTCAGCGAACCGCGGGTGATCAGCAACTGCTTGCCGATCTCAACGATCTCGATCAGCTTGGTCGGGTTGGAGTCGAGATCGACCATGTTGCCGGCTTCCTTGGCCGCCGACGTCCCGCTGTTCATCGCGACACCGACATCGGCCTGGGCCAGCGCCGGCGCGTCGTTCGTACCGTCACCGGTCATCGCGACCAGCCGGCCGCCCTCCTGCTCCTTCTTGATCAGCGCCATCTTGTCCTCGGGCGTCGCCTCGGCCAGGAAGTCGTCGACGCCGGCCTCCTCGGCGATCGCCTTCGCGGTCAGCGCGTTGTCACCGGTGATCATCACGGTCCGGATACCCATCGCGCGCATCTGGTCGAACCGCTCCCGCATCCCGGCCTTGACGACGTCCTTGAGATGGATGACGCCGAGCGCGCGGGCCTTGCCGTCGACGGCCTCGGCCACGACGAGCGGCGTACCGCCCGAGGCCGAGATCCCGTCGACGAGCTCACCGAGTTTCGCGTCCGTCGACCCGCCGTGCTGGGTGATCCAGGCGTTGACGGCGCCGGCCGCGCCCTTGCGGATCTGGCGATCGTCGACGTCGACGCCGGACATCCGGGTCTGCGCGGTGAACTCGACGAAGGTTGCGTGCGGCAACTCGCCGGTGTGGCGCTCCCGCAGTCCGTAGCCGTTCTTGGCGAGGACGACGATCGATCGGCCCTCCGGCGTCTCGTCGGCCAGGCTGGACAGCTGTGCGGCGTCGGCCAGCTCGGTGTCGGTGACGCCGTCCACCGGGAGGAACTCGGCGGCCTGCCGGTTGCCCAGCGTGATGGTGCCGGTCTTGTCGAGCAGCAGGGTGTTCACGTCCCCGGCGGCCTCGACCGCGCGGCCGGACATCGCCAGCACGTTGCGCTGGACCAGCCGGTCCATCCCCGCGATCCCGATCGCCGACAGCAGTGCGCCGATCGTGGTCGGGATCAGGCAGACCAGCAGGGCCACCAGGATGACCACGCTCAGGTCGACACCGGCGTACGTCGCGAACGTCGGCAGCGTGATCGTCGCGATCAGGAAGACGATCGTCAGGCTGGCCAGCAGGATGTTCAGCGCGATCTCGTTCGGCGTCTTCTGCCGGGAGGCGCCTTCGACGAGCGCGATCATCCGGTCGATGAAGCTCTCGCCGGGACGGGTGGTGATCTTGACGACGATCCGGTCCGACAGGACCTTCGTGCCGCCGGTGACCGCGCTGCGGTCGCCACCGGACTCGCGGATGACGGGCGCCGACTCACCGGTGATCGCCGACTCGTCGACACTCGCGACGCCCTCGACGACATCGCCGTCCCCGGGGATGATCTGCCCGGCCTCCACGACGACCAGGTCGCCGAGCTGCAGCTGCGTCGCCGGGACGGCCTCCTCGGCGCCGTCCGCGGTCAGGCGGCGGGCCGTGGTCTCGGTCTTGGCCCGGCGCAGCGTCTCGGCCTGGGCCTTGCCGCGTCCTTCGGCGACGGCCTCGGCCAGGTTCGCGAAGATCACGGTCAGCCAGAGCCAGACCACGATCCACCAGACGAACACGCTGGAGTCGGCGATCGCGATCACCGTCGTCGCGACCGCGCCGACCTCGACCACGAACATCACCGGGTTCTTCACCATCACCCGCGGATCGAGCTTGCGCACCGCGTCCGGTAGTGAGGTGACCAACTGCGTAATCACAATCCCTCCGCGAGGGGTCCGAGAGTGAGGGCGGGGAAGTAGGTCAGGCCGGTCACGATCAGCACGACGCCGATCAGCATCGCGACGAACAGGCCCTTGTGCGTGGGCAGCGTGCCCTGGGTGACCGGGACCGGGTGTTGCTTGGCGAGCGAGCCGGCCAGCGCCAGCACGAGGATGATCGGGACGAACCGGCCGAGCAGCATCGCCAGGCCCAGAGCCGTGTTGTAGAAGGGGATGTTGGCGCTGATCCCGCCGAAGGCGGAGCCGTTGTTGTTCCCGGCCGAGGTGAACGCGTAGAGCACCTCGGAGAACCCGTGCGGGCTGTCGGTGTTGAAGATCGACGCCCGGGCGGTCGCCAGACCCATCGCGATCGAAGCGCCGACCAGGACGACGGTCGGCGTGGTCAGGATGTACAGCGAGACCAGCTTCATCTCGCGGGCGGTGATCTTCTTCTTCAGGTACTCCGGCGTCCGGCCGACCATCAGGCCGGCGACGAAGACGGTCAGCACGGCGAGCACGAGCATGCCGTACAGACCCGAACCCGTACCCCCGGGTGTCACCTCGCCGAGCATCATGTGGAAGAGCGTCGTCCCGCCGCCGAGTGGGGTGAACGAGTCGTGGGCCGCGTTCACCGCGCCGGTCGACGTCCCGGTCGTGGAGCTGGCGAAGAGGGCCGAGGCCCATTCCCCGAAGCGGGTCTCCTTACCTTCCATGGCCGTGCCGGCGGCCTGCGTCGCCGTCCCGGCGCCCTGGTTCTCGAAGAAGGTGGCGGCGAAGGTGAAGGCGGCCCAGAGCGTGGCCATCACGCCGAGGATCGCGTACCCCTGGCGCTTGTCCTTGACCATCAGGCCGAAAGTGCGGGTCAGGCAGACCGGGATGAGCAGCAGCAGGAAGATCTCGAAGAGGTTCGACAGGCCGTTCGGGTTCTCGAACGGGTGGGCGGAGTTCGCGTTGTAGAAACCGCCGCCGTTGGTGCCGAGCTCCTTGATCACCTCCTGGCTGGCCACCGGGCCGCCGGGGACGGTCTGGGTCTGGCCGACGACCGAGGTGACCTCGTGACCACCGGAGAAGTTCTGGACGACGCCCAGCGCGACCAGCGCGAGCCCGCCGAGGACGGCGAGCGGGAGCAGCACCCGCAGTACGGTCCGGGTCAGGTCGACCCAGAAGTTGCCGAGCCGGTCGGTCTTGGCGCGGGCGAAACCGCGAATCAGCGCGATGGCGACCGTCATCCCGACGGCCGCGGAGAGGAAGTTCTGGACGGCGAGGCCGGCGAACTGGACCAGGTGACCCATGGTCGCCTCGGGCGAGTAGGACTGCCAGTTGGTGTTCGCGACGAACGACGCCGCCGTGTTGAAGGCCAGGCCGGACTCGACGTTCGGCAGGCCGAGCGAGAGCGGCAGCCAGTGCTGGAGGCGCTGCAGTAGATAGAGCGCCAGCAGGCTGATCGCGGAGAACGCGAGTACCGAACGGCCGTACACGGCCCAGGTCTGCTCGGTCCGCGCGTCGACGCCGAACAGCTTGTAGAACCCGCGCTCGACCTTGAGGTCCCGGTCGGTGGTGTAGACCCGGGCCATGTAGCCGCCGAGTGGCCGGTAGACCACCGCCAGGCACACGATCAGGAAGCCGACCTGCAACAGGCCGGCAGCGGTGTCGGACATCAGAACCTCTCGGGGAAGATCAGGGCGGCGACCAGGTAGATGACCAGGGCGGCGGCCACGACCAGGCCGGCGATGTTCTCGGCGCTCACAACTTCTCCACTCCACGCAGCGCGCACCAGACGGCCGCGAACACGACGACGCCGACGGCCAGGTAGATCACGTCAGCCACGACTGCACCTCACGGGTTTGTTGCTCATGCCCTCAACTGCACACCGCTCGCTGCCTGGTCAGGAGGGTTCTCACAGCTCTCTCACACCCGCCTGCGGACCTCTCACACGTCTCTCTCATACTTACGGCTGGCAATTGCCCCACCGACTGAGGAACAGCCTGTGACCGATTTGGACATCACCGCCCCCACCGAGCAGTTCTTCTCCGCCGAGAGCCGCGAGGCGCTCGCCGAGGCCAGCCGCAAGCTCGCCGAGCGTCTGCAGGCCCACACCGACGCCCTGCTCGCGATGAACGCCGACGACCAGACCGCGCTCGACGAGCAGAACGCCGCGCTCGAGGAGCTCGTGACCGACTGGAACGACGCCGTCTTCGAGCACACCGGCAGCACCCCGCTCCTGCTGGACGACGACGCCGCGGAGCCCACCGAGGACGACGACCTCGAGCAGGACCACATCCTGTCCGTCGTCTCCCGCTTCGACCTGCGCATCACCGACCTCGACGCCCTCCTCGAAGCCGGCCGCGCCGCCCAGGAGCGGCACCCCGCCGAACTCGAGGACGCCCTCGAACCCGACCCCGTCGACACCGCCGAACAGGCCATCTTCGAGATCAGCCGCGAAGTAGGCGAAGCCTGGTTCGAACTCCCCGGCACCGAACTCCTCGCCGGCGCCCGCGCCTACGTCCTCCCCGAACCCCCCTTCGAGCCCCTCGACCCCGACGCCGAAGACGTCGTCACCGAACTCATCGCCCCCAACGGCACCCCCACCCACGCCGAAACCTGGGCCTGACAACAACCCGAAGGACAGGAGGTACGCCCACCGGCGTGCCTCCTGCCCGCCGCCCACCTGTGCGGCAGCCGCACCCCGAGCGAACTACCTCCTGTCCTTCGTGCCGATCAGTCCCGCTGGCCGATACCGAAGAGGAGAGCGCTGGTCTGGACCAGCTCGGGGTAGTTGTCAGCCAGACGGCCGAGGAGGTCCTGAACCCGGGCCAGCTCCAGCCGCCCCTTGATCGTCGAGCCGAGCCGGCCCGCTTCGTCGTACCGCTCGGAGTAGTGCGCTTCGAGCTCGTCATGAATCGTCATGACAAGCGAGTCTCAGCACAAAACCGCGCCGCGGGGAGGCCAGATCGCGGGGCAGATCGATCTGCCCCGATCTGCCCCGGGGCATGCCCCGACCTGCCCCGGGCTGCCCGGGTGGCGGGTGGTCAGTCGATGGGGCGGAGTTCGTCGGCGTAGGAGACGGAGACTCGGCGGAGGACGTTGTCCTTGACGGAGTACTGGCCCATGCGCCAGAGCGGGGGGCTGTAGGCGTGGACGCTGACGGAGCCTTTGTCGAGGCCGACCATGCGGTGGATGTGGTCGGGGCCGAAGCCGTAGACGGCGCCGGCGGGGACTTCGGTCTCGAGGGAGTCGGCGCCGATGGCGAGGTTGTGCTCGACGAGTTTGCCCTTGGCGACGGCCACGGCGCCGGAGGAGGTGTCGTGGTCGTGCCAGCCGGTGTCGTTGACCGGCGTCCAGCAGATCAGCCAGACGTCGACGTTGGCGTCGCGGTGCAGGGAGGCGTAGACGCGCTCCTCGTCGCTGTAGGCGACCTTGTCCTCCCACAGGTGCGGCTGGGCGGCGATGGACGACGCCAGCTCGGTGAGCTCCTGGATGGTGAGGTCGCGGCCGGGGAGGTTGTCCAGCGACTGACAGTTGTTGAGATCCACCAGACGGCTGGGCTGACGAGCCGGGACGACGGGTGCGTCGATGGGCTGAGCAGTCACTGCACTCTCCTCTCAGGAGACGGACGGCCGGCGCTGGGGTCGCCCCCGAAGAAGAGCCGGTTCGGATTGTCGTGGCGGATCACCGCGGTCGCGGCGTCGCCTTGGCGGAGCTCGGTGACCCCGGCGTACGGACGGTCGGTGCCGTGCACGACCTGGTCGATCCCGAGGACTCGCGCCACCGCGTCGATCCCCTGCGGGCCGTAGCTCGAGGTGTCGACGTACAAGTTGGTGTCGATGGTGCCGAGCCGGCCGCCGCGGGCGGCCAGCCGCTCGTGGTGCACCGGGGCAAGGCCCGCCGCGGCCACGAAGCAGACCCGCAACCGGGGGAACTCCCGGCGGCCGCCGTACGCGTGCCAGGCCCACCAGGCCGCCTGCAGCTGCGCGCTGTAGTCGACAACCGGAACCCACCAGCCCGGTACGCCGGACGTCGGCTCCGCCACCCCGGGGTGCACGAGGACGGGCCGGTCGAACCCTTCGGCGACCGCCAGCACCTCGGCGTACGCCGACCACCCGGCCGGCGTGGCCAGCATGTGAGCCGGCAGCTGGACACCCAGAAACCCCTTGTCCAGCAGGGCTTTCAGCCCGACCAGATCGGGCTCGGGCAGGCGCACCGACGCCCAGGCGCGGAACGGCGCCGGTAGCGCGGCCGCGCCGTCATGCCAGGCGTCGAGCAACGCGGCGTCGCCGAGCGACTCGATCCCGAGCGGGCTGGACAGCGAGACGGCGGCCAGCGTCGTCCCGAGCTCGAGCTCGATGGCAACGCGTCGGTCGACGTCATGCGCGGCCGGGTCGACCTCGTACGGCGCCTCGGTCGCGGTGTGCAGCGTCCAGCCGTCGAGGTACGGCGCCGCCCGGCGGGCGCGGAGCCGGTCGAGGAAGGACTCCGGCCAGAGGTGCTGATGGACGTCGATCACAGCTCCTCCTCACGGGCCGGAATTTGATCAGATTGAAGCGCTTCACTTACGGAACAGTGAAGCGCTTCAAAGCCAGCCTTGTCAAGTTTTTGTCCACGCCGCGGGCTAGGGTGCTGAGCATGTCCGGTACCGGCCGACGGCCAACCCTGAAGGACATCGCCGCGGACACCGGCCTCTCGATGGCGGCCGTGTCCTACGCGTTGCGCGGTCTGCACGGCACCCCCGAGACCCGGCAGCGGGTCCAGGAGGCGGCCGAGCGGCTCGGCTACCAGGCCGACCCGGTGGCCCGCGCGCTCGCCTCCGGCCGCAGCGGGTCGATCGGCGTCCTCTGCGCGTCGCTGGAGGATCTGTGGCAGCAGCGGCTGGCCGCCGCGCTCGGCCGCGAGCTCCTCGCGCCGGACCGGAACGCCTGGATCATCGACTCCGCCGGGGACGCCGCCCGCCAGCTCGAGCTCGCGCAGCATCTGGTCGACCACCGCGCCGACGCGATCGTGGTGATCCCGATCGACCCGTCGGCGAAGGGCTGGGCGCAGATCGCCGACCAGGCGCCGGTGATCGCGATCGGCGATGCGCTGCCCGGTGCGAAAGCGAAGTCCGAGGTGGTCTTCGACAACGAGGCCGGCGTCAGTACGGCGTTGCGCCGGCTCGCGGACGCCGGTCACCGCACGGTCGCGGTGCTCAGCCCGACGCTGCGCTCCGAGATCGACCGCCCGGCCGAGGAGATCGCCCAGCGCGTCGCGCGCGATCTCGGGCTCCGGATCCGGATCACCCAGTGCCCGCACGACCTGGCCGGCGCCACCGAGGTGGCCCGCGGCCTGCTCAGCAGCACGCCGCGACCGACCGGCATCCTCGCCCTGGCCGACTCGATGGCCTTCGGGGTGTACGCCGCCGGCCGTGAGCTCGGCCTCCGCGTCCCCGAGGACCTGTCCCTGCTCGGCTACGACGACCAGCCGATGTCCCAGCTGCTCACGCCGCCGCTGTCCACCTTCCACTGGCCCCTCGACGACCTGGTCAGCCATGTCGTCGACCGCGTCACCTCCGCCGTCGACACCAACCGCCGCGTCCGCCGGACGACCGTCGTCCCCACGCTGATCGAGCGCGGCTCGGTCGCCGCTTCGCCCACCTGAGCGAAGCGGCGACCGGCCACTCTCTGCATCCACCCCTCGAAACTAAACCAACTCAGTAGACTTAATTGCCGCGTCCCACTATCTGGATAGCCGGCAACGAACCCGTGCGCGCCGGCGTCAGACCAGATCTCCCGAGCAAAGGGGCTGGTGCGATGAAGGTTCTGCTGGCGGTCGCGGGCGTCGTCGCGATCTGGGGGACGGCGACCGTCCTGGTGGTCGACAAGTTGCACGGCCCGGCCGGCGCCGAAACCCCGCAGGCGGCCGCGGACCACGCCCTCCGGGCGATCTCACAACAGGACAAAGGCAGCCTGCTCGACGTCGCCGACCCCGAGTTGCACGGCCGTGAGGCCGCCGCCGAGCGCCTGATCGACAGCTGCCGCGGTGCGGACTTCGACGGCGCGCGAGCCGGTGTCCCCAAGCTCAACCCGACCGCCGACCACCACGCGACGACCATCATCGTCGTCCCCCGCGGCCACGGCGAATGCCGTACCTTCCCGGTGTCCCTGCAACAGCGCCAACGCGGCTGGTTCGTCTCGCTCTCCACCCCCAACCCGAACCGCGCCCCGATCCCCACCGCGGCCACCGACCGCTGACAACGAAACGGCGGCCACCCCGCGCAGGGGGTGACCGCCGTTCGTCGGTGCTGAGCTACTACTTCTTGCCGAAGACCTGGATCTCGGTGAAGTCGGTGTACTGGCAACCACCGAACGGCCCCGGGCACGCGGTCGGGAAGTTCGGCACCTGCGGGCTGAGCAGCCAGACGCGGACGTACTGGACGTTCGCGGCGTTACCGGTCGGGGTCAGCACGTTGTACTTCCCCCGGTTCTCGGCGGTGAAGGTGCCCTCGTTCGCGGTCGCCCAGGTGGCGCCGTCGGCCGACGTCTCGATCCGGTACTGGCCGGTCGACGAGCTGCCCGGGTCGCCGCAGATGTTCGACGGGTCGACCTTGAACGACTCGATCGTCACCTTGGCCGGCAACTTGACGTCGATGTGCTTCGGGATCATCGTGCCGGTCGGCGTCCCGGCGTCGTCACCGGTGGTGCTGCCCCAGCCGGTGCCCTGGGCGCCGTCGATGGCCGCGGCCGGGCCGCAGCCGAAGTCGCTCAGGTCCGGGCCGTTGAAGGCCGCGATCGTGCCGCCACCGGACGCCGCCGCCCAGTTCCGGCGGACGGCGTAGTTCGCCGCGGCGCCGACCTTGACGGTGACCGGGTTGACGGCGAGCTCGTAGCCGGGGGAGGCCACCACGAACTTCGGGTAGGTGCCGGGGGCGACCTTCGAGATCGTGTACTTGCCGTTGGCGTCGGTCGTGGCCGAGTAGTCACCGGCGAACCCGGAGGAGTGACCGCCGATGTAGACGAGGGCGCCGGGCAGCGGAGCGCCGGTGTCCTTGTCGGTGATCGTGCCGGACAGCGCGGTGGTCTTACCTGTCGGCGGCTTGTGGAAGTCCTCCGCCGGGTAGGAGTCGCCCGCGTCGATGACACCGGCGTACCAGCCCATGCCGCGGTTGGCGAAGACCTGCCAGATGACGTCGGCGTTCTTGCCGCCCTTGGCGACCAGGTCGGCCTGGACGATCGCGTTGCGCATGTCGAGCATCGTCGGGTCGGCCGGTGACAGCTCCATCGCGCGGGTGATCAGGCTCAGCGCGTACTCGCGACCGAACCGCTCCCGCAGGTCCCACAGCGTCTGGGCCCAGACCTCGCCGGAGGCGTGGACGGCGGGGGCGCCGCCGATGGTCGGGAAGTCGCCGTAGGTGTAGCCGCCCTTCGACCCGTCGAGGCCGACGCACTCCTTGCTGACGGCCTTCACCCGGCAGTCGATCGCCTGGGTGCGGAACGGGCCGCCGTGCGCGACGTACTTGGCCACCCGGATCTCGCCGGGGGCCGTGGTGTCCTTCTCCAGGTTGTGCGCGACGAGGTAGTCGAGCGCGTAGAAGTCGCTCCACGCCTCGCCCATCGCACCGGCCTGGATGCTGTTCAGCGTCGAGTTGCCGGTCGCGTCGACGACCAGGCGGTTCGACAGGCCGTGGGTGTACTCGTGGTACAGGATGCTCGCGTCGTTCGACGAGCTGCTCGGGACGTAGTCGCTGGCGTCGTCACCGGGCGCGCGGAACAGGTACATCTGCATGGTCGGCGGGGTGCCGTCCGGCGGGGTGTTCATGTTCGCGTTGTCGACGTGGTTGGCGTCCGGGCCCCCGTCGGCGCCGGTCGCCGCGCCGTCCAGCGCGTTCAGCAGGACGGGGTCGCCGCCCGCGGCGTCGAACGAGCCGGCCGCCGGGGTGAAGCTGATCGGCTTCTTGGCCAGCCAGTCGTGGAAGTTGCTGGCCAGGTAGAAGCCGTTGGTGACGTCCTGGTTCAGGTTCGTCTTCCAGGAGTCCGGCTTGGCCGGGTCCCAGGTGCAGATGAACGCGGCCGAGCAGAACGCCGACGCGCTCTGGAACGGCACGATCTTGTGCTGGCCGCCGGTCGCCGTCCCCGGGACGCCGACCGTCTCGCCCGCGTTCGGCTGGTTGTCGTCGTTGACGTCGGCCCAGGCCGAGACCGAGGTGCCCTCGAGCAGCGACTTGGCATTCTTCGGCAGCCACTTGTTGTAGACCAGGTTCTCGACCCGCTGCGTTCCGCCCTTGGCGGCGCCGGGGTAGTTGTCCTGGACCAGCGCGTCGCCGTGACCGGCGCTCGACAGGTCGCGGCGGTAGAGCAGACCACCGGTCTGCGCGTCGACGACGTGGGTGTAGATCTTCGTCCCGCCGCCGTTGACGTACGTCGACCAGCCCTTGCGCAGCCCGTCCGCGGTGTGGAACCAGACCAGCTTGGCGGTGTCGCCGCCGGCCCACTTCACCGAGTTGCCGGTGGTCTTCGCGGCGCCGTCGTGGGCCTTGCCGTCGATGTCCTTCAGCGCGGTCTCGCGGGCCTTGCCGGCGTCCACGGCCGGCGCGGCCGACCGGGTCTGGGCTTGCGCGGTCAGACCGGCGACCGGCGAGCCCATGATCGAGATCAGCTGGCCGTTCTTGGTGACGTTGCCCTTCAGGCCGTTGCCGAAGACCTCGATCCCGTCGACCACCTGCGACCAGAACACGTGGTGCGTGCCGAGGTCGTCGACGTAGTCCTTGCGCAGCTTCAGCGTCGCCAGGTCGGCGTCGGTCAGCTTGAAGAGCTCCGGGTGCGCCTTGACGTAGTTGAGGACGACGTCCTGGGCCTTCTTGGCGCTCTTCTGCGTCAGGAAGCCGTCCAGCTTGGTCACCTGGGCCGGCGTGCCGGTGTTCGGGTCCAGCTCGACGACGCCCTGGGTACCGAGCGAGTTGCGGAACTTCTCCGACGCGTCCGACTCCTTGCCGGCCACCTTGGCGGCGCGGTTGTACGTCGTCTTCGCGTTCGGCGTCCGGGCGTCGAAGTTGCCCTTCCGCTCCTTGTCGTCATGGCTCTTGGCCTGGGGCGCCGGAGCTTCGTCCGGGCCGGCGGCCGGCGCGGCCGTCGCGCCACCGGCGAGCGAAACGCCCAGCAGGCTGACAGCGGAGACGGCGGTGACTGCGAGGAGCCCCCGTCGTCTGCGTGATGTGGTCACAGCAACGCTCCATCAAAGTTTGTCTGCGCGGGTCGCCCTCCACGCCCCGTCCGGGCCCGACCTTAAGCCTGCCCAGACACTCCGGGGAAGGGATCTCACCGGTTCGGCGCGGAGTCGAGGGTTGTCCTTCGTACCCGGCACAGTACTCAACGCAACCGCCATTGGTTGCACCCAGCCACCGTTTCATCACCCAATGTGCCTGTTTTACACAGGGGAGTGCCGGCCGCCCGGCAACGCCACCGGACGGTCGGCACTCGCTTCAGAGGAGTCCGAGGGCCTCGGACTCCTGGTCGGTGAAGAGGCGGGAACGGATCAGGAAGCGGACGCCTTCCGGCGCCTCGACGGAGAATCCGCTGCCGCGGCCCTTCACGACGTCCACGGTGAGCTGGGTGTGCTTCCAGTACTCGTACTGCGCGGCCGACATCCAGAAGCCGATCGGCCGCTCGAGCCCCTCGACCATGAGGTCGCCGAGGTGCACGTCCGCCGGTCCGGTCCGGAACTCGCCGTCGGGAAAACACATCGGCGAGCTGCCGTCACAACACCCGCCCGACTGATGGAACATCAGCGGGCCGTGGATCTCGGTGAGGCCGCGGAGCAACTCCTCCGCGGCCGCACTCAAGACAACTTTCGCGACCACGATCAGAAGAACCCGAGCTTGTTCGGGCTGTAGCTGACCAGCAGGTTCTTGGTCTGCTGGTAGTGGTCGAGCATCATCTTGTGGTTCTCGCGGCCGATGCCGGAGTTCTTGTAGCCGCCGAACGCCGCGTGCGCCGGGTAGGCGTGGTAGCAGTTCGTCCAGACCCGCCCGGCCTGGATCTCCCGCCCGGCCCGGTACGCCGTGTTGATGTCGCGCGACCAGACGCCGGCGCCGAGCCCGTACAACGTGTCGTTCGCGATCTTCATCGCGTCCGCGTAGTCGTCGAACCGGGTCACCGAGACGACCGGACCGAAGATCTCCTCCTGGAAGATCCGCATCTTGTTGTCGCCCTCGAAGATCGTCGGCTGGATGTAGTAGCCGCCGGCCAGGTCGCCGGACTGCTCCAGCCGGTCGCCGCCGGTGATCACCTTGGCGCCCTCGGCCTTGCCGATGTCGATGTAGGACAGGATCTTCTCGAACTGGTCGTTACTCGCCTGGGCGCCGATCATCGTGTCGGTGTCCAGCGGGTTACCGGTCTTGATCGCCTCGGTGCGCGCCTTCGCGTCGCCGAGGAACCGGTCGTAGATCCCGGACTGGATCAGCGCGCGGGACGGGCAGGTGCAGACCTCGCCCTGGTTCAGCGCGAACATCGCGAACCCCTCGAGCGCCTTGTCGTAGAACTCGTCGGTGGCGGCCGCGACGTCGTCGAAGAAGATGTTCGGGCTCTTGCCGCCGAGCTCCAGCGTGACCGGGATGATGTTGTCCGAGGCGTACTGCATGATGAGCCGGCCGGTCGTGGTCTCACCGGTGAACGCGACCTTGGCCACTCTGTTGCTTGAGGCAAGCGGTTTGCCGGCCTCGACGCCGAACCCGTTGACGACGTTCAGGACGCCGGGCGGGATCAGGTCCGCGATCAGCTCGATCAGCACGTGGATCGAGGCCGGGGTCTGCTCGGCCGGTTTCAGCACGACGGCGTTCCCGGCGGCCAGCGCGGGCGCCAGCTTCCAGGTCGCCATCAGGATCGGGAAGTTCCACGGGATGATCTGCGCGACCACGCCGAGCGGCTCGTGGAAGTGGTAGGCGATGGTGTCGTCGTCGATCACCGACACGGACCCCTCCTGGGCCCGCAGCGCGCCGGCGAAGTACCGGAAGTGGTCGATCGCGAGCGGGATGTCGGCGGCCAGCGTCTCCCGGACGGCCTTGCCGTTGTCCCAGCTCTCGGCGACCGCGAGCAGCTCGAGGTTGGCCTCGATCCGGTCCGCGATCTTGTTCAGGATGTTCGCCCGTTCGGCCGGCGAGGTGCGGCCCCAGGCGGGCGCGGCACCGTGGGCGGCGTCGAGGGCGCGCTCGACGTCGTCCGCCGTCCCGCGGGCGATCTCGGTGAAGTTCTCGCCGGTGACCGGCGACGGGTTCTCGAAGTACCCGCCCTTGGCCGGCGGGACCCACTCGCCGCCGATGTAGTGCTCGTACCGCGATTTGTAGGTGACCGGGCTTCCATCCTGCCCAGGAGCTGCGAAGATCGTCATAGGTCCTCCTCGGGATACCTGACGGTGGACCGGAATCTACGGAGTGCGACGTTGCACGGACGTTGCAGCGCGAGGTGAGGCGATGGACGCGGCAGAGCAGGCGCGCCGGCTCAGTGAGCTGTACGACGAGGTGCTCGGTGGCGCCCGCATGCCGGGCGTGCCGCGGCCGCTGGTCGCCGCGTCCTGGCAGCGGTCGCTCGCGGCCGCCGTCGACCCCGAGCTCGACGCGCCGCCGGTCGTCGTCGGGGACGACGTCCTGGCCGCGACCCGGGAGAGCCACCCGCTGCACGCCGTCCTGCCGGTGTTGCGGCAGACGCTGACCACGATCGCCGACGAGGCGACGCACATCATGATCGTCACCGACGCCCAGGGCATGATCTTGTGGCGCGAGGGTTCGGCCGCCGTCCGGCGGCAGGCGGACCGGATCGCGTTGTCGGAGGGGGCGGTCTGGTCGGAGGACCAGATCGGCACGAACGGGATGGGGACGGCGCTCGCCGTCGGGCAGCCGGTCCAGATCCACTCGGCCGAGCACCTCGTCCGGCGGATCCACGAATGGACGTGCGCGGCCGCGCCCGTCCACGATCCCGACACCGGCAAACTGCTCGGCGCGGTCGACGTCTCCGGCCCGCTGCGGACCGTCCACCCCGCGATGGTCGCGCTCGTCACGGCCGCGGCCCAGCTCGCCGAAGGCCAGCTCCGGGTCCGGATGGCGGCCGCCGACGAGAAGCTGCGCGCCCGGAACATGCGCCATCTGATGGCACTGGGCGACTCTCCCGGCGCGCTGCTGACGCCGTCCGGCCGGGTGCTCGCCGTCCAGCCGCTCGAGTGGCTGCCGGATCGGCTGATCGTGCCGCCGCACACCGACCGGATCAACCTCGGCGATGGCCGCGAGGGCCTCATCGAGCCGCTCGACGAGGGCTACCTGCTCCGCATCCCCGGTACGCCGCTTCGGCGTACGCGACCGTCGTTGCGGCTGAAGCTGCTCGGGGAGGGTCAACCGATCGCCGTCGTCGGTGGTCGCGGGATCGCGCTCACCTTGCGGCGCGCCGAAGTCCTGACGCTGCTGCTCTTGCACCCGGCCGGTCTGACCGCCGAGCAGCTGATGCTGCAGCTGTACGGCGACGAGGGCAACCCGACCACCGTCCGGGCCGAGATGCATCGCCTGCGAAACCTGCTCGGCGGCGGCGTCCTGGACACCAAGCCCTATCGCATCATCGCCGACGTGACCGGGGACATCACCGATCTGCACACCGCACTTCGCCAGGGCGATCTCCGCGCGGCGCTCGACCTCTACTCCGGTCCGCTACTCGCGCGCTCCGATGCGCCGGCCGTGCGCGCCGAACGCGACGAGGTCGATGCCACCCTGCGCCGCGCCATCCTGACCACCGCGGACGCGGACCTGCTCTGGCGGTTCGCGCAGACCCCGACCGGCGCCGAAGACCTGGAGGTGTTCGAGGCGCTCGCCGTCGCGTTACCCGCCGACGACCCCCGCCGTCCGGCAGCCGCCGCCCGGCTCGATCGCCTGACGGGGTAACGTGAGACGAAACACGCGGGCGTGATCATGACCGCATCGACATGACTCACCAGTAACCAACCAATAACATCGCTGGTATGCAGATCCTCGCCATCATCGTCTCGCTCGCGATCGCCGCGGTCGGCATCGCGTTGTTCGGCAAGACGATCGGGCACCTGGTGTCCGTCATCAAGCTGGGTCAGCCGACGGCCGGGCGGACCGATCAGCCAGGTCAGCGAAGCCTTACCTTAGCCAAGGAAACCCTTGGCCACACGCGGATGTTGCAGTGGAGCCACATCGGCATCCTGCACTGGTTCGTCGCGTTCGGCTTCCTCGGTCTGGTGCTGAGTCTCGTCACCGCGTTCGGGCAGCTCTTCGACGCGCACTTCGCGTTGCCGATCATCGGCCACTGGTTCGTCTTCGAGTGGGTCAGCGAGTTCCTGACCTGGACCGGCCTGATCTCGATCATCGGGTTGATGGCGATCCGGCTGCGGCATCTGCCGAGTGGCTCCGAGGGCCGGTACAGCCGGTTCTTCGGCTCGCGCGGCTGGCAGGCGTACTACGTCGAGTACACGATCCTCGGCGTCCTGATCTGCATCGTGTTGCTGCGCGGGCTGGAGTACGCGCTCGGCGCGGGCAGCAAGTTCCACTTCCCGAGTACGTGGTTCGTCGGCGACGCCTTGTTCGGCGGCCTGTCCGAGCACGCGCTGGAGAACACGGTCTACCTGGTCGCGATGATCAAGATCATCATCTCGTTCGCCTGGATGATCACGATTTCGCTGAACGCGACGATGGGCGTGGCCTGGCACCGCTTCACCGCCTGGCCGAACATCTGGTTCAAGCGCGAGGCGACCGGCGGGACGGCGCTCGGCGCGCTGCAGCCGATCATGGTCAAGGGCGAGCCGATCGACTTCGAGAACATCGACGAACTCGACGAGGACGCCGCACTCGGCGTCGGCAAGGTCGAGGACTTCACCTGGAAGGGCCTGCTCGACTTCACGACCTGCACCGAGTGCGGTCGCTGCCAGTCGCAGTGCCCGGCCTGGAACACCGAGAAGCCGCTGTCGCCGAAACTCGTGATGATGAACCTGCGCGAGCACGCGTACGCCAAAGCGCCGTACCTGCTGGCCTCCTCCGACGACGAGCGGAAGTCGCTGTCGCAGCTGGTGCTCGACGAGCAGGAGAAGCCGCTGGTCGGCGCGGCCGATGTCGCCGTCATCGACGAGGAGGCCCTGTGGGCCTGTACGTCGTGCGGCGCGTGCGTGCAGCAGTGCCCGGTCGACATCGAGCACGTCGACGCGATCATGGACATGCGCCGCTACCAGGTGCTGATCGAGTCGTCGTTCCCGTCCGAGCTGAACGGGCTCTTCAAAGGCCTGGAGAACAAGGGCAACCCGTGGAACATGAGCCCGTCCGGCCGGATGGACTGGGCCAAGGACCTGCCCTTCGAGGTCAAGCAGGTCGGCTCGGACGTCGAGACCCTCGAAGAGGTCGAGTACCTGTTCTGGGTCGGTTGCGCCGGCGCCTACGAGGACCGCGCGAAGAAGACCACGCAGGCCGTCGCCGAGCTGCTGAACATCGCCGGCGTCAGCTTCGCCGTCCTCGGTGACGGCGAGACCTGCACCGGCGACCCGGCCCGCCGCTCCGGTAACGAGTTCGTCTTCCAGCAGCTCGCCATGCAGAACGCCGAGGTCTTCAAGGAGACCGGCGCCAAGAAGGTCGTCTCGACCTGCGCGCACTGCTTCAACACCTTGAAGAACGAGTACTCCCAGCTCGGCGTCGAGCTCGACGTCATCCACCACACCCAGCTGCTGAACCGCCTCGTCCGGGACGGCAAACTCACCCCGGTCGCCCCGGCCGAGAGCTCACTCAACGGCCAGAAGATCACCTACCACGACCCCTGCTACCTCGGCCGCCACAACCAGGTCTACGACGCCCCGCGCGAACTGCTCGAGATCATCCCGGGCGCGGAGTACGCCGAAATGCCGCGGAACAAGACGAAGTCGTTCTGCTGCGGCGCCGGCGGCGCCCGGATGTGGATGGAAGAGAAGATCGGCAGCCGCATCAACGTCAACCGCACCACCGAAGCCGTCGAGACCGGCGCCGACAAGATCGCCACCGGCTGCCCCTTCTGCCGCGTCATGCTCTCCGACGGCCTCACCGCCAAACAAGCCGACGGCTCCGCCCGCGAAGAAGTAGAAGTCCAGGACGTCGCCCAACTCCTCCTCGCCGCCGTCAAGCGGGGGTAGTTGCAACAAGGTGCAAAAACCTTCCGCCTCAGGTGGTACGGACCATAAGATCCACCGTCTTGTACCACCTGGGGAGGAAAGCACCATGAAGTTCCGCGCCGCCGTCGCCACGGCCGCAGCACTGCCGCTGACCCTCGGCCTCGCCGCCTGTGGCGGCTCCGACAAGCCGGCCGCCACTGGCCCGGCCGCGAGTGTGCCGGCCACCTCGCAGCCCGTCGCCGAACCGCAGAAGGTGGCTGAGCCGGTTCGGCTGAATCGGGTTACGTTCCTGCCGGCGATGAACTCGGCGCTGACCAAGCAGAAGTCGTGGCGGACGGTTGGGAAGATGACGGTCGCCGGTAAGCCGGCGCTGACGATCAGCGGCGTCCAGACGGTGGAGCCGTTGGCGCTGTCGTTGCAGCTGGCTGGGCCGTTGTTCGGTGAGCAGCCTGGGCAGGTGATCGTGACCAAGGGCTTGCTGTATGCCTCGATGCCGGGCGTGACCCCGCCTGGCAAGTGGGTGCAGAGCAAGGCCGGTGGCTCGGCTGAGCTGGAGCAGCTGTTGGAGGGCGGTGACCCGACCAAGATCTTCAAGTCGTTCGACAAGTCCATGGTCGACGTGAAGTTCGTCCGCACCGAGAAGGTGGCCGGTCAGCAGCTCAACCGCTACACGGTCACCGTCGACACCGCCAAGGCCCTCAAACTCCAGGGCAAGAAGCTCCCCACCGGCGTCAAGGCGAGCGACCTCCCCAAGACCCTCGCCTACACGATGTGGATGGACGACGCGGACCGCGTCCGTCGGCTCACCTTCACCTTCAGCGGCGTCGCGATGGAAATGACCCTGTCTGACTACAACAAGCCCATCACCATCACCGCACCCCCGGCCAACAAGATCCTCAAGCAGCCGGCGCGCTAGTCGACGAGGCCGGGTGCGCCGTACCCGGCCGGACGTCGATCTGAAAATCGTTGCCCACAGCAACGCCGCGTCGGTGGTGCAGGCAGTCCACGACGGCGAATTCGCGGCCCTGGACCGGCTCAGTGGAGGTAGCTGGCGCCGTTGAAGTCGAGGACGGCGCCGGCGGCCCAGCCGGCTGGGGTGGAGGCGAGCCAGTGGATGGCGGCGGCTACTTCTTCGGGGGTGGCGGTGCGGTTGAAGGGGCTCTGGGCGCGGATGGCGTCGCCGGCCGGGCCTTCGAGCATGGCGGCGGTGAGCTCGGTGGCGATGAAACCGGGGGCTATTGACGTCACGGTGATGTCATGGGGCGCCAGCGAGACGGCAAGGGACTGGCTCATCGAGTGGACGCCGGCCTTGGCGGCGCCGTAGCCGGGCATGTCGGGCTCGCCGCGGTAGGCGCCACGGGACCCGACGTTCACGATCGCGCCGCGCCGGACGCCGTCCGCCGGAGCGACGTCCAGCATCTGGCGGGCGACGCACCAGGTGACGTGCGCCGCCCCTTCGAGGTTCACCGCGAGCGTCCGGCGCCAGACCGAGACCCAGTCCTCGTACGACGTGTCGGCGAGCGGATGACCGATCCGGCGGGAGCCGGCCACCGGTTCGGCGACGAACAGCGCGGCATTGTTGACCAGGACGTCGATCCGGCCGAGCAAGCGAGCCGCTTCGTCAACCAGGACAGGGATTGCGGCCGCATCACCGAGATCTGCCGAGAGCACCGCATGCCCCTCGCCGGGCAACCCGGCGCGGACCTGCTCGGCTTCTTCGACGGCGCCACGGCAATGCAGGACGACTCGGTCGCCGCCCGCTGCGAAGGCAGCCGCGGCTGCCGCTCCGACACCGCGTGACGCCCCGGTCACGAGTACACCTCTGGACACAAGTTCCTCCCGGTCTCCGAGTCTCCCATCCTGGTCCCCGACGGGGTCATGACGGCATCGGGGTTGACAGTGACGTCACAATGACGTCATAGTTGGCGTCATGGAACTCGACTTGTACCTCGAGTCGGTCCGGCGGAGCGTCGAGAACGCCACCGCCCTGGCCGACGACCAAACTCGCTCCGTGGCCCAGCGCCTCGGAGCCACGCTGGATGACGCGGGCCGCCTGGCCCTCATCTCAGCCCTGTCCGATGCCGCCGGGGAGATCAGCCGCGAGCTGTCCCCCGGGTCGGTGGAGCTCCGGATGGCCGGCGGCCGTCCCGAGTTCGTGGTCACGCCGGCGCCGAGCCAGCTGACCGGCCCCGACGAGGTGGACGACGAAGAAGAAGAAGACGACAACGACTCCGAGGTCACCGACCTGGCCCTGGACGCCGACGAGCCGACCGCGCGGATCACGCTGCGGCTGCCGATGTCGGTGAAGAACAAGGTCGACGAGGCCGCGAATGCCGAGGGCATCTCCTCGAACGCGTGGCTGATGCGCACGGTGATGACCGAGCTCAGCGAGAGCGGCCGCGGCCGTCGCGGCCCGGGTCGCCCGCCGCGGCCACCGCGTCCTCCGCGCGGCGGCGGCGTGTTCGGCCCGGACGGCCCGCTCGGCCCGAACGGTCCCCTGGGACCGGACGGCGTCTTCGGACCGGACGGCGTGTTCGGCCCCGACGGCCCCTTCGGCGAGGAGGGCGTGTTCGGCTCCGAGCGCGGCCGACGCGACCGGGACCGCGATCGGGAGGGTCGCCGCGGCGACCGGGACCGGCGGCGGGGCGACCGAGAGCACCGGCGCGGCCAGCACGGCCCGGGCCAGAGCTTCACGGGGTGGGCCGAATGAGCGGCTTCACCAGCAACCTGACCGGTGAGCTCACCCGAGCCCGGATCGACATCGGCTCCGGCACGGTCGAGCTGGTCCCGGCCGAGGGCGCCGAGACTGACGTCACTCTCGAGGTCGAGGGCGGCGTCGAGGACGACGTCCGCTTCGGCATCGAGGACGGCGAGCTGATCGTCGAACAGCGCAAGGACCGTCGGCACGCCACCCGGCGTGGTCCGGAGATCCACGTCCGGATCGCCACTCCGACGGCCTTGGAGCTGCGGGTCCAGACCGGCTCCGGCGACCTGTCCGCCCGGGTGCCGGTCGGCACGACCCGGGTCGTCACCGGCTCCGGCGACGTCCGTCTGCAGAACGTCGAGGGCGACCTCGCGGTCCGCACCGGCAGTGGCGACGTCCGCGTCGGCGCCGTCCGCGGGACGGCGAAGGGCACCACCGGCTCGGGGGCGATCGACATCGCCGCGGCCGGCGCGGCCCTCGGGCTGAGCACCGGCTCCGGTGACGTCCGGGTCGGCGACGCGGCCGGGCAGGCCAGTATCAAGGTCGGCTCGGGTGACATCACCATCGAGCGGATCCGCGATCACTCGATCGCGACCTCCGGCTCGGGTGACGTCGTCGTCGAGGTGGCCGACGGGCCGAGCATCCAGGCCGAGACCGCGCGTGGCGACGTCCGGGTCGGCGTACCGGACGGCGTACCGACGTACCTGGACCTGAAGACGGTCACCGGGCGGATCCGGTGCGAGCTGCAGCCGGGCCAGAAGCCCGCCGGCGACGAGCGTTCGCTGATGCTGCGGGCCCGCACGGTCTCCGGGGACATCACCGTCGTCAAGGTCTGACCAGATTCCGCACGGGGAACACCGAGGGGAGCACGACATGATCAGCGAACAGCAGGAGGTCGCGCGCTACCGCGTCGCCGACCAGATCCGGGCCGCCGAGGCCCGGGCGGCACACCAGGAACGCCCCGCCGACAGCGGCGCCCGGCACGGTCTGGCCATCGCCTTGCGGCGGCTGGCCGACCGGCTGGAGCCGCTCACCGAGCCCGCCGTCCGCCCCCGGCACGCGCGTCCGAACCAGGCTCGTCCGGGGCTGTCCGTCGTCCGCTGAGGCGTGGTGTTGCAGCTTCGTGCAAATGCCTGTGGATAACTACCGACGGCGACCATCGACACTGCTAGGTTTTCAAGCGATCACTTCGGTCGACCTCGGGAGAGAGCAGCACCATGCAGCGTCCGACAGCCAAGGCCGTCGCCACCGCCGCCACCCTGATCGTCCTGCTCGCCGGCTGCGGCGGCGCGGACGACAAGGGTTCCGGCGGCGACAACAAGAGCGGTGACACGCCGACCAGCCCGCCGGCCCCGCAGGTCGCCGCCTTCGACCCGCCCAAGGACTTCACCGCCGCCTCCGCCTTCGGAGCGCCCGACGTGACCGGCGTCGAGGACATGTACTCCTACAAGTCCGGCATGGTCGGCCAGACCGCGCTGCTCTCGGGGAACGGCGGCCTGAAGGGCTACCACATCGCCGCCCAGCGCGAGCCGTGGACGACGCCGTCCACCGACTCGCCGGACACGATCAAGACCACCAGCCACAGCCGGCCGATGCCGCTGCAACTCGACGGCAAGGATGTCGTCGGCATCGTGTACAGCCAGTCCAACAGCGGCGGCGGCACCCAGAAGGCGCACGGCCAGGTGCTGTTCCAGTGGCTCGACGCCGTCGACGGCAAGAAGGTCGCCGAGGCGACGTTCGATGCCAGCAGCATCCTCGGCCCGGGCGGTCAGACCGCCAACATCTACACCGAGGCGTACGACGCCGCGACCGGCCAGATCGCGATCGGCGTCGACCCGCAGGGCGGCAGCAAACCGCTGGACGCGCTGACGGTCTTCGCCGACCCGAAGACGCAGAAGGCGACCGGTATCCCCGGCGTCGCGGCCGGCGGCGTGCTGAACGGCGTCGTCGTCGCGGGTAAGTCCGCGGGCGCGACGAACGCGACCGACAGCGCGATCGTCGTCGCCGACGGCGCGACCGGCAAGGTCAGCAAGACGATCCCGACCAAGCAGAACGAGTTGATGTTCGCCGGGCACGGCGCGAAGCGGGCCTACTTCAGCGGCACGACGTACCAGTCGGATCCGAAGACCGCGGCGACGACGTACAACAACGTGCTGTACGCCGTCGACATCGCGACCGGCGCCGTCGTCGAGACCAAACCCGCGCTGGCGAACACCAAGAAGTACTACTTCAAGTGCCTCGGCGACCAGGCCGCCGCGGTCGTCTGCTCGACCGGCGCGAACGGCGGTACCGACGAGATCGTCGGTCTCGACGACAGCACCGGGAAGAAGGTCTGGGGCTACACGTCCGAATCGGCCAGCCGGGTCGTCCCGATCGTGAGCGCGGCCTTCCACGGCGTCATCTACGGCCAGGCGCAGAACCAGCCGATCGCGCTGACCGCGACCGATGGTCAGGACATCCCGTTGGCGAAGGTGCCCGGCGCGAGCTCGACGCCGACCCCGTCGTCCTCCGGCGGGACGTGGTCCCCGACTCCGGACGCCACCACCAGCGCGCCGACCATGGACCCGGCCACCGACCCGGCCGTCGCCTGGGGTTCGGATCTGTCGCTCTACAACAACCAGCTCGGTGTGCGGACTCCGGATGCCGTCACGCAGTACGGCGGCGTCTACCTGCAAAGTGCCGGAGGCAACGACTTCAAGAACGAGAAGATCCTCGTCACGCTGAAGCCGACCGCCTGATTTCTTGACAACTGACAAGGCCCCCGGGTGTTTCCCGGGGGCCTTCGTCGTTCCGGCTCAGATGTCGGTGCGGTGGAAGTTCTGGTGCGAACGGGACGGCGTCGGGCCGCGCTGACCCTGGTAGCGCGAGCCGTACTTCGCGGAGCCGTACGGGTGCTCGGCCGGCGAGGAGAGCCGGAAGAAGCAGAGCTGGCCGATCTTCATCCCCGGCCAGAGCTTGATCGGCAGGGTGGCGACGTTCGACAGCTCCAGCGTCACGTGCCCGGAGAAGCCGGGGTCGATGAAGCCGGCGGTCGAGTGCGTCAGCAGGCCGAGCCGGCCCAGCGAGGACTTGCCCTCGAGCCGGGCGGCCACGTCGTCGGGCAGCGTCACCAGCTCGTACGTCGAGCCGAGCACGAACTCACCCGGGTGCAGGATGAAGGGGTCCTCCCCCTCGGGCTCGACCATCCGGGTCAGGTCGGGCTGTTCCTCGGCCGGGTCGATATGCGGGTACTTGTGGTTCTCGAACACCCGGAAGAAGCGGTCGAGGCGGACGTCGACACTCGACGGCTGCACCATCGCGGCGTCGAACGGATCCAGCTGGACGCGTTTGGCGTCGAGCTCGGCCAAGATGTCACGGTCGGAGAGCAGCACACCGGTACGGTAGCAAGCGCGCCGGTCGCGCTCCTGTCACCGCCCGGCCCGCGGCCGGTGACAGGGATCTGGTGGTGGATCGTCCGGGGCCCTCAGCTCCCCGGCGTGACACACCACCAGACCTGTTCCTCAGCCGCCCGGAACCCCGGGCCTGAGGCAACGAACTCCTGCTCAGGCCAGCTTGTTGAACTTCGACACCTGGGTGGCGAAGGTCTTCACCTGCGCCGGCGACCAGTCCTTGAGCAGCTCCTCGATCACCTTGTGCCGCTTCTTCCGGGCCGAGGCCAGCTTGCGCTTACCGGCCGCGGTCAGCGTCAGCAGGGTCGCCCGCGCGTCGGTCTTGTCGGCCGCGCGCTTCAGCAGTCCCTCCTCCTCGAGGCGCGCGCAGGCCCGGCTGACCGGACCCTTGTCGACCTCGAGCGCCGCGACCAGGTCGGCCATCCGCACCGGCGCCAGCTCTTCGACGTGGTTGAGCAACGCGTACTGCGCCGGCTCCAGATCCGGATGCGCCTCGTCGGACAGCGTCCGCTGCAGACCACGCAGCCGGCGCGCCAACGTGACGAGCTCCTTCTCCAGGTTCTCCAGCGCGTCACTTGCGTCTGTTGCCACCGTTCACCCCTTCATCCAGTTGCCCCGCAACCATCTTGTCCGGTCCCGGCAAGGACCGCATCCTCACGTTGCGTCAAATGTTGCCCCCGGCAACGCGTTCTAATCTGCCAGAAGATGCCGGGCCTGCCCAGTCCCTGGGCGGACCCTTTGTGGAAAACTGCCCCGGAACCCCCGGCGCAAACCGCTCCCGGCCGCCTTTTCGATGCATTCGGCATCTTCCTGCCGACCGACTCCTGACCGCGCAACAACCCGGCCGGGACCAGCACCCCGCCGTCCCCGGACGCCGACCGGGCCGGATCGGCCGACTTCCACCCGCCGCGCCGGACCCGGCGCGCCCGCGCCCCCACCGATCGGCTATGCTCTTCCCTGCTCGCCCAAGTGGGCGGCACGCGGGTGTAGTTCAATGGCAGAACATCAGCTTCCCAAGCTGACAGTGCGAGTTCGATTCTCGTCACCCGCTCCGTGTTTGTCAGCACAAGTTGGGCCCGGTCCGAAGTTTTTCGGTCCGGGCCTTTTTGCTGGTCAGCGGCTGGTTCAAACGATTGACAGATTAATGCAGCGACTCTCAGTTAGTGATCCAGTCGTAACAGATTCGTAGGGGATCAGTTAGTCAGGACAGCGGGTGGAGTACGGGGCCCCGACCGGCCCCGCGGCCGAGCTCGTTGTCCGGTCCACCCGTCCGTGACCGGGCTCGTCGTACAACGGGAGCCTTTTCATGCGTTTCGCCCGCACCGTCTTGGGCCTGCTGCTGACCCTGATCGGCCTGTTGGCCACCGTGGCCGGAGCCGCGGCCGCGTTCTGGCTGATCGGCCCGGACAACACGATCTCCACCGGCGACCGGGGCCTGAGCAGTTCCGGCCTGGCCGTCGTCACCGCCCCCGAGCTGATCGACCGGCACGGCCCGGTCCTGCATGTCGACGTCACCGGCGCGAAGCCGCTGTTCGTCGGGATCGCGCAGGACCTCGACGTCACCGACTACCTGGCCGGCTCGGCCACCACCCGCGTGATCCGGTACGACGCGCCGTCCACGATCAGCACCCAGACCATGCGCGGCCTGGAGAACAAGCTGACCCCGCCGGGCGAGCTCGACTGGTGGGTCGCGAAATCCGGCGGCGCCGGTGCGCAGTCGATCGCCTGGCCGATGCAGGACGGCCGGTACTCCGTCGTCGTGATGAACGCCGACGGCAGCCCCGCCGTCGACGCCGACGTCCGCTTCGGCATCGAGATCCACCGCTCCTTCGGGATCAGCCTGCTCGTCTTCGGCGCCGGCCTCGTCGCCCTCACCCTCGGCATCGCCCTCGCCTTCCGCCGCGCCCCCCGCGCCGCCGACGAGCCCACCGCCGCCCCAGTCCCCACCCGCGCCGTCCTCACCACCCCCACCTCCCCCTTCGCCCCCACCTCCCCGCAGTCGAACACCCCCTCGGCGTCCAGTTCGGCGCGAGCCGTGCCCGAAGCCAAGACTCCGATGCGGGCGGCGCCCGAGGACGTACCTGCCTACCGTGCGCCAGTTGACGAGCCGCCGGCCGTCGATCCGGCTCCGGCGACGCCTGCTGACCGCGCCCCGCTTGACGAGCCCGCGGTGCCGCTTGCTTCGCCGATTCCGGCGGCGCCGATGTTCATGTCCGCCGCCGCGGTCGCCCGGGCCAAGTCCCGCGCCGCGCTGACCGCGCCTGCTACCGACGTACCGGAGGCTCGTACGAGCGCCGACCTGCCGGGGGCTGACGGGCCGGCTGTGGGGGAGACGCCGTTGCCGTTGCAGGAGTCGCCGGAGTTCGTGAAGAGCGACGAGGCGATGAAGCGGACGGCGGCGCTGCTGGCGAGTGGGGCTTTGTTGCTGACAGCAACGAGCTGCGGGTTGATGCCGCCGAAGAACAGCCTGAGCACGGTCGACCACCGGCCGGCCATCACGGTCGCCGACGCGCAGGCCGTGGTCGCGAAGTACAACGAGCTGAACAACAAGGCGAACCAGACCCGCGACGACAAGCTGGCCGCGACGATCGAGGCCGAGCCGACGCTCGCGCAGACCCGCGCCGGCTACCAGATCGGCCGCAAGCTGGACGCCGCGCGCAAGGTGACCGAGAAGCCGTTCGCGTTCACTGACCCGCAGGTCGGCGCGCCGGAGTTCACGGCGTACCCGATGCGGTTCGTGGTCGCCTCGGGGGTCTCGGGCGCCCCGGACACCCGCCAGCTCGGCGTCTGGGAGCGCGACAGCGCGGGCGCGCCCTGGCTGCTCACGCACTCGGTCTACCCGGGGAACACGATCGACCTGCCGTCGCTGACCGGCCTGCGCGCCCCGACCAAGGCGGATCTGGCGAGCCTGGCGACGCAGCCGTCCGCGGTCGGCGCGACCATGGCGGCGTACCTGACGGGCGGCGCCAAGTCGGCGCAGTCGAAGCTCTTCATCCCCTCCCCGGGGACGACGAAGCTCCTCGACCTGCGCGCGAAGTCGAAGGTCTCCGATGTCGCCGAGCCGTATATCGCCGGTGCGACCGACACGTTCCGGTCGACCGGCCGGCAGACGGCGTTCATCACCGGCGACGGCGAGGCGCTGGTCTTCCTGACGCTGACCGAGCAGTACCTGCAGCGCGTCGAGCCGGGCTCGAACGCGTACTGGACCAGCGGCGAGGCGACGGCGTTCAGCAGCATGGTCAAGTACACCCAGACGCTGCACCAGGACTACCTGCACCAGGTCGCGCTGATCATCCCGGCCAAGTCGACCGGCGGCCCGATCCGGATCCTCTCGATGGACGGTCAACTGGTCGGCGCCGGCGGCACCTGAGTCGCTGTAAGCGCTTGCCGAAACTTAGTGACGGCTGATTGACTCCCAGGGTGAGGTTTTTCCCCTTCGCCCGGGAGTACCAGTGCAGATCAGCCGCCGCCACCTGCTGTCCTTCGTCCCCGCCACCGCGCTGTTGAGCGCGGTGCACCCCGTACGCCCCGCCCGTGCCGCCACCGACGCCCCGGGTGGGGCCGGGCTGTTGCTGAGCAACGCGATCGCGATCTACGCCGGTACGGCGGCCTCGAACACCAGACCCGAGGTCGCCGCCAAACTCACCGCGCTGGACGCCACCGCCCGGACGTGGCTGACCGCGATGGACCGCGCCGGCTCCGGTGAGCTGTTCGCCGGCCTCCCGCTCGGGACCAGCGACCCCAACCTGAGCGCGTCGTTCCAGCACCTCTACGAGCTGGCGCTCGCCTTCCGCCGCCCCGGCCCGGCGTCCGAGCTGCAGGGCAATGAGCAACTCCGCGCGCGGATCGCCGACAAGCTCGCCTGGCTGCATGCGACGTACTACGGCGACCAGTCCCGCGGCTACTACGGCAACTGGTTCACCTGGGAGATCGGCATCTCCACCTTCGTCTCCAAGACTCTCGCCCTGATCGACGCCCCGGCCGAGCTGATCAGCCGATACGTCGGCTCGATGGACGCCTACCTCCGCAACGGGACGAACGGCGACGTCAACCTCGACTCGCGCTTCCACACCGGCGCCAACCTGGTCGACATCACCGCGAACCGTGTCCTCCAGGGCGCGCTGCTCGGCGACGACGCGCGGATCCAGAAGGCCCTGCAGGACCAGTTCACCGTCTTCGCCACCGTCGATCCGTACAACCTCCAGCACGGCGTCACCGATGGGTACTACGCCGACGGCTCGTTCATCCAGCACGCCTCGGTCGCGTACACCGGCTCGTACGGCAAGGCGCTGCTCAGCCGCGTCGTCCAGACGATCAAGGTGCTCGACGGGACGCCGTACGCACGCACCGACGACCTGGTCGGCGTCGTCCAGGGCTGGGTCGAGCACGGTTTCGCGCCGCTCATCTTCGAGGGCTGGATGATGGAGATCGTCAAGGGGCGCGCGGTCTCCCGGCCCGGCACCGGGTACGACGACGTCGCCGTGATCGTCGAGGCCGTCGTCGATCTGGCCGACTACGCGACGCCGGCCGACGCGACCCGGCTGAAGGCGTTCGCGAAGTTCACCGCCCGGCCGACGATCAACCCGAACACCTTCGTCTCCCCGGTCAGCATCGCGCGCTTCGCCGACCTCAAGGCCGACCCCGCGATCGTCCCGGCCGATCTGAACCCGCCCGCGAGCAGCACGGCGTACAACGCGATGGACCGGACCGTGCACCGCCGTCCCAGCTACGCGTTCGCGCTGGCGCGCAACTCGGAGCGGATCAGCAAGTACGAGTACATGAGCGGCGAGAACCTGCTGCCCTGGTTCCAGGGCGACGGCGCCCACTACCTGTACCTCACCGGCCAGGACCAGACCCGCTCATACGGCGTCGACTACTTCACCACCGTCTCGCCGTACGCGCTCGCGGGTGTCACCGCGCCGGTCGAGACCCGGCGCTCGATCCCCGAGCTCTACGGGACGGCGTACTACGACCGTCCGCCGGAGTTCACCCCGTCGTCCGAGGCGCAGAACACCTACGTCTACTTCCCGACCGGCACCAACGCGTACTCCGGCGGCGCGACCCTGGGCACGTACGGCGTTGCCGGCTGGGTCCAGTCGGACGACTATGCCTACGCCCACCGCGCGGACCTGCCCGAAGACTTCGTCAGCTACCGCAACGCGTCGGCGACCAAATCCTGGTTCCTGTTCGACGACGAGGTCGTCGTCCTGGCGGCCGGCGTCGGGGACGACGACCGCCCGGTCACCACGACCCTCGACACCCGGATCGCGGCCCCGACCGCGGCCGTCACGATCGCCGGCGGACGCCGAAACGGCGGCAGCTGGTCGGGAGTCGGGGCGGTCGACCCGCGCTGGCTGCGCTACGCCGACGACAATGTTGCCGTCGGCTACTACTTCCTGCAGCCGGGTGAAGTGCACGTGAGCTTGCAGTCGGTGACACGGAGCCGGCGCGTGATCCGGACGTCGAACCCGGACACCCAGGTGACCAAGCAGGTCTTCGGGTTGACCGCGACCCAACCGGCGGGGGCGACCCGGGCTCTTGCCTACGCATTGGTGCCCAACGCAACAGAGTCCGCGCTCCAGGCCTATCGGCACGGTCGGCTCGGCGTCCTCGCGAACACCACTCGGATGCAGGCCGTACAGCACCTCGGGCTGCGGCTGACCGCGGCGAACACCTTCACCCGAGGGCAGCATCACCTGCCCGGGATGAGTATCGACGGCCCGGCGTCCGTGCTGGTACGCCGGGGCGCCGGTGGTCAGGTCGAGGTCGCGGCGTCCGACCCGACCACGGCGCGCGACACGATCTCGGTGACGCTGTGGGCGCAGTACTTGCGCGCGGCCGCGCCGACGCCCGGCGTCCAGGTCGTGCGGACGTTGACCGGGACGCGGCTGACGTTCGCGACCCGGCACACCTACGGCGCGAGCCTGCCGATCAAGCTCCTTCGAGCTTGGTGATCAAGGCCTGCATGGTGGCGAGCGTCGTCCGCAGGTCGTCGACGTCGACCGCGGTGCTCAGCTCGGCCGCCCACGGATGCTGGGCGACCGAGACCTGGCGGATCGCCCAGTAGCCGGCCTCGGTACACGCGAGCAGCTTGGCGCGGCGGTGCGCCGGGTTCGCCCGGTACTCCGCCAGGCCGCGCTCGACGAGCAGGTCGGCGATCCGCTGCACCCCCTGGCGACTGACCCCCATGATCCGGCCGACGTCCGCGACCGAACGCGGCTCGTCGAGCACGCCGCCGAGGACCTGCCACCACGCGGCGGTCAGCTCCCCGTGCGCGGCCAGCTCCTGCGCGGCCTCGAGCAGCCGCGCATTCAGCCGGAACGTGGCGAGGATGACGTCGGTCAGCGCCGCGCCACCCGCCGTCTCCGCAGCAGGCTCCGGCCACTCCGCCCGCGGTGGAACAGTCATCAGCCGACGAGCCCGGCGTACGCCGATGGGTCGGCCCGGTGGAAGACGCCTTCGTACGCCTCGAGCTTGGCCTCATCCGCCAGCCCCAGCCGCGACAGCACCGCCCGCGCGAACTGCACCGGCGAATCCGGCCCGGCCGTGATCAGATCGCCGTCCACCACCGCCCGCGCGTCCACATAGTTGTCGCCACCCGCGTACCCAGTGGCCAACAGATACTCCTTCACCGCACTGGTGTGCTTGCGCTCGTCCAGCAACCCACCCCGCGCCAACCCAGCCGTAGCCCCGCAAATAGCCGCCACCGGCGTCCCAGCCGCCAAGAACCGCCCAGCCAACTCCACAAACCCGTCGCCACCCCCGGCGTCCCACTCCGCCGACCCAGCCAGCACCAGCAGATCCCCACCCCGAACCTCACCCAGCGCCACCTCCGGCACCACCCGCAACCCACCCATCGTCACCACCGGCTCAACCGTCTCCCCCACGGTCACCACCCGCCACTCCTCACCCGTGAACCGCCCCGTCCGCAACTCGACCAGCAGATGCCCGATCTCCCAGTCCGCCCACGTCTCGTAAACACCCACATACGCCGTCTTCGTCATAGACAACATACTGTCATCAAGACAACATGTTGTCAATGCGTCACGACGGCATCTGCACGCCGAGGCCTGCCTCGCGAGCAGCATCGGCCAACCGCTTGTCGTAGGTGACGAACGCATCGAGCCGCTCGATCCGCAGCGCGGTGGCGAGATGGATCGCGTCAAGACTGCGGACGGTCGCCGGCTTGACGGCTTGGGCGAGGATCCGAACCCCGGCGTCGATGTCGACCAGCTCGACGAGATCGAGCACCAGCTGCAAGCGGGGAACCGCCGTCGGGACGTACCGGGCGAGCGCCCGAACCGACTCGACCTCCGCCAAGGCCGAGCTGATCCAATCGAGCTCGGCTCGCTCGTCGAGCCAGTCCCGGAGCGCCTGCGACTCGGACTCGGCGTGCGCCAGCTTCACGATGGCCGCCGAATCGAGGTAGATCATCAGCGCTCAGCCTCCCGATCCCGAGCCAGCTCAGCCCCGACATCCACGCCGTCGGGCTCCCCGAGCGGCATCCGCAACACCGCCCGCCGCATCGCCGCCGCACGCTCTTTTCGCAACGCGGCCTCGATGACAGCCTGCCGAACGGCAGCCGACCGCGAGCCACCGCCATGGGTCAGCACATCGAGCGCGTGCTCGGTTTCAGCATCCGTGCGGATCGTGATCGTCTCTGCCATGAGACAAGTGTAAGACAAATCGTCTTACACATCCCTCGGCTAGCCGCGGAAGCGGGTCCAGAGGTTGAGGGTTTTGCCGAAGCGTTCGCCGCGGATCCAGTCGAGGATGGAGCGGGCGCAGCGTTCGGGGGCTACGTCGCCGCGGACGGAGCGGGGGACGTATTTGCGCATCTCTTCGGCGTCGGCGACGGCGTCTTCGATGCGGGCGGGCGGCCAGCCGCGGTTGGCGAGGCGTTTGCGGCGGACGACGTCCGGGCAGTCGAGGTGGAGCCAGCGGCCTTCGGGGAGTTCGCTGGGTAGGCCGGGGGTGAGGAGGAGGACGGGGATGCCGGAGCGGCGGATCAGCTCGGTGATGCGCAACCAGAGTGCGTTGTACGCCGGCCAGATCGGCGCCGCCGTCGCGCTGGCGATGCTGATGCCGAGCAGGCGGCCCTGATCGTCGAGCAGCTCGTCCATGTCCATCACCACCAAGTTGCCCGGATTCAGCCGGACCAGCTCCGGAACCACGGTCGACTTCCCGGATCCGGGCGCACCTGTCACCACGAACAGCCTCGTCACGAGGACTAGTGTGGCGCGCGGTCGATCAGAAGGCTCGCGGGCGGGCGAACATCGGGCGAGACGTGCGGCACACCGGCGAGGCCGGGGGTGATCGATCCGAGCACGCTCGAGTGCCGCGCGCCGGTGCAGCTCGGGACTGTCCCGCTCAGGCCGTGCAGGGTGAGGAAGCCCAGGACGGCGAACGCGTACGCCTCCTTGGCCGCGGACGGCAGCCCCAGCTCGTCGGTGCTGCGGACCGGCACCGGCCCTAGCTCTGCAGCCAGCATGCGCAGCAACGCCGGGTTGCGTGTGCCGCCGCCGGAGGCGATCACCTCCGTCCCGCCGTGCGAGCGGACGGCGTCCGCGACCGTACGGGCCGTCAGCGCGGTGACTGTCGCGACCAGATCGTCAGCTGGGATCTCCGGCAGCCCTTCCAGCACCCGCGCGAGGTAGGCGAGGTTGAACAGCTCCTTGCCGGTGCTCTTCGGCGCGGGCAGCGCGTAGTACGGCTCGGTCAGCAACCGCGAGAACAGCTCTGCGTGCACCTGGCCGCGTGAGGCCAGTACGCCGTCCGCGTCGAACCCGAGCCGCCCAGCGGTCAGCTCCGCGACGACGGCGTCGATCAAGGCGTTCGCCGGGCCGGTGTCGAAGGCCAGCGGCTCGCCTGCCAGGACTGTCACGTTGGCGATCCCACCGAGGTTCAGCGCGATCGGTACGCCGGGCCGCCCGCGCAACCAGAGCACGTCGAAGGCGCTCACCAGCGGCGCCCCCTGACCGCCGGCCGCGACGTCCCGCGTCCGCAGGTCCGATACGACGGTGACACCGGTCGCCTCGGCGATCCAGGCCGGCTGCCCGAGCTGCAGCGTCCCGTGGACGGCTCCGCCTTCCACCCAGTGGAACACCGTCTGCCCATGCGACACGATCAGATCGGCGTACCCGCCCGTGAGCTGCTCGACCGCCTGCCGCGCGACCCGGGCGAAGGCCTGCCCGATCCCGGTGTCCAACCGGCAGACCTGCTCGAGCGTCGTACTTGCCGGTGGCAAGGAAGCGGCCAACGCCCGGCGCAGCTCGTCGGGGTACGGCTGGCTCAGCATCCCGAGCGGGGTCAGCACCAGCTGGTCCCCGTCCAGGCGCAGATCGGCCGCCGCCGCGTCGATCGCGTCGTACGACGTCCCGGACATCAACCCGATCACTCGCATAGCGGTTCAGCATCTCCTGAGGTCGGCGGACGACTCAACCTTCCGGACCTGCCCGGTGTCATTCTCGGTACCAGAACAGCTCACCAGGAGGGTAGACGGGTGACTCGCGGAAGCGAATTCGACGACTTCGTCCGCGGCAGCGCGACCCGGCTGCTGCGGACCGCAGTCCTGCTGACAGGAGACCGGGCCGCGGCCGAGGATCTTGTCCAGGAGATGTACGAACGGGTCTACGTGCACTGGCGCCGGATCAGCACCGGCGCCCCCGAGGCCTACGCCCGCAAGACGCTGGCCAACCTGGCCGCGAACCGCTGGCGGACCAAGGGCCGCAAACCCGAGGTCACGCTGGCCGACCACCACGACCGCGGCGCCCCGGACGGCTCCGACGCGTACGCCGTCCGCGACCAACTGCTCTCCGCCCTGCAGGAGCTCCCGCCGCGGCAACGCGCGGTGATCGTCCTGCGCTTCTACGAAGACATGACCGAGGCCCAGACCGCCGACGCGCTGAACTGCTCGATCGGCACCGTGAAGAGCCAGACCTCCCGCGGCCTCGACCGACTGCGCCTGATCACCGAACCCGCGCTCCTGGAGGGACTGCGATGACCGAGACCGAACTCCACCAACGCCTGCGCCTCTCGGTCGACGACGTGCACGCCGATGACGACCTGATCATCCGCGCCCGCCAGGGCGGCTCCCGCCGGCTCCGCCGCCGGCGCCTGACCACCGCCGGGATCAGCGCGCTCGCCGTCCTGGCCGTCGGGGCGGTCGCGGTCGCCGGGCCGGCCGTCTACAACAGCCTCGCCGACGCCCCGGTCGCCGGCGAGACCGCCACGAGCGACCCGTACAGCTTCCTGCTGAAGGGCGAGACCCGCGGCGACCTGGCGAACGACGAGATGATCGCCAAGGCGCTGGATACCTGGAAGAAGACCCGCGACAGCTCCCAGCGCAACGGCGCGGGCCTGTTCAAGGACCTGCAGGGCGAGCCCAAGGTCTACTGGGTCGGCACCACCGCGAGCGGACCGGCCGCGATCGTCGCTCAGCGGGCGAATCTGCGCAACGGAAACGGCCTCAAACTCGAGCGCGAGGGCGTCCACACCGTGGTCGGCTTCATCGGGGCCGACGTCCGGGACAAGTTCCACGTCCTGACCGCGCGGTACGCGGCCGCCGGGACGCCGCTGACCACCGGCTTCATGGCCGGGATGGACGATCCGCAGAGCCTCGTCGTCCTGGACGTCGGCAAGAAGACCGGCTGGTCGCCGCGCCGGGTGTACTCCGCCGACGGCTCCAGCAGCAGCCGCGAGTTCGCGCCGGTGACCTTCAAGGACGGCGTCGGCGTGATCGCGCTACCCAAGGGCACCGTCGAGGAGGACCTGTCGATCGCGACGCTCCCGGCCACCGGCCCGTCGGACCAGCGGATCGCGTTCACCGGCTACGTCACCCCGGAGGACAGCAAGGGCCCGTTCGAGATCGACCGGCGGATGTGGGTCACCTCGAAGCCGGAGTACTGGACGATGTCGCCGGGTGCCGAGGGGGTGCGGGCCGGTGCGCGGGCGAAGTTCGAGGACGGGCTCGCCAGGGCGAAGTTCTGGCCGTACTTCGCCGAGCAGAAGGGCACCTGGGTCGGCTACGGCAGGACCGCCGACGGCACCGAGGTCTACCTCGGCCAGCGCCAGCTGGACGACGAGGCGACCCGGCCGTACGCCGTCGTCGTCCCGAAGAACGGCCCGTCGAAGGTCGTCTCGGCGGAGATGGGCAAGGACGTCACCCCGATCCGGATCAAGCTGCCGGACAACCTCGGCTGGGTGATCGCGCAGAAGGACGGCGTCCTGTCGTACCGGGTCGGAACCGGGCCGTGGAGCGCCGGGAGCGCGAACGCCCTGCTGGTACCGCCGGGGGCGAACGTCGAGGCGCGGACGAAACTCGAGGACTCGTTCCTTCCCGTCACGCTGCCGTGACCCCTTGACACCAGGTTGGGCTCGATCCGATGATCGGTCCGCTATACCGGTTTAGTTCAGCCGGTGTGGCGGACCGCCCACCCTTGACAAGGAGTCGATCGAATGAGTTCTGAGCTCATGCGGAGAAGGACCCTGCTGTCAGCTCTCGCCGCCGGTACGGCGGTGGCCGCGACCGGCGCGTCGGTACTGCCGGCGAACGCCGCCTGCCGGGCCGCGAAGAAGCCGACGCTGATCGCCTATATCGAGGTGAACGACCACAGCATGCTGAGCGCCGGCAAGTACAAGCTGGCCAGCACCGGCGCCCCGGCGATCGACGTCGCGATCATCTTCGCGGCGAACATCAACTTCAACACCACCACCCGGAAGGCGTACCTGCACTTCAACCAGCAGGTCACCAGCGTCCTGAACAACCGGCAGACCCAGATCAAGCCGCTGCAGGACAAGGGCATCAAGGTCGTCCTGTCGATCCTCGGCAACCACGAGGGCGCCGGCTTCGCGAACTTCCCGGACAAGGCGTCGGCCGACGCGTTCGCCCAGGAGCTCGCGAACGCGGTGACGACGTACGGCCTGGACGGGATCGACTTCGACGACGAGTACGTCGAGTACGGCAAGAACGGCACCGGCCAGCCGAACGCCTACTCGTTCGTCTACCTGGTCCAGGCGCTCCGCGCGAAGCTCGGCCCGGACAAGCTGATCACGCTCTACGACATCGGCCCGGCGTCCGACCGCCTGACCTACAACGGCCAGAGCATCGCCAACACCTTCAACTACTCCTGGAACCCCTGGTACGGCACCTGGAACGACCCGAGCGGCCCGACCTCCAAGGCCCTCCGCTCCCCCGCGGCCGTCTCCTACACCGCCACCAGCCAGTCCACCGCCGCCTCCCTCGCCCAGCGCACCAAGGACGAAGGCTTCGGCGTCTTCCTCACCTACAACCTCACCGAGTCCAACACCTCCACCTACCTCTCCGCCATCACTCAGAAGCTCTACGGCACCAACACCATCTACACCCCCTAGAGCTCGTACTCCCACCCCGGTCGCCAGTCGAACGGCGCCTCGATCAGCTCCGCCAACGGCGCTCCATCACCCACCAGATGCTGGAGCGCCCACCGCTGAGCCGAGTGCGCCACGACCAGCACCACGCACCCGCCGTACCAGCGCCTGACATCGTCGAGGAACGACGCCATCAGCTCGACGGCGTCGGCGTAACTCTGGCCACCGGGATACGCCGTACGGACGCGCTCGGACCTGACCCCGAGCGCGTCCACCGGCGCACCGTTCAGCTCCCCGTAGTCACACTCCCGCAACCGCCAGTCCCGCAAATACGGCACACCGAGCCCCGCCAGCTCCACCGTCTGCACGGCTCGCCGCAGGTCCGAGCTGAAGACCACGTCGGCGTCCCGTCGCCGCCGGCCCAGCTCGACGGCCTCCCGCCGCCCGCGCTCGGACAACTCCCCCGGCAACCAGCCCGTCGCGACGCCGTTCTCGTTGTCGAGCGTCGTGGCGTGCGTCTCGTAGATCAACCGTGTCCCCATTCGTGACAGTCAATCCGCTTTGCCTTCGTTACTGGTCGGTATATACTTTTGTTACTGGCGAGTAAAGTTGTCGAGCGAGGTAGGGGAACTCTGTGAGCCACTACAAGTCGAATCTGCGGGACATCGAGTTCAATCTGCTCGAGGTTCTGGGCCGGGGCGAGGTGCTCGGGCAGGGGCCGTATGCCGAGATGGACGTCGAGACGGCGCGTGAGGTGCTCGGGGAGATCGACCGGCTGGCCAAGAACGAGGTGGCCGCGTCGTTCGAGGACGCCGACCGGAACCCGCCGGTGTTCGACCCGGAGGCGCACGAGGTGCGGATGCCGGAGGCGTTCAAGAAGAGCTACCACGCTTACATGGACGCCGAGTGGTACAAGCTGGAGCTGCCGCCGGAGCTGGGCGGCCAGCCGACGCCGCCGTCGCTGCGCTGGGCCGCCGCGGAGATGATCCTGGGCGCGAACCCCGCCGTCCACATCTACGCCGCCGGGCCGAACTTCGCGCACGTGTTGTGGCGGAACGGCATCGACCGGGACAAGAAGATCGCCCAGCACATGATCGACCGCGGCTGGGGCGCGACGATGGTGCTGACCGAGCCGGACGCCGGCTCCGACGTCGGCGCGGGCCGGACCAAGGCCACCTTGCAGGACGACGGCAGCTGGCACATCGAGGGCGTCAAGCGGTTCATCACCTCGGGTGAGCACGACATGACCGAGAACATCGTGCACCTGGTGCTGGCCCGCCCGCAGGGCATCGAGGGCGTCGGCGGCCCGGGCACGAAGGGGCTCAGCCTGTTCGTCGTCCCGAAGTTCGACTTCGACCTGGAGACCGGTGAGCTGACCGGCGAGCGCAACGGCGCCTTCGTCACCGGCGTCGAGAAGAAGATGGGGATCAAGGTCTCCACGACCTGCGAGCTCACCTTCGGCGACGGCGTCCCGGCCAAGGGCTGGCTGCTCGGCGAGGTGCACGACGGGATCGCGCAGATGTTCCAGGTGATCGAGTACGCGCGGATGATGGTCGGCACCAAGGCCATCGCGACGCTCTCGTCCGGCTACCTGAACGCGCTGGACTACGCCAAGGAGCGCATCCAGGGCGCCGACCTGACCAACCCGGCCAAGGACGCGCCGCGGGTCACGATCACCCACCACCCCGACGTCCGCCGCTCGCTGCTCACCCAGAAGGCGTACGCCGAGGCCCTCCGCGCGCTCGTGCTGTTCACCGCCACCTACCAGGACCGCGCCGAGCAGGCCCGGTACGCCGGTGACCACGACGCGGTCGCCGAAGGCGTGAACGACCTGCTGCTGCCGCTGGTCAAGGGCTACGGCTCGGAGAAGTCCTGGACGCTGCTCGGCACCGAGTCGCTGCAGACATTCGGCGGCTCCGGCTTCCTGCAGGACTATCCGATCGAGCAGTACGTCCGCGACGCCAAGATCGACACCCTGTACGAGGGCACCACCGCGATCCAGGGTCAGGACCTGTTCTTCCGCAAGATCATCAAGGACCAGGGCAAGGCCCTCGGGCACCTGGCCGAGCAGATCCAGGCCTTCGTCGCCTCCGAGGCCGGCAACGGCCGCCTGAAGGAGGAGCGCGGTCTGCTCGCAAAGGGGCTCGAGGACACCCAGAAGCTGCTCGGCATCATGGGCCAGGCCCTGATGGCCAGCAACCCGCAGGCCGAGAACGGCGACCCGCGCAACGTCTACAAGGTCGCGCTGAACACCTCGCGGCTGCTGTTCGTCCTCGGTGACGTCGTCTGCTCGTGGCTGATGCTGCGGCAGGCCGAGGTCGCGCTGGAGAAGCTGGGCGGCGAGCTCTCGCCGGCCGACCAGGACTTCTACACCGGCAAGATCGCGGCGGCCCAGTGGTTCGTCCGGTCCACGATGCCGTCGGTCCGGGCCGAGCGGATCAAGGCCGAGCTGACCGATCTCGACATCATGGACCTGCCCGAGTCCGCGTTCTGAGGAATCCCTTACCTGTCAGGGTTTCGGGGCATCGTGGGGCAGATCGATCTGCCCCACGATCTGGCCTTCCCCTGGACCGGTTCCGTGTAGCAGCGTTTCTGCCGTGTGGATAACACCGCGACCCTGGCTTGGCTTCCCCTGTCCTCGCCAGGGTCGCGTCACGTCCGGAACCGGATCGGCCGGTGCTGCGTCCGTGTGGACATGTCCGGACCATCGCCACGTAGGGTGTCGGCGATGCCCGCCCGCCTCGCCACCGCCCTGTTCGCCGTCCTGGCGTTCCTCCCGGCCGTCCCCGCGCACGCCGCGGCGCCGGAGGTCCCCGACCGGATCGTCGCCGCGTGGCGAGCCGACCGGCTGTACGTCGACGAGCGGCTCGCGATCCCCGATTCCGAGCTGGACCGGATCCGCGCGACGGCCAAGACAGCCGATTTCCCCGTCTACGTCGCGCTCGTGCCGCAGACGCCGTACCTGCGCAAGGTGCAGTACGACCTGCCGACGCTGCTCCAGGCGCGGACCGGGCAGCCCGGGCTCTACGTCGTCCAGGTCGTCAGTGACGACTACTGGAACGGGATCGAGGAGCTCTATCGACCGGGTGGGCTGAAGGGCAAGTCGCTGGTCAGCGTGATCTCGGCCGACAAACAGCGCCTGGACATCGTGAACGACCGGCCCGCGCCGCAGGTCGTCCGGACCATCCAGCAGGCGCAGACGGCGTACGACGGCCGTCCGCTGCCCCCGGTCGCCGCGGGGGACCTGGAGCCGGAGCGGCCCGCGCGCGGTCGGTCGGTGACCGATCAGGCGGATCGGGCGGCGATGATCGGGCTCGGGATCGGCGCGTCGATCGGCTTCGTGCTGACGCTCGTCCTCGTCTTCCGCCGTAAGCGCCGGCCGCGCGTCAGCAGCCGGCCGGACAGCTACGTCACGGAGATTCGCCGCCAGGCCGATCTGGGCATCCGGAAGGCGGCGCAGGCCGTCGCCCGGCTGGAGGGCAAGGCCCGGCCCACGCTCGAGCAGCTCGACCGGCGCGACGACGCCAACCGCCGCCTCGCCGCGGCGCGCGTACTCCGCGAAGACGGTCCGGACGATCTGCTCAAGGTCGCCGGCGCCCTCTTGCTGAGCCGGCAGGCGCAGCGGGCCGCCAACGGCGCCGAGGTACTACCGCCGTGCTTCTTCGACCCGACGCACAACTTCGGCACCACGCGCGTCAACTGGGACGACGTGGAGGTGCCCGCGTGCAAGCTGTGCGCGACGCGGATGGCGAACGGCCGAACTCCGCGCGGTCTACGCGTGAAGTCGGTGCTGTACTGGACGCTCGATCCGAAGGACAGCCCGATGGTCGCGACCGGCTTCGGCGCGCTCACCGACGACCTGTCGGAGCGCGTCACCGGACGATTGGACGACGCCCGATGAAGCGGTTCCTGATGTTGCTACTGGCAACTGTCGTGGTGTCGGCGCTCCCCGCGGCCGCCGCGACTCCGACCGATCCGCGGATCACCGCCGCCGTCCAGGCCTGGCGGACCACACCGCTGTACGTCGATCCGGAGTTCGCCGCGATCGCCGACGAGGAGCCGATGCTGGCGGCGATCCGGGACGCGAAGGTGCCGGTGTTCGTCGCGGTCGCGCCGACCGGCGAGTGGTTCCAGGAGAAGGGGGACGCCGCGCTGCTGGCCGGCTGGCTCGCCCACGCCAACGGGCGGCCCGGCCTGTACATCGTCATGGACCGCAACACGACGAACGGCGCCGAGCACGAGCTGGCCGCCTCCGCCGCCGGGCGGACCTGGGCGCGCGACTCGGATCAGCCGCTGAGCGCCCAGCTTCGCGAGTACCTGGACGGCGTCCGCGTCGGCGACCGGTACGAGGCCGAGCCCGCGCGGACGACGCCGTACAAGCGGGAGCCGCGGCCGGAGTCCGAGCCGGAGCGATTCACGGTCGGCAAGGCGATCGGGAACGGTATCGGCGGCGGCGTACTGGGATTGCTGGGCGGCGCGCTGCTGGCCGGCGTGGTGGTCGCGGTCGCCGCGCTCACCGGACGGGGAGGCAAGTCATGAGGTTGCTGTCGATGCTGGGCGCGGTGACGATGCTGCTGGCGACGTCCGTCATCCCGGCGTACGCGCAGACGCCGGCCGAGCGGGCGCAGGAGATCGCGACCGCGCTGCAGAAGGACCGGTTGTACGTCGATCCGGCGTACGGCTCGGCGCTGCCGGAGAAGCAGCGCGCCGACGTCCGCGCGAAGGCCGAGGCGCTCGGCTTCCCGGTGTACTCGATCGTGTTGCCGCTGACGGCCGGGGACGCGTTCCAGGGCAAGGAGCGCAACGCGCTCACGCTGATCATCGACGCGCTCCGCAAGCCGGGTCTGTACGTCGTCGTGAACGGCGGCTCGCGCTTTCCCTGGTACGAGGCTCATGAGCTTTCGCAGGTCAGCGACGACAAGCTCCGCGCGGCCCGGCAGCGGGCGCTCGACGACACCGACTACGACGCCGGGCCCACGCAGGTGCTCGCCCGGATGTACCAGGTACTCGCCGACCCGTCGCTGCCGGTGCCGACCAAGCCGACCCGCCCAAGCCGCACCGAACCCGACCGCGACGACGAATCCTCGGCCGGCAAGGTCGTCGTGTACGTCGTCCTCGGCCTGGCGGCCTTGGTGGGCCTTGGCCTCGTGATCGGGCGGATTCGGTCGGGGCATGGCCCGAAATCGGGGCATGGCCCACGGTTGGGGCACGGGTCCCGGGGAGGGAAGCCCTTCGCCATCCCGCCGCACGTGGCCGCCACCGTCGCGGCCGAGCAGCGCCGGCAGCTCACTCGCGAGGTCAACCGCGAGCTGACCACGCTCGGCTCGCAGCTGGCCGCCCTCCCCGACGCCCGCGGCCTGGCTCTCCGTCACCAACAGTCCGCCCTGGACGCCCACCACGCCGCCGCCAAGGTCCTCGACTCCTCCGAGGACCTTCTCGACGTCGTCGGCGCCAAAGTCCTCCTCGACCAGGCCCACCGCTCGTACGACGCCGCCGTCGCTGTCGCAGCCGATCGCCCGATCCCCGACGTCCCCGGCCTCTGCGCCTTCAACCCCCTCCACGGCCGCGCCGCGGCCACCCCCACTCAGGTCAAGTCCGACGGCGCCACCGTCACCCTGCCGCTCTGCTCCACCTGCCGCCAAGCCCTCAAACGCGGCAAAGCCCCCGCCTCCCTCCCCGGCGAAGACGGCCCCTACTGGCACGACACCGACCTCTGGGCCCGCACCTTCTACGGCGCCATCGGCGACGACCTCGCCGCCGCAGTAGCCCGCGGCGAACACCGCGGACACAAGAACGGGTAGTAGTCCGCCCGGCCCACCGCGGCCCCGCCATCGGCGGCTCGCCCGGAGCCACCTCTACCCGTTCGTCCGTACGTCCCCGGGTTCGGCCAGGGGTGTTCCCGGGGGTCTGCCGGATCCTCGGGACCGTGCGGCCGCCGTACGGTCGTCGCAGGCTAACGGTGGAGGCGGACGATGGAGAGCAAGAAGCTCGGGGTGGCGGTGCTGGTGATCGCGGCCGGATTCGGGTTGTGGCAGTTCGGCGGGCGGGACAAGAACGACGAGCACCGGGTGGACGCGAAGATCGACACCGTGCAACTGGCGGCGGACCGGGCCGACATCAGCATTCGGGTGTCGGACGACGAGCGGACCGTCGTCCGGGAGAAGCGGCGCTTCTGGTTCTTCAATCGGGACGACGCGTACTCCGTCGACGGCAGCACGCTCAAGCTGGACGGCGACTGCGGCTGGAACTGCAGCTCCGACTTCGAGGTGACCGTGCCCAAGGGCACCAAGGTGATCGGCAAGAGCGGCAGCGGCGATCTGAAACTCGTCGGCGTGGCCGGGGTGGACGCCGACGCGCGCTCCGGGGACGTCGAGCTGACGAACGTGAGCGGGGACGTCGATCTCGACCTCACCTCCGGCGACGTCTCGGTCCACGACCTGAACGGCCGGCTCACCGTGAAGGCCAACTCGGGTGATATCGAGGGCAGCGGACTGCGCGGCGGCGCGGTCGCCGTCGAGACCACGTCGGGCGACATGGAGCTGCACCTGACCGAGGCGAACGACGTCCGCGCGAAGGGCACCAGCGGCGACATCGAGATCACCGCCCCGGGCGACGGCTACCGCGTCGACACCAAGACCCGCAGCGGCGATATCGAGAACACCTTCGGCAGCGGCGCCTCCGGCTCCCGCTCGCTGAGCGCCGAAACTGTCAGCGGCGACATCGAGCTGCAACGCAACTGACCGTTTGCCGAGGGGTACTAGAGCCCAGTCAGAGCAATCGGCTGGGAGGCCCTGAGATGAGTATCGGTGTTGGGATCTTCTTGATGGTGGTCGGCGCGATCTTCGCGTTCGCCGTCCGGGACAGCTGGGACGCGGTCAACCTGACCGTGGTCGGCTACATCCTGATGTTGGCGGGTCTGGCCGGGATCGTCCTCTCCTTCTACATCACCAACCGGCGTCGCCGCGTCGAGACCGACGCGATCGACCCGGCGATCGAGGAGGAGTACCGGGTGGTGGAGGAACACCACCGCGACGTCAGGGAGTAGCCGCTCCCGACAGCACCAGCTCCAGACGGGCCGGCCCGTCCGCGCTGACGCGGACGGGTACGCCCCAGTCCTGCCGGTGCATGTGGCAGGCCGGGAACTCGACCGCATCCGAGTCGTCACAGGACGCCGCCTGAACCGCCACGTGCAGGACGCCGTCCCCCACGCGCTCGTCAATCACCAACCGCCGAACCAGGTCGGTCGAATCGCCGGAGCCCTCCTTCAAGAGCCCCTCCGGCGTCGACGACACCAGCAGCCGCGTCGACGGGCCGTAGCGGTGGTCGAGTTTCTGCCCCGGCGGCGGCGTGAAGACCACCTCCAGCGTCACCGCACCGCCGGCGATCTCCATCGGCGGCCGCTGCGTCCGCGTGCTGAACTCGGACGCCGTCGCCGACGCGCCCAGCGGGATCCGGGTGATCCGGTGCGCGGCCGACTCGACCACGAGCAGTTCGTTGCCCACGACAACGGCACCGCTCGGCTCGGCCAGGTCGGTGGCCATGGTGTCGACGGTCTCGGTCCGCGGGTCGTACCGGCGGACGGCGCCGTTGTAGGTATCCGCGATCGCGATCGATCCATCCGGCAGCACGGTCACACCGAGCGGATGCTGCAGCAGCGCCTCGCTCGCCTTCCCGTCCCGCAGGCCGAAGTCGAAAAGCCCTGTACCGACAGCGGTGTGGACGTCGGTGTCGACCCAGCGCAGCGCGGAGATCTCGGAGTCGGCGAGCCACAACCGATCGCCGTCCGCCGCGAGCCCGCTGGTCTGCGCGAACCATGCCGCCCGCGGGTCGCCGTCCTTCAGTCCCTCGTTCGTCGTCCCGGCCGCGACCTCGGTCACCTTGCTGATCGGGTCGTACGTCCACAACTGATGGACGCCGGCCATCGCGATCCAGACCTTGCCGCCCCACCAGGCGACGTCCCACGGCGAGCTGAGGACGTCGGTGCTGTCGCCGTCCATCCACTGCTTGCCGGTGCCGACCAGCGTGGTCACCGCGCCCGACTCCAGCGACACCCCGCGCAGCGCGTGATTGACCGTATCGGCGACGACGACGTCGTACCCGACCTGCGCCGCGAGCTCACTCGGCAGCAGCGTCAACCCGTTCGGCTCCGAGAAACTTGGCGTCGCGCCGTCCGCGAACCCCCGCTGCCCGCTCCCGATCCGGCGAACCAACGTCTCCGCATCCGGCCCCAACTCCGCCAGGCTGTGATTCCCGGCGTCGGCGACCAGCAGGTTCCCATTGCCCAGGGCAATGACCTTCGCCGGGAACCGCAGCTCCGACCACTCCGGCTCCGGGGCGACGTACGGCGATTGCCCGCGCGTCAGCGTCCCCGCGGCCTCGTGCTCCGCGATCAGCTCGGCCAGCAACGCGTCCAGCGCATGCGCGTGCCCCTCCCCCGAGTACTGCGCCACGATGTACCCGTTCGGATCGACCAGCACCAACGTCGGCCAGGCCCGCGCCGTGTAGTTCTGCCACGTCACCAGCTCCGGGTCGTCCAGCACCGGATGCCCTACCTCGTACCGCTCCACGGCGGCCCGAACCGCCGCCTCCTCCCCCTCATGCGCGAACTTCGGCGAATGCACCCCCACGATCACCAGCGCATCGCCGTACTTCTCCTCCAACGGCCGCAACTCGTCCAGCACATGCAGGCAGTTGATGCAGCAGAACGTCCAGAAATCCAGCAGCAGGAACCGCCCCCGGAAGTCCGCGAGCTTCAGCTCCCGTCCCCCGGTGTGCAACCATCCACGACCCTTGAGCTCCGGCGCGCGCACATGCATACCGCCATTGTCCGCCTCGCCGCCAACCGGCCGGCCCGCGGCCCGGGATGCGAGAACTAGCGGGGGAGGATGAGGGTGTCGGTGAGGAGTTTGGCGGTTTTGCGGAGGGTGGCCGGGGAGGAGGCCAGGTCGGTGGCCAGCGCGTAGGGGGTGAGGGGTTCGCCGGGGCCGACCAGGCGGTGGCGGTGGGCGAGGAGCCAGACGATGGCTCGGGGCCAGGTGGAGAGGCGAGCCTTGGCGAGCAGGTCGGGGGCGTCGCGGACGAGGCGCTCGGCGATGTCGAAGGCATCCGGAGCGTAGGCCGTGCCGAGGGTTTCGCCGGCCATCAGCCAGGCATGCGGGGCCAGGACGGACAGGGTGGCGGCCTGGGACTTGTCGAGGCCCTGGAGGTCGGGGCGCGGTGGGGAGCCGAGGCCGGAGAGGGCTCGGTAGGCGTCTTCGAGGTCGTTGGTGGTGTCGTCGAGGAGGACCCGTTCGCCGGGCGGCTCGATGATCGCGGCGGCGTCCAGGGCCGGCGCCCAGATGTCGACGGCGTCGACGGCCTCGTCGATCACGTCGAGGGCGAGCTGGGTGCGATCACCGGCGTACGCCAGCCAGGCCTTGACGACGGGCGGGACGGCGGCGAAGTAGGTGCTGTCGGCAAGGATCTTGCGCGGTAGCCAGTGCGCCAGGAAGAGCTCGGCGAGGACGGCGCTGACCCGCAGCGGGCCGCCGACGGTGTGGTCGACCGCGTGGTCGACCCAGAGCCGGACGATATCGGCGGCGTCCTCGGACAGGCCGGTCGCGAACTCGGAGCCGAGGAACTCGTCGACCAGTTGATCGCGTTGCCGCGGCGAGAGCAGCGGCCGGATCGGCGGGCGGACCGGGCGCTCGGGCAACTGGGTGAGCCGATTCACCAGCAGGGCCGAGAAGAACTCGAAGTCCTCGCTGACGGGCGGGTCGTCGTAATCGTTGGTCTCGCCGAGCGCCTGCAGGATGATGCCGGCGGCGGTCGCCGGGCGCACCGTGCGGATCGTCACCCGGCCGCCGCGCTGGTACGCATCCAGGACGCGGTCGACCGGCGGGCCGACGAACACGTCCTTCACGATCGCACCGATGTTGTTGTCGATGAACACGACCACGGTGTGCGGATGCTGCTCGTCGTCGTAGTCCAGGACGACGCTCAACCCGTCGCCGGTGATGTCCTCGGAGACGATCGCGCTGGTCAGCCGGAAACCGGCGATCCGGGTCACCCAGTCGGGGACCTCGGCCTCCGTCCGCAGGCGGGACAGGTGGGCGCGCTGCAACGGCAGCCGGCCGGCCGGGCCGACCGTCCGCGCGAGCGAGGTGAGCAGCAGGAAGGACTCCGGGTCCCGGCGTTCGCCGAGCACCCGCGCGGCGTCCGCCCAGAAGAAGCGCTCGACCTCGCCGATCTCGTCGGGGCGACCGGCCGGCCAGAGCTGGTCGGCGAGCATCGCGGCGGAGCGGGCGACCGAGGCCTCCGCGATCGCCGGGTGCAGGCTGCGCGGCGCGGCAGCCAGGTCGAGCGTCAGCGTCTCCAGCAGGGTTTCGAGCACGGCGACACTCGGCGTGGTGTCGACATCGACACCAGCGGCCGGGCCGTGGGTCTGGTCCGGGCTCGAATCGACGAGCCGCAGGTGGCTGCGTCGTCCGTCTCGCCCTCGGGGTGACTTGGTCACGTCCGTGAGATTACCGCCCAGTCCCAGCCCGCCGCAGGCCCCTGCGCGCGTCCTGTGGACAACTTTACGGACACGGCGTGAGCAGCTGACGACGGCCCGTACACATTCCCGCTCGGAATGTCTACGGGCCGTCACCACGAATCAATTCAGCCCTTCAGGGCTCCGGCCATCAGACCGCCGATGAACCAGCGGCCGAGCACGATGTAGACCAGCAGCGTCGGGAACGACGTGATCAGCGCCCCGGCCATGCTGGCCGCGTAGTCGACCTTCTGCCCGCCCGACAGCGCCGCCAGCCCGAGCGTGACCGGGCCGTTGTTCTGCTGGGTGAGGAACAACGCGAACAGGAAGTCGTTCCAGACCGAGGTGAACTGCCAGATCAGCGTCACCACGAACCCGGAGATCGAGATCGGCAGGATGATCCGCGCGTAGGTCTGGACCAGCCCGGCGCCGTCCACCCGGGCCGACTCGATGATCTCGGTCGGGACGACGGTCGCGTAGTAGTTGCGGAAGATCAGCGTGCAGATCGGGATGCCGTAGATGACGTGCGCGATCAGCAGCGTCGGCACGCCCCGGGTGACGTCCAGCTCGGTGAACGTCGTCCGCAGCGGCAGCATCACCGCCTGGTAGGGGATGAACATCCCGAACAGGATGAACGCGAAGACCAGGTTCGCGCCCGGGAACCGCCAGCGGGCCAGCACGAACCCGTTGGCCGAACCGATCAGCGACGAGATGATCGCGGCCGGGACTGCCAGCGACAGCGACCGGATCATGTACGGCTGCAGCACTTCCCACGCCTTGCGCCACGGCTCCAGCGTCCAGGTCTCCGGTAACGACCACTGCGCGGCGGCGGTGGTGTCGGCGGAGGTCTTGAAGCTGGTGATGACGACGACGTACACCGGCGTCAGCACGAACAGCAGGAACAACAGCAGGAAGACGTAGCGGACGGTCCGGCTCGTCCGGGTCGATCCGTCCCCGATCAGGCCGCGGCTCTTCGGCGTACGGCGGATCGCGGCCGCGGCCGACCCGGTGGCATCAGCGGCGCTCACTCTTCGGCCTCCTGCCGGACGGTGTACGCGACGTACGGAATCACCAGGACGGCGACCACGGCCAGCATCACGATCGCAATCGCGGCGGCCTTCGCCTGGTCACTGCGCAACAACGTGTTCCACATGTAGACCGCGGGCACCTCGGTGCGGAACTGGTTCGGCCCGGTGATCGCGTAGATCAGGTCGAACAGTTTCAGCGACATGTGCCCGAGGATGATCAGCGCCGAGAGCGCGATCGGCGACAGCTGCGGGAACAGCACGTGCCGGTAGAGCTTGAACTCCGAGGCGCCGTCCACCCGGGCCGCCTCGCGCAGCTCACCGGGGATCCCCCGGAAGCCGGCCAGGAACAGCGCCATGATGTAGCCGGACAGCTGCCAGACGGCCGGTAGCGCGATCGACGCCATCGTCGTCCAGCGGTTGCCCGCCGTCCACCACGGGTTCTCCAGGAACCCCAGGTGCAGGTTCTCGAAGAGGCGGTTCAGGCCGCGCGCGTCCTCACCCTGCGACGGGTTCAGCAGCCAGGCCCACACCACCCCGGACGCGATCATCGAGATCGCCATCGGGAACAGGAAGACCGACCGGAAGATGCTCTCGCCCGGGACGCCCTTCTCCAGCAGCAGCGCCCAGAGCACGCCGAAGATCAGCGTGCCCACGATGAACGCCACCGTGAGCACGCCGAGGTTCTTCAGCGAGTTGAGGAACCGCTCCTCACCGAACAGATTCACGTAGTTCTCGAACCCGACGTAATCGGCCGGGCCCTTGCGGGCCGTGTGCCGATCGGTCAGCGAGGTGTTGAAGGACCACGCGATCAGCCCGTAGACGAAGTACCCGAGCAGCAGCACGGTCGGCAACAGCACCAGGGCGCCAGGGCCCCAGGTCCGGATTCGCCCGTGCACGCTCAGGTCTCCGTCTCGGCAGCGGTCCGCAACCCGCGCATCAGCTCGTCTTCATCGCGGCGCCGAGGGCGGTCTGCAGCTTCGCGACGTCCTGGGCGCCGCTGAACTGGCTCAGCGCGGACAGGATGTCGTTGTTCTGACCCGCCGAGCAGCTCGAGCCGTGGGCGCAGGAGCCCGCGATCTTGTTGCTCTTCCAGTCGGCCATCGCGACCTGCTGGTACTTCGGGTAGTCGGCCGGGCTGGCGTCCGAACGCGCCGGGATCGAGCCCTTCTTGGTGTTGAACGCCTTCTGGCCCTCGGCCGAGCCGACGGTCTTCAGCCAGCACTTCGTACCCTCGGGGTTCTGCCCGTTGGTCGGCAGCGTGAACGAGTCGGCCAGGAACTGGAACGTGCCCGCGGTACCCGGCGACGGCCAGTAGGTGTACGCCGAGTCCGGCACCTTGTCGGCGAGCTGCTGCGCGGCGACCCAGTCGCCCATCAGCGTGTAGCCGGCCTGACCCTTGTTGACGTAGCCCAGCGCGTCCGGCCAGTCGACCGTCTCGCGGTCGGCGTTCGTGAAGCTGAGCAGCGTCTTGTACTTGTTCAGCGCGGCCGTCACGTTGGCGCCGGCCCAGTCGGTCTTACCGTCCCACAGACCGTTGAAGGTGTCGGTGCCCAGCTCGCCGAGCAGCACGGCCTCGACCAGCATCTCCTGGGCGAACCCCTTGGAGATCGCCAGCGGCGCCTTGACGCCGGCGGCCTGCAGCTTCTGCAGATCGGCGATCCACGCGTCGACGTTGGCCGGCGCCTTGGTCGCGTCGATCTTCGCCTTGCCGAGGACGGCGGGGCTCGCCCAGACCACGTTCGCGCGGTGCACGTTGGCCGGGATCGAGTAGATCTTGCCGTCGACCGTCAGCTGGTCGATCAGGTTCTGCGGGAAAGCCTTGTCCAGCCCGAAGTCCTTGTACAGACCGCTCACGTCGTCGACCTGACCGGCGTTGATGTAGTCCTTCAGCTCGGCGCCCGCGTGCGCCTGGAAGGTGGACGGCGGCTTACCGGCCTGCAGGTCGTTGGCCAGCACCTGCTTGGCATTCGACCCCGCGCCGCCGGCGACCGCCGAGTTGACGAAGTTGTAGTCCTTGCAGTCGGTCTTGAACACCGAGACGAGACCGTCCAGACCGGCCTTCTCGCCGCCGTCGGCCCACCAGGTGAAGACGGTGACGTCCTTGGTGGCAGTGTCTCCGCTGCCGCCGCTGTCGCTGTTACCGCAGGCGCTGACCGCGAGAAGACCCGCTGCGCCCAGCACCGCGAAGGTCTTGCTCAGACCACCACGCATTTTCCACTCTCCGATCGGTCGTGTGGCGCCGCCGTGACAACGATGCCCCCTTGACACCGCCCCACTCTGGGCACCGGGCGAGGCACTGTCAACGCTGTGCGCAAGCGCGTTGCGCAACCGTCACCGCGCCGCGCGGCAGCTGTGAGAGCGAGAACATCTGAGCGGTTACGCGCGGTTTTGTTTGTTACTGATTGTTGACTGAGAGTTACGGACGGAGCAGAACCTTGATCGCCCGGCGCTCGTGCATGGCCGCGTAGCCGGCCGCGACCTCGGCCAGCGGAAGCTCCAGATCGAACACCTTGCCCGGGTTGATCGCACCGGCCAGGACGTCGGCCATCAGCTCCGGCAGATAGGCCCGGACCGGCGCCATCCCACCGGCCAGCCCGACGTTGCGCTGGAACATCTTCCGGATCGGCACCTCGACCCCGTGCGGTACGCCGACGAACCCGACCGTGGCCCCGGCCCGCGCGACGTCGAACGCCGTCTCCATCGACTGGCCCGTACCGACGCACTCGAGGACGGCGTCCGCCCCGACTCCGCCGGTCAACTCCAGGACGGCGTCCCGCGCGGCCTCGCCACGCTCGGAGATGACGTCGGTGGCGCCGAACTCGACCGCCAGCTGCTGCCGCGGCTCGTGCCGCGACATCGCCACCACCCGCTCGGCGCCCATCCGCGCCGCCGCCAGGACGCCGGACAACCCGACCGCTCCGTCGCCGACCACGACGACCGTGTCACCGGCCTTGACCCGCGCGGCCCGCGCCGCATGCCACCCCGTGCCCATCACATCGGAGAGCGTCAGCAGCGACGGGATCATCGCCTCGTCCGGCTGCTCCGGCGTCGCGACCAGCGTGCCATCGGCGTACGGGAGTTTGACGTACTCGCCCTGCCCGCCGTCCGCCCGCGAGCTCCCGTAACCGACCAGGTTCTGACAGGCGGTCTGGTAGCCGGCCCGGCAGTGCGCGCAGGTGCCGTCGCTGACCACGAACGGCGCGATCACGAAGTCCCCCGGTTTCACGGTCCGGACGTCGGCGCCGATCTCCTCGACGATCCCGACGAACTCGTGCCCGATCCGGCTCCCCGGTTTGATCTTGCTCTCGCCCCGATAAGGCCACAGGTCCGACCCGCAGATACACGAGGCGACGACCCGGACGAGCGCATCCGTCGGCCCGTCGAGCTTCGGGTCCGGAACCTCGCTGAGCTGAACTTCGTACGGCGCGTGAATCGTGGTGGCTCGCATGACTTCACAGTACGAGAAACACCGCGCACCCCGGAGCAGCTGCGGCGAACTCGTCCGGGAACGCGCGCAAGACCGTCTCCCGGAGCGCCGGATCGGTCACCGGCTCCAGCCCCACCCGGCTGCCTGGGCGTGATCGCCGAGATCACCACCGCGGTGGTGCGGTTCCAGAACGCGACCGAGCGGGTGGACGCGGCGGCTGCGGCCGCGCTCGGGATCAACCGCACCGATCTGGCCTGCATCGGCCTACTGACCATCAGCGGCGGGATGACCGCGGGCCAGCTCGCGACCGAGGCGGGCTTGAGCCCGGCGGCCACGACGACCGTGATCGAGCGGCTGGAGGCTGCGGGGTACGCCGTCCGCAGCAAGGACGGCGCTGATCGGCGCCGTGTCGTCGTCACCACGACTCCGCTGGCCGAGGAGCGGATCGAGCAGGTGTACGGGCCGGTTCTGCCCGCGGGGACGGCGTTGCTGTCGCGCTACACCCGCGTGGAGCTGGAGACGATCCAGCGCTTCCTGACGCAGGGCGAGGAGCTGCAGGATCGCCAGGCGGAGCGGATCCGGAGTCAGAGGACGGTGTAGCGGCCGCGGCGATGCACAATCGGCGGGACGTCGTCCGGGGCGAGTTCTACGTGGGCGATCTCGAGCTGGACCTGGAGGGCCCAGCCGACCTCGGGCGGGTCGGGGTTGACGAGGGTGCAGCCGGCCCAGGTGCTGACGCCGGCCGGGGCGGGGCCCCAGTCGGTGTCGATCCAGTCGATCATCCGGAAGGGGCCGCCGGGGGCGGGGGCTACGTAGCCGAAGGCGTCGGCGAGTTGCTGGTGCGGTTGGCCGAGTAGGGCGACGACGGCGGTTCTTGCCTGGTGCAACAGTTCCCAGAGGTCGGAGTCCGGGTCGATCAGGCCGATCACGGACCCGGGCTCACCGTCGGCGATCAGCATCGACGAGACGGTGAGTCCGGCGCGCTTCCCGGCGGACGCCGTCGTCCACAGGCCCACCGGGGACGGCAACCGCCCGCGCAGCCGGCGGACCGGGCTGCGCTCGGACTCGGGCGGCAGGAACGGGTGGTCGCCGTGGATCGTCACGCCACGACAGTAGCCCGCTCAGACGTGCCGACGGGACTGGATGACCCGGAAGCGGCTCGCGACGTACGCGCCGTCGGTGTAGGTGGCGTTGGCGGCCGGGTTCGCGCCGGTGCCGTGGAAGTCGCTGAACGCGGCCGACTGGTTCACGAAGACCGGGCCGGTCAGGTTCTCGGACAGGGCGACGCCGGCGTCGAGCGCGGCCTCGCGGGCCTGGTCGAGCACCTTGGCGTCGGTCGAGTAGATCCCCGCGGTCATCGCGCCGCCCGCGGTGACCGTGCGGCCGAAGGTCTCGATCGCCTCGGCGGTGTCGGCGGTCCGCACCAGGAACGACACCGGGCCGAAGCACTCGCTGCCGTAGACGTCGGTCGCGGCCGCGTCGAGCGCGACCAGGAGCGGCGTCCGGACGACGGCGTCCGGGAATGCCGGGTGCGTGATCGCGCGCGACTCCAGGACGACGTCGCCGTACTGCGCGGCCAGGTCGAGCCGGTTCACGACGGCCTGGTTGACGATGCCGCCGAGGATCTCGACCGCGCGGGCGTCGTCCCCGAGCAGTTTGCCGAGCGCGCCGGCGATCCCCGCGCCGACCTCGTCAAAGGTCTTGTGTCCCTCGTCGGTCTCGATGCCGCCGGCCGGGACGAAGATGTTCTGGGTGGTCGTGCACATCTGGCCGGAGTACAGGGCCAGGGTGAAGGCGAGGTTCCCGCAGAGCGCCTTGAACGCGTCGGTGGAGTCGATGATGACCGCGTTCACGCCGGCCTTCTCGGTGAAGACGGTCGCCTGGGTCGCGTTCTGCTCCAGCCAGTCGCCGAACTCGGTGCCGCCGGTGAAGTCGATCAGCTTCACCTCGGGCCGGGTCGCGAGCGGCTTGGCCAGGCCGTCACCGGCGCGCTCGACGGCCAGGGTGACCAGGTTCGGGTCGAAACCGGCCTCGGCGAGCACCTCCCGGCAGACGTCGACGGTGATCGCGAGCGGCAGCACGGCCAGCGGGTGCGGCTTCACGACGACGGCGTTCCCCGTGACCAGCGAGGCGAACAGACCGGGCCAGGAGTTCCAGGTCGGGAAGGTGTTGCAGCCGATCACCAGCGCGACGCCGCGGCCGGTGACGGTGAAGGTCTTCTGCATCCGGATCGGGTCGCCCTTGGCCGGCTTCTCCCAGAGCGCCTCGGCCGGGTAGCGGCTCATCTCCTCGTGCGCGTAGGCGACCGCTTCGAGCGCGCGGTCGAGCGCGTGCGCGCCACCGGCCTGGAACGCCATCACGAACGCCTGACCGCTGGTGTGCTGGACGGCGTTCGCCAGCTCGAAGATGCGCTTGTGCAGCCGGTCCAGGATCTCCAGAACGACGCCCGTCCGCCCGTCGATACCGGCGTCCCGCCAGCCGGTCAGGCCCGCGCGGGCCCCGGCCAGCAGCTCGTCGAGGCCGTCCTCGACCGTGCGCGGGTAGGCGACGTTCAGCTCGATGCCGTACGGCGACTCCTCGGTGACGACCGTGCCGCGGGCGCCCGGCGTCCCGGCGGCGTACTCCTGGCCGAGGTGCGCCTCGAAGGCCGCCTTGCCGTCGGCGGCCGCGTTCTCGCCGTAGACGCGCGGGCTGGGGGACTCCGGGAAGGCGGAGTGGTAGCCGCGGGTGCGAATCGCGGTCAGAGCGGCGTCGAGACGGTCACGATGAGCGGCCAGCAGATCGGTCATGGCTGCGATGTTACAGTCGATGGCGTAATCGGGGCTAGGGTGTCACAAGCACTCTTCCTGAAGGGGCAGCACATGGGCGACGATCTGGCCACCCGGGTGGCCGCGGCGATGTGGGCGGAGGACCCCGCCAGCGCCGGTCTCGGGATGCGGCTGGTCGCGGTCGGCGACGGGACGGCGCAGCTCGAGATGCCGATCCGCGCGGATATGGTGAACGGGCACGGGATCGCGCACGGCGGGTTCGTCTTCACGCTGGCCGACTCGGCGTTCGCCTTCGCCTGCAACTCCCGTAACCAGGTCACCGTCGCGCAGGCCTGTGACATCGTCTTCGTGGCGCCCGCCCGGCGCGGTGACGTGCTCGTCGCCACGGCCGCCGAGCGGACGACGTTCGGCCGGAACGCGATCTACGACGTCACCGTCACCCGCGGCGCCGACGTGATCGCCGAGTTCCGCGGCCGCAGCCGTCAGTTGTCCGGCACCATCGTTGAGGAGAAGGCATGAACGAGGCGTTCCTGGTCGACGGCGTCCGGACCCCGATCGGCCGGTACGGCGGCGCGCTCGCCGCGGTCCGGCCCGACGACCTCGCCGCGCACGCCATCTCGGCGCTACTCGCGCGACACACCTTCGAACCAGGGCTGATCGACGACGTCGTCCTCGGCTGCGCCAACCAGGCGGGTGAGGACAACCGCGACGTGGCCCGGATGGCGGCGCTGCTGGCCGGGCTGCCGGTCGACGTCCCGGGGACGACGATCAACCGGCTCTGCGGCTCGGGCCTGGACGCCGTCGCGTACGCCGCTCGGTCGATCATTGCCGGGGACAACGAGATCGTGATCGCCGGCGGGGTCGAGTCGATGTCGCGGGCGCCGTTTGTGATGCCCAAGGCAACTACCGCGTTCTCGCGGCAGGCCGAGGTCTTCGACACGACGATCGGCTGGCGGTTCGTGAATCCGCTGCTGCAGGCGCAGTACGGGATCGACTCGATGCCGGAGACCGCGGAGAACGTTGCCGCCGACTACGAGATCTCCCGGGAAGACCAGGATCTGTTCGCGTTGCGGAGTCAGCAGCGGGCGGCCAAGGCGCAGGCGAACGGACGGTTCGCGGAGGAGATCGCGCCGGTCTCGATCCCGGGTAAGCGCGGCGCGGTCACGGTCGTGGAGGTCGACGAGCATCCGCGGGAGACCTCGCTGGAGGCGCTCGCCGGGCTCAAGACGCCGTTCCGGACGCCGGGGACGGTCACCGCGGGCAACGCGTCGGGTGTGAACGACGGCGCCGCCGCACTGCTGGTGATGAGCGGCGCGATGGTCGAGCGGCTGGGCCTGACCCCGCTGGCGCGGATCGTCGGGACGGCGACGGCCGGCGTCTCACCGCGGGTGATGGGGATCGGCCCGGCGCCGGCGACCCGCAAACTGCTCGACCGCACCGGGATCGAGCTGCGCGACATCGGCGTCATCGAGCTGAACGAGGCGTTCGCCGCGCAGTCCCTGGCTGTCCTCCGCGAGCTCGGTCTCCCGGACGACGCCGACCACGTCAATCCGAACGGCGGCGCCATCGCCCTGGGTCACCCCCTCGGGATGTCCGGCGCCCGCCTCGCTCTCACCGCCGCCCTCGAGCTTCGCCACCGCGACGCCGGGCACGCGCTGGCCACCATGTGCATCGGAGTCGGTCAGGGCATCGCGACCCTGCTTGCTCGCCCTTAGGAGGTTCTTCGTCGTGTTTGGGGACGCTTGCCCTGAAGAGTTGCGGGACGCCGGGGAGCGGTTGTCCGTCGACGAACTGCGCGCGCGGCAGCTGTCGTTACTGCAGTCGACCGTGCGAGCGGCGTACGAGAATGTGCCGCATTACCGCGCGGCGCTGGATGGGGTCGGCTTCGCGCCGGGTGATCTGCGCGAGCTGTCGGATCTGAGCCGGCTGCCGTTCACAACGAAACAGGATCTGCGGGGCAACTATCCGTTCGGGATGTTCGCCGTCCCGCGGACGTCGGTGGCGCGGGTGCATGCCTCGTCGGGGACGACCGGGCAGCCGACCGTCGTCGGGTACACGCAGCAGGACCTGGACACCTGGGCCGATCTGATGGCGCGCTCGATCCGCGCGGCCGGTGGGCGGGCCGGGGACGTCTGTCATGTCTCCTACGGGTACGGGCTGTTCACCGGCGGGCTCGGGGCGCATTACGGCGCCGAGCGGCTCGGGTGCACCGTCGTACCGGTCTCGGGTGGGATGACCGAGCGGCAGGTCGACCTGATCCGGGACTTCGGGGCCCGGATCATCATGGTGACGCCGTCGTACTTCCTCTCGATCGTCGACGAGATGGAGGCCCGCGGTCTCGACCCGCGCGACACCGCGCTCCGGATCGGGATCTTCGGCGCCGAGCCGTGGACCGAGCAGATGCGGGCCGAGGTCGAGCAGCGGACCGGCATCCACGCGGTCGACATCTACGGGCTGTCGGAGGTGATGGGCCCGGGCGTCGCACAGGAGTGCGTCGAGACCAAGGACGGTCTGCACATCTGGGAGGACCACTTCTATCCCGAGATCATCGACCCCGTCACCGGCGAGGTCCTCCCCGACGGCGCCGAGGGCGAGCTCGTCTTCACCACCCTCACCAAACAGGCCTTCCCCGTCCTCCGCTACCGCACCCGGGACCTCACCCGCCTCCTCCCCGGCACCGCCAGACCAGGCCTGCGCCGGATGCAGAAGATCACCGGCCGCACCGACGACATGATGATCATCCGCGGCGTCAACGTCTTCCCCACCCAGATCGAGGAGCAGATCCTCCTGGTCGACGGCCTCACCCCGCACTACCTCTGCATCCTCACCCGCCCCCACAACCTCGACGAACTCACCGTCCAGGTAGAAGCCGCCCCCCACCTCACCAACCACCCCACCGCCGCCCGCCAACTGGCCGACCGCATCAAATCCCGCATCGGCATCACCGCCACCGTAGAAGTCCTCCCACCCCACGCCCTCGAACGCTCCCTGGGCAAAGCCAAACGCCTCAAAGACACCCGCCCCAAGTAACCCGAAAACTGATTGCGGGGAGGTTTGGGGTGTGGGACGGTGTGGGTCGAGCGGAGGGAGGTGAGCACGGTGTTGTATCGGCCTGTTGTGCTGTCCGTCCGCCGTGCTCGCGGCTGAGGGCAGCTCTCGTTCTTGGAGCTGACTGATGAATGAAGTACCACGTCCGCCGCTGGCCGCGCCTGAGCGGGTGCAGTTGGTTGGATGGCTTGACCACCAGCGTTCTTTTGTTCGGATGAAGTGTGCGGGGCTGTCCGAGGCGGATGCGCACCGGGTAGTGGTGCCTACGTCGCCGTTGATGACGCCGGCCGGGATCGTGGCCCACCTCAGGTGGAACGAGTACAGCTGGTTCCAGCTGAATGTGCTCGGGGTGCCCGACACCGGGCAGACGCCGTGGACGGAAGACGGGCATCCGGACGCCGAGATGTTCGTGGACGACGTACCGATCGCGCAGTTGCTCGACGAGTACGACGCCGAGTGCGCGCGCTCGAACGCGGCGATCGCCGACCTGTCGCTCGACACCCTCGAACGCGGCACCTACGCGATTCGCGGCGAGGCCGCGTCGTTGCGGTACGTGCTCTGTCACATGATCGAGGAGACCGCGCGGCACGTCGGCCACCTCGACATCATCCGCGAACTCATCGACGGCCGGACGGGGTACACGCGGCTGGAGTGATCGTGGATAGGATGTCCGGGATCTGACACGGGGTAGCGACAAGAGGTGTGATGAGGGAACCCTCCGTACGCCGTTATTCCGGGCGGTCGGTCGAGGAGTGGAAGGCTGCGCGCCGCGAGCGGCTGCTGGCTGCCGCGCTGGAGCTGTTCGGGACCGAAGGGTACCCGGCGACATCGGTGGAACGCCTGTGCACACAGGCGAAAGTGTCGACCCGGCACTTCTACCACGAGTTCCAGAACAAGGAAGCCGTGCTGCTCGCGGTGCACGCCGAGGTGATCGAGTTGACCGTGCGCAACACGGGTGACGCGATCCGGGACAGCGTCGATCGGCCGGTCCGCGAGCGGGTCACGGCGGCCGTCGACAGCTACCTGCGCTCGATCATGGCCGACCTGCGCCGGGCGCGGATCTCGTTCGTCGAAGTGGTCGGCACCAGCCCGGCCGTCGAGGAGCAGCGGATCGCCTTCCGCGATCTGCTGATCGGGTTCGTCCGCGACCTCGGCGACACCGCCGCCGCGCGCGGCGAGATCGCCGACCGCGACTTCCGGTTCGTCGGCCTGAGCTTCTTCGGCGCGGTCAACGCGGTCGTCCACGACTGGATGCTGACCGAGCCGCGACCACCGGAGCAGAAGGTGCAGAAATCCCTGCGGGAGCTGGCGGTTCAGCTCATCACGAGCTGAACCACTTCCCCAGTTCGGCGAGGGCGTCGTCGCGGCTCACGGCCGCGCCGGCGCCGTACGCCGTCTCGAACGCCGCCGCGCCCAACCTCGCGCGGAGCTGCTCGGTGAGGGCGCGGACGTCGGCGTCCGGCACCGTCCGCATCCCGCGCAACGCGGCCGCCAGACCGAGGGTCCGCGCGGCCTTCCCGGCCGCGCCCGCGGCCAGGTCGATCTCGGCGATCGTCTCGACGATCATCGACGTGACCGGCATGTCCGAGCTGGTCAGCGCGACCTGCACCGCCCGCCGGCTCGCGGCCAGCGCCGCCGCCAGATCCCCTTGCCGGACGGCGATCCGCCCGACCTGGGCATGCATCATCGCCGCAGCCTGCGGCGCGATCCCCTGACCGTTCGGCCCGAGCATCTCCTCGGCCCGCTCGACCAGTCGCTTCGCATCGTCGAGCTCCCCCGCGCGGACCTCGATCCGCGACAGCCCGAACAACGCCATCGCCTCCCCTTCGCGCGAGCCGTTCTCCTCGGCCATCCGCAACGCGAGCCGCTGGTCGTCGCGCGCGCCGTCCAGGTCGCCCAGCTCGGCCCGGCTGATCGCCGCGGCGCCGAGGACCCGCCCGACGCCGTCGGTACTGCCGAGCTCCGCGGACAGACTCATCGACTCCTTGAGCGAGGTCAGCGCGGCCGAGTGATCACCGCTGACCGCCTGATAACTCGCCAGCCCCTGCAGCGCCAGCGCCAGCCCCCATCGATCGCCGACGCCGCGGAACCCGTCGATCGCGACCTGCAGATCGGCGGCCATCTGCTCGGCGCGGCCCTCGTTGTCGTGGAGCATCCCGAGTAGCAGCGCGGCCATGTGCCGGGTCCACGGATCCGGCAGCTCGCGCGCGTGCTCGAGCTCCGTGAACGCCGCCGCGTCCCGCCGCAGCGCCGCCCACATCGCGTTCGTGAAGCGGCCCACGGCCGAGTTCAGCACCTGCTGATGCCGGCGGCCCAGCCACCGCACCTCGGCCAGACAGCGCATCGCTTTCGCGACCGTCGTCGTCTGGTCGCCCTCGAGCGACATGGTGCCGAAGGCAAGCATCATCAACGTCGTCGCCCGCTCGACCGGCACACTCGGCCCGGGGACGGCGAGCGCCGCGCGCATCCAGCCGACCGCCTCGGTCGGGCGGCCGCTCATGTTCCAGAACTCGGCGAGCACCGACACCATCTGCACCGACGTCCGCGCCGAGCCGGCGTCGACCGCGCCGCGCAGCGCGTCGGTGAGGTTGTCGTGGTCGGCCTTCAGCCGGGCGATCCACTCGATCTGCGCCGCGGTCCGCAACCGCGGCGACGCCTGGCGCAGCAAGCGGCTGAAGTACTCCGTGTGCTGCCGCCGGAATCGCTCCCGCTCCCCCGCCGCGTCGAGCTGCTCGGCGCCGTACGCGCGGACCGTCTCCAGCATCCGATAGCGGACCGAGCGCTCCCCGGCGACCGCCTCGACCAGCGATTTGTCGACAAGAGACGCCAGTACGCCGAGGACGGCGTCCGCGGGCAGCTCGTCGTCGCGGCAGATCTGTTCGGCGGCCTCCAGCGTCGCGCCGCCGGAGAACAGCGCCAGCCGCCGCGCGACCGCCTGCTCGTCGGCGTCGAGCAGCTCCCAGCTCCACTCGACCACTGCGCGCAGGGTCTGGTGCCGCGGCAACGCCGTCCGCGATCCGCTGGTCAGCAGGCGAAAACGATCGGTCAGCCGATCCACGATCTGCATCGGGGTCAACGCCCGCAGCCGCGCCGCGGCCAGCTCGATCGCCAACGGCATCCCGTCGAGGCGTCGGCAGATCTCGGCGACGGCTGTCCGGTTCGCGGTGGTCAGCGCGAAGTCCGGGCGGACGGCGCGCGCCCGGTCGACGAACAGCTGCACCGACGGATACTCGTCGTTCGCCGCGTCCTCAGGCGGCAGCCCCAGCGAGCCGACCGGGTGCAGATGCTCGCCGGGGATACTCAGCGGCTCGCGGCTCGTCGCCAACACCCGCAGCCGCGGGCAGGCCGCCAGCAGCGAATCGACCAGCCCGGCGACCTCCTGCACGAGGTGCTCGCAGTTGTCGAGGACCAGCAGGATCCGCCGATCGCCTATCACCTCGACCAGTCGCTCGGTCGCTGCCCGGCTGGTTCGCAACTGCTTCGGCACCAGGACGGACGGCGGCGTCGCGTCCACGAACTCGGACGCCCCGAGCGCCGACAGGACGGCGGGAGCGACGTCGGCAGCGTCGCTGAGCGGCGCGAGCTCGACCAACCAAATGCCGTCACCACTCTGCTCGACGAGTGTCCGGCCGGTCTCCGTCGCGAGCCGCGTCTTACCGGCGCCGCCCGGCCCGACCATCGTGACGAGTCGTGTGCCGTTGCCGAGCAGTCGGCTCAGCTCAGCAACGTCGTCCCGGCGTCCGACGAAGCTGGTCAATGGCGCCCGCAGGTTGCTCCGCGGCTCAGAGCGCGGCGCGGCCGGCGGCGCCGTCACTGGGTCGACCGCGTCACCCCGCAGGACGGCGAGGTGCACCTCACGCAGCCGCGTCCCGGGATCCGCTCCGAGCTCGTCGGCGAGCGTCGTCCGCACCCGTTCGTACGCCGCGAGGGCTTCGGCCTGGCGGCCATCGGCGTACAAGGCCCGGATCAGCAGCTCATGCAGCCGTTCGCGCAGCGGATGCGCACCGGCCAGCTGCTCGAGGTCGGTGGTCAGCTCACGGGCTCGGCCGCAGGTGATCGCGGCCTCGGCGAGATCCTCGACGGCGCCGAGGCGGAGCTCGGACAACCGGTCCGCCTCGCCGGCCGCGAACGGCAGGTCGCGCAGGTCGACGAGCGCCTCACCCCGCCAGAGCCGCTCGGCCCGCGCAAACAGTGCATGTGCCTGCTCCGGGTCACTCGCGAGCACCGCGCGCCCGCGGCGGACCAGCTCCTCGAACTGCAGGACGTCGACGCAGTCCGGCTCGATCGTCAGCGTGTAACCGGCCGGCCCGGACTGCACCGCGATACTCGACTCCGTCGCGGGCAGGCTCGATCGCAGCCGCGAGACCAGCGACTGCAACGCGTTCGCGCTCGGCGCCTCGCTCCCCCACAACCCGTCGACCAGGGTCTCGACGCTGACCGGCCGCCCGGCGCTCAGCGCCAGCCGCGTCAGCAATCCGCGCAGGCGAGCGCCGCGGATGTCGAGCGGAGACCCGTCGGCCGCCCACATCGCGAGAGGTCCGAGCACCGCTATGCGCACACCCCAGCCTGACACATGGAGGCGACCACAACCCCCTGCCTTTTGTCATCGCCGTCACCTATTGTCGGACGACGTGACCTCTATCGATGCGCAGACGCAGACCGCCCTGACCCGACTGGTGGCCGAACGGCAGGCCAAGGGCAGGGTGCCCGGCGTGGTGGGCGCCGTGGCCCGGGCCGGGAGGCTGGCCTGGTCGGGCGGCGCGGGCGCGGCCGATCTGGAGACCCCGGGGACGCCGCCGACCGCCGACTCCCAGTTCCTGATCGCCTCGCAGAGCAAGACGCTGACGGCCGTCGCGATCATGGCCCTGCGCGACGAGGGCAAGCTCGGTCTGGACGACGTCGTCGAGAAGTTCGTCCCGGAGAGCAAGCACGCCGGGGTGACCGTCCGGCAGATGCTCAGCCACGCCAGCGGGATGCAGCGCGAGCCGGTCGGCGACGTGTGGGACCTGATGAAGTTCCCGGACCGCGCCGAGCTGGTCGCCGGCTGGAACGAGGCCGAGCGGGTCGGCAAACCGCATCACCGCTTCCACTACTCGAACCTGGTCTTCTCGCTACTCGGCGAGATCGTCGCCCGGCTCGACGACAAGTCCTGGTACGACGCGATCAAGGCCCGCATCCTCGACCCGCTGGAGATGCGCCGGACGACGGTCGGTATGGACGGCGGCCCGGCCGCGACCGGGTATTACGTGCCGCCGTTCTCCGACGTCCCGGTGCGCGAGCCGCTGCTCGACATCAAGGCGATGGACGCCTGCGGCGGCCTGGCGAGCACGGCCGAGGACCTGGCCAAGTGGGCGATGTTCGTGGCGGACCCGATCGACGAGATCCTGTCCAAGGACACCCTGGACGAGATGTGCCAGGTGCAGATCATGGCCGACACCGCGCGCTGGCAGCTCGCGTTCGGCCTCGGTTTCATGTTGTTCCGCCGCGGCGACCGGGTCTTCGTCGGCCACGACGGCGGGATGCCCGGCCACATCACCTCGACCTTCGTGCACCGCGAGTCCGGGACGGCGGGGATCGCGCTGCAGAGCTCGACCTCGGCCCCCGCGCCGGCGCTGCTCGCGACCGATCTGCTGATCGCCGCCCTGGAGGGCGACCCGCTGCCGATCGACCCCTGGACGCCCGGTACGGCGGTGCCCGACGAGCTCACCGGCGTCCTCGGGACGTGGTTCTCCGAGGGCCAGCCGTTCGTCTTCTCGGTCAAGGGCGGCGCGTTGCAGGCGAAGTCGCCGGCGGCCGCCGAGCACCTGGCCCCGGCGGTCTTCGAGCGGATCGCGCCCGACACCTATCGCGGCGTCTCCGGCCGTGAGGTCGGCGAGCTGCTGCGGATCACCCGCGCCGCCGACGGCGTCCCGGTGAAGTTGCACTGGGCAACTTACTTGTGCACCCGGGAGCCGTTGGCGTTCGCGCAGCTCTGAGCCTCAGGTGCGGCGGCGGTAGGCGCGGATGGCGAGTGGCGCGAAGATCGCGACCAGTCCGACCATCCAGGCCAAGGTGACCAGTAGCGGTTTCTGGATCGCCCCGCCGCTCATCAGGGCACGCTCGAGATCCACCAGGTAAGGGATCGGGCTGACCTTGGCGAAGGCCTGCAGGAATCCGGGCATCGTGCTCGTCGGCGCGAAGATGTTGCTGCCGAAGGTGAGCGGGAACATCACCAGGATCGCGATCCCCTGGACGCCCTGCGCGGTTTTCATGGTCAGCCCGAGCCAGACCCAGATCCAGCACATGGACAGGGCGAAGCCGAGCACGATCAGCAGCCCCAGCAGGCCGTAGCCGATCCCGTTCTCGAACCGGAAGCCGAGCGCGAAACCGCTGACCATCAGGATCACGATCGACACCGTGTAGCGGACGGCGTCGCCGAGGACCGCGCCGATCAGCGGGGAGATCCGCGCGATCGGCAGACTGCGGAAGCGGTCGAAGACGCCTTTGGCGAAGTCGTCGTTCAGGCCGACCCCGGTGCCCAGCGTCGCGAACACGACGGTCTGGACGAGCAGGCCGGGGAGCAGGAACGGCAGGTACCCCCGCCAGCCCGCGCCCTGGGCGATCGCGCCGCCGAAGACGAACACGAACAGCACCAGGAAGATGATCGGCTGGAACGTCACGTCGGCCAGCGCTTCGGGGTTCTGCCGGATCCGGACGATGTTGCGCCAGGCCAGCGTCAGGCTCTGCTGGACCCAGGCGAACGGCCGCTGCTTGGGCCGCTCGAGGACGGCGGTCGTCATCGGGCCGCTCCTTCCAGTACGGCGTCCGTCGGACGCTCTTCGGCGGCGTGGCCGGTCAGCGCGAGGAAGACCTCGTCCAGACTCGGCAGCCGCAGGGACAGTTCGGTGACGACGATTCCGGCCTCGTCGAGGCGGCGGACGACGACCGGCATCGAGGTGCCGTCGCTGACCGGTGCGCTGACGAGGGTGTTCACCACGTCGACACTCGGCCGGACGCCGACGGCCTCGGCCACGATCGCGGCGACCCGCTCCAGATGCGCCGGCTCGGCCGGACGGACGTCGAGGGACTGCTTGCCGGCCTGGGCCTTCAGCTCGGCCGGTCGGCCAGAGGCGACCACGCGGCCCTTGTCGATGACCATCAGCGAGTCGGCCAGGGCGTCGGCCTCTTCCAGGTACTGAGTGGTCAGCAGGACCGTCGTCCCGTCGAGGACCAGGTCGCGGATGGTCTCCCAGACGCCGTTGCGGGCGTGCGGGTCCAGGCCGGTGGTCGGCTCGTCCAGGTAGAGGATGCTCGGGTGGCCGACCAGGCTGGCCGCCAGGTCGAGCCTGCGGCGCATGCCGCCGGAGTACGTCTTGGCGACCCGGTCACCGGCGTCCACCAACTCGAACCGCTCCAGCAGCTCTTCGGCGCGATCCTTGGCCTGCGGCCGGGAGTACCCGAGCAGGCGGCCGATCATCGCGAGGTTGCGCCGTCCGGACATGTCCTCGTCGACCGAGGCGTACTGCCCGGTCAGCCCGATGATCTCGCGAACCTTGCTCGCCTCGCGGACGACGTCGTACCCGCCGACCGTCGCGTGCCCGGCGTCCGGCCGTAGCAGCGTGCCGAGGATCCGGACCGCTGTCGTCTTCCCGGCGCCGTTCGGGCCGAGGACGCCGAGCACGGTCCCGGTGGGGACGGTCAGGTCGACCCCGGCCAGCGCGGTCGTGGCGCCGTACTTCTTGACCAAGCCGACCGCCTCGATGGCGACCTGATGCGATGTGGTCATCAGTTCCTCCCAGTTGGATTACTGAGAGGAGCGTCCATCGAGGCGCTGGCACGGGGCTGGCGCGGCTCTGGCAGGGCGCTGGTTCAGCCCTTCAGCGGGACGACCTTGTTGGCCAGCAGCGCCTGGTACGCCTCCGGGTTGTACCGGGCCAGGTGGCCGCGGGCGCGGCGGCGGTACTTGAGGATCTGCCGGATGCCGATCGCCCACAGCACGTACTGGAAGGCCAGCGCGTACTTGAAGTCGCCGATCGTCTGCGGAGCGCCACCGGAGGAGACATCCAGCAGGATGCCGACCATCCCGATGCAGATCAGCGTGGCGATGAAGCCGCCGGTGTTGACCATGCCGTTGGCCGCCCCGAACCGGGTCGCCGGGTTGAACGTCCGTGCGTAGTCCAGGCCGAGCATCGAGCCGGGCCCACCAGCCGCCTGGACGACGATCAGTAGTAGCAGCACCGGCAGCGGCGCCTGGCCCGGCCAGAGCAGGACGACGGTCCACATCAGCACGGAACCGGCGATGACGGCCAGCACGATCCAGGAGCGGTAGAACGGGAACTTGGCGGCGTACCGGCCGACCAGCGGGCCGTAGCAGAGGCCGGCGAGGACAGGCACGACCAGCATGGCCGCAGCGGTGGCCGGCGGGAGGCCCTGCCCCTGGACCAGGAACGGGAAGCCCCACAGCAGACCGAACGTGCTGCCGGAGAAGCTGGTGGTGAAGTGCGTCCACAGCCCGAGCCGCGTGCCCGGCTCACGCCACGCACGACGCAGGTTCCGCCGGACTTCGCTCAGCGGCTGTTTGGCCCGCTTGAGTGGCTCGTCGTACGGCGTGTCCTTGATCAGGAACAGCACGGTCAGCAAGGCGACCAGGCTGAGCACACTGGCTCCGGCGAACGTCGGCGTCCAGCCGAAGGTGTGGAACGCCGCAGCCATCGGAACGGTCGACATGATCGCGCCGAGGCCACCGAGCATTCCGGTTGCCTGCGACATCACTGGCTGCCGTAGCGCCGGGAACCAGGCCATGACGACCCGCAGCACGCTGATGAAGACCAGCGCGTCACCCACGCCGAGCACCGCGCGCGCAGCGAGCGCGGCCGGGTACGAATCGACCAGACTGAACGCGGACTGCGCCAGAAACAGCAGACCGGACGCCGCGATCAGCAGCCGCTTCGAACCGTACCGATCGAGCAGTACGCCGACAGGCACCTGCATCGCGGCGTACACGGTCAGCTGGACGACGGTGAAGCTGGCCAGCGCCGATGCGGAGATGTCGAAGCGCTCGGCGGCCTGTAGGCCTGCGACGCTCATCGAGCCGCGGTGCAGCACAGTGATGAGGTAGGTGAAGACAGCAGCGGTCCACACCGCCCAGGCACGCCGTCCGCCCAGGGGGAAGAGGAGCTCGGTCACCGAGTGCCTCGCAGGTCCGCCGCGGCGGAATCGATGTGGGCGACGACCAGCTCGCGGAAGCGCTTGACGCTGTTCCCGCCGAGGGCGTCGATCATCTCCTGGTGCGCGGTGATCGACTTGTCCATCCGCGCGGGCTGGACCTCGATACCGGGCACGCCCATCCGGACCTGGCGGTCGCGGAGGCTGTTGTAGAGCTTGGCGAGGATCAGGTTGCCGGCGGCACCGACAATCGCCTCGTGGAAGGCCCGGTCGGCCTCCAGGAACAGTTTGGCGTCACCGGCCTTGCGGTGCGCGCGCATCTCGTCGACCCGCTGCTCGAGCTCCTCGATCAGCCGCTTGCGGCGCGGCCAGACCTTGGCGGCCGCGTGCACCTCGATCAGCTCGCGGGCCTCCAGGACGTCGTCGATCTCCTGCGGCAGCACCGGCAGGACCAGCGCGCCCTTCTTCGGGTACAGCTTGACCAGGCCGGACTCCTCCAGCCGGAGCAGCGCCTCCCGCACCGGCGTCCGGGACACCCCGACCGCGGTGGCCAGCTCACCTTCGGTCAGCAGCTCACCGCCCGGGTAGGTCCGGTCCAGAATCGCTGCCTTCACGTACGCGTACACCCGCTCGGCGGCCGGGATCTTCTCGACCCCCGGCGCCGCCTCGACCACCACGCGGGCGATCTCCGCGGTCTCTTCCCCCAGTTCGAAGCTCACTACCTCACCCATACGACTAGTATCTCTGTTGTATCTATCCTACACCCACAGGAAATCCACCGACTGTCCCCAGCTTCTCCACGAGTTATCCACAGGTCTGTGCACATGATGTGGGTAACTGAGCGTGAATTGATCAACCCTGAGTAGTGACAACCGCAGGGTTTCCCGTGTCTTGTGGACAACTTCTGCGCCACTGCCGACTTCGGATCTAGAGTCACCGGAATGAGCCTGGACCGCCCGTAGCCAGGCCCGCCCTTCTGGAGGCAGCGTGACCCGAACGTCTCGTCCCCGCCGGCTGACCGCCGGTCTGGCCACCGCCGCGCTCGCGCTGACCGCGATCAGCGCCGCCGGCGCCGCGTACGCCGTACCGGCCGCGAGTCAGGCCGAGCCCGGCCCGCTGATGAACTACGTGGTCAACACCAAGGCCTCCCCCGGCCACGTGCGCAAGGTCGAGAAGGCGGTCGAGGCCGCCGGCGGCACCGTCCTGGTCGGCTACGCGCAGATCGGCGTCGTCGTCGCCCAGTCGACGAACCCCGGCTTCAAGGCCGCCGTCCGCTCCGGGAAGTACGGCCGCGAGGTCCAGTCGGTCGGCGCCACCCGGACGGCGCCGGTGTCCGAGGGCCCGGCGACCGCGACGGCGTCCAAGGGGATGGCGGCCGACAGCGCCGCCGCCCCGACGCCGGATCCGCGCGAGAACGAGCAGTGGGATCTGGCCCAGATCAAGGCCGACCAGGCGCACAAGATCTCCGAGGGCTCCCGCCGGGTGCTGGTCGGGATCAACGACAGCGGCGTGGACGACGCCCACCCCGACCTCGCACCGAACTTCGACGCCAAGAACTCGGTCAGCTGTATCAAGAACGGCGTCGCCGACCGGACGGTCGGGGCCTGGCGCGCGACCGGCGCCCACGGCACGCATGTGGCCGGTACGGTCGCCGCGGCCCGCAACGGCGTCGGCATCGTCGGCGTCGCGCCGAAGGTCCGGATCGCCTCGGTGAAGGTGGTGAACTCCGACGGTTTCATCTACCCGGAGTACGCGATCTGCGGTTTCATCTGGTCGGCCGAGCGGCACATGGATGTCACCAACCACAGCTACTTCATCGACCCGTTCGAGTACTGGTGCAAGGACGGCGGTGACCAGGGCGCCGTCCAGGAGGCCGTCAGCCGTGCGGTCGCCTACGCCACGGGTCGCGGTGTGCTCGCGGTCGCCGCGGCCGGCAACTCGAACTACGACCTGGCCAACAAGACCGTCGACAACGGCAGCCCGAACGACTCGACCCCGGTGTCGCGGCAGATCAACAACAACTGCCTGAACATGCCGACCGAGCTCCCGCACGTGGTCACCGTCGCCAGCACCACGCAGGCCGGCGTCAAGAGCGGCTTCTCGAACTTCGGCCTGAACAAGATCGACGTCGCCGCCCCGGGCAGCGGCATCCTGTCCACCGTCCCGAACAACGACTACGCCTCCTTCAGCGGGACGTCGATGGCGTCGCCGCATGTCGCCGGTGTCGCCGCGCTGATGAAGTCGGCGCACCCGCACTGGGGCCCGCTGCAGCTGGAGGCCGCGCTGCGCAAGCAGGCCACCGACACTGCCTGCCCGACCACGCCGGACGCGCGCTGCACCGGCACCACGAAGAACAACGCGTTCTTCGGCGAAGGCATCACCGACGCGCTGGACGCCGTCAAGCGCGGTTGGTGATCCCCTGACCGAGTGGGGGTCTCCCGCCCGAGGCCCCCACTCCACTTACCCCGCGCTGATCAGCACGATCCCGGCGACCACCACGGCCGCCGCCATCGCGCGCCGCGGGCCGAATCGCTCACCGAAGAAGGCGGCGCCGATGATCGCGCCGAAGATGATGCTGGTCTCCCGCAGCGCCGCCACGGTCGCGAGCGTGCCGCGAGTCTGTGCCCACAGCACCAGCCCGTAGGCGACCATCGACACAACCCCGCCGGCCAGCCCGGTCAGCACAGCCTTCTTCGGCAGCCGCAGTACCGCCGGCCCACGCCAGGCGAGGACAGCCAGCGGCAGCACGAAGCCCTGGAGCATGAACACCCAGCCCATGTAGGTCAGCACCGGCATCCGGTGCACCGCGAGCCCGTCGACGACCGTGTAGGCCGCGATCATCAAGCCGGTACCCGTCGCGGCCGCCAGCGCAGGGACCTGCCGTCGCCCCGGCCTGCCGATGAAGACCAGCGCGATCAGCCCGGCCGAGATCAGCAGAATCCCCGCCAGCTCGACCACCGCCAACTCCTGCCCCAGCACCAGGATCGACACCAGCGCCACCACCCACGGCGACGTCCCCCGCGCCAGCGGATACATCTGGCTGAACTGCCCCAACTCGTACGACCACAACAGCCCGCCCAGATACGCCAGGTGCAGAACCGCGGACGCGATGATGAACCCCCACGCCCCCGCCGGCGGCAACCCCTGCACCACCACCATCCCCAGCCCGATCACAAAGGCCGAAACCTCCAGCAACGCCAGCCCCGCGGCCCGATCCACCGCCCCATGCGCCATCGCATTCCACAACGCATGCAACACCGCCGCCGCCAACACCACCCCCAAAACCACCACACCCCACCCTCTCACGCCCACCCCATTGGTCCGGACCACCCCTGCCTGCCCGAGAACGGGTCGGCCCACCGTTGGGCGCGAGGAACCGAGGGGGCGCGAGCGGGCGCCGGAGCCGGAGCGGGAGCCGGGAGCGGGAGCCGGCGCCAGGTGCGCGGCGGGAGCGCGGCTGGGGCGGGAGCCGTAGCGGGAGCCGGGGGCGGGAGCGGGAGCGGGGAGCGGGAGCGGGGAGCGGGAGCGGGGAGCGGGAGCGGGAGCAGGGAGCGGGAGCCGGAGCCAGGAGCGCGGCGGGAGCGCGGCGGGAGCGGGAGCGGGAGCAGGGGGCGGGGAGCGGGGAGCGGGGTGGGGTTAGGTGCAGGTGATGAGGGGGGTTAGCCAGTTGGCGTGGTCGTAGTCGGGGGAGCCTTGGGTGTCGAGGCGGAGTTCGAGGGTTGTGATGTTGGTGAGGGTGGCGGTGAGGGGGAGGGCGGGGGCGGAGCCGGTCGCGTCGGTTTGGGCGAGGCGGGTGGTGTCGCCCCAGATCTCGAAGCGGACTTGGCCGCGGTCGCCGACCTCGTCGTCGATGCCGACCTTGGTGGTGAGGGTGGTGCAGCGTTTGCCGAGGTGGAAGGTGATGGAGCTGTTGGCGTGGGCGCCGAAGCCCTTCGGGTAGACGGTGCCGGCGACGGTGAGGGGGTTGCCGTCACCGGCGGGCTGCTCGCCGACGCTGCGGTCGCGTTCGACCGGGCCCCAGCCGTTGGTGGCTGAGATCCACGGGCGGTCGGAGAGTGGCGTCGTACCGGCTGGGGGTGGCGTGCCGTGGCAGGTGAGCTCGGGCGTGAGCCAGTCGGCATGGTCGTAGTTCATCGTCTCGAGCGGGTCGACGTGCAGTTCGAGGACTTGTACGCCGGTCAGATCAGCGCTGAGCTCGACGGCGCCGCCTGCGCCGGTCGCGGTGGCCTGGGCGCGGCGCGTCCCGTCACCCCAGATCTCGAACCGCACCTGACCTTGGTTACCGACCTCGTCGTCGATGCCGGCCTTCGTCGTCAGCCGGGTGCACTGGGCGTCCAGGAAGTAGCCGACCTGGCCGGGCGCGTGCATACCGAGGCCCTTCGGATAGACCGTGCCGGCAACCGTCAGCGGCTTGCCGTCACCAGCGGCCTGCTCACCGACACTACGGTCACGCTCAACCGGACCCCAGCCGTTCTCCGCGAACGCCCAGGTCTGATCCGACAACGCCGTCCGCCCGATCGGCGGCACGGTGGCCACGGTGAAGCGACCGACTCCGCTGCCGGACTGGCTGGCGCCGTTCCATTTCCAGCTGCCGTTGGCTGCCAGCTGGACTGGGCCGAGCGGCGGGTTCGTCGCCGCGAGGCGGTACTTCAGCGCACCGGTCTGACCAGCCGCGATCGTTCCGAGCTGCGGCGAACCATCCGGCGTCGCCGTCCAGCCAGTCGGCGCAGTCAGCGTCACCTCAGCCGCAGTCAGCGTGGCCGGCCCGTCGTTGTGGATCTGCGCCTGGACGTCGATCCGCCCCGCGTTCGTCACGTACGCCTTCTCCGGCGTCGCCTCCACCAGCACCATCGGCGCCAGCTCGCTGCTCGCTCCCGGCGTCACCCGGAACATCACCGCGTCATGCGACGGCACCTGCGCCCGCACCGCCCCCGTCGACGCCTTAGTCGTGCTGCTCCACAGATCCTTCACCGCGTACGCCGAAGCCGCAGGCAGCCCGAGCGCGGCGGCCGTCGTACCGATCGTGGCTGGGCTGGACCCGCGGTTGAACAGGACGACGGCGGCCGAGCCGTCGGACAGCTTCTTCGACCACACCTCCAGGTCGCCGTCGTCGCGTAGCTTCGCGCCCTGACGACCCGCCCAGTCCTGGTTCACCGCCAGGACGTCGGGGTCGGTGAGCAGATCGCGAGTCGAGGCAGGCATCGACCGCAGGTCGTTTCCGGCGATCAGCGGCGCGTTGAGGATCGCCCAGAGACTCATGTGCGCACGGCTTTCGCCGTACGTCAGCCCGCTGTTGCCGACCTCGAGCATGTCGGGGTCGTTCCACGCGTTAGGCCCGGAGTACTGCTCCAGACCAACCTGCTGGTCGAGCAGCCCGACCACGCTGGACCAGTTGTTCTCGATGTCACCGGTCGTGCGCCACATGTGTCCACCGGTCTCGGCACCCCACAGCCACGGCTGGTTCTGACCCCACTCGCAGATGCTGTAGAGGATGTCGCGACCGCTGGCCTGCAGCGCGTCCGCCATCCGCTTGTAGCGCGTCTGGGCCGGGATGCCGTCCTGCTGACCGCAGTTGTCGTACTTGAGCAGGTCGACGCCCCAGCTCGCCCAGGTCTGCGCGTCGGTCGTCTCGTGGTAGAGGCTCGCGGGCAGGCCCTGGCAGGTGTGCGAACCGGCCGACGAGTAGATGCCGAGCTTCAGCCCACGTGCGTGCACGTAGTCCGCGATCGCCTTGATCCCGCCGGGGAAGCGCACCGGATCCGGCTGGAGCCGGCCGGCGCCGTCCCGCTGTCGCGCCATCCAGCAGTCGTCGATGTTGACGTACTTGTAGCCCGCGGCGGCCATCCCCGAGGACACCATCGCGTCCGCGGTCTGCTTGATCAGGTTCTCGTTGATATCGCAGTGGAAGGTGTTCCAGCTGTTCCACCCCATCGGGGGCGTCGGCGCCAGATTCGGTTTGGCGGCGGGCCGCGCGGACGCGGTCGGCACCAGGACCGCGGACAGGACCAGCGCGAGCAGCACAGCGAGCAGACGGCGCATGAGAACTCCCTGGAGGGCGGTTCAGGGTCGGCTCATCGGACGCTATCCGCCGGACCGGACGGCGGCAATCCCCACGGTCTGGACCAGTGCGCGAAGAACCCGGGCGGTGGTCCACCCGGGTTCTTCGGCGTCCTACGTCAGAACATCAGCGCGCGGGCCGGGTCCTCGAGGATGCTCGCGACGTCGGCGAGGAAGATCGAGCCCTTCTCGCCGTCGATCAGGCGGTGGTCGAAGGAGAGCGCCAGCGTGGTGATCCAGCGCGGGACGATCTCGTCGTTCACCACCCACGGCTGCTTGCGCACCGCGCCGAAGGCGAGGATCGCGGCCTCACCCGGGTTGATGATCGGCGTCCCGGCGTCGACGCCGAAGACGCCGACGTTGGTGATCGTGAACGAGCCGCCGGCCTGGTCGGCCGGCGACGTCTTGCCCTCGCGGGCGGTGGCGACCAGGCCGTTCAGGGCGCCGCACAACTCGGGCAGCGTGAGCTGGTCGGCGTTCTTGATGTTCGGCACGATCAGGCCGCGCGGGGTGGCCGCGGCGATGCCGAGGTTGACCGCGCCCTTGTAGACGATCTCCTGGGCCTGCTCGTCCCAGGCCGCGTTGATCACCGGCGTCCGCCGGGCCGCCAGTGTGACCGCCTTCGCGACGATCAGCAACGGCGACACCCGCAACTCGCGGAACGCCTTGTCCGCCTTGAGCCGCTCCACCAGCTCCATCGTCGCGCTCACGTCGACCGTGATCCACTCGGTCACGTGCGGCGCCGTGAAAGCACTGGCCACCATCGCCTGGGCCATCACCTTCTGCACGCCCTTCACCGGCACTCGAGTATCCCCACGCCCGGCAACCACAACAGCCGGCTCAACCGCCGGCGCCGGCGCGCTCACGTGGTTCTCGACATCAGCCCGGGTGACAATCCCACCCGGCCCGGTGGCAGCAACCGCCCCGAGATCAACCCCCAGATCCTTCGCCAACTTCCGCACCGGCGGCTTCGCCAGCACACGAACGTTGCCTCCGGCAACGGAGAGGGAGGGGGCGGCGGCCGCACCGTCAAGCGCCGCAGGCGCGGCGGCTGCTCCGGGGTGTTGCCCGGGCACGCCCGCAGGCTGAGTAGGAGCCGAGGCGGGAGCCGGCCGGGGGCCGGCGAGAGCCTCGGCGGAGGTACCGGACTTGCGGGGGCGGCGTTTGGCTTCGGTGGTGCGGGGGCCGTAGCCGACGAGGACGGCGGTGCGGCCTTCGTCGGCGGGGGTCTTGGGGGCGGGGGCGGGCTCGTCGGGGGCGTCGGTCAGGACGGCGATGATCGGCGTGCCGACGTCGACCGTCTGACCTTCGGGGACGAGCAGCTCGTGGACGGTCCCGGCGAACGGGACCGGGAGCTCGACGAGCGACTTGGCGGTCTCGATCTCGACGACGGTGTCGTTGAGTTTGACCGTGTCGCCGGGTTTGACCTTCCAGCTGACGATCTCGGCCTCGACGAGACCTTCGCCGACGTCGGGGAGGCGGAACTGCTGGATGCCCATCAGTACTCCATCACGCGGTCGACGCCGTCCAGCACCCGGTCCAGATCGGGCAGGTAGTCCTCTTCCATCCGGGACGGCGGGTAGGGGGTGTCGAACCCGGTGACGCGCAGGACCGGCGCCTCCAGGTGGTAGAAGCACTCCTCCGAGATCCGGGCCGCGAGCTCCGACCCCGGCCCGAACGACAGCGTCGCCTCGTGGACGACGACCGCCCGCCGGGTCTTCTGCACCGACGCGAAGATCGTCGCCAGGTCGAACGGCGAGATCGTCCGCAGGTCGACGACCTCGAGGTTGCGCCCGTCCTCGAGCGCGGCCGCCGCGGCCTGGACGCAGGTCTTCACCATCGGCCCGTAACACAGCAGCGTCGCGTCGGTCCCTTCGCGGACCACCTTCGCCTGGTGCAGCGACAGCGCCGGCGGGACGGACTCGTCCAGCTCGGCCTTCTCGTGGTAGCGCCGCTTCGGCTCGAAGAACACCACCGGGTCGTCCGAGGCGATCGCCTGCTGGATCATCCAGTACGCGTCGACCGGGTCGCCGCAGGTCACCACCTTGAGCCCGTTGACGTGCGCGAACAGCGCCTCCGGCGACTCCGAGTGGTGCTCGACCGCGCCGATCCCGCCGCCGTACGGGATCCGGATCACGACGGGCATCTTGATCTTGCCCATCGACCGGTAGTGCATCTTCGCGACCTGGTTGATGATCTGGTCGTACGCCGGGAACACGAACCCGTCGAACTGGATCTCGCAGACCGGCCGGTAGCCGCGCAGCGCGAGGCCGACCGCCGTCCCGATGATGCCGGACTCGGCCAGCGGGGTGTCGATCACCCGGTCCTCGCCGAAGTCCTTCTGCAGGCCCTCGGTGACCCGGAAGACGCCGCCGAGTTTGCCGATGTCCTCACCCATGATGACGACCTTGGGGTCGGCCTCCATGGCCGCCCGCAGACCGGCGTTGATGCCCTTGCCGAGAGTGATCTTGGTCATCGCTCAGCCCTCCCCGTCGAACGAGGCCGCGTAGGCGGCGTACTGGGCACGCTGTTCGGCCAGCTGCGGCGTCTCCTCGACGTACACGTGCTGGAAGAAGTCGGTCAGCTGCGGCTCCGGCAGCGCGAGGCAGCCGGCCCGGAGCTCCGCGGCGATCTTGTCGCCCTCGGCGTCGATCTCCTCGAAGAAGTCGTGGTCGACGCCGGCATGCCGGGTCAGGTAGGCGTGCACGCGCTCGATCGGGTCCTTGAGCTTCCAGTGCTCGAGGTCCTCGTTCAGGCGGTACTTGGTCGGGTCGTCGGACGTCGTGTGCGCGCCCATCCGGTAGGTGTAGGCCTCGATCAGCGTCGGGCCGCTGCCCTCGCGAGCGCGTTTCAGCGCCTGCTGCGAGACGGCGTACGTCGCGAGCACGTCGTTGCCGTCGACGCGGACGCCGGGGAAGCCGAAACCGGCCGCGCGCTGGTACAGCGGGATCCGGGTCTGCCGGTCGATCGGCTCCGAGATCGCCCACTGGTTGTTCTGGCAGAAGAAGACCACCGGCGCGTTGAAGACCGAGGCGTAGATGAAGGCCTCGTTCACGTCGCCCTGGCTGCTGGCGCCGTCGCCGAAGTACGCGATCGTGGCCTCGCCGGCGTCGTCGCCGCCCAGCACGCCGTCGCGCTGCTGGCCCATCGCGTACCCGGTCGCGTGCAGCGTCTGGGCGCCGATCACGATCGTGTACAGGTGGAAGTTGTTGTCCTTCGGGTCCCACGCGCCCTGGTCGACGCCGCGGAACAGGCCGAGCAGGTTCAGCGGGTTGACCCCCTGGCACCAGGCGACGCCGTGCTCGCGGTAGGTCGGGAAGACCATGTCCTTGGCGTTCAGCGCGCGGCCGGAGCCGATCTGCGCGGCCTCCTGGCCGAGCAGCGAGGCCCACAGGCCGAGCTCGCCCTGGCGCTGCAGGGCGGTCGCCTCGGCGTCGATCCGGCGGACCAGGACCATGTCCCGGTAGAAGCCCTTGATCGCTTCGTCGTCGAGGTCGAACGAGTAGTCCGGATGCTCGACGCGCTCACCTTCGGGTGTCAGCAACTGGACGAACTCGACCTCTTCGGGAGGCTGAGCGGGACTGACCGGCACCTCGACGGGCGCGAAAACTTCCGGGGGAGTCCCCGGCACCGACTCACTCACATGCACTCCTCGGGTTCGAGCGCGGGATCGCCGCGACCGCAACGTTGCACGGGGCCCGGCCCATCCGCCGGGTGAGGCTTCGCAGGCAGGACCGCGTGGATCCAGGGTTGATGCACCACTTTCCGCACACCGTACCGAGCAGGTGCCTGATCCGCTAACAGTCTGGACGCCGACGCGTACGGCGGTACCGAAATTGGTCTCGACACGAGACACCAGTCCATCCACTGGTCAGGTTTCCCGCGCGGCGGCCCGGGATCCGGGTGCCGGAGGGCCGATGTGACATGTGTCTCTATGTTGTTCACCCCTGGCAGGAAAACCCTTGCGCTCCCCGCCGGGCAGTTCTAGCGTAATGACTGTCTTTGCATAACACCCCTGACGCCCGGAGGTACTTCATGGCCGCTCCCGCCCCGGTCGCCGCCCCCGCCACCGGCAGCCGGACGGCGTCGGCGGCGATGATCTGGACCGCGCTGACGATCGTGTACGTCGTCTGGGGGTCGACCTACCTGGCGATCCGGATCGTGGTCGAGGCGGAGATCCCGCCGCTGCTCGGGATGGCCGCCCGGTTCCTGGTGGCCGGCGGCCTGCTGGCGCTGATCCTCGGCCTGACCTCGGGCTGGAGCCGGCTCCGGATCACCCGCCGCGAGGCGGTCGGCGCGGCCGTCGTCGGGCTGCTCCTACTTGCCTTCGGCAACGGCGCGGTCGCGATCGCGGAGCAGACGGTGCCCTCCGGGCTGGCCGCGCTGCTGGTCGCCGCGACGCCGCTGTGGCTGATGGCGTTACGCGTCGGCGGCGGCGAGCGGCCCCGGCTGCTGACCTGGCTCGGCGTCCTGATCGGCTTCGCGGGCGTCGCCGTCCTGGCACTGTCCGGCGGCGGCGACACGACGGCCAAGCCGCTGTCGATCGCGCTGATCGTCTTCGGCACGATCTCCTGGGCGACCGGATCGCGCTTCTCGCCGCGGCTCGGCCTGCCGAAGGACCCGCTGGTGACTGCTCTCTACGAGATGCTCTTCGGCGGGACGGCGATGCTCCTGCTCGGCACGCTCCGCGGCGAACCCGGCGACCTGCACCTCGACCGGATCCACACCAGCGGCTGGCTGGCACTGATCTATCTGGTGTTCTTCGGGTCGCTACTGGCCTACTCGGCGTACTCCTACTTACTGGCGAACGCGCCGATCTCGTTGATCGGGACGTACGCCTACGTGAACCCGGCGGTCGCGGTGCTGCTCGGCTGGCTGATCCTCAGCGAGCCGGTGACATGGCAGATCCTCGCGGGCGGCGCGGTCATCATCTGCGGTGTCGCGCTGGTGGTGACGGCCGAACGCCGGCCCCGAACGATCAGCGCGGAGAAGTAGGGAAGGAAGGACCCGGGCCCGAAGGACCCGGGTCTCCCACCGCTGCCGATGCGCGCGGCAGCGGGCCATGGTGCCGGTCGCGCGCCCTGCCCCGAAAAAACACGGCGCGAAACTCCGGCAATGGTTCCGACGATTCCGAATCTTCGTGGTATTGCCTATTCGGTGGCCACCGAGCCCGCCGAAACAATCTTCCGAATCATCGGTTTTTCCGTCACCCGCGCTCACTCAACGAGGCTCCTGACCAGGCGTTACGGCCGCTTCCACTACAACTTTCCCGCAACTTCTCCTGCTTTGTCAGCGATCTCATTACAGCTGAACTATGACTTCGATAGTTGACGAAAAAGTTTGTAACCGGGCCCGACAGGTGTCGTTACCTCTAAGACGAATCCGTCAAACCCGAAAGGAAACCTGGCAAAATGCAGGTAACTCGTAAGATCGCCGCTGCCGCGGCCGTGGCGACCGTCGCCACCCTCGGCCTGGCCACCGTCGTCAGCGCCAACATGCTCGACGGCGCCACCAAGGGCGCGGACCTGGCCGACGCGGCGTCGGTTGCGTCCGCCAAGGGCTACGCCGGCAAGCTGTACTGGATCAAGAAGAGCGGCTCGCTCGTCGCGATCGATGGCAACTCCATCGGTCCGGTCCAGGCCTGCGACAACTTCGTTCCGGTCAACGGCGTCGGCGGCCAGGTTGTGGCCCACGACATCGTCGGTCTGATCGGCGTTGACCAGAAGGGCAACCAGGCCACCGCGGTCAAGACCTGCGAGACCGACTCGAAGAACAACGGCAAGTGGTACCGCGCGAGCAACGGCATCATCTCCGTGAGCGACAACGCGGTCGGCCCGGTTCAGGCCTGCCACAACACCGTTCCGGTCAACGGCGTCGGCGGCCAGGTTGTGGCCGACGGCCTCAACGGCCTGCTGGGCCTGGGCCAGCACGCGAACTCGGTCGACTCGCTGAGCACCTGTGAGCTCGAGTCCGAGAACAACTGACCCCTCCCTGGTCAGTGATGCAGGACCCGAAAGAATCAGCTCGGTGGGCTGATTGATTCGGTAGTAACACCGGCGGCGCCGGGAGAAAGCCTCACTCCTCCCGGCGCCGCTTCTCACGTCCCGGCCCTCGTCCCAGCGAGGGCCGGATTTTTTATGTCGTCAGCGTGCGCAGATCGACGCAGGACCCGTTCGGCAGCTCTCGGTCCAGCAGGGACCAGATGCCGGCGGCGGCGTCCGCGGGCGCGGTGAGCTCACCGGCGCCGAACAAGTCGTGGAAGCGCTGCACCGCCGGGAAGTCCCGCTCCGAAGTGCCGCGGATCTCGGCCTGCATGGCGGTGTCGACGACCCCCGGCGCGACCGCGAGCACCTGACAGCCGCCGTTCGCCTCCTGCTCGGCGCCGACGGTGCGCACCCAGCTCTCCACGGCCGCCTTCCCCGCTCCGTACGACGACCAGCCGGCGTACGCCTTAGTCGCAGCGCCCGACGACAGCATCACCAGCTGCCGATCGACGTCCAGCGCGGCGGTCGCGCGCAGAAAGGCCCGGCCGAGGATCTGCGGCGCCGCGGAGTTCAACAGGACGGCGCGCTCGTACGCCGAGCCGTCGACGGCGTCCGCCGGCCCGATCGGGGTCACCGTCCCGGCGTTGTGGATGAACACCACTCGCTCACCGGCGAATCCGGCGAGCTCGCGGACGAAGTGCTCCTCGACCCCCGTCCAGTCGGCCGGATCGGACAGGTCGGCCCGGAAGTGCTCGGACGCCGGACCGCCGCCGCGCCGGGACAGATCGATCACCCGGGCCTCGGGGAACGGGACCGCGGCGGCCAGCGCCGCCCCGATCCCGGCCGAGGCCCCGGAGATCCAGACGAGTGCGGTCACCGGCGCCAGGCGCAGGCGACCTGGAGGAAGAGGTCGTTCGCGGCCCGCTCGCCGATGCTGACCCGGACGCCCTCACCCGGGAACGGGCGGATCGAGACGCCCTCGGCCTGGACCGCCGCGGTGAAGTCGAGGGCTTCCTCGCCCAGATCGAGCCAGACGAAGTTGGTCTGGGTGTCCGGCACCCGCCAACCGGCCGCGCGCAGCTCGGTGACGACCCGGGTCCGCTCGATCACCAGCTCCTCGACGCGGGCGAGCAGCTCGTCCTCGGCCCGCAGCGACGCGAGCGCGGCGGCCTGGGCGATGAAGCTGACCCCGAACGGCAGCGCGCACTTGCGGATCGCGGTGACCACCGACGGGTGCCCGATCGCGTACCCGATCCGGAAACCGGCCAGGCCGTAGGCCTTCGAGAACGTCCGGAGGACGACGACATTCGGCCGGTCCCGGTAGACCTCGACCCCGTCGACGACCTCGGGATCGCGGACGAACTCCCGGTACGCCTCGTCGAGCACGATCAGCACGTCGGACGGCACGGCGTCGACGAACGCGAGCAGCTCGTCGCGGTGCACGACCGGGCCGGTCGGGTTGTTCGGCGTACAGACCAGGACGACCTTCGTCCGGTCGGTGATCGCGGCCTCCATCGCCTTGAAGTCGTGCCGCGCGTCCTCGGTCAGCGGGACCTGGACGGATGTCGCGCCGGTCAGCTGGACCGCGATCGGATAGGCCTCGAACGAGCGCCAGGCGTAGACGACCTCGTCGCCGTGGGTGACCGCGGCCTGGAGCAGGTGGTAGAGCAACGCGACCGAGCCGGTCGCGACCGCGAGGTCGTCGACCGGGACGCCGAGCCGCTCGGACAGCGTCTCGAGCAGCTCCACCGCGCCCATGTCCGGGTAGCGGTTCATGTGCTGCGCGGCGTCCGTCGCGGCCGCCAGCACCCCCGGCAACGGCGGGTACGGGTTCTCGTTACTGGACAACTTGTACGACGGCCGGCCGTCGGAGGTCGCGGGCGGACGACCGGGCTTGTAAGCCGCGACGTCGTCCAGGCACCCGCGGAAACGGACGCCGCTGTCCGGAATCCGTACACCATTGTCAGGAGTCATGGCCGCAGGTTAGTCCTGACAGCCGGGGAGCGGAACCCGTTGTTGCGGAACCGACGACGAAGCCTCAAACTGACTGATTGTCGGACAATCAGGCAGTGGAGGGGTGTTCATGAGTCAGCCGTTGGAGTGGGGTCGCCGGTATCTGATGGTCCGTCCGGACCACTTCCGGATCGACTACGTGATCAACCCGTACATGTCGACGACCGACCAGCCCGATCCGGAGCTGGCGCTGAAGCAGTGGGACGCGCTCCGGCAGGCGATCGTCGACGCCGGCGGCGAGGTCGAGGTGCTGGCCCAGCGACCGGACTCACCGGACATGGTCTACGCGATGAACCTCGGGTTCGCGACCGCCGAGGGCCGCGCGATGCTCTCGCACATGCGCTTCGAGCCGCGCCGCAAGGAGTCGCTGACCGCCGCCGAGTGGTTCGTCGGCCAGGGTTTCGACCTGGGCCGGACCGGCGGGGACGACGTCGGCCCGCACTTCGAGTCCGGTGACGCGTTCGTCTTCGGCGACTCACTGGTCGTCGGCTACGGGCCGCGGTCCGAGGCCGAGGCGCTCAAGCATCTGGCCACCGAGTGGGACATCCGGGTCCGTGGTCTGCGGATCGCCCACGAGGGGATGTACCACCTCGATCTGCCGTTCTGCCCGGTCGACAGCACCCACGCGATGATCTACCCGCCGGCCTTCGACGCCGCCAGCCAGGCCGAGCTGGCCGGGATCGTGCCGGACCCGATCGTGCTCACCGACGAGGAGGCCTTCGCCTTCAGCGGCAACTCGCTGGTCGTGAACGAGACGATCATCATGCCGGCCTGCTCACCGCGGCTGCACGACATCATGACCGGCCTCGGACTGCGGGTCGTGCTCGTCGATCTGGACGAGTTCCACAAGGGCGGCGGCTCCGCCCGCTGCCTGACCAACCCGCTCGACTTCCCGCTGACCGGCATCACCACCCCCGGCGGCGAGCTGCACCTGCCCGCCTGAGCCATTGACCCTGCGGCCGTCCACACCCCGTGTGGACGGCCCTATTTCAGTGGGGTGAAGACGAGGTCGAGGGTGCTCGCGTCCCAGCCGTTCTGCTGGATCCACTCCAGCGCCTTCTCCTTGGCGTCCGGCGCGTAGGTCAGGATCGTGACCGAGATGGCCTCCGGGTTGTTGGGGTCGGTCTTCGAGCTCGTGTAATCGGCCTTGAAACCGACGCCGATGAACGGCAGCGACTGGATGATCGGGTACTTGGCGACCAGCCGCTGCTGCGTCTCGTCGTACTGCCGGCCGGCCTCGCGCTCGAGCTCCAGCTCCTGCTCGGGGTTGTTCTTCGTCCACTCGCGGCCCTCGGGGCCGTTCGCGTAGAGGTACATCTTGATCGCGAGCTCGTCCCCGTCGGCGGTGAAGGTCGTCGAGTAGGTCTGGAACCCGCGCCGCTCACCGGTCAGCGTGTGCGTGCCCTTCTTGACCTTGAGCTCACCGGACGCCGCGATTTGTTGCCCGTCGAGCGTCAGGGTCAGGTCGTTCGGGATCGAGGTGATGGTCAGCTTCGCCTCGGAACCGCCACGCAGGATCAGGAAGCTGCCGATCACCACGATCGCGACCGCGAGCGCGATCGCGCCGAGAATCAGCGGCCGCCGGCCTTCGTCCTCCATGTCGCTCCCTTTCTCAGGCTTCCGGAACCGGGGTGGTGCCCGCGGCGGGCTTCAGCCGGAACACGGTGAACTGACCGCCGACGCCGTACAGGTAGCCGGCCTCGGGAACGTGACCGCCGAGCGATCCGGACGCCGCGGTGTAGCCCTTGTCCTTCTGGCCCCAGGGGCCGACGTACAGGTAGGTGTGACCGGGGCCGTTCAGGATGTCGCCGGGTTTCATCCCGCCGGGTGGTTCGCCGTGCCAGGAGTTGTACTTCCCGGAGGTCATCATGTAGTCGAACTGCACGCCGGTCGAGACCTTCGGGAACTTCGTATCGGCGCCGCTCATGTGCATCACGGTAGCGACGAACCGGCCGCAGTCGGTGTAGGCCTGTTGGCCGTTCGGGTCGTTGTACTTCTTCATCGCGGCGACGAACTCCGGCTTCGCGGCGGCTTCACCGCCGTTCAGGTTGCCGGAGGTGTTGTGCCCCGCATCCGGCCAGGCCAGGGTCTTGGCGACCTCGGCGATCTGTCCGCTGCCGGCGAGGCAGCTGCCCGCGCCGCCGCCGTACGTCTCCAGGACCTGTCGGGCGCCCTGCTTGCGGACGGTGTACGCGTTCGGGTCGTCCTTGGCGCCGAAGCGCTCGTAGTAGTAGCCGAAGGCGTAGGTCGCGTCGTCGACGGTCTTGGTGGCGCGGAGCTTGTCACCGGCGAACTTCTCCGGCGATTTGGTCTCGCCGATCAGCTGGCGGCGCAGGAAGTCGAGCTGGTAGGCCAGTGTCTCGATCGTCTCGTAGGAGACGCCCGCCTGCCGGGACTGGGTGATGAGCTTGCCGGCCGGCGTCCACTGGACGATGCCGTAGCCCAGCTCGCTGCCCTCGGCGGCCTGAGCTCTGGTCTTCTGACTGGCCGGGGTGTTCTGCAGGATCATCGGGTGCACACCGGCCGACTCGACGATCATGTTGCCGACGACACCGGCCGCCTGCTCCTTGGAGTAGCCGTGGTCGACCAGGTAGTTGAACGCCTGCTGCTGCTCGTTGCTGCCGACCAGCGAGCCGTCGCCGCAACAACCGGCACCGGTGCCGCCGCCGGTGTTCGACTCGCCGAAGGAGTCTTCCTTCGGGTCGACGCTCTCCGGCCCGTTGCCCTGGTCGACCCAGAGCTCGAAGTGCAGGTGCTCGCCGCTGGCGCCGTGCTCCTCGTCGCCGGAGCCGGAGGTGCCGATCTTCTGGCCGCGGGTGACCTGCGCGCCGACCTGGGCGGTCAGCTCCTTGAAGAACTTGTACCGCGTCTCGACGCCGCTACCGTGTTTGATCCGGATCTCGTTGTTGGCGTTGTAGATGACCTCACCGGACTCGGCCGCGTAGACCGGGGAGCCCTCGTCGACGTCGAAGTCGACGCCCTTGTGGTCGGTGGACCACTCCTCGTCGAACTCCCGCTCGTCGGTCGGCCAGCCGAACGCGGAGCTCTGCCCGCTGCTCGTGCCGCAGTCGTCGGCCGAGGCCTCGATCCCCATCAGGCTGCCGGCGACCAGCGCGAACAGCACGATGAACGGCAGGATGGCGCCGCCGAAGCTGAGCCCGATGAACTGGGGGACCTTCGAGGTCATCGGTCACTCCTCGGGCTGGGCGGCTGCTGAGGAAAATCCTGCCTCAGATCGAGGTCATTGTGTCGTGAGTTATCCACAGGCGACCAGTCCGGGCCGTGGCGCGCGCGACAACGCGAGCGGTTTGGAAGAGAATCTATGGATGTACGAACGGCTGCGGGTGGACCGCTCGACCACGGTGGACCGGGTGGTCGACGCGCTGCGGTCGGCCCTGTTCGCCGGCGATCTGGAACCCGGCACACCGCTGCGGGAGCAGCCGCTGGCCGAGGCGCTGGGCGTCGCCCGGAGCACCGTGCGCGAGGCGATGACGATGCTGGTCACCGAGGGCCTCGCGATCCGCGAGCCGAACAAGGGCGTCAGCGTCGCGATCCTGGCGCCGGCCGCGGTGGCCGACATCTGCCGGGCCCGCTTCGTCCTGGAGTCGGCCGGGATCCGCGCCTGGTTCGAGGCCGACGAGCCGGCCCGGGAGCAGGTCCGCGCGGCGATGCGGACGTTCGCCGCCACCGCCAAGGACGGCGCCGACCCGGAGGCGATGACCGAGACGCACCTGGCCATCCACCGCAGCCTGGTCGCGCTGACCGGCAGCGACCGCCTGATCGCCACCCAGGACTCGATCACCGCCGAGGCCCGTCTCGCCCTGGCCCGCGTCGACGCCCTGCGCCAGGACGCCACCCAGCAGGTCGCCTCGCACCGCAAGCTGATCCGCTTCCTCGAGCGCGGCGAGCTGGACGAATGCGTCGACGAGCTCCGCCGCCACCTCGCCGGCGCCGAGGAGTCCCTCCTCGAAGCCATCGCCACCCCGCCCAGCTGAGTCACTCGGCTTCGACGTCCGGCGCTCCTGCCTGGATCCCCTCGGCGGTGACTTCGTACGTCGTACCGCCGACGCGGAGGCCGTGGAGTCGAGCCGTGGGGTCCAGGGCGGCGAGCTGCGGGCTGGCGGTGACCGTGCCGTCGAGGGCGACCTCCACGCCGAAGATGCCTTCGAGGACGAGCGAGACCCAGGCGCCGGACGACGAGCAGGCCCAGTCGATCAGGTAGGGGTCCTGCGGCGGGGCCTTGCGGGCGCCGCCGGCCAGCAGCGGTGCGCCTTCCTCCACGAAGTGCGCTTGGCCGCAGGGGCCCTGGTTGGCTGAGCGCGCCAGACCGGGAAGCCAGTCGATCAGGATGTCCGGACGGCCGAGTGCGATCAGCGCTCGGCCCGCATCGGCGGGCCACGCCGGGTAGGCGCCGTTCCACTGGTGGTCCGGTCGCAGACTGAACGAGGCGTCGGCGTCGTACGGCGAGAGCGCGCGCATCCAGGTCGGGGTCTGGAGCTCCCGCTGGAAGAAGGCGACCATCTCGGCGCGCTGGTCGGGCGACAGATCCGCGGCGATGGTCGTGCCGACGATGTTGAAGTCGTAGCAGTGCCGGACCGGGATCAGCTCGCCGTCCGGCTGGCGGGCGTTCCAGTGACCGGCGCCGTCGATGTAGAGCTCTTTGACATGGCCGGCGAGCTGGTCGGCTTCCCGACGCAGGTCGTCGTCCCCGGTGATCTCGGCGGCGACACGCAGGCACCAGACGTTGGCGGCGTTGAAGCTGGCTACCTCGTGCACGTAGCTGCTGACGCACTCCAGCAGGTTGTCGATACCGCCGTAGTCCGCCAGTGCGTGTTTGCCGCGCAGCCCACGCCAGGCGGTCGCCCAGTCGGTCAGGTGCTCGGCGACGGACTTCGCGCCCACTGTGGTCTTCAGAAAGCCGGAGTCCCCGGTGAAACGTACGTAATCGCGGACCAGGCGTGTCATGGCGAAGTCGTTCACGGAGTACCACTGGCCGACCGGACCGCCGGTCAGCCACTCCGTCCCGAAGTGCTCATGGATGTCGAGGTCGATCCAGTGCTCGATGTGCTTCCGCATCGGCTCCGGGTCGAGAAGCGCGTGGGTCAGCGAGGAGAGGCTGTAGTCCCAGATGAACGTCGTCGTCGCCCAGTGCCGCGGCATCAAGGTGTCGTAGGCCCGTCCGAGCACACTGGCCGGGTTGTCCCGCCGGAACCAGATGACACCGAGAACGCCCCACCAGTACAGCTTGCGCAGCGCTTCGTTGCTGGTCTCGAGAATCGGCAGCGAACCGCTGAAGCCGTCGCCGTCCGGGTCGAACGCGTCGGCGAGCGCCATGTCCCAGACACCTTCGGCCACTGCGAGCACCGAGGCCACGTCGGATGCGCAGACCGTGAAGTGGTCCTCGGCCTCGGTCAGGTCCCGCGCCAGCACGTGGACGTAGCCGACGCGGCCGACACCGTCGTCGTCCAGGACCAGCGTGGTCTTCACCATCGCTCTGTCGATCTCACTCGGCACATCGAGGCCTTGCAGGCTCACTGCGGACCCGGACTCCCCCACTCCGAGGACTCGGCCGTCCACGGCGTGCAAGGTGTTCGGCTCCGACGGTGGCATGTACTGCGACCAGCCTCCGGCCGCACCGGTCGCCGTACTGGCCAGAGCGAAGCCCAGCTCGACAGTGCGGCCCGGAGCGCCAGTGACCTCCAGCTGGACGACGACCGCGGGACGGCCGGGAGCGCAGGCGGTGACCGAGCGCAGCGTGAGGCCATCGACCGTGGTGGACCGGACGACGTGGTCCGGCCGCCACAGCACCTCGACGACACCGCCGTACGAGCGGACCAGTCGACCGTCGACGTACAGCTGGCCGGTGATGCAGTCGCCGTGCGAGAACGGCGGGAAGTTAATACTGCGGACGGCGACGAGGTCGTGGTCGACCTGAGCAGTACCGAGGAAGTTCGTCAGGCCGGGCGGGTTGAACATGTCGTCGTAGGTGTGGGTCAGGACGTCGCTAGCGAGGTCGGCGCAGCGCGGAATCATGAGGGGTCGGCCCAATCGGTGTTCGGGAGCAGGGGGTACCAGTCCGGTCGTGCCGGATCACGGTCGTAGGGGTAGTTACCGAGTTCGCGGTACAGGGCGGCGTACTCGGCGAGCTTGTCCCGGTCGAGGTCGACGCCGAGCCCTGGTCCGTCCGGGACGGCGATCGCGCCGTCGGCGTACGGGAGCTTGCCGCCGGTGATGATGTCGTCGCGCAGGTGGTGGTAGTGCGCGTCGGCGGCGAAGGCCAGGTTGGGGACGACGGCGCCCAGGTGCAGCATGGTCGCCAGCTGGATGCCCAGCTCACCGGACGAGTGCACCGCGACACCGAGTTGGAAGGTCTCGCAGACGCCGGCGGCCTTCACACACGCCCGGATGCCGCCCCAGAACGTGGTGTCCAGCAGGATCACGTCGACGGCGGGGTCGCGGATGTTCGCGGCGAGCTGCTCGAAGTTGACCACGACGGTGTTGGTGGCCAGCGGGATGCGGGTGTTGGCGCGGACGCGGCGCATGCCGTTCAGGCCCCAGGTCGGGTCCTCGAGGTAGTCGTTGTCGAGGTCCTCGATACCGCGGGCGAAGCGGATCGCCTCTTCGACGCTGAAGGCGCCGTTCGGGTCGAAACGGACGCGGTGGCCGGGGAACGCGGCTGCGAGCGCTCGGAAGCACTCGCGTTCGTAGTCCGGGGCGAAGACCCCGCCTTTGAGTTTGTGGACGGTGAAGCCGTGCTGGTCGACCAGACTGCGTGCGTGCGCGACCAACTGGTCCGCAGTGCGGATCTCGCCGGTTCCGTCGTCCGCTGGGTGCCGGAAGAACAGATAGCTCGCGAACGGCACGCGGTCGCGTACCTTGCCACCGAGTAGCTCGTGCACCGGGACGCCGAGCGCCCGGCCCTGCAAGTCGAGACAGGCGAACTCGATCGCGGCCAGGAGCTGGGTGCGGTTGTTGTAGAGGCTCGCAGTGGGGTTGGCGAGCATCCAGCGCAGCGCTTCGGTCCGTGCGGGGTCGTGGCCGAGCAGATAGGGCTTGAGACCGGCTACGGCGTCCTCTGCGCTCTGACCGCCACCGCCTAGCTCCCCCAGACCGATCAGACCGTTGTCCGCCTCGACCTCGACCACTGTCCGGACGAACCGCCCCCAGTGAGCGCCGTTGCTGTGCCGCAGTGGCGCCTCCAATGGGACCGTCACTGTGGTGGCGCGGATGTCGACGATCTTCACAGCGCCACAGCCAGCTGCGCGGTCAGGCCGCCGTCGACTTTCACATCGGCTCCAGTGACGAACGCGGCCGCTGGTGTGGTCAGAAAGTGGATGACGTCCGCCACCTCACTCGCCTTCGCCACTCGGCCCAGTGGATGCGACCGGCCCCAGTCCGCGAGCACCTCATCCGTCGTCCGCCCGCCGCCGAACTGCTCGGCCGACGTCCGCAGCATCGGCGTATCCACCGAGCCCGGGCACACCGCGTTCACCCGAACCCCGTCCGCCGCGTGGTCCACCGCCATCGCCCGGACCAGGCTCAGCAACGCTCCCTTCCCCATCGAGTACGCCGCCACCCCCGTCTGCGCTCCGTACGCCTGCACCGACGCGACCACCACCACACTCCCCCCACGCGGCAGCCGCGGGACGAACGCCTGGCAGGCGAAGAACACGCCCCCGACGTTCACACTCATCACCTCGTCGTAAACCTCCTCCGACGTCTCCACAACCGTCCCGTACCGCTGCACCCCAGCAGCACAAACCAACGCATCAACACTGTCGACCTGAGCTGCTGCCGTGGCGAGAGCTTCGCGGTCGCTCACGTCTACGACCAGCGTGGTCAGCTTCTCCGACAGTTCGGCGCGTAGCGCTGCCAGTGCGTGCTCGTCGCGATCGAGGGCGATGACGTGGTCGCCGGTCGTGACGAAGCGGTGTACAGCGGCTCGGCCGATGCCGGCGGCGGCTCCGGTGACTACGACTGTGCGGGGCATGGAGGTCCTTTCAGAACTGGCCGAGGGAGAGGCCTCGGGTGAAGAAGCGCTGGGCCGCCAGGAAGAGGACGACGGTGGGGAGGGAGACGAGCAGGCCACCGGCCAGGACTGTGGGCAGGGCGGCGCCGCCGTACGTCGATTGGAGGCCGGTGAGGGCCGGCATGATCGGACGGACCGACTCGGACTGGCTGAGGGTGAGGCCGAGGAGGAGGTCGTTCCAGACGAAGGTGGCTTGCAGGATGAAGATCGCGGCCAGTGCGGAACCGGCCATCGGCAGGTAGATGCTGCGGAAGATGCGGAACAGACCACCGCCGTCGACCACCGCGGCCTCGAAGACGCTGCGGGCGATCCCGGTGAAGAAGTTGCGCATCACGAACGCCGCGAACGGCACGCTGACCGCGGTGTAGACGATCACCAGCCCGGTCCGGGTGTCGTAGAGCCCAGTGTCGGCGTACCCGGTGAACAGCGGCATCAGCACCATCTGCAGCGGGAAGATCGTGCCCCCGAAGACGAAGACGAACCAGGCGAACCCGTGCCGGAGGCGCAGGACGACGATCGCGTACCCGATCGCCGCACCGACCAGCACGGCGAGCAGCGGCGACACCACGCTGTAGAGCGTCGTCGCGACCAGCGTGTCGCCCAGTGCGGCCTTCGACCACGCGTCACCGAAGTTGGCGAACAGTGCGAACCCGGCCGGCTTCCAGACCGCCTTGGCGTCGTACCCATCGACTGCCTTCGACGCGTTCACCACCAGCAGGTAGACCGGTGCCAGCCACAGCAGACCCAGTACGACCAGGAACGCGGTCTTAACCCTGTTCACGCGACTCCCCCAACTGATAGCGCAGATACAGGACCGACGCGGCGAACGTGACCAGACTGAGGAACAGCGCGATCGCAGCGCCCTGTCCGTAGTCGTTCAGCACGAACGTCTCCTTGTACATCGACAGCGCCAGCGTCTCGGACGACGTCCCCGGACCGCCCTGCGTCATCACCCAGACCACGTCGAACGTCTTCAAGCTGCCGACGATCGACAGCCCGACGACAACCGTGGTGATCGGCCGCAACTGTGGCCAGAGCTGATGCCGGAACAGCTTGAACCCCTCCGCGCCGTCCAGCCGCGCAGCCTCCAACGGCTCACCCGGAATGGACTGCAGGCCGACCACGAACAGCAACGCGTTCACACCCGCTGCCTGCCAGGTAACGGCGACGATCATCATCAGCGTGCTGCCAGGACCGGACTGCAGCCAGCCGGTGTGTGCACCCGGCAGTCCGAAGAAGCCGAGCGCCTGACCCAGCGCGCCGTCCGGCTGCAACACGAAACCCCAGATCACCCCCACAGCGACGCCGGAGATCGCGTACGGCAGCAGGAACGGCAGCCGTAGCCAGGTGCCCCACCGATGTCCGTAGGTCAGTACGGCGATCAGCAGGCCGAGCACGACCGGCAGCGTCACCATGCCAACCACCCACAGCAGCGTGTTGGTCAGCGCGCCCAGGAGGTCAGGGTCGCTGAACATCGCCTTGTAGTTGGCCAGCCCGGCCCACTCCGGTGCGGCCAGCCCGTCGTACGAGGTGAAGCTGACGTACGTCGTCCACAGGAACGGCAGGTAGAGGAGGAGCGCCACGATGCCCACGGCCGGCAGGCCGAAGAGCGGCGCCGACCGCGCACCGGTGCGGGCGCTCACTTCTGTTTGGCCCAGTAGGCGTCCGCCTCGGCCTGGATCTTCTGCAGGCCCGGCATCGGGTCACCTGGTTTGGTGACGAAGGCGCCGAAGACCTCCAGCGCCTTGTTGGCCACCGGCACCGGCGTCGCCTCGAACCAGCGGTTGATCAGCCGGAAGCCTTCGACGTCCTTGTTCAGCTGGGCCAGCCCGGCGTCCTTGACCTCGGCCTTCGGATTGAAGGACAGGTCACCGCGCGAGTTGGCCCACGCGGTCTGGGCCTGCGGCGTCAGCCACCAGTCGGTCCACTTCTTGACCGTCGACGCGTGGTCACTCGCGGCGGCCGAGCACAGTGGCCCGGTCTCGAAGATCATCGACGTCTTCGGCAGCGCCGGGTTCGCGTTCGGGATGATGAAGAAGTCGTAGTCGGTCCCCGGCTTCATTTTCAGCGTGTTCAGCGAGCCGCTGAACCAGGTCCCGAAGTTCACCATCGCAACGTCACCGCTCTTCAACTGCGCCTGCGGCTCGGTCTTCGCGCCGGGGTCGCTGAAGTTGCCCGCGTCGATCAGCTGCTTCCAGTCGTTCATCACCTCGACCACGCCGGGGTCGGTGTACTTCGCCTTCCCGGCCGCGAGCGCGTCGTACAGATCGGGGTCCTTGCCGGCCAGCAGGGTCTCGAACCAGACGAAGCTGAACAGGATGCTGGTCTGGTAGAACGGCTTCACGCCAGCCGCCTTGACCTTGTCGGCGACAGCGAGCAGCTCGGTCCAGGTCTTCGGGTTCTGCGTGACGCCGGCCTTCTTGAAGACGGCCTTGTTGTAGTACATCACCCAGTAGCCCGCGTTCAGCGGAACGCAGTACTGCTTGCCGTCGAAGGTGAAGTACGGCTTGAGCTGTTCCGGAACGTTGCCGTCGGCAATCGCTCTCGTCCATTGGTCGGTCGTTTCGGCGACCAGTTTGTTGTCGACGAGGTCCTCCAGCTCCTTTCCGGTGTGCCAGCTGAACAGATCCGCCTTCTCCTTGGTCCGGAACGACGAGCGGATGAACGCCGTGTAGGTGTTGGAGTCGGAGTAGCCGACCGGCTCCATCCCGACGCCGACGTCCTGTTTGCTCGCGGCGCCGACCTGGGCGAACGCATCCTTCCAACCGCCCTTGTCGTTGTAGAACTTCAGTGAGTCGACGGGCTTGTCGGCGCTCGGCTTCGCGGCGCCGCCGCAGGCGCTGAGGGCGAGCGTTCCGGTCAGGGCCAGCGCGGTGAGCGCTTTCCAACGGCTGATGCTTCGCATGGCGGTGCGTCCTCCAGAGAGCTCAGGGGTTCACGCGGGCGTTGATGACGGCGAGGACGCCGTCCAGGTGCGCGCGGGTCAGCTGCTCGGCCAGCGCATGGTCACCGGCTCGCACCGCGGCCAGAATGGCCCGATGCTCGGCCAGGTCGGTCTCACGATCGCCGTGGATGTGCAGGATCTCCAGCTGCTCACGGACGTTCACCACCGTCACCGACTCGACCACCTCGGCGAGAGTCGCGTTGCCGGCCGCCTGCGCCAGGGCGCGGTGGAAGTCCATGTTGATCTCGGCCAGCCGGTCATGGTCGCCGGAGGTGATCAGCTCGGCCGCCTGCGCCAGATCGTGCTCCATCTGCACGAGGGCGCTCTCCACCCGAGCCTTCGCCGCCAGCGCCGCGACCGGCGGTTCAATCAGCGCACGGGCCTGTAGCAGCTCGACAAGTCGGCCTGCGGTCGGTTTGAGCGGCAGGGGGTTGGCCAGCACCATCCGGCCCACGTTCGGCCCGATGTACACACCAGAGCCGTGGCGGAGCTCGAGAGCACCGATCGCCTCCAACCGACGCAGCGCCTCTCGCACCGTCGGTACGGCGACCTGGAAGCGCTCGGCCAGCGACCGCACCGACTCGAACTGATCGCCCACCGCGAGTTTGCGATCCGCGATCAGGTCGAGCATGGACGTCGCCAGGTCGTCCAGCAGACTCCGGCGGACGACGGCGGTCATCGGGCGGCTCGCAGCGTGACGCCGACGAACCGGGGCCGGTAGATGCTGACGTCGTCGTACAGCTCGTCGCTGACCAGGCTGTTGACGTTGTAGCTCACCAAAAGCTTGCTGCCGCTGCGCAGCTGCGGATGCTCGTGGGAGTTGTAGGTGATGTGATTCCCACCGGTCTCCGGGGTTTGGTAGAGCTCGACCGGTTTCACGAACGGCCCGGTCGGCGAGCAGCCGAAGTACCCGACCACTCGCTTGCTGAACAGCTCTTTGGTGTCGTGCGTGACGAGCAGGTAGCCATCGCTCCAGCGCGTGACGCTGTGCTCGTTGGCGACGCCTTCGAGCACTCTGGACGACGCAGTCTCGTCTGCAGACCACGCAGTCCCCGTCCAGTACTGCCATGGCTGTGCAGTCAGGTCGTCACCGCGGACTCGGGCCACGTGCTGGTACTTCGCGGCACCGAGGTCCTCAACGCCATACACGTAGGTGTAACCGCCGTCGCGCAACAGCCAGCCGGACCACTGCACGTTCGCCCGGGACGGGAGCGGCTTCAGCGACTGCAGCTTGTACGTACGGCTGTCGAAGCGTGCCAGGTAGTTAGCGGCCCAGCGCCAGTCCCACCGGCCGCTACCGGTCTTCTCGAACCGCAGCGCGACGACATCCAGATTCCGCCCGGCATTGCTGGTCTGCGCGGCGCCGAACCAGTACCAGCCGTTGGCCGGCGGCGGTACGAGCGCAGTCGGGCTGGACGGCGTACCGCCGGTGACTGTGGTCAGCTTCGCACCCTGCTGGACGACGAACGAGTTGTTCAGGAACGGCGTCGTCCGGGGTCGACTGCCGTCCGGATTGACCGGGCCGAGGAAGGTGTCGGAGAAGATCCACGCCGTCCGGCCGCCGGAGAGCTGGACCGAGTAGGTGCTGTCAGCACCGGTCCAGCCTTTGCCGGTGTCGCTGTAGGCGTTCAGCAGACCTTCGGGCGCGGCGTGCGGCTGCGCCTGCGCGGCCCAGTCAGTACGAACCGCAGCGCAGTCAGCTGCCTGAGCCGCCGTCGGCACGCCCAGACCCGCCACCACCAACGAGACCGCCAGGAAGCTGCGCATAAATTGATCTGATCACTTGGTCATTTACGTGTCAAGAGTTCAGGGACCGCTCAGGGCGTGTACGGAGCATGCGATCCGGATCGGGGTGGAAGGATCGAGATATGAAGAATCTGATCATCAGGCTGCTGGCCAACGCGATCGCCCTGGCCGTCGCGGCCTGGCTCGTCGGCGGGATCACGATCGAAGGCGCCACCCGCGGCCGGCAGATCCTCACGCTGCTGATCGTCGCGGCCGTCTTCGGCGTCGTGAACGCGGTCGTGAAACCGCTGGTCAAGCTGGTCTCGCTGCCGCTGCTGATCCTGACCCTGGGGCTGCTCACCTTCGTGATCAACGCCGCGATGCTGCTGCTCACCTCGTGGATCACCGGCAAACTCGACGTCCAGTTCCACGTCGACGGCTTCTGGTCCGCCCTCTTCGGCGCGCTCATCATCAGCATCGTCGGCATGATCATCAACACCGTGCTCCCCGACAAGGCCGAGCTCCGCTGAGACACGTCGAGATCGTCTGCACCGGCAACATCTGCCGCTCGCCGATCGGCGAGGTCGTCCTCCGGGCGAAGCTCGCCGCGGCCGGGATCGACGACGTCACCGTCACGAGCTCCGGCACCGGCGGCTGGCACGCGGGCGACCCGATGGATCCCCGTGCCGCCGCGGCCCTGCGCCGCCGTGGGTACGACGGGAGCGCGCACCGGGCCCGCCAGTTCCGGTCGGCCTGGTTCGGCGAGCGGGATCTGATCCTCGCGATGGACGCCGGGCACTACGCGGAGCTGAACACGGGCCTGGGCACGGTCGAGATGTTCGCGGACGCCGACGTCCCGGATCCGTACTACGGCGCGGACGCGGGGTTCGACGACGTACTGCTGCAGATCGAGCAGGCGGCCGACGTGATCGTCGGCCGCCTCCAGGACTAGCTCTGGCCGATCGCGGCCTTCAGCTCGACGAACCAGTCGACGGTCGGGTCGAACTCCTTGCCGCCGGCGATCCGGGGGAACTCGATCGCGCGGAGCTCGTCGCCGCGCTCCTCGTCGTGGCCGACGACCCCGCTCTCACCGCGCAGCGCCGCGTCGACGGCGTAGTCGGTGCACTCCTTGATCAGGGCCAGGTCGGCGTCGTTGGCCGCGGCCGAGCGGCTGAAGTAGCCGCTCTTCTGGACCATCGTCTTCTCGGCGCCGATCCGCTCCGCGAACTGCTTGGCGAACCAGGCGCCCGGGTTGATCGTGTCCAGTTTGACGTGCCCGAACGGGTCCCGGCCGACCTCCTCGCCGCGGGCCTCCAGCTCGGCCACGATCGACGAGACGCCGGCGCCCTCGGACAGGAAGATCGTCACGCAGTCGTTCGCGTCCATCACCTTGCGCAGCCGCTCGGCCTCGGCGTCCAGATCGATGGTTGCCTCCGGCACGTAGACGGCGTGTACGTCCCAGCCGCCCTGGTCCAGGCCGATGCCCGGGTTCCACTCCTGCTGCTCGACCCACTGGTGGTAGGCCTGCGCGGTCGCCGCGGTCAGCCAGCCGCAGTTGCGGCCCATCACCTCGTGGACGATCAGCATCCGCGGGTTCGAGCTGTGCTCGGCGACGACGTTCCGGGCGAACAGCGCGCCCTGCTCGGCCGCGGTGTACGCGCCCAGGCTCTGCCGGATCGGGATCACGTCGTTGTCGATCGTCTTCGGCAGGCCGACCACGGTCAGGTCGTAGTCGTGCTCCTGCAGGTACGCCGCCAGGTCGGCCGCGGTGGTGTTGGTGTCGTCGCCGCCGATCGTGTGCAGGACGTCGACGCCGTCCGCGACCAGCCGCTCCGCGGCGACCTGCAACGCGTTCTGCCCGTCCTGGATCAGACCGCGCTTGACCAGGTCGGCCGTGTTGGTCAGCTTGACCCGGCTGTTCCCGATCGGGCTGCCGCCGAACTTGTGCAGCAGCGCCGCCTTCGCCCGGACCTCGGGCGTGACGACGACGTGGCGGCCGCTGAGCAGGCCGTGGTACCCGTTCAGGTATCCGATGATCTCCACGTCGGGCGCCACTTCGGTGTAGCGCTCGATCAGCCCGCCGACGGCGGACGACAGGCACGGCGCGAGGCCGCCGGCCGTGAGCAGGGCAACTCTGCGGACAGACTTGTCGGCAGCCATGGGTCAGGGTCCTTCCGAAGGTCGCTGAAGTCACCTCCAGCGTAGTGAGGTAGACCACTCTCCACGGTGGTCGGTGCCCGCCCTTCGGACATCGGGTTCCTTCGCAACCGGTCAGCGGGTTCTCAGGCGTTTCTCAAGCGGACGGCCTACGCTCGGTATCCGCGGTGGTCTGCGGTGGACCGCCCAGTGGAGCGGGGAGCGAGATGCGCGTACTGGTGGTGGACGACGATCGCGCCGTCCGGGACTCACTGCGCCGTTCCCTGGAGTTCAACGACTTCGAGGTGGTGACGGCGTCCGACGGCGCCGAAGCGCTCGCCGTGATCGGCAACGTCGACCCCGACGTCGTCGTGATGGACGTGATGATGCCGCGCCTGGACGGCCTGGAGACCACCAAGGCCCTGCGCGCCGCGGGGAACAACGTGCCGATCCTGGTGCTGACCGCGCGGGATGCGGTCGCCGACCGGGTCGACGGGCTGGATGCCGGCGGCGACGACTACCTGACCAAGCCGTTCGCGCTGGAGGAGTTGCTCGCCCGGCTGCGCGCCCTGCTCCGGCGGAGCACGGCGCCCGGTGAGGGCGGCCCGCGCGGCGAGGTCCTGCAGTACGCCGACCTCGTGGTGGATGTCGACGCCCACGAGGTGCACCGCGGCGACGTCCCGATCCAGCTCACCCGCACCGAGTTCTCGCTGCTCGAGCTGCTGATCCGCAACCCGCGCCGCGTCCTCGAGCGCGCCGTCATCCTGGACGCCGTCTGGGGCTACGACTTCCCCACCACCGCGAACTCGCTCGAGGTCTACATCGGCTACCTGCGCCGGAAGACCGAGGTCAACGACCTGCCCCGGCTGATCCACACCGTCCGCGGTATCGGCTACGTACTCCGGGACACCCCGCCGTGAGCAGTCCCGAGGACTTCCCGTCGTACGCCCGCCGTGCTCCGCAACCGCAGCCCCGGCCGGACGCCGTTGCCAGCAGCAACAAACCGGCGCCGGCCGCCGCGCGACCGAGCTGGTGGCAGGAGAAACTGCATCACCTGAGCCTGCATGCCCGGGTGACGCTGCTCGCTGCCGTCGCGGTCGGGCTGGCCGTGGCCTTCGTCAGCATCGCGGCATACGTGACCGTGCGTCAGCAGATGTACCAGAACCTCGACGACAGCCTTCGCGACCGCGCGACGCAGGCCGCTCAGCAGCGGCAGCTGACCGACCAGGCGGTGCTGCAGGCTGTCTCGGCGGAGGCGCTGGGGCTGAGCGACATCCTGCTCGGGGTCTACACCGTCGATGGTCAGCAGCTCGGCGCCAAGAAGAGCACTCTGCCGCCGATGGAAGGTCCGGAGCTGGCCGTCGCGGAGCAGCAGGACATCATCAGCACCCGCACGGTCGGCGCCTCGATGGAGGGCGACCACTACCGCGTGGTCGCCGTCCCGGCGCAGTACTGCCCGCAGGTCAACCGGGAGTGCTACGCGGACGAGTACGTCCCGTCCGCTCTGGTGGTGGCCCAGTCGCTGAAGCCGATCGACCGGACGCTGCACAACATGGGCATCGTGTTGTGGGCGGTCGGGCTGCTCGGCGTGATCGGCGCGGCGATCGCCGGTAACGCGATCGCCGTCTCCGGGCTGCGACCGCTGCAGCGGCTCTCCGGCGCGGCCGAACACGTCGCCCGGACGTCGGAGCTGAAGCCGATCCCGGTCAGCGGGTCGGACGAGATCTCCCGGCTGGCGATGTCGTTCAACGCGATGCTGGCCGCGCTGGCCCGCTCGCAGGACCGGCAGCGCCGCCTGATCGGGGACGCCGGCCACGAGCTGCGGACGCCGCTGACGAGTATCCGGACGAACCTCGACCTGCTCGCCCAGGCGGACAAACGCGGCGGCCTCCGGCCGGAGGACCGGCAGCAGCTGCTGGACGACGTCCGCGCGCAGATGGACGAGCTGACCACGCTGATCGGCGATCTGACCGAGCTGGCCCGTGATACCCCGCAGGTCCGCAATGCCGAGCTGCTGGAGCTGTCGAACGTCGTCGAGGACGCGCTGATCAAGGTCCGCAGGCGTGCGCCGAACCTGGAGTGGGACGTGAAACTGGCGCCCTTCCCGGTCTGGGGCGACGAGCGGCTGCTCGGCCGCGCGGTCACCAACCTGCTCGACAACGCCGCGAAGTACAGCGTCCCCGAGGACGCCGCGCCGCGGAGCGACGGCGCCCCGGCCGGCCGGGTCCGGGTACACCTGCAGGACGGCGTCCTCCAGGTGACGGACTCGGGGCCCGGGATCGCGGAGGCGGACCTGCCGCATGTGTTCGAGCGGTTCTACCGCTCCAGCGAGGCGCGCAGTCGGCCGGGCTCCGGGCTCGGGCTGGCGATCGTCAAACACGCCGCCGAGCAGCACGGCGGGATGATCTACGCCCGGAACGCGCCGGGCGCGGGCGCGCAGTTCACGCTCTGGCTGCCGCACGCCGCCACGCAGACCAGGTAGCTGTGAAGATTCCTTCAGGGGATCTTCATGGAGTTCTTCGGGAGCTCTGCAGCGATCTTCAGGGGGTTCTCAGGTCCGGCGGCCAAAGTACTTCTCATGACCGACAACCAGCCGCCTCAGCCGCAGACCGGTGGTCCCGCCAACAGCGGGCCGTCCTTCGGCGCGAACCCGCCGGAGCGCACGCAGCAGTTGCCGATGTACGGGCAGCATCAGCAGCAGCAGTTCGCTCCGCAGGGCGGGTCATCGCAGCTGGGTCAGCCGGGTCCGCACCCCTCAGGTGGGAGTGCGTACCCGCAGTTCGGGCAGCCGGGTGCGCATCAGGGGGCGTCACCCGGCCCGAGCTGGCCGTTCGGTCCGCAGCAGCAGCCGGCGCCTCCCGCGCCGTCGAAGCCGAAGCGGGCAGGCCTGGCGATCGTGGCCGCTACCGCGCTGCTGGTCGGGGCGGCCGGCGGAGTGGGTGCGGCCGCGGTCTACTCGGCGACGAACGACACCGCCGCGAACCCGTCGGTCACTGCGCCGCTGAGCGGTAACCAGGCCGCTCCGGCGTCCGCGCCGGACGGCTCGGTGCAGCAGGCGGCCGCCAAGGTGCTGCCGAGCGTCGTCAAGATCGCCGTCAGCACCCAGCAGGGCGCGGGCACCGGCTCGGGCATCGTGATCAGCAAGGACGGCCTGATCGTCACCAACAACCACGTCGTCGGCAACGGCGGCGCGGGGGCGAAGATCACCGTCATCCTGAACGACGGCCGCACGGTCCCGGCGACGATCAAGGGCACCGACCCGCTGACCGACCTGGCCGTGATCAAGGCCGACGCCACCGATCTGACCCCGGCCACCCTCGGCTCGAGCGGCAAACTCGCCGTCGGGCAGGGCGTGGTCGCGATCGGCTCGCCGTTCGGGCTGCAGTCGACCGTGACGAGTGGCATCGTCTCGGCGCTGGACCGGCCGGTCACATCGGGCGACCAGCAGCAGGACCGTAGTACGACAGTCTTTCCGGCAATCCAGACGGACGCCGCCATCAACCCGGGTAACTCGGGCGGCGCTCTGATCGACCTCGCCGGCCAGGTGGTCGGAATCAACAGCGCGATCAAAACCGCCGGCGGATCGGGACAATCCGAGGGCGGCAACATCGGCCTGGGCTTCGCAATCCCGATCGACCAGGCCAAGCCGATCATCGACGAGCTGGTGGCCAAGGGCAAGGCCACACATGCGCGGCTCGGGGTGACGGTAGGTGACGCGCAGTCTTCCGACGGGCTCCCGAACGGAGCACGCCTCGGCGAGGCCACGCCGGGCGGTGCAGCGAACAAAGCAGGTCTGCAAGCGGGCGATGTGGTGACCGCTGTGGACGGCAAGGTGATCGCGTCAGGGGACGCGTTGGTCGCCGCAGTTCGCTCGCACCGCCCGGGCGACGAGGTCAAGGTGACCTACGTCCGGGGCGGCAAGTCCCAGACCATCACCGCCACCCTCGGCTCCGACAACGGCAACCCCACTGGCTGATATCCGCCCAAGTCAGGGCTCCGGCCGCCCACCGAGCGGCCGGAGCCCCTTTTTATGCCGATGCGACGCCGGACGGCAGCAGCTAGGTTCGCCGGATGGATTTCTACGCGGAACGACCGCCGCACGCGGCGGATGAACGGACGCAGCTGATCGGCTGGCTGGACCTGCAGCGGAAGCTGGTCCGGCACAAGCTCGAAGGACTCAAGCCGGACGACGAGTACCGGGCGGTGTTCCCGGATTCGCCGTTGATGACGCCGGCCGGGCTGGCGTCGCACCTGAAGTGGACCGAGCACAGCTGGTTCAAGGTCATCTTCCTGACCGCGGAGCGGGAGCTGAACCCGCAGTTCGACCAGTCGCTGCCGGACGACGCCGAGTGGCTGATCGAGGGCGTGCCGCTGGCCCAGCTGCTGGACGAGTACGACGCGCAATGGGCCGAGTCGAACGAGATCGCCGCCGCCCACGCGCTCGACGACTTGGGGAAGCAGGCCGACTTCGCACCGTCGATGCGGTGGATCCTGCTGCACATGGTCGAGGAGACCGCGCGGCACGTCGGGCAGCTGGACACGATGCGTGAGCTGCTCGACGGGCAGAGAGGGTATTACTAGGGGTATGGAGATCCGGCGGGCGGACGATCGATTCGGGACGGCCGAGGGGTGGCTGGAGTCGCGGCACTCGTTCTCGTTCGGGCCGTACTACGACCCCGCGAACGTGGGGTTCGGCTTCCTGGTCGCGCACAACGACGAGACGGTTGCTCCGGGCACCGGGTTCGACCCGCATCCGCATCAGGATCTGGAGATCGTCACCTGGGTGCTGCGGGGCGCGCTCGCGCATCGGGATTCCGAGGGCAACAGCGGCGTCGTCCATCCTGGGCTCGCGCAGCGGATGAGCGCCGGCTCGGGGGTCCGGCACTCGGAGTGGAACGACGCCGACGAGCCGGTGCGCTACGTGCAGATGTGGGTCCGGCCGGATCGGCTCGACCTGCCGCCGTCGTACCAGCAGGCGGAGCTCGATCTGACGACCGGTGAGCTGGTCCCGGTCGCCTCCGGGCTACCGAAACACGCGAGTACGACGGCCATCCGGCTACACCAGCGAGCCGCGGGGCTGTCCGTGGCCCGGCTCGCGACCGCGCAGCCGGTCACCCTGCCGGCCGCGCCGTACGTGCACGTCTTCGTCGCCGACGGCTCAGCGAGCGTGGAGGGCGTCGGCGAGCTGAGTACGGCGGACGCCGTCCGGCTCACCGACTCAGACAGCCGGCGGCTGACCGCCGGCCCGGCGGGCGCCGAAGTGCTGGTCTGGGAGATGTACTAGTCGCGCTGTTCGCTCATCGTCCAGACGTGGTTCAGGGCTTGGCCTGCGACGCCCTCGGGGTTCTGGGCGAAGCCCTCGACGAACTGGCTCATGTGCTGCTGCCAGCGCTGGTCGGTCGGGTCCTCGCGGAGCTGCGCGACGGCGGCCTCGAAGTCGGCGCACTCGACCAGATGGAACAGGTCGCGACCGCTGCGCCAGATCGACCAGTCGGTGATACCGGCGGCGCGCATCACGGTGATGAGCTCCGGCCAGACGCGGGCGTGTTCGAGCTGGTACGCCTCTTCGGTGCCGGGGAGCAGCCGGCTGTGCAGGGCTAAACGGGTCACAATCGGGCAGGATACGCGGTCTCTATGGCAAAGCCGGGTCAACTTTCCACCCCGGTACTGGCGTCGTACTTGGGTGGGTTGAGTAGTTTCGCCCGTGTGTTTGCCAATCGTCGTGCGAGAGTTGGAACCGTGAAGCGAACCGCTGCTGTCGTCTGTGTAAGTAGTCTGCTGATCACCGCTGGTTGCTCCGACAGCAAGTCGGGCGACGGCGGGAAGGCGGACCCGGACAACGAGAAGCAGGCATCCGCCCAGGTGGTGAAGCAGTTCGCGGACGCCTGGGTGAAGGCCTGGGCGCCGGACGGCAAGCCCACCGAGGCCGCCGCGCTCACCGACGACCCGACCGCGTTCGGCAAGCGGCTGGACGACGTCGACTCGGCGCTCGCGGCCAGCTCGGCCAAGGTCACCCCGCAGGGTGAGGTGAACTGCTCGGACGACGCCACCTGCACGCAGGAGCTGGCCGTCGAGGCGGAGCTGCGCGGGATCGGCACGATGAAGTGGACCAGTACGGCGACCGCCGTGAAGGTCGCCGACACCTGGAAGGTGAAGGCCGCCGGCGACACCATCTACCCGGGGCTCGGCGACGCGAACTACCTCAAGCGCACCCGGAACCTGCCCTCGCGGGCCTCGATCCAGGACCGGCACGGCGTCGCCCTGACGTCGAACCGGCCGATCGTCATCGTCGGCGTCGCCTCCGGCACGGCCGCCACCGCGGCGACGTACGCCGCCTTCACCAAGAACCTGGACGTCGACGGCGCGAAGCTGGCCAAGCGGGCCAAGGCCGCGCCGGCCGGTCAGTTCGTGGACGCGATCACGATCCGCGCCGAGCAGTGGGAGAAGCTGCGGCCGACGATGGGCAAGCTGCCCGGCGTCCTGACCATGGGCGGGACGGCGTCCCTGGCGGCCACCCCGACCTTCGCGCGCTCGGTGCTCGGCACGATGAAGCAGGCCAACGAGGACACCCTGAAGAACGCGGGCCCGACCGCCTCCGCGCAGGACCAGGTCGGCGTCAACGGCCTGCAGTACGCGTTCCAGCAGCAGCTGGCCGGGACGCCGGGCGGCATCGTCTCGCTGCGCGACGGCAAGACCAAGCTGACCATCAAGGAGATCTTCACCCAGAAGGGCACCCCCGGGAAGCCGGTGAAGACGACGCTGGACACCAAGATGCAGCAGGCCGCCGAGGCCGCGCTCGGGGCCCAGAAGCTGCCGGCGTCGCTGGTCGCCGTCCAGGCTTCCACCGGGCAGATCCTGGCCGTCGCCAACGGGCCGGACGTGACCAGCTACAACCGCGCCTTCCAGGGGCACTACGCGCCGGGATCGACGTTCAAGACCGTCACGTCGGCGGCGCTGCTCGGCAGCGGCCTGACCACCAACAGCTCGGTCCCCTGCACCGACACGATCAACGTCTTCGGTAAGACCTTCAAGAACTACGACGCGCTCGCGGCGTACGGCGCGGGCCCGATGCAGAAGGCGTTCAACCAGTCCTGCAACACCGCGTTCATCTCCCAGCACGGGCGGCTGCCCAAGGACGGGATGACCAAGGCCGCGGCGATGTTCGGGATCGGCCGCGACCTGAACCTGTCGATCCCGGCGTACGGCGGCGAGGTGCCGGCGCCCAAGGACGACGTCGAGGAGGCCGCCTCGATGATCGGCCAGGGCACCGTCACCGCCAGCCCGCTGGCGATCGCGCTGGTCGGCGCCGCGATCGACCACGGCACCGCGATGAAGCCGGTGCTGGTCCCGGGCAAGGACGCCGCCGGCACCGCGGCCGCTCCGTTGCCCGCGGCAACCGCTGCGGCGCTGCGGACGTTCATGCGGACCACCGTCACCGGCGGGACCGCGCACCTGCTGGCGCAGAGCGGCACCGTCGGTGCCAAGACCGGTACGGCGGAGGTCGTCAAGGACGGCAAGGTCGTCACCAACGGCTGGATGGTCGGCTACCGCGGTGACGTCGCGTTCGCGGTGATCGTCGAGGGCGGCGAGTCCGGCGGCAAGGCGGCCGGGCCGATCCTGAAGAACTTCCTGTCCAAGTTCAAGTGAAGATCCTGAAAGTTCGCTGAAAGCGCGGTGTTCCGGGGTTTTCGTCACCTAGGGTTGCCGGATGGAGACCCTGATCTGTCCGAAGTGCCGCGGCGCGATGCGCACCTACGAGCGCAGCGGCCTGAGCATCGACCAGTGCACCGAGTGCCGTGGAATCTTCCTCGACCGCGGTGAGCTGGAGCACCTGGTGGACGCCGAGCTGCGCTACAACGCACCGCAGCAGCCGCGGCGCGAGGAGAAGCGGTACGACGACGATCGCCGCTACGACAACGACCGTCGGTACGAGGAGAAGAAGCGGTACGACGACGACCGCCGCTACGACGAGCGGAGCGGCTACTCCGGCTCCGGCCAGTACCACCATAAAAAGAAGAAGAAATCCTTCCTGGAGGAGCTCTTCGACTGATGCGGGTTTAGGGTCACCGGTGTGAGCGCACCGCTGGTGACCCTTCGCCCGACCACCGAGGACGAGTTCCCGGAGACCTACCGTCGCGCCGTCGAGTCCTACGCGGCCGGGATCGGCCCGGCCCGGGATCTCGATCCGGCCGGCGCGCTGGAATACGCCCGGACGGCGATCGAGAAACAGCTCACCGACGGCCTCCGGAGTCCGGGGCACCTCTTCTACACGGCCTGGGCCGGGGCGGACGAGGTCGGCAGCGTCTGGATCGGGACGTCGGGCCCGGCGCCGTTCATCAACAGCATCGAGGTGCTCGCCGACCGGCGCGGCCAGGGCTACGGCCGCGCGATCATGCTCGCCCTCGAACAGGAGTGCCGCGCGCTGGGCTACCAGCGGATCGACCTGAACGTCTTCGGCGACAACCCGACCGCGATCAACCTCTACACCTCACTCGGCTACGCGATCGTCGCCCAGCAGATGCGCAAAGAGCTCTGAAAACCCGCTGGACAGTGCTTTCCGGCCGCGTCTACGGTCGAGAGATGCAGAATGAGTACGGTTGATATCCGACAGTGATCGCGGCTCGCGAGCTGACCAAGACCTACACCTTCCATCAGCAGCGCGCCGGTCTCGGCGGAGCGCTGAAGAGCCTCGTCCGGCGTAACTACGAGACCAGGCTCGCGGTCGACCGGATCGGTTTCGAGATCGGCCGCGGTGAGGTCGTCGGCCTGCTCGGGCCGAACGGCGCCGGGAAGACGACGACACTGAAGATGTTGTCGGGGCTGCTGTACCCGACGTCCGGCTCGCTGGAGGTGCTCGGGTACCGGCCGTCCGAGCGCAAACACGACTACCTGCGCCGGATCGCCCTGGTGATGGGGCAGAAGTCGATGCTGTGGTGGGACGTCCCGGCGATGGAGAGTCTCCTGCTGCACAAGGAGATGTACGGGCTGTCGACGGCCGAGTTCGAGCGGAACGTCGGCGAGCTGGCCGAGCTGCTCGACGTCCGGCAGCTGCTCGACGTCCAGGTGCGGAAGACGTCGCTCGGCGAGCGGATGAAGCTGGAGCTGTTGACGGCGCTCGTGCACGGGCCGGAGGTTCTGTTCCTGGATGAGCCGACGATCGGGCTGGATGTGGTCGCGAAGGCGCGCGTTCGCGGTTTCCTCGCCGATGTGAACAGGCTGCGCGGGACGACGATCCTGATCACCAGCCACGACATGGACGACATCGAGGCGCTGTGCTCGCGGGTGATGATCATCGACCACGGGCGGCTGCAGTTCGACGGCGCCCTGGACGAGCTGGTCCGGACGGCGCGGCCGCGCAAGCTGGTCCGGGCGACCTACGCGGAGCCGCCGGGCGACGGCGTCCTGGCCGGGGTCGAGGGCGTCAGCGGGGTTGTTTCCGACGGGCTGACGGTCCGCCTCGAGGTGGATCGCGACCGGGCGGGCGACGTCCTGGGTGCGCTGACGCGGCTCGGCCCGCTGGTGGATCTCGACGTGGCGGACGCCGACGTCGAGGACATCATGCGGGATCTGTTCGAGCGCCGCGGGGAGGCGTCGTGAGCAGGCTGAGCCGCACTCTGCGCGTGCTGCGCCGGATGACGGCGGCCGAGATCGCCCAGCAGTCGATCTACCGCGGCTCCTGGGTGATCTTCATGCTGGCGAACATCTTCGTCCCGATCACGTCGTTGCTGATCTGGCGGACGGCGCTCACCCACGGCGCCCGGCTCCCGGTCGACGAGCGGTACGTGACGACGTACTTCGTCCTGCTCGGGTTCGTGACGATGGCGACGTCGTCCTGGGCGGCGGGGTTCATCGCCAGTGACATCCGGCTCGGGACGCTGTCCAGCTGGATGGTCCGGCCGGCGTCGCTGCTGCTCGGGTTCGTCGCGAACAACCTGTCGGAGAAGTTCCTCAAGCTGATCGCGCTGGTCCCGATGATCGGGATCGTCTGGTGGTTCTTCCGGGCATCGATGGTCGTGCCGGCCGGTCTCGGGCGGTGGGCGCTGTTCGCGATCGCCGTCCTGCTCGGGGCGGTGCTGGTGTTCACGATCGACATCCTGATCGCGGCGCTCGCGTTCTGGCTGGACGACGTGAGCGCACTCGTGCAGGCGCGGGTGATCATCGCGAGTGTGTTGTCGGGGGCCGTCGTCCCGCTGGCGCTGATGCCGTCGTGGTCGCGGTCCTTCGCCGATTTCCAGCCGTTCCGGTTCACGGTGTCGTTCCCGGTGGAGATCGTGGCCGGGCGAATGTCGGGGGCCGAGCTCTGGATGGGGTTCGGGCTTCAGGTCGGGTACGTCGTCCTCGCTGGGGTCCTGGCCCGGGTGGTGTGGGCCGCCGGGTTGCGGGCCTACTCGGCGGTGGGCGCATGAGGTACGCACGGTTGTGGCGGCGGTTCTTCGCGCAGGCCGTCGTCCGGGAGACGCAGTACCGGGCGCATTTCCTGACCACGCTGGGGGTCGGGCTCGTCCAGCTCGGGCTGGGGATCGTGCCGACGCTGCTGCTGTTCGGGTTCACCGCGGAGTTGCGCGGGTGGTCGCGGGCGGAGGTGATCGCGCTGGTCGGCGTCCACCAGATCTGCACCGGGCTGATCGCGGCGTTCGTCGCGCCGAACCTGAACCGGATGACGAGCTACCTGACCGAGGGCGAGCTCGACACGGTGCTGCTGCGGCCGGTTTCGAGCCAGTTCTACCTGACCTTCCGCTGGATCAACGTGGCCGAGCTGAGCAACGTCGCCAGCGGGATCGGCGTCCTGGTCATCGGTCTGGTCCAGTCGGAGCTTCGCCCGGACGCCGGCCACGTCGCCCAAGCCGTCCTGCTCGCGGGCTGCGGTCTCGTCCTGCTCACCGCCGCCTGGTCGACGCTGGCCTACCTCGCGTTCTGGCTGCAGTCCGTCGGCCCGATCGGCATCGTCTACACCAGCCTCGCCGAAGCCGGCCGCTACCCACTCGCGTTCTTCCCCGTGGCGGTCCGCACCTTCCTCACCTTCGCCTTCCCCGTAGCCTTCGCCACCACCTTCCCCATCCAAGCCCTCGCCGGCGGCCTCCCCTGGCACTACCTGGCCCTGGCCCCCGCCCTAACCCTCGCCGCCCTCCTCCTCAACCGCCTCCTCTGGTCCCAAGGCCTCCGCACCTACTCCAGCGCCTCCAGCTGACCCCCGTTTGTCCGTCGCGTGTGGTTTGGTGGTGCTGACGGGAGGTTGAGATGACTTGGTGGGTCCTGCACGTGGACATGGACCAGTTCATCGCGGCTGTGGAGATCCGCCGGCGGCCGGAGTTGCGCGGGGTGCCGGTGGTGGTGGGTGGGTCGGGTGATCCGGCGAAACCTCGCCAGGTGGTGGCGACGGCGTCGTACGAGGCGCGCGAGTTCGGCGTCCACTCGGGGATGCCGTTGCGTGCGGCGGTCAAGAAGTGTCCGGACGCCGTGTTCCTGCCGTCCGATCCGGGGGCGTACGAGGCGGCGTCCGCCGAGGTGATGGACACGCTGCGCGAGTTCCCGGTGGTGGTCGAGGTCTGGGGGTGGGACGAGTGCTTCGTCGGCGCCGAGACCGACGACCCGGAGGCGCTCGCCGCGGCGCTGCGGGCGGCGGTGGCGGCGAAGACCGGGCTGACCTGCTCGATCGGGATCGGTGACAACAAGACCCGCGCGAAGCTGGCGACGACGTTCGCCAAACAGCCGCGGTCACATGCGGCGCCGTTCGAGGGCGCCAGTGCGGAAGCGCCGGGCGTCTACCGGCTGACCGCGGCGAACTGGCGCGCGGTGATGGACCATCGCCCGGTCCGCGAGCTATGGGGGATCGGCAGCCGGATGGAGCGCAACCTCAACGAGCTCGGCCTGACCACGGTCGCCGAGCTGGCCGCGGCCGATGTCGAGATGCTCCGCGAGCGGTTCGGTCCGAAGATGGGCGCCTGGTACGCCGCTCTCGGGCGCGGCCTCGGCGACACCGAGATCACCGAGGTCCCGCGGGAGCCGGTCTCGCGCAGCCACGAGGAGACCTTCGAACGCGACCTGGCCGAACCGGCCGAGATCGCCGCGGAGCTGCGCCGGATCGCGGTCGCGGTGACGCGCGAGGTCGTCGCGGACGGCCGCAGCATCCAGCGCGTCTGGGTCAAGGTCCGGTTCACGAGTTTCTACACCCCGATCAAGAGCCGCAAGCTGCCCGCGATCACCCAGGATCCGGAGGTGGTCGCCGCGACGGCGCTCGCTCTGCTGGAGAAGTTCGAGCTCCGGCGTCCGGTCCGGCTGCTGGGCGTGCGGGTCGAGTTCGCGGCGTGAGCCATCCGGAGCGAGGTCGGCGCCGAAGAGCCGTCGTGATGTCACGACGTACGCTCCTCGCGGCCGCCGCCAGCCTGAGCCTGGGCGGCTGCTCGAGCGAGCCCATGGCGTCCGACGGGGTGGTCAAGGTGCGGTACGGCGACGACGAGTCGCAGATCGCCGAGCTGCATCTCCCGCCTGGCGCCGCGCCGGTGCCGGCCGCGGTGGTCATCCACGGCGGCTTCTGGCAGAGCGGGTACGGGATGAGCCTGGCGACGCCGCTGGCCGCGGATCTCGCGCGGAACGGGATCGCCGGGTATGCCATCGAGTACCGCCGGGTCGGCAACGGCGGCGGCTGGCCGGCCACGTTCGAGGACGTCGCGGCCGCCATCGACGCGCTCGCCGATCAGCCGCGGATCGAGCTCACCAAAGTCGTCGCCGTCGGCCACTCGGCCGGCGGTCACCTCGCGGTGTGGGCGGCCGGCCGATCCGCGCTGCCGCCCTCGGCTCCCGGCGCGACACCGCGTGTCCAGCTCCGCGGCGCCGTCTCCCAGGCCGGCGTCCTCGATCTCGCCACCGCGCACCGCGAACAGGTCGGCGGCAGCGCCGTCCAGGAGCTCCTCGGCGGCACACCCGACTCCCATCCCGACCGCTACGCCCTCGCTTCGCCGTCCGAGCGGCTGCCGCTCAAGGTCCCGGTCGCGCTCGTCCACGGAACGCGGGATGCCGCCGTACCGCTTGCCCAAAGCGCCGATTACGCGGCCGCCGCCCGCAAGGTCGGCGACCCGGTCACCCTCACCGAACTGCCACACGTCGGCCACTTCGAGCTGATCGACCCGCGGCACCAGGCCTGGCAGACCTGCCGCTCCGAAGCCGCCCGCCTGCTCGGCTGAGGCGCCGCGATCACTGCGTCGTCGGCGACTCCTCGCGGAGGTGCTGGACGACGTCGCGGAGCCGAACGCTGTGTTCGACAGCGGTTTGGGCCATGACGTCGTACGCGGCGGCGCGGTCGAGGTTGTAGCGCTCCATGAGGATGCCGATGCCGGAGCCCACGGTCGTGTGTGAGGTCATCGAGCGACGGAGGCGGGTTTGGTACCAGAGGCCCTCGAGCGCGATCCCGGCGTACGTGCAGAAGTTCGGCAGTCGGTCCCGGCCGGGCGTCTCGGCCGGGAGATAGAGCGACAGGACGCCGCGCGGACGACCGGTCCCTGGGAACACGGGAGCGTGGACGACGGTGCTGACATCTGCGGGCTGTGTGGGCAGCGCACTGCCCTCGACGATGGTCCGGTCTCGGACCGCAGCCCACCAAGGACCATCCGGGACGGCGACCTCGGCACGGACGAGGTCGGCCGCCGCGCCGGCGATCGCACCCAGCCGCTGCTGGGAGTCGATGGTCGCCAACGCGGGCAAGGCGCAGTCGAAGGCCTCGGCCGCTGCGTCGGCGACGGCGTCCAGCAGCTCCTCGAATTGCTGGATGCGGTGCAGCCGGAGGGCGAGATCGGCGAAGTACGCGGCTTCGTCGTGGCGACCGTGCGCGGGGGAAGCGGGCAATGGGCTCTCCAGTCAGGGCATGTGGGCAGGCTCACGCCGTGACCCCGCACTGCAGGAGGCCGCGACCAGCCTACTCGGCCCGGGACTCCGAGTCGGCCACGATCCCCGCGGCGACGTCGTACAGCTTGATGTTGCCGGTCTGCGACGTCCGGACCAGGAAGGCGAAGGCACGGCGCTGATCGAGCCGGTAGCGCTCCATCAGGATGCCGATCGCCTGACCGATCGTCTGCCGGGAGCTGAGCCCGATCGTGAGGGTTTCATGGGTCCGGTTCCAGCCCAGCGCGGCGGCGGCGAAGTTCGCGAACAGGTAGCCGAGCTGGACGTCGTCCGGGCCGATCACCCCGACCCCCTCGGCGAACAGATTCACCGCGCCCCGGACGTGGGACTCGGAGCGGAACTGGAAGGCCAGCTGCGATCCGATCCCGAGCTCGGCCGCCCGCGGCCCGAACCGCGGCCAGCGGCTGTCGGCGCGCAGGTCGTCGGAGCGGACGATCGGATCATCGGTCACGGCGTCCAGGCAGGGCCCTTCGGCCAGCGAGTACTGCAGCTCGTCGACCCGCAGCGCCAGCGGGCCGGTCGGCGCCAGCGTCCGGATCTTTCCGTCGGCGCCGGTGATCGAGATACTCGCGTGGTCGATCGCCGGCATCGTCCGGACGGCGGCGGCGGTGATCTCGTCGAGCGCGTCGTCGATCGAGATCGGCACCTGCAGCGAGGCCGTCACACGGTCCATCGCGGCGACAAGTTCTCGGGTGTTCATGAGCCCCCCCTGGGCAGGTCAACAGCGGGTCGCGATCGGTGGTCGAACCGGTAACCGTCGGTCACGGTTGTTGCTCCGTCCCCCACACGGTGATAGGTGTAGCACGGCCGAACGGTTCTGCAAGGTAGCCGCTCACCGGCCGCGCCCTGCCGTGGCGCCCTTGATCGAGCCGTCCCGACCCTGGTGGTCACGGACGGTGAGGAGACGTTCCGTCATGATCGACGACGACGACCTGACCATCCGGACCGCCGAAGCGGCCGACCACCTGTTGCTCACCGTGATCGGCGACCTCGATCTCGAGAACGCCCCCGCGATGACCGCCGCACTCAAGGACGCGATCGGCGTCCGGCCGGTGATCCTCGACCTGGCCGGCGTCGACTTCATGGACTCCAGCGGCCTCGGCGTCCTCGTCGGCGCCCACAAGGAGGCCGCGGCGCACGGCGCCGCGCTGCTGCTGGCCGCGCCCGGGCCCCGGCTGCAGAAGATCTTCAAGATCACCAAGCTGCACAAGGTGTTCGCGGTGTACGAGTCCGTGGCCGCCGCGGTCGCCGCGCTCGGTGAGCCGCTGCAGGTCGAGGCCGCGCCGCCCGAATCCGTCGTACCGGGCTTCGATGCGGCCGGCCCGTGAGCGGGCTCGGGCCGGCCGAGCTCGGCTCGTACGCCGTTTCCGCGGCCGGCCGGATCGATGAGCGTCCTGGACTCGCGGAGGAGATCGGACTGGCGATGGCGGGCTCACTGAACGTCCGCCGCTCGGTCCTGCAACTGCTGGACCGGCTGTGCCCCGAGTTCGCGGACTGGGCCGTGGTCGCGCTGACCAATCCGCGCACCGGCGGCGTCCAGCTGTACGGCGGCGCCGACGTCACCTCGGTGGTCAAGGTGTCCCGCCGCGCTTTGGCCGGTCAAGCGCTCGAACGGGTGCTGGCCACGGGCCGGTCCGAGCTGCTGCACGTCTCGTCCGACGACCTGGGCGACGGGCTGACCGGCCTGATTCCGCACCAGGCGCTCCGCGACCAGGCGGCCGCCTTGCGACCGGCCGACGTACTCGGCACCGGCTTGACCGCCCGAGGGACGGTGGTCGGCGCGCTGATCACCGTGCGCGGCCAAGGCCGCGGATTCGGGGCGACAGACACCGCGCTGGCCGAGCAGATCGCGGCGCGCGCGTCGTTGGCACTTGATTCGGCTCGCTTGTACGAGCAGCGCAGCCAGATCGCGAACGCGCTGCAGAACAGCCTCCTCCCGCCGGAGCTGCCGGCCGTGCCAGGTCTCGATCTCGGGGCTCGCTACCGGCCGGCGCTTGAGCAGCTCGATATCGGCGGCGACTTCTACGACCTGTTCCAGCGCGACGGCGAGTGGCTGGTCGCGCTCGGCGATGTGGCCGGCAAGGGCGTCGAGGCCGCTGTGCTGACCGGCCGCGCCCGCCAGAGTCTGCGGACCGCGGCGCACTTCGTCACCGACCCCGGTGCCTTGCTGGCCGCGCTCAACGCCGTCTTCGCCGACGACATCTCGCACCGCTTCGTCACGATGATCTGCCTCCGCGTCCGGCCGCAGGCCGATGGCGGGTTGCTGGTCGATGTCGCCGTCGCGGGGCACACGCCGCCGTTGGTGGTGCGCGCGGACGGCGATGTCGACGCGGTGGCGTGTGACGGCGCCGTCCTCGGAGTCGTCCCGGTGGCGGAGTACCCGGTGACCACTGTTCGGCTCGCTCCCGGCGACCAGATCGTGCTGTTCACCGACGGCGTCGAGGAAGCCCGCGGCGAGAGCGGCTTCTACGGCGAGGAACGTCTGCGCGACCTGCTCGGCCGGTACGCCGGCGCCGGCGCGGATGTCACTTGCGCGGCGATCGAGCAGGACGTGCTGGAGCACTTGGACGGTCGCGCCCACGACGACATCGCCGTCCTCGCGCTGGGCTGCACCGGATGATCGCCGACCTGACACCGACGTTGACCCGGTTCGAACACGCGGTGGCCGCGATCGACGTCACCGCGGCGCTTGCCGTGGTGGACGAGGCGCTCGCGTCGGGTGCGGACCCGATCGCGCTGCTGACCGAGGTGATCGGCGCCGCCCAGCGTGCCGTCGGTGACCGCTGGCAGCGCGGCGAGTGGTCGGTGGCCGAGGAGCACGCCGCGACCGCCGTCGCGACCGCGGCCACCGAGACCATCACGCGGGAAGTACGCCGGGCGCCGATCACTCGCGGCCGGGTGGTCGTCGCCTGCGCCGAGCGAGAGTGGCACGCGCTCCCGGCGATGATCATCGACTGCGCGCTGCGCTCGGACGGCTGGGAGACCACGCTGCTCGGCGCCTCCACACCGGCGCTCCGGCTCAATCAGTACCTCCAGGATCTCGGCCCGGACGCGCTCGCCGTCAGTTGCTCGATGCTCGGCTCGATCCCGACCGCTCGCCGCTTCGTCGAGGCCGCCACGGCAGCCGGCATCCCGATCCTCGTCGGCGGTCCGGCGTTCGGCTCGGACGATCTGCGCGCCCGTACGCTCGGCGCCACCGGCTGGGCTGCCGACGCGACCGGTGCGATCACTGCGATGCGCGAGCTGCCGGCCGTCGTCCCACCGGCTCAGCCGTTGGCAGACGGGCCAGTCGAAGAACAAGCCGCGTTGGAGCTCAACCACAGCGAGCTGGTGGCGACTGTGACCAGCCACTGGCCGCGGCTCGACGGAGTGGGTCTGGCGGCGTTCGATCCAGCGCTGGCGAAGGATGCCGTCGAGCTGATCCTGCACGCGATCTGGGCCGCCCTGCTCACCGCCGATCCGCGCGCGATCACCGATACGGCTTGGTGGATCCGCGCGCTGCTCGAACACCGCGACGCCCCGGTCGCGCTCGTGGCGACCCTGCATCAGGAGGTCTCCGGGGCGATCCGCGACTATCCGCTGGCCGCGGCGCTGCTCGACGACTCGTGGCCGTCGGCGGAGAGGTTGTAGGTCTCGGTCGCGGTGGTCGCGAAGACGGCTGAGCGCTCGGCCGGGGTCAGGTGGGCGGTCAGGGCCTCGGCGGCTTCGACGACGCCCGCGTAGGGAGCGGCGAGCAGGCAGACGGGCCAGTCGGAGCCGAACATCACTCGCTCCGGTGTGAAGGCTTCGAGGACGGTGTCGGCGTACGGCTTGAGGTCGGCGACGGTCCAGCTCGCCCAATCGGCCTCGGTGACCAGGCCGGAGAGCTTGCAGGTCGTGTTGGGCAGGGCCGCGAGCTCGCGGAGCTGGGTGGCCCACGGATCGAGTGGGCCGCCGATGACCGGTTTGGAGATGTGGTCGACGACGAAGGTGAGCTGGGGCAACGCCTTGACCGCTTGGACGGCGGCCGGGAGATGCGGGGTCTTGGTGAGCAGGTCGTAACCGAGACCGGCCTCGGCGACGGCGGCCAGACCGCGCTGGACGTCGGGGCGCAGCAACCATTCGAGATCAGGCTCGTCGTGGACCTGATGCCGGATGGCCTTCAGATAGCCGCCGTCCGGCCGGGCCTGCAGCTCGGCCAGGACGTCGGCGATATCGGGCGCGGTCAGATCGACCCAGCCGACCACGCCCGCGACCAGGTCGTTGCTGTTGGCAACTTCAAGGAACTCGCGGGTCTCGTCGAGGACGCCGACCGTCTGCACGAGCACGGTCGCGGTGATCCCGGCCGCGGCCGCGAGTGGCGCCAGGTCGTCGATGCCGAAGCTGCGCCGGATCGGGGCGAGCTCCGCGCCGACCATCCAGGTCTGGTCGCGGACGCTCAGATCCCAGACGTGGTGATGCGCGTCGACTCTGCTCATGCCGCTGTGGTCCCTTCGGCGTGGATGAGGCGGATGACCTGCTGACTCATCTGGTCGTAGTCATGGTTGTTCGGCAGCTCGCCGCGGATCCGGTGGTCGCGCATCACGACCACCCGGTCGGCCAGCGTGATCATCTCCGGCAGGTCGGAGGTGATCAGCAAGATGGCGAGGCCGTTCGCGGCGAGATCCCAGATCAGCGTGTGGAAGGCGTCCTTGGTGCGGACGTCGATCCCCACGGTCGGCTCGTCGATGATCAGGATCTCGGTCTGGGCGGCGAGCCACTTGGCCAGCGAGACCTTCTGCTGGTTACCGCCGGAGAGCGTTCCGGCCAGCTGGGACGGCGACGCGATCCGGATGCCCAGCTGCTCGACGTACGACGTCACCATCGCGGTCTCCGCCTTGGCGGGGACGTAGCCGAAGAGCTTGCGCAACCGGTCCCAGATGGTGACGGCGATGTTGCGGGTGATCGGCTGCTCGAGGAAGACGCCCTCCTCCTTGCGGTTCTCGGTCACGTAGCCGATCTTGTGGTTGCGCAGGGCATCGCGCACGGTGCGGATCTTGACCGCCTCGCCACGCACCCGCACCTCACCCGCGGTGATCCGGTCGAGCCCGAGCAGCGCCTTCGCCAGCTCGCTGCGACCGGCGCCGACGAGCCCGTAGAGCCCGACGATCTCCCCCGGCCGGACGGCGAGATCGACGTCCGCGTGACCGGTCGCCGTCCCGACACCGCGCAGCTCCAGGATCGGCGCGACCGAGGTGTCGACCGCGCGTTCGGGCAGGCTGAGCGCTTCGTGGACGCGACCGACCATCAGGTCGACGACCTGGTCCCGGGTCAGGTCGGCGAGCGCGCCGCCGGACAGCACCGAGGCGCCGTCCCGCAGGACGGTCACGGTGTCACAGATCTGGAAGACCTCCTCCAGTTTGTGACTGACGAACAGGACGGCGCGCCCGTCGTCCTTGAGTTTCTCGACGACGCGGAACAGCAGCGCCGCCTCGTTCGGCGTGATGGACGCCGTCGGCTCGTCGAGCAGCAGCACGCGGCTCTCGACCGACAGCGCCTTCGCGATCTCGACCAGCTGGGCCTGGGCGACGGACAGCTCGGTGACCGGTTGGTCCGGATCGAGGTCGAGCTCGAGCTCGGCGAGCCAACGGGCCGCCTCGGAGCGGATCGCGGATCGGTCGACCAGGCCGCGCGAGGTCGGCAGCTTCTGGAGCAGGATGTTCTCCCCGACGGTGAAGCCGGGAATCAGGTTGCGCTCCTGGTGGACGACGCCGATCCCGGCCGCGGCCGACTCGTGCGGCGAGCCGAACGACATCTCCCGGCCGTCCATCAGCAGGCGGCCGCCGTCGGGCCGGTAGAGGCCGGTGATCACCTTGATCAGCGTCGACTTGCCGGCGCCGTTCTCGCCGAGGAGCGCGTGTACCGAGCCGGCCTCCAGGGCCAGCGTCACGCCGTCGAGTGCGCGGACGCCGGGGAAGACCTTGACGATCTCGGATGCCTCGAACAACGTCATGACACACCTCCGGCGACGGCCGCATCGGGCGCTTTCACCACGGCGCGGCGCTCCTGGCGACGCGCCCGGACTTGACCGAGGACGACGGAACCGAGCACGACCGCGCCGACCACGAAGTTCACCCAGGACGGCTCGAGCGAGAACTCGGCCCGCGCGGTGTCGACGAAGCGGACGATGAACGCGGCCAGCACCGTCCCCAGGACGACCGCCGAACCGCCGGTGAGCAGCGCGCCGCCGATGATCGGCGCCGCGAACGACGGCAGCAGCCAGTCGCCGCCGATGCTCTTGTTCACCCCCGGGGACGACGCGACCGTCAGGATCGCGGCGACGCCGAGGATCGCACCGGACAACGCGTGCGCGACGATCACCGAGCGGTCGTTGGAGATTCCGGACAGCCGGGCGGCGATCGGGTTCCCGCCGGAGGCGAGTAGCTGCCGGCCGGGCACCGTCCGTTTCAGCAACAGCGCGAGCAGGGCGGCGACGATCAGCGCGACCACGAAGATCCACGGGACGACGCCGAACAACGCGGCCGAGCCGAACGTCTTCAAGCCTTGCGGATAAGCGTCGACCGTCCGCGTACCGACCAGCCGGTACTGGACGCCGAGCAGGATCGTCATCGTCGCCAGCGTCACGATGAACCCGTTGATCCGGGTCAGCACCACCAGGACGCCGTTCAGCAGCCCGGCCGCACCCGCCAGCACGAACCCGATCAGCAACGCGAGCGGCACCGGCACCCCGTGGTCAGCCATCAACACCCCCATCGCCGCCGCCGCGAACCCCCCGATCGCCCCCACCGCAAGGTTCAACTGCCCCACAGCAAGTACCACCATCTGCGCCAACCCGATCAACACCGGCACCGCCAAGAACTGCAACAACACCCGAACCGAGTTCCCCGCCAACAACTCACCCCCAGACGCAACCACCAACCCCACAAAAAACACGAGCCCAATAACCAGCAACGTCATTTCAGTAGACCGAACAAACCGCTTCATCGCGCACCTCCCGAAGAGCCCGCCGCCTTCGGCGGCGGGGAAGCGGAGGAGACAACCGAGGCGCTCGGCCCGGAGGGCGGGGTGCCGGCTCCGGCGACTGCTTGGCGGGTGGAGAGGAGGGTTCGGAGGCGGTCGGTGGAGAGGGCTAGGAGGAGGATGAGGCCTAGGTAGATGTTGAGGCTTTCCAGGCCTACGCCTAGGAGGTCGAGGCCTTTGCGGATGACGGTGGTGAGGGCGGTGCCGAGGAGGGTGCCCCAGATGGAGACGAAGCCGCCGGCGAGGAGGGTGCCGCCGAGGATGGGGCCGAGGAAGGAGGGGAGCATGAACTCTTCGCCGATGGTGGCTTTGATGGAGCCGGTGGAGACGGCGAGCATGAAGCCCGCGAGGGCGGCCAGGCAGCCGGACATGGCGTGCGCGATGATGACGCGGCGCGCGGTGGGGATGCCGGAGAGCTCGGCCGCGCGGACCGACGAGCCGGTCATCAGGAGTTCGCGACCGAGCCGGGTGCGAGCGTAGATCCAGCCGACGACGGCCATCGCGACGACCGCGAAGATCGCCAGCTGCGGGACGGCGGGTGAGCCGCAGACGTTACCGACGCAGACGTCGGCGAGGGAGTAGTTGCGCAGCTCGCGCATCCCCGGTGGTTTCGTCACGAACGCCGCGTTCTCGGTCAGCGAGGTGTAGACGAGCGGAATCATCCCCAGCAGCAGGAAGTCCAGCGCCAGCGTCACGACGAACGAGTTGACCCCGGTCCGCGCGATCACCCAGCCGGCCAGCGCGCCGATCGCCGTCCCCGCCACCAGCCCCACCAGGAGACCGGAGTACAGGGTGAAGTGCCACAGGTCGTACGAGATGCCGGTGATCATCATCGAGAACGCCGCCATCCGGCCGACGGCGAGGTTCATGTGCCCGATCGACAGCACACACAGCTGTGCGAGCCCGACCACGGTGAACATCGCGATATCGCGCAACAGCGGGAACACCACGAGCTGCTGGTTGAAGAACGCCGGCCGCAGTACGCCGAACAACGCGCCCAGCAGCACCACCAGGATCAGCAGCCCGACCCGCTGGTTCGCCCACCACGGCGTCCCCCTCGGCGGCTTCTCGACCGGTGCGTCCTCGCGCAGCGCCTCGGTAGCCGTCGACGAGACCGGCGCGCTCACGACACGCGCCGATCGTCGATCGCGTCCTGGTCCCAGTCGATGCCCAGCCCGGGGACGTCGGGCGCCACCGCATGCCCGTCCGCGATCTGCATCTCGGAGCGGGTGATGGCCCGCAGCTGCGGGATGTGCTCGACGTACCGTCCGTTCGGCACCGCAGCGGTCAGGCTGACGTGCAGCTCCATCAGGAAGTGCGGACAGACCTCCAGGTTGAAGGACTCCGCCAGATGCGCGACCTTCAGCCACGGAGTGATGCCGCCGACCCGTGCGACGTCCACCTGCACGATTCCGGCGCCACCGGCCGCGACGTACTCGCGGAACTGCGAGACCGAGTACAGCGACTCCCCCACCGCGATGGGGATCGAGGTGGACTCCGCCAACCGCACGTGCCCGGTTACGTCGTCCGCCGGCAGCGGCTCTTCGAACCACGACAGGTCCACCGACTCGAAGGCGGCCGCCCGGCGCTTGGCCTCGGCGTACGTCATCGACTGGTTGGCGTCGACCATGATGTCGAGCGAAGGCCCGACCGCATCCCGTACGGCGCGCAGCCGGTCCAGATCCTCGTGGACGCGCGGTTTACCGACCTTGAGCTTCACACCGGGCCAGCCGGCCTTCTGCGAAGCCAGTGCGCCCGCGACCAGCTCGTCGGTGGTCAGATGCAGCCAGCCGCCCTCAGTGTCATAGAGCGGCACCTCACGCCGGTGGCCGCCTGCCAGCCGCCACAGCGGCTCACCTGCCCGCAGACAGCGCAGATCCCACAGCGCGGTGTCCACAGCCGCCAGCGCGAGCGAGGTGATCGCACCGACCGTGGTGGCGTGGGTGGACCAGAAGAGGTCCGACCACGCCGCCTCGACGTTCCGTGCGTCCACTCCGAGCAGTCTGGGCAGCAGGTTGTCGCGCAGCAACGCCAGTACGGCGGTGCCGCCGGTGCCGATCGTGTACGAGTAGCCCAGCCCGGTCAGCCCATCAGCTGTCTCCAGCGAGACGAAGATCGTCTCCTGCTTGAGGAAGGACTGCACGGCGTCCGTGCGGACCGTCTCGACCTCCAGGTCGACCAGGTACGCCTCAGCCCGCGTAATTGCGCTCACTGGCAGCTCAGCTGCTTGGCGAACTCGGTCTCGAGCTCCTTGGTCTTCGCCTTGCGCTCGTCGTCGTACGTGTCCACGTTGTCCTTGGTGACGACGAACGAGCCGGAGTCGACGATCACGCCCGGGGTCTTCATCGTGCACTGCTTGGACTGCAGCAACGCGAGCAGCCAGCCGCCGACGTACGCCTGACCGACCGGGTTCTGCGTGACGGTCGCGGCGACGCCGCCGGACTTGATCCCGGACAGGATCTTCGCGTCGTCGTCGATCGCGACCACCTTGATCGGAAGCTTGCTCGAGGCAACGCCGTCGGCCGCGGCCACCGCGGGGTTGTACGCGGTCGTGACGATGCCCTTGATGTCCTTGCCCTTGGACGCCAGCAGGTCGGCGACGGCCTTCTGCGCGGTGGACAGGTCCTTGTCGATATCGGTGATCACCGGCAGCTCGGTGACCTTGCCGTTGGTCTCGGCAACGGCCTTCTTCACACCGGCGATCCGGCGCTGGGTGTTGGAGTCGACGTTGTTCCCGGTCAGGTGCACGATCGCGCCTTCGCCGCCGATCGCCTCGATCGTCGCCTTGGCCGCCTTGTACGCCGCCGCCTCGACATCCGTGGACAGGCAGAAGTCGGCCGAGTTCGTGTCACCGGCCGGGCAGGAGGCCAGTGAGCCGACCGCGAACCCCTTGGCCTTCAGGTCCTCGAAGGTGGAGTTGATATCGGTCGGCGACACGCCGAAGATGCCGAAAGCGTTGTAGCCCTGGGCGGCCAGTGAGTTGATCACGTTGTTCTGTTTGCCCTGGTCCCACTCGCCGGTCTCGTTGAACGTCACGTCGCCGAGTTTGAAGTCGGCCTTGTCGACGTCCGCGGTGGTTTTCCAGGGCTGGAAATAGGGGTGTGCGCCCCCCGGGATCAGCGCTAGCTTGACCTGGGAACCGTCTTTCAGCGTGACCGGTCCCGAGCTGGAACCGGTGGAGGCGTCGTCCTTCGGGCCGCCGGCAGAGCCGGAGTCGGCGGGTTTCGTCGTACAGCCGGTGGCCACGAGGGCGACGGCGGCCAGGCAGAGGGCGGTCCTACGGAGAGCGGCGCCGGCGGGGGCGAGGGTCATGAGCGGACTCCAGATCCTATAGGATATTGCGAAGCTGATGCTGCCGCCTCACACTGGAGCCGTCAAGACTCGTCGAGGTAACGATGACGAGTCGGGCAGAATAGGGTTCGGGAGGAGTGCACTGTGACTGATGCGCATGTGGGTCTCGCGGGGCAGTTGACTCGCCTGCCGCAGCGGCAGGTGCTGAGCGACGACGTCTACGAGACCGTCAAGGGCCTGATCATGGACAGCGTCGTCGAGCCGGGCACCCGGCTGAACATCGACGCCCTGACCCGTGAGCTCGGCATCTCGCAGACCCCGATCCGGGAGTCGCTGGCCCGGCTGGAGTCCGACGGCCTGGTGATCAAGGAGCCGCTGCGCGGTTACCGGGTGTCGTCGCGGCTGAGCCGGCCCGAGTTCGAGGACCTGTTCGAGTTCCGGCTGCACATCGAGCCGTGGGCGGCCGGTCGGGCCGCCGAGCGGGCGGCGGCCGACGATCTGGTCCGGCTGAAGGACGAGATGCTCAGCTACACCGACGTCCCCGACCGGCCGGCGTACGAGAGCTACCGGGCGATGGCGGCGCACGACCAGCGCTTCCACGATCTGGTGCTGGAGCTGTCCGGTAACGAGACGGCCCGGCTGTCCTTCGCCCGGACGCACTGCCATCTGCATCTGTTCCGCTTGTACTACGGCGGTGGGATCGCGACCAAGGCGCTGCGCGAGCACAAGAACGTCGTGGCCGCCGTCCGCAAGGGCGACCCGGTGGAGGCGGCAGCGGCGATGCGGGCGCATATCGAGGCGTCCCGGGAGCGGCTGCGACCGATGTTCGACCAAGAGTGATTTCTTCCGTCCGAATCAGGAGACATCTGTGGAACTGCTGCGCCTCGGCGCGGTCGGCGAGGAGCGCCCGTACGTGCGCGCCGCCGACGGCGTCGTCTACGACCTGAGCCCGCTGACCGCCGACCTCGACGGCGGCTTCCTCGCCGCCGACGGCATCGCCCGCACCCGCGCCGCCCTGGACGCCGGTGAGCTCACCGCGGCCGACACCGACGGCCTCCGCATCGGCGCGCCGATCGCCCGCCCGGGCGCCGTGGTCTGCATCGGCCAGAACTACGCGGCCCACGCCGCGGAGTCCGGTGCCGAGCCGCCGAAGCAGCCGATCGTCTTCTTCAAGCACCCGAACACCGTCGTCGGCCCGAACGACGAGGTCCTCGTCCCGCGCGGTTCCACGAAGACCGACTGGGAGGTCGAGCTCGCCGTCGTCATCGGCAAGCCCGCCCGCTACCTGGAGACCGACGAGGAAGCCCTCGCCTGTATCGCCGGCTACACCGTCTCGAACGACGTCTCCGAGCGCGCCTTCCAGCTCGACGTCTCCGGCGGCCAGTGGTCCAAGGGCAAGTGCTGCGAGACCTTCAACCCGCTCGGCCCGGCCCTCGTCCCCGCCGACCAGGTCGACCCCACCAACCTCGACCTCAAGTCCTGGGTGAACGGCGAGATCCGCCAGGACTCCAACACCCGCGACATGATCTTCCCCGTCGCCACCCTGATCCGCGACCTCTCCCACTACATGGTCCTCAGCCCCGGCGACATCGTGAACACCGGCACCCCCCAAGGCGTAGCCCTCTCCGGCCGCTTCCCCTACCTGTCCCCCGGCGACACCATGGAAATCGAGATCCAAAACCTCGGCAAACAACGCCAACCCCTCGGCAAGGCCTAACCACCCCCAACCGGCGTCGCCGTCCACACAGTGTGAACTCGGGGGTCCGAGTTTGTCGGTGGGGGTGCTTAGGGTCGCGCGTATGACAGAGGAGTTGGCGCGGATTCGGGCTTCGTACGACACGGTGGCGACGTCGTATGCGGAGTTGGTGGTGGAGGGGCCGGAGTGGGAGGTTGCGGCTTTTGAGCTGGTTGTAGGGGGCGCGGCGGGGCGGGCGGTGCTGGATGCCGGGTGTGGGCCGGGGCGGACGACTGCGCTGCTTGCCGAGCGCGGTGGGCAGTCAGGTTCTGGTGTGGTTGGGCTCGACTTGTCGCCTGGGATGCTGGCGGTCGCTCGGCGCGATCATCCCGCGCTCGATTTTCGGGTGGGGTCGATGACCGCGCTCGAGTTTCCCGATGAGTTCTTCGGGGGTGTGGTGAGTTGGTGGTCGATCATTCACTTGCCGCGGGAGTTGGTGTCGGTGGCGTTGGGTGAGTTCTATCGGGTGCTGGCGCCGGGTGGGGTGTTGTTGCTGGGGTTTCATCTTGGGGAGGGGTCGACGCACCTGACGTCGGGGTACGGCGGGCTGCCGATGGATGTGCAGGTGCACCGCTGGCGGCCGGAGGAGCTGGTCGAAAAGGCGGTCGCGGTTGGATTCACGCCCTGTCAGACTGATTTACCCGACGATTGCGTGGTGTTCGGCAAATGACTTCTCGCGTGCGGACGGTGACGTTCGATACCCATGATCCGTACGAGTTGGCCGGGTTCTGGTTGCAGGTGCTGCGGGCGCCGCGGCCGGACTACGACCACCCTGGCGACCCGGCGGCGGAGGTGGTGACCGACGGGATGACGTTGTTGTTCGAGCAGAACGACGACGTGAAGTCGGTGAAGAACCGGGTGCATCTGTGTCTGGAGCCGGATGGGCCGCGGGATGCCGAGGTCGAGTGGTTGCAGACGCTCGGGGCGACCGTCGCGAACGACCTGCGGAACCCGGACGGGACGGGCTGGGTGGTCATGCTCGATCCGGAGGGGAACGAGTTCTGCGTCCTGCGGAGCGCGGCCGAGCGGGCTGCGACTAGCTGACCGGCGCCTCGCCGGTGAGCGTGATCCGCCAGTCCGTCGTCCAGGCGTGGACGGCGACGTCCAGGCCGTCGCGGGTCGCTGTCGCGCGGTAGTGGCCGTCTTCCGCGGGAGCCACGGTGACGGTCCAACCGCGGGCGCGGAAGGCCTCGGCCGCGGCGCGGACGGAGGCGGCCGGGTCAGGCGCGGCGGGGTTGCCGGTCTCGACGGTGATCCGGGCGATGGTGGCGGCGCCGCGGCCGTCGAAGAGGACGCCGGGGTTGATCGGGCCGGGGTCGTGCGTGACGACGGGCTGCTGATCCGGTACGACAGCGGCCGCGACGGCGAGTAGCTCGTCGCGCAGGGTGTCGCGGGGTGTGGTCATCGCCGGGGTCCTTCGGTGGTTCGTGGTCGGTGGGCTCCGCCGGGGCGGGCGCCCGCGGTGCGAGTGGCGGATGCGTCGGTGGGCGGTCTGGCCGCCTGGGTGGGTGGCGCGAGGCCGCCGTACACCTTGGCCGCGACGCCGGCGGCTCGGTTGAGTACCGTCCCCCAGGCCAGCTTCGTCTCTTGGGCGCGGGTGGTGTCGGTGGTGGTGATCGACGTCAGGTCACCGCGGACGACGCGGCCGATGTTGCGCAGCGCCTCGCTGTTCACGCGGTAGTACTCGTTGTGCCAATGCACGGAGACGGATTCGTCGCTGTTCGTCGCCATCCGGATCGCGTCCGGGAAGGTGGCCGGGTCGGGGCCGTGCCATTCGGAGTACGAGACGTAGTCGCCGGGCGCGCGTTCGACGTACAGGCGGGTCGGGGGCTGGACGAAGTCCGCGGCCTCGTCGACGTACTTCGTGATGCCGGGCGAGCCGGTCAGGACGACGCGGTCGGCGCGGGCGCCGTGCAGGAGGGCCTGACCGACGACGTCCGAGCCGTAGGAGTGGCCGACGAGCGTCGTGGTCGCGTCGGTCAGGTCGTCGAGCTCGGTCAGGAAGGCGGCGAGCCGCGGGCCGCCGTCCAGCGCGGCCTGTTTGCTCGCGGCTGCGGCGAGGCCCTGGGGTGATTCGTAGTCGAGCCAGGCGATCGTGACCGTCCCCGGGCCCGCCTCCTGCCGGATCAGGTCGGCGCGGTCGGACTGGCCGCGGAAGGTGTCCAGGCTGTTGCCCATCCCGGGGACGAGGACGGCGACGTTCCGCGCCCGGTCGAGATCGCCGAGCACCTCGACCGCCCGGCCTTGTCCCTCGGGGTCGATCTCCAGGAACTGGCGGGGCCGCCGGACCTCGACAACCTTGCCGTCGGCATCGATCGCGGTGCCCTTGACCGGCGTGAGCAGCTCGGCCACGGTGTCGAGGCGTTTGCGGTCGGCTGCGGTCGCCGTCCCCGTGGCCACCGCGGCCTGCAGGCGGTCGCGAGCCGCGAGCAGGCGTGCGTGGTTGGCACGGAACCGCTCGGCGAGCTCGCTCATCCGCACTCCGTCAGTGGAAGGCCAGGGACCAGCTGCCAGTGTGGTGGGACAGGTTCACCGTTGCCAAGGGCCGGACATCCACATGCCGCAACGACTCCGCCGGAGCATCGAGCACATACAGAACGATCGCCCGGAACACCGACGGGTGCACAACCGCCACAATCCGCTCCCGGTCAGTGGTGGTGATGTCGGCTAGCCAGTGGGCTGCTCGGGCCAGGACGTCGTTCTCGGTCTCGCCGTTGGGGGTGGCGGTGTGGGGGCGGTCGAGCCAGGCGGCTACGCGGGTCGGGTCGGCCGCCAGGAGTTCTTCGAGGGGGCGTCCCGACCAGTCGCCGTACTCGCGGTCGCGGAGGGCCGGGTCGACGATCGGCGACAGGCCGAGGGCCTCCGCGGTGGCGATAGCGGCCGGCTCGGGACCGGCGTAGGTGGCGTCGGCGTCGAGCTTGAGCTCGTGGGCCGCCGCCAGGCTCGCCGGGTCCGGGTCCGGGGCGCCACCGAGGACGAGGCCGCGCAGCGCGGGGGTCAGTGCGTGGGCGACCAGCGTCAACGAGCTCAAGCATTCACCTTCTGTTCGGATGGCCGGCGGGCCACCGCGGCCGCGTACCCGAATCCGAGCAGGAGCCACAGCGTCGCCTGCGTACCGAGCGAGGCGAACCGGAACTGCCACAGCAGCGTAGCGGGGAACGCGTCCGGAACCTCGTTGATCCGCGGCAGGATCAGGTACGCCGCCACGACCGTCACGAGCAGCCCCGCGACGAACCCGCCCAGCCGCGCGATCTCGCCGTACCGGGCCGCCCAGCGCGACAGCGCGACCCCGGCCCAGACCGCGAGCAGGCCGAGCACGATCGTCAGCAGGTAGGTGAGCGTCCGCCGCGTGATCGTCTCGGGATCGCCGACCGCCGGCGGGTTCGGCGGGTACTTGAGGAACGGCACCAGCACGATGCCGACGAACCCGGCCGCGGCCAGGCCGAGCGCGGCGTACCCGTCGTTCGGCGTCCGCAGCTTGCGCCGCAGCAGCGTGAAGCCGACGGCGAAGATCCCGCCGAGGGCGACGCCGTACAGGCTGGTGGCCAGGAAGAGACCCGCCTTCTGGCCGGTCCGGCTGACCAGCGGCTCTTCTTCTTCGGCGGCGGGCGTCGCGTGCTCGTCGCCATGGTCATGGGTGTGCCCGCCCGATGCCGCCTCTTCGATCGCGATCGCGGCGTCCACGTGTGGCTCACCGGTGACGTACGCGAAGGTTCCGGCCAGCAGGCCGGCGAAGAGTCCGACGATCAGGCCGCGCACCAGGAGTGATCCGAAGGTGCGCATCTGATCAGTGGCAGGGGACGCCGAGGAGGTGCCGGCCGTCGTGCATCAGCTCATGCAGGAACATGCCGGACTGCGACACCGCGCCCTGGTCGAAGCCGACCAGGTACGCGAGCAGCAGCATCAGGGCGACGCTGACGGCCGAGAGAACGAGCAACCGGGGTGAGATGGCCGGTACGGCGACCGACTGGGCAGGAGCTGCCATCAGAACCTCCTGGGGAAGTGCGCGTCCCCTTCGAAAGGCTGCTGATATCCGGGCATCCTGACTCACGAGCAAGCTCGCTCACAGTGGCGCGGCCGTGCCGGATTTTCACCGGCTTCCCCCGGATATCGCAGGTTGTCCCTCGAACCGTAGCCGCCGGTCCGTTGAAGGGTCAACGGGCCGTGAGAATCGCCTCGGTCCGCCGGTCCCGGGCCTTGGCCGTGACCAGATAGCCCACGCTGGTCGCAACGCCGAGGACGAAGCAGAGCACCCACAGGCTCTGGCCGTGGTGCTGCAGCAGGTAGCCGGCCAGCAGTGGCGCCGCCAGCCTGGAGGCCTGGCTCGTTGCGCCGAAGAAGCCGAAGTACCGACCGCGCAGCGCGGCGGGTGCCATGGTCCCGACCGTACTGTCGAGGACGGCGAAGTACGCCATCTCGCCGCAGGTCCAGATGGCGACCGTCAGCGCGTAGAACCAGACCGTGTCGGCCGCACCGGTCAGCCCGAAGCCGACGCCGACCAGCAGCGCGCCGAGCGCCAGCACCTTCGAGTACGAGCGGTCCCGGATCAGCCGCGGGAGGAAGAGCTGGCCGACCACGATGAGCAGCGTGTTGACCGCGTAGATCCGGCCGTAATCGGCGGCGTCCAGACCGTCGTGCTGGACGGCCAGCGGCAGCCCGGCGTTGCTCTGCTTGAAGATCAGCTGGAAACCGATGAAGAGCAGCACGAAGGTCAGAAAGGGGCCGTCGGCAAGGATCGTCCGGATCGCGCCGCGGCTCGGGCCCTGCTGCTCGGCCGTCGCCGGCTCCGGCGTGGTGTTCGGGACGAAGTACCACAGGATCGCCGCCAGCAGGACGACGCCGATCGTGTCCAGGATGAAGATCGTGGCGAAACCGGAGCGCATCGCGAGCGGCGCGGCCAGCGCCGCGATCGACGTCCCGACGTTGATCGCCCAGTAGTTGATGCTGTACGCGCGCGGCCGGTCGGCCGGCGGGACGACGTCGGTGATCATCGCGCTGACCGCCGTCCCGGCGAACGACATCCCGACGCCGAACAGGGCCATCGCCGCGGCGATCGCGGGCAGGGTCGTGCTGACGGCGGCGCCGACCAGGGCGATTGCCGTGAGCAAGTATCCGGACAGCGCGGTACCGCGCCGGCTCCAGCGGTCCGCGAGGGCGCCGCCGGCCAGCCCGCCGACGATACTGCCCGCGCCGGAGATGGCCAGGATGACGCCGATCTCGGCCGGGCTGGTCCCGCGTTCCTCGCGCAGGTAGAAGGTCAGGAAGATCAGGACGAACGACGCGATGTTGCCGACCAGCGTGATCGTCCACAGTGACCAGAAGGCGGCCGGCAGCCCGCCGGTCAGTTCGCGCCAGCGGCGACTGAGCATGGAAGCACCTTTCGGGAAGAAGTTCTCCCGAGTAGTCTGTGCGCGAAGTGGTACAGGGGTAAGATCCACCTTGATGACAGATACTTGGACCACTTTGCGCGAGGTACTGCTCCCGGACGGCGAACCCGGGCGGCAGCCCGGTCGTGAGCTGGAGCGCCGCCTGCGCGAGGCGATCCGCTCCGGCCGGCTGCGCGCGGGCGAGCGGCTCCCGTCGAGCCGCGACCTGGCCGGGCAGTTCGGCATCGCCCGCGGGACGGCGGTCGCCGTCTACCGCCAGCTGGGCGCCGAGGGGTACGTCGTCTCCCGGCACGGCTCGGGCACGAAGGTGGCCGACAGCGTCGCCGAGGCCGCCGTCCAGGCTGAGACCGGCCCGGCCCGGAGCTGGCGGTACGGGCTGGGCCCCGGGCTGCCGTCGCTGGCCGCGTTCCCGCGCAGTGCGTGGCTGGCCGCGCTCCGGAAGGGCCTGGCCGATCTGGACGACGTAGAGCTCGGCTACCCCGATCCGGCCGGTCTGCTCCCGTTGCGCGCTGAGCTGGCCGGTTACCTCGGCCGCGTCCGCGCGGTCGTCGCGGAGCCGACCGACCTGGTGGTTACCCACGGCACGTTCGACGCGCTCGGCCTGCTCGCGGGTGCGCTGCACGCGGAGGGGCACCGTGAGATCGGGCTGGAGGACCCGGGGAGCCAGGAGCAGTACGAGCTGTTCGCCAACCGCGGGCTGACCGGTCGGCCGATCCCGGTGGACGACGAGGGCATCCGGGTCGACGTCCTGGCCCGCAGCTCTTGCCGCGCGGTGCTGATCACCCCCGCGCATCAGTACCCGCTCGGCGTGAGCCTGAGCCCGGACCGCCGACGCGCGCTGCTGCAGTGGGCGCGGAGCACGGACAGCTTGGTGATCGAGGACGACTACGACGCCGAGTACCGCTACGACCGCGCGCCGGTCGGAGCGCTGCAGTCGATGGACCCCGATCACGTCGCCTATCTGGGGACCCTCAGCAAGACGCTGGCTCCGGCGCTGCGGCTCGGCTGGATGGTCCCGCCCGCCCGGATGCTGACCGAGCTGGTCCGCCGCAAACGCCTGGACGACCGCGGCTGCGGCTCGCTCGAACAGGCCGCCCTGACGCGTTTCCTGTCGTCAGGCGGCTACGACCGACACCTCCGCCGGACCAGGCTGCTCTACCGCGACCGCCGCGACGCGCTCCTCGAAGCCCTCGCCCGCGACCTCCCCAGCTGGCGCCCGATCGGCATCGCGGCGGGCCTGCACGTCGTCCTCCAGCTCCCGCCGGGCACCGACGACCGTGCCCTGACCACCCGCCTCGCCGACCACGACATCCGCGTCGTCGCGCTCTCCCGCTACTCCCACACCGGCCCGGCGACCCCCGGCTTGGTCCTCGGCTACGCCGGCCTCACCCCCGATCGACTCCGCGCCGCCGTCCGCGCGATCGCCGTCCAGACCCGGGGGTGAGACCCGGCGCTCAGGCGGTCGTGACCTCCAGGCCCGCCGAGGCTCCGGCGAACTTCTTCCACTGGTTCTGGTTGTTCTCGTCGGGAGCGCGCAGGCCGAAGTGCAGGTACTGCGCTCCCGCGTCGGCCGCGGCCTGGATCGCCTCGTGCACCGGACCGTCGATGGCCGACGTCCGCGCCGCCACACCGCCGAACCGCAGCACCGTCGGCGCGGTACGCGCGGCCCCATAGGCGGTCCCGAGCGGCCGAAGCCAGGTCTGCGCGTCGGCGGCGTTCTCCCAGGTCATCGACGGGCTGAGCTCCCGAACCGCGAACAGCTCCACCGGCTGCGCAGCATGCGTCGGTGTATAGGTGAGCTGAATCGTGAAGGACGCCGAGGTGATCGTCGCACCGGCCAGCCCCGCGACCGGCACCCGCACGAACGACCGCCAGACACCGCTCCCGCCGTACTCACGGCCGACCAGCAGCGCCGTGTTACCCCAGTACGACGTCCGCGGCCACTGACTGGCCACCTGCGTCCAAGCATCCGCCGCAAAGAACGTCGTCGCCCGCGCCGGGAGCGCAACCGCCAAAGGCGCCACCGCCGCAGCGGCCGCAATACCGAGCATCGAACGCCGTGACAACTGAGTCATGAGAACTCCCTTTGATCGTGAGGTGCGCACACCGTGACACCCGCCGAAGGTGAGCAACAGCTATTCGAAACGCCTCGAAACACCCAGCCTCAGGCGATGCTGACGTCGAGCGCGGTGGAGGCGGGATCGAAGTACTTGCAGTGGTACCTGTTCCACTCGTCGGGGGCGCGGAGACCGAACGAGATGTACGGCGACCGCGCGGTCGCCGCGGCCTGGATCTGCTGCCGGACGGCGTCCGCCGCGAAGCGGAGAACCGGCTGCGGCGGGGTGGTTTCGGACGTCGCCGACAAGGTGTCGAGATGCCTGAGCCAGGTGTTCGCGTCACTCGAGTTCGCCCAGCTGACCGGCTCCGCGGGATCCAGATCGCGGAGGCCGTAGAGGTCGACCGGGTACGGGTGCTTGCTCGTCGACGCGAGCAGCTTGATCGTGAACGCGGCCGCGGTGATCGTCTTGCCGGCCAGCCCGGCGATCGGCACCCGGAACATCGCCCGGCAGCTGCGGGGCCCGAGCGTCTCGACCCCCACTTGCGCGTACGAACCGTGGTTCCAGTAGCCAACTGGAAAGTTCTGAATGATCGAGGCCCAGTTGTCGAGTGGGTATCTGGTCGCCGCCTGCGCGGGGAGCGCGGCGGCGAGTGGGGCGGCAGCGGCGATGCCGAGCACCGCGCGGCGGGTGAGGTGGCTCATCGGGTGTCCCTTCGTCGAGTGAGTTGGGGAAACCGTTCCAGCCGGGTTCGCCGGGCAGAAGCTGTTCGAGGCGATTCGAATGGCCTCAGGTGAGCGCCGTCCGGCGGGCTACCTGGACGCCGATCAGCGCCAGGACGGCCGGGACGCCGAAGGCGACCAGGTAGGCCGTGACCGGGGAGTGCGGCTCGATGGCGGCGAAGAGCGAACCGCCGATCGCGAGAACTGTTGCTGTGGACAACGAATCGCTGAGCTGTAGTGCGGAGCTGTTGGCGCCTTGCTGGGAACGCTCGGAGTACTCCAGGACGAGGACGGACAAGGTCGGGAAGACGGTGCCCATGCCGAAGCCGGCCAGGCCCCAGCCGAGGATGCCGATCGCGACCGGGACCTGCGGGCTGAGGGTGAGGACGGCGATGCCGATGCCGAGCACCAGCGCGATCATGCCGATCTGCAGGAAGCCGGAGGCGCCGATCCGGTGGTTCGGCCGGCCGCGCCACCAGGAGGCGAGCACCCAGCTCAGCCCGCTGATCGTCAGCACCAGACCGGCGACCGCCGGCGAGAGGCCGCGTTCGCGGGTCAGCATCAGCGGCAGGAAGACCTCGGCGCCGAACCCGGCCGCCGCGACGAGTCCGCGCAATGCGATCACGGCCGGCAGGCCTCGGCGTACGGTGAAAGTCCCGCGTGGCAACAGCTTCGGTGCGAACCCGGCGATGCCGGCCAGGCCGATCAGCAACAGGACGACTTGGAGGACGCCGTGCTGCTGGCCGCCGAAGTGCAGGACGCCGACGCCCACAGCGGCCGCCGACGCCCAGAGAGCGCGCTTGTCCCAGAGCCGCCCGGCGCGGACTTCGTACGCGTCGCCGCGGGCCAGCCCGGGTCGCATCACGAACGCGGCCGGGATCGCGAGCAGCGGGACGGCGAGGAAGACGATCCGCCAGTTGGTGTGCTCGACGATCAGCCCGGCGACCGCGGGGCCGACCAGAGCGGGAATCGCCCAGCCGGCCGCGAACCCGGCGAAGATCCGCGGGCGGAGCTCGGCGGGGTAGAGCTGTCCGACGACGACGTACAGGGCCACGGTGAGCAGGCCGGAGCCGAAGCCCTGGATGATCCGCCCGGCGACCAGCACCTCCATGGACGGCGCGAGCCCGGCCACGACCAGCCCGCCGAGGAACCACGCCGTCCCGTGCCAGAGCGGCCGGGTCGGCCCGCGCAGGTCGCTCCAGGTGCCGGAGACGACCATCCCGACCACGCCGGAGGCGAGCGCGCCGCCGAACGCGAGCGCGTACAGGTACAACCCGTCGAGCGCGACCGCGACCGTCGGCATCGCGGTCGTCACGGCCAGGTTCTCGAACGCGACGAGCGTGATCAGCGCGATCATGCCGATCGTCAGCGCCCGGTACTGCGGCGCGAGCACTCCGGTGCGCTGATCCGCTCGGGGTTCGGCTGTCGTAGTCATGCCGAACACCTTCGGACTTAAAGCGCGGTTGAAGTCAACTACAGGACGGCGGCCAGCACGATCGCGGCCAGCGGCGGCAGCGCCTGGGTCGCCGCGGCCTGGACCATCCGGCGGTCGGAGGCGACCAGCACCAGACCGGCGCCGGCCATACACGCGCAGCTGAACAACGCGATCGCGTGGCCCTTGTCACCGCCCGCGAGCAGCCCGCCGAGCGCGCCGGCCGCGAGGAACAGGTTGTAGAAGCCCTGGTTGAACGCCCACGGCTTCGCGACGGCCGCCTCGGCGTCGTCCTTGACCAGGAAGCGCTGGTACGTGCTCGGCTTGCGGAACAGCAGGCTCTCCATGACGAAGATCGCGACATGGAACAGACCGGCGACGACGACGAAGACCTGTGCGACGACACTCATGCCGGAACCGTACCGCGATCGGCCCACCGAAACGCGCGCGCCGGGTTGTCGCGGAAGATCGCGGCGGCGGCGTCCGCGCCGAACTCGCGCGTGATCCGCGGCCGGAGCCGGGTCAGCAGGTACCGCATCCCCGGCCCTTCCCCGGTCACGCCCCGGGCGCGCGCGGTCGTCGTGTCCCCGCCGAGCAGCAGCCGATCGGCGTACCCGGCGTCGATCAGCGCGCCAAGGCAGTCGAACAGCCACGGGTCGGTCGCGTGGTTGGCCCGCGACGGCCCGTCGAACGCCAGCCAAGCCCCTCGGCTCGCGAGGTCGAGGTGCGCTCGCCGGTCCGGGAACCGGTTGAGATGCCCGAGCAGCACGCTCGCCGGCGGTACGCCGAGGCTCGTGAGCAGTTCGAGGACGTCGTCCGCGGCGGAGCCCAGCTCGTGGTGAACCGCGATCGGTGCGCCGGTCGCAAGCTGCGCCTCCGCGGCCGCCGCCAGGACGAACCGCGCATGCGCATCCAGGCCGTGGAACCCGCCGGCCACCTTGATCAACCCGGCCCGCGCCGCACTGTTGCCGATGCCAACGGTCAGCTCGGCATGGAACGTCTCCGCCAGCTTCGGCCACACCGAACCCGCCGGGTAATGCTCAGCACGATGCAGACCAGTTGCCGCGACCAACGAAACCCCGGTCCGCCGCGAAATCTCCACCAACGCCTCGACCCGCCGCCCCAACCCATACGGCGTCCACTGCACAATCGCGTCACCACCAAGCGCCTTGAAGTCAACCACCTCAGCCAGCGCCGCCGCCGCGTCGTCCAACTCCTCCCCCACCAACCGCGCCGACCTGAAGAACAGATGGTCATGCGCATCCGTAACCCCAAGCCACTCAACATCCCCCAAAACCGTCCGAATCACGCGTCCTCCTCAGCGAAGACAGCCGTCGCCAGCCGCAGCCCGGCGAGCGCCTTCGGCAGCCCGACGTACGGCGCGAGATGGACGAACGTCTCGGCGATCTCGGTCCGGCTCATGCCGATCCGGCGGCTCGTGCGGACATGACCGGCCAACTGCGGCTCGACGCCGCCGAGCGCGGTGAGCGCGGCGAGGTTGAGCAGCTGGCGATCCCGCAGGGCCAGGCCGGCGCGCTGGTAGGTGCCACCGAACAGCGAGTCGACGATCCAGGCCGGGAATCCCGGCGCGAGCGCTTCGAGCGGCTCGAAGGTCGCCGCCTGCTGCGCCGGGTCCTGCAGGTGATCGAGAAGCTCGTGAGCGTCCATCAGGTCTCCTTGTAACGGTTGAGGCGTTACCAACGTAATGGGTGGGGCGTTACGATGTCCAGATGGGTGATCGACGGGAGTTTCGGTTCGACCTGGGGGCTACGTGGTTGAACCTGCTGGCGACGCGCGGGACGCATTTCGGCGCGCACCCGGTTGAGCGGCTGGACTCGGTGGAGCGGCTGGTGGAGTGGCTTGAGCGCGTCGAGCTGATGCCGGTGCGTGGTGTGACGGCGGCTGATCTGTCGTCGGTCTGGGAGTTGCGCGAGGTACTCCGGCCGCTCGCCCTCGCCACGGTCGACGGCACGCCCGCGACCGCAGGACAGGTCGAAGCGCTGGCGCAGTACGTCGCGGCTCCGGAGGCGGTCGAGCTAGGCGCGGCGGAGCGGCTTACTCGAAGCCGGCCGGCGAGCGTGGACGACGCCCTTCGGCGGATTGCTTATCAGGCGGCCGTTCAGCTGACTGGCCCGGAGCGCGAGAGCTTGTACGCCTGCTCCGAGGCCGACTGTCGTGGCGTCTTCAGCGACCCGACCGGACGCCGACGCTGGTGCCCGAACCCCGCCTGCGCGACCCGGGGCCGAGTCCGCGCTCATCGAGCCCGTAAGTCTCAACCGGACTGAACGCAACAGCCCCTTCGTACATGGAGCTGTACGAAGGGGCTGATGGGTTGGGTCAGGCTGCTTGCTTGCGGGGGCCGCGCCGCCTGCCGCGGGAGCGGGCTCGGGCGGGCTGCTCCGATGTGGTCGAGCGGGGGCCGCTCGACTGGCCGCCTGCGCGCGGGGGCTGGGTGGTCGACGCCGCGACGGTGCGACCGCGGCCGCCCCGGCCGCGCCTCGGCGTCCGGGCCGGGGTCTCGGACTGGGCCGGCTTGGGAGTGGGCGCGACGTAGGTGCGCTCGCCGGGGGCGAGCTGAGTGAGGAGCGGGTCGCCGGCGGTCAGCTTGGTGGTCGTCGGCTTGATCCCGGCCTTGCGGGTGAGATCCCGGACGTCGCGGACCTGGTCGTCGGTCATCAGCGTGATGACCGTGCCCTCGGCACCGGCGCGGGCCGTGCGGCCGGAGCGGTGCAGGTAGGCCTTGTGCTCGACGGGCGGGTCGGCGTGGATGACGAGTGTGACGTCGTCGACGTGGATCCCGCGGGCGGCGATATCGGTCGCGACCAGCGTCTTCGCCGTGCCGGCCGCGAAGGCCTCCAGGTTCCGCGTGCGGGCGCCCTGGGACAGGTTGCCGTGCAGCTCGACGGCCGGCACGCCCTGCGCGATCAGCTTCTTGGTGAGCGCCTTCGCGCCGTACTTCGTCCGCGTGAAGACCAGCGAACGGCCGGGGGCCGCGGTCAGGTCGACCAGCACGGGCAACCGGCTGTCGGACTGCACGTGCAGCACGTGGTGCGTCATCTTCGCGACCGGCGACTGCGCCGAGTCGACGCTGTGCGTGACGGGCTTGGTCATGAAGCGCTGCACGAGGACGTCGACACCGGCGTCCAGCGTGGCGGAGAACAGCAGCCGCTGCGCGTCGGTCGGAGTCGCCTCCAGGATCCGGCGGACGGCGGGCAGGAAGCCCAGGTCGGCCATGTGGTCGGCCTCGTCGAGCACGGTGATCTCCACCGCGTCGAGCTTCAGGTTGCCGGCCTTGAGGTGGTCCTCCAGGCGGCCGGGGCAGGCGACGACGATGTCGACGCCCTTGCGCAGGCCGGCGGTCTGCGGGCCGTGACCGACGCCGCCGAAGATCGTCATCGTGCGCAGGTCGAGCGCGTCGGTGAGCGGCGTGATCGACGCCTGGATCTGGGTCGCCAGCTCACGCGTCGGCGCCAGGATCAGCGCGCGCGGCTGCTTCGGCCGGCGCGGGCGGCCGCTGGTCGCCAGCCGGGCCAGCACCGGCAGCACGAACGCGTAGGTCTTACCCGAGCCCGTCCGGCCGCGGCCGAGAACATCCTTACCGGCCAGGGAATCCGGCAGCGTGGCCGCCTGGATCGGGAAGGGCTTGGTGACGCCGGTCGCGGCGAGCGCGCCGGCCAGCGCGGCCGGGACGCCGAGGTCGGCGAAGGTCAGGTCGTCCGGAATGTCCAGCGGGACGACGGAATCGTACTCGGCCGTGACCGCACCGTTGCTCTGAGCAACATTACCGGCCGGCTTCTTCGCGGCGGGACGCCGGCGACGCGGACGAGAGGTGGACGTGGGCGTGGTGGAAGCTTGCGTAGAAGGGCGGCGGGCCGCCATAGGTACTCCAAAAATCGTGGGGGTCGTCCTGCCCGGCGCGGCGTCATCGGCCGCGGCGCGTGGTGGTCCGACTGCAAGCACCTCTGTCACAGAGTGCTCCCGGCCCGAGGCAGAACTGGGCGGGCCGTCACCATCAGTGTACGGCACCACCGGGACCACCTCGACTAGATTCCGCTCCATGACCCGAATCGACCCGCCCACCGCGGCGTCCGAACGCGAGCTGCTCCAGGGCTTTCTCGACTTCCACCGCCACACAATGCTGCTCAAACTGGCCGATCTGAGCGCGGAGCAGCTCACCCTGCGCAGCGTCGACCCGTCGACGATGTCCTTGCTCGGCCTGGTGCGCCATCTCACGGAAGTCGAGCGCTACTGGTTCCAGACCTGCCTCGCCGGCCACGCCGTCCAGCCGGTCTTCTGGACGGACGAACACCCCGACGGGGACTTCGATCTGGTGACGGCTGAGGCGGCAGACAAGGATCTGGACGACTACCGGGCGATCATCCGCGTCTCGGACGAGCTGGCGGCGCAGTACGAGCTGGATGCCACGTTCCGGCGTCCGCGCCGGGAGGGCGATTACAGCCTGCGGTACCTGTACATCCACCTGATCGAGGAGTACGCACGCCACAACGGTCATGCCGACCTGTTGCGGGAGCGGATCGACGGGCGGACGGGCGAGTAGGTCAGGGTTTGATCGCGCGGATCAGGCCGACGAGGTCGTTGACGACGCCGCGGACGCCGGGGATCCGGGTCAGCCGCAGGAGGCGATCGACCAAGGGGACGGATCGGTCGATCAGGGTCTTCGTACGCCGCAGGTCGTCGCTGTCATCGTGCACCCAGAACAGCACTACGCCCATCTGCAGCAGCCACAACAACTCCGGTAACTCCTTCGCCAGCTCCGGCGTGAGTTTGAGATCCGAGCCCGCGACCAGGCGGCGGAAGATCTCGACACTTGCCTCCCGGGCGGGCTGCGACTCGGTGCTGAACGGCGACAACGGACTCTTCGGATCCGCCGCCGTCTTGAAGAACGTCCCGGCGAACTCGTGGTACGGCGCCGCGACGTCCAGCCAGGTGTGCAGGACACCAGTCAGCCGGACGACGAACGACTTGTCGCCGGCCAGGATCGTTTCGACCGCATCCCGGTGCTGCTCCTGCAGGTGGTCGTAGTACGCCTGCATGAGGTGGTCTTTGGAGCTGTAGTAGTAGTACGCGTTGCCGACCGAGACCCCCGCCTCGGTCGCGATCGCCCGCATCGTCGTCTTCGCGTACCCCTGCTCGCGAAACAGCCGCAGCGCAGTCGACAGGATCAGCTCCCGGGTCTGCTCACCTTTGGTGGTCGCACTGTCCGTCACATCCGTCAGCGTAGTCACCCCCGGGCCGGTCGACAGTGAAGTGCCGTAGGCCGGCCGCCGCGAGCACCATCGCCCGCACCACCGGCTGCATCCCCGGCCGGGTCAGCCGAATTGCCGTCTGCCGGTGGTCACGCGTAGCCCACAGACAGATGATCCAGGCCCGGTCACCGATGTAGACCGAGCCGTCGTCCGCGACCACGGTGACGTCGCGCAGCGTCGCCTCGTGGTTGAGCTGGGGATAGAGCCTCCGCGCGTACGCCGACCCCGCCGCGACGAACCGCATTCGCACCACCCCGTCCGGCCCGCTGCGCCCCGGCGCCTGCACCGCCAGCCAACTCCGGAACCGGCGGCACAGACCACACTCCGCGTCGTACAACACCGTCAGCTCGCGCATCGGATCAGTAGCCGTAGTTGTTCGGCGGCTCGGTCTGCGGGCGCAGTACGGCGTTCGGCGCGACCGGCGGCGTCCCCAGCCGGTCCTCCCGGCTGCGGCGGCGGATCGAGTTGAAGACCCAGACGTTACTGAGGTGCACGACCCCCAGCACGAGCATCACGATCCCCAGCTTCACGCTCAGCGCCTCGAAGACGGCGTTCGTGCTCATCACCGGCTGCTCGATCCGCAGGAACAGCATGACGAAGCCGAGGTTGAGCAGGTAGAAGCCGACCACCAGCAGCCGGTTCACCGCGTCGGCGAAGTCCTCGTTCCCGTGGAAGACATCCACCAGGAAGATCCGCCCGTTCCGGCTGAGCGTCCGGGCGACCCAGATCGTCAGCGGGATCGCGATCGCCAGGTAACACAGGTACGTCGTCACCGTCAGAAAGACCATCATCCGTCCTCACCTAGTTGAACACGTTCAATTCAGTGTCGGACAGGATTTGAACGTGTTCAAGTAGATGTATGGGTGACGTGGGTCTCGTCGGCGGGGGCAGGATGCGGGTATGCGGGAGAAGGATCTGGATCGGTGGGTGACGAAGTACCGGACGGCGTGGGAGTCGAACGACCCGGCCGACATCGGGGCGCTGTGGACCGAGGACGCGGCCTGGTACCGGCGGCCGGACGAGGAGCCGGTGCTGGGCCGGGCGGCGATCGTGGAGGCGTGGCTGGAGGTCGCCGACGCGCCGGGGGAGACGACGTTCGAGTACGAGGTGCTCGGGTTCGGCGACGGGGTCGGATTCGTCCGCGGGTGGACGACGTACCGGACCGAGCCGCCGGGTGAGTTCAGCAATTTGTGGGTGATCCGGCTGGACAAGGACCGGGCGCACGAATTCGTCGAATGGTGGATGGAGAAGCCGTGAGTCGGCTATCGTCGCGGTAGGCGCTCAGGGCGCCACCGGTCCGCGGGAAGGGCTCAGCCCACCTGATGCAGTGAGTTGGTGCGACTGTCTTTCACACCTCCTTTCTCGCCTGACGACGCGGACAGCAGGCTCGTAGAGAGGAGGTCGGCGATGCCGACCCGCAATCTTCCGAACGACCCGCACCTGGACCATCTCCGCAAGCAGGCCAAGCGCCTGCTGGCCGAGGTCCGCGCCGGCGACCCGGCCGCGGTTGCCCTGGCCGACGAGTTCCATCCGGTCGGGAGCCTGGCCGATGCCCAGCTGGCGATCGCGCGGAGTTACGGCTTCGCGAGCTGGCCGCGGATCGTCCGCCATCTCGAGCTGGTCAGCCGCTATAGCCGGTCACCGCACCGGCAGCCGGTCGGCGGACCCCTGGACACACCCGACCAGCGCGCGGACGAGTTCCTCCGGTTGGCGACCTTGCACTACGGGCAGGACGATCCGGCCCGGCAGCAGAGCGCGCAGTTACTCCTCGACGAAGTTGCCTCTAGCAACATTTACACGATGGCGGTGGCCGGCGACATCGACGGCGTTCGCCGAAATCTCCACCATGCAAGCGAAGAAGGCGGCCCGTACCAGTGGGAGCCGTTGCTCTACCTCACCTATAACCGGCTCGACGCACCGAATCAGGTCGAGATCGCGCGTTTGCTGCTGGCGAACGGCGCGGACGCGAACGCCGGCTATCTGTGGCAAGGCATGCCGTCACCGTTCACCGCCCTGACAGGCGTCTTCGGCCGTGGCGAAGGCGATCAACCACCCCACCGGGACCGGGTCGAGCTGGCCCGAGTGCTCCTGGACGCCGGCGCGGACCCGAACGACAGTCAGACCATGTACAACTGCGGCCCGGGCTCGCCGCCGCCGTACGACGACGTCCATCTGGAGCTTCTGCTCGAGTACGGATTGGGACGTGGGGACGGCGGACCGTGGCACGAGCGGATGACCACGGCCCACCCGACCCCGCAGCAGCTGCTGGAGGACGAGCTGGTGTTCGCGTCGTCCGCCGGGCTGGTCCACCGGGTCGAGTTGGTGCTTGCACAAGGCATCGATCCGGAGGGGCGAGGGACTGAACATCCGGCCTTCTGCGGGCATCGCGCGTACGAATTCGCCGCCGTCCAAGGGCATACCGAGATCGCCGAGCTGCTGCGGTCTCGGGGCGCCGCGCCGCTGGACGACGTCCACGAGCTCTACGCGGCGGCGTTCCGCGGCGAGACGCCGGCGGTGAGCACGGAGCTGGCCGCGCGGGCCGTCGCGCGGAACCCGCACCTGATGCATCGCGCCGCGGAGATCGGCCGGACGGCGGCGCTGGCGCCCCTGCAGCGGTTGGGTTTCGACGTGAACCACCGCGCGAACGAGGCGCCGATCCACCGGGCCGCGCTGAACGGTCACCTCGACACCGTCCGGAAGCTGATCGAGCTGGGCGCCGATCCCGAGCAGAAGGACCGGACGTACGGCGGGAACGCGCTCAGCTGGGCCGAGCACAACCACCAGGACGCGGTGGCCGACTACCTCAGGGGCTTACCGCGAGGAACAGGAACGCGCTGAACACCATCAGGTGAACCGCGCCCTGCAGGAGCGTCGCCTTACCGGTCGCGACCGTCATCATGCTGGTCACGACGGTCAGCGCGAACAGCACCATCTCCTTGCCGTCCAGGCCGAGGACGAGCGGCCCGGTCAACCAGATCGAGGCCACCGCGATCGCCGGGATGGTCAGGCCGATGCTGGCCAGCGCGGACCCGAGCGCCAGGTTGACGCTGGTCTGGAGGCGGTTGCGCAGCGCCGCGCGCACTGCCGCAACCGTCTCCGGAAGCAGCACGAGCAGGGCGATGACGACACCGACGACGGCCAGCGGGGCACCGGCCGACTCGACGGCGGCCTCCAGCTTGGGCGAGACCACCTTGGCCAGGCCGACGACGGCCACCAGGCAGACGAACAGCAGACCGAGGCTGCTCAGCGCGACTCGGCTACTCGGAGCGGCCGCGTGCTGCTCCTCTTCCTCCTCGGGCGTCGCCGCCGGCTTCACCGGGAGGAAGTAGTCGCGGTGCCGCACGGTCTGGACGAACACGAACACGCCGTACATCACCAGCGACGCGACGCCCGCGAACGCGAGCTGGACCGGGCTGAACCGCGGGCCGGACTCGCTCGTGGTGAACGTCGGCAGCACCAGGCTGAGCGTCACCAGCGCGGTCATCACCGCGAGCGCGCCACTCGACGCCTGGACCCGGAACTCCTGGACGTGGTGCCGGATCGAGCCGACGACCAGCGCCAGGCCGAGGATGCCGTTACAGGTGATCATCACCGCGGCGAACACGGTGTCCCGGGCCAGGGACGCCGCCTTGTCACCGCCGGAGGCCATCAGCGTGACGATCAGCGCGACCTCGATGATCGTCACCGCGAGCGCGAGGATCAGCGTGCCGAACGGCTCACCGACGCGGTGCGCGACGACCTCGGCGTGATGGACGGCGGCGATCACCGCGGCGCCCAGCCCGGCGCACACCAGGACCAGCAGCACCGCACCGAGATCTCGGCCCCAGGACAGCACCAGGACGACGAAGGCGAGCGGGGGCACGGCCAGACTCCAGCGCGGCAACCCATGGACCACGGAGTTAGTCATCTCCATTGATTCTAAGGGATTCCGAGTAATCCGGTTGGCAACGACCACGGTGCGGGTGATGCTTCTCGCATCATGACTGTGCAGATCAGGGTCGCGACCGACGCCGACTGGCCGGCCATCTGGCCGTTCTTCCACGAGATCGTCACCGCGCGGCAGACCTACACCTACGATCCGGAGCTGACCGCCGAGCAGGCGGAGCGGCTGTGGATGACGCCGTCGCCAGCCGCCCGGACGACGGTGGCGGTCGATGCCGAGGGCATCGTCCTGGGCAGCGCGAACATGTACCCGAACCGGCCCGGGCCCGGGGCGCATGTCGCCAGCGCGAGTTTCATGGTGTCGGCGGCCGCGCGCGGACGCGGCGTCGGGCGGGCATTGGGCACGGACATGATCGAGTGGGCCGGCCGGGAGGGGTTCCGCGGGATCCAGTTCAACGCGGTCGTCGCGGCGAACGAACCCGCCGTCCATCTCTGGCAGGCGCTCGGCTTCGAGATCGTCGGGACGGTGCCCGGAGCTTTCGACCACGCCGAGCTCGGGTACGTCGGGTTACATGTGATGTACCGTCCGCTGGTGTGACCGACAACCGCGCACGCCGGATGTGGAAGACCCTCGAGCCGTTCCACGCGATCACCTACTTCGCGCCGGAGACCAGGCAGGCGACGGACGCGCTCGGCCTCAAAGGCGGCTGGATGAGCTACTTCGGCTGCCGGGCCGCCCCGCTGGGCGCCGCGCCGGCCGAGCTGGTGGCCGCGATCTTCTACAACTTCCACCCGGCGATGGTCGCGCGTTCGCTGCCGGATGCGTGGAGCTTCGCGACTCCGGCGGCGCTGCTCGACGCCCGGCTCGCGGCGGTGGACGCCGCCGTCCAACGGCTGTTCGGGACCGCCTCCTTCGGCCGGGCGGCCGAGATCGCCCGGCAGGCAGCTGAGGCGGCTCCGGTGGCCGGGCGGCCGCTGGCGGCGGCCAACGCGGCCCTGGAGTGGCCGAGCGAGCCGCATCTCGCGCTCTGGCAGGCGACCACGATCCTGCGCGAGTCGCGCGGCGACGGGCATGTCGCGGCGCTCGTCAACGCCGGGCTCAGCCCATGTCAGGCCCTGGTGACGATCTCGGCGGCCGGCGGGCCGTCGAAGCAGGTCTTTCAGGTCAGCCGCCGCTGGACGGACGACGAGTGGGCCGCAGCGTCCGACGACCTACGCTCACGTGGCCTGCTGGACGACTCGGGCGCGTTGACGGACGCCGGCCGCGCGCTCCGGCAGCAGGTCGAGGACACGACCGACGTCCTGGCTGATCAGGGCTGGAAAACGCTCGGCGACGAGCTGACGACCGAGCTGTACGACGTCGTCCGGCCGCTGAGCGCAGTCGTGATGTCCGGCGGGCTGATCCCGCCGGACAATCCGATGGCTTTACGCTGGGACTAGATTCGTAAGCTCGCGGCCGCGGCCCGGAGTACGGCGGCGGTCAACGCGGCGAGCACCTCGGACTCCAGCTTCCAGTGCTGCCAGTACAGCGGTACGTCGACGTACTTGCCTGCGGCAACTTCCACCAGGTGGCCGGCGGCGATCGCCGGGACCGCGAACTGCTCCTCGATCGTGCCCCACCCGAGGCCGATCATGATCGCCTGCTGAAACGCACCGGCTGCCGGGACGGCGTGCACGGGCGGATCGAGCCGACGGCGGGTCACCTTGCGGATCAGGCGGTGCTGGAGCAGGTCTTTCTCGTTGAACACGACCACCGGGGCCTCGGCCAGCGCGTCGGGCAGCGGCCGATCGGCGAACCAGCGCTCGGCGTACCGGGCGTTCGCGACGGGCAGGTAGCGCATCTTCCCGAGCGGCACGACGCGGCAGCCCTGCACCGGCTTGGGGTCGGCGGTCACCGCGGCGAGGACCGTCCCGTTCCGGAGGTACTCGGCGGAGTACTCCTGGTCCTCACTGTGCAGCACGAACCGGGCCGGGAACTGCTCGGTCAGCTCGACCAGCGCGGGCAGGAACCAGTTGTTCAGCGAGTCCGCGTTGACCGCCACCGGTAGCCGCAGCGCGTCGACCGTCCCCCGGACGGCCGCCATCGTCTCCCCCTCCAGCAGCGCGACCTGCCGCGCCAGCCGCAACACCGCCGCACCCGCCACCGTCGGCCGGGCCGGCTTCCCGCGCATCACCACCACCTGGCCGAGGCGGCTCTCCAACGCCTTGATCCGCTGACTGACCGCGGACGGCGTCACCCGCAACCGCTGCGCCGCCGCGTCGAAGCTACCTTCGTCGACCACGGCCGCGAACGTCTCCAACTGCGCGGAGTCGATCTGCATGATGAAGCAATCCTAATGCCCCATCAGAATCTTTAGCTGGCCTGATCCCGCGCCAGTTCCTACCGTCGTCCCATGACCGCCCTCACCGGCTTCGCCACGGCCCTCACCCTGATCGTCGCCATCGGCGCCCAGAACGCCTTCGTCCTCCGCCAGGGCCTCCGCCGTGAGCACGTCGTCCCCATCGTCCTCATCTGCGCCCTGTCCGACGCCCTCCTGATCGCCACCGGCATCGCCGGCCTCGGCGTCCTCATCACCCAGACCCCGATCGCCGTCACCATCACCAAGTACGCCGGCGCCGCCTTCCTCTACGCCTACGCCGCCCTGGCCGCCCGCCGAGCCCTCTCCCCCACCGCCCTCACCACCACCCCCGCCACCACCGCCGTCCCCCTCCGCACCGCCCTCCTCACCTGCCTCGCCTTCACCTTCCTCAACCCCCACGTCTACCTCGACACCGTCGTCCTCCTCGGCTCCCTCGCCAACCAGCACGGCCCCTCCGCCCGCTGGCTCTACGCCCTCGGCGCCATCACCGCCTCCTTCACCTGGTTCACCGCCCTCGGCTTCCTCTCCCGCCACCTCTCCCCCCTCTTCACCCGCCCCCGCGCCTGGCAACTCCTCGACACCGCCATAGCCCTCCTCATGACCACCCTCGCCACCTGGATGCTCATCGGGTGAGTTGGGCCATCAGGCCGAGGAGGTCGGGGGCTACCCATTCTTCGGCGACTTTGGTGTTGGTGAGGCGGTAGAGCTCGAGGCTGGTGAAGGTGACGGGGCGGTTGGTCGGGGGGATGTCGAGGAAGGGGGCTCGGTGGGTGCCGGTGAAGTGGAGGCGGACGACGACTCGGTCCTCGTGGGCGAAGATCTCGTCGATGGTGATGTGGAGGTCGGGGAAGGCGGAGAGCATGGCTTGGGCGCCTTGTTTCCAGGCGGCGCGGCCGATGGCGGGGGTGGGGCGGCCGGGCTGGTTGGCGATGAAGTCCTCGGTGAGGTGTTCGACGGCCTGGTCGAGGTCGCCGGCTTCGAGGAGCTGGTAGAGGGTGCGGAGGAGATCCACGTTGGCGGTGGTCGTTGTCATCGGCGGCTCCGTTCACTAGGATTTAGTGAATATGGTACACAATGAGCGTAGTACACCAGTGGAGCGGGAAGCGCTGGATCGGCTGTTCGAGGTGTCGATCCTGATGGCCGAGGACATGGCGCGAGGGCTGGCCGAGCGTGGGTTGACGCGGGCGCGGGCGACGGCGCTGTGGCAGGTCGCGCGGCATGGGCCGTTGACGCAGCGGGAGCTGGCGGATCGGCTAGTGGTGACGCCGCGGAACGTGACGACTTTGGTCGACGCGCTGGAGCGGACGGGGTTCGTCACGCGGACGGCACACGCCGAGGATCGGCGGGCGTTCCTGGTGCGGCCGACGCGGAAGGGCAGCGCGGCCGCGAATCGGATGGACGCCGAATCGGCGCGCCTGGCCGAGGAGCTGTTCGGTGATCTCCCGGCCAGGGACGTCGCGACCGTCGTCCGGGTGCTAGGTCAGTTGGCGGAGCGGATTCAGCGGTAGCCGGTGGTGTCGGCCGGCTTACCGGGTTGCTCGACCTCGACGATGTAGCGCCAGGCGTCGGGGCGGCTGCCGTCGAGGTCGGTGAAGTCGTAGAGCTTCGCGAGGTCGCCGCTGGAGGTGGATTTGCCGTTCCAGCGCCGGACGTCGGGGTCGGCGGCAAGCGCGGCCACCGCGCGTCCGACGTACGAGGGGCTCTCGGAAATCGCGAAGTGTGGAACCTTCTCGGTCGCGTCGCGCCAGGTCTCCTCGGTGACGCCGTAGTGCTCGAGCATCGCTTCGGAGCGGAGCCAGCCGGGCGTGAGGAGGACGGCGGTGGCGTCGTACTTGTCGAGCTCGTGCGCCAAGGCGAAGGCCATCCGGCTGACGGCGCCCTTGGCCACGTCGTAGAAGAATGAGACGCGGTAGTTGTCGGCGTTGTACTCGTCGGTGCCGTCAGTCATCTCGACAACCAGGCCGCCGGGTGTCTTGATCAGCAGCGGGAGCGCGAAGTGGCTGGTGATCGCGTGCGTGTCGACGCCGAGGCGCATCAGGTGCAGGCCGGCCGCCAGGTCGCTCTCCCAGACGGTCTTGTCCCACTCGGGTTCGCCGAACTGCCCCCAGATGTCGTTCACCAGGATGTGCAGCGCGCCCTGCTCACGCTCGATCCGCTCGATCAGCGCCTGCACCTGGGCCGGGTCGAGATGATCCACCTGGACGGCGATGCCGCGGCCGCCCGCCTGGTCGACCAGCTCGGCGGTCTCCTCGATCGTCTCCGGACGGTTCATCTCCGACCGGCTCGTGCGGGTGGTCCGACCGGTGACGTACACGGTCGCGCCCGCGGCGCCCAGCTCGACCGCGATCCCCCGGCCGGCCGCGCGGCTGCCGCCGGTCACCAGTGCCACTTTCCCCGCCAACGACTTCATCACTCGATCCTTTCCATACGTTGTATGGTTATGTACCATACGACGTATGGTTAATCCCGGCAAGCGCTCCGGCAGGCCCCGGGCGGGGGAGGAGCGGCTGAGCCGGGAGGCGATCCTCACCGCGGCGCTGCGGATCGTCGACGACGAGGGCATCGACGCGCTGACGATGCGCCGACTGGCGGCGACGCTCGGGGTGAACCCGATGTCGCTCTACCACCACCTGCCGAACAAGGCCGCCGTCCTCGCGGGGCTGGCCGAGCTGGTCTTCGCCGGGCTCGAGATCCCGGACCCGGGCGACGCCGTCCCGTGGCCCGACCAGCTGAAGGACGCCGCCCGCGCGTACCGGAACGCCCTGCGGGCCCACCCGAATCTCGCGCTACAGGTCCTCTCCGACACCTCGGCCGTCTCGGCCGTGGTCGTCGTGACGGTCGAGCCGTTCTACCGCGCGCTCGACCGCGGCGGGCTGTCGCCGCGACAGATCGTCGAGGCGGTCAACACCCTGGTCGACTTCATCCACGGCTTCCTGCTCGGCGAGGTCTCGGTCCGCGCCGACACCTTCGACCTCGCCCCCGACCTGCTGACCCGAACAGCCGAACTCCCACCAGGCAAAGCTCCCACCCTGGTCCGCGTCGTCAGCGAGCTAGGCCCCGAGGGTCTCGCCTACGACTTCGACTCCGGCTTCGAAGCCGCCCTCTCGATCTTCACCGCCGGCATCGCCGCGAATGCCGGACCTGCAGGCCATCACATTTGACGATCAGCACCGACCTGCCGCGTGCGGGCGCCGCTCGGCCGCGATTGTGATGGCGTGGCGGTTCGCACCCCCACGTCACCGCAGCTGCAGTAGCCCGGCGTCGGTCGGGCGGAAGCCGCAGGATTCCAGGTAGAACGGGGTCAGGTGCGGTTCGAAGTCGACGTGGAGCCATTCGCAGCCGGCGGCCTTCGCCTCGGCGGCTGCGGCTTGGACGAGCCGGTTACCGATTCCTTGCCGGCCGTGCTCCGGGTGGACGGCGGTGTCGAGGAGGAAGGCGTGTGCGCCGCCGTCCCAGCAGACCTGGACGAAGCCGATCAGTTGATCGTTGCTGAAGGCACCGATCCAGGTGAGGGCCCAGCGGGCCAAGCGGTCGGCCCAGGGCTGTAGGACCGTCGGGCTACCGAAAGCCAAGCCGTGCAAGGCCGAAAGCTCTTGGTCGTCGACGGGGAAACGCACTACCAGGTCGACACTCATAGCAACCCTCCCGCGGCCGCAAGCCGTCCGTTCCACCCAGATGCTTCGGGGGAGCCCTCAGGCCAGTCGGCCATGCTCAGAAATCCTTGCACCACGATCGACGGCAGCGCAGTGATCAGACCGTCGACTGGACCGTAGGCGTCCAGGGGTTCGGCCCAGCGCGCGGGCTCGACCGACGACAGCAGGAACCAGGCCAGATCGAGGACGCCGGGCGCCGCCGACACGTCTTCCCAGTCCAGTAAGGCGATTTCACCGGACGGCGACGTCCGGATGTTCTGCGCCGCGGCGTCCCCGTGGACGACGGTCAGCGGCCCGGCGTCGAACAGCTGCTGCTCGACGGCGACAACCTGACCGACCAACCGCTCACCCAGGTCACGGACGTCGGACGACAGGTCGGCGCGGGCAGCGAGCTGCGGCCAGGTGTCGTCGTACAGGCGGGCGACCAGGTCGTTCCCGGCGTCGAGGGAGCGCAACCACGGCCAACGCTCGGGCGCCGGCGCGGTCGTGTGGAGCGTGCGGAGCACCCGCGCGACGGCGGCCGGCTCACCGCCGAGCCGCCAGTCCGACAGATCCTCCAACTCCAGCAACGATCCCTCGGGACCGATCTCCGCGCGGTAGCAGGCCGGGACCCGGACGCCGAGCTCCGGCGCGATCTCCCGGTAGAAGCGCACCTCGGACTCGGCCATCCGCAGGACATCCGCGATCGATCCGGCCTCGGCCGGCGGACGGCGTTTGACGAACATGCGCCTCAGGCTAGGCCGCAATCACGCCTGGCGAACCTGATTTACGACGCCGCCGCGGTACTGATCAACACGACCGTGCTGCCCGAATCGAGCGGCAGCCGCTCGCGCGCCGCGCGCAACCCCGCCAGCGTGGCGGCGCCGCTCGGCCCCGAGGTGACGCCGCCCGCGGCCAGATCGGCCGAGGCCTGCAGCGCCGCGTCGTCCGCGACCGTCACGGCATGATCGAGGCCCGCCTGCAACACCGGCCAGGCGAGCGCGGACGGCGTCCCGCAGTTCAGCCCGCCCATCACCGTCTTCGAGGTCGGGATACTCATCAGCTCACCGGCCAGCAGGCTCGTCGTCACGCAGGACGCCACCTCCGGCTCGACGCCGAGCAGCATCGGGGCCGCCTCCGTACTGCGGTAGTGCGTGACGGCCGCCTGCGCGATCGACCCGACGCCCATCGGGACGACGACCAGGTCGGCCGGCTCCTCGATCTCGCGGAACAGCGTCGAGTACCCGTCGACGATCCACTGCGGCACGACCTCGTACCCCGGCCAGGCCGAATCCTGGATCAGCAGCCGGTCGTCCCCGGCGTACGCCGCCGCCTCGGCGACCGCGGCGTCGTACGAATCCGGGACGACGGTCACCGTCGCCCCCTCGGACCGGATCGCCGCGATCGCGCTCTCCGGGACGACGTCCGGGACGAAGATCTGCGCCGGCAGCGACAGCATCGACGCGCGCCGGGCGACCGCCCGGCCGTGGTTGCCGTCGGTCGCCGTCACCAGCTCGGCCGGGCCCGGCCGCTCGCGCAGCTTGCGGTGGATCGCCCACCACGCGCCGAGCGCCTTGAACGCGGGCAGCCCGAGCCGCGAGGACTCGTCCTTCACCAGCACCCGGCCCACGCCCAGCTCGGCCGCCAGCGCCGGCACCGGTGTCAGCGGAGTCGGCCGGTACGCCGGCAGGCTCTGATGGAACGCGAGCACATCCGCGGGAGCAGGCGTCGTCCGCCACGCCCGCGCGGACGGGTTCGAGTACCAGTTCACCAACTAAGCGACCAATGCGAAGGCGGAGTACGCCGTTGGGGTGCCGACCTGGCGCGGAGCCGACTGCTCGACCCGGATGGACGTCGTCTGCAGCCGGATCGGGAGCGTCGAGCGGACGGCGGTGGCGAGGTCGAACTGGACCTCGGTCAGCAGGTCGGTCAGCTCCAGCTCAAGGCCGCGGCAGATCGCGGCGAGGATCTCCGACGAGGGCTCCTTGCGGCCGCGCTCGATCTCGGACAAGTAGGGCACGGACACCTGGGCCCGCTCGGCCAGCTCGCGCAGGGTGATCCCGCGCTCACGCCGCAGCCGCCGGAAGACGTTCCCGATCACCTCGCGTAACAGCACGTGTGGCCCTCCTCGGCTCCGATGTCCTGTACCGAGTGTGCCATCCGCGGGGGCTCTGCGGTGGGCAGATCTGCCACGGGCAGATTCCCGGGCCCGATCGGTCCGGCCGCCCGCAGGCTGGAGAGCATGAGCGAACTACCGAACAAGAACGTCTACGAGCGACTGATGTGGCAGCGCATCCTCGTACTGGGCGACGAACTCAAGGACGAGAACGCGAACGCCCTCTGCGCCCAGCTGTTACTGCTGAACGCCGAGGACCCGCGGGCCGACATCTCGCTCTACATCAACTCACCCGGCGGCTCCGTCTCCGCCGGGCTGGCGATCTACGACACGATGAACTTCATCAGCAACGACGTCGCGACGTACGGGATGGGCCTGGTCGCCTCGATGGGTCAGGTGCTGCTGACCTGCGGTACGCCGGGGAAGCGGTTCGCCCTGCCGCACGCGCGGATCATGATGCATCAGCCCACCGGCGGGATGGGTGGGACGGCGAGTGACATCAAGGTCCAGGCCGAGCAGGCGATCAAGGCCCGGGCGGACCTGGCGCAGCTGATCGCCGAGCGGACCGGCCAGCCGCTCGAACGGATCACCACGGACTTCGATCGCGACCGCTGGTTCACGCCGGAGGCCGCCCAGGAGTACGGGATCGTCGACCGGGTCCTTACCCGACCGGTCGCAGTGCCTGGCTGAACGCCTGCAGCAGATCGGCCGTGAGGTCCTCCGGGTCCTCGAGGCCGAGGGAGAGCCGGAGCAGCGCGTCGGAGGGTTTGGCGTCGGCAGCGACCAGGCGGTGCGTGAGGGCCGCCGGGTGCTGGATCAGGGTGTCGACGCCACCGAGGGACACCGCGTGGGTGATGAGCCGGAGCGAGCCGGCCACCTGAGCGGCGGCCTCGTAACCGCCCGCGACCGTGAACGCGACGACCGCCCCCGGCCCGGACTGCTGGCGCCCGATCAGCTCCTGCGGGTCGGACAGCCCCGGGTAGTAGACCTGCTCGACGGCCGGCTGCGCGCACAGCCAGTCGGCCACCTTCGCAGCGGTGGCCTGCTGCGCCCGCACGCGCACCGGCAGCGTCTGCAGTCCCCTGTGCAGTTCGTACGCCGCCAGCGGGTGCAGCAGGCCACCTGTCACCGCGCGGATCTGCCGAAGCCGGCCGACCCATTCCCTGGAGCCCGCGACGACGCCGCCCATGACGTCGCCGTGGCCGCCCAGGTACTTCGTTGCCGAGTGCAACACGAGGCTCGCCCCGTGCCGGGCCGGCTGCTGCAACACCGGAGTCGCGAAAGTGCTGTCCACCAGCACCGGTACGTCGCCCGCCTGCCGGACCACGGCGGCGATGTCGACCAGCTCGAGCGTCGGGTTGGCCGGGGTCTCGACGATCACCAGACCGGTGTCGGGCCGCACCGCCGCGGCGATCTCGTCGACGGCGACCCAGCTGACAGTTGTCCCCAGGAGGCCTGTGGATAACAGGTGGTCGCTGCCGCCGTACAGCGGCCGGACGGCGACCACGTGCGGCTTACCGACAGCGACCGTACCGAGCAGGCAGGCGGCCAGCGCTGCCATGCCGGAGCCGAACGCGACCGCGCCGTCGGTGTGCTCGAGCTCGGCGAGCGCCTCCTCGAAGCGAGCCACGGTCGGGTTCCACAGCCGCTGGTAGACGAGGCTGCCGCCGTCCGGGCCGTTGCCCTGCGCCAGCGCGTCGTACGACGCCCCGCCGGTGTGGACGTCGGGGAGCGGATAAGTCGTCGACAGGTCGATCGGCGGGACGTGGACGCCGAGCGCGGTCAGGTCATCGCGACCGGCGTGCACCGAGCGGGTGTCGAGCTGGGTCATGGCGAGCCTCCCGGGCGAGTTATCCACAGGTTTTGGTGACACAGAGTTTGGAATCTTCTGCAGATTGTGGGCAAGAGTTCCGAAGAAAATTCGTCCACAGGCCTGTCCACACGCTGTGGATTCTGTGGTCGCGCTCTACAGTGGTCTCATGCCGAAGGATCGTCGGAGCCCCGGACCGGCCCCTCGGGCCGTGCCGGCGAGCGGTCTCGACGAGGTGGATCGGGAGCTGGTCCGGCTGCTCGCCGTCGACGGGCGGATGCCGAACAACGCGCTCGCCGAGGCGACCGGGATCGCGCCGTCGACGTGTCTGACCCGCGTCCGGTCGCTGCGTGAGCGCGGCGTCATCCGCGGCTTCCACGCCGATGTGGATCTGGGCGCGCTCGGGCAGCCGCTGCAGGCGCTGATCGCGATCCGGATCGGGGCGCACTCGCGGGACGAGATCGACCGCTTCCGCGCGAAAGTCCCGGCGCTACCGGGGGTGTTGTCGCTCTTCCATGTCAGCGGCGCGAACGACTACCTGCTGCACGTCGCCGCCGCGACGCCCGACGCCCTCCGCGAGTTCGTCCTCGACCACCTGACCGCCGACCCGGCCGTGGCTCACGCCGAGACCAGCCTCATCTTCGAACACGTCCGCGGCGGGCGGACCGACCTCAGCGGGGTGTGAGACCCCAGGCCTTCGCGAGGGCCTGGACAGACTCGCGGCGCTCGGCCGGGTTGTGGATGTGCGTGGTCACGATGACCTCGTCGGCGCCGGCGCGGTTGGCGCGGCGGCGGAGGTCGGCGGCCACCTGGTCGGCGGTGCCGACGGAGACCAGGCCGGCCCACTCTTCGACGGCGGCCCGCTCGCCTTCGCTCCACGAGTGGGCGGCGGCTTCTTCGGGGGAGGGGAGCGGACCGGGACGGCCGGAGCGCAGGCGGAGCATCGACAGCGCGTTCGCCTCGGCGAGCTGCTGGGCGCGTTCCTCGGTCTCGCCGACGATCGCGGCCAGCGCCAGGATCGCGCGTGGCTCGGTCTCGTGCTCGAAGTGCTTGTAGTTCGTCTTGTACGCCGAGATCACGCCGGCCGGGTCGAGTGTGCCGAAGTGACCGGCGTACGCGAACCCCGTCCCGAGCGCGGCCGCGGCCTGCCCGCCGTACGTGCTCGAACCGAGGATCCAGACCGGCGGGAGCGGTACGTCGGACGGCTGCGCGGAAATCGGCTCGAACGGGTGCCCGGCCGGGAAACCCTCGGCGTACGCGCGCAGCTCGGCGTACTGCTCGGTGAAGTCATCGGCGCCGAGCGCCTCCCGGCTCCGCCGCAGCGCGAGCGCCGTCCGCTGGTCGGTCCCCGGCGCGCGCCCCAGCCCGAGGTCGATCCGATCCGGGAACAGCCCCGCCAGCACCCGGAACGTCTCCGCCACCTTCAACGGCGAATGGTTCGGCAACATGATCCCGCCGGCGCCCACCCGAATCGTCGACGTCACCCCCGCCACCGCCGCGATCATCACCTCAGGCGTCGAACTCGCCACACTCGGCAGATTGTGATGCTCAGCCAGCCAGAACCGCGCATACCCCGCAGCCTCCGCCACCCGCGCCAACTCCAACGTCTCGTGCAACGCCGCCGAAGGCGCCGTCCCACTAGGCACCGGCGACAAATCAAGCACGGACAAAGGCAAAGCTTCGCTGCTCACACCACCCCCAACCACCCCACCCCCACACCTATTCCACGCCGACGGCGTGTTGCACACGACGGGAGTGCGGACTGCCGCCGACGGGGAACAGACGCCAAGCGGCGGACCGCAGACGCGGCTGGCGTCGCCCCGGAACGGCTGGCGGCGGACGACGGACAGCTGGTGACCTCGGGCCGGGTCGGCTTGCGGGAACTCCTCTGCGGCCGCTGGATTGGCGAGCCGGACGAACGGCCCGGCCGCGACGGCGAACGCGAGCGGGCGGCCGGGGAGGGCAAGGCGGAGGGCACGTAGGGCAGCGGGAGGGGCGTGGGCATGCGTGGGAGGCGGGGGCGGGGTGGGTGGGGCCCGCAGCCGGCGTACTAGGACGGGTAGGGGGAATGGGATCGGGCTTCGCGGAGGGGGCGGGCCCACCAGGCGAGTTGGGTGAGGAGGGCGGTGGCGGCGGGGTGGGTGGTGGGGTTGGTGGGGTGGCCGGTGGGGGTGAAGTCGGTTTCTTGGAAGGTGAGGGTGTCGCGGGTGGTGACGGCGTGGAGTTCGGCGAAGACGAGGCGGAGTTGTTCGGCGGCGCGGAGGCCGCCGGAGCGGCCGCCGTAGACGACGAAGGCGACGGGTTTGGCGTACCAGGGGCGGCGGACGGCGTCGATCGCGGTCTTCAGGTCACCGGGGTAGGCGTGGTTGTACTCGGCGGTGACGATGACGACGGCGTCCGCCTCGTCGATCCGATCGGCGAGCTCGGGGTGCGGGACGGCGCTGAGGTCGATCAGGTCGGGTTTGAACTCGTCGGCCTGTTCGGCGGTGTGCTCGAACCAGCGGGTGACCACGGTCCCGAACCGCCCGGGTTCGAGGTTGCGGGTCAGCACGGCCAGCCGAAGCGGATGCACAGTCACGACCAGCGACGCTAATACCTCAACAACCCTTGAGGTCAACCCGCCGGGTACGGCGGCTCCGGGAGCCGGTAGCGCGGCGCGGCGGGCTTCGCCAGCCCGAGCACGGCGAGCACGACGCCGGCCGTGACCGCCACCCCGACCGCGACGATCAGCACGCTCGACAGCAGCTCCGACAACAACAGCAGCTCCAGCGCGCAGCCGCCGGCGACGAGCAGCGCGAACCACAGCCCGAGCCGGTTCCGCGCGATCAACAGCCCGGCAGCGACCAGCGCGAACGCCGCGCCGAAAACGGACGGGAAGCCGACGAAGATCAGCACGTAGCCATGCGGATCGCAATACGGCCCGCAGCGGTCGTCCGGCGAGGCCGCGTCGACCAGCTGCAGCACGATCGCGGCCGTGACCAGCAGCGTGACCGCCGCGTTCGCGATCCAGAGCCAGGGCTTCACAGCCACGAAGCTTAGACCGGGCCTACGAAAAAAGAGAGCGAGCAGATAAACTCATGGATTTGTGGCTGCCACCGAAATGCATTCGGGAGCCAATACAGCCGCATTTTATCACAAGGGGTTGGAATTGCCGAATCCGGTCGATGCCGAACAAGCGCATCTCAGCACGTTCTACGCCGCGCTCGACGACGAGCGCGCGAAGACCGAGCGGCGCACGGCGGACGAACTCCTGATCAGCACCCGGAACGCGCAGGCCCTGAACCAGCGCGACCACCGGATCCGCAACCTCGACAGCCGGCTGTCGAGGCTGAACCGCGCCGAGGAGGGCCTGTACTTCGGCCGCCTGGACGCCGCCGACGGCGAGGTGCTGCACATCGGCCGGCTCGGGCTGCACGACGCCGACTACGAACCGCTCCTGATCGACTGGCGCGCGCCCGCCGCGCGCCCGTTCTACATCGCGACCGCCGTGGCGAACCAGGGCGTCGTCCGGCGCCGGCACATCCAGACCCGGTTGCGCCGCGTGATCGACGTCCAGGACGAGCAGCTCGACCTCGGCCGGGAGGCCGCCGACCCCTCGAAACCGGGGACGGGCGTGATCGGCGAGGCCGTCCTGCTGAAGGCGCTGGACGCCCGCCGGACCGGCCGGATGGAGTCGATCGTCCAGACCATCCAGGCCGACCAGGACCGGATCATCCGCTCCGAGCTGCCCGGAATTCTCGTCGTCCAGGGCGGTCCGGGTACCGGGAAAACCGCGATCGCGCTCCATCGCGCGGCTTATCTGCTCTACACCCATCGCGAACAACTGGAAAAGCGCGGAATTCTGGTCGTCGGGCCGAATGCGGCATTCCTGCGATTCATCGGCCAGGTGCTCCCGTCACTCGGAGAGGACGGCGTCCGCCTGGTCACGATCGCCGAGCTGTACCCCGGCCTGACCGCGACCCGGCCCGAAGCGCCGGAGAGCGCGGCGGTCAAGGGCCGCGCGGTGATGGCCGACGTGATCGCGAAGGCGGTCGCCGATCGGCAGTGGGTCCCGGCCGAGCCCGTCGAGCTGCGCGTCGACCGGACGACGCTGACCGTCGACCCGGCGTACGTCGAAGCCGCGCGAGACCGGGCCCGCAGTCGTAACCTCACCCACAACCAGGCGCGGCCGTTCTTCATCACCGAGCTGATCGACTGGCTCACCAACCAGTACTCCGACCTGATCGGCACCGACCCGTTGGACGGGGAGAATCTGCTCGACGAGTACGACCTGGCCGAGCTGCGCAAGGAGATCCTCGCCGAGCCGACCGTGCACGCGCTGCTCGACCAGCTTTGGCCGCAGCTCAGCCCGCAACAACTCCTCGAAGACCTGTACGGCGATGAGCAGCGGCTCGCCGAAGCCGCGCCGCAGCTCAGCGAGCTCGACCGCGAGCACCTCCTCCGGTATGGCGCCGACTGGAGCCCGGCCGACGTCCCGCTGCTCGACGAAGCAGCCGAGCTGCTCGGCGACGACGGCACCGAAGCCGCGCGGGAGCGAGCCGCCCGGGCGCGCGCGGTCGCTTACGCCCAAGGCGCTCTGGACGTGCTGTCCGGCTCCGGCTCGACCGACTTCGACGAGGACGACGACTCCGAGATGCTGACCGCGAAGGACATCCTCGACGCGCAGATGCTCGCGGAGCGCTACGAGGCGGACGACGACCGCACACTGGCCGAGCGCGCCGGCGCCGACCGGCGCTGGACGTACGGCCACGTGATCGTCGACGAGGCGCAGGAGTTGTCGCCGATGGCGTGGCGAGCGATCGCGCGCCGCTGCCCGTTGCGCTCGATGACGGTCGTCGGCGATGTCGCGCAGACCAGCGCGATCGGCGGCGGCACGAGCTGGTCGGGTGCGCTCGGTGAGACCTTCGGCGACCGCTGGCGCCTGGCCGAGCTGACGCTGAACTACCGCACACCGGCCGAGGTGATGGAGCTGGCGAACGACGTACTCCACGAGGTCGACCCGGCCGCGACGACAGCGCGCTCGGTCCGCTCGACCGGTGTCCGGCCGTGGCATGCGGAGATCCCGGCCGCCGATCAGGCCTTGTACGTCTACAAGCTGGCCTCCGAGGAGACGCAGCACGGCGCGGTTGGCATCATCACCTCACGCAGCCGGCTGGAGCTGATCCAGGAGGCGGTCGACGGGCTGAGCGGTGTGACCGTGCTGACCGCCCGCGACGCGAAGGGGCTCGAGTTCGACTCCGTCCTAGTCGTCGATCCGGACGGGATCGTCATCGAGTCCCCCCGCGGCCTCCGCGATCTGTACGTCGCACTGACCCGCTGCACCCAGCGTCTGGGCGTGGTCGGCGAGCTGCCCGACGTCCTGCAGGATTCCCAAGCCTGGGCTCAGTGATCGGCGCAGCACTTCTGTTGGTGCTGCAGCTCGAACGGGATGAGCACGTTGCCGGCGGCCGGCTGGAGCTGCAGAACCAGCTGGCCCTCCCGGCGGACCGGGCGCAGGAAGTCGAGCGTGTCGACCAGGCTGTCGTCGGTGATCGGTAGGCCGCCGACGGCTTCCAAGTAGTCGATCCCGCACCGAGTGCGCAGCTCGGCCGCCGGCAGGACGCCGCGGCCCAGCTCATGACCCGGCCACCGGACGACGCGGCCCGCCGTCCCGAGTGCGGCTTCGACCGCGGCGACGTACGCACCGCGGACAAGCGGGCTCGGCCCGGCCAGCTCCGGCTGGGACGCGCCCGGCCGGGTGATGGCCAGACCGGCCTCCCGATCCGCGACCACCGCGCGAATCGGGTCGGCCAGGTCGGCCGCGCTGGTCAGCGAGACCGCGACGTGTGGGCGGTCGCCGCCCGCAACCATATGGGTGCAGGCGACGACCGGCTGGTCCACGGCCGCGAGCAGCTCGTACAGCAAGTGGTCGGCCGCGGCCGTGTCCTTGCTGTTCGCGTCGACGGCGACGATCACTTCGGCAGCACCCAGATCGGGTTCGTGTAGAACCACAGGTCGATCCACGGGTCCGCGTCGCCGACCACGTCGAGCGCCGGGCCGGCCGGGTCGATCGCCGCGCCGTGGTAACCCGGCTGGCTGCGGTTCCCGTCCGTACCCCGGACCCGGACGTACGACGCCTCCTCGACCCGGCCGAGCGGGTAGATCAGCTCGAACGTGCCGCGCTTGCCGGAGGTGTCCCACTGCCGGACGACCTTCGTCCGCGGCGCGGCGAAGGTGTCGCGATCCTTGACCGGACCGGTCACCTTGCCCTGGATGACGTCGACGCGGTTCAGCGCCGGGACGAAGTTCGCCCAGTTCGGCATCGTCTGCGTGGTGATCCGGACGACGAGCTCGACCGGACGGCCCTTCCGGACGACGAGCGCGCCGCCGAGCGGTTCGCCGTACCGCTTGCCGACCTCGCGGACCTCGACCTCGACGCCCTTGACGAGCATGCCGTGGTCGACCCAGACGCGGCCGTTGCGCAGGCCCTCCATCAGCGACAGGTAGTCGCGCCGGTCGGAGCCGACGTGGGTGCGGCTGTAGAAGCCGGGCCAGAAGTCGCCGGCGGTGGAGTTCAGCTGGTTGCCGTAGACCGGGTCCATGTACCGGCCGTCACGGTCGAACTGCTCCTGCGAGGAGCCGTCCGGACGCCGGGAAGTCTCGTTCCAGTTCACGTGCGAGTCGGAGTTCGCGCTGATCCACCACGGCTTGCCCTCGGCGAGCAGGCTGTCCCAGAGGCCGCCGACGGTGGCGGTCATCCAGTCGAAGCCGCCCCAGGTGCGGTAGCTCTCGGCCGGGTACGCCGGGAACGAGTTCGCGTTCGGGGAGTTGCCGTAGAAGCCGCGGGCGGAGGCGCCGCCGATCCCCTTCGGCAGGCCGGCCGCCTGGTGACCGGGCGCGCCCTCGAAACCGACCGCGATCCGCGGGTCGGCGTCCCGCCAGTTCCGGATCTCGTGCGGGCTGTCGATACCGTTGCGGGCCGGGTGGTTGGCCAGGAACAGCGCGTCGGCGACGCGGCGCTTGTCGACCTGCTGGCCGAGCCACTGGATGCCGGAGACCGCGAGCTGCTCGTTGACCGGGGTGTTGGCGCCGGCGTTCTTCACGTTGCCGTCGTAGCTGTTCTCGAACTGCTTCAGGACCTCGACCTCACGGTTGCCGGGCGCAACGAAGATCGTGCCGTGCTCGGCGGCCGGGATGTTCCACTCCAGGCCCTGGAAGATCAGCGTGTCGCGGAGCTCGGCGCGGGCAGCCTTGATCTGCGGGTTGACCAGGTCGACGCCGATCCGGGCGTGGGTCGCGCCGCCGTGGTCGGTGATGACCAGCCAGTCGAGGCCGAACGCGGCCGCGTGCCGGGCCTGGTCGATCACCCGGTACAGGCCGTCGGAGCTGAGCTGGGTGTGGATGTGGTGGTCGCCGGCCAGCCAGACATTGGGGCGGTTGCCGTGGCCGAAGACCCAGCCGTCCTTGGGTGTGTGCGCGGCCGCGACCTGGGCGCCGGTCACCGCGAGCGCCGCCGTACCGCCGAGGACGCCGGCCGAGCGGAGCAGCGCGCGGCGGGACACCTCGGTCGGCGACAGGTCACTGTCCGGGACCGACTCGTCCAGCGCGGCCAGCGTCGACGCGTCCAGCTCGGTGTTCGGGTGGTGGTGGTCGTGATCGTGCGAGTGCCCATGTCCGTGACCGTGGCCGTGCCCATGACCGTGGTCGTGCGAGTGCCCCATCTTTTCCTCCTGACAAAGGGAAATCTCGCGGATCATCACCTCCCCGGGTGTCTTCGAGGTGATGGTTCGGTGAACCGTTCGACGCACCTGCGACCCCGTCGCGACAACGAAAAACGCCCGCACCGGGCTGAGGAGTCCGGTGCGGACGTGGAGGTGTTTCGGGAATTCTTCTCAGGCGCATTACAGGGGAGAAAGCGGCGGGGAAGTGAGGAGCAGAACGCCAACGCTCACTTACCCGCCGAACCAGTGTCTTTCGTGGTCGAGGTGAGGTGCTCGGCCGGCCGTCGTCCGGGTGGGTTGTCTGGTGAGAAACGGAGACGGAAAGACACCGGGAGTTTTTCTCAGCGGGGTGCTACGTCCCACATGCGCTCGCCGGGCAGGGGGTCGGGGAGCCGGTCGACGTTGGGCATCGGCTCGTTGGTGACCCGGAGCCCGGCGAACCGACGGCTCATGGCGTGGGCGTACCGCTCGGCCAACGCCGGCTCGGCGTTGTAGTCGGCGATCACGTGCTCACCGAACCAGACCCGCACGCGACGGCGCTCGATGGTCTGGGTGGCGGTGGCGGTTGTCACTGGTCCTCCTGGCATGTTTCTCAAGGGATGGTCGGCGGAGGAAAGAATCGCGGGCGAGCGCGGTGACGATGCGCCGTTTGTGTTCACCGTCACGTCAGATCCAACGGAGCACCTGACCTTCGGGTCACGCCTCGATCTCGATTTGTCCGCCGCCGGGCAAACTTTTTCGGAACCGCCGGGACTCGATTCTTCGAGCACATTTTCGACTGTTCCGTCCGGCCCGGATTCACAGCGATTCCTCAGGAACGACACGCCGAGCTGTCGGCGGGACTCCGTACGCTGGACATCGTGACCATCGAAGAGACGGATACGAAGGCGCTGGCGGTCCCGGAGCGGGTGGCCGACGGGGTCGTGGGATCGGACCCTCCGGCGGCCATGGGGCTCGCGGCGGTGCAGACCGAGCACCTGATCGGGGATGTCGGCGACGCGTTGCGCCTGCTCGACGCGGTGGAGCGGGTCCGTGGTCACGCGCATCCGCTGGTCCTCGGCCTGCAGGACGCGGTCGGCCTGAAGATGCCGGCCGCGCTCGTCCTGAGCGCCGTCTCGAACGGGCGGACGACGGCCGCCGGCGTCGCCGAGCAGATCGGGACGACGAGCGCCGAGGCCGAGCTGGCGATCGCCGATCTGGTCGGGCTCGGGATGGTCCGCGGCGGCGCCGAGCTGGCCGTCACCTCGCTGGGCCAGGCGCGGCTCTCACAGCTGGACGCCCTGACCGTCCGCGTGCTCGACGTCGTCACGGGCATCCTCGGCCCGGACGACGCCGCCCACCTGATCCGCTTGTTGCACACCGTCGCCGACGGCCTGGAGTCCGCCTCCGTGAGCTCAGCCGCCAGCCCGGCGCTACCGCATGTCCTCCTGCAGAACTAGCTGACGCCCGGGATCGGGTCGTCGTACTTACCGAGCGGCCCGCGGTAGAGCTGGCCGTCGCGGTACGGCGACGGGTTCGCGACACAGCCGTGCAGACCGAGGGTCTGCTGCTGCATGACCGGCGCGGGCTGCCCGGCGGCCGGGCACAGCTGGTGCGCGTAGCCGAGGCGATGCCCGGTCTCGTGGTTGATCATGTACTTCCGGTACGTCGCCAGCGGCGCGCCGTAGTTCGGGGCGCCGTGCACCCAGCGGGCGATGTTGAGCACGACCCGGTCGCCGATCCGGCAGCTCGTGTACCGGTCCGGCGCGTACCCGCAGTAGGTGTCCCGGGTTTCCGGCGTGACGAACATCAGCCGGAAGTCGCTCGCGTCGCCCGGCCCGACCTGCTGGAAACGGAACTTCCCGCCCGCCGTCCAGCCGTTGACCGCGCCGTACGTGTCCCGGACGAACTTCGCCAGCTCGGTGTTGTCGATCCCCTTGATACCGCCCTCGATCGCGATCTGGAACCGGAAGAGCTTGCCCGAAGCACCTAGTACCCGACCGTCGGGGTCGGCGGGCAGCACGGTGAACTTCACGGTGCCGCGGGTCGGGTAGCTGATCGCGACCGGCGGCCGCGCCGGCCGCTTCGAGGCCTGCTCGCCACCAGCGCTGGGCTTCGGCGTCGGAGTGACGACGGGCGGCCGGTCGCCCTCCTGAGCCTGGTCGACGACCGGCCGCTCGGACTTCGCCGTCCGGTCGAACGGGCTGGCCGGCAGCTGATAGACCACCCCGACTCCGACCACCGCGACGGCGGCGAGTCCGACGATCCTGACAACACTCCAGCGACGCATCCGTTGCTCTCCTCACGACGTCCAGTCGCCTCTTCTTGCCCGTAGCACCGAACACCCTTCTCGGCACAGATGTGCTAAATTAAGTTCTAAGAAATACGTTCGTATCAAAAAGAGGAGAGGCTCGATGCTGCGCTGGACGACAGCTCTCGCGACCGCGACCCTGCTCGCCGCGAGCCCCGCCCTGGTTGCTCCGGCGCTGGCCGACGACGCGGTCCGCGGGACGCCGCTGAGCGCGAAACTCACGGCTGACGTCGATCGCGACGGCCGGCTGACCGCGGCCGACGACGCCGGTCGCGACACCTGGAGCGCGGCCCGCGGGGCGATCTTCCTGCCCAACCTGGACGACGACGGACGCCGTTGCCGCGTCGACCCGGCCGAGCTGGAGGCGGCCGGCCGCGCGGTCGACGACAAACTCGCGGCCTGCCACGACGCGGCCGACGAGCGGATCAACGGCCCGCGGGACGCGGCCGATCTGGCGCCCCTGAAGATCGAGGCGCTGCGCAACCTTTCCGCGGCCGGCGTCGGCACGGTGACCGTCAGCCCGGCCGACAAGGCTCGCGTCTTCGCCGACGGCCGTCCGGTCGGCCGGCTCACCGCGAGCCAGCTGCGCGCCGGCGTCCGGCTCGGGCTGGAGGGTCGCGACATCGTCCGCGACCCGAAGGCGTGGGACGGGCAGGTGACGGTCACGCTGACGGTGACCGATTCCGGCCGCCGAAGCAGCGATTCGGTGCGATTTCGCGTCTCTCCTTTGATGCTGCAGAACGATCTCCAACGCGCCCAGACCGTGCTGGCCGGCCGCCCGACCAAGGGACCCGGCTGGCCCAACGACGAGCCGCCGTACCCGGACGGCGTGCCGGGCGAATGGAAGCCGTTCGCGAAGACCTTGGGCACGGCGTCCAAGGCGGCCGGTGCGCGGCTGCAGTTCGTCACCGGGACGGCGAACGGCTGGAAGGACATGTGGCTGCAGGACACCTTCGAGCCGGCGACCGCGAGCATGCCGGCTGTCGGCGGCGCCCACACGATGCGCATCCTCATCCGCTCCGGCAACGTCTGGGACTACGACGGAGTCGCCACTCCGCGCCCGGCGGGCCGGCTGCTCTACCGCGACTTCCGGGGCCCGGACGTCGGCGTCGTCCAGGAGCTGGCGGACGCCGCGTCCCCGAGCCTCGACGATCTGCTGAACATGGGCGGCAACATCGAGACGCTCCCGCCGTACGCCGGGTACCCGCACGGCCGGATCGTCTACGGATCGGGCGAGCGCCGTCCGGACCGCGGCTTCATCACGATGGTGACGGGCCAGGGCTACCAGCCGCCGATCGTGGTCGACACCTCCTGGTTGATGATCGGCCACGCGGACGAGACGACGCACGTCGTCCGCGCCGACAACGCCCGCGGCTGGACCCTCGCCGTCGCCGACCCGCGACTCGCGATGCGTCTGCTGCACGACGTCCAGCGCCGCGGCGGCGGCAAGCAGAAGCTCTTCGCGGACACCAACTCACCGTCGAAGCCGACCGTTGACGAGATCGTCGCCAACGGCACCGCGGACAACGAAACCGCCGCCCAGCACATCGACGATCAGCTGAAGATCCTGCTGAAGGCATCCGGCCTTCGCCCTGACGAGCTGGTCCGGCTCCCGGTCCTTTTCGACCGAGTCCCCGGCACCGAGCTGTACAAGGCGCTGACGCCGGGCCTGGTCAACGGCATCTCCCTGACCGACCGCCACTTCGCCGCCCCCGACCCCCACGGCCCCAAGCTCAACGGCCGCGATCTCTTCCGCCAGACCGCCGAACGCGCGCTCGCTCGCACCGGCGTCCGCGTCCACTGGGTCGAGAACTTCTTCTGGTCCCACCTCGGCGGTGGCGAAGTTCACTGCGCCACCAACGCGCTTCGAGACACAAACAGGACAACGCCCTGGTGGAAAGGAGCCTGATATGCCCGCCGCATCCTGGTGACTCAGAAAGTCAACCGCAACCCCGGGTAGCGCGACCTGACGAACCCGAGCTGTTCGTACAGCGCGAGACCGTCGGGGGAGGCGTTCAACTCCACGACTCCCACGCCGGTCTCGTCCCGGAACCACTCCACCACCGCGACGACACACAGCCGCGCCAACCCCTGCCGCCGGAAGGCCGGCTCGGTGCTGACGTTGTAGAGGTGCCCACGCTGAGTCGTCGGGTCCTTCGGGCCCGGCGGGTGCTGGTTGACGTGGCCGACCGCGTTCGCGACCACCCCGGCCTGCGGGTCGTCGACGACGAACGCGGCGAAACCGCTCGGCTGGGCGAGCTGCTCGGCATACCAGGCTCGGGCGTTCTTGCGCCAGCGGGCGTCGGGTCCGCCGGGGTCGGAACCCATCCCCTCGATCATCAGGCCGCGGAGGTGAACCAGCGCATCCGCGTCGTCCGGGGTGGCTCGGCGGGCTTGGGGAGCGGTCATGGGGAGATCGTGCCAACTTTTTCCGGGGTGCGGGAATCAAAGGGGCGTGGCCTCGAGAAGCAGAGCTGGGTCCCGGGCGCGGCGAGCGAGACCTCGTGGGCGGTCGGGGGGCCGCGCGTTGGCGGTGGCGATCGCGGGGGCGTTGCTGCCGGGGGTGGGGTATCTGGCGGCGGGGAGGCGGCGGCTGGGGACCGTCGTGCTGCTGCTGACCTTGCTGGTGTACGGCGGGGCGGCGTTCGTCGTCCTGACGCGACGGGATCAAGTGGTCGCCTGGGCGTTGCAGCCTGATGTGCTGCTCGCGATGGTGGTCGGCCTCGGGGTGATCGCGTTGCTCTGGGTGACGGTGCTGGTCACGTCGTACAAGATGTTGCGACCGCTGCACGCGGGGCCGGGGGCCCGGCTGGCCGGGTCGGCGGTGATCGGGCTGGTCTGTTTCGGGCTGGCGACGAGTACGGCGATGGGCGCGCAGACCCTGATGGCACAGCGCGACCTGGTCCAGAAGGTGTTCTCCGGTGACGGCTCGAAGAGCCAGACCCGGCCGAAGATCAAGAACACCAAGGACCCGTGGGCCGAGGTCCCGCGGCTGAACGTGTTGCTCCTCGGCGCGGACGACGGCGAGGGCCGCCAAGGCACCCGGACCGACTCGATCATGGTCGCGAGTATCGACACCCGGACCGGACGGACGGCGCTCATCTCGCTGACCCGGAACTGGATGCGGATGCCGTTCCCGGAGGGGACCGCGCTGCACCGGCGGTTCCCGACCGGCTACTGGGATCCGGATGGCCCGAAGGAACAGCCGAACTACTACCTGGACGCGATGTACCGGATCATCCCCGCGGAGTACGGCAACCTGATCGGCCCGTCGGACAACCCCGGCGCCGACGTCCTGAAGATGTCGGTCGGCGAGGCGCTCGGGCTGAAGCTGCACTACTACGTGCAGGTCAACCTGGCCGGGTTCGCGCAGCTCGTCCAGGCGCTCGGCGGGATCACCGTGAACATCAACTACCGGGTCCCGGTCGGCGGTAACGACGACAAGAAGATCCCGCCGAACCGGTGGCTCGAGCCCGGGCCGGACCGGCACCTGAACGGCGCCGACGCCCTCTGGTTCGCCCGCGGCCGCTACGCCGTCAAGGGCGCCGACCTCGCCCGGCAGGCCCGGCAGCGCTGCACCGTGAAGGCGATCGTCGAGCGCGCGACCCCGCAGAACGTGCTCGCCAACTACCTCGATATCGCGAAGGCCGGCGAGCAGCTGATCCGGACCGACATCCCGCAGTCGATCCTGGGCGCGTTCGTCACCCTCGGCCAGCGGGTCAAGAACGGCGCCATCACCAACGTCGACCTGGACAAGCAGAAGAACTTCCCGAACGGCCGCGACCCGGACTACGCCGCGATGCGCAAGCTGATCCAGAAACACCTCGGCCCGGCCAAGCCCACCGCGAAGCCGACGACCCCGAAGACCCCGAAGCCGTCGACGACCCGCAAACCGACCACCGCGAAACCCGCACCCGACCTGGCCGAGGCCTGCGCCTACAACCCCGGCAACTACGGCTGACCCTCAGGCGTAGCGGACGCCGAGGCCGCCGTCGACGGCCCAGTTGGCGCCGGTGACGAAGGCGGCCGCGGTCGAGGCGAGGAAGCAGACAACCTCGGCGACGTCGGCCGGGGTGCCGATCCGGCCGAGCGGGTGGACGCCGATGGCGCGGTCGCGTTCGCCGGGGAAGGTGTCGAAGAACTCGTCGAGCAGATCGGTCCCGATGTAGCCGGGGCTGACCGCGTTGACGCGGACGTTGTGCGGGCCGACGTCGAGGGCCAGTGAGCGCGTCATCCCGACCAGGCCGGATTTGGCGGCGGCGTACGGGAACATGCCGGCGGTGGTCAGGTTCGAGTGGATCGACGCGATGTTGACGATCGCGCCGTGCCGGTTCGTGATCATCGACGGCAGGACCTGGCGCGCGAGCAACCAGGCGCCTTTGAGGTCGACGTCGAAGACGGAGTCCCACTCGGCGACGGTCATCCGGGTGGCATCGGCGTACGCATTCTTGCCGGCGTTGTTGACCAGGACGGTGGCCGGGCCGAGCTCGGCGGCCAGCTGCGCGACCGCTTCGGCGACCGACTCCTCAGCCGTGACGTCGCCGACGACCGAAGCTACCCGGACGCCGTTCGCGCGCAGCTCGGCCGTGGTCTCGGCCAGCTGTTCGGCCAGGATGTCGATCAACCCGACGGCAGCGCCTTCGGCTCCGGCCTTCTCGGCGACGGCGCGCCCGATCCCGCGCGCGGCTCCGGTCACCAGCACGACCTCGTCGGTCAAGCGTCCAGTCACGGCGGTCCCTCCCGTTAGGCGTCAGCTCGACCCTAGTCGGGCCGCAGCTCGCGCGTAGCGATCGGATTCGGCGCGGGTCATCGGCTGCCGCAGCAGCAGGAGCTGGTGGTAGATCGGCGCGGTCGCCGCCACACACACCTCGTACGCGTCGGTCCCGGCCAGCACCTCACCGCGGTCGATCGCGCGCTGCACCACGACACCCGAACGCCGGTAGCGATCGGCCCAGAACTCTCGCAACGCGTCAGCCGCCTCCGGCGTCCGGAAGGAGGCGGCGATCACGGCCCGAGTGATGGACGGCTCGACCGTGAGCGACTCGTACACCTCGCGATTGAGCGCGATCAGATCACCTTCGAGCGTGCCGGTGTCGGCCGGCGCCCACTCGTCGGTGGCGCCCGAGTCGAGCAGGTCGACGAGCAACCCACCGACGCTTTTCCAGCGCCGGTACACGGTCGTGCGGTGGACACCCGAGCGCGCCGCGACGCCGTCCATCGTGAGCCCGTCGTACCCGTACTCGGCCAGCTCCGCCACCACGGCGGCCAGCACCTCGGCACGCACCCGCGCCGTCCGGCCACCCGGCCTGCTTGCGCGATCACCCTCGCTCATGTCACGATCTTAACACTACATACGTCGCATTAAGGAGATGACTCTCTTGCTCCGCGTGGAGATTGCAGGCGCCGCCGACGGTCCGTACGGCGTCGCGTGCGCCGACGGCGCAGTGTGGGCGACTTTGGTCCATGCGGCTGCGGTCGCGCGCGTCGACGGCCGGCGGTTCGAGCTCGATCCCGGCGCGCGGCCGATGGTGATCGTGCCCGGTCCGGACGGCGGCGTCTGGTTCACCCGGAACGGCGACGACCACGTCGGCCACATCGATGCCGACGGCAACCTTTCGGCGATCGCGGCGCCGGGCGCGCCGTACGGGATCTGCGTCGGGCCCGACAACGCCTTGTGGTGCACGCTGATGAGCACCGACGAGGTGGCCCGAATCAGCAGCGACGGGACGCTGACGACGTACCCGATCGGGGTGCCCGGCGCGTTCCCGGCGATGATCACCGCGACGGACGAGCTGTGGTTCACCCTGAATCAGGGCAATGCGATCGGCCGGATGACGACGTCCGGCGTGGTCACGACCTACCCGCTGCCGACCGAGGCCGCCGGCCCGGTCGGGATCAGCGCGGGGCCGAGCCACATCTGGTTCGTCGAGATCCTCGCCGATCAGGCCGGCCGGATCACCGGCGACGGGAAGATCGAGGAGTTCGCGCTCCCGGCCGGCTCGAAGCCGCACGCGGTCGTCGCCCTGCCCGATGGCGGCTGCTGGATCACCTTGTGGGGCGCGGGTTCGCTGGTCCGGCTCGACGCGGACGGCGTCGTCCGGCGGGAGGTCGCGCTGGGCGAAGGGTCCGAGCCGCACGGGCTCGCGGTCGCTCCGGACGGATCGGTCTGGGTCGCCCTCGAGAACGGTTCCCTTGCTCACATTCCCGCTGGAGAGTGAGGGGACTCACGCCTGCGAAGGAGGCGCTTGCGCCGGCCGGAGGAGCACAGTGGAGTCGTGGCCATCATGGCTGGACTTCCGACAGCTCGCCGGGTTCGTGATGTCATCGCGGTCGGGCGGCCGGCGTTCTGGGTCGTCTCGATCGTGCCCTACTACGTCGGCATCTTGCTCGCGACGCGGCAGCTGATCCCGCCGCTCGAGGAGTGGCCGCGGCTCATCGTCGGCGCGGTCGTGATGGGCCCGCTGGTCTGGCTCGCCGTCCTCGCGGTGAACGACGCCTACGACCTGCCGAGCGATCGGCTGAACCCGCGAAAGGCGAAGTCGCCGCTCCTGGACGGGCGGATCACGCTGCGGGCCGCCAAACGCTTGGCCTTCGCAGCCGCGGTAGCCGCGGTCGGGATCAGCCTGCACGTCGGCATCGTGTTCGCGCTCGGCGTGCTGCTCGCCGTCCTGCTCGGGTACGCCTACAGCGTCCCGCCGGTCCGGTTGAAGACGCGCGCCGGGTTCGACGTCGCGGTGAACGCGCTGGCGCTCGGCGCCTTCGGCCCGCTGGCCGGCTGGGCCGCCATCAACCCGGATCTGAGCAACTTCCCCTGGCTGATGGGTCTGCAGGGAACGCTCGCCGCCGTCGGCCTCTACCTGCCGACCACACTGGCCGACCTCGACGCGGACCGCGCCGCCGGGTATCACACGATCGCCGTCCGATACGGCGCGCGGACGACGTACCGGCTCGGGTACGGCGCCTGGATCGCAGCGGCAGCCTTGTCGGTGATTCTGGCTGCGACCGACACGATCATCCCGCGCAGCATGCTGCTGCTCGAGGTCGTGATGGTGCCGGTGCTGGTGATCGCCTACGGGAAGCTGATCGGGCCGCGGCAGTCGTTCCGCGGGATCATCGTGCTCGCGGCGCTGTTCCTGCTCCCCTGTGGCACGTTCGCGCTGACGTACACCGGAGTAATTTGATCAGTGATCTTTACATCGATGGATCCGTTGTGGACCCTAAGGTCCCATGACTGCGACCCGCTCCGAGCTCGACGCCGACTACACCCTCAGCCGGTCCGATCTGGCGCATTTCACCGAGCACGGTTTCGTGAAACTGAAGAACGTGCTCAGCCCGGCCACGATCGCGGCGTACGAGCCCGAGATCACCGGGAAGGTGATCGAGCTGAACACCCAGCACGTCCCGCTGGCCGAGCGGGACACCTACGGCAAGGCGTTCCTGCAGGTGATGAACCTGTGGCAGGACAGCGAGCAGGTGCTCGAGTTCGTCTCGTCGCCACGGCTCGCCCGGCTGGCCGCGCAGCTGCTCGGCGTCCAGTCCGTCCGGCTGTACCACGACCAGGCGCTGTACAAGGAGTCCGGCGGCGGCGTGACGCCGTGGCATGCGGACCAGTACTACTGGCCGTTCACCACCGACCGCTGCGTCACCGTCTGGATCCCCCTCCAGGACACCCCGATGGAGATGGGCCCGCTGTCCTTCGCCGCCGGTAGCCACGTCTTCGAGCACGGCCGCGACCTGCCGATCAGCGACGAGTCCGAGCGCGTCCTGCAGCAGGCGCTGAGCGAACAGGCGTTCCCCGAGGTGTCCGAGCCGTACGAGCTCGGCGAGGTCAGCTACCACCTCGGCTGGACCTTCCACCATGCACCGGCCAACACGACGCCGGTACCGCGCCGGGTGATGACGATCATCTACGTCGACGCGACGATGGAGATCGCACCGCCGCTGAACAGCTTCCAGGAGAACGACCTCGCCAGCTGGCTGCCCGGTCAGCGGCCGGGCGAGCTGATCTCCTCGCCGCTGAACCCGATCCTGTACTGATCGACGTCTGTACCTATTGGTATGTACGATGCTGCCATGGAGCAGATCGTGCGTGAAGTCGTGTTGGATCAGGTGCTGCCGAAGGACCTGCCGGTCCGCCGGATGGAGGTGCGCCGGATCTCGATCGTCCCGGACGCCGCGGTCGGCTGGCACACCCACAACGGGCCGGTGTTCGGGAGTATCGAGACCGGGTCGGCGTTCTACCAGCTGCGCGACGAGGCGGAGGTCGTCCTGGGTCCGGGCGACCTCTTCTACGAGCCGGCCGACGAGCGGATCCGGTTCGACGCCGGGCCGGAAGGCGTCACGTTCCTGGCCTACTTCCCGCTGACCGACGGCCAGGAAGCAGCGCTGGACCTCGTCGACTAGAGCGTTCGTTTCTGCGGATAGATGGTCTCGCCGCAGCTGAGTTGCTCGACGTACAGGGCGATTCGTTTGGCGCGGGTCTCGGCGCGTTTGGCGTCGTTGACGCGATGGATGACGGCGAACCGGTTGGCGCTGGTGAGGATGTCGAACATCGCCTGGGCGCGCGGTACGGCGGCCAGCGCGGCGGCGAGCTCCGCCGGGACCTCGATGGTCGCGGGACCGGCGTACGCCTTGTCCCAGCGTCCGTCGGCCTTGGCCCGCTCGACCTCGGCGCGACCGGCCGGGAGCATCCGGCCTTCGCTCTCCAGGCGGGCGATCAGCCCGACGTTGCGCTGCGACCACAGGCTGCGGGCGCGGCGCGGGGTGTAGCGCTGGAGGAAGGTGTGCTCGTCGCGGGCCTTGCGCTGACCGTCGATCCAGCCGTGACAGAGCGCCTCGTCGAGGGCGTCGGTGATCGCGAGGCTGGTCGGCGTCGTCACGTTCTTCTTCGCAATCACCAGCCAGACGCCGTCGCTGCTCAGGTGGTTCGCGCCGAGCCAGGCATGCCAGGCCGCATGGTCCGCGAGGATCAGTTCGGCGGTCATGAAATCCCTTCCTGGTAACGGTTCGCGAGTTGCTCAGCCGCCTCGATCAGCTCGGGCGGGCCGATCAGCTGGAGGTCGCACTCGTACATGCCGAACGTCGCGGCCAGCCCGATCCACGACCAGGCCGACATGATCACCCGGCAACTGGTCGGCGTGACTTCTTCGACCACGGTGTCCCGCCCGGCCCACGGCGCGACATCGGACGCCGGCGTCTGCAGGATCGCCTCCCCGCGGAACGGGTACTGCTCGGTCGACTTGAACTGTTTCGCGACGTACGCCGCGACGTCCGGCGCGGGCAGCTCGCGCGGCGTGAACCGCGGCCCGGTCGGCGTCTTCGGCGTCATCCGGTCGACCCGGAACGTCCGCCAGTCCACGCGGTCGAGGTCCCAGGCGATCAGGTACCACCGGCCGCCCCAGGTCACCAGGTGATGCGGTTCCACCTTCCGCGGCGGCAACCACTCCCCCTCCGGCGCGCCCGGAGCCGCGTAGTCGAACCGCAGGACCTCGTTCGCCCGGACCGCCATCCCGATGGCGATCAGCTGGTCCGAGTTCACCGTCGTACGCCGAGTCGCGTACCGATCGATCGTCGTCACCTGCAGCGCGTCGACCCGCTGCCGCAACCGCGCCGGCATCACCTGCCGGACCGTCGCGAGCGCGCGCAACGCGCCCTCCTCGATCCCGGCGACCGTCGTCGTCGCGGTCTGCAACGCCACCGCGACCGCGATCGCCTGGTCGTCGTCGAACAACAGCGGCGGCAGCTCGGCGCCGGCGTCCAGCCGATAACCGCCGTCCGGCCCCTTGATCGCCCGCACCGGATACCCCAGGTCGCGCAGCCGATCGACGTCCCGCCGCACCGTCCGCGAACTCACCTCGAGCCGCTCGGCCAGCAACGACCCAGGCCAATCCCGACGCGCCTGCAACAGCGACAACAACGAAAGCAACCGAGCCGAAGTTTCGGACATACCCCAAGTCTCACACCAATACCGGCCAGCACCTGTCCGCTACCCCGGCGAGCTCCGCTGACTTCACCTACCGTATTGGTCCAGATCACTTACCGCCCGTGAGGAGATCCAGATGAGGCGCCGCCTTGCCTTACTGACCGCATTCACCGTGCTCGCCGCAGCCGCGCTCGCTGCCACCAGCGCGACCGCCGCCCCCGAATTCCCGGCCGCGCCTCAGCTGGCGCTCCCCGACACCGACGGCGACTCATTGCCGGACAGCTGGGAGATCAACGGGTACGACGCGAACGGCGACGGCGTCCTCGAGGTCGACCTGCCCGCGCTGGGCGCGAATCCCTTGAAGAAGGACCTGTTCGTCGAGATGGATTACATGGAGGGTCGGCTGGCCAGTGTCACCGCGCTGGATCGGATCGTCGAGATCTTCGCGCAGGCGCCGGTCAGCAACCCGGACGGCAGCACCGGGGTCGCCCTGCATCTCGACGCCGGGCCGGCCCGCGGTCCGGCGTACGACCTGGGCGGCGGTAACCAGGTCCCCTACGACGACGATCTGAACCCGGCGGCCAATGAGACCGGCCGGATCAAGTTCACGCATTTCTTCGTGGGCCGGAGGGCCGTCTTCCACTACATGCTCTGGGCCGACAGCTACAACGGCGGCTGCAGCGGCGGCATCTCGTTCTCGGTCCCGTTCGACCACTTCATCGTGACGGTCGGCCAGCGGTGCAACTGGAACGCCACCGACGACCGCAACGTCGGCACGTTCGTCCACGAGCTCGGCCACAATCTGGGCCTGCACCACGGCGGCTCGGACGCCGTCAACTACAAGCCGAACTACCTGAGCGTGATGAACTACGCCTGGCACTGGGGCGTCCGGAAGGCTGACGGCACGCGCTACTTCGGCTACTCCGACGTCGACGTCCCGGACCTGGACGAGAGTCAGCTGAACGAGGCCGACGGGCTCGGCAGCGCGGCCGCGCCGTTCAAGACCAGCTGGGTCTGCCCGAACCACCAGACCTGGTACACGCCCGGCCCGGCCAGCGACCCGATCGACTGGAACTGCGACGGGGACACCGAGGACGTCGCCGCGGTCGACATCAACTACGACCTCGTCAGCAGCACCCTGAGCAGCCAGAACGACTGGTCCAACCTCGTGTTCGGCGGCGGCCGGGTCGGCCAGGGGCCTGAGGTGCCGGCCACTCCCATGACCACCGACCTGCCTGAGCTGACTCCGGCTGAGCGGCGGCGCTGAGGTTCAAACGAGTGACCCAATTGGGCCATGGCGCTGCTCGGTCTCGCTTAGGTGACCGCGATCACTTACGGTACCGGGCAGATCACCCACCGCCCCCCTAGGAGATCTGATGAGGCGTCGCTCTGCCCTGCTGACCATGGCTGGCTCACTGGCCGCCATTGGTCTGGCCGCGACCAGTGCGATGGCCGCCGTACCGTCTGCCGACACAGCCACCGCCCCGGTTGTGTCGCAGGCGGTACTTGCCACCGACACCGATGGCGACTCGCTCCCGGACAGCTGGGAGACCAACGGGTACGACGCGAACGGCGACGGCGTCATCGACGTGGACCTGCCGGCGATGGGCGCGGATCCGCGGAAGAAGGACCTGTTCGTCGAGATGGACTACATGTCCGGTCTGCTGGCGACGACGGCTGCGCTGGATCGGATCGTCCAGATCTTCACGCAGGCGCCGGTCGACAACCCGAACGGGACCACCGGGATCAAGATCCACCTGGACGCCGGGTCCGCCCGCGGCGCGGCGTACAACCTGGGCGGCGGGAACGAGGTCGCCTACGACGCGGACCTGAACCCGTCGGCCGCACAGACCAACGCGATCAAGAACGCCAACTTCGCCCCGGCGCGGAAGGCGGTCTTCCACTACATGCTCTGGGCCGACAGCTACGACGGCGGCTGCAGCAGCGGCCAGGCCTTCAACATCCCGAACGACACGTTCATCGTCACGGTCGGCCCGAAGTGCTGGACGGCGAACGACAACATCAACGTCGGCACGTTCGTCCACGAGATCGGCCACAACCTCGGCCTCAGCCATGGCGGTTCGGATCACGTGAACTACAAGCCGAACTACCTGAGCGTGATGAACTACTTCTTCCAGCTCGGCGGCCTGCCGAAGGCCGATGGCACGCTATCGTTCAGCTACTCGAACGTCGAGCCGCCGGCCCTGAACGAGACCCGCCTGGTCGAGGCGGACGGTCTCGGCGCCTCGGCGTCCGCGTTCAAGACCAGCTGGAAGTGCCCGAACGGCACCTCCCGGACGACGTCCGGCGCGGCCAGCGGCCCGATCGACTGGAACTGCGACGGCGACGCGACGGACGTGACCGCGGCCGACATCAACGACGACAATGCCAACAACACGCTCACCGCCCAGAACAACTGGGCCAACATCGTGTTCGGCGGCGGTGCGGTCGGTCAGGGCGCCAACGTCCAGCCGAAGACGGCGAAGGCCGAGCTGCACGAGATGACCGCCGACGAATGGGCCGACCTGCAGCGCTGACTGCGCTGGTAGGAGCTCAAGCGGCCCAGATGCCGGTCTGCGCGGTGGCGCGGGCCCAGTCGGTGAAGTCGCGCGGCGCCCGGCCGAGGATGCGCTGGACGCCGTCCGACACGTACTCCGAGCGGTGGTTGCGGATGACCGCGAACAGGTCGCGCACCGCCTCGGCGTCCTCCTGGGTCTGGCCCTGCTCGACGAGCTCGGCGACGTGCTGTTCGGGGTCGAGGTCGACGTAGCTGATCGGACGGCCGATCGCGGTGCTCAACTCGGCGGCGACCTCGGCGAGGGTCAGCGTGCGCGGGCCGGACAGGGCGTAGCTCGCGCCGGTGTAGGCCTCACTCAGCAAGGTGGCGGTCAGCACGTCGCCGATGTCGTCGGTGTCGATCCAGGCCTCGGCGCCGGCGCCGGCCGACAACCGGAGCTGACCGGCGAGGACGTCGTACCGGAGGAAGTCCTCGCTGAAGTTCTGGGCGAACCAGGCCGGCTGGATGATCGTCCAGGCCGCGCCGCTTTCCTGGACGGCGTGCTCGAGGTCGAGTTGGCCTTGGTAGACGGCGAATTCGCGGCCGGGGCTGCCGACGCCGCGACCGGACAGCAGGACGACGCGGCGCAGTCCTTCGGCGGCGGCCTGCTTGATGAAGCGACCGGCCTGCGCGAGCCCGGTCGGCCCGACGGGCGGCGCGAGGTACGCCGTTTCGGCGTCCGCGATGGTCGGCGACCACGTCCTCTCGTCGTACCAGTCGAAGCGCTGCGCGCTGGAGCGCGAGGCCAGCCGGAAGGGGACGCCGCGGGCCTCGAGCTGGGTCGCGACGCGGCGGCCGGTCTTGCCCTTGCCGCCCAGGATCAGAATCGGTGAGTTCGTCATGGCTCAAGTTCATCGCGATCAGGTGAGTCAAACCATGGCTGTTCGGCGCAATTGGATGTTCGAAACGCTCAGGACGGCGTACGCTGCCGGGATGGACGTACTCGACGACCTGCTCGCCGGGACGCGCGCGGTGGACGGCGTGTTCAACCTCGGCATCCTGAACACGCCCTGGGCGCTGGAGATCCGCGACGAGGCGCCGCTGGCGATCGCGACCATGGTCCGCGGCGGCGGGTGGATCAGCCGGGCCGGGATCGAGCCGCTCCGGATGGCCGAGGGGGACGTCGCGATCTTCACCGGCCCGGCGCCGTACGTCGTCAGTGACGAGCTGAGCACCGCGCCGCAGCTGCGGATCAACCCCGGCAACGTCTGCGAACCGTTGCCTGGGGCACCTATTGACTACAGTGAACGCCTGGGACCGCGGACGTTCGGCCTGCGCGTGAGCGGTGACGTGATGATTGCCAGCGGCACCTATACGGTCGCGGGTGATGTCAGCCGGCGGCTCGTCACCGCGTTGCCGCCGGTGCTGGTGGTACCGGCCGCGGACGTCGCCGGGCCGGTGATGGAGATGATCTTCGACGAGATCCGGCGCGAGTCGCCCGGGCAGCAGAGCGTGCTGGATCGCTGGCTCGACCTCGCGCTGATCGTCACGCTGCGGGCGTGGTTCGCGCGGCCCGAGTCGCACGCGCCCGGGTGGTACCAGGCCCAGACCGACCCGGTCGCGGGTGCGGCGCTGCGGCTGCTGCACGCGGAGCCGGCGTACCCCTGGAGCGTGCCGGAGCTGGCGGATCGGGTCGGGGTGTCGCGTGCCGGGCTGGCGCGGCGTTTCACCGCCGTCGTCGGCGAGGCGCCGATGAGCTACCTGACGAGCTGGCGGATCACACTCGCGGCCGATCAGCTCCGCAGTACGCAGGACACCGTCGAGACGATCGCGCGCCGGGTCGGCTACGCGAACGCCTTCGCGCTGAGCGTCGCCTTCAAACGCGTGCGCGGGACGACACCGAGCGCGCACCGCCGCCAGGTCGCCTAGCTTTTGATGAAGGCGAGCGTCTGCGGCCAGGCCAGCTTGAAGGCGTTGGCGTTGACCTCGCTGCCGTGCCGCATGCGGTCGGAGAAGCCGTGCTCGGCGCCGGGGAAGTACTGCGTGAAGGTGGCGCCGGCCGACCGGGACTGCAGGACAGTTTGGAGGGCCTCGAAGTCCGCGTTGGTGACGAGCGTGTCGGCGCTGGGATAGCTGACCAGGACCGGTGCGGTGATCGCGGCCGCGTCGCCGATGGCGTCGTACGTGTGATGCGGCGGCAGGTCGGAGGGGACGGTCGGGTGGTAGGCGATCACGTTGGCGAGCCGGTGGTCGCGGGCGCCGAGCAGCAGGGCGAAGCGGCCGCCGAGGCACCAGCCGATCACGCCGACCTTGGTGCAGCCCAGCTCGTCGAAGAGGTAGTCGACGAGGGCCTGCTGATCGGCGAGCGCCTGGTCGTCGTCCAACTGACTCGCGAGCGGGAACATCTCCTCGCGCGGGGTGTTGTCGGTGCTCTTCCCCTGAAAGGGATCCCAGACCAGGGCCGTGATCCCCGCGGCGGCGAGCTCGTCCGCCCAGTCGCGGATCTGCTCGCCGATGCCGGTGATCATCGGGAGCAACAGCATCCCCGTCCGGCCGACCCGCGCGAGATAGGCGTCCTGCTCTCCGACCGTCACCGTCACACCCATGCGCGCATGCTAGTTAAAGCATCCGGGGTACCGCGACATTGACCAGGATCAGGATCAGCGCGGAGAAGACGACCAGCGCGGTCGCGGCTGGGAGGAGCGCGATCCCCAGTCCGATGGCGAGGACCGGGACGGCGAGCCCGGCGTACGCGATCAGGAAGAGCGCGGCCAGCACCTCGCCGCGAGCGGCCGGGTCGGCGAGCGAGGCGGCGGTGGCGACCGCGCCGCGGAAGACCAGGCCGACGCCGGCGCCGGCGATCACGCCTCCGGCGATGAACAGCGCGAGACTCGGCAGCAGACCGCCGACCGCGATCCCGATCAGACCGGCCGACATCAGGACCAGGCCGAGCCGAAGCTGATTGCGCCGGGCCATCCGGACGAAGACGACCTGGCTGACCGCACCGGCGATGAAGACGACGAAGGCGACGACGCCGGCCAGCGCTCGCGACGGGTGGTGCAGGACGCCGGCCAGGAAGGTGGGCGCGAGTGAGGTGAACAGACCGAAGATCGCGAACGCCGCGAAGGCGCCGATCGCGGTCGCGAAGAACAGCGGCTTCGCGGCAGCCGGCAACGCGACCCGCTGCGGCCGGTACGCCGGACGCTCCTCCAACCGCTCGACGGTCTCCGGAACCAGCGCGATCCCGAGCGCGCTGAGCAGCAGCAGAATCAGGAAGATCTCGTACGGGCGCACGAGCGGACCGGACACATACTGGGCGAGCAGCCCGCCGACCAGCGGACCGAAGGCCAGCCCACCGAGGTTGACCATGCTGGAGATCAGGGCCGAGCGGCTCGGGTCCTCGGCCGGGCGCGCGATCTGCCGTAGCTCGGACAGGTGCGCCGTCGCGGTCGCAGTCAGGACGCCGACGCCCACGCCGGAAATGAAGCGCGCGAGCAGCAGGCCGGGGACGGCCGGCCAGATCAGGAAGATCGCCGCCGCGACTGCTTCGGCGAGGACGGCGAGCAGCGCGACGCGGCGCCGGCCGAGCCAATCGCTGACGTGACCGGCCAGGTAGAGGCTGACCATCACGCCGACGGCGTACGCCGCGAAGATGATCGTGATGACGTACGTCGGGAACCCGTCCCGGCGCTGGTAGATCGCGTAGAGCGGGGTCGGCACGGTCGAGAAGGCCATCGTGGTCAGGAAGGCCGCGGCGATCACCCAGAAACCCGGTGCGTGCGCGAACCGCACCCGGGCCATGGTCGGGCGGGACTGCGTCAAGGTGGACATATCAACCATGGTCGTCCAGTTGATCTATCGAGTCCAACGAAAGTTCTTGCACTCTCTTATCGTCATTGTCGATAATTACTCGATGGACAGCCGGCAACTCGAGTACTTCGTCGCGGTCGCCGAGGAGCTCAGCTTCACCCGGGCCGCGCAGCGCCTGTTCACCGTCCAGTCGACGGTCTCGGCGGCGATCCGGGCACTGGAGACCGATCTGAAAACCACACTTTTCGATCGGTCCACCCGGCGAGTGCTGCTCTCGGACGCCGGTGTCGCGCTGCTGCCCGAGGCGAAGGCGGCGCTCGAAGCGCTCGACCGCGCGCGAGCCGTCGTCGAGGAGGCGTCGACCGGGCTGCGCGGCAACATCCGGATCGGCACGATGACCCGGCTCGGGCTGGTCGACCTCGCACCGCTGCTCGGCGCCTTCTACCGGCGCTACCCGCTCGTCGACGTCCAGGTCACGACCTCGCCGACCGGGTCGAGCGGCCTGGCCGACGACGTCCGGCACGGGCGGCTGGATCTCGCGCTGCTCGGTCTGCCCCCGGCCGAGCTGACCGGGCTCGACGTCCGCGAGTTGATGTCCGTCCCGTTCGCCGTCCTGGTGCCGCCGACGCACCGGCTCGCCGCGGGCGCCGGCGTCCGGCTGCAGGAGCTGAAGGGTGAGCGGTTCGTCGACATGCTGCCCGGGTTCGGCAACCGGCGGATGGTCGACCGCGAGTTCGAGCGGGCCGGAATCCCACGCCAGGTCCACGTCGAAGTCCCCGACCTGAGCGAAGTCCCCGAGTACGTAGCCGCCGGCCTCGGCATCGCCGTCGTCCCCGACATCCCAACCACCCTGGACGACGTCGTCCGCCTCCCCCTGGTCGACCCCACCCTGTCCTGGACGTTGTCCGTAGCAACAGCCGCCGGCCGCACCCCCACCCGCGCCGTCACCGCACTCCTCGAACTACTCACCGCCCTCCCCCAGCCATAACCACTGGGTTATCGCTCATGACCAACTTCGCCGTTGTTCCCACCAGCCGCGACCAGGAGCCTGGAAACAACAGACCCATCCCCTGGAAAGGCAGTTGAATGAGCGTTTTTGAGAGCGTGACGTTGGAGGTGGCGGATGCTGAGGGTGCTGCGGCGTTCTATGAGGCGTTTGGGCTGAGTTCTTATGTGCGGGTGCGGAGTGGGCGGGCGGCGACGAGTGGGTTTCGGGGGTTTGCGTTGTCGCTGGTGGCGTCGCAGCCGGGGGATGTCGACGCTTTGACGGCGACTGCGGTCGGGGCTGGGGCGACGGCGACGCAGGCGGCGACGAAGAGCTTCTGGGGGTACGGCGGGGTGGTGCGGACGCCCGACGGGACGCTGTGCAAGATCGCGACCTCGAAGAAGAAGGACGTCGCTCCGGTCACCGGGCGGATCGACCAGGTGGCGCTGTTGCTGGGCGTGGCCGACGTCAAGGCGAGTAAGCAGTTCTACGTCGGCAAGGGGCTCGCGGTGGGCAAGAGCTACGGCGGTAAGTACGTCGAGTTCGACACTCCGTCGGCCGCGGTGACGCTGGCGCTCTACCCGCGCCGGGCGCTCGCCAAGGACGTCGGGACGACCGAGGACGGCGGCGGCTCGCACGGGATCGTGTTCGGCGGCCGGGCCGGGACGTTCACCGATCCCGACGGCTTCGAGTGGGAGAACTGACCAGCTCGACGAAGGCACGTGCACGAGGCGACAAGGCGCCGTCCCGCCAGACGAGCACCCATTCGGTGGGCGGCGCATCGTGCACGGGCACAAACACGACACCTGGGTGCGTGTAGTAACGGAGTACGTGCTCGTTCAGCGGAGCGACCGCTTCGGCGGCGGCGCGATCCGGGTCAGGACCTCGTGGAACGTGGTGACCAACGGGCCGCGCGCGACCGGCCGGCCGCTCGGGGTGCGGGCCGGGACCATCGCCTCGATCCAGTACTCCGGGAGCGGACCGGCATCGACGACGAGCTGACCGGCGAAGTCCTCCATCGACACCGAGGGCCGACCGGCCAGCTCGTGCTCGGTCCACACCGCGAGCACCCGGCCCTCGGCGAACACTGTCGGCCCCTCGACGAGATCGGGCTCGCGGACCGGGCGCCAGACGAGCGCCAGCTCCAGGTCGCCGGATCGCAGCGCGCCGAACGGATCGCTGAAATGGATCTCGTGCAGGGCGACGTCACAGCCGGGATGCCGCTCGCGGAACTCGGCCAGCAGATCGCGGATCTCGTGGCCGACCGCGCCCATCACCCCCAGCCGGACCGTCCCGCTCACGCCCTGCGCCGCCTCGGTCGCCTTGACCACGCCGGTGCGGATGGCGTCGTACCCGGCCCGGAGGTCGTCGCGGAGTTGCTGACCGAGCGGAGTCAGCGTCACGGCTCGGCTGGTCCGCTCGAAGAGCGGCGCGCCGATCCGGCGCTCCTGCGCCTTGATCGACTGGCTGACCCGCGCCTGGGAGACGTGCAGCCGCTCCGCGGCGCGGCCGAAGTGCAGCTCCTCGGCGAGCGTCAGAAAGATCTCGATGTCGCGGAGCTCCACGCCGCCCACGATAGTCGCCGCCTTACTTCACCGGGGAATACATCTCGGCCGGGACCGGTTGTCGAGAAGTAGCCGAGGAAGGAAGCGCGACATGGCAACTGTCTCGTTCAAGGGAGCAACCCGGATCTACCCGGGGACCGACACCGCCGCCGTCGACAGCCTCGATCTCGAGATCGAGGACGGCGAGTTCATGGTCCTCGTCGGGCCCTCCGGTTCCGGTAAGTCGACCGCGTTGCGGATGCTCGCCGGGCTGGAGGAGGTCAACGACGGATCGATCTCCATCGGTGAGCGCGACGTCACCAACGCCCCGCCGAAAGACCGCGATATCGCGATGGTGTTCCAGAACTACGCGCTCTACCCGCATATGACCGTGGCCGACAACATGGGCTTCGCGCTGAAAATGCAGGGCATCCACAAGGAGGAGCGCGCCAAGCGCGTGCTCGAGGCCGCGAAGCTGCTCGGCCTCGAGGAGTACCTGGACCGCAAGCCGAAGGCCTTGTCCGGTGGTCAGCGCCAGCGCGTCGCGATGGGGCGCGCGATCGTCCGCAGTCCGCAGGTCTTCCTGATGGACGAGCCGCTGTCGAACCTGGACGCCAAGCTGCGCGTCCAGACCCGCACCCAGATCGCCGAGCTGCAACACCGCTTGGGCGTCACGACCGTCTACGTCACGCACGACCAGGTCGAGGCGATGACGATGGGCGATCGCGTCGCCGTGCTGAAGGACGGCGTCCTGCAGCAGGTCGACACCCCGCTGAACCTGTACGACCGGCCGCGGAACAAGTTCGTCGCCGGCTTCATCGGATCACCCGCGATGAACCTGCTCGACGCGCAGATCGTGGACGGCGGCGCGAAGGTCGGCGACTACGTCGTCCCGATCGCGCGGGAGCTGCTCGCGAAGGCGGGCTCCGACAAGACCGTGACGCTCGGCGTCCGGCCCGAGGCATTGCACATCGCGGACGACGGACTGCCGGTGAAGGTGGCCGTGATCGAGGAGCTCGGCTCCGACGCCTTCCTCTACGGGACGGCCGAGCACACCGACCTGAACCAGCAGATCATCGCCCGGATCGGCACCCGGCTGCACAACGACAAGGGCGAGATCATCCATCTCGCTCCGGATCCGGACAAGCTGCACCTGTTCTCGGCGTCCACCGAGGAGCGTCTGGTTAGCTAGGCGAGGTGTGGAACAACGACACCCCTGGAGTTCTGACGCTGCCGTCTGGCCGTCGTATTCGCGGACGTGGTCTGCGGAACGGCCCGGCGGCAGAGCCGTTGCCGACGTACGGCGTTTATCTGCTGGGCTCTGAGCCACCAGCGGTCGAGTGGGAGTCGCGCTGGCTGCGCTGGCCGGACTTCCGGCTGCCGTCCGATCGCACACTGGCCCGGTCGGTGTTCGCTGATGCGCTGGAGCGGGCTGGGTCGGAGCGCGTGGAGTTCGCGTGCGCCGGTGGGCGGGGGCGGACCGGTACGGCGTTGGCTTGCCTGGCCGTACTGGACGGCGTACCGGCTGAGTCTGCGGTCGCGTACGTGCGGGAGAACTACGACCGACACGCGGTGGAAACTCCGTGGCAGAAGCGGTACGTGCTCAGGTTTCATTAGCCGAGTGACGATCACGCGCTCGAACCCTGACGGACTGCACCCGACCCCCGGCTACCACCATGTGACCCGTGTCCAGGCGGACACCACCATCTATCTCGCCGGGCAGTGCCCGCTCACGCCCGGGGGCGAGCTCGCCCCCGGCGGCCTCGTCGGCCAGACCGACCAGGTCATCACCAACATCCTGACCGCGCTGGCCGGAGCCGGCGCGAGCGCGGACGACGTCGTCCGCACGGTCATCTACGTCAACAGCACCGACCGCGACGAGCTTGCCGCGGTCTGGACCCGGCTGAACGAGTCCCCGCTCGCGCCCGCCTTCAAGTCGGCGTCGACGCTGCTCGGCGTCGCCCAGCTCGGCTTCACCGGGCAGCTGGTCGAGATCGACGTCACCGCAGCGCTCTGAACGTCAGGCGCTGATCAGGCCGACGCCCAGGGTCAGCGTGCCGAGCGCGAGGGCCGCCGCGCCGATCCAGAGCATCCAGATCGCCTGGTTCGGCTGCGTGCGGCCCTTACCCGCGGAGGCGGCGAAGAAGCCGCCGGACATCAGGACCGCCGCGATCGGCGTGGCCACGCGGGCGATCCACAGCCAGACTCCGGTCAGGTCCGTCTGATCGACGTACAGCAGGCCGACCAGACCGAGGATGACCAGGACGCCGGCATGTGCGTGGCCTGCCCGGGCGAAGGATTTCTGGAAGTCGGTCATCGGGACCTGGCCGCGGACGATCTTGGTCATGAAGTAGCCGCCGAACTCGATGGTCACGATCGTGAGCAGGATCAGCCCGGCCACAACGCGTGATGTGTCACTCATTGTTCCGCCTTTGGATAGTGAAGGTATCCGCTTATGGATACTGATACTATCCATCGGTAGGCGACGAAAGGCAAGCGATGCGGATCGGCGAGCTGAGCAAGGCGACCGGGATCCCGGTGCCGACGATCAAGTACTACCTGCGGGAGGGGTTGCTGCCGGCCGGCGAGTTGAGCAGTCCGAACCAGGCGGCGTACGGCGAGGCGCACGTCCGCCGGTTGCGGCTGGTGCGGGCGCTGGTCGATCTGGCCCAGGTACCGGTCGCGCAGGTGAAGGAGATCGTCGCCTCGCTCGACGCGGACGACGTCCCGCTGCACGACCAGATCGGCCGGGCGCACCGGGCGTTGATCCCAGCACGGAAGCAGACGGCGTCCGCGGAGGCGCGCGAGGTCGCGACTGCCGAAGTCCGCGAGCTGCTGGAGCGGCGCGGCTGGCAGGTCGAGGCGGACGGGCCGGCGCTCGCTACCTTGGTCGAGACGGTCGCGACGTTCCACACCCTCGGGCAGCAGAATCTCGTCGGATTCCTCGACGCCTACGCCGCCGCCGTCGAGCAGTTCACCGAGCTCGAAGTCGAAGCCGTCACCGCGCACCCGACCCGCGACCAGGTCGCGGAGTCCGTCGTCATCGGCACGATCCTCGGCGAAACCGTCATCTCGTCACTGCGTCTCCTCGCACAGGAGTCGATCTCAGCCCGCCGCTGGAGCTGACGGACCGCGGTACGACTGGGTCTGCGAGTAGACGAGGTTCGTCGTCGTACTCCCGAAGTCGGTCAGCTCGTTGACGAGCTCCTCCAGATGCGGCATCGACGCCGCCGCGACCTTGAGCGTGTAGCAGTCGTCACCCGTCGTCCGCAGACATTCGAGGATCTCGCCCCGCTCGGCCAGCAGCCGGCGCAGCGGCTCGTGCTTGTTCCCCGGGTACTTGAGCCGGACGACGGCCAGCACCGGGAAGCCGACCTTCGTCAGGTCGATCTGGGCGCGGTAGCCGGTGATGACCCCTTCGGACTCCAACCGGCGGACCCGCTCGGTCGTCGCCGACGAGCTGAGGCTGACCCGCCGTCCGAGCTCGGTCAGCGAGATCCGCGCGTCCGCCTGGAGTTCGGCGAGGATTGCCCAGTCGGTCGAATCGATGGCCATCGCGCCAATCTACCGGGGATTCCCCGGCGATCGGGGGCTGATGCCGGTCGGATTCTCTTCTGGAGCGACCTGTTGCCTCGATAACCTGACGGGGTGGAAATCGGCGTGAACGTCCCGAATTTCGGGCCTGGTACGAGTCCGGCGCGGCTGCGCGACTGGGCGCAGGTGGTGGAGGGGCTCGGGTACGACCTGTTGATGGTGTCGGACCACGTGGTGATCACGCCGGATGTGGCCGAGCAGTATCCGGCGCCGTTCTACGAGCCGTTCACGACGCTGAGTTGGCTGGCCGGGCTGACGTCGCGGGTCAAGCTCGGGACGACGGTGCTGATCGCGCCGTACCGGCATCCGTTGCTGGTGGCGCGGATGGCCGCGAACCTGGCTGAGCTCAGCGACGACCGGTTGATCCTCGGCGTCGGCGCCGGCTGGGCACAGCAGGAGTTCGCCGCGCTCGGCACCTCGCACGAGACGCGCGGCCGCCAGACCACCGAGCTGCTCACCACCCTGCGGAGCGCCTGGGCCGACACCGCGGACTACGGCAAGACCACAATCCCCTTGTGGGTAGGCGGAAACAGTGACGCCGCCATCCGCCGCGCCGTCCGGTACGGCGACGCCTGGCACCCACTCCGGCAATCGCTCGATTGGTTGCGCGCGGCAACAACTCGGGTCAGCTCGTTGGCTGCCGCGCTCGATCGTCCCGTCCCGCTGTTCACGCCACGCATCCTGCTCCGGCTCACCCCCGAGCCGCTGCCCGACTCGCGACTCGCCGGGGAGGGCTCGATCGAGCAGGTGCTGGCCGATCTCGACGTACTGCGTTCACTCGGCGCGAGCACCGTCGTCCTGGACCCCTTCGTCGGCGACCCCGCCGAAACCCTCCGCCCCGAAGCCGCCTGGCAATCCCTGGCCACCCTCGCCGCTCACCACTCCCCGGAGCCCTCATGACGCCCGAGTCCGAACACTTCCTCCGCCGCGCGATCGAACTCGCGGCCGAATCCCGCGCCGCCGGCAACCCGCCGTTCGGCTCGCTCCTGGTCGCCCCGGACGGCACGATCGTCGCCGAAGCCCACAACACCACCATCACCGACAACGACATCAGCCTGCACCCCGAGCTGAAACTCGCCGTCTGGGCCGCCGCCAACCTCCCCCGCGAGACCGCGGCCAACACCACCATGTACACCAGCTGCCAGCCCTGCCAGATGTGCGCCGGCGCCCTCGCCCGCTCCGGCCTCGGCAACGTCATCTACGCCCTCACCCCCGACCTCCTCGGCTCCACCCCCTTCCCCGCTGTCCCCCAAGACGGCCCGCACCTCACCGCAGAAGCCCAAGCCCCCGTCGCCGGCTACTACAGCTAAAGCAGCGCGCCCAGCTTCTTCCGCGGCGAGGCGTTTTGGTTCAGAGGCCGGCGTGGAAGGCGATCCGCTCGCGGGTCGGCTTGGGCAGACGGCTGCGCGAGAGCAGCTCGTGGATCGCCTCGCGGTCGCCTGGGCCCAGGCGCTCGTACATTGTTGCCGCGCGCAACTCCAACCAGTTCTGCAGGTCTTTCCGCGCTGCGGCCGCGAGCGAGCGATCGACGTCCAGGCTCGCCTCCAGGGCGCCACGTACGCGACTCCAGCCGCCGAGCTCCCGACGTACGAGCCAGGCCGCTCGCCGCTGATCCGGCTCGGCGGACGCCGCCGCTGCTGCGACCTCGTCGTACCCGACCCCCGGCAACGAGACGAGCAACCGGGCCGCGCGCTTCACGACCGCCCGGCTGGGGTCGGCGAGCGCGTCGAGCAGAACCTGCCGCGGCGGCGATTCGCCCGGCCACAGGTCGAGGGCAGCCAGCCGCGCCCGCGGCTCCGCACTCACCAACGCAGCCCGCGCCTCCGCCTCGCTGAGCCGCTGACCGACCTCCCGCAACCCGATCAACGCCAGGCCAGTCCGCGGCAGCGACCGATAGAACCCGACCGGATCCCGGCCGGCCCGCCGGTACCGCCACCGCGCAGCCTGCCGCACGCGACTCGACCGATCGAGCATCCGCTCCTCGAGCTCCGTCGGCTCGAACGCCTCATCAGCCGCTCCATACAAAGCAGCCAAGCGGCCTTCGACATAGCTCGACCCCAAAAACCGCCCTTTCGCGGCCACCGGGTCGATCGCCATCCACCGCTCGGCCAGCCGACGCCGCAGCAACTGGTCCGGCTCGCCGAACACGCGGGCTGCCACCTCCTCAGCGGTCAGCGCGTCGAGCACCCGGTCGTACGCAAACCGCCGTACGAGCAGCTCCTCCGCCTCCAGCAGCTCTCGCGCCTCCACCTGCCCCGCGTACGACGCCAACGCCGCCGGCCCCATCGGACGCCGCTGCACCCGCAGCAACACCTCCAACACGACCACCGCCGGCCGCCCAGTCAGCGCCCCGATCGCAACCTGACGCACCTGCTCGACATGATCCACCGCCCGCAACGCCAAGAACCGAGCCGCCAAGTCGCCGTCCCACTCAGCCAGCGCCCGCGCCGCCCGCTCCCGCACATACCCATCGGCGTGCATCGACGCCAAACAATCCGCCAGCCGATCCCCCCGCCCGACCCGCGCAGCCCACTCGCCCCGCCGATCCAACGGACTCCCCGCCCAAAAATACGGCCGATACCGCTCCACCAGCCGCACCAACTCCCCCGCCGGCAACCCCTCCAACCAAGCCAGCAGCTCCCCATCCCCCAAGCGCAAGGCCTCCCCCAAAGCCCCCACCCCGGCCGCGACCATTACCCGTCGTGCGCCATATCCACAAACCGCGAGTAATGCCCCTGAAAAGCAACCACCACATCAGCAGTAGGCCCATTACGATGCTTCGCAATAATAAAGTCCGCCTCCCCCGGCCGCGTCGACTCCCGCTCATACGCATCCTCCCGATGCAACAGAATGACAACGTCAGCATCCTGTTCCAGGCTGCCGGATTCGCGGAGGTCGGAGGCCATGGGGCGTTTGTCGGAGCGTTGTTCGGAGCCTCGGTTGAGCTGACAGATGGCTACGACGGGGAGTTCTAGTTCTTTGGCGAGGAGTTTGATGGAGCGGGAGAACTCGGAGACTTCGAGTTGGCGGGACTCGACTTTCTTTCCTGAGGTCATCAGCTGGAGGTAGTCGATGATGATCAGGCGGAGGTCGTGGCGCTGTTTGAGGCGGCGGGCCTTGGCGCGGATCTCCATCATGGTGAGGTTCGGGGAGTCGTCGATGAAGAGCGGGGCCTCGGAGACCTCGCCCATTTTGCGAGCCAGGCGGGCCCAGTCCTCGTCGGTCATCTTGCCGTTGCGCATGTGATGCAGGGGGACCTTGGCCTCGGCGGAGAGGAGTCGCATGGTGATCTCGTTGCGGCTCATCTCGAGCGAGAAGATGCACGAGGTGAGGCCGTGCCGGATCGAGGCGGAACGGGCGAAGTCCAGGCCGAGGGTGGAGTTGTGGGTGGGGATCATCGTCTTACCGGCCAGGTAGAGGTGGTCGGGGTTGTCGACCTCCACGCAGCGGACGGGGACGGAGTCGACCGGGTCGATCCACTCGATCCGGCGGTCGCCTTCGCCGGCCAGGGCGGCGGGGAAGCCGTGGCCGGTGATCTGGCGCGGGGCGGAGCCGGGGATCGGCGGGGTGAGGCCGGGGCTCGCGGACATCGCGGTGTGCAGGTCGGCGGTGGTGCAGATCAGCGGGCGGCCGCCGTCCTCGACGAGCCACTGGTGCTCGGCGTCCGCGACGATCGCGCTGCCGTCGGAGAACGAGAGCCGGAAGCACGGGCGGTCGATCAGGACGTCGGTCACCGCGACGACCGTGGTCGGGACGCCGGTCGCGTCGAGCAGCTGATCGCCGACGGCAACCTCGGCCATCGTCGTCCAGCCGGTCGGGGTAGGCAGCGGGGTGTCGAGGGCGAGCGCCTTACCCATGGCGGGCCGGGCGGCGACGATGATCATCTGGCCCGGGTGCAGCCCGTTGGTCAGCTCGTCGAGATCGGTGAAGCCGGTCGGGACGCCGACCATCGCGTCACCGCGGGAGTCGATCGCCTCGATCTCGTCGAGGGCGCCCTCCATGATGTCCTTCAGCGGGGCGTAGTCCTCGGTGGTGCGCTTCTCGGTGACCTGGTAGATCTCGGCCTGGGCCTCGTCGACGACGTCGTCGACCTCGCCCTCACCGGCGTACGCGAGCTGGACGATCTTCGTCCCGGCCTCGACCAGGCGGCGCAGGATCGCCTTCTCCCGGACGATGTGCGCGTAGTAGCCCGCGTTAGCCGCGAGCGGCACCGAGGCGACCAGCGTGTGCACGTACGGCGCGCCGCCGATCCGGGTCATGTCACCGCGTTTGGTCAGCTCGGCGGCGACCGTGATCGCGTCGGCCGGCTCGCCGCGGGCGTAGAGGTCGGTGATCGCGTCGAAGACCGACTCGTGCGCCGGGCGGTAGAAGTCCGTCCCGCGGAGGGTCTCGATGACGTCTGCGATCGCATCCTTCGAGAGCATCATCGCGCCGAGGACGCACTGCTCGGCCGCCAGATCCTGCGGCGGGGTGCGGTCGAAACCCATCTCCGGGTTGCGCTCCTCGCGACCGCCGCCGTCTCCGCCGCCCCGGAACTCCGCAACGCTCACAAGCCCGCCTCCATCATCCGTCGCTGCCCCGGTCACCGACGGCAGGGCTCGAACACCTGATCGAACCGTAGCCGCGCCGACCGACAAAATCGCTGCCGCCGACTCGCGCGACCGTACGCCGCTGTCGTCCGCAGGTGTTAGCTCGTCATCCACAGGCAGTGGGGAAACCCTGTGGAGAAACCGGCGAAACCGTGTGCACAGGCTGAGCACAACCCTGTGGATATCTGCGGATACTTACCCACAACATCGCTCTGACCTGCGGTTTTGTCGGTGCACAACTGTGGAGAAGAAAAAGTCGGCCACCTTGTGCACAGCCGCCTCCCCAGCCGTGGGTAACCTCGCTGCGGTGAGCCGCAAACGGGTGGGGGAACAGGATCGCGAGATCCTCCGGCTCGCCGTCCCCGCGTTCGTCGCCCTGGTGTCCGAGCCGCTGATGTTGCTTGCCGACTCAGCGATCGTCGGTCATCTCGGCACCCCGCAACTGGCCGCGCTCGGGATCGCGGGCACCATCCTGCAGACCCTCGTCGGCATCTGCGTCTTCCTCGCCTACGGCACCACCTCGGCCGTCGCGCGCCGCATCGGCGCAGGCGACCACAAGGGCGCCCTGGCGCAGGGTATCGACGGCCTCTGGCTCGCCCTCCTGCTCGGCGTCGTCCTGGCCGCCGCGGGCGCTCTGCTGGCGCCACAGGCGATCGGCGCGTTCAACCCCTCCCCGGACGTCGCTGACCACGCAGTCACCTACTTGCGGATCTCCTGTATCGGCATCCCCTCGATGCTGCTCCTGCTTGCGGCCACCGGCGTACTGCGCGGTCTGCAGGACACGAAGACCCCGATGGTGGTCGCCATCAGCGCCAACCTGGCGAACGTCGTCCTCAACGTCGTCTTCGTCTACGGCCTGCACCTCGACATCGCGGGCTCCGCGCTCGGTACGGCGCTCGCCCAGACCGGAGCGGGTGTCGCACTGGTCGCCGTCGTCGTCCGCGGCGCCCGCCGGGACGGCGCCAAGCTCCGGCCGGACCGACCGGGCATCATCGCCTCCGCCCAGATGGGCGTCCCGCTCGTCGTCCGCACGCTGACGTTGCGCGCGGCAATCATTCTGCTCACGTTCGTCGCCACCGCCCTCGGTACGACGTCCGTCGCCGCCCACCAGGTCGCCTTCACCCTGTGGAACTTCCTCGCGCTCGCCCTGGACGCGATCGCGATCGCCGCCCAAGCCCTGACCGGACGCGCGCTCGGCGCCGGTGACGTCGCCGGCACCCGTTCGATCACCCGCCGGATGATGTGGTGGGGCCTGTACTCCGGTCTGGTCTGCGGGCTCGCCCTGTGGGGTCTGCACCCGATCTACGTGCACTGGTTCAGCGCCGACCCCGAAGTCCAGCGGACGCTCGCTGCGATCATCCTGGTCGCCGCTGTCTGGCAGCCGCTGAACGGCGTTGTCTTCGTGCTGGACGGCGTCCTGATCGGCGCGGGCGACGGGCGCTACCTGGCCGTGGCCGGGGTGATCGCGTTCGTCCTGTACGTCCCGCTGGCGCTCAGCGTGCTCTGGTTCGACGGCGGTGTCGTGGCGTTGTGGTGGGCGTTCGGCGGGTTCATGCTGCTGCGGCTGCTGACGTTGCTGACGCGGGAGCGTCGCGACACGTGGCTCGTGACCGGAGCTACCCGCTGACCCTGGGGTGCGGCATCGTTGAGCGCGAGGAAAGGAGCGGTATGGCCGACAAGGACGACGAGTTGGATCGCCTCGAGGAAGAGGACGCGGAACGACTCGACGACGAGGAGCTCGAACGGGCGGCGCACGACCAGCGCGAGCTCGACGAAGCCCGCGACCGTCGCCAACTGCTCGACGCCACGGCCGAGACGAGCGAGGCGATCCGGCTCGCCGAGGCCGACGCCGGCGTCGATCGCCACCGCGCGCTGGCCGACGCCCAGCGCCGCCAGGCGCGCAGCGACCGCGCCCACGGCAACCACCTGCTCGATGAAGCAGCCGCCGGCCCGGACGAGCCCGGCGCCGCTGCGACCGCAGCCGCCGGACGCCGCTACCAGCGCGCGGCAGAACGCGAGGACCGCGGAGCGGCGTACGACGACCGCGTAGCGGACCGGTACGCCGGTGGCGACGTACCAGTCCGGCGGGAGCAGGCGCCGGCGAGTGACGCCGCCCGTCGTCCGGCCGAACCGCCGGAGGCCCGCAAGTTCATCCGCAAGACCAAGAAACGCGAAAAGCAGACCGGCCTCCGCGACATCGGCCTAGGCGACTAGCCCGCCCTCCGGGCGGGGCGGGCGGGGCGGGGGCACGGCCAGGACCGGGCAGCACGGCACAGGCGGGGCGGGCGGGGAAACGGACGGAGCGGGCCGACGCGGGCGGGCGGCATGGCCGGGGCCGGGCCGGCTCGAGCGAGCCGACCCGAGCGGCTAGATGCCGCGGACGTTGGGTTGGCGTTGGTCGAAGAAGAGGCCGGCGGGGGGCTCTTCGACGGGGAGTGGCGGGATCGGGTAGTCGGTGTGTTGGCCTCGGCAGGCGGCGAAAGGGCCGTCCGGGTCGAGGAGGGCCATCATGTGCGGGTCGGCGTGGTCGCGCCACCAGACGGACATGCCGGTGGCCGGATCCAGGCGGAGGTGCTCCCAGGCGCGCCAGATCGAGTCCAGGCGGCTGAGCGCCTCGGCGTGCCGGAACCACTCCGGACACCAGACGTACTGCTGGCCGATCCGCCGCGTGTAGAGGTAGACCAACCGGTCCTCGACGAAGGCCGCGACATGCGGATAGAAGAGCTCCTGTTCACCATCCACGACGCTGCTCCTCGGTCTGCTCCCACACCGGCGTCCCGGTCGGGATCGGCGGCGGCCCGGACTGCTGGCCGCCGGTCAGCCACGGGTTGCCCCCGGTCGCGCCCGGCGGCAGGCTCGCCCCGGGATCGTACTTGCGCAGCGACGCCTTGACGGCGCCGGCGTCCGCGCGGGTGAACCACGGCACGGTCTTGATCATCGTCGCCGGGATCCCGGACGGGAACACCACGGCCCGGCCCGGCGGCATCGCGGCCAGGTCGGAGATCTCCAGGATGTTCTGCCGCTGGGTCTGCCGGCTGGTCCCGCGCTCACCCTTGTTGTACGAGACCGAGCTGGAAATGATGTCGTAGTCGCCGATCAGCTTGCTCAGCCGCTCGAGGAAGTTCGCGTCCGACGCGCCACCGCCGTACACGCGGATGTTGGCGGCCGACCAGAGCTTCTCCATCCCATGCTCACCCCAGCACTCCTGGCCCTGGGCCCAGGACTGCAGGATCGTCATCAGCACGATGCCGCGGGAGCCGAAGTGGCTGTAGAGATCCGGCAGGTTCTTCCAGCGGCAGACGTTCGCCGCCTCGTCGAGGACGCCGACGAGCGGGTTCGGCATCCGGCCCATCGGGCAGCCGCGCGCGTACTGCTCGGCCGCCTCGACGACGGCCACCGTCAACGCGGTGACCAGCGGACCCGCCGTCCCCGCGCCCTCCTTGGACAGGCTGTAGAGCGTGCCGCCCTGGCGGATGAACTCGTGCGGGTTGAACTGCGGACGGGTGTCGTTCGGCCCCTGCGGGATGACCCAGCGGGTCACCTTGCGGTTCACCAGGAACTGCGCGCTCTGCTGCGCCGTACCGTAGATGCCGGCCCGCTGCTTGTCCGGAGCGTTGATGACGCCGGACAGCGCGTCGGCCGACAACTGCAGGCCCGGAGTGTTGCGCAGGATTCGCTCGGGCTCGTCGTTGCGCTGGTCGGCGAGCCAGGTGTAGACCTGCGTGATCGGCCGCTTGGCGACCGCAGCGGCGAGCAGCAGCCCGGCCAGCAGGTCGAGACCGGCGGCGTCGAAGAACGCGTCGGTCTGGGCATTGAGGTCACGCTGGGAGGCGACGAAGTGCTCGGCCATCTCGCGGGCCTTGGTCTCGTCGGTTATGTAGGTCAGCGGGTTCCACCACCAGTTCGGCGGCTCTTCGCAGACCTCCTGCGGGTCGAAGACCCAGACCGGCCCCTTGTCCAGCCGCGGGCCGCGGGTGGCGTCGACGATGTCGCGCTTGTTCGACGTGGCGACGACGGAGCCCGGCGCGTCCAGGATCGCGGGGACGGCGCGGGACGTCGTTTTACCGGTCCGCGGACCCCAGATGTCGACGTGCATGTCCTCCCAGGACCCGAAGACCTCGAGGTTGTCCCGGACGGTCCGCCCGATCAGGATGCCCGGGCCGGCGTGCCCGGCGCCGAGCCGGTCGGCGATGCCCTGGGCGCCTTCGCGGGTGAGCTTGTAGATCTCGGAGCGCTTCGACATCAGGAAGGCCTGCTTGTCGACGCGGCCGACCGTCTCCTGCCGGCGGCGCAGGAACAGCCACACCCCGCCCGCGATCAGGATCAGCAGCACGAACTCCAGGATCAGGACGCCGGTCGCCGCGCCGGACCAGCGCAACCGGCCCTGGATCAGCTGGGACAGCGCACCGACCGGGTTCCCCGGGACGGCGCGGGTGCCGTCGATCGCCGCGGCGGCCTTGAGCGCACCCCAGATCCCGCCGACGACGATCGCGAACAGACCGCAACCGATGAAGATCAGGACGGTCTCGACGGACAGCCCGCCGGGACCGGTCGACCGCTTGCCGTCAGCCATTGGTCGCCTCCCGCTGGACCCGGGTCATCGGGTCCGGCGGCGGGAGCATCGCGGGGTCGTCGAAGCTGTACTGCTCGACGACCTCCTCGGTGCCGTCCGCGGCGACCTCGACCTTGAGCGGCCGGCCGTCGTCGCCCGTCCGCCAGAGTTTGTTGGTGTCGTTGATCTCGCGCTCGACCGAGGTCAGCCCGACGTGCACCGGGATGCCGGGCCGGCCGCCGACCTTGACCAGGAAGTTACCGCGCCCGGGCGGCGCCGCCTCCTCGCCGGTGGCCGGATCCCACGCGGGCGGGTCCTGCCAGCCGATCAGCATGTTCTGCTCTTCCTCGGACATCGGCACGACCTCGGTCAGGTTGTCCATCTCGGCCCGTGGCAGACCGCCGCAGATCACCATCCCGGACCGCTCGACGAACCCCTTGGCCTTCATCCGGTCCTCGGGGTGCTCGAGCGCGAGTAGGTCGGACATCGTGTGCGAGATCATCGCCATCCCGACACCGCGCTGCCGGTTCAACCGGGTCAGCGCGTCGACCCGGTCGACCAGGCCGCGCCCGGCCCGCAGTACCCGCCAGAGCTCGTCGAGGATGACGAAGTAGTGCCGCCGCGGCTCCAGCCCGGCGTCCGCGAGGGCCTGCGAGACCGCGACCGCGCCGAACCCGTACGACCAGCAGGCGAGCAGGACGGCGGCCTGCAGGTTGGTCTCGGAGTCGTCGATGTTGGAGACGTCGAAGACGACCGGCCGGTCCATCTTCATCGGGTTGTCGGTCTGCTCGGAGAAGATCTCACCGAGCCGCCCGCCACCGACCAGACCGATCAGCGAGGCCTCCAGGCCTTCGGTGATCTGCCGGTACCGGTCCAGGCTGCCGCGGTCCAGGGCCACGTTGCGGACCCGGTCCGGTGCGTCCTGGACGACCTTGAGCAGATCGCGCAGCACCGGCGTACCGGTGTGCCGCTCGTCCAGGACCTTCAGCGCCTCGTCGATGATCGTCTCTTCCCGATCGGTCGGCGGCGCCGACCGCATGATCGAGATCAGCGCCGACACCATCGTCTGCCGGCGCCCGTGCGCATCGGCCTGGATCGCCTCCCGCGCCTTCCCGGTCAGCCGCAGCGCGGCCTCCCGCGACTCCCCCGGATCCAGGATGTTCAGATGCCCGCGCCCGCGCCCGAGCTGAATGACCTGCCCGCCCAGCGCCTCGATCAGATCCTTGTAATCAGGCTTGAGATCCCCCAGCACCAACGGCTGAATCCCATACCCGGCCAGCCCCAATGCCATCCGCCGGGTGATCGTGGATTTGCCCAGGCCGGGTTTGCCGAGGACGAACATGGAGGGGTTGGAGATGAGTTTGGCGCGCATGAACCAGCTGATCGGGTCGCAGCACATGGTGGCGCCGGAGAGGATGTTGCGGCCGATGGGTACGCCGACCATGGGGCTGCCGGTGCCGGCGGCGAACGGCCAGAGGCCACAGACCTGGACTGTGGTGCCGCGCCACTCGGCCGGGGCCTGGAGGTAGGTCGAGTAGCCGCCGCCGGCGCCTGGCCAGCCGCGGGGCATGGGACGGCGGCCGCGCTGGACCGGTGGCTTCTTCGCCTTCTTCTCGCTCACTGCGACTCCCCAGCTGTCATAGCGCTTCCCGCAGGCCGGCCGGGACGGACAGGTGGCTCTGCAGGACGACGCCGAGCGGCAGCCCGGCGACGAACGCCGAGTCCTGCGAGCCGTACGCCGGACGCAGCAGCACCCGGGCCGTCGCACCGAGGTTGTCGATGGCGGCGATCATGTCCGGGATCTGCTCGGCGGTCATGACGGTGCCGGTGACGATCATGCCGAAGTTCACCAGGCCGGCGCCGCGGGCTTCCTCCTGCGCGGTGCGGTCGGCCGCGCGGGCCTCGGCCATGGTGCGCGCCGAGGGCCGGTTGGTCGTCGTCGCGCGGAAGGACGCGTTGCGCTTGTCGGCCTCGACCATCCGGGCGGCGGTGGCCGCGTCGAGCGGGCGGTAGAGCAGCGTGACGCGCTTGCGGTCGATATCCATGTGCGGCGCGACCAGCTGCGACAGGACCGACGAGAACACCTCGCCGCGCGGCGCCTGCGACATCTGCCAGGTCACGGACCAGGCGGAGTCGTGGCGGTACTTGTCCCAGAACGCCTGCGCGCCGGCCGGGCCGACGTCTGTCCACTGCAGCTCGGGCGCCATGCCCTGGCCGCGGGCCTCGTCGATCAGGACGGCGGCCGCCGGGTCGTAGGCGATCCGGACGGCCTCGCACAGCTCCTGCGCGGCGACCGGACGGGCCGCACCCGCGCCGGTCGCGTTCAGGCTCTGGGTGAGCGCGGGCAGCCGGGACGCGAGCTCACGGCCCATGTCCTCTTCCTTGCGCCGCTTGCCGTTGCGGTCGGTGCCCTTGAAGGTCAGGGCGACCCGGGCCGACACGAGCGCCGAGCCCTCCGGGTAGCTCTGGACGACCTCGGCGAGCATCGCCTGCGCGATCGCGGGCGAGCCGGCCTGGATGTTGTGGTTGACCTCGCGCCGCAGCCGGATGCCGGTGTCGGGCGCGCTCTCCACGGTCACCGAGGCGGCGACGATCCCCGGCTCGTGGCCGAGCGAGGCGAGCCACTGACCCCAGTGCGCGACCCAGACGTCGATCTGCTCCTCGTCGACCAGCGACGCGCCGTCCGGCTCGGCGTTGATCACGACGGTGAAGTGCCGCGTGCTCGGGTAGAAGAGCAGCGCGAACGGACGCCCGTACGAGTCCTGGAACTCGCTCAGCTGGGAGGCGGCGGCCAGGCCCGGGAGCTGGAACTTGCCCCAGGCCGTCCGGCCGAGCGGACCTGAACGGTAGATGTTGTGTTTGGCCATCTTTGCTCGTTGCCATCCAATGATCGTCGAGAGCCGTTGCAGCGCGGACTGGCCGTGCTTGTCCTTGGTCATCAGCATCAGCAGCACGAAGCCGACGGCCAGCAGGGTGATGACGGCGCCGAGGACGCCGCCCGCCATCATCGAGAAGATCGTCATCAGCAGGCCGCCCATCATGATGGCCGTGCCGAGAGAACCCAGGCCCGCGATACCCGCCGAGGCGGGCTGTCGCCAGTTGCCGTAGGTGCGCGGAGCGCTTCGTACGTTGTCAGCTGCTGCCACGGGGCCCATCCGGTTCTCGTCGATCGTTCCGCTGGTCGTCGCGATAACGCTGGTCGTCGCGGTACCGCTGCTCACGCTGGCGTTCGCGGTTGGCGTCGCGGGTCTCACCGCTGCTGCCCGACGGGCCGCCCTGGTCACCGCCGCCGCCACCGCCACCGCCGCCACCGGACTGGTCCTCGCTCAGGGCCTCGTTGGCGACGGCCTTGGAGGCCGCGTGGGCTGCCTTTCCGGCTGCGATCGCGATCGCGACCGGGGCGACCGCCGCTGCCGCCGGGCCGGCCGCAGCTGCAGCGCCACCACCGGCTGCCGCGCCGCCACCAGCGGCTGCACCGCCGCCGGCCGCGCCACCTGCAGCGCCACCCGCAGCACCGCCACCGGCCGCACCACCGCTGGCACCACCCGATGCGCCGCCGCTGGCACCAGTAGCGCCGCCACCGCCACCTCCGCCGCCGCCCCCGCCGCCTTGGCCTCCGCCACCGCCGCGTGAGCTCTGGGCCTGGTTCCGCGCTCGGCCGACGTTCCGGGCGCCGGACGGGCCGCCACCCTCGCCGTCGCCGCCCTCGCCCTCAGCAGCGCCCTGAACCTTCTCGGCGAGCTTGTCGGTCCCGGTCAGCTTGGCCGCGAGCATGCCCGCGCCGGCGCCACCTGCGGTCGCCGCAACCATCGGAACGATGAAGCGCATCAGCGCCGGCAGCGCGAACAGCGCGAGCACCAGCAGCGCCAGACCGGTGATCATGTTCAGGACGGCGGTCGCCGTGTCCTGCGGGTTGTTGCCGAAGTTCAACGGGTTCGGAGCGCCTTGGCCGTTGTTCCCCGTCAAGCGGATCGCGGTGGCGTAGACGATCGCGGCCACCGGTTTGTACAAGATGAAGGCGAAGATCCAGCCGAGGATCTTCTTGAACCAGTTCCGGCCCATCTCGGTGTTGGTCGCCGCCGCCGCGATCGGCAGGACGCCGACCAGCAGCACCAGCATCGCGCTCCGGACGACCATCAGCACGATCTGGATGACGCCCGCGATGATGGCCAGGATGCCGATCGTGATCGCCAGGCCGAGCCCGAGCCCGCCGGACGCCGCGGCCAGGCCGAACATCGCGGTCATCGTCGTCCCGAACGCCTTGCCGTTGCCCTGGCCGGGATCACAGGCCCAGTAGCCCTGGGCCGGGTTGTCGATCAGCGAGGTGGTGACGATACAGCGGGCGAACCGGTCGCCGAAGTCGATCAGCGCCTGCGCGACGCCGATGGTCAGCGCGGTCGCGGCGCCGAGCGTGATCAGCGAGCGGAGGATGTCCCGCGCGGACTCGCCGCGGTGGCTCCAGGCGAGCTGGATACAGGCGATGAAGATCCCGATCAGCGCGACGCCGAACGCGATGAAGTGCGTGTTGGTCTGCATCCACTCGACGGTCCCGCTGGCGGGTTTGCCGTTCGGGGTGTTCGGCAACCCGGCGCCCTGCCCGACCGCGATCGTCGGCACGTAGACCCAGAAGGTGCCGATGGTCCCCATCACGACCGTGACCGCCGAGGCGACGGCGTCCAGAATCGGCTCAAAAATCACGGTGATCAACCAATCGACAACAGTGCCGACGACGTTCTTGACCGCTTCCCAGACACATGCGAGCCAGTCGCCGCAGAGCGGGATCAGGAAGGGAGGCATATCAGGACGCCTTCGGTGAGACGAAACGCAGGATCGCCGGCAGCGCGACGACGGCAAGCAGCATCATCGTCACCCCCAGCACGATGTTGTACGCCTGCGGTGCTCCCTTGTCGGGTGTGACCCCTTCAGGCACCGCCGGGACGCGAATCATCATGATGGCGGCCGCGTAGATGAGCGCGGCCACCGGTTTGTAGATGATGAACGCGCCCAGCCAGGCCAGCGCGCGTTTGAACCACATCATCCCCATCTCGGTGTTGGTCGCCGCCGCGGTGATCGGGAAGACCGCCGTCAGCAGCACGAGCATCCCGTATCTGACGATCATCAACGCCAGTTGGATGATCCCGGTGATCACCATCAGGATGCCGACGAAGATCACCAGCCCGACGGTCAGCAAGGTCATGTCGTCCGTCAGCGGTTTGGTCATCCGGTTGGCCAGTTCGGTACCGAAATCGGTCTTGCCGCCGAGGGCCTTGGCGATGATCCATTCCGAGAAGTCGTCGGCGGCGCCGATCAGGTTCGACGCGACGAACAGCAGACCGGCGTTCACCAGCACCATCGTGATCAGCGAGCGCAGGATGTCGCGCAGCGGCTCACCGCGATGCGAGATCGCCATCTGGATCGCGCCGACCATCACCGCCACGACGGCGACCGCGACCATGATGTACTGCGTCCGCTCGTGCATCCACCAGACGGCGCCGTTCTTGGAGATGTCCGGGGTGTCGATCTTGACCCACAGGAACCCGACGCCGGTCATGATCGCGGTGACGGTCTGGATGACCACCTTGGCGATCGCGTCCAGCAGCATCTCGAAGACATCCGCGAGCGCGCCGCCGACGACCTTGGTGAGGAACTCGCGGACGCAGTCGTCCCAGTTCCACGGCGCGAGGTTGCACCCGAGGATCAGCATCAGGCCCCCTTGAACCGGACGTAGCCGGCCATCGAGCCGAGCAGGTCCGGCTCGGTGGTCCCGTTGAAGCTGCCGTCGGCCTGCAGCAGGCCCTTCCAGTCGCCACTGGTCCAGACCATGGTGACCGGGAGTGCGGCGACCCGGCGCTCGTCGAAGGCGACCGCGATCGAGACGATCGCGCGGTTCGGCTGGTAGTCGAGCACCTTGAAACCGACGAACTGCGCGGTCTTGACCTCGCTGAACGGCGTCGGGGTGGCCTTGTTCTGCGCGATCGCGACCGTGCGGCCCTTGCCCGGCGCGATCCGGTTGGCCAGGACGTCGGGGGTCAGGGCCGGGTTCTTGATCTGGGCCAGCAGGGTGAACGTCGCGAACACCGCTCCGGTCGGCGAGTGCGCGAAACACGACCGGACGCCGCGCGCGCTCATCTGCGCCGGGCCTGCCTCCTGCTGCATCGGGAACAGCATGTCGTCCTCGAACTGCCAGGTGACGCCGGCCGGCGCGATCCGCGGGATGCCGGGCGCCGGGCTGACGGTCTTACAACCGCCCTTACCGGAGACGGGCGGTGCGGTGGGCGTCGTCGTACCGACCGGATCGGTCGGCGTGGCGACCGGCTCGGTGGGCTCGTCGGAGGGCTGTTCGGTCGGAGTCTCGGTCACGACCGGCGTCGGCCGCGGGCCGCTGGTCGACGTCCCGGGATCGCGGACGAAGAACCACAGCGCCACGCAGATCACGATCGCGCCGACGACGATCGCGGCGGCCAGGAACCCGCGCTCCTGCCAGAGCCCGGTCGGTCCACCGCCGTCCGCGTCGTCGTCGGTACTCCTGCTGAACAGCCCCACCGTCGATCAGCCCCCGGCCGGCTGTCAGTTGCCCTGGAGGGCGCCGACCAGCAGCGTCGCGGACCCGATCACGATGCACGCCGCGAGAACCCAGCCGAGCCGGGCCGCGTGCTCGCCGCCTTCACCGCGACGCTGGCCGACGGCCATCATCGCGCCGGCGATCAGGATGCCGAGGACGCAGATGGCGAAGGCGATCCAGCGCACCCAGTCGATGACGAGATCGAGTTTCTCCGCTCCCGGGGGCCGCTGGCCACCGCCGCCGAGCGGAACCATGGACGGAATCTCCGAGATGAGCTGTGCCAACATCATGCGCGGAACTGCCTTTCAGTACGGGGCGGGATAATCCGCTGGGTTTGACGCGCGAAGAGCGTAGATGGATTCAAGAACTTCGAAAACCTCGTCGGGGGTGTTGTCGGGCGACGGAGCCTCCCCTCTGCGCCACTCCTCGATCCAGGGAATGTCCCAGACTCTGGGGACGCCGCCACCGACGATGTCGGCGAAGTCGTCGAGCACCCGGGGCAACCGTCCGGGGGCGTCCGCGATCAGCACCAGGCCGAGCACAGCCACTCCCTGGACGACGCCCGAGGCCCACTCGATCGCCGCGCGCTGCGCGGACCGCAGGCCGGAGCCGTGCGTCCGCGCGACCAGGATCACCGGGGTCGGTACCGGGGGCGGCGGAATCGGCCAGCGATGGTTGGCCGCCCGCGTACCGGGCAGCAACTGCGCCATCGTCGACTCGCCGGCTCCGCCGTGGACGCCGACCCACCACAAGGTGTCGGCGACCGGGATCGCGAACTTCGGCAGCCGCTGGTCCTCCGCGGGCGCCGGAACACCGTGTTGCGGGGCCACCGGGCCCCGGGGCGCCTGCTCCGCCTGCGATGAAGGCCCCGGCGGCGGACCCGGGGGCGGCGGTTGTTGCTTCGTCCACGGGTTCTGCGTCATGAGACCTCCTCTCGCGATGCGTCACTGGCTGTCGCCCACAGTATTCTCTCGCTTTCCGGGTGTACGTTCGTGACCCATCCACAGGCGAGGATGTTTCTACCCCCTTGTCGGGGTCAGTGGAGCCGCCGGGCTCACGGGGTTTCTGCCTGCCGGAACTGTCCTGGCATGCCTTCGGGTGCGGTGGACATGCTAGAACGAGTGCGTCGGCTCCGGATGAACGAGGGAGATTCGTGGCGGGAATGAGAGGTCATCGTGGCTGAGAAGATCCCGTCCTGGCCCAAAGTCAGCATCCACCTGTACGACGACCACAACGCCGAGGTCAAGATCGCCGGGCGCAGCCACCCGGTCAACCACCACGACCCGCGGCAGGCCGCGCTCCAGCTGGTCAGCGAGCAGGCCGCGCAGCTCGGCCGCCCGGTGAAGGCGACCGCGGTCGAGGCCGACGGGACGTCGTGGCCGCTCGTCATCCACCCGGACGGCGAGGTCGAGGCGATCGAGGTCGCCCGCAAGAAGAAGCCGATCTGGCCGATCGTGGTGGCGTTCTCGCTGGCCGGCGTCCTGATCGCGGGTACGACGATCTGGCTGACCGTACTGCGGCCCAAGGGCCCGCCGCCGCCACCGAAGGCGTCGCCGACGCTGCCCGCGCTGCCGCCGCCGAGTATCGCGCCCGACCAGTTCTCCGCGCGGCCGGTCCCACCGGGCTGGTCGCCGAAGGCGAGCTGGACGGTCGACATCGCCGCGAACTCCCAGCCGGCCGTGTCGCCGGACGGGTCCGAGGTCGCCGTCCTGACGCAGGACAAGAAGATCGCCGTGTTCGATACCGACGGCAAGGTCAAGTGGCAGGACAAGGTGCCCACCGGCGTCGACGCACCGGTCTACACGACGATCGACGGCAAGTCGGTACTCGCCGTCGCGAACGACGACACCTTGTACTACTGGGCCGGCAACGGCGCCGAGGCCGTCGAGGTCGCCCTGCCGAACTCGTCGACCGTCCAGTTCTTCGGGACGTCGCCGCTCGTCCTCCTCGCGAGCAACGCGGGCGCGAGCGTGGTCAGCGGGAGCGAGCTGAAGCCCGTGCCGAACCAGCCGCGGTTGTCGACGATGCTGCTCGCCGAAGGCCAGCGGACGTTGATGGCGCGCTACGAAGGGCCGGCGTACTGGAGCGAGCCGGGGCAGCCGCTGCAGACCTTCACCCCGAAGCCGCCCAAGGGCGTCAAGACGATCGAGCGGATCGTTGCCGCCAGCCCGGACCGCGTCCTGGTCTTCTGGAAGGCCGCTGGTCAGGACATGGTCGTCCCGACCGTCCACTCCAGCGCCGACGGCTCGGTCAAAGCGACCTGCGCGGCGTCCAACGTCAACGACACGCAGAACTGGCAGTGGCTGCCGGACGCCACCCGCAAGGTCGCCGCCTGGGGCGAGTGCCTGATCAACTTCACCACCGGCAAGACCTCCCTCTACCCCAACTTCCGCCCCCTCTCCATCACCGGCACCACCATCTACGGCTCCGTCAACAGCGCCCTCGTCACCGTCACCCCCGGCGGCAAAGCCCGCACCATCCCCGCCGACACCGCCCGCCCCTGGGGCATCGCCGGCCCCCACGCCATAGTCGTCCACGACGACGTCGTCTACGCCCTAGACAAACCATGACCCCCACCCCCCACACCCCCTCCCCGAGCCGCCGGCTCACCTCCGACGGACACACGCCGCACCCGAGCCGACCACTCACTTCCGGCGGACGCACGCCCTCCCGGCCAACCTTCTCCTCCCGCCGCTCCCTCGTCGCAGGCGCCGTCGTACTCGCCCTCACCCTCCTCCCCACCACAGCCGCAGCCACCGAAGACGACCCACGCCCCACCCGCTGGCCGCGCATCCAACCCCCCAACTCCGGCGGCAACGCCGCCGACCCCGCCCCCACCCGCTGGCCCCGCATCCAACCCCCCGGCGCCGCCGGCGACGAAGACCCCCCACCCCCCAAATGGCCCAAACCCCGCCAAGGCTGACCCCAGCCCCCGACCCAAGACGCGCACGCAAACGCACGACGCCGCGCCCGGGCACAGGACCAGATATGCAAGCCGCAAACCGTGAGCACCCGAACCGCGGCCCGCAAGCCGCAGGCGGCACCGGGTTCTGAAGCACCGGCTTCGGGCGGGTTGCCCGGGACGGAGACGCCGAGCGCGAGAGCACGAGATTCGTACGTCGTGGCGCGCGGGATGTGACGGCGCAGGGTGCAGACGGCACCGTGCACGGGACGCCGGGCTCACACGCGAGGCGTGGAACGCGAGAGACGAGGCGGGAGCGCCGAGCTCGGCACCGGAAACGCTAGACGCGTAAGGCACAGAGCGCGGGACCGGACGTCGCAGAGCGCTGCGAGTTTTGGTGTGCAAGCCGGGCGAGTGCCGCACGCAGGGCGCGGTGCGTGCAGCGCAAGATGTCGTGGAGCAAGGCGCGGGCGGCGCCGCGTGCAGGGCGCCGAGCTAAGGCGCGAGGCGTCGAGCGTCACGTACTAAGCCCGCTGAACGCGAGAACTCGTACGTCGCGGGGTGCGGGATCTGGTGGCGTGAGGTGCGGCGGCGCCGCATGCGGGGACGTCGGACTCAGGCTCGAGGCGTCGGGCGTCGGGCGTCGGGCGTCGGGCGTCGGGCGTCGGGCGCGAGACTCGTGCGTCGTGGGGTGCGGGATCTGGCGGCGTGAGGCGCGGCGGCGCATGCGGACGCCGGACTCAGGCGCGGGAGCGTGAAGGGCGAGGTGCGTCCGGCGAAGGACGCGGTTTGTGATGCGCAAGATACGTACGGCGCAGGGCGCGGGATGCGACGCCGTAGACGCGGGCGGCGCCGGATACGAGGACGCCGGATTCGGACGCGAGGCGTGAAGCGCGAGGTACGAGGCGTGGGGTACGGGAGCGCGAGGTGCGTACGGCGTGGGCGCGAGGTGCGCGGGGGTCGGCACGAAGAGCGCGAGGCGCGAGAGTGCGCGCGGGAACGCGAACCGTGGGAAGGCGGGGCGGGAACACGAGGTGCGTACGGCCTGGGCGCGAGGTGCGCGGGGTTGGCGCGGAGAGCGCGAGGCGCGGGATCGGAGAGCGCGGGCGGAGCCGGGTGCGGGGACGCCGGATTCGGGCGCGAGGCGCGCACGGCGCGGGGCACCGGGGGCGAAGGGTGAGGCGCGACGCTGGGCGCGGGAGTGCGGCAGTGCGGACACAGAACGCGGGGTAAGGCGGGGAGCGCGAGGTGCTTGCGGGTGCGGGACGCCGGGTGCGGACGCGAGATGCGAGATGCGAAGCGTGTGGGGCGCGAAGGTGGGAGGCGTGCGGAGCGTGAGTTGGGCGAGTGCATCGCGGAGTGCGGGGGTGGGGTGGGTGCACGAAGGCCCACGGTCCCCGGGGGGAGCGTGGGCCTTGTGAAGGGCGGCTGCGGTTAGCCGGCGGCTACCTCTAGGCGGACCGTGGCGGCCACGTCGGGGTGCAGCTGGACCGAGACCTGGTGCTTGCCGGTGGTCTTGATGGGCGACGCGATGGCGATCGCGCGCTTCTCGACCAGCGGGCCGCCGGCGGCCTTGATGGCGCCGGCGATGTCGGCCGGGGTCACCGAACCGAACAGGCGGCCGGTCTCGCCGGCCTTGACGCCCAGCGTGACAGAGAGCTGCTCGAGCTGGTTCTTGACCTCGCTCGCGTGCTCCTTGCCCTGGATCGCCCGGGCGTCACGCGCCCGCTTGATCGACTGGATCTGCTTCTCGGCGCCCCGCGTCCAGCCGATGGCCAGACCGCGCGGAACCAGGTAGTTACGGCCGTAGCCGTCCTTGACCTCGACGATGTCGCCGGGGTTGCCGAGGCCCTCGACCTCTTGCGCCAGGATGAGCTTCATGTGTCAGGACCTCCCTCAGCGAGCGGTGCTCGTGTAGGGCAGCAGTGCCACCTCACGAGCGTTCTTGATAGCGGTGGCCACGTCGCGCTGGTGCTGCACGCAGTTCCCGGTCACCCGGCGGGCGCGGATCTTGCCGCGGTCCGAGATGAACTTGCGCAGCAGCGCGGTGTCCTTGTAGTCGACGTACGTCGCCTTGTCCTTGCAGAAGCCGCAGACCTTCTTCTTCGGCTTCCGAATGATCTTGGCCATTGTGGTGCTCTCTTCCTACTTCCAGAGCCCGGCACGGATGCCGGAATGGTCTGTCCTACTGGTCTCGACCCGGGGACCGGATCAGAACGGAGGCTCCTCCATCGAGCCGCCGCCCTGGTTGGCCCAAGGGTCGTTCTGCGGGGCAGCCTGACCGCCGCCGCCACCGCCTTGCTGGGGGGTCGCCCAGGGGTCGTTCTGCTGGCCGCCGCCACCTTGGTTGCCGCCGCCGAAGCCGCCGCCGCCCTGGTTACCGCCGCCGTAGCCACCACCCTGGTTGCCACCGCCACCACCGAACCCGCCGCCGCCACCGCCGCCTTCGCGGGACGTCTTGGAGATCTTCAGCGTCGCGTACCGCATGCTGGCGCCGATCTCCTCGACATCGCACTCGAACACGGTGCGCTTGTTACCGTCGCGGTCGTCGTAGCTGCGGGCCTTCAGACGACCGTGTACGACGACACGGGATCCTCGGGTCAGCGACTCCGCGACGTTCTCGGCGACCTGGCGCCAGACAGCGCACGAGATGAAGAGCGTCTCGCCGTCTTTCCACTCGTTGCTCTGCCGGTCCAGGTTCCGCGGGGTACAGGCGATCGTGAAGTTCGCCACCGCGGCGCCGGACGGCGTGAAACGCAGCTCCGGGTCACCTGTCAGGTTTCCGATCAGAGTGATGGGTGGTTCACCGGCCATGACAACTCCTCCTGTTTTCGGGTGTGACTGTGTCCACAGCTATTGGTAGCGGCAGGCGCCGACAGTACCGACAGCTGCTGACGACCCCAGGCTCAGTGCTGGTCCGGCCGAATGACCTTGGTGCGGAGGATCGACTCGTTCAGCGTGAGCTGACGGTCGAGCTCCTTCACCACCGCGGGCGTCGCGGTCAGGTCGATGACGGCGTAGATGCCTTCGGCCTTCTTCTTGACGTCGTACGCAAGCTTGCGGCGGCCCCAGATGTCGAGCTTCTCGACGGTGCCACCTTCCTTGCGGACGATGTTCAGGTACGTGTCGATGGACGGCTCGACCGTGCGCTCATCGAGCTCCGGGTCGAGGATCACCATGACTTCATAACGACGCATGCGCGAACTCCACCTCCTTCGGACTTTGGCGGCCACGGTCTTTCCGTGGCAGGAGGGCGATGCGATTGCACTTCGCACCGGCACTTGCCGCCGGTGCCAAGCAACGAGCCCGGTCGATGGACCGGGCCACACCAAGAGAATACCAGCGTTCGGACGCCGTCCTGACCATATCCACAGGCCTTCGCGAGCGCCGAAATTACCGGCTGTTCACTCGTCGTCACTCTCCGGACCGACCACCAGCAGGTCGATGTGGATCCCGAGCAGGCGCCCGTCGGCGTCCAGCGTCCGCACCACCGGATACGCTCCGTCACCCCAGCCCGAGTGCGCGAGGACGAGATTCTCACCCTCCGTGGCCAACGGGAGCACGATATTCGCGCACCCCTCGATCAGGTGCTCGGGCGAGTCCATCAGCGCGAACCAGCTGTCGTCGCGGCCGTTCTCGAACAGGTCCTCGTACCAGTCACCCTCCGGCATCAGCGTCCGGACGGCCTCGGCGTCCGCGAAGCCGACCGTGCCGGCGTCCACGGCGACCATCCAGAACTCGTCCTCGCCGAGCTCCTCGTCCGCGTTCGTCGCCGCCTCGACGGTCGCGACCTCGCCCTCGGCGAACCGCAGCGACAGGTACGCCTCCCGCAGGTGGCTGCCGTCCTGCGCGTCGGACACGTCCGCGACCGTCACGTACGCCGGATAGTCGCCGGCCGGGACGTCGACGACCGGGCCCTCGCCCAGCGTCACGAACGGGTCGCACGCCTCGAGCCGGCCGTTCGGCACCCGGAGGACGCCGAGCTCGTGCACGGTCAGGTTCCACGTCCGCCGGTCGACCTCGACGGGACCCGGACGGAGCGCGCGGAACAGGTTCGGGGTGATCACCCGACCAGCGTAGGCCCGGCCGGTCGAGAACTGTCGGAGGACAGTTCTAGGGTGGGGTCATGAGCTTGAAGCTGGGTGCACACGTCGACCAGGAAGACCCGCTGGCCGAGGCGGCCGATCGGGGCGCCGACCTGGTGCAGTTCTTCCTGGGCAATCCGCAGGACTACAAGGCCCCCAAGCTCGCGTACGCCGACGGCGAGGAGGCGCTCCGGGAGCGGTCGGCCGCGGCCGGCGTCGATCTGTACGTGCACGCGCCGTACCGGCTGAACGTCGCGAACACCAACAACCGGATCCGCATCCCGAGCCGCAAGCTGCTGCAGCAGACGCTCGACAAGTCCGCCGAGATCGGCGTCAAGGGCGTCATCGTGCACGGCGGGCACGTCGGCGACGAGGACGATCCCGAGGCCGGCTTCGACAACTGGCGCAAGTGCATCGAGCGGGCCGAGCTGCCCGTCCCGCTGCTGATCGAGAACACCGCCGGCGGCGAGAACGCGATGGCCCGGCAGCTGGAGCGGATCGAGCGGCTGTGGGAGGCGGTCCAGGCCTCCGGTAACGACCGCCTGGAGAACGTCGGCTTCTGCCTCGACACCTGCCACTTCCACGCGGCCGGCGAGGAGCTGGCGACCGTCGTCGAGAAGGTGCTGGCCATCACCGGCCGGATCGACCTGATTCACGCCAACGGCTCCCGCGACGAGTTCGGCTCCGGCGCCGACCGGCATGCCAACTTCGCCGACGGTCACATCGACCCGGCCGACATCGTCGCCGTGGTCAAGGCCGCCGGCGCTCCGGTCGTCGTCGAGACGCCGAATACCGACCACGGTCAGAAGACCGATATCGACTACCTGCGCTCACACCTCGGCTGAGCTGTCGCCATCCGGCTGCGGCGCGACCAGGTGGTACAGCCAGTAGCCGATGCCCCACGGCAGCAGCAGGCTGAGCGCTGTCGTGGAGCGCGGCGGGATCAGTACGGCGACCAGGATCGTCACGACCAGCAACAGCGTCGACACCTGGAACAGGTCGAACCGCCGCAGCACCCGGTCCTTCAACGTCACGCGCTCCAACGCACACAGCACGTACAACCCGGCCAGGCCGAGCAGCAGAACCGTCACCACCGCCAGCCCGAGCCAGCCGAGCACACCGGCCGCCCTTGGGTCCGCGAGCACCCGTGAGTACTGGAAAACCCCGACCAGCAGGCTCACGGCGGCGCATACCCAGTACAGGCTGTTCGTCGTCTGCTGCGCCCGCTCCGGGTCCGGCTTCGGCTCCACCACCTCGGAGTCGTCCGACTCCTCCGGTACTTCGGACTCTGACTGGGCCATGCCCGCGACGGTAGCGCACCAAAGGACAATGGGCTGATGCCGACCGATGCCGACTCCTCCTGGGCCGAGCAGTTCCCCGCCCTGTTCGCCCCCGCCGACTGGTCCTGGGCCGAGGTCGACGTCCGGTACTCCGTCGCGCGGCCGGACGACAGCCTCCTCAGCAACGTGCACGTGATCGCCCGCTCCCCCGGCGGAATCGTTGTCTGCGGCAACGACTTGGGCTGGCACTTCCTCCCCGGCGGCACCCGGGAGGCCGGGGAGACGATCGAGCAGCTCGTCCGCCGGGAGCTCGTCGAGGAGGCCGGCGCCCGGCTGACCGGGCCACTCACCTGGCTCGGCGCGCACCGGGCCGAGCACCGCCGGCCGGCGCCGTACAAGCCGCATCTGCCGTACCCGCTGTCCTACTGGGCCACAGTGATCGCGGACGTCGTCGTCGAGGGACCGCCGTCCAACCCGGACGACGGCGAGCAGGTGGTCGAGGTGCTGGCGCTACCGGTCGCCGAGGCCGCGGCCTACCTCGAGGCCAAGGACGACGGCGGTCACCACATGGGTAGCCAGGTCAGGCTGGCTCAGGCGATGGGCCTGCTCTAGCCGAGCGCGTGGACCGAGACGGCGTAGTCGCCGCCGGTGAACTCGGCGCGGTCCCAGGTGGCGAATCGCTCGACGAGGGTCAGACCGGCGGCGGCGCAGTGGGCGTCGTACAGGTCGACGGAGTAGCGGCGGTCGAGCGTGAAGCCGGCGATGAGGAGCTTTCCGACGTGGCGGGCGACCCCGGCCACCAATCGGTCCTGAGTACCGGGCGCGGTGAAGAGCGGGACGTTGCCGGCCATGACGACGACGTCGAAGCGGCGGCCGAGGTCGAGGTCGGCGAGGTCGGACCGGACCCAGGTGAGGTCGGGCGCCCGCTCGGCAGCCGCCGCGAGCATGGACTCGTCGAGATCGGCGCCGACGACGTCGATGCCGTGGCGCGCCAGCTCGATGCCGACGCGGCCGGTGCCGCAACCGGCGTCCAGGACCGAGGTCGGGGCGAAGGCACGGACGAACGTCGCCTCGCCGTGCACATCCATGCCGGACTCGGCTAGCGAGTCGAATCTGCGTTGGTAGTCAGCGCCGTTCCACACTCCTGAACCCTACTTGGCTCCGCCGAACGCCAAGGGAGGATGGCGGCGCTGAGGACACAGAAGATGCCGGCCGCCCACAGAGCCCCGCGGACGCCGAAAGCTACCGACAGCACGCCGCCGAGCGCGATGAAGGCCGGCTGGACACAGCGGGAGGTGATGGACCAAGCGGTGACGACGCGGGCCATGTGAGTGTCAGCAGTGGCCTGCATCCGGTAGGTGGCGAAGGACGGGTTGAAAGCGCCCGCCGCGACCAGAAGGCCGGTCTCGGCCAGGGTGAGCCAGATGAGACCAGCCAGGCCGGACGGCGCCAGCGGGAACAACAGCAGCCACGGCGCCCGCAGTACGCCGAAAATCAGCAGCATGCGGTGCAGACCCCAGACTCGGGTCAGCCAGGGAGCCAGACCAGCACCGAGGATGCCGCCCAGACACGAAACGCCGAGGAACAGCCCCCAGCTCCACGGAGCGAGCTTCAGATCGCGCAGCATCAAGACCGTCAACAGCGGCACAGTCATCATCACGGGACCGCCGAAGAGTGCGCTGTTCCAGAAGAGCGCGCGCAGCTGACGATGACCGAGGATGTAGCGCCAGCCGGCGGTCAGGTCGCGTTTGCCGAGCTGGACGGCGGGCTCCGGCTCCGGCTGCTTGATCCGCCGGATGCCCAGCGCAGACAGCAGGAACGACGCGGCGTCCACCGCCAGCGTCACGGTCGCCCCGACCAGGCTCACCAGCAAGCCACCGGCCGCCGGACCGATCGTCAGCATCAACCAGTTGGTCTGCTCGAAGCGGCTGTTCGCCGCGGCCCGCCCCTCCGGCGGGACCAGCGCCTTCAGATGTGCCCCACTCGCCCCCGCGAACGCGATCGTCGCGGCCGCCTGCAGTACGCCGACCACGCACAGCTGTGGATAACTCAGGACGCCGAACGCCGCCGCCACCGGCACGCTGCCCAGCGCGACGAACCGCACCAGGTCGGCGACGATCATCGCCGGCCGCTTGAGCCGGCGCTCGATCACGTCACCCAGCGGCAGCGCGAACAGCGCGCCGGCCAGCCCGGACGCCGCCGCGAGCATCGAGACCTGCAAGGTGCTGACGTCGAGCGCGAGCACTGCTACAAGTGGCAAGGCGCCCTGACCGACTGCCGACCCGAACGCGCTGACCGTGAACGCGACCCACAACCGACGGAAGTCCCGACCCAAAGACACCCGGCGATCGTAGGAGCGCCCACCGACAGAAATCCGGCGTTCACGTCCACTCGATTGACTGCCCGGATCACCCCCCATCGCCCCATGGAGGATTCGCTGTGGACCGTCGTACCTTTCTCCGCGCCGCCGTCGTCGGGACGTCGACCTCGGTCGCCTTCGGCTTCAGCGTCGTACCGGAGGCGCTGGCCTTCCCCGCGCAGACTGGCCCCAGCCCGTACGGCGCACTGCGGCCGGCCGACGCGAACGGCCTGCTGCTCCCGGCCAACTTCACCAGCCGCATCCTGGCCCGCTCGGGTCAGTCGGTGTCGGGCTACACCTGGCACGGTGCACCGGACGGCGGCGCCTGCTTCGCCGACGGCACCGGTTGGATCTACGTCTCCAACTCCGAGCTGAGCAGTGGAACCGGTGGTGCGAGCGCGCTGCGCTTCAACAGCAGCGGAACGATCACCAGCGCCTACCGGATCCTGTCCGGCACCACCCGCAACTGCTCCGGCGGCGCAACGCCGTGGGGCACCTGGCTGTCCGGTGAGGAGACCGACCTCGGCTACATCTGGGAGACCGACCCACGCGGCACGCAGGCCGCCGTACGCCGTCCCGCGCTCGGCCGCTTCTCGCACGAGGCCGCCGCGGTCGACCCGGACCGCCGGGTCATCTACCTGACCGAGGACGAAACGAGCGGCGGCTTCTACCGCTTCGTTCCGACCACCTGGGGCGACCTGTCCGCCGGCAGCCTGCAGGTGCTTCGTGAGTCCGGCGGCACGCTGTCGTGGGCGAACGTCCCGGACCCGGACGGCAGCCCGACGCGCACCCGCCGCCAGGTCTCCGGCATGAAGGTCTTCAACGGCGGCGAAGGTTGCTACTACCGCAACGGCACCTGCTTCTTCACCACCAAGGGCGACAACCGGGTCTGGGCGTACAACGCGGTCAACAACACGATCGCCATCGCGTACGACGACAACCTGACCTCGAACCCGCCCCTCACCGGCGTCGACAACATCACCGCCACCAGCGTCGGCGACCTGTACGTCGCCGAGGACGGCGGCAACATGGAGATCTGCATCATCACGCCGAACGACATCGTCGCCCCGTTCCTCCGGGTCAGCGGCCAGTCCGGCTCCGAGCTCTGCGGCGTCGCCTTCAACCCAGCCGGCAACCGCCTCTACTTCTCGTCGCAGCGCGGTACCAGCGGCTCGTCGAGCGGCGGCATCACCTACGAGGTGACCGGCCCGTTCCGCACCAGCCTCTAACGCAGGTTCAGTCCGCCGTCCAGTACGACGACCTCCCCGGTGACGTAGCCGTTGTGGACAAGCGCCGACACCAGGTCGGCCACGTCCACCGGCTGCGCTCCGCGGCGCATCGGGCTGGCGGTTTTCCACAGGTCCTGAGCGTCGGTCCACTCCGCCGTCATCGGCGTATCCACAAGCCCCGGCGCCACTGCGTTCACTCTGACCTCCGGCCCGAGCGCAGCGGCGAGCAGCTTGGTCACATGATTCAGTGCGGCCTTGCTGGCGGCGTACGCGACGGAGCTGCCTTTGGGGCGCACACCGGCGTGGCTGGTCACATTGACGATGCAGCCGGACGCCTCGCGCAGCGCCGGGAGCGCCGCCGTACACAGCAGCCACGGTGCGATCAGGTTGACGTCCAGCACCCGCCGCCAGTCGTCGGCGGACAGACCGGCCAAGTCAGCATGCGGCACCGGCCAGCTGATACCCGCGTTGTTCACCAGTACGTCAAGCCGCCCGTACTCAGCCAGCACGGCAGGCACCAGCCCACGCGCCGCATCGTCGTCCGCCAGGTCGGCCTGGTGATAGGACCCGCCCAGCTCGTCGGCCAGCGCCAGCCCCGCCTCCCGGCTCACTCGCGAGTGCACCGCCACCGTGAACCCGTCCTCCGCCAGCCGCCGAGCCACCCCAGCTCCAATGCCCGACACGGACCCCGTCACCAACGCGACTCGGCTCATGCGCGGTAGCGGAGGCCGTCCAGCAGGAGATCGATCAGGCGGTCTGCCTGGTCGCGGCGGTCGCCGGAGGCCAGGGCGACGCCACTGAGGCTGATCAGGACGTCGTTCGCCGAGATGTCCGAGCGCAGTTCGCCGGCCGCGACCCCTGCGTTCAGCAGCTTCTCGATCGCGCCGTCGAGGAGCTCGACACTGTGGTCGTACGGGTTCGCCCCCGCGGCGATGATGGCGCGCAGCGCGTCGGCCATGCCCATCTTGCGGTGCATGTAGTCGGCGAAGCGGTCCATCCAGGCGCGCAGGGCCTCGACGGGCGGGAGCTGGTCGAGGAGCTCAGGCGCGGCTTCGCAGACGGTGGCCAGCTCCTTGCGGTACGCCGCCTCGATCAGCGCCTCGCGGGTCGGGAAGTGCCGGTAGAGCGTGCCGATCCCGACACCGGCGTCCTTCGCGATGCCCTCGAGCGTCGCCTCCAGCCCGCTCTTGGTGAACGCCCGCGCGGCCGCGGCCAGGACCAGGTCGCGGTTGCGTTGCGCGTCCGCCCGCAGCGGGCGCGTCTTCGGCTCGGTCATCTCCCCCTCCTCACCACCGCAACCTAGCGGACTTGATATCCGGAGGCTCCTCCGCTTTACTGGATTTACCGGAGGCTCCTCCGGTTAAAGCATAGCTCGGAGAACAGGACACGACCTGATGAGCAGAATCACCACCCCCTTCGGCTACGACTCCACCGCCGCCGAGGTGATCGCCGGAGTCGACCTGACCGGTCGCCGCGCGGTCGTCACCGGCGGCGCCTCCGGGATCGGCGTCGAGACCGCCCGCGCGCTGGCCGGAGCCGGCGCCGAGGTCACCCTCGCCGTCCGCGACCAGGTCGCCGGTGAGCGCGTCGCAGCAGGAGTCATCGACTCGACCGGCAACAACAAGGTGTACGTCGCCCCGCTCGAGCTGGCCGACCAGGCGTCCGTCCGCGCGTTCGGCGCCAACTGGACCGGCCCGCTGCACATCCTGGTCAACAACGCGGGCGTGATGGCGTCACCGCTGAGCCGCACCCCGGAGGGCTGGGAGAACCAGTTCGCCACCAACCACCTCGGCCACTTCGGCCTCACCGTCGCGCTGCACGACGCGCTCGCGGCCGCGGGCGACGCGCGAGTCGTCTCGGTCAGCTCCAGCGCCCACCTGAACTCGGACGTGGTCTTCGACGACATCCACTTCGAACGTCGTCCGTACGACCCGTGGCTGTCCTACGGCCAGTCCAAGACCGCGAACATCCTCTTCGCGGTCGAGGCCGCCAAGCGGTGGGCCGCGGACGGGATCGTCGTCAACGCGCTGATGCCGGGCGGGATCCGGACCGCGCTGCAGCGGCACATCGCGGCCGAGACCATCCGGCAGTGGGAGGACGAGTTCCAGTGGAAGACGCCCGAGCAGGGCGCTGCGACCTCTGTCCTGCTGGCCGCCTCACCTCTCGTCCAGGGCGTCACGGGCAAGTACTTCGAGGACAACAACGAGGCGTTGCCCGCGGTCGACGGCGTGACCATGTCCGGCGTCGCGGCGTACGCGCTCGATCCGGAGTCGGCCACTCGGTTGTGGGATCTGTCCGAGCAGCTGGTTTGATCACGGGACCGGCTCAGCTGGGGTTACTCAGGCTGGGCCGGTACTCTGACCCCCCGTGAGTGACTTGAGTATCCGGACCATCTCCGCCGACGAGCACGCCGCCTTCATCGCGGCGCGACCGTCGGCGAGTTTCTTGCAGACGCCGGGCTGGGCCGCGGTCAAGAGCGAGTGGAAGGCGGAGTCACTCGGCTGGTTCGACCCGGCCAACCCGGCGGAGCTGCTGGGCGTCGGTCTGGTGCTCTACCGGCAGATGCCGAAGGTGAAGCGCTACCTGGCCTATCTGCCCGAGGGCCCGGTGATCGACTGGGACGCGATCGACCTCGGCAGCTACCTGCGCCCGCTGGCGGCGCACGCCGCGGAGCGTGGCGCGTTCGGCATCCGGATGGGTCCGCCGGTGCCGACCCGGCGCTGGACTGCGAAGACCATCAAGGACGCGATCGCCGGCGGGCAGCAGCCGCGGCTCGGCGACGTCCGCCCGGATGTGATCGAGCCATCGGGCGCCACCGTGGCGAACCAGCTGCGCAACCTGGGCTGGAAGGCGCCGCGCACCGGCGAGGGTTTCGCCGCCGGGCAGCCGCAGTACGTCTTCCAGGTCCCGCTGGCCGGCTTCGGCCCGGACGACCTGCAGAAGAACATGAACCAGCTGTGGCGGCGCAACATCAAGAAGTCCGCCAAGATGGGCGTCGAGGTCAGCCAGGGCGGCCCGGAGGACCTGAAGGCCTTCCACCAGCTGTACGTCGAGACCGCCGAGCGGGACCACTTCACGCCGCGGCCGCTGCCGTACTTCGAGAAGATGTACGCCGCGATGGCCAGCCAGCCGGCCGGCTGCTGTGACTTCCGGGTCTACAACGCCTACCACGAAGGCGATCTGGTCGCTTCGACGATCTGGATCCGGGTCGGCGGTCACTCCTGGTACTCCTACGGAGCCAGCTCGACCGCCAAGCGGGACGTGCGCGGATCGAACGCGATCCAGTGGCGCATGATGTCGGACGCACTCGCCGAGGGTGCGACCGTGTACGACCTACGGGGCATCACCGACACCTTGGACCCGAACGACCCGCATGTCGGGCTGATCCAGTTCAAGGTCGGCACCGGCGGCGAGGCCGTCGAGTACGTCGGTGAGTGGGATCTGCCGTTGAACAAGGCGCTCTACACCGCATTCGACCTCTACATGAGACGGCGTTGACACCATGCCCCTGACCCTGCACGTCGATTCCGATCGATGGCGCGACCACCTCCGTTCCACGTGGAACCCCGATATCGTCCCGGTCGCCAAAGGCAACGGCTACGGGTTCGGCAACCATCGGCTGATCGCCGAGTCGCGCGCGCTCGGCGCCCGCACGGTGGCCGTCGGCACGTACTTCGAGGTCCCGCCGGACCCGCGTGAGGACGTCGTCGTCCTGACGCCGTGGCGGCCGTTCCTGGAGATGTCGCAGAGCAAGAACGTGATCCACACCGTCAGCCGGCTGGCCGACCTGGTCTCGATCCCGGCCGGCAGCCGGGTGCTGATCGAGGTCCAGACGTCGATGCGCCGGCACGGGATCGGCGCCCGCGAGCTGCGCCACACCATGCTGCTGAACGCCCTGGACCGGATCCGCTTCGAGGGCTGGTCACTGCACTTCCCGATGGGCGCCGGCGGTACGTCGGCCAACGTCCGCGAGGCGGCCCAGCTCGCCAAGCAGGCGATCGACGTCCGCCGCGGTCCGCTCTGGGTCTCACATGTCCCGGCCCAGAAGCTCGGTGACATCGGTGAGAACGTGAAGCTCCGGATGGGTACGGCGCTCTGGCTCGGCGACCGCGGCGCGCTGACGGTCCGCGCGACCGTCCTCGACGTCCACTCGGTCCGGCGCGGCGAGCGCGTCGGCTACCGCCAGCGGCGGGTCAGCGGCGACGGCCACATCCTGGTCGTGTCCGGCGGGACGGCGCACGGCGTCGGTCTGGAGGCCCCCACGGCCGCGGCCACCGTTCGCCAGCGCGCGATCGCGATGGCGAAGGGCAGCCTGGACGCCGCGGGGATGGCGCTGTCGCCGTTCACGATCGACGCCAAGCAGCGTTGGTTCGCCGAGCCGCCGCACATGCAGGCCAGCATGCTCTTCCTGCCCTCCTCGGTGGCGCCGCCGGCCGTCGGCGACACGATCGGCGTCGACGTCCGCTTCACCACGACGTCGTTCGACCGCGTCTCGATGGACTGATTGCTTGACCTCAGGTGCACCTGAGGTTGCACGGTGGGCTCATGGAACTCGAGGTCACCGATCCGGAGAAGTCCACCGACCTGCCCGAAGCCGACGGGTCGGTGGACAGCTACTCCGCGCACCGGCTGTTTCATCAGCTCGAGGACCCGGCCCCGACGGTTGCGGAGGCCTATCGGGTCCTCCGCCCCGGCGGCCGCTTCACTGCCCGCGGCCCGGACTTCGGCTTCCTGCTGATGGACAGCTCCGACCAGGACCTGACGGACGTCGTCCTGCTCGGCCTGGAGTCGCGATCGGTGGCGCCCCGCGCGATGCGAACGCTGCGGGAGCTCCTCCTGGACGCCGGGTTCCGGGACGTCGAGGTCATCGTCGACAGTGAGGTCGTCACCGACCACGACGTCCTCGCGGAACGGCTGGCGACCGCAGCGGACGCCGCCGTCCAGAAGGCGCTGATCACGCGGGCGGACGCCGATGACTGGCTGGCCGAGCAGGCCGACCGCGGCCGGCGGGATCGGTTCCTCGCGATCCTGCCGACGCTGGTGGTGAACGCGGTCAGATGAGCAGACTGACCACGATCGACGGCAGGCCCATCCCGAGGTAGGCGATCACGAAGAACGTCGCCAGGACGCCGGCCCGGGACGCCGGGTCCGCCGCCGACACCGCCTCGGCGACCGCGCTCTTGAAGAGCAGACCGGCCCCGGCGCCCGCGAGCGTCGCCGCGATCAGCAGCAACCACAGCGCCGGAAACGCGAGCGAGACCCCAGTCAGGACCAGGCCGATCGGGAACAGCGTCGAGCCAATACGCAGGATCCGGTCCCGCGGCACCCGGGCCAGCGCCAGCTGCGCGACCGCGGACGCCGCGAACACGACGAACGGAGCGAGCGCGGCGACGAAGTACGACGTCACGCCGAGCTCCCGGCGGACCACGATCACACCGAGCGACGAGAACAGGCCCATCACCGCGAAGGCGGTCGCGCCGGTCAGAGCGGCCGCGGCAAAGGCCCGCTGCTGCCCGTCCCGCAGGGCGAAGCGAATCGGCGGCTCCTGCTCGGCAAGCTCGGTGTCCACGGTCTCCGGGCTCGACAGCACGAGCGCGAGCAGCCCGATCATGAGGACGCCGAGAACGACGTACGGCGTCCGCAGCGGGTACGGCGCCCATTCGCCCAGCGCGCCCGCGATCAGCGGACCGAGGGCGAGGCCGCCGAGGTTGCATGCGGTCGCGACCAGCGCGGGGAAGGCCGTGGTGGACTCCGGCCGGGCCTCGCGGTAGAGGTCGGTCAGGTAGGTGGTCGCGGTACAGGCCATCAGGCCGATCGCCACCCCGGTCAGCACCCGGCCGAGCAGCAGGGCCGGCAGCTGCGGCCAGATCGCGAGGATCGCGTCCGCCAGGATTCCGATCAGCAGCGCTGGGACGATGATGCGGCGGCGGCCGAGGCGGTCGGACAGGTGCCCGAAGATCCGCAGGCTGATGCCGGCGCCGAGCACCATCACCGCGAAGGCGACCGTGACGGTGGTCGGCCCGAAGTGGTCGCGGGCCTGGTAGAGCGGCCACAGCGGCGTCGGCGCGGTGCCGAACGCCATCAGGGCGATGAAGGCCGCGGCGACGAACCAGAAGCCGGTCAGATGCCGGGTGCTGGTCGGCCGCGAGGCAGTGATGGTCATCGGCAACCTCTCGTAGTTGAGTTCTCATCCATCTGAACTCACGGTCGGCGCCGAGCGGTAGTAGCTTTGGTGGGACTGATACAGATATTTTCCATCTCCAGGAGAGATATGGAGCTCCGGCACCTTCGCCATTTCGTCGCGCTCGCCGAGGAGCGCAGCTTCACGGCGGCCGCCCAGCGCGAGCACATCGTGCAGTCAGGTCTGTCGACGTCGATCCGCGCCCTGGAGAAGGACGTCGGCGCGCTGCTGTTCGTCCGCGGCACCCGTCCGATCCGACTGACCGCGGAGGGGCAGGCCCTGGTCCCGTCGGCCCGGCGGACGCTGGAAGCGGCGGCTGCGGCCCGGCAGACGGTTCAGGAGGTGCACGGCGTCCTGGCCGGGCGGTTGCGGATCGGTGCCCTGCAGAGCACCGGGCACACGCTCCCGTTCGCCAGCTGGCTCGCCGAGTTCTCACTCGCGCACCCGCGGGTCGAGATCGCGATTCGGTTCACGGCCGCCTCAGAGATGGTCGACCAGGTGCTCGACGGCAGCCTGGACATCGCGTTGGCGGCGCTGATCAACGACGAACCGGCCGGGCTGGACGTCGTACCGCTGCTCGCCGAGCCGCTGATGCTCGCCTGCCCGGCCGGTCATCCGCTCGCCGGCGCCGCGGCGGTCCGGCTCGACGAGCTGATCGGGGAACGGTTCGTCGAGGCTCCGCCGGAATGGTCGATCCGTGCGGTCATCGACGACGCCTTCGCCGCGGCCGGGCTGCGGCGGCAGGTCGCGGTCGAGGTCAACGAGTGGAGTATGGCGCTCGATCTGATCGCGGCCGGCGCGGGTGTCGCACTCGTCCCGGAGGGGCTCGACTTCGGGCTGCACCCGCGCTCGACCGACACCGTCCGGCTGGTGCCGCTGACCGGCGTCCAGCTGGATCGGCGCGTCGATCTGGTGTTACCCAGCGGGCATGCGGCGACGCCCGCCGCCCGCCGGTTCGCCGAACTCGTCCGGGCTAGGGTTTGAGCTTCCAGCGCACGGTCGGCAACAGTGCGCCGTGGTCGACCCGATCCTTGTTCAAGGCAACAATGTCGAACATCGACTCGATCAGCGTGTCGGACAAGAGATGCGGCTGCAGGCCGAGGTCGACCAGGCCGGTGTGTTTGACGTTGTAGTAGTGCTCGGCCTGCTCGACGCGCGGGTTCTCCAGGTGCTCCACCTGGACCGGGCCGGGGAACGCCTCGGCGACCAGCTCGGCGAGCCGGCTCACCGAGTAGCTCTCGGTCATCTGGTTGAAGACCCGGAACTCGCCTTGTTCCGCAGGGTTTTCCACCGCCAACCGGATGCACTCGACAGTGTCCCGGATGTCGAGGAAGCCGCGCGTCTGGCCGCCGCTGCCGTACACGGTGAGCGGCTCGCCCAGCACCGCCTGGATGACGAAGCGGTTGAGCACCGTGCCGAAGACGGCGTCATAGTCGAACCGCGTCGCCAGCCGCGGATCCTGCACGGTCTGGTCGGTCTGCTGGCCGTACACCACACCCTGGTTGAGATCGGTGACGCGCAGCCCCCAGATCCGGCAGCCGAACTCGAGGTTGTGCGAGTCGTGCACCTTGCTCAGGTGGTAGAACGAGCCGGGTTTCTTCGGGTACAGCATCCGATCGGTCCGCCCGTTGTGGGTGACTTCGAGCCAGCCCTCCTCGATGTCGATGTTCGGCGTCCCGTACTCACCCATCGTGCCGAGTTTGACGATGTGGATGTCCGGGTTCGCCTCGGCGACGGCGTACATCAGGTTCAGCGTGCCGATCACGTTGTTCTGCTGGGTGTAGACGGCGTGCGCCCGGTCGATCATCGAGTACGGCGCAGCCCGCTGCTCGGCGAAGTGCACGATCGCGTCCGGCGCGAACTCGGCCAGCACGCGGTCGATCAGCTCGGCGTCCAGCAGATCGCCGACGTACGACGTGATCGTGCGCCCGGAAAGCTCTTGCCAGGCGGCCACCCGGGTCTCCAGGTCGGCGATCGGGACGAGGCTCTGGACGCCGAGCTCGCGGTCGTAACCGCGGCGGGCCAGGTTGTCGAGGACGGCGAGCTCGTGGCCGCGGTCCGACAGGTGTAGCGCGGTCGGCCACCCGAGGTAGCCGTCACCGCCCAGGACGAGTACGCGCACGACTCGGCCGCCTTCCGTAGGGATGCTGACACTGTCAGTCCTATCCCGGGTACCCACCGCGCTAACCGGGAACGAGCTGGTAATTGGCTGAGAATTCGCTCCGTCGCGGCCCAGGTGCACAATGGCTGATGTGTTACAAGACCGATGGTTGCTGTGGGCGAAGTACTCGGCATCCTCCGTGATCTCCACCGCGGTGAGTCAGGTCGCGTTCGCGATCTGTTACTGGTTCGGCCTGATGCCGTTGCTGGCCACCGTCATCGCGTGGGTGGCCGGCGGGATCCCGAACTACGTGCTCAGCCGGCGCTGGGCCTGGGGACGCCGGGGCCAGATGTTGCCGTACGCAATCATCGTGGTCGGGAACGCCGCGATCGCCGCGCTGGTCACGAGCCTGACCGACCACGCCGCGCAGGCCTGGATCGACTCCCGGTTCTGGCAGACGATCCTGGTCAGCGGCTCCTACTTCTTCACGTTCGCGGCGCTGTTCGTGGTCAAGTTCTGGCTGTTCGACCGGTGGGTGTTCGCCGCCCCCGAGCCCGAACGTACTCCCGTAGCCAGGTAGTCAGCATCACCCGCGCGTAGTTGGCGCCGTACACCACGCCTGGCCCCTTCTTGCTGGTCCCGTCACCGCGCCTGCGCATCGTCATCGGCAGCTCGACCACCCGCGCGCCCCGAGCCAGTACGCCGAGCAGCAGCTCCGACGACTGGTACTGCGGCTCACGCAGCGTCACCGCCGTCGCCAGCTCGGCCCGCATCGCCCGGAAGCCGAACGACGTATCCGTCAACCGCTGTCTGGTCAGCACGGAGGCCAGTACGGCGAACACCCGGACGCCGAGCCACCTCAGCCGACTGTCGGCGTCCTCGCTACCCAGCCGTCGTGAACCGGTCACGAAGTCCGCTTCGTCGTCCAGAATCGGCCGCAGCAGGGTTTCGAGCTCGTCGTTGTCGTACTGGCCGTCCGCATCGGTCGTCACGATGTAGTGCGCGCCGCCGGCCGCGGCCACCTGGTAGCCGAGCCGGAGCGCCGCGCCCTGCCCACGGTTGGTGGTCGCCTCGCAGACGTAGGCTCCGGCCGCGCGGGCCACGTCGGCCGTGCCGTCGGTGGCTCCGTCGACCACGACCAGTACGTCGACCGGCATCCCGGCGCAGGTCTTGGGCATGCTGCGCAGCACCGGACCGATGCCGTCGGCCTCGTTGTAGGCAGCGATCACGACTACTACCGGGGCGAAGCTCGCGCTGATGGCTGCTTTGGCATCCACCTCGTCGGGGTACGGCGCCAGCGGCGGCCGTGCCTGGTCCTTGCCGAGGAGCGCGCGCAGCGCGATCGCTCCGGCGAGTGGGAACAGCACGAGGCCGGGCAGCTGATACCGCCACGAGAACTCGAACGCCGCCGAACCGAGCAGCAGGATCACGCCTGCCGCCGCCGGAAACAGCGCCGCGGCCCGCAGCTCCCTCGCCCGGGCTGCCGCGACCAGAGCGAGCAAGGCGCACAGAGCGAGCCAGACGCCCGAGGTGTAGCCGCCGTGCAGTTGGTAGGCCCTCAGGACCGCAGCTGGCCCGTGGACGACGTGCGGCTCCTGGCCGCCCCACTGCACCGCGGCCTTGGCGGTGTTGGGGTCCTGCAGGTTCGGATAGGTCAGCTGGAACTGCCAGCGCTCCAGCGGGACGTCGTCGGGTGAGGTGGTCCGGGTGGGCGCGAAGCCCTTGGCGAAGTCCTTCAGCGCCGCCCAGGTGACGTCGAGCGGTTGGTGCCGGATGACGAGTCGGGCGAACTCGGTCGCCAGCTCCTGCTTCGTCGTACCGGGCGGCAGCGGGCCGGGCCAGTTCGGATCGCCGTAGCGGTTGTGGGCGTACTTGTCGACGCCGAGGCGTTGGCCTAGCGGCTCCTTGGGACAGAAGAGCTTGGTTCCGTCGTTCAGCGGCAGTTTGGCGCAGTCCGCGACCACTGCGGTCCGGCCGTAGAGCACCTGGTTCTCAGCGCCGGTGAAACCCCAGCGACCGGTCTCCGCGTGGAAGTACGCCGCGTAGGCGCCGAACACCACAGCAAAGCCAGCCAGCGCAGCCAGCACCTGTCGGCGGGCAACTAGGAGCAGGTAGAGCACTACGGCGAGGACGAGCGTCAGACCGATCGCTCGGACCGCAAAAGCCGCGCCGATCAGCAGACCGGCAGCGGCCGCCAGCTTCCAGCCCGGTGCGCCCCAGCCGAGGAGTAGCCAGAGGACTGCGACCAGCAGGACGTCGAACAGCGTCTCCGCCATCACGTTCTGCTCGATCTGGACCTGGTAGGCGTCCAACAACAGTGGTGCGGCCGCCAGCGCGGCCAGCCAGCGGTAGACGGTCAGCCGCCGGGCCAGCGCGTAGATGGCGATCCCGAGCAACAGCCCGACGAGGTGCTGGACGATAACGACGAGCGTCGTCCCGCCGAGGGCGACCAGCGGGCGCAGGACGATCGAGTACCCGATCGGGTTCAGCTGCTCCGGGCTGAGCCGCTCCATGTTGGTCAGGTACTGCACGGAGTCCGTGTAGATGATCCCCGGCTGGTACGCGATCGTCGCGAGCACGCGCAACGCCGTCCCCAGCAGGAGGAGGACGGCGAGCAGCCAGTGCCGCCTCAGGTGCGCTGAAAGTACTGCCATGTCCGCGCGAGCCCGTCCTCGAGCGACACCGTCGGCGCGTAGCCGAGGTCGTTCGTGATGTCCACGATCACGGCGGGCATCTCGCCGGCCGGCGCCTCGATGTGCTCGACCGGCACCGCCTTCCCGGTCGCCACTCGGACCGCCTCGACCATCTCGAGAACCGACACCGACCGGCCGGAGCCGATGATCGCGCGTCCGTCGTACTTGGTGTCCACAGCGCGCAGTACGCCGTCCACCACGTCGTCCAGGTAGACGAGGTCGCGGCGCTGGCTCCCGTCGCCGTACACCTGCACTCCGGTGTCGCTGAGCGCCGCCCGCATCATCCGCGGCACGAAGCTGTCCTTGTGCGACATGCCCGGCCCGTAGACGTTGGTCAGCCGCAGCGCCGCCGCAGCCAGCCCATAGCTCCCCGAGTACGCCGACAGCAGCATCTCCCCGGCCGCCTTGGTCGCCCCGTACGGCGTCAGCGGCCGCAGCGGCAGGTCGGTGCTGATCGTCGCCGACCCGATGTCACCCACAACCGCGTTCGTCGACGCCAGCACGAAGCTCTCCACCCCGCTCCCCCGCGACAACTCCAGCAGCACCTGCGTGATCGCCAGATTCTGCGCGAAGGTCTGCATAGGCGCGTCCACCGACCGCAGCACCGAGGTCAGCGCCGCCAGATGGACCACCGCGTCCGGCCGCGTCTCGAAGGCCCCGATGCACACCTCCTGGTTCGCCAGGTCGCCGGTTACAACGTGTACCCCGTCGTCCCACGACGCATCCGCCGGCTCCCGGTCCACCGCGGTCACGGCCACCCCGCGCTCCCGCAGCGCCCGCACCACCGCCCGCCCGATGAACCCCGCCGCCCCGGTCACCAGAACTCGCTCCGCCATGACGGCCAACCTACCGGGGCCGGCCCAACCGTGAAGTACCCGGGAACGGCCCGCGACAGGGTCTTGACCAAGAGTCGTCAGGATAGGCAGGATCGCCCGTGAACGCGGGCTGACAACCTTGTCATCGGGGCCGCGCCATATGTCGTGCAAGGAGCGTGGATGAATCTCCGCCGCCCATTGGGGCTCATCACGTCTGCAGCTTTGGTTGCCACAATGGTCACCAGCGTGACCGCGGCCCACGCCGTCACAACGACCGCAGAGGAGCAACCGGTGACCACCGGTGCCTCGTTCTACACCTCGTTCGAGTCCGGGCAGCCACAGCCCGGCTACACCGACACCGTCGAGACCGGCCGGGACGGCAAGCCCCGGACGGACGGCGTCCGCGGGCCGACCCCGACCGGGATCGGCGGCAGTGAGATGGACAAGGTCACCAAGGTGACCGCGAACGGCGAGAACGCCGGGTCCGGTGAGATCGCCAGCAACGCCGCGGACGGCGACAAGTTCACCAAGTGGCTGGTCTTCGAGAAGACCGGCTGGCTGGTCTACGAGACGTCGGCGCCGGTCGTGATCAAGAAGTACGCGCTGACGTCGGCCAACGACGCCGACGGGCGCGACCCGCAGAACTGGACGATCCAGGGCTCGGCGAACGGCACCGACTGGACCGTGCTCGACACGCAGACCGGTCAGAGTTTCGAGGGCCGGTTCCAGACCAAGGAATACAGCTTCGCGAACGAGACGGCGTACAAGTTCTTCAAGCTCGACGTCACGCTGAACCACGGCGAGAACATCGTCCAGCTGGCCGACTGGTACCTGTCGAACGGCGCGCCGCTGCCGCCTCCGGGCCCGGTCGTCGAGTCCCGCCTGGACTCCGGCCCGACCAGCGCCTACAACGCGCGCGCCCGGGTCGGCTTCACCGGCGTCAAGTCGTTCCGGTACGCCGGGCACCACAACGCCGAGGGCCGGGGCTTCACCTGGAACAAGATCTCCGACGTCGACCTCAAGGTCGGCCGGGACACCCGGTTGTCGTACAAGATCTTCCCCGAGCACACCGAGGGCGACCTCAGCTACCCGAGCACCTACGCCGCGATCGACCTGGCGTTCTCGGACGGGACGTACCTGAGCGACCTGCGCGCCAAGGACCACCACGGCTTCGGGCTGAGCCCGCGCGGTCAGGGTGACGCCAAGGGCCTGTCCACGAACCAGTGGAACAACGTCGAGGCCGACCTCGGCAAGGTCGCGGCCGGTAAGACGATCAAGCGGATCCTGATCGGCTACGACAAGCCGTCCGGCCCGGCCGACTTCCGCGGCTGGGTGGACGACATCCGGATCGCGGCCGCCGTCAACCCGGACCACGCGGCCCAGAAGACCGCCGCCAAGCACCCGTCCGACCTGGCGTTGACCACCCGCGGCACGAACGCGACCGGCGGCTTCTCCCGCGGGAACAACTTCCCGGCGACCGCCGTCCCGCACGGCTTCAACTTCTGGACGCCGGTGACGAACGCCGGCTCCCGCTCCTGGCTGTACGACTACGCGAAGGGCAACAACGCCGACAACAAGCCGACGATCCAGGCGCTGTCGATCAGCCACGAGCCGAGCCCGTGGATGGGTGACCGGCAGACCTTCCAGGTGATGCCGCAGACCTCCGCGACACCGACCGCGAGCCGGACGGCGCGCGCCTGGTCGTTCAGTCACGACAACGAGATCGCCCGGCCGTACTACTACGGCGTCGAGTTCGACAACGGCAACGCGGCCGAGATCGCGCCGACCGACCACGCGGCGATGCTGCGGTTCAGCTTCCCGAAGGGCGGCGCGTCGCTGGTCTTCGACAACGCGACCAACGAGGGCGGCCTGAGCCTCGACCCGGAGACCGGGATCGTCACCGGCTTCAGCGACGTCAAGAGCGGCCTGTCCACCGGTGCCGGCCGACTGTTCGTGTACGGCGTCGTCGACCAGAAGGTCGTTGCCTCCGGCAAGCTCTCGAACGGCGGCGGCGCGAATGTCGGCGGGTACTTCGGTTTCGACCCGAAGGTGACGCAGGTCCAGCTCCGGCTCGCGACCTCGCTGATCAGCACCGCGCAGGCGAAGAAGAACCTCGACCTGGAGCTCCCGGCCGGGTCGAAGTTCGGCCGGGTGAAGGACGCGGCGCAGGCGCTGTGGGACGCCAAGCTGCGCACGATCGAGGTCGAGGGCGCGACGGCGGACCAGCTGACCACGCTGTACTCGAACCTCTACCGGCTGTTCCTCTACCCGAACAACGGCTCGGAGAACACCGGCACCAAGTCGAAGCCGGTGATCACCTACGCGTCGCCGACGTCGCCGAAGGTGGGCGAGGACACCCCGACCGAGACCGGTTCGAAGATCGTCGCCGGTCAGACCTATGTGAACAACGGCTTCTGGGACACCTATCGCACGGTGTGGCCGGCGTACTCGCTGTTCGCCCAGGACACCGCGGCCGACCTGGTCAACGGCTTCGTCCAGCAGTACAAGGACGGCGGCTGGATCTCCCGCTGGTCGTCCCCGGGGTACGCGAACCTGATGGTCGGGACGTCGTCCGACGTCGCCTTCGCGGACGCGTACCTGAAGGGCATCAAGGGGATCGACGTCCAGGCCATGTACGACGCCGCGGTCAAGAACGCGTCCGTCGTCCCGCCCTCGCAGAACGTCGGCCGCAAGGGGATGGACCTGTCCACCTTCCACGGCTACACCGCGAACAGCACCGGTGAGGGCTTCAGCTGGTCGATGGACGGCTACATCAACGACTACGGCATCGCGAACCTGTCGAAGGCGCTGTACGTCAAGGCGAAGAAGAACGACCCGCGCAAACAGGAGTACCTGGACAACTACAAGTACTTCCTGAACCGGGCCCGGAACTACGTCACGCTCTACGACCCGACGGTCGGCTTCTTCCAGGGCAAGAACCCGGACGGCTCCTGGGGTACCTCGCCGAACCTGTTCGACCCGCGCGACTGGGGTCACGACTACACCGAGACCAACGCCTGGAACATGGCGTTCTCGACCCCGCAGGACGGCGCCGGCCTGGCCGCGATCTACGGCGGCCGCGACGGTCTGGCCAAGAAACTCGACGAGTTCTTCTCGACGCCGGAGGACGCCCTGCACCCGGGCGGCTACGGCGGCACGATCCACGAGATGCTCGAGGCCCGCGACGTCCGGATGGGCCAGTACGGGCACAGCAACCAGCCCTCGCACCACATCGCCTACATGTACGACTTCGCGGGTCAGCCGTGGAAGACGCAGGAAAAGGTGCGCGAGGTGCTGAACCGGCTCTACCTCGGCTCGGAGATCGGGCAGGGGTACCCGGGTGACGAGGACAACGGCGAGATGTCGGCCTGGTACCTGTTCAGCGTGCTCGGCTTCTACCCGCTGCAGGTGGGCTCGCCGTCGTACGCGATCGGCGCGCCGCTGTTCACCAAGGCGACCGTCCGGCTGCCGAACGGTAAGAAGCTGGTCGTCAACGCGCCGGGCAACAGCGCGAAGAACCTGTACGTCAAGGGCGTCCGGATCAACGGCAAGAAGTGGACCTCCACCAACCTGCCGCACGACCTGATCGCGAGCGGCGGCCGGATCGACTTCGAGATGACCGACCGCCCGTCGAGCTGGGGTACCGGCCGCAAGGACGCGCCGCCGTCCCTGACCACCCCCGGCGAGGACCCGAGCACCTGGCGGGACTCCACCTCGGACGACGGCGCCGTTGTCGCGTCGGGCACCGCGGACGTCTCCGCGCTGACCGACAACGACACCAAGACGCAGGTCACGCTGACCGGCGCCAAGCCCACCGTCACGGTCGCCCTCCAGCAGGGCCGCCCGGTCGGCATGTACACCCTGACCAACGGCACGACCGGGACGGCGCCGTCCAGCTGGGTGCTCGAAGGGTCGAACGACGGCGCAACCTGGTCGACCGTCGACAAGCGGACCGGGGTGACCTGGCCGTGGACGTCGTACACCCGGTCGTTCGCCATCGCATCGCCGAAGGCGTACACGCAGTATCGCCTGGTCCTGACCGGCGGCGCCGAGGGCGTCACGCTGGCCGAGCTCGAACTGCTCGGCACGCTGAAGGGCGTCGAAACCGGCACGCACCCGAGTGACAAGCGAGCCGCCGCTGCCCGGCCGACCCCGACCCCGTCGCAGTCGATCGACCGCAACTACGGCTGAGTGAACTCGCCGGTTCCTGCCCTACCCCCGGTGGCGGCAGGAACCGGCGAACTTCAGCAGGGTCTCCTCGTCCCATCCCAGCGTGGTCGCGTTGTTGGTCACGACGATGACGCGCGCACCGGTTGTGCTCTGCCGGACGAACACCTCGCGTAGCCCGTCGCTCTTCGGGCCGGGGGTGATCACGGCGTCCTTACTGCCGGCCTTGACGTGCGGCAACTCGGTCCACGGGACGCCGAACTTGTCCGGCACCAAGCCGTTCCCCTCGTCCCGCATCATCGCCCAGCGCAGCGTGATGTGGTCGTCGTTGTACTGCTGGTGCGACTTGGGCAGCTTGGAATCGTACAGCTGGACCTGCTCGTACTCGCCGCCGACAAGCAGCTTGGCGGTCCAGCCGAAGGGGACCACATTGCAGGTGAGCCCGCCCGGGAAGTTCGTCGTCTGTGCCGCCAACGGCACGTAGGACTTCGCAGCGGTCGGCCGGTTCGTCGGTTCGGTCGTCGGTTGGCTCGTCGGTTGGCTCGTCGTGCCGACGACCTCCGGGAGGGTGTTCGCGGTCGGGCCACCGGGGAACACCGCCCAGGCGATGCCGATCACGGCGGCGGTGGCCACGGCGCCGGCGCCGATCCCGGCGAACCGGCGGCGGCGGACGGCACGGCGGCCGCGATCGAGGTCGGCGGTCAGATCGGCGTCGGTGACGGCCGGCTCCGCACCCGCTGCCTCGTCGAGGAGAAACTTGAGGTCGGTCATCGCAGGCTCTCCAGGGTCTCGAGGGAGTCGTGCAGGAGATCGCGCATCGTCGCGAGCGCTCGGGATGTCTGGGACTTGACCGTGCCTTCGGTGCAGCCCATCAGCTCGGCAGTCGTCCGGACGTCGAAGTCCCGGAAGTACCGCAGCACCACGACCGCGTGCTGCCGCCGGGGCAGTTTGCCGAGCGCGTCGAGGACGGTGAGCCGCTCGGCCGGATCGCCACCGGTCGGCGGCGCGGCGTCGTACAGGCGCTCGGTCGACGACTCCCGCCGCCGCCACATCCGCCGCCGCTCGTCCAGGAACGCGTTGATCAGGATGCGGTCGGCGTACCGCTCCGCACCCTCCTCCCGGCGGATCTTCGCCCAGTGGACGTAGAGCCGGGTCAGCGCGACCTGCACCAGGTCCTCGGCCCAGTGCGCGTCCCCCGACGCCAGTAGCCGCGCCGTCCGCAGCATCCGGCCCCGGTGCGCGGTCACGTACTCGAGGAACTCCGCTTCGCGATCGCTCACGGTCCGCCCTCCCTTGTCGGTGATCTCACCCTGCATCTACTGGGTGCGGCCACCTGGAGGTTGCAAACGAAAATCGGGCGGCGTCCGGATCGCCCGGACGCCGCCCGCTGGTCCAACCGGCGGAGCCTGCCCCTGAGAGGTTCCGCCGGAACTTGAGGAGGGGTGGCGGTCCCCGCCCGGACTACCACCCCTTCACCCCTAACGACGGACCAACTCCGCGCCAGGTTGCCTTCCGGGTCAAAGAGTCCACATCGCGGACAATTGACCGCTCAGCCGGCCCAGCGGCCGGTCAGGAACGCGGCGGCCCAGAGGGCGGCCAACGGGATCGCGAGGGTCAGGTAGAACCGCCCGGCCCAGCGGTTGCGGTGGACGAGGACGGCCAGGCCGATCCAGAGCGGCCACCACAGGAGCGTGGCCCGGGTCAGCGAGTAGATCCAGAACGAGGTGCAGAAGGCGCCGATGGTGGCGGCGACCCAGGTCGCCTCACCCCAGGACCGGCGCCAGAGCAGCCAGACGAGCAGGGCGAGGCCGACGAAGAGCGCGACCAGCTCGGCCCGGAACATCCACGTCCAGTCGCTGCGGTCACCGGCGAAATGGCCCCGCGACGCCGCCTCGAATGTGTGCACGAGCGACGTCCAGGGCCAGGTGAACTCGCGCGCCCAGCCCTTCTCCTGCGCCTCCTGCCAGGCGAACCACGAGCCGTGGATCTCCTTCAGGTAGGCCATGAACCCGAGCACCGGGACGGCCGGGACCAGCAGCCAGGGCGCCGACGGCCAGTCGCGCTTCTTCGACGTCACGAACTCGACGAGGAGCGCGAAGATCAGGAAGAGCCCGGAGACCCGGACCGTCGCGGCCAGCGCGACGAAGATCGCGGCCCGGGCCCAGCGGCCCTGCCGCGCGGCCAGCCAGGCCGGGAACGCGAACGCGCAGAACAGCGCCTCGGTGTACCCGGCGGCGAGGAACACCCCGACCGGAGCGGCGTACCAGACCAGGGCGGCGTTCGGCCCGAGGTTCTTGAGCTCGGGGAACTCGTACTGCGCCAGACGGGCCAGGTAGACACCGGCGACCAGGCTGGCGACCGCGGAGACGGCGATGCCGGCGCCGACGTACCCGATTCCGGTCCAGTTGACGACGTGGACGAGCAGCGGGAAGCCGGGGAAGAACGCCGCCAGCGGCGCCTGGGACGGCTCGCCGTTGTTGTACCCGAACTGGGCGACCGCGTTCAGATGCCAGACGTCCCACTGCAGCCAGGCTTTGCGGACGTCGGGGTAGTCGGCGCCGCGGTTGAACAGCAGCGGCGCCGAAACCGACACCAGCACGAGCGCGACCCGGGTGAGCAACCACCACCCGAGCACCTCGCGAGTCATCGCGGCCGGTAACCACCGCCGCAGCCCTGCCCCCTCCACCCGCGCCCGCCGCGCGCGCCCACCCCTGGGCGCGTCGGCAGCGGGCTGCTGCGGCGTGGCTGGACTACTGACCACCACCGCCGCCACCCTCACCCGGCGGCGGGTCCTCCGGGTCGGGGTCGCCGGTCGGGAAGGTGATCGTCGGCCGGCCCGGCGTCTTGGTCGGCGGTGTCTCCGGCGGCTTCGGCGTGTTCGTGTTCGGCGGCGGCGAGTTGGTGGTCGGCGGCGGCGTATTGGTCGGCGGCGGCGTGACCGTCGTCGGCGGCGGCGACTTCGGCGTGTTCGTCGGCGGCGGCGGCTTCGGGCTGTCCTCGAGCTCATCCTCCGGCGGCTCGGTGAACTCCTGGTCGGAGACGCCGTCCAGCGCGGGCTGCATGAAGGCCATCCAGGTCTTCAGCGGCCAGTTGCCGCCGAAGAACGCCGGGTCGCTCGAGTACGGGTCGAGGTCGGATTCGCCGATCTTGCCGGCTCGGTAGATCACCGCGGTCGACAACGACGGGGTGTAGCCCGTCCACCAAGAGGTCAGGGTGTCGGTGCCGGCCTTGCAGCCGCCACAGGCGGAGTCCGCCTTGCGGTGCTCGAAGCCGACGCCACCGGCGGTCCCGGTCTTACCGGCCGACGTCTGGTCGAGTTTCTTGGCGCCGTTACCGGTGCCGTCCTGGACGACCTTCGACAAGATGAAGTTGACCCACTGCGCGGTCCGGGCCTCGAAGGCCTGCTTGATCGGGAGCTTCTTGTCCTCCCACACCACCTTGCCCGTGCGGTCGGTGACGCTCTTGATCGTGTGCAGCTCGACCTGCTTACCCTCGGCGGCGAAGGTCGCGTAGGCGTTGGCCATGTCGACCGGCGAGGCGTACGGGTCCGGACCGAGGACGGTCGCCGGGTTCTCGCGGCCCTTCTCCAGGACCTTGGTCTTCGGGATACCGGCCTTCTCGGCGGCGTCCACCAGCTTGGACGGGCCGTCCTCCATCTGCTTGTCGACCAGGTCGTAGAACGCGGTGTTCACCGAGTCCTTGGTCGCGTCGACCAGATCGACGACGCCGTAGTCGTGGCTGAACTCGTTGTTGAACTCCTGGCCCTGGACCTCGATCGGACTGTCACCCTGCAGATTGCGCTCCCACGGGTTCCAGCCCTCGTCGATCGCCGCGGCCACCGCGAACGGCTTGAACGTCGACCCCGGCCGGGCCTTCGACGTCGCCCAGTTGAGCTGGTTCTTGAGGAAGTCCGGACCGCCGTACATCGCGACCAGCTGGCCGGTCCCGGGTTTCACCGCGGCCATCCCGACGTGCAGCCCGTCGGTCTTCTTCGGCAGCCGCTCGGTGGCTGCAGTGACCATCTGCTCCTGCAGATCCTGGTCGAAGGTGGTGACGAACTTGTAGCCGCCGCCGGTGATCTGGTCCTCGGTGTAGCCGCGGCGGATCAGCTCTTTCTTGGCCATGTCGAGCAGGAAGCCCTTGGGCCCGGCGTACTTGTTGCTCTTCTTCGGCTTGTTGATCGTGGGCAGCGCCTTCGCGTACTGCTTCTGCTCGGCCTCGGTGATCGTGCCGCTGAGCCGCATGCCGTCGAGGACGTAGCGGTAGCGCTGCAGGATCCGCGGATGGTTCGCCTTCACGTCCACGTCGAACAAGGTCGGGTTGTTCAGCACCGTGGCCAGCAACGCGGCCTGCGGGACCGTCAGCTTGCTCGGGTCGGAGACCCGGAAGTAGGCGTTACCGGCGGCAGCGATGCCGTACGCGCCCTCACCGAAGTAGATCGTGTTCAGGTAGCCCTCGAGCGTGTCGCTCTTGTCCTGCTGGCGGCTCAGCTTGGTCGCGATGAACAGTTCCTTGAACTTCCGGGACGCCGTGCGCTCCTGGGTCAGGTACATGATCTTCACGTACTGCTGGGTGATCGTCGAACCGCCCTGCAGCTGCTCGCCGCGGGCGATGTTGAACGCGGCCCGGGCCATCCCCTGCGGCGAGATGCCGGGGTTGGTCCAGAACGTCCGGTCCTCGGCGGCGAGGACGGCGTCCTGGACCCGCTTCGGGATCTTGTTCAGCGGCACCGACTTCCGGTTCTGCTCGTAGAAGGTGCCCATCGTCTGGCCGTTGGACCAGGTCACGGTCGAGGTGTTCGCCTCGAACGCCGTGTTCCGGTCCGGGAGCCGGGTCTTCTGGTAGATGATGAAGAAGGCCGCGGTGCCGAGGATGATGCCGAGGCAGCCCAGCGCGGTCAGCCAGCCGAGCGCGCGGACCGCCCAGCGCCGCTTGTGGCGGCGCGGCGGAGCGGCCTTTCTACGAGCTTCACTCACAGTGCGGTCCTCGACGATCTCGCGGAAGTCATTGCCCCACAGACTACGGCGGGTGTGGTAACGGGCCCGAATCCGCTCCGGATGCTAACAAGTCACCGGTTCCCGGGCGAACTCGTGTGATCAGCCGGTCACATGCGGTGCCAGCAGCGTCACCGCGATCAGCGCCGCCGGGAAACAGGCGAGGAACATGGTGAAGGTGTAGCCCATGATGTCGCGCGCCTTGAGCCCGAGGATCGCGAGCGTCGGCAACATCCAGAACGGCTGGAGCAGGTTCGCGCTCGCCTCGCCGAGGTCGTAGACGACGACCATCCAGCCGGCGTCCACCTTCAGCTCGTTGGCCGCCTCGAGCACGTACGGCGCCTCGATCACCCATTTACTGCCGCCGCTGGGGACGAAGATGCCCAGGACGCACGAGTAGATCGCGATCAGCGGCGGGAACAGGAACTGGTTGCTCGCCTGCACCAGCCAACCGGCCAGCCGGGCCGAGATCCCGGTGTAGGCGATCATCCCGAAGATGCCGCCGTACAACGGGAACTGGAGCAGGACGCCGGCCGCCGCGGGGACGCCGTCCCGCACCGCGCGGACCATCCGCCACGGCCGCCAGTGCAGGAACAGGGCGAGCAGGAAGAGGATCAGGTTGACCGTGTTCAGGTCGAGCGCGCTGAAGAAGCTCTTGCCGTCGAAGTAGCGGACCAGATAGACGACGCCGAGCGCCACGATCAGCAGCGTGAACAGCGGTGAGTGCTCCAGCCAGTCGCCCGGCCGCCGCTGCTCGTTCTCCTCGCGCTGCCCGTTGTACGCCGAACCGCGCCCGATCAGCGGTTTCAGCTCGATCCCGAGGTCGTCCGCCGTCCGCGAGCTGGCCGCGCCCGGCGCGATGAACCAGGCCATCGCGACGCCGACGACGTACACCAGGAGCGTCGCGACGAGCGCCTGCCAGGTGAAGATCGTGTCGCTGAGCGGGATCAGGCCGGTGGCGCGGCCGCCGGCCTTGATCACCTCCTGCACCGGGGCCGGGCTGCTGCTCGCGCTGGCGACCTGGAGCGCCGCCGAGCCGGACAAGCCCTGGGCCCAGACCGTGCCGAGGCCGAGGAACGCCATCGCGCCGAGCGCGCGGTAGTCCGCCTTGGGCACGTTGCGAGCCACCTCGCGGGCGAGGATCGCGGCGAAGATCAGGCTGAAGGCCCAGTTCAGGTACGAGGCGAACATCGCGACCGCGGCCACGAACGCGACCGCGGAGCGGGGGTTCTTCGGGATCCGCGCCAGCCGGGCGATCAGCCGCGCGACCGGGCCGCTGGTGGCCACGGCGTACCCGCCGATGATGATCATCGCCATCTGCAGGGTGAACGTGATCAGGCTCCAGAAGCCGATCCCCCAGGCGTCCACCAGGCCGAAGCCCTTGGTCGCGGCCGGGTCGTCGGGGCGTTTCAGCAGCGGCTCGCCCGTGAACAGCCCGAACAGCAGCACCACGAAGGTGCCGACCAGGACGAAGCCGAACGCGTCCGGCAGCCATTTCTCGGTGAATGCCGTGAATCGCAGGGCGACGCGAGCCAGCGGCCCCTCACCCTCGACCTCGTGTCTCGCGTGTTTGCCGTGGTCGGTCATGACCCTCCGCTCCGGGACCGACGCAGTGCGTCACCCGATTAACGCATCTGGGCGGCTGACGTAACAGCTTCTCCCGGCGCGTCATTGATTCGGGGTGACAAAGGCCGACTTTGTCATGAGTTGTCCACAGCTCGGAGCTCTGCTTACAGTGGCGAAGCGATGTATCGAACCGATACATCAGGTTCTGACAAACTGGACCGAGGAGGTGGTGGGTGATGGGAAATCGCAGTGGCGTCCTGGAGCTCGCCGTACTCGGTCTGCTGCACGAAGCGCCGATGCACGGCTACGAGCTCCGCAAGCGCGTCAACGCCCAGTTCGGGTGGGGTCGCGTGCTGTCGTTCGGGTCGCTCTACCCGTGTCTGAAGGCGATGCTCCGCAACGGCCTGATCACGGCCGACTCCGGTACGCCGGAGTCCGGGCGCAGGCCGAAGATCGTCTACACGATCACGGCCGACGGCAAGGACCACTTCGCGCAGGCGATGCACGACGCGGGTCCGTCGGCCTGGGAGGACGACACGTTCGGCGTCCGATTCTCGTTCTTCGGCCGGACCGATCCGGCCACCCGGCTGCGCATCCTCGAGGGCCGGCGCGCCCGGATGGAGGAGCGGCTGGCCGGCTTCCGGTCGGCGATGAGCCGGACCGCGGAGCGGATGGACGCCTACACCCTCGAGCTGCAACGGCACGGCCTGGAGTCGGCCGAGCGCGAGGTCCGCTGGCTGAACGAGCTGATCGACGGCGAGCGCAGCCGGCACGCCTCCCCCCAACCCCCACCGCCTGACCAAGGAGATACCAGATGAGCTCGATCCGGGTAGCGATCGTCGGCGTCGGCAACTGCGCCAGCTCGCTCGTCCAGGGCGTGCACTACTACCGTGACGCGAAGCCCGAGGAGCGCGTCCCCGGTCTGATGCACGTCCAGTTCGGTGACTACCACGTCCGCGACGTGGAGTTCGTGGCCGCGTTCGACGTCGACGGCAAGAAGGTCGGCCTGGACCTGGCGGACGCCATCGGCGCCAGCGAGAACAACACGATCAAGATCTGCGACGTGCCGCCGACCGGCGTCACGGTTCAGCGCGGGCACACCCTGGACGGCCTCGGCAAGTACTACCGCGAGACCATCACCGAGTCCGACGCGGCCCCGGTCGACATCGTGGCGGCGCTGCGCGAGGCGCAGGTCGACGTCCTGGTCTGCTACCTCCCGGTCGGCTCCGAGCAGGCGGCGAAGTTCTACGCGCAGGCCGCGATCGACGCCAAGGTCGCGTTCGTCAACGCGCTCCCGGTCTTCATCGCGGGCACCAAGGAGTGGGCGGACAAGTTCACCGCCGCGGGCGTCCCGATCGTCGGCGACGACATCAAGTCGCAGATCGGCGCCACCATCACGCACCGCGTGCTGGCCAAGCTGTTCGAGGACCGCGGCGTCACCGTGGACCGCACGTACCAGCTGAACGTCGGCGGCAACATGGACTTCAAGAACATGCTCGAGCGGGACCGCCTGGAGTCCAAGAAGATCAGCAAGACCCAGTCCGTCACGTCGCAGCTGGTCGACGACATCGAGCCGCGCAACGTGCACATCGGCCCGTCCGACTACGTGGCCTGGCTGGACGACCGCAAGTGGGCGTTCATCCGGCTCGAGGGCCGCAACTTCGGCGACGTCCCGCTGTCGCTGGAGTACAAGCTCGAGGTCTGGGACTCGCCGAACTCGGCCGGCATCATCATCGACGCGATCCGCGCGGTGAAGATCGCCAAGGACCGCGGCGTCGGCGGCCCGATCCTGTCCGCGTCGTCGTACTTCATGAAGTCGCCGCCGGAGCAGTACGCGGACGACGTCTGCCGTGAGCTGGTGGAGAAGTTCATCCGCGGCGAGGTCGAGCGCTAAGTTCTGGGGTATGCGGCTCCACGTGGGATGTGCTCAGTGGACACATCCCGCGTGGCCGCAACCGCCGCGCGCGAAACTCGCGTCGTACGCGTCGTGGGTGAACGCGGTGGAGAGCAACACGACCTTCTACGGGATTCCGGCCCGCTCCTCGGTGGAGAGCTGGGCCGCGCAGACCCCGCCGGATTTCCGCTTCGTGGTGAAACTGCCGCAGATCATCACGCACGAACGGCGGCTGAACGACATCGCCGTCCCGTTCCACGCGTTCGCGGCGGCGGTCGAGCCGCTCGGGCTGCGCAACCACGCGATGTGGGTCCAGCTGCCCGCGTCGTTCGCGCCTGGTGACCTGGGCATTCTCGACGCGTTTCTGCGTGGGGCGCCGCGCGAGCATCGGTACGCCGTCGAAGTCCGGCACCGGGCCTTCTTCGACGACCCGCGCGCCGCGGCCGCGCTGGAGCAGATCCTGGTGCGCGCCGGCGCCGAATGGGTTCCGTTCGACACCGTCACGCTCTTCGGGCAACCCGCGAGCAGCCTGGCCGAGCGCGACGCCTGGATGAAGAAGCCGCGCGTCTCCCGGCGGACGGTCGCGCTGACCGGCTCGCCGATCGTCCGGTACATCGGGCGCGACTCGGTACCCGAGACCGTCGACGGGTGGGCGTATCTGGTCGAGCTCGTCGTCGGCTGGCTTGGCGAGGGGCGCTCGCCGACGATCTTCCTGCACACGCCGGACAACGTCGAGGCGCTCAACCTGGCCCGGCGCTTCCACGCGACCGTTGGGGAGCTCGTTCCGGGTCTGGGCGCGCTCCCCGAGCCGGTCCCGGTGGAGCCTCCGACGCTGTTCTGAGTGGGTTATCCACAGGTTCGAAATCGGTGGTCGGGGATGGGGTGAATCTCCATATGTTCCCTGGCATGGAATCCCTGGAAGAGCGCAAGGCTCGCACCGAATGGCTTCTCACCGAGCTGCGCCGGCTCGCGACCGCCGCCGACGACCCCACCCAACAGACCAACCTGCACCGCTCGGCAGACTCCCTGATCCGCCTGATGACGGCCTACCGCCGATGAGCCCTCGATCGCTGGAGGAGCTGTTGCTCTGCAGCGGCGCGGCCGCGCTGGAGCTCTCCGGCGCCGGCCAATCCGCCTGGAACGGTCAGGTCGTCGACGCCACGGACGGCGTCCTCGGCCTCGCCCATTGGGACGGCACGCTCCATCTCGACCGCGAGTACATCCTCGACCCGCTCCAGGAGATGTACGCGCTGGCCGGCAAACACCACCCACCCGTCGTCCTGGCCCACTACCGCGAGGCGCTCGCCACCATCCTCCACGAACACTCGCATTTCCTCGGCCCGTCCGGCGCCACCCAGGAGGGCGCCCGCGCCGGCTTCACCCGCCCCGGCAGCCGCCAGCTCGAAGAAGGCATCGCCGAAGCCTGGTCCCAGGACCACCTGACCCCCTACCTGACCGCCCTCGGTATCCACAAAGTTGCCCCCGGCATCGAAAACCTCCGCACCCAGGGCTACTACCCCGCCTACGTAGCCGCTGCCCGCCTCCTCACCACCGACCTCGACACCCGCAACAACCTCACCCCCGGCACCACCCTCCGCACCCTCAACAACCAAACCGCCGAACACCAACTCCACACCCTCGCCACCCTCTACTACCTCTCCACCCCTCTCCCCACCCTCGAACCCACCGGCGCCCCCACCCGCGACCACCTCGAATCCCTCCTCCGCACCACCCTCCCCACCCTCGACGCCCAAACCCTCCTCCCCCACCCCCAAGCCACCGCCCAAGCCCGCCAAACCACCCAAACCCTCCTAACCCGCCTCCAATCCGACCTAACCCGAGCCACCACCTTCCAAAAAGCCTTCGCCGGCCTCCCCACCCCCACCCACACCCCCAAACCAACCAACGCAACCACCCAAGCCCGCACCCTCACTCCACCAACACCACAACTCCAACGAAGCACATAAGCCGAATCCCCACCCGACCCCGCTCACCGCACCCCCGCCAACCGATCCGTGAGCGGCCTTCACGCGCCGAACACCCCTCGCCCGCAGACCGTCAGCCCCGGCCACCCGCCCATCGATGTCCCCCTCGACAGCAGCCCCCGGCCCCACGCGTTGCGAGAACCAGTTGGTTCCCCCAGCGACGCTCAATCCCCACCGAACAAGCGACCACCCCGCCCACATAGCGGCCACCTGGCCCCGGCTCTACCCGAGAAAGGCCAGCCACAGACAAGCCCACCCACGACAGACGCCGCCCTCACGCCCATCACACTCGCCCCACCCTGCACCCCGCGCGCCTGCGCGGTCAGCTGTTCCTTTGCAGAACAGGACCGCTACGCAAGCTGACTCCACACGCCGACCGTCGAGCTCAGCCCTCACACATCAGCCTGCCGAACTTGCGGCCCTCGGCCCGCCGGCGCGCTGTTCTACGTCCATCGCCCGGCCAAGTGCGCTGCGCGGAACATTTGCGTCGCATAGCGGCGCTTTGCTTCCGCCCAACGAAGCGCCGGCCCCACTCACATCGCGGCCGCCTGACCCCGGCTCTACCCGAGGAAGGCCAGCCACAGACGAGCCCACCCACGACGGACGCCGTCCCCACGCCCAGCACACTCGACCACCCCGGCGACCCGCGCACCTGCGCACCTGCGCACCTGCGCACCTGCGCGCGGTTAGCGCCTGTGCGGGACCGGAACCGCTTCGTGAGTGGTCCGTCGCACGCCGACCGTCCGAGCTCGGACCTCGTACATCAGCCGGCCGAGCTTGCGGCCCAGCCGTCCTGGCTGACCGGGCGGTGCGTGCGGCCTCGGCCAGCCTGCGCGCTGCCTGCCGTCAGTTGCCTGGCCACGTGCGTTGGACGGAACATTTACGTCGCCTAGAGGCACTTTGTTTCCGCCTAACGACGCGACGTCCCGCTCGCATCGCGGCCGCCCTGGCTCTGGTGGGGTTCATCCACGGACGAGTCCACCAACGGACGCCGTCCTCACGGCCGTCACCCGGCTCAGACCGTCGGGCCTCGCACCTGCGCACGGTTAGCTGCTCCTTTGCAGGACCGGAGCCACTTCGTGAGCTGGCGCGCCGGCCGTCGAACGTTGCCCGCATACATCAGCAAAACGAACGTGCGACGCGCTCGGCTCACCAGCGCGCTGCTTGACGTCTGTGCCCGGCCACCTGCGCTGTGCGGAACATTCGCGTCACCTAGAGGCACTTTGTTTCCGCCTAACGAAGCGACGCCCTGCTCGCATCGCGGCCGCACTGGCTCTGGCGGGGTTCACCCACGGACGAGCCCACCAACGGACGCCGTCCTCACGACCGTCACCGCCGCCGCCGGTAACCCCGGTCCCAGTCACTCATCGCCCGGACGTCGGACAGGTACTCGGCTCAGTCCGCCGGACCTCGCACCTGCGCGTGGTTGGCTGCTTTGCAGGTCGGAACCACTTCGTGAGCTGGCTTCGCGCACCGGCGGTCTGGCTCGGGCCTCGTACATCAGCCCGCCGTGCTTGTGACCCTCGGCCAGCTGCCTGACGGCTATCGCCCGGCCACGTGCGTTGCGCGGAACATTTGCGTCGCATAGCGGCACTTTGTTTCCGCCTAGCGGAGGGCCGTTCCGCTAGCATCGCGGCCGCACTGGCTCTGGCGGGGGTCACCCGCGGACGAGTCCGCCAACGGACGCCGTCCTCACGACCGTCACTCGGTTCAGGCCGTCGGACCTCGCACCTGCACGTGGTTAGCTGCTTTGCAGGTCGGAACCGTTTCGTGAGCGCGTCGCGCGCGGACTGTCGGACTCGGCCGCGCGCGTGTCGCCGTCGTCCTCGAGGGCAGTGCTCGGGGCGCGTGTTGTGTGGAACGTTTGTGTCGCTTGGCGGCTCTTTGTTTCCGTCTCACGAGGGGGCCGCACCGTTCGCGCCGTGGGTGGGTGTGTGGCGGGTCTGTTGGGGGCTGCGGGTGAGGGGCAGGTCTGGGCGGGGTTGTCGACGGCCGTGGGTTCGTGGGGCTGGGCTTGGTTTGTGGGCGGGCGGGGGGTGGGTGGGCTGGGGGCGTGAGAGGTTGGGGGGACGCGAGAGTGGAGGGTGTTGTGGAGTTGGTGCGGGAGAGTTTGGGGTTGGCGGCGGGGTTGGTGGGGTTGCGGCGGGAGTTGCATCGGGATCCTGAGGTGGGGTTGGTGTTGCCGCGGACTCAGGGGCGGGTGTTGGAGGCGATTGCGGCGTTGCCGTTGGAGGTGACGCGGGGGCGGGAGGTTTCGTCGGTGGTGGGGGTGTTGCGGGGTGGTCGGCCGGGGCCGACGGTGTTGTTGCGGGGGGATATGGACGCGTTGCCGGTGGTGGAGGAGACCGGGCTGGAGTATGCGTCGGAGAACGGGAACATGCATGCGTGTGGGCATGATCTGCATACGGCGGGGCTGGTGGGGGCTGCGCAGTTGTTGAGTGCGCATCGGGAGGAGCTCGCCGGGAATGTGGTGTTCATGTTCCAGCCGGGTGAGGAGGGGCTGGGCGGCGCGGGGTACATGTTGCGGGAGGGGTTGCTGCAGGCGAGTGGTGAGACGCCGATCGCGGCGTACGCCGTCCATGTGTGGGGTTTGGCACCGAAGGGGCTGTTCCAGACTCGGCCGGGGACGATGATGGCCGGCTCGAATCAGTTGCATGTGACCGTGCACGGGCGCGGTGGGCACGGGTCGACGCCGCATACGACGGCGGATCCGGTGCCGGTGGTGGCTGAGTTGGTGGGTGCGTTGCAGACGTACGTGACGCGGCGGGTGGATGTGTTCGACCCGGTCGTGATCACCGTGACGCAGCTCAAGGCCGGGATCGCGATCAACGTCATCCCGAACGAGGCCACGCTGGGCGCGACCGTGCGGACGCTGTCGAACGAGACGTTCGAGCAGTTGTCCCGGGAGCTGCCGGCGTTGGCCGCGTCGATCGCCGCGGCGCACGGCTGTACGGTCGACGCCCGCCTGGACCTGCAGTATCCGGTCACGATCAACGACCGCGAGCGGACGCCGGAGACGCTCGCGAAGCTCACTGAGCTGTTCGGCCCCGAGCAGGTCGAGGTATTGGCGAACCCGCTGATGGGCGCCGAGGACTTCTCGATGGTGTTGCAGGAGGTGCCGGGTTCGTTCGTGATGCTGGGCGCGCGTCCGGACGACGTACCGGCGGCCGATGCGCCGTCCAACCATTCGAGCGTGGTCCGGTTCGACGACGACGTGCTGCCGTTGCAGGCGGCCGCGCTGGCACACCTGGCGATGAGTCACTTGTAGGAGGACGGCCTGCGGCCGGCCGACGCCAGATGTCGGCCGGCCGCAGGAGTCCTCAGGAGGTGGCGAGGTTGAGCGTGTAGATGCCGCGGCTGCCGTAGGTGGAGTAGCCGGTGTTGAGCGGGCTGCCGTAGCCGACGTTGTCTACGCGCAGGTAGTAGGTGCCCGCGGTGAGGTTGGCGGTGACGGCGGCGTTCAGGCCGGTCGGGGTACCGGCATCGGTCTGGCCGGCGGCCGGGTCGTTGGACGCGACGACGGTACCGGCGCTGTTCAGCAGATCGAGTTTGATGTCGAGGTTTCCGCCCGAGGCGCTGCCGTTCGCGGTCGCCGTGTAGTTGCCTGCGGCACCGACTGTGACCTTGTAGACGTCGGTGTCGGTCTCGGTCGCGATGTAGCCGGTCACCGGCGTGCCGACGGTCAGCGCGGCGGCGGCAGCGGTCGTGTCACCGGCTTCGTCGGTGCGCAGGCCGAGGCCGTGGCTGCTGATCACCGCGTAGTCGTCCTCGGTGTTGTTGGCCTCGGCGTACTCGCCCTTGCTCCACTGGCTGATCCCGCGGTAGTAGCCCACGCCCATGATCGGCGCCCAGGCGTTGTGGCCCTGGTAGTAGCCGACGGACGGCGTCCCGTCGTGGTTGAGGCCGACGTTGTGACCGGCCTCGTGCGAGGCGGCCTCGGCCAGGTTCTTCGCGCCGGTGCCGACACCGCGGGTGAAGACCAGAGCGGGCTGGTAGTAGGCGTGCTGGTTGGTGTTGTCGTAGACGCCGATGTACGCGACACCGCCGCATCCACAGCCGGACTGGTACCAGGTGTCCGGGTCGATCAGCACGCGCGTGCCGTACTGCTGGTCCGCCGAGCCCGACCGGTCGATCGCGGACTGCGGGGGCGCCTGCGTGGTCACGTCGACATCGAAGGCGGCGTAGTCCTCCGCAACCCGCGCCCACACATCGCGTACGACGTCCTGCTCGGCAGTGCTGTAGTTCGCGGGGTCGCCGTCGGTGTCGTACGGCGAGACGTTCACCGGGTCGATGCTCTTGGCCGAGTTCCAGGCCGTTCCGGTGATGGTGTGCCCGTCGAAGTCCAGGTAGATCACCTTGTTCGAGCCGGGCTTGCTGTGCAGCTCGAACGCCGGACCGGTCGCACCGGCGACCGCCTCGGTCGCCCAGCGCGGTGAGGGCTCTTCGGCCTGCTGCGCCTTGGTCAGCTGCGGCTCGCGGAAGAAGAGGCGGCTGCCGGCGTCGAGCCAGGCGGTCTTGTCGGTGGCAAGTACGCGTTGCAACTGGTCCGCGGGCATTCCGTTGCGCTGAGCGACCTCAGCGAGGCGGCTCTGCACTTTGCCGAGTGCGGCGACGCCGGGGGTCGGCTGACCGAGCAGCTGGTCGAGCGGGCTTTGCTGTGCGTCGGCGCGGGCTCCGGCCGTGATGGCCAGTCCACCGAACACAACTGCACCGGTGCAAACGAGCGCACCAGTACGACGGATAGATGTACGCATCCGATTCCTTCCAGGGGTTTGGGCGGTCAGTCCCCCCAGGACGAAAATCCCCCAAAACAAAAGAAGAAAAGCAGCGCCTTCGGCGCGGGAAAGGGATGGACCCGGGGCCGTCGATCTCGGTGGGAACGGCGGCCCCGGGTTGCTCAGATGTGTCAGCTGACGCGGACCGTGTAGGCGCCGCGGCTGCCGTACGTCGAGTAGCCCGTGTTGAGCGGGCTGGCGTACCCGACGTTGTCGACGCGCAGGTAGTAGCGACCGGCGGTGACCTGGCGGCTGATGCTGGCGCTCAGACCGGTCGGCGTGGCCGAGTTGCTCTGGCCGGCGGCCGGGTCGGCGGTGGCGACGACCGCGCCGCTGCTGTTCAGCAGGTCGAGCTTGATGTCGAGGTCCGCACCGGACGCGGCCGCGTTGGCCGCGAAGGTGAAGGTCCCGGCCGGCAGGTCGATCGCGAACACGTCGACGTCCGAATCACTCGCGTAGACACCGCTGACCGTGCTGCCGCGCGTGATCGCGGTAGCGGCGGCCGTGGTGTTGCCGTGGTCGTCGGCGCGCAGGGCGAGGCCGTTCTGGCCGATGACGGCGAAGTCGTCTTCCTTGTTGTTCGCGTTCGAGTACTCGCCCTTGCTCCACTGGCTGATCGCCTTGGAGTAGCCGACGCCCATGATCGGCGCCCAGGCGCCGTGGCCCTGGTAGTACCCGACGGACGACGTACCGTCGTGGCCGAGGCCGAGGTTGTGACCGGCCTCGTGGGAGGCGGCCTCGGCGATGTTCTTCGCACCCGTACCGACACCGCGAGTGAAGACCAGAGCTGGCTGGTAGTACGCGTGCTGGCTGGTGTTGTCGTAGACGCCGACGTAGGCCACGCCGCCGCATCCACACCCGGACTGGTACCAGGTCGTCGGGTCGATCAGCACGCGCGTGCCGTACTGCTGGTCGGACGAGCCGGAGCGGGTGATCGCCGCCGCGGACGGCGCCTGCGTGGTGACGTCCACGTCGAACGGCGCGTAGTCCTCGGCGATACGGGCCCAGACATCGCGGACGACGTCCTGCTCCGCGGTGCTCCAGTTGTTCGTGTTGCCGTCGGTGTCGTACGCCGTGACGTTCACCGTGGCCGGCTTGCCGCCGGTGTTCCAGGCGGTGCCGGTGATGGTGTGGCCATCGAAGTCCAGGTAGATGACCTTGCTCGCGCCGGGCTTGCTGTGCAGCTCGAACGCCGGACCGGTGGCCGCGGCAACCGCCTTGGTCGCCCAGCGCGGGGACGCCGTACTGGCCGCACGCTCAGCGCCGGTGGCGACCGGCTCGCGGTAGAACAGCTTGCCGGTGCGGTCGAGCCAGCTGGTCTTGTCGGTGGCCAGGATGCGCTGCAGCTGGTCGGCGGGGATGCCGTTGGTCGCAGCGAGCTCGGTGAGTCGGGACTGGACTCGGCCGAGCGCGGCCTTACCTTGAAGCTCCTGGCCGAGCAGCTGGTCGATCGGGGTAGGGACGGGCGCGGTCTGCTGGGCGCCGGCAGAGTTGCCGGCGACAACGGCCAGGGCGCCGAAGGCTACTGCTCCGGCGCCGACGAGCGCAGCGAAGCGATGGGGGCGGGTGTGCATAAGGGGTCCTCCTCAGGGACTCCGCGTGTCTCACTTGACTTGCCTCACGAGCGGTATGCGAGATCACACTGTGCGTAGCCTGCCCGATGGGTTGCCCCGCTGTATACATTTTTCGCCGGATTTAACGTTCAGTGGAGGGTCGATGCGGTACGTGATGATGTTCCGATCCAGCGCGAAATCAGAGGCCTGGGCGGAGCCGAGTGAGCAGAGCCTGACCGAAATGGGTCTGGTGATGGCTGAGATGGCCGAACAGGGCGTCCTGATCGCCGGTGAGGGTCTGTTGCCGAGTGATCGCGGCTTCCGGCTCGAGGCGACCGAGGGCAAACCACGGGTGATCGATGGGCCGTTCGCGGAGACCAAGGAGCTCATTGCCGGCTTCTGCCTGATCGAGGTCGGCTCCCGCGAGGAGGCGCTGGAGTGGGCGCAGCGCTGCCTGGCGGCCGACCATGGGAACTGCGACGGGCTGGAGATCCGGCAGGTCGCGACCGCGGACGACTTCGGCGACAACTTCACTCCCGAGGCGCGTCAGCGTGAGGAAGCGACCTGGGCGGTGCTGGAGGACCGGCGGCGCGGCGAGTAGGTCAGAGCACGAGCACCTGGCGGATCGACGTCCCGGCCGCCAGGGTGTCGAAGGCGTCGTTCAGCTCAGTGAGGCCGACCGTTGCGGTCAGCAAGCGATCCACCGGCAGGCGGCCGGCCTGGTAGAGCGCGATGTAGCGCGGGATGTCTCGGCTCGGTACGGCGGAGCCCAGGTAGGAGCCCTTCACCGTGCGCTCCTCCGCTACCAGGCTCACTGCGGGCACGCTGAACGACTGCGACGGATGCGGCAGCCCAACCGTGACTGTGGTCCCGCCGCGACACGTCGCGGCGTACGCCTGCTCCAGCACCTTCGCACTGCCGACAGTCTCGAGGGCGTAGTCGGCCCCACCCGCGGTCGCCGTCCGAATCTCCTCGACCGCATCAGGACCGGCCGCCACAGTGTGCGTAGCGCCGAGTGAACGGGCCAGCTCAAGCTTCTCCGGTACGACGTCCACCGCAACGATCGGATGCGCACCAACCAGCACTGCGCCGAGCAGTGCGGACAGCCCGACCCCACCGAGCCCGAAAACGACCGCACTCCGCCCAGCACGGACCTGCGCCGTGTTCACCACCGCACCGACACCAGTCAGCACAGCGCACCCGAAGAGCGCAGCGATCTCCGGTGGCAGCGTCGGGTCGATCTTGACTGCCGATCGCGCCGAAACCACAGCGTGGTCGGCGAAGCCGGAAACACCCAGGTGGTGATGCATCCCGTCCAGACGCCGTACGCCGGACAGCAGCGTGCCAGCCGTGTTCGCAGCCGCACCCGGCTCACAGAGTGCAGCACGCCCCTCGGCACACGGACCGCACTCACCACACGCCGGTACGAACGCGAAAGCCACCACATCTCCAGCGCTGAAGCCAGCCGCCGACGACGAGACCACCTCCCCCGTCGCCTCATGGCCGAGCAGCATCGGCATCACCCGCGGCCGGGAGCCGTCGATGACCGACAGGTCCGAGTGGCACAGCCCAGCAGCCCGGATCCGCACCAACAGCTCGCCCGGGCCAGGCGGCGCCAGCTCAACCTCCTCGACCTGCAACGGCCGGGACTCGGCGTACGGCTTCGGCAGACCCATCTCCCGCAGTACGGCGCCGCGCACGATCATTCCGCGATCCCCTCCAGTGCCTGCCGGATACCCGCCGGGATCGGTACCGGACGCCGATCCGCGCGGTCCACGAACACATGCACGAACCGCCCGGTCGCGGCCGGCTCGTCATCCGCCTCACCAAACAGCCCGATTTCATACCGAACACTCGAGTTCCCGACCCGCCCCACGCGCAGCCCGGCGTCCACCACCCCCGGAAACTCCAGCGGCGCCTTGAACGTGCACTGCGACTCCACGCACAACCCGATCACCCCACCACCGTGAATATCCAACCCACCGACCCGAATCAGGAAGTCGTTGATCACCGTGTCGAAGAAGCTGTAGTACTCGACGTTGTTCACATGCCCGTACACGTCGTTGTCCTTCCACCGCAACGTGATCGGCAGGAAGTGCGCAAACCCGGACCGGTCCATACCGTCACGATAAGGCCGTTCAGTACTTGAGCGCCGGGCCGAGCAGCAAGCCGCCGTCGACCACGAACTCGGTACCGGTGACGAAGCCGGCCTCGGCCGAGGTGAGGAACAGCAGTGCCCGCGAGATCTCGTCCGGCTGGGCGAGCCGCGGGATCGCGTAGGGCTCGGCCGAATACAGCGCACTGATCGGCTGGACGCCGGGAGCGGCCGGCTCATGGATGAACGGCGTGGAAGCGACGCCGGGATGCAACGAGTTGACTCTGATCTGGTCGCGGCCCAGCTCCAACGCGGCGGACCGGGTCAGACCGCGGACAGCCCACTTGCTGGCGGCGTACGGCGCGTAGTAGCTGGAACCGACGTTGGCCATCGTCGAGGCGACGTTGACGATCGAGCCGCCGCCCGCGCGCCGGATCGACGGCGCCACCGCCCGGATGCCGAGGAACTGGCCGGTGACATTGATCGCGAACGTCCGCTCCCAGGTCACCGGCTCGGTCTCCTCGATGGTCGCCGGCGCATGCTGGACGCCGGCGTTGTTGACCAGAATCGACACCGGCCCGAACGCGGCCTCAGCAGCTGCGACCGCCTTGGCCCACTCCTTCGGCTCGCGGACGTCGAGCGCGATGAACCGGGCCTGGTCGCCGAGCTCGGCAGCCAGCACTTCTCCCGCCGCGCGGCGCCGCCCGGTCAACACCACTCGCGCGCCCTCCGCGACGTACGCCCGGGCGTGGCCGGCGCCGAGACCGCTCGTCGCCCCGGTGATGAACACTGTCTGATCCTGAAAACGCATCGGAGTACCTTCCGTCAATGGTGAGCTGAGCGACTCACCTCACCATAAGGATAGAAGGTGAGTCAAGCGACTCAGCTCGGGGTGTGCCAGACTCGCGCCATGACGCCGTCCGCCTATCACCAGCAGCTGGCCGCGGCGAAGCGGCGGGCCCTGGTCGAGGCGGCCACGGAGCTGTTCCTGCGTTCGGGGTACGACAAGACGTCGCTGGCGGCGATCGCCGACGCGGCGGGCGTGTCGAAGGCGACGCTCTTCAAGCAGTTCCCGACCAAAGCGGCACTGTTCGAAGCGATGGTGACCGACTTCTGGCAGCTCGACGAGCCCGCCAAGGAGATGCCGCCCCGCGGCGACCTGCGGACCGGGCTGACCGTGCTCGGCCGGCGGTACGTCGACCTGCTCGTCGACCCGCGGATGGCCGCGCTGTTCCGGATCGTGATCGCGGAGGCTCCCCGGTTCCCCGAGCTCGGCCAGACCCAGTTCCGGCTCGGGAAGGCGCCGTTCTTCGACTCGGTCCGGCGGTACCTCGACGCCGAACAGGCAGCCGGTGGAGCCGACCTGACCGATCCGACCATCGCGGCCAGCCAGTTCCTCGGCATGATCGCGGACTACGTTTTCTGGCCACGGATGCTGCTCGTCGACTGGGATCCGAGCGAGCAGGCGATCGCCGAGCTGCTGGATGAGGCGGTCACGACCATGCTGGCCCGGTACGCCCCGCGCTGACCGGGGTTAGGGTGCTGGCGTGCGGTTCATGCGGGACCTTGGGGCGTTGGTGCGGCGGGTGGGCTTTCGGCGGCTGTTTGCGGTTCGGCTGACGTCGCAGTTCGGTGATGGGGTTTTTCAGGTCGCGCTGGCGTCTTATGTGTTGTTCTCGCCGGAGCGGGCGCCGGATGCGGCGGCGATTGCTGGGTTGTTCGCGGTGGCGTTGTTGCCGTACTCGGTGCTTGGGCCGTTTACCGGTGTGTTGCTGGATCGGTGGTCGCGGCGGCAGATCTTGTTCGGGGCGAATCTGACTCGGGCTGGGTTGGTTTGCGTGGTTGGCGCGGTGGTTGCGAGCGGCAACGCGGGTGTGCCGTTCTATTTGGCGGTGCTGCTCACGCTGGGGGTCAACCGGTTCCTGTTGTCCGGGTTGTCGGCGGGGCTGCCGCATGTGGTTGACCGCGATGAGCTGGTGATGGCGAACGCGGTTACGCCGACGTCCGGGACGGCGTCCTTCCTCGTTGGCGGTGGGGTCGGGGCCGGGGTGAAGTTGCTCGTCGACTCCGATCTGGCTGTGCTCGGGCTGACTGTGATCGTGTACGTCGCCGCCGCGCTGCTCGCCTTGCGGTTGCGGCGCGACCAGCTGGGCCCGGAGCTGAGTGGCGACGAGCCTGGGGTCGTCGAGGCGATCCGGAGCATCGCGATCGGGTTGGTCGACGGCGGCCGGCATCTCAGGGAGCGTCGGCAGGCTGGGCTCGGGCTGGCCGCGATCGGCTCGCTGCGGTTCTTCTTCGGGCTGATCACCGTGCAGATGATCCTGCTGTACCGCAACTACTTCTACGGGCCGGGTCAGCTGGACAAGGCGTTCGGCGCGCTGGCGATCGCGACCGGCATGGTCGGCGCGGGGATCTTCGTCGCCGCGCTCGTCACGCCGTGGGCGACGCGCGTGCTGGCGCTGCGGCAGTGGATCACGCTGTTGTTCGCGGCGGCCGCGGTGGTGACCGTCGTCCCGCTCGGGTTGTTCACGCAGCCGGCGATGATCGTCGGCGGGTTCCTGACCGGGTTCTGCGCGCAGGGCGTGAAGATCAGCGTCGACACCCTCGTGCAGACGGGTGTCGACGATGTCTATCGCGGCCGGGTCTTCTCGTTGTACGACATGATCTTCAATGTCGGGCAGGTTTCCGCGGCCGCGCTCGGCGCGCTGATCCTGCCCGACAACGGGAAGTCCTATCCGGTGCTGGCGTTCATCGCGGTCGGGTTCGCGCTGACCGCGCTGTGCTACTCACGCGCCGCGCAGCGCGGTGATCGGCTGGATGGCGGAGGCCTTCCAGGCGGGGTACGTCCCGGCGATCAGGCCGATGACCGCGCCCAGCAAGGGTGATCCGAACGCGAGCGTGTTGTCCAGGATCGGCGTCCAGTCCTTGCTCCAGGACACGCCGACGGTGAGCAGGACGCCGACCGCCGTCCCGAGCAGCCCGCCGAGCAGGCCGACGATCACGCTCTCGACCAGGAACTGCGCCGCGATATGTCTTCGGGCCGCGCCGAGGGCTCGGCGGAGGCCGATCTCGCCGATCCGTTCCAGCACCGAGAGCAGCGTGACGTTGGCGATGCCGAGGCCGCCGACGAGCAGCGCGACGGCGCCGAGCAGCAGGAACAGAGCGTTCAGGTCGGACTCGACGCCCTTGCGGACGGCGCCCTGTTTCGGCGGGGCGTCGACGCTGAGGTTGCTCGGGTTGTTCGGCTCGATCGCCTTCGGCGCCTGACCGGCGATCAGCTGGGCGGCGCCGACGGCGGTGCGGATCTCGATCGCGTCCGGCGCCTTCAGGTCGTACGCCGCTTTTGCCGTCCCGTTCGGGATGATCAGCGCGTCGTTCAGCTCGGCGCGGCCGGAGACCGAGTCGAGGATGCCGATCACGGTGTAGGGCTCGTCGCCGATGAAGACGGCCGGCTGGCCGTCGACCCGGTTGATGCCCAGGCGCTCGGCGGCATGCTTGCCGAGCACAACGACCTTGTCGGCGCGCTCGTCGTGACCGGCATCGAAGAACCGGCCGGTCTTGAGCGCCGCGCGGACGGCGTCGAACAACCCGGCCGAGCCGGCCATCACGTTCAGCGCCTTACCTTCACTGCCGTTCAGCCCGACGCTGCGCACCAGGTCGTCGCCGATGTTGACGGCGCTCACCGTGCCGACCGCTTCGACGCCGTTCAACCGCCCCAACCGCAGCGGCGCGTCCCACGGCAGCTCGGTCGCCGCCTCACCCTCCTGGCCGTTCTTGTCACCCGGCTCGACCACCACCCGGGTCGCCTGCGCCAGATCGAACTTCTGGCTGATCTGCCCCGCGGCCGTCTGCCCCAGCCCTACCGTCCCCACCAACGCGGCAACACCCAGCACGGTCCCCAGCGTCGTCAGAATCAACCGAGTAGGTCTCGCCGCGACACCAGCTAACGCCTCATCAAGCAGGTCCCGCACCGAGGGCCGCCCCCGCCGACCACCACCAACTTCTGTTGAGTTCCTTGGTTTGAGGAACCGCGGGGGGGGGGGGGGGGGGGGGGAGGGGGGGGGGGGGGGGAAGGGGGGGGGGGGGGGGGGGGGGGGGGGGGGGGGGGGGACG